>NZ_JBVJGU010000002.1:0-26532 GCF_055587165.1 Streptomyces sp. NPDC048353 | reverse complement strand
GGGGGGGGGGGGGGGAACACCCCCCGGCCGGGGGGGGCGGGGGGGGGGGGGGGCCGGGGGGGGGGGGCGGGGGGGGGGCGGGGGGCGGCCCCCGCGCCGCCACGGTCCGCTCGCCGATCCGCCGCCGATCCCCGGACGACACGTCCCCGTTACCGGCCATTCAGACGCGCTTGCGACGCTCACGCAATGAAGCCCGCCGCGCACGCGCCCCGCCAGGCGCTCCCGAAAGGGAGACTTCCCTCCACCGCGGCCCGCTCCGACGCGCTTGACCAGCCCTTCGCGCGGAAGAATGGGGCCATGAGCCAGCAGCCCGCCGAGGTCCCGGTCCAGCCCTCCGCACAGCCGTCCGCGACGCCGACCCCGCACGGTCAGAACGCCCCCCACGGCCAGAGCGGCCGGAACGGCCAGCCGACCGTCGGATCCATAGCCGCGCACCGCCCCCACGCCGTCCAGCCGGGCCCGGTCTCCGACCTCGCCCCCGACCTGGACGCCGATCCGGACGCGTACGAGGACGACGGCGCCACCGGCGAGCTGCCCCAGGGCCGCTTCCTGGACCGCGAGCGCAGTTGGCTCGCGTTCAACGAGCGGGTCCTGGAACTGGCCGAGGACCCCGCCACCCCCCTCCTCGAACGGGCTAATTTCCTCGCCATCTTCGCGTCGAACCTCGACGAGTTCTTCATGGTCCGCGTCGCCGGCCTCAAGCGCCGCATCGCCACCGGCGTCGCGACCCGTTCCGCCTCCGGCCTCCAGCCCCGAGAGGTCCTCGACCTCATCTGGACCCGGTCCCGCGAGCTGATGGCCCGGCACGCCGCCTGCTTCCAGCAGGACGTCGCCCCGGCCCTCGCCGACGAGGGCGTCCACCTCATCCGCTGGCCCGAGCTGACCGAGAAGGAGCAGGCCCGGCTCTTCACCCTGTTCCGGCAGCAGATCTTCCCCGTCCTCACCCCGCTGGCCGTCGACCCCGCGCACCCCTTCCCGTACATCTCCGGACTCTCCCTCAACCTCGCCGTGGTCGTCCGCAACCCCGTCAGCGGTCACCGCCACTTCGCGCGCGTCAAGGTCCCGCCGCTGCTCTCCCGCTTCCTGGAGGCCTCCCCGCAGCGGTACGTCCCCCTCGAGGACGTCATCGCCGCGCACCTGGAGGAGCTGTTCCCCGGCATGGAGGTGCTGGCCCACCACATGTTCCGGGTGACCCGGAACGAGGACCTGGAGGTCGAGGAGGACGACGCCGAGAACCTGCTCCAGGCGCTGGAGAAGGAACTGATGCGCCGCCGCTTCGGACCCCCGGTCCGGCTGGAGGTCGAGGAGTCCATCGACCCGTACGTCCTCGACCTCCTCGTCCGCGAGCTGAAGGTCTCCGACGCCGAGGTCTATCCGCTGCCCGGACCGCTCGACCTGACCGGCCTCTTCGGCATCGCCTCCCTGGACCGGCCCGAGCTGAAGTTCCCGAAGTACGTCGCCGGGACCCACCGGGACCTCTCCGAGGTCGAGTCCGCCTCCGCGCCCGACATATTCGCCGCGCTGCGCGAGCGGGACGTCCTGCTCCACCACCCGTACGACTCCTTCTCGACCTCCGTCCAGGCGTTCCTGGAGCAGGCGGCCGGCGACCCGGACGTCCTGGCGATCAAGCAGACGCTGTACCGCACCTCGGGCGACTCGCCGATAGTCGACGCGCTGATCGACGCCGCCGAGTCCGGCAAGCAGGTCCTCGTCCTCGTCGAGATCAAGGCCCGCTTCGACGAGCAGGCCAACATCAAGTGGGCGCGCAAGCTGGAGGAGGCCGGCTGCCACGTCGTCTACGGCCTCGTCGGCCTCAAGACGCACTGCAAGCTCTCCCTCGTCGTCCGGCAGGAGGGCGAGCTGCTGCGCCGCTACTCCCACGTCGGCACCGGCAACTACCACCCCAAGACGGCCCGGCTCTACGAAGACCTCGGCCTGCTCACCGCCGACCCGCAGGTCGGCGCGGACCTCTCCGACCTGTTCAACCGGCTCTCCGGCTACTCCCGCCGCGAGACCTACCGCCGGCTCCTCACCGCCCCGAAGTCCCTGCGGGACGGGCTGGTCTCCCGGATCCACAAGGAGATCGTCCACCACCGGGCCGGGCGGCCCGCCTACGTCCGCATCAAGGTCAACTCGCTGGTCGACGAGGCCGTCATCGACGCCTGCTACCGCGCGGCGCAGGCGGGCGTCCCGGTCGACATCTGGGTGCGGGGCATCTGCGCGGTACGGCCCGGGGTCGCCGGCCTCTCCGAGAACATCCGGGTCCGCTCGATCCTCGGCCGCTTCCTGGAGCACTCCCGGATCTTCGCCTTCGGCAACGGCGGCGACCCGGAGGTCTGGTTCGGCAGCGCCGACATGATGCACCGCAACCTCGACCGGCGCATCGAGGCCCTGGTACGGGTCGCCGACCCGGCCCACCGGGCCGCCCTCACCCGGCTCCTGGAGACCGGGATGTCCGACACGACCTCCTCCTGGCACCTCGGCCCGGACGGGAACTGGACGCGGCACGCGACCGACCCGGAGGGCCAGCCGCTACGGCACGTCCAGGAGATGCTCATCGACGCGCGGAGGCGCAGGCGTGCCCAAACCTGACCACGACCTCACCCCGGAAGGCCCGGCGACCCCACCGTCCGGCCTCCCCACGCCGGCGGGCACCGCGGCGGACGGCGGCGGCCGGGCCACGGCGAACGCCGACACGGACGGCGGCGGCCGGGCCGCCCCCGGCACCGACACCGGCCGGATGACGAGGGCGGGCCTCACCGCCCCGCCGGCCGGACTCGCGACCGCGGTCACCGGCGGCGGCCAGGCCGGGACCCGCGCCGGACTCGCCCCAGGGGCCGCCGCGGGGCCGGGCAGCGCCGGGCTCCCGGCGGGGCACGGCAGCGTGATCGGTACGGGTGTCAGCCCGGGCGTCACCGCGGGCGAGGTCCTCTCCCCCTACCTCCACGCCCGGGCCGCCGACTTCCTGCGCGCCCTGCGGCTCCACGCCGAGCGGGGCGCGGACACCACCGGCGCCGAGGAGGCGGCCCGGGCGCTGCGGGCCGCCGCGCGCAGGATCAGCGGGACCCTGCACACCTTCCGGCCGCTCCTCGACGCCCCGTGGGCCGACCAGCTCCGCACCGAGCTTGCCTGGCTCTCCGGCACCCTGGCCCTGGAGCACGCCTGCACCTCCCGCCTGGTCCGGCTGGTGGACGCGCTGTCCCGCCTCTCGCACGGCGGCGGTCCCGTACCGGCGGCGCGGGGCGCGGACACGGCGGGCCTCAGCGTCGGCGCCGCCCGCGCCGGCGCCCTCCTCGAACGCCAGCTCACCCTCGCCCGTACCCGCGCCCACTCGGCCGCGCTCCAGGCGCTCGGCTCCTCCCGCTTCCACGCCGTCGCGGACGCGGTCGCGCTCCTGGCCTCCGAGGTCCCGCTGGGTCCCGCGGCCGCGGCCCCGGCGCTGGAGGTCCTGGACACGCCCGCCGAGACCGTCGAGCGCCGGCTCCACGACGCCGTGGCGGCCCTGCCGCTGGCCCGGGCGGCCCACCCGTACAACGCCGACGCCCTCGCCCTCGCCACCGGCGAGTCCCAGGACGCGCCCTGGCACCAGACCCGGCTCCTGCTGCGCCTGCACCGGTACGCCTGCGAGGTCCTGCACGGGGGCAGCGGACCGGACCCCGTCCTGTACGAGGCGGGTCGCGCGCTCGACCGCCACCGCGACGCCTCCGAGGCGGCCGCCGCCGCGGCCACGGCGGCCCGCACCCCCCGCATCGCCCCGGCCACCGCCTACGCCCTGGGCGTCCTCCACGCCGACCAGCGCCATGAGGTCGAGGCGGCCAGGTTCACCTTCCAGCGGACCTGGCACAGAGCGACGGCGGCCGTCCCGTGATCAGGGCCGCAGGCGGGGTGCTGTGGCGGCCGGACGCGTCGGGCCGCGGCGTGGAGATCGCCCTCGTCCACAGGCCGAAATACGACGACTGGTCCCACCCGAAAGGGAAGCTGAAGCCGGGCGAGACGATCCGGGAGTGCGCGCTCCGCGAGATCATGGAGGAGACCGGACAGGCGTGTGAGCTGGGCCGTCGTCTCCCGACGCTCCGCTACGTCGCGAACGGCCGCCCGAAGGAGGTCACGTACTGGTCGGCGCGCGCCCTGGGCGGCACGTTCACGCCCAGCCGCGAGGTCGACCGGCTCCTGTGGCTGGCACCGCCCTCGGCCCGCGCCCGCCTCACCCAGCCGAGAGACCGCGACCTCCTCGACGCCCTGCTCGCCACGACGGCCCGCTGAGGCGTGTTTCGAGAGTCCCTCTCGTGCTCCCCGCACCCCTCCCCGCCACCCCGCACCGGGGCTTACGGCACGGTTCACCTGCCGTTCACTCTCCTCGGTCGACGGCTTCACCTGTTCTGCCTAATTTCGGCCGTACAAGATGCTCGCTCACCGCGCCGCATCCTCGACCCCGACACACGCCGCCGTACAAACGATGAGGACACCCGGTCCCCGTGGGCGGCTTCTGGAAGGAACACCCGACAGTGAAGCTTTCGCGCAAGAACGGGCTTCGCGCCTCCGCGATCGGTGCCCTCGTCGTCTCCGGCGCCCTGGTCCTCTCGGCGTGTGGTTCGGACGACAACACCGGCACGACCCCGACCGGCGACAAGACCTCCGCCGCGGCGTCGAACGTCAAGTGCGACGGCGCCAAGGGCCAGCTCCTGGCCGCCGGGTCCAGCGCGCAGAAGAACGCCATGGACCTGTGGGTCAAGAACTTCCAGGCCGCCTGCTCCGGCGTCGAGGTCAACTACCAGGCCATCGGGTCCGGCGGCGGCATCACCAAGTTCAACCAGGGCCAGGTCGCCTTCGCCGGCTCCGACTCCGCGCTGAAGGAGGAGGAGGTCGCCGAGTCGCAGAAGATCTGCAAGAGCGGCAAGGGCATCAACCTCCCGATGGTCGGCGGCCCCATCGCCATCGGCTACAAGCTGGACGGCGTCGACAACCTCGTCCTGGACGCCCCCACCCTCGCCAAGATCTTCGACACGAAGATCAAGAAGTGGAACGACCCGGCGATCGCCAAGCTCAACCCGGGCGTCAAGCTGCCGGACTCCACCATCCAGGCCTTCCACCGCTCCGACGAGTCGGGCACCACCCAGAACCTGGGCAAGTACCTCTCCGAGGCCGCCCCGGCCGACTGGAAGCACGACCCGAAGACGAAGTCGTGGCCCGCCCCCGGCGGCCAGGCCGCCAACGGCTCCTCCGGCGTCGCCACCGCGGTCAAGGACGCCGAGGGCTCCATCGGCTACTTCGAGCTCTCCTACGCCACCGCCAACAAGATCTCCACGGTCGACCTGAACACCGGCGCCTCCGCCCCGGTCGAGGCCACCTCCGCCAACGCCTCCAAGGCCATCGCCGCCGCCAAGGTCAAGGGCACCGGCAGCGACATGGCCCTCTCCCTCGACTACGCCACCAAGGCCGAGGGCGCCTACCCGCTCATCCTCGTCACCTACGAGATCGCCTGCGACAAGGGCAACAAGGCGGAGACCCTGCCGACCCTGAAGGCGTTCCTCAACTACACCGTCAGCGAGGAGGGCCAGAAGGTCCTCACCGACGCCGGCTACGCCCCGCTCCCGGCCGAGATCGCGACCAAGGTCCGCGAGATCGTCCCCACCCTGTCCTGATCCCCGGCCGGGACCGGCCCGTCAGCCACACCGACGGGCCGGCCCCGGCATCCGGTGCACCGCCGCCAGGAACCCGTACGCACGTACCGGCTCCGCAGACCGGAGAGACCCGATGGTTACGACAAGCCCACCACCCATACGTGAAAGCGCCCGCGCCAAGGGCGCGGCCCGCCCCGGCGACAAGGTCTTCCTCGGCCTGTCCCGCGGCTCCGGCATCACCCTCCTGGTGATCATGGCCGCGATCGCGGTCTTCCTCACCTACCGCGCCGTCCTCGCCATCTCGCAGGACTCCACGAACTTCCTCACCACCTCCGAGTGGAACCCGTCCGGCCAGCCGCCGGTCTTCGGCATCGCCGTCCTCGCCTTCGGCACGGTCGTCTCGTCGGTCATCGCCATGGTCATCGCCGTGCCGGTCGCCATCGGCATCGCGCTGTTCATCTCGCACTACGCGCCGCGCAGGCTCGCCAAGCCGCTCGCGTACGTCGTCGACCTGCTCGCCGCCGTCCCCAGCATCATCTACGGCCTGTGGGGCGCCATCTTCCTCGTCCCCTACCTGGCCGGGCTGAACGAATGGCTCGACCACTACATGGGCTGGACGTACCTCTTCGACAAGTCCAGCGACGGCCCCGCCCGCTCGCTGTTCACCGTCGGCATCCTGCTGGCGATCATGATCCTGCCGATCATCACCAACGTGACCCGCGAGGTCTTCCTCCAGGTCCCGAAGATGCACGAAGAGGCCGCCCTCGCCCTCGGCGCCACGCGCTGGGAGGTCATCCGCATGTCGGTCCTCCCCTTCGGGCGCTCCGGCATCATCTCGGCCTCCATGCTCGGCCTGGGCCGCGCCCTCGGCGAGACGATGGCCGTGGCGGTCGTCCTCTCCCCCAGCTTCCTCATCTCGGGGCACCTCCTCGACCCCGGCGGCGGCACCTTCGCCCAGAACATCGCGGCGAAGTTCAACGAGGCCAACGAGTTCGGCCGCGACGCCCTGATCGCCTCCGGCCTCGTCCTCTTCGCCATCACCCTGCTGGTCAACGGCGCGGCCCGGTGGATCATCGGCCGCCGCAAGGAGTACTCGGGGGCCAACGCGTGAGCGACGCACTCGCGGCCCGCCGGCCGCAGACCACAGCGAAAGCCGCACCTTCGCACCGCGTCGGCGGAGAAGCCACGGTTGGGGGCACAGCATGAGCAACGCCGTACAGGACCGTCCGCCGGTGGCGACCGCCGTCGTGCGCCACGACCCGCTGCGCCACGCCCGCCTCCCGCGCTGGACCCCGGCCGCCATCGCCGTCGGGTCGATCGCCGCCGCCGTCGGCCTCGGACTCGCCGCCGGCTGGCACAGCCGGATCCAGTGGGGCCTGATCGCCGCGCTCCTCTTCGTCCTCGCCACCTACGCGATCACCTCCAAGGTGGAGGGCAGCCGCCAGGCCAAGGACCGCGTCGCCACCAGCCTCGTCTGGGTCTGCTTCGTCCTGGCCGTCATCCCACTGCTCTCCCTCGCCTGGGTCACGATCAGCAAGGGCATGGCCGTCCTCGACCCGTACTTCCTCTCCCACTCGATGAACGGCGTCCTCGACGCCGAGGCCGGCGGCGGTGTCTACCACGCCCTGCTCGGCACCATCGAGCAGGTCGGCATCGCCACCCTGATCGCCGCGCCGATCGGCCTGCTGACCGCCGTCTACCTCGTCGAGTACGGCGGCGGGAAGCTGTCCCAGGCCGTCACCTTCTTCGTCGACGTCATGACGGGCATCCCGTCGATCGTCGCCGGCCTGTTCATCCTCGCCACCTGGAACCTGATGCTGGGCTTCGGCCCCTCGGGCTTCGCCGGCGCGATGGCGCTCGCCATCCTGATGATGCCGGTCGTGGTCCGCTCCACCGAGGAGATGCTCAAGCTCGTCCCGAACGAGCTGCGCGAGGCCTCCCTCGCCCTCGGCATCCCCAAGTGGCGCACGATCCTGAAGGTGGTCCTGCCCACCGCGATCGGCGGCATCACCACGGGCGTCATGCTCGCGGTCGCCCGCATCACCGGTGAGACGGCCCCCGTGCTGCTCCTCGTGTTCGGTACGAAGCTGATCAACCCGAACCCCTTCGAAGGCGCCCAGTCCTCGCTGCCGCTCTACGTGTACGAGCAGTACGCGGTCGGCACCGACGCCGCCGTGGCCCGCGCCTGGGCCGCCGCGCTCGTCCTGATCGCCTTCGTCATGATCCTCAACCTGGTGGCCCGCGGCATCGCCCGCTGGAAGGCCCCGAAGACCGGCCGCTGACCGCGGCCACCTTGGAAGTGAACTGATATGGCCAAGCGAATCGACGTCAGCGGCCTCTCCGCCTACTACGGCGCCCACAAGGCGATCGACGACATCTCCATGACCGTGGAGCCCCGCTCGGTGACGGCCTTCATCGGCCCCTCCGGCTGCGGCAAGTCCACGTTCCTGCGCACCCTGAACCGGATGCACGAGGTCACCCCCGGTGGCCGCGTCGAGGGCAAGGTGATGCTGGACGACGAGAACCTGTACGGCTCCCACGTCGACCCGGTCGCCGTGCGCCGCACGGTCGGCATGGTGTTCCAGCGCCCCAACCCCTTCCCCACCATGTCGATCTTCGACAACGTGGCGGCGGGCCTGCGCCTCAACGGCTCGTACAAGAAGTCCCAGCTCAACGAGATCGTCGAGCGCTCCCTCAAGGGCGCCAACCTCTGGAACGAGGTCAAGGACCGCCTGAACAAGCCGGGCTCCGGCCTCTCCGGCGGTCAGCAGCAGCGACTCTGCATCGCCCGCGCGATCGCGGTCGAGCCCGAGGTCCTGCTGATGGACGAGCCCTGCTCGGCCCTCGACCCGATCTCCACGCTCGCGATCGAGGACCTGATCGGCGAGCTGAAGGAGCGCTTCACGATCGTCATCGTGACGCACAACATGCAGCAGGCGGCGCGCGTCTCGGACCGTACGGCCTTCTTCAACCTGGCCGCGGTGGGCCAGCCCGGCAAGCTGATCGAGCTGGACGACACCGAGCGCATCTTCTCCAACCCGAGCGTCCAGGCGACCGAGGACTACATCTCCGGCCGCTTCGGATAGCCCCTGGACCATGCGGCCCGGCCGCGTGGCGTCCTGCGGTGCTGCATGGCGGTGCCACCGCACGGCGAAGGGCCCGGCTCCCCCACAGGGGAGCCGGGCCCACACACGTTCCGGGTGCTTCCGGGGTCAGCCGAAGAACAGCTGGACGACGTAGAAGCTGACCGCCGCGACCAGGGCGGCGGCCGGCATGGTGATGAACCATCCCATGATGATGTTCTTGGCGACGCCCCAGCGCACGGCGTTCACCCGCTTCGTCGCCCCCACGCCCATGATCGCCGAGGTGATCACGTGCGTCGTCGAGATCGGCGCGTGGAAGAGGAACGCCGAGCCGAACATGATCGACGCACCCGTCGTCTCCGCCGCGAAGCCCTGCGGCGGATCCAGCTCGATGATCTTCCGGCCCAGGGTGCGCATGATCCGCCAGCCGCCCGCGTAGGTGCCCAGCGACAGCATCACGGCGCACGCGATCTTCACCCACACCGGAATGTCGTCGCCGGCCTGCTGCACATCGGCGATGACCAGCGCCATCACCACGATGCCCATCGTCTTCTGGGCGTCCTGCAGACCGTGACCGAGCGCCATACCGGCCGCCGACACCGTCTGCGCGATACGGAAGCCGCGCTTCGCCTTGTGCGGGTTCGACTTGCGGAAGATCCACATGATCAAGCACATGACCAGGTAACCGGCGACCAGGCCGACGACCGGCGAGATGAACATCGGGATGACGACCTTGTCGAGGACGCCGCCCCAGATGACCTCCGTGCCGCCCGCCAGCGCCGCGCCCACCATGCCGCCGAACAGGGCGTGCGAGGAGGAGGACGGCAGACCGAAGTACCAGGTGACCAGGTTCCAGATGATCGCGCCGACGAGCGCGGCGAAGAGGATGCCCATCCCCTTGTCGCCGTGCGGCGTCTCGATCAGGCCCTCGCTGACCGTCTTGGCGACCCCGCTGCCGAGGAACGCGCCCGCGAGGTTCATCACCGCGGCCATCGCCAGCGCCGCCCGCGGGGTCAGCGCCCGGGTCGAGACGGAGGTGGCGATCGCGTTGGCGGAGTCGTGGAAGCCGTTCGTATACGTGAAGCCGAGCGCGACACCGATGGTCACGATCAGGGCAAAGGTGTCCACGAAGCTCAGGACTCCTTGACCGCGATGGTCTCCACCGTGTTCGCCACGTGCTCGAAGGCGTCGGCCGCCTCCTCCAGCACATCCACGATCTGCTTGAGCTTCAGGACCTCCATGGCGTCGTACTTGCCGTTGAAGAGGTGGGCGAGCAGCTTGCGGTGGATCTGGTCGGCCTGGTTCTCGAGACGGTTGATCTCGATCCAGTACTCGGTGAGGTTCTCCATGGTCCGCAGGTGCGGCATGGCCTCCGCGGTCAGCTCGGCCGCCCGGGACAGGACCTCGATCTGCTGCTCGACGCCCTTGGGCAGCTCCTCGACGTTATAGAGGACGACCAGGTCGACGGCCTCCTCCATGAAGTCCATGATGTCGTCGAGGGAGGACGCGAGGCTGTAGATGTCCTCGCGGTCGAAGGGCGTGATGAACGAGGAGTTCAGCTGGTGGAAGATCGCGTGGGTGGCGTCGTCACCGGCGTGTTCCGCTGCCCGCATCCGCTCCGCGATCTCGGCCCGGGCGGAGGATTCCGCTCCGAGCAGTTCCATCAGGAGCTTCGAGCCCGTGACGATGTTGTCCGCGGACGCGGCGAACATGTCGTAGAAGCTCGTCTCCCTGGGGGTCAGACGAAATCGCACGTGGGGTCCTCGGGGTGCTGGGTTTCGGTCAGGCTGATGCTAGGCGCATCATCCGGCCACGGCTAACCGGCGTCCCTTCAGTGTCGCCCATCAGGCACAGTGATCTGCACGGGCCCCCGCCGGGATCGGCGAAGCTCGGTACCATATACCCACGAGGGGTATACCAACCCTTTATGGACAACGGGAGGACGCGATGACGACCACCGAGGCGGACCAGGTCACCACCGAGGCCGTCGAGCCGACCGTCACGCCGGCCGACCACGACCACGGCGTGCACGGCTACCACAAGCAGAAGGACGAGCACCTCAAGCGGCTCCGCCGGATCGAGGGGCAGATCCGCGGTCTGCAGCGGATGGTCGACGAGGACGTCTACTGCATCGACATACTCACCCAGGTCTCGGCCTCCACGAAGGCCCTGCAGTCCTTCGCGCTCCAGCTCCTCGAGGAGCACCTGCGCCACTGCGTCGCCGACGCGGCGCTCAAGGGCGGCGACGAGATCGAGGCGAAGGTCGAGGAGGCCACGAAGGCCATCGCCCGGATGATGCGGACCTGAGGCGGCCCCCGGGGCGGGCGGCGGGCTCCGGGCCGGATACCCCGCCGGCCAGGGCCGGCGGGGCGGCCGGTCAGCGGTCCTGCTCGGCGGAGACCCGCAGCACCTCGTCGATGCGGTCGGCGCTGAGGCGCTCCCCGTCGGCTGCCGACGCCGCGATGATCAGCTCACCGCACAGCTCGATCTCGGCGAGTGCGACGCGGTCCTGCTCGATGGGCAATGTCGCGGTACGGGGCGGAGCCACGCGCTGTCACCTCTTCCTGCCGGCGTCGGTCTCCCAGCGTAGGGAGCGCGCCACGCACCGCGCATGACACGTCCGGACCATTTGAGGGCGCCCTCGTGGCCTACGACCGCCCCGTCACCCCTTGATCCGCCCGGCGTAGAGGTCCTTCCGGGCCGGCAGGCGTACGTCGACGGGGGTGCCGAATCCGTACAGCAGGGTGGTCGAAGCGACCGCGACCGTGCGCCCCTGGTTGGTGAAGCTGAACTGGTGCCGGACCTTGCGCAGCCGCCCGTCGTGGTCGAGGTACGCATCGAAGGGCACGGTGTCCTTGGCGAACCCTTTCGCCGCCGCGGCGAGCGCCCCGCGCACCTGCGGGGACGCGGTGCGGGCGGCGGCCGCGATGTCGGCGGTCCCGCGGTAGTGGCCGACTTTTACCCCTGCCAGATCGACCTCGCCGACGTAGGTCACCCGCTGCGCGCCGCGCAGCAGCTCGGCGGCGGCCGCCGGGTCGGTGGCGCCGCCCGTGACGAGGTTGCCGTCGTCGAGGGTGGTCGTGTCGACGCGGACCCACTTGTCGGCGGGGACGCCGGCGCCGCGGTTCTTCATGTAGAGGGCGCCGGGGCTGAGGAGCTCGGTGATGGGCCGGTGCTCGCTGGCTCCGGCGGCGTCCTTGGGCAGGACGACCTCCAGCCGGCCGGTGCGCCTGCGGAAGTCGTAGCCGCCCTCGCCGCGGATGGTCACGCGGGTCCCGCCGGCCGCCATCTCCATGGAGGTGGTCGCCTTGGACGTCCCGGCCCGGGCCAGCACGTCGGCCGCGCCGCGCACGGTCGCCGTGGGGTCGCCGCCGGGCTTGGCGTCGGCGGGGGCGGAACACCCACTCGCCGCCGCCCCGACCAGAGCGGCGGCGACGGCGATCGCCCCGGTTCCGCGTCCGTACCTCCGCACCACCATCGCCTGCCAACCCCCAACGCCGTGCCGCTGCTTGCCGGGACCGCCCGACCGGATAACGACGGTCCCGGCGCGCCGTCACGCGCAGTACGGTGGTGAGGTGCACGAGCAGGCTCCGCATCACACGACCACGACGGAACGCGGCTCCTTCGCGATAGCCCGGTGCGGCTGCGGTTGGACGGGCCCGGCCCGGCGATCACGCGAACGGGCCCGCACGGACGCGGAGGCCCACACGGCGGCGCCGGCGAGAGGCGACCGCCAGACGGCCGGGTGACGGAACCGTCCGGTCACCGCCTAGGCGGCGAGGTCGCTCTCGCCCGAGCCGGAGCCGATCCGGGGCTCGGCGATGCCGAGGGTCTCGGGGACCGGGCAGCGCTCGGCGGCGCGCCGGGAGCGGACGAGGCGGGCGCCGTACGACGAGCGGGCGACGGCGGAGACGACCGGCGTCAGCAGGGCGTGGGCGAGCGGGGCGAGGAGCAGGGCCACCGCCGTACCGAGCGCGAAGCCGCCGATGACGTCGGTGGGGTAGTGCACGCCCATGTAGACGCGGCAGAAGCCCTCGGCGAAGGCCAGGGCGATGGCGGCGAGGCCGAACTTGCGGTGGGCGACGAAGAGCCCGACGCCGATGGCCATCGCCATGGTGGCGTGGTCGCTGACGAAGGAGTAGTCGGTCTTGCCGCCGATGAGGACTTCGAGGCCCTGGTGGTCGTTGAAGGGTCTGGGGCGCTCGACGAAGCCCCGGATGGGGATGTTGACGAGGAGGGCGACACCGGCGGCGAGGGGGGCCCAGACGAGGCCCACGACGCCGGAGACGGACTCGGCGAGGGTGCCGCGCCTGCGGACGCTCACCCAGCACCAGAGGGCGACGAGGGCGAGGCCGAGCATGATGCCGTACTCGCCGACGAACTCCATGACGCGGTCGAACCACGGCGGCGCGTCCTTGGCCAGTCCGTTGATGTCGTAGAGCAGGCCGACATCGGGGTTCGAACCGTCCGATGCGAGTCCAGCCATCTGCCGCGGCCCCTTGCCTTGTCATGTGAGTCGACCGTGGGCGGTCGGATCAGGGAACGAACCGCCTGAGGCGAGCGTTCCGCTCTTCCCCGAGAATCGGCACGACGTTACCGAAGAGTGACACGTCGTCGCAGCTCAGGGCCATCGCTTAACGGAGAGTTCCGGCCATGCGGCCGGTGGTTCCGGACACCGTGTCAGGCCTGCGGCAGCCCGGTCGGCAGCGCCGCCGCACCGTCCTTGGTGACCCGGGTGGCACCGAAGTAGTCCGGCGTATCGATCTTGTCGAACCGGATCACCGCCCCCGTTCGAGGCGCGTCGATCATATAGCCGCCGCCGACGTAGATGCCGACGTGCCTGATGGCACGGGAGTCGGTGAGGTCGTCGGAGAAGAAGACGAGGTCGCCGGGCAACAGTTCGTCACGCGACGGATGGGGCCCGGCGTTGTACTGGTCGTTGGCGACGCGCGGCAGCTGGATGCCGACGCTCTCGTACGCGGCCTGGGTCAGACCGGAGCAGTCGAATCGGCCATTCTGCGCCGCCGTTCCCGTACCGCCCCAGAGGTAGGGCGTGCCGAGCTTCTGCTGGGCGTAGTAGATGGCCGCGGCGGCCTGACGGGACGGCTCGACCCGGCCGACCGGCCGGGCGAAGCTCTTCTCCAGGGAGCGGATGATCCGTACGTAGTTCTGCGTCTCGTGGATCCGCGGCACCCCGCCGGACTTGATGACGCGGTAGGCCCCCGCGTTGTACGCGGCGAGCATGTTGTTCGTCGGGTCGCCCGGGACGTCCTTCACATAGCCGGCCAGCTCGCAGTCGTACGAGGCGGCGGACGGAATCGCGTCCTTCGGGTCCCAGACGTCCCGGTCGCCGTCCTTGTCCCCGTCGATGCCGTGCCCGGCCCAGGTGCCGGGGATGAACTGAGCGATACCCATGGCGTTGGCGGGGGAGACGACCTTCGGGTTCCAGCCGCTCTCCTGGTACAACTGCGCGGCCAGCAGGGCGGGATTGATGGCGGGGCAGAGGTTCCCCCACTTCTGCACCAGGCTCTGGTACGCGGCGGGCACGGCCCCCTTGGCCAGCCCGACGGTGCCGTTCTTGGCGTCCCCCGCGCCCCCGAGGAGTCCGGCGGCGGCGGAGTACGTCCCCACGACGAGCAGCGCGACGAAGCCGAGGCACACCCCGATGGCCCCACCGCCGACGAGCCACGCCTTACGCACCGTCAAACACCCCCGAGGTCCCGGCAGTCCGCCACCCGTCGAGTCTAGGCGGCAGGGGGCCGCCGGGGGCGTGGACGAACAGGACGGACCGGATGTGTCAGAAACCCTCCGGCACCACCCGCCACCGCCGCACCGCCCTGCCCCGGGCCCGCCACACCCCCAAGAGTGCAACAACGACAATCATTGCCCGGAGTCACACCCCGTGATACACAGAGTGACCATACGCTTCTTCGTAGAGAAACCGGCCACACCGCCGCAGGTCAAGGCGGCCGAATCGGTCACGTGTGCGGGGATCGGGTAAAGAGAGCCGTCAAGCCGTCACACGCGAGCGGTTTCATCAGCGAAGATAGGACGATGACCCATGCCATCCGGCAGGGGCGACGAACTACCCAACAGGGGCGGTGAGTTACATGTACCTGGCGGCGCCAAAGGGCGACATCACCACCATCATTGGTGGAATCGCCCCGAACTGGGGGCCATTCGGAAGCCTGGGCAACGAGGCCAAGGTGATGATCGAGGTCGTGATGGCCGTGGCCATCCTGCTCTGCCTCGGCATCGCCATCTGGGGCGCGGCCAAGCAGCGCATCGGCGCGACCGCCCTGCGGGACACGTTCAGCGCCGAGCAGGGCAAGGGCCTGATCGTGGCCGGTCTCACCGGCGTCTTCATCATCGGATCACTGGGGACGCTGTTCACCATCGTGTACGGGATGGCCGTCTAACCACCGAGGTCACGATCCCTGATGTCCAGTCACCACACCGCGCCCGCGCGGAGCACAGCACGGCTTCTGTCGTACCCGCGAACGGTTGAGGGGGCGTACCCGTCATGAGCCTCGGCGACGAGCACGACGGCTTCGGCGGCGTGGGCGGCTCGGGCCAGACCCGCACCCGCCTGCCCGAGGGCGGCAGCGGCGACGTCCACGGCGGCGGCGCCCGGCGCCCCCCGACGCGGAGCTCGCGCTCGCTGATCACGGTCGTGGGCGTGGTGGTCCTCCTGATCGCCGCGATCGCCTTCGCCAACCGCGGCGACGGCGACCCGACGGACGGCCCGGCCGCCTCCCAGGGCAAGTCCCCCGCGGACGCGGGCGCCCCGACCTCGGCGACGGGAGTCCGCCCGGTGACGGGCAGGACGGGCGAGATCCCCACGGGCTTCGCCCACGACGAACAGGGGGCGCAGAGCGCGGCGGTGAACTTCTCGGTCCCCCTCGGCTCCGCCGACATGTTCGTTCCCGCCCGCCGGCGCCAGATCGTCGACGCGGTGTACGCCCCCGCCGTGGCCGCCGCCCGCGGGGGCGACCTGGACAAGGTGTACTCGGACAAGGGATTCCTCGCCCGCATCGGCCTGCAGGAGGACGGAACGGCCCCCAGCGGGCTGACGTTCATCTCCCGGGTGATCCCCGTGGGCTCGAAGCTCGATGCCTACAGCGGCGACCGGGCGACGGTCTCCGTCTGGTTCTCGTCCCTGTTCGGCCTCGCGGGCGAGGGTTCCAAGAACCCGGTTTCGGAGAGCTGGTACACGACCACGTACGAGCTGGAGTGGGTCGGTAACGACTGGAAGGTGACCGACTTCGACCAGAAGGACGGTCCGGTGCCGGTCGGCCGCGACCAGACGGCCTCCGGCGCGGAGGAGATGGCCGACGCAGTCGACCAATTCGGAGGGTTCACCTATGCCCGGTAAGCGCCCGCCCCGCGCCTTCGCGATCACCGCCGCGGCCGTCGCCGTACAGACCTCGGTCGTACTGATGGCGGGGCGTGCATTCGCGGCACCGACCCCGACCCCCACCCCGAGCCAGACCAACAACCCCTGCGACCTGATCCGCGGCCCCGCACGGGAGTACTGCGAAGACGGCGACTCCGCCGGCACCCGCTCCCCCCGCATCGACGACCCCACCTCCGCCCTCGACCCCCTCTCCTCCCTCGCCCGCGGCTGCGCCGACGCCGCCGTCTCCATCGTCGACGCGCTCTCCAAGGCCGTGAAGGAGACCGCCGAGGTCGACTTCACCAACTCCGCCTTCCTCGCCCGCTACGCCGTCGTCTTCGCCGCCGCCACCGTCCTCACCCTCCTCCTCTGGCTCCTCGCCGTCGCCAAGCGAGCCATCCGAGGCGTCCCCCTCACCACCGCCATCTCCGAGGCCATCGGCTTCCTCTGGCTGACCGTCCTCGCCTCCGCCTTCACCCCGCTGATCCTCTACACCGTCGTCTCCGCGACCGACGCCGTCACCGAGGTCATCGCCTCCGGCACCGGCCGGCAGACCGACGTCTTCTTCGGGAGCTTCAAGGAAGCGCTCCAGAAGGGCGACAGCATCGGCGGCGGGCCCATCATGCTGATCATCGTCTCGCTCGTGACCGTCCTCGCCGCCGGCGTGCTCTACCTGGAGCTGTTCCTGCGCGCCGTGCTGCTCTACGTCGGCGCCCTCCTCGGCGTCGTCGTCTACGCCGGGCTCGTCGACAAGAACATGTGGGGCCACGTCCGCCGCTGGGCCGGGGTCATGATCGCGGTCATCCTCGTCAAGCCCGTCATCGTCATCGTCCTCGGACTCGCCGGCGCGCTGTCCTCCGGCACCGGCCCCGACTCGTTCTCCGCCGTCGTCTCCGGGCTCGCGATCATCCTGCTGGCCATCTTCGCCTCCGCCATGATCTACCGCTTCGTCCCCGGCTTCGGCGACGAGATCGTCGCCTCCCGCAACAACCGGCTCCACCGCTCCGGCGAGAACGCGGCCGCCGCCGTCCTCTCCTCCCCCGCCTCCCTCGTCTCCCAGGGCATCAAGACCCACAGCAGCCGCGGCGACGGCGGAGGCGGCCAGTCCGCCTCCAACAGCGGCGGCGCCCGCCCCGCCAACCCCCTCGCCGGCGGCGTCGCGGCCCACAGCAGCCGCGGCGGCGCGGCCGGGGGCGGCGGCGGAACTGTCCCCTCCGCCGCACCCCCGCCGCGTAGCAGCAGCCCCACGTCAGGCACACCGCACAGCAACCGAAAGCACTCTGGAGGTGGAGGGCGTTGACGACCCAGTCCCATCCGGTCACGCCCCGCCGCACGTATCTCATCGGCCGCGCCCGGCCGAACGCGATCGTCGGCAAGAACCGCGAGACGGGCGAGATCGCGCTGATCATCGCCGGCGCGTTCCTCGGCATGATGAGCGGTCTGATCGTCCCCGTCCTGACCCTGCGGATCGTGCTGCTCACGGGCTTCCCCATGCTCGCGCTCGCCGCGGTCTACGTCCCGTACAAGCACCGCACGTTCTACAAATGGTTCGAGATCAACCGCAGCTACAAGCGCTCCCTCAAGCGCGGCACGGCCTACCGCTCCACCGTCGTCGAGGCCGGCACCCGCCTCGACGGCCGCGAGGTCGAGGTCGGCCCGCCCCCCGGCATCGGCAGGATCAGCTGGATGTCCGCGCCCTTCGGCCCGGACGAGATCGCCGTCCTCCTCCACGCCGACCGGCGCACGGTCACCGCCGCCATCGAGATCGAGGGCCCCGGCGTCGGTCTGCGCGACAGCGAGGACCAGGAAGCCCTCGTCGACCGCTTCGGCACGCTCCTCAAGCACGTCGCCAACGGCGACGGCTTCGTCACCCGTCTCCAGATCCTTGCCCGCACCCTCCCCGCCGACCCCGACGCCCACGCCAAGGACGTCGGCCAGCGCGGCGACCCGCAAGCCCCCGGCTGGCTCCAGGAGTCGTACGACCAGCTCCAGTCGATGGTCTCCACCTCCAGCGAGCAGCACCGCGCCTACCTCGTCGCCTGCATGCACTACACCCGCGAACTCGCCGCCGAGGCCAACGCCATGGCCCGTGCCGCCCGCCACGCCTCCGGCGCCCGCAAGCTCGACCGCGACGCCGGCCTCGCCGTCGTCATGGCCCGCGAACTCACCGACATCTGCGCCCGCCTCGCCGAAGCCGACATCCGGGTCCGCCAGCCCCTCGGACAGTCCCGGCTCTCCTCCCTCGTGCACTCCATGTACGACCCGGACCACCCCATCGACCACATCCAGGCCATGACCAAGCGCAACGCCTGGCCCGCCGAGCTCGACGCCATGGAGCCCACGTACCTCCAGGCCAAGACCCGCGAGTCCTCCACCCGCGCCCCCTGGTGCCACGCCACCGCCTGGGTGAAGGAGTGGCCGATGACCCCCGTCGGCGTCAACTTCCTCGCCCCGCTCCTCGTCCACACCCCGGACGTCATCCGCACCGTCGCCGTCACCATGGACCTCGAACCCACCGAGGTCGCCATCGAGCGCATGCTCACCGAGAAGACCAACGACGAGGCCGAGGCCTCCCGCCAGGCCAAGATGAACCGCACCGTCGACCCCCGCGACATCGCCGCCCACGGCCGGCTCGACCAGCGGGGTGAAGATCTCGCCAGCGGCGCGGCGGGCGTCAACCTCGTCGGGTACATCACTGTGTCGTCGCGTTCACCCGAGGCCCTGGCCCGGGACAAGCGCACGATCAGGGCCTCCGCCGGCAAGTCGTACCTGAAGCTGGAGTGGTGCGACCGCGAGCACCACCGGGCCTTTGTGAACACCTTGCCGTTCGCGACCGGCATCCGCCGCTAGCCGCTAAGGGGCCCGTGCCATGCGAGATCCGCTCTCCGCCCTCACCGAGGCGTTCACCTCCTTCCTCTTCGGGAAGGTGGAGACGACACGGCTGCCCGTACGCACCTCCACCGGACAGGCCCAGGCCGTCTACCTGCCCACGGCCGCCCCCGGCCTCGGCGACTCGGGCGTCATCATCGGCCGCGAGGTGTACAGCGGCAAGGGATACATCTACGACCCCTTCCAGCTGTACGGACAACAGCTCCCGGCCCCCCACTGGCTCGTCCTCGGAGAGTCCGGCAACGGCAAGTCCGCGCTGGAGAAGACGTACGTCCTGCGCCAGCTCCGCTTCCGCGACCGGCAGGTCGTCGTCCTCGACGCCCAAGGCGAGGACGGCGTCGGCGAATGGAACCTCATCGCCCAGGAGCTGGGAATAACCCCCATCCGCCTGGACCCCATGGTCGCCGTCGACGCCGGCATCCGCCTCAACCCGCTCGACCCGTCGATCACCACGACCGGGCAGCTCGCCCTGCTCCGTACGATCATCGAGGTCGCCATGGGCCACGGCCTGGACGAACGCTCCGGCTTCGCCCTGAAGGTCGCCCACGCCTACGTCAACGAGCACATCACCGACCGCCAGCCGATCCTCACCGACATCGTCGAGCAACTGCGCCACCCCAAGGCCGAATCGGCCGAGGCGATGAACGTCGACATAGACGACGTCCGCGCCTGGGGCCTGGACGTCGCGCTCGTCCTGGACCGGCTGGTCGACGGCGACCTGCGCGGCATGTTCGACGGCCCGACCACCGTCGGCATCGACCTCGACGCCCCGCTGATCGTCTTCGACCTCTCGCACATCGACCGCAACTCCATCGCCATGCCGATCCTCATGGCGATCGTCGGCGTGTGGCTGGAACACACCTGGATCCGCCCCGACCGTAAGAAGCGCATCTTCCTGGTCGAGGAGGCCTGGCACATCATCAACAGCCCCTTCGTCGCGCAGCTGTTCCAGCGCCTGCTCAAGTTCGGGCGTCGGCTCGGCCTCTCCTTCGTGGCGGTGGTCCACCACCTCTCCGACGTCGTCGACGGCGCGGCGGCCCGGGAGGCCGCGGCCATCCTCAAGATGGCCTCCACCCGCACCATCTACGCCCAGAAGGCCGACGAGGCCCGGGCCACGGGACGGGTCCTCGGCCTGCCACGCTGGGCGGTCGAGATCATCCCGACGCTCACCCCCGGCATCGCCGTGTGGGACGTCAACGGCAATGTGCAGGTGGTCAAACACCTCATCACCGAGAAGGAACGCCCGCTCGTCTACACCGACCGCGCCATGACCGAGTCCTCGATTCCGGACGACCTCCCGGAGGACCTGCGGGCCGCGGAGTGGGAAGCCGAGCAACGGGCCGCCCTCATCGAGCAGCAGGTGAACGGCCCCTCCGAGTCAACGGTGGCATGACATGGCGAAGGACCAGCGGTCGGGCGGGGTCTCCGACGGGCTTCTCGTGGGGCTCCTGGGGTTCCTGTTCGCGCTGAGCGTGCTGGTGTGGACGGCGACCGGCCTGGCCGGTCTGCTCGCGAAGGGCGGATGGCCGACCGGGGTCACCCTCGCCCGGACCCCGCTCGCCCTCCGCGCCCTGATCGGCAGCCCGCAGGACCTCCCGGGCGCCTGGCCGGACACCCCGGCGGCCGAGCTGTCGGGGTACGGCCTGTTCTGGGGCCTGCTCATCGGCGAACTGATGGTGCTGGTGGTCCTCGTGGTGTTCGCGGTGGGGACGCTGGCACGGTGGAGAGCGGTACGGGCCGCCCGACGGACCGGCGGACGCGGCGCGTACGAGCCGACGCAGGCCGCGACCGAGGTACGGGAGCCGGGACGGGAGGTACGGGAGGTACGGGAGCCGGCAGCGGTACGGGCGCAGGAACCAGGACAGGACCCGACGCAGGACCACGGCCGGGTCCCGGCCCCGACGCCGACCCTCGAGTGGGCCCCCAAGACGCCCGCACCGGCGAACGCCCCCGCCCCCCTCGCCAAGCCCTCCACCGCCGGACCCTTCGCCCCTGAGCCCGTCCTCCCCTCCCCCCGCGCACCGCGCCTCCTCTACGGCTCCCCCGCCGCCCGCCGCCCCTCCGCCCTCCAGGCCGTCCAGGACGCCGAGGGCCCCGCGCTCGTCGTGACCTCCGACCCGACCGTCTGGGCCGAGACCAAGGACGCCCGCGGCAAGCTCGGCCCCGTCCTCGTCTACGACCCCGGTCACCTCTGCGACACCCCCGCCCGGCTCCACTGGTCGCCGGCCGCCCGGTGCGAGGACCCGGCCACGGCCCAGGAACGGGCGAGCGCGCTCCTCGCCCCCGTACGCCCACCGTCCCGCCTCGACGCCGCGGTCGCCGAGACCGCCGAAACGCTCCTGCGCTGCTGGCTGCACGCGGCCGCCGTGGACGAGCGCCCGTTCCGGCAGATCCACCGCTGGGCCCAGGGCACGGGCGCCCACGAGCCCGTACGCATCCTCCGCACCCACCCCAAGGCGGCCGGCGGCCACGCCGGACTCCTGGAGTCGGCGCTGACCGCCTATCCGGAACGCCGCGAGATGGCGCAAGAGTTGACGGCACGCGCCCTGTCGTCGCTCTCCTCGGTCCACATCCGGGAAGCGTGCACACCGAATCGAACGGATTCGTTGACGCTGGAATCTTTCATCGCCGAGGGGGGCACCCTTTACGTGGTGGGTGAACCGGTCGAGGACCCCCGCGCACGTCCCGGTGCGATGCCTCTGCTGACCGCCCTCACCGCGAGCGTGGTCGAGCACGGCCGCCGCCTGGCCGCACGGTCAACCGACGGTCGGCTCGACCCACCACTCACGCTCGTCCTCGACGACATCGCCGCCGTGGCCCCGCTCCCCCGCCTCCCCGACCTCCTGGCCCGCGGCCACGACGAGGGCCTGCCGACCACGGTCCTCCTCCGTTCCCGGGAACAGGCCCGCTCCCGCTGGACGGAACCCCTGCCCCATACCTGACCCAGCGCCACCGTCCCCGAGCCGGGGCTCACGCTTCAGGCCCGAGCCTCCGGCCGCCGGATCTCGTACTCGCACTCGTACGTCGACGCGTCCCCCGGCATCAGGACCCGCTCCCCGGTGGCGACGAACCCGAACCGCCGGTAGAACGCGGCAGCCCGCGCGTTGTCCTGGTGGACGTACAGCCGCACCCGCCGCACCACCGGCTCCGACAACCCCCAGGACCACTCCACACAGCCCTGGAACAGCCGCTCCGTCAGACCGGTGCCCCGCGCCTCGGGCCGTACGTACACCCCCACGACATGCGTCTGGTCGACCTTCGCAGGCGCACCGAAGCGCGTCTCGTCCGAAGGCCGCTCGACCAGCACCGTGGCCGTGCCGACCCAGCTCCCGTCCGGCGCCTCGGCGACGAACTGCCGGGCGCTGCCGGACTCCTCGGCCGACCCCTCGGCACGCTCCCGCCAGAACGACTCGGGCCGCCCGACGGCGGCCTCGTAGGTGTCCAGGAAGGCGATGCCCGCGGCCGGGTCCCGCAGGGCGTCCAGCCGGATCGTGCGGGTCTTCTCCCACTCGTCGGCGCGGATGGCTCGAATCGTGTAGTCCATACGGGGATCATCACCATCCGGACAGGCCCTGACAACGCCTTTTGCCCGCCCCCCGTCGTACCCCGGTACTACGCCCGTGCCGCCCTTCCCCCCACGGTCGGACGATCCGACGCCCTCCGCTCCCTAGCGTCGTCAGCATGATCCGAGCAGAGAAACTCACCAAGCGGTACGGCGACAAGACCGTCGTCCAGGACCTCGGCTTCACCGTCCGCCCCGGCACGGTCACCGGCTTCCTCGGCCCCAACGGCGCGGGCAAGTCCACCACGATGCGGATGCTCCTCGGACTCGACGCCCCCACCCGCGGCCGCTCCACCATCGGCGGCCGGTCGTACGCCACCCACCCGGCCCCCCTCACCCAGGTCGGCGCGCTCCTCGAAGCCCGCTCGCTGCACCCCGGCCGCTCCGCCTTCCACCACCTCATGGCCCTCGCCCACACCCACGGCATCCCCCGCGCCCGCGTCGAGCACGTCCTCGGCCTCACCGGCCTGGCCGACGTCGCCGGCAAGCGCGTGAAAGGCTTCTCCCTCGGTATGGGCCAGCGGCTCGGCATCGCGGCCGCCCTCCTCGGCGACCCGGCCGCGGTCATCCTCGACGAGCCGGTCAACGGCCTCGACCCGGACGGCGTCCTCTGGATCCGCACCCTCCTCAGGTCGCTCGCCGCCGAAGGCCGTACCGTCCTCGTCTCCTCCCACCTCATGAGCGAGACGGCCCTGACCGCGGACCACCTCATCGTCATCGGCAAGGGCCGCCTCCTCGCCGACACCACCGTCGCCGCACTCGTCCGGGACGCGGGAGGCGGCTCGGTCAAGGTCGTCACCCCCGACCCCCACCGCCTGCGCACCCTGCTGCCGGCCACCGCCCGCATCACCGACGAGGGACCCGACACCCTCCGGATCACCGGTGTGGAAGCCGCCGCCATCGGCCGCACGGCCGCGGGGCACGGCGTACCGCTGTACGAACTGACCCCCCAGGAGGCCTCCCTGGAGCAGGCGTTCATGGACCTCACCCACGACTCGGTCGAGTACCAGGCCACCACCACGGCAGGAGCAGCAGCGTGACCACGTCTCTCACCCACCCCGGCCCCACCCGCACCGCCGCGCCCACGGCCGCCGCCTACCGCGTCACCCCCGCCCGGGTGCTGCGCTCCGAATGGCACAAGCTCCGGACCCTGCGCTCCACCTGGATCACCCTCCTCACCTCCGCCGCCCTCGTACTCGGCGTCGGCATCCTGATGGGCGCCACGTACACGAGCGACGGCGGCGACTCCGACGTCGACACCGTCGTCCTCTCCCTCTACGGCTCCCAGCTCGGCGGGATCTGCCTGGCCGTCCTCGGCATCCTGGTCACCGCCGGTGAGTACGCGACGGGCATGATCCGCGCCTCCCTGACCGCCGTCCCCCGCCGTCTCCCCGTGCTGTGGGCGAAGGCCGCGGTCTTCTCGGCCACCGTCTTCACGGTCTCCTTCGTGGCCGCCCTCGTCACCTTCCTCACCGCGCAGGTCTTCCTCGGCGATACGGACCAGGCCGCTTCCGTCACCGACGACGGTGTCCTGGGGGCCCTCGCGGGCAACGCCGCGGGCGTCACCCTCCTCGGTCTCGTCGCCCTCGGCCTCGGCGCCGCGCTGCGCTCCGTACCGGGCGCCATCGGAGCGTTCATCGGCGGCGTGATGGTCCTGCCGGAGGTTCTCGGAGCGCTGCCGTACGACGCCGTGGAGACGGCCGTACGGTACTTCCCCACCCAGGCCGCCGGCGCCCTGGGCTCGGCCGCCCCGATGCCCGGCGCCGCCTCCCCCGGCGCCGCGCTGCTCGCCCTCTGCCTGTGGGTGGCTGTGGCTCTGGCCGTACCGGCTCTGTTGCTGAAGCGCCGTGACGTATGACGATGAGCCCGTGATCACAGAGGCGGGTACGGGCGACATGCGGCCAGGGCCGACGGACGACGGGCCCGCCCTGGTGGAGAACGCGGGGGCGACCCGGGGGCAGGACGCGGACTGGCCCGCGGCCGCCCCGCCGCTCAGCCGGTACCTCCAGCTCCAGGCCCGGCGCGTACGGGAGTTCGATGCCCGCCGGCCCCGGGTCTGGGACGCCGTGCTGACCCTCTTCTGGACGGGCGCCGCCCTCACGGACGCGGCGGGCGGCTGGCGGAACATCGCCCGGGACCCCTCCGTACCGGTCTGGCTGGTGCTCGCCCTGAGCCTGGTCCTGTCGGTCCCGCTGCTGTGGCGCCGCCGCCACCCGATGAGGGTGCTCGCGGTGATGGCCTGCGCCTGTCTGGTCAGCACGTGGAGCGGGGCCTTTCTGCAGGCCGGCTATCTCCAGTTGATCGTCGTCTTCCATGTCTCGCTGCGCCTGCCGCCCCGGTTCCTGGCCTGGGGTGCGCTGCTACTCGCCCCGCCGCTGGTGGTCGGCGCGGTCCGTTTCCCGCAGGGGAGTTGGGACCAGCAGGTCGTACCGGCGCTGTGGGCGTACGCGATGGTCGCCCTCCTCGGCGTCGCGGTCCGCTCCCGCCAGGACTACACCGCCGCGCTCGTCGACCGTGCCCGGCGCCTCGAGGTGGAGCGCGACCAGCAGGCGCGGCTGGCGGCGGCGGCCGAACGCACCCGGATCGCCCGGGAGATGCACGACATCGTCGGCCACCATCTCTCCGTGATCACGGGTCTGGCGGACGGCGGTAAGTATGCGGCGGCGAGGCGCCCTGAGCGGGCCGCCGAGGCCCTCGACGCCATCGGCACGACCAGCCGCCAGGCCCTGACGGAGCTGCGCCGGCTGCTCGGGGTGCTGCGCGACGAGTCCCCGCAGGCGGTACGCGATCCGCAGCCGACGCTCGCCGATCTGCCGTCCCTGATCGCGGGGGTCAGGTCGGCGGGCCTGCCGGTACGCCTGGAGTCCCGCGACGAGCCGGTGGCGGGGGCGGTGTCGGCCGGCGCGCAGCTGACGGTCTACCGGGTGGTCCAGGAAGCCCTGACGAACACCCTGAAGCACGCGGGCCCGGGGGCACGGGCCTCGGTCGTCCTCGCCTGCGGGGAGGGCGGGTTGGCGGTGGAGGTGACGGATTCGGGCAGCGGCGGCGGAGCTCCGCGGGGCGAAGGCCGGGGAATCGCCGGCATGCGGGAGCGCGCGACCCTGTATACGGGCACACTCGAGGCGGGCCCGCTGCCGTCCGGTGGCTGGCGCGTTCGGCTCCGACTTCCGCTGGAGGATTCCCCCTCGTGACGACTGTGCTCATCGCGGACGACCAGGCGATGCAACGCTTCGGCTTCCGCATGCTGTTGGAGAGCCAGGACGACATGACCGTCGTCGGCGAGGCGTCGAACGGTACGGAGGCGGTCCGTCTGGTGGACCGGTACCGCCCGGACGTGGTCCTGATGGACATCCGTATGCCGGGCCTCGACGGCATCGAGGCGACGCGCCGCATCATCGCGTCCGGTGCCCCGAGCCGGGTTCTGATCGTCACGACCTTCGACCTCGACGCGTACGCGTACGACGGTCTGCGCGCGGGCGCCAGCGGCTTTCTGGTGAAGGACGCCCAGCCGGAGGAGCTGCTGGCGGGCATCCGCGCGGTCGCGAGCGGCGACGCGGTGGTGGCTCCCAGCCTGACCCGGCGTCTCCTGGACGCCTACATCCACCATCTGCCCACGGGTGCGGACGACGAGGCCGACCAGGCTGACCGGGTCGGCTCCGCGCGGCCGGAGCCGCGTCTGGCGTCGCTGACGGAGCGGGAGCGCGAGATCCTCACGGTGATCGCCCAGGGCTGGACGAATACGGAGATCGCCGAGCGTCTCCACCTGGCGGAGTCCACGGTGAAGACCCATGTCAGCCGCATTCTGGCGAAGACCGCCGCCCGGGACCGTGTCCAGGCGGTCATCCTGGCGTACGACGCCGGCCTGGTCTCCCCGACGACCCGGGGCTGAACGCAGAAAAGCCCCGCACCATAAGGTGCGGGGCTTTCCCACAATGATTGTTCGGCGGCGTCCTACTCTCCCACAGGGTCCCCCCTGCAGTA
>NZ_JBVJGU010000001.1:0-1192535 GCF_055587165.1 Streptomyces sp. NPDC048353 | reverse complement strand
TGTCCGGGGGGCGGGGCCCGGCCGGGGGGGGGCGCCCCCGCCCCCGCCCGCCGCCCGGCGGCGCCCGCCCGCCGGGCGGGCCCCGCCCGGCGCGGGGCGCCCACGGCCGTTCACCGGATGTCCGGCGGAAGCGTCAGACGTTGAAGCCGAGCGCGCGCAGCTGCTCCCGGCCGTCGTCCGTGATCTTGTCGGGGCCCCACGGCGGCATCCAGACCCAGTTGATCTTGAGTTCGCTGGCGATGCCGTCGGTGGCGGCCTTCGCCTGGTCCTCGATCACATCGGTCAGCGGACACGCCGCCGACGTCAGGGTCATGTCCAGCGTGACGACGTTGGAGTCGTCCACGTGGATGCCGTAGATCAGGCCGAGGTTGACCACGTCGATGCCCAGCTCGGGGTCGACGACGTCGTACAGCGCCTCGCGGATCTCTTCCTCGGAGGCCGGCTTCATCGTGGCCTCGGCGTTCTCGGTCATGCCGACTTCCTCTCCGCGTCGCCCAGTGCCTGGGCGGTCGCGTCCTTCCACGCCATCCAGCTGAGCAGCGCGCACTTGACCCGGGCGGGGTACTTGGAGACCCCGGCGAACGCGACCGCGTCCTCCAGGATCTCCTCCATCGCGTCGTCCGGCTCGATCTGGCCCTTGGACTGCATCAGTTCCAGGAAGGTGCCCTGGATCCGCTGCGCCTCGGCCAGCTCCTTGCCGACGAGCAGTTCGTTGAGCACGGAGGCCGAGGCCTGGCTGATCGAACAGCCCTGGCCTTCGTACGACACGTCCTCGATCCGCGACCCGTCGTACTTCACCCGGAGCGTGATCTCGTCGCCGCACGTCGGGTTGACGTGGTGCACCTCGGCATCGCCGTCCCGAAGACCGCGCCCGTGCGGGTGCTTGTAGTGGTCCAGGATGACGTCCTGGTACATCGAATCCAGCTTCACGAGAATCCCCTAGCCGAAGAAGTTCCGTACGTGCTCCAGACCCTCGACCAAGGCGTCGACCTCGGCGGGGGTGGAGTACAGATAGAACGACGCCCGCGTGGTCGCAGGAATTCCGTACCGCAGGCAGACCGGCCGCGCGCAGTGGTGGCCGACCCGGACCGCGATGCCCTGTTCGTCCAGGACCTGGCCCACGTCGTGCGGGTGGATGTCCCCGAGCGTGAACGAGATCGCCGCGCCGCGGTCCTCGGCCGTGGTGGGGCCGATGATCCGCAGGTCCGGCACCTCCAGGAGGCGACGGACGGCGTACTCCGTGATCGCGTGCTCATGGCGCGCGATGTTCTCCATGCCGATCGCCGAGAGGTAGTCCACGGCCGCGCCGAGGCCGACGGCCTGGGCGATCGGGGGCGTACCCGCCTCGAACTTGTGCGGAGCCGGCGCGTACGTCGAGGAGTGCATCGACACGGTCTCGATCATCTCGCCGCCGCCGAGGAAGGGCGGCAGGTCCTCCAGGAGCTCCTGCCGTCCCCACAGCACGCCGATGCCGGTCGGGCCGACCATCTTGTGGCCGGTGAAGGCCACGAAGTCGGCCTGCAGCGCCTGCACGTCGAGCACCATGTGCGGGGCGGCCTGCGAGGCGTCGATGCAGACCAGCGCACCGACCTCCTGCGCACGCCGGATGATCGTCTCCACCGGGTTGACCGTGCCCAGCAGGTTCGAGACCAGCGTGAACGAGACGATCTTGGTCTTCTCGGTGATGACCTCTTCGATGTTCGAGAGGTCGAGACGGCCGTCGTCGGTGAGGCCGAACCACTTCAGCTTCGCGCCCGTGCGCTGCGAGAGCAGCTGCCACGGCACGATGTTGGAGTGGTGCTCCATCTCCGTGATGGCGATCTCGGTCTCGTGGTCCACGCGGTAGGGCTCGTCGGCCCAGCCCAGCATGTTGGCCACGAGGTTGAGCGACTCGGAGGCGTTCTTGGTGAAGATCACCTCGTCGCGGCTCGGCGCGTTGATGAACGCCGCGACCTTGTCACGGGCGCCTTCGTACAGCGCCGTCGCCTCCTCGGCGACCGTGTAGACGCCGCGGTGGACATTGGCGTTGTGGCGCTCGTAATAGGTGTTGAGCGCGTCGAGCACCTGGCGCGGCTTCTGCGAGGTCGCCGCGGAGTCCAGGTACACGATCTTCTTGCCGTCGTGGACCACGCGATCCAGGAGCGGGAAGTCCTTGCGGATCGCCTCGGTGTCGAGGAGGCCGGAGAGCCCCTGATGGGCAGAAGTCACGCGGATGCGCCACCCTTCACGTACTTGTCGTAGCCCTCGTTCTCCAGCTGGTCGGCCAGCTCGGCGCCGCCGGACTCGGCGATGCGGCCGTTCGCGAAGACGTGCACGAAGTCGGGCTTGATGTAGCGGAGGATCCGCGTGTAGTGCGTGATCAGCAGCGTGCCGACCTCGCCGCTCTCGCGGACGCGGTTGACGCCCTCGGAGACGACGCGCAGGGCGTCGACGTCGAGGCCGGAGTCGGTCTCGTCGAGGATCGCGATCTTCGGCTTGAGGAGCTCCAGCTGGAGGATCTCGTGGCGCTTCTTCTCACCGCCGGAGAAGCCCTCGTTGACGTTGCGCTCGGCGAAGGCCGGGTCCATCTGGAGCTGCTCCATCGCGGACTTGACCTCCTTCACCCAGGTACGCAGCTTGGGGGCCTCGCCGCGGATGGCGGTGGCGGAGGTGCGCAGGAAGTTGGAGACCGAGACGCCGGGGACCTCGACCGGGTACTGCATGGCCAGGAAGACGCCGGCGCGGGCGCGCTCGTCGACCGACATCTCCAGGACGTCCTCGCCGTCGAGGGTGACGGTGCCGCCGGTGACCGTGTACTTCGGGTGGCCGGCGAGCGAGTACGCCAGGGTCGACTTGCCGGAGCCGTTGGGGCCCATGACGGCGTGGGTCTCGCCCTGCTTGATGGTCAGGTCGACACCCTTGAGGATCTCCCGGGGGCCGTTCTCGGCCTCGACGGAGACGTGCAGGTCGTGGATTTCAAGCGTTGCCATGGGTGACTCAGGACTCCTGGGTGACGGAGACGAGCACATCGTCCCCTTCGATCTTTACGGGGTATACGGGGACGGGGCGCGTCGCGGGAAGGCCGGACGGCTTGCCGGTGCGGAGGTCGAAGCTGGAGCCGTGCAGCCAGCACTCGATGGCGCAGTCCTCGACCTCGCCCTCCGAGAGGGAGACGTTCGCGTGCGAGCAGATGTCGTTGATCGCGAACACCTCGCCCTCGGTCTGCACGACCGACACCGGCGTGCCGTCGACCTCGACCCGCTTGGGGGTGTCGCTCTCCAGCTCGCTCAGCGCGCAGACTCGGACGAAGGGCATCAGACGGATGCCTCCAGCTCGGCCTCGATCTTGGCGAGGAGGCGCTCCTGGACGTCCGGCAGACCGATCTGCTGGACCAGCTCCGCGAAGAAGCCGCGGACGACGAGGCGACGGGCCTCGATCTCCGGGATACCGCGGGACATCAGGTAGAAGAGCTGCTCGTCGTCGAAGCGGCCGGTGGCCGAGGCGTGACCGGCGCCGGCGATCTCGCCGGTCTCGATCTCCAGGTTCGGCACGGAGTCGACCCGGGCGCCGTCCGTGAGGACCAGGTTCCGGTTGAGCTCGTAGGTGTCGGTGCCCTCGGCCTTGGCCTGGATGAGGACGTCACCGATCCAGACGGCGTGCGCGTCCTGGCCCTGCAGCGCGCCCTTGTAGGCCACGTTGGAGGTGCAGTGCGGGGTGTTGTGGTCGACGAGGAGGCGGTGCTCCTGGTGCTGGCCGGCGTCGGTGAAGTAGAGGCCGAACAGCTCGGCCTCGCCGCCGGTGCCGGCGTAAGCGACGCGCGGGTGGAGGCGGACCACGTCGCCGCCGAAGGTGACGATGACCGACTTGAAGCTCGCGTCGCGGCCGACCAGGGCGTTGTGCTGGGCGACGTGGACGGCCTTCTCGTCCCAGTCCTGGACGGAGACGACGGTGAGCTTGGCGCCGTCGCCGAGGAGGTAGTCGACGTTGGCGGCGAGCACCGCGTCGCCGCTGTGGTCGATGACCACGACGGCCTCGGCGAACGCGCCGAGCTCGATCACCTGGTGGCCGAAGGCGACGCCGCCCTGGCCGTGCACGGCGATCCGGATGGGCTCGGTGAGGACGGTCTCCTTGGCGACCGAGACGACCGAGGCCTTCTCGAAGGAGGAGTACGCCTGGGCGGCGACCCGGTCGACGGGCATGCCCGCCTTGCCGAGCCGCGCGTCGTCGCGGCCGACGGTCTCCACGGTGACGCCCTCGGGGGCCTCGATCTCGACCTTGACGCCCTCGCCGGTGGCGACGGCGGTGCCGTCGTGCAGACCGCGCAGGCGCTCCAGCGGAGTGAAGCGCCACTCCTCCTCGCGCCCGTGCGGGACGGGGAAGTCCGCGACGTCGAAGGACGGGGGCGCGCTCATGCGCGTGGCGACGGTGGACTCGGCGGCCACCGCGATCGAGCCGGCGGTGGTGGAGCCCGCCGGGATGTTCTGAGCCTCAGCCATGGCTGTCGTCTTGCTCTCTTCCTACGTTTCGATCCTCGGCCCGCCCGTGTGGGGCGGGCCGCTAGCTGGTGGTGGGGCGTCGACGCGTCAGCCGACGGACCCTTCCATCTGCAGCTCGATCAGCCGGTTCAGCTCGAGCGCGTACTCCATGGGGAGCTCCTTGGCGATCGGCTCGACGAAGCCGCGCACGATCATCGCCATGGCCTCGAACTCGGTCATGCCGCGGCTCATCAGGTAGAAGAGCTGGTCCTCGGAGACCTTGGAGACGGTGGCCTCGTGGCCCATGGAGACGTCGTCCTCGCGGACGTCCACGTAGGGGTACGTGTCCGAGCGGGAGATCGTGTCGACGAGCAGCGCGTCGCACAGGACGTTCGACTTGGAGCCGGGGGCGCCTTCGCCGATCTCGATGAGACCGCGGTAGGAGGTGCGGCCGCCGCCTCGCGCCACCGACTTGGAGACGATGTTGGAGGAGGTGTTCGGCGCCATGTGGACCATCTTGGCGCCGGCGTCCTGGTGCTGGCCCTCGCCCGCGAAGGCGATGGAGAGGGTCTCGCCCTTGGCGTGCTCGCCCATCAGGTAGACGGCCGGGTACTTCATGGTGACCTTGGAGCCGATGTTGCCGTCGACCCACTCCATGGTCGCGCCCTCGTAGGCCACGGCGCGCTTGGTGACCAGGTTGTAGACGTTGTTCGACCAGTTCTGGATCGTCGTGTAGCGGCAGCGGCCGCCCTTCTTCACGATGATCTCGACGACCGCGGAGTGCAGCGAGTCGGAGGAGTAGATCGGGGCGGTGCAGCCCTCGACGTAGTGGACGTAGGCGTCCTCGTCGACGATGATCAGCGTCCGCTCGAACTGGCCCATGTTCTCCGTGTTGATACGGAAGTAGGCCTGGAGCGGGATCTCGACCTGCACGCCCTTCGGCACGTAGATGAACGATCCACCGGACCACACGGCCGTGTTCAGCGAGGCGAACTTGTTGTCGCCGACCGGGATGACCGTGCCGAAGTACTCGCGGAAGAGCTCCTCGTGCTCCTTCAGCGCGGTGTCGGTGTCGACGAAGATGACGCCCTGCTCCTCCAGGTCCTCACGGATCTGGTGGTAGACGACCTCGGACTCGTACTGGGCCGCGACACCGGCGACGAGGCGCTGCTTCTCCGCCTCCGGGATACCGAGCTTGTCGTACGTGTTCTTGATGTCCTCGGGCAGTTCCTCCCAGGAAGCGGCCTGCTTCTCGGTGGAGCGCACGAAGTACTTGATGTTGTCGAAGTCGATGCCCGACAGGTCGGAGCCCCAGCTCGGCATGGGCTTCTTGTCGAAGAGGCGCAGACCCTTCAGCCGCAGCTTCAGCATCCACTCCGGCTCGTTCTTCTTCTCGGAGATGTCGCGGACGACGGCCTCGGAGAGACCGCGCTTGGCGGTGGCACCGGCCGCGTCCGAGTCGGCCCAGCCGTACTCGTACCGACCCAGGCCCTCGAGCTCGGGGTGGCTGATCTCGGTGGTCATGCGGGGTTCCTCCCGGCCGTACTTGCGGATGCTGATGATGGGGTGGTCTGTGGGGTGCTGTGCGGGATGAACGTGGTGCAGACGCCGTCGCCGTGGGCGATGGTGGCCAGGCGCTGGACGTGCGTTCCCAAGAGGCGGGAGAAGATCTCCGTCTCCGCCTCGCACAGCTGGGGGTACTGCTCGGCGACGTGGGCGACCGGGCAGTGGTGCTGGCAGAGCTGCTCGCCGACCGGTGCGTTCCGCGCAGTGGCAGCGTACCCGTCGGCGCTCAGCGCCTTGGCCAGAGCCTCGGTGCGCTGCGCCGGCTCCGCCGACTCGACGGCCTCGCGGTACGTCTCCGCCTGGGCCTCCAGCCGGTCGCGGGCGAAGGCGGCCACGGCCGCCTCGCCCCCGGCGTTCTTCTCGATCCACCGTAGGGCGTCCACGGCCAGCGCGTCGTACGACTGGTCGAAGGCGTCCCGGCCGCAGTCGGTCAGCGCGAAGACCTTCGCGGGGCGGCCGCGGGTGCGGGCCCCGTAGACGCGCTTCTCGCGGGCCTCGACGACGTTCTCGGCGACGAGCGAGTCGAGATGGCGGCGCACGGCCGCCTGGGTGAGGCGCAGGCGCTGCGCGAGGTCGGCGACCGTCGAGGGCCCGTGGTCCAGGATGGACCGCGCGATCCGGTTGCGAGTCGATCGCTCACCGGTCGCGAGTTCCTCCAGGGGAGCCTCTCCGACGTTTTTCACAACGCCATTGTTGCGTAATTCCTTCGAGAGTGACAAGCGACGCGGATCAAGGGGACGGTGCCGTGCATCACGCAGGTAAGGCTTACCTGACCTGCGGAAATGATCTCCAGAAGGGTCGGCGGCCGCGCCCCGGGAGGGCGCGGCCACCGTCGTTCGCTGCGGCCTCAGCGGCCCTGGGCGGCCCCTTCGGTGCCCCCGTGACCTCGCACGATCACCTTCACCGGGATGTCGATCACGGGCCGGCGCCCGCTCTCCGAACGGACCCGCACGGTGCCTCGCAGCACGGTGCCGGGGGCGGCGCCGGTCGTGTCGACGGTGACCGTGACGGCCGCCCGGTCGTAGGGCTCCTGTCCGGCACCTTCCAGGCCGCCGGAGGCCGGGGAGACGGTGAGCCAGCCCTGCCCGTCCTTCTCGGCCGCCGTGTACGCCGTGGGGATGCCGCCCTCGTTGATCAGGGTGAGCGTCCGGGCGCGTCGCGCGTCCGCCGGGGCCTCGACCGTCAGGGACCGCGTGTCGGCGGTGACGCGGCCGGTGCCCAGTTCGCCGTCGACCAGACGGACGCCGCCGGGCACGGCGGTGACCGGGATCCGGTCGCCCCCGTAGGACGGCGCGTCGAGGACGACGTCGTAGTCCTGCCAGGACGCCGGCACCTGGAACAGATAGGCCCCGTCGGCGCCGGTGGAGCCGGACGGCCCCACGCCCCCGCTGAGGGCCGCGACCCGGGCGCCGGCGACCGGGAGCAGGTCGTTGGCGTCGGTGACCCGGCCGAGGATCACGGCGGTCCTCGTCTGGCGGAGGGCGATCACCGTCCCGTCGCGCAGGGTGCCCTCGTCCCGCGAGTAGATCAGGGCACCCTCCCCGGTGTGGCTCTCGGCGCCGATCGTGGCGGACGAGCCGTCCTCCCGCCCGGTCCCGGAGAGGTCCCGGTAGTGCAGGGCGGCGGTGCCGTCCTCGCCGATCACGGCGGCGAAGGAGATCCGCTCGCCGTGTGACGGGCCGGCGATCCGCACGTTCCGCCATTCGACGACGATCCGCCGGTGCGGGGCGGTGCCGGTGGCGGCCCAGTAGACGCCCGACCGGCCGTCGACGGCGAGGTCGTCCCCGAAGGCGTGGAGCGTGCCGTCGGCCGGCCCTCCTCCGGGCGGGGCGAAGGAGAGCGTGCCGTCGACGGAGGCGGTCAGCGAGCGGTACGCGCGGCCGTAGAAGGGCACGGGGAACGGCAGCGCGAAGGACGCCGAGCCGGAGGCGCGGTCGGTGAGGCGGAGCCGTTCGGTCCCGGCCGGGAACTCGGCGGCGGTCGTGACCGAGCAGGCGGTGCCGAAGGTGTCGGTACGGGGCGCCAGCGCGACGTCCTCCGCGCCGCCGGTCGCGCCGACCTCGACCGCGACGGTCGCGGGAGAGGCACAGCGGTGCGCGGGGGCGACAGCCAGCTCGTACGCTCCGGCGGCCGGAAGGCGCAGGGTGTAGCGGCCGTCGGCGCCGGTGGTCGCGGTGGCGCCGGACGGGGAGGCGGTGACGACGGCGCCCGCCTCTGCACCGGTGGCGCCGGTCACGAGGCCGGTCAGGTCGATCGTGGCGGTGTCGGCCTGCGCGGGGGCGGCGGCCAGCGCCAGGGGGAGCACGAGGGCGGCGGTGGTGAGCGCGGCGAGGGTTCTCCACCGGTCACGGCGGTGCGATCGGGCCAGACGCACGGACTCTCCTTCACGAAAGGTGCGACATCTGTTCGCACGAACACCTGATCGTGAAGGAGGAGCGTGCTCGACGGCACGGCTTTCGCCCCATGTTTTCGGCCATTCCCGCGCCGCCGCGGCGGCCGGTTCTCCCCGCCGACCGGAGCGACCGGACGGCTCTCTAGACTTCCGGGCATGAAGAACGAGTCCGTCGTCCAGGTCCGGGGCCTGGTCAAGCGGTACGGGAACAAGACCGCCGTCGACGGCCTCGACCTCGACGTCCGGGCGGGCACCGTGACCGCCGTCCTGGGTCCGAACGGGGCCGGGAAGACCACCACCGTCGAGAGCTGCGAGGGCTACCGCAGGCCCGACGCCGGCACCGTCCGCGTGCTCGGCCTCGACCCGGTCGCCGACGCGGCCGCGCTTCGCCCCCGGATCGGCGTGATGCTCCAGGCGGGCGGCGTCTACTCCGGCGCCCGCGCCGACGAGATGCTCCGCCACATGGCCAGGCTGCACGCCCACCCCCTGGACGTGGACGCCCTGATCGAGCGCCTCGGGCTCGGCTCCTGCGGCCGGACCGCCTACCGCCGGCTCTCCGGCGGCCAGCAGCAGCGCCTCGCGCTCGCCCTGGCCGTCGTCGGCCGCCCCGAGCTGGTCTTCCTCGACGAGCCGACCGCCGGACTCGACCCCCAGGCCCGCCACGCCACCTGGGAGCTGGTGCGCGAGCTGCGCGCCGACGGCGCCACGGTCGTCCTGACCACCCACTTCATGAACGAGGCCGAGACCCTCGCCGACGACGTCGCCATCATCGACGCCGGCAAGGTCGCGGCCCAGGGCAGCCCCGAAGAGCTGTGCCGGGGCGGCGCCGAGAACACCCTGCGCTTCACCGGCCGCCCCGGCCTGGACCTCGGCTCGCTGCTCAAGGCCCTGCCCGACGGCTCGGCCGCCGCCGAGCCGGTCCCGGGGACGTACCGGATCAGCGGCGAGGTGGGCCCCCAGCTGCTCGCCACCGTCACCACCTGGTGCGCCCGGCACGGCGTCATGCCGGAGGGCATCTCGGTGGAGCGCCACACGCTCGAGGACGTCTTCCTCGAACTGACCGGCAAGGAGCTGCGCGGATGAGCACCGGTACGGACACGGGCACGGGCACCTTCACGCCGAGGCCCGGCGCGGCCCCGGTCGGCCGGATGATCGCGGCGCAGACGGCGCTGGAGACCCGGATGCTGCTGCGCAACGGCGAGCAGCTGCTGCTGACGGTGATCATCCCCTCGCTGCTGCTGGTGCTCTTCTCCACGGTCGACATCGTCGACACGGGCGCCACCGAGGCCGTCGACTTCCTCGCGCCGGGCGTCCTGGCGCTGGCCGTGATGTCCACCGCCTTCACCGGCCAGGCGATCGCGACCGGCTTCGAGCGCCGGTACGGCGTGCTCAAGCGGCTCGGGGCCTCCCCGCTCCCCCGCTGGGCGCTGATGACCGCCAAGACGCTCTCGGTGCTGCTCACCGAGATCCTCCAGATCGCGCTCCTGACGGCGATCGCACTGGGCCTCGGCTGGTCCCCGCAGGGCAATCCCCTCGCCGTGGCCCTGCTGCTCCTCCTCGGCACGGCCGCCTTCTCGGGTCTCGGCCTGCTGATGGCCGGAACGCTGAAGGCGGAGGCGACCCTGGCCGCGGCCAACCTGGTCTTCCTGCTGCTGCTGGTGGGCGGCGGGGTGATCGTGCCGCTGGAGAAGTTCCCCGACGCGGCCCGCTCGGTCCTGGAGCTGCTGCCGATCGCGGCGCTCTCCGACGGCCTGCGGGACGTGCTCCAGGGCGGCGCCCCGATGCCGTGGGGACAGGCGCTGACGCTCACCGTGTGGGCGGTCCTCGGGCTCGGCGCGGCGGCGAGGTTCTTCCGCTGGGAGTAGCCGGAGGGTGACGTTCCGGGGTGACTTCACCCGTAACGCACCCCTCGTGAACGCGTGCACAAGCCCCGTCTACGATAGGGCCCGTGTTGACCCCCCTCGCCCACATCGCCAGGCGCTGGACCCCGTCCCCCCGGACCCTCCGGCGCGCCGCGCTCTCCGCCGTCGTGATGAGCGTCCTCATCATCGTCACGGGCGGCGCCGTCCGGCTGACCGGCTCCGGCCTCGGCTGCGACACGTGGCCCAAGTGCACCGACGACAGCCTCATCGTGACGCCCGAGCAGGGCTACCGCGGGGTGATCGAGTTCGGCAACCGCATGCTGACGTACGTCCTGTCGGCCGCCGTCGGCTGGGCCATCATCGCCGCGCGGTCCACCAAGCCGTGGCGGCGCGGGCTGACCCGGCTCGGGTGGGCGCAGTTCTGGATCGTCGCGAGCAACGCGGTCCTGGGCGGCATCACCGTGTGGATGGGGCTCAACCCGTGGACCGTCGCCGGTCACTTCATCGCCGCCAACGCGCTCCTCACCGTCGCCGTGATCACCTGGCACCGCACCGGCGAGGGCGACACGCCGCCCCGGCCGCGCGTCCCCGCCCCGGTGCGCAAGCTCTCCTGGGCGATCATCGCGACCTCGGTCCTCCTCATCGTGCTCGGCACGGGCGTCACGGGCTCGGGCAAGCACGCGGGTGACAGCAGTGACGTCCCGCGCATGCCGTGGGACTGGACCGCCGCCGCCCATCTGCACGCCATCGGCGCCTGGCTGGTCTGCGCCCTCGCCCTCGCGATGTGGCTGGTGCTGCGGGTGGTCGACGCCCCCGACGACACCCGGGCCCGCGCCCGCGCCCTGCTGATCGTGCTGCTCGCCCAGGGCGGGATCGGCTATCTCCAGTACTTCACCGGCGTCCCCGAGGTCCTGGTCGGCGCGCACATGCTCGGCTCCGCGCTGATGTGGATCGCGGTCCTGCGCCTGGCCCTGAGCCTGCGCGAGCGCCCGCTGACCGGCCCGGAGACCCCGGCCAGGACCGACGCGGCACTCACCGTCGTGTAAGTCCGGCTCGCCGTTCACCGCAGGGCGAGGCGCGAGAGCCCGGCGCCGGGGCCCGGCCGGGCGGCCGGCACCGCGTCCAGGCGGTAGACGCGCCGCGCGTTGCCCGCCGCGATCATCGTGGCGACCCGCTGCGCGTCCGTACGGGACCAGGAGCCGTCGCCGACCCACTCGCCGAGCACGCGCGCGAGCGCCGCCCGGAAGACGCTCGCGGCGACCACGTGCAGTTCGGGCAGGGCCCGCGCGCCGCTGGAGAAGAGGAGCTTGCCGAAGGGCGCCAGCTCCAGGAGTTCGGCGAGGACGGCGGCCGCCCGCGCCCCGGTCCGGGTGACGACCGGCCCGAGGTCGGCGTACACGTGCGGGAAGGCCCGGCTGAGCCGCGCCGCCTGACGGTGGTACGGATGGCCATCCAGCAGCACCAGGTCGGTGCCGAGGCCGCTGGTGGCGGTCGCGAAGCCGGCGAGTCCTGCCGGGTCCTCGCCCCCCACGTGCAGTTGGAGCGGGCGTCCGGCGCCGATGGCGATCCAGAGCAGATGGCGCAGCAGCACCGGGTCGGTCAGCCGGCCCCCGGCCCCGCGCCGGGCCAGCCAGCGGCCCGCCGCCCCGCGCACCTCGCCGGGCCCGGGCGGGTCGGGGACGTGCGCGAGCCCCCCGCGGACAGCGTCGGCCGAGCTGAAGGCGACGGCGGTCGCCGCGGCGCCGTGCACCGCCTCCGCGAGGTTGGCGAGGAGCGCGTCGACGGTCCCGGAGGTGTCGGCGACCTGTTCGGCCAGCGGCTCCAGCCGGACGACCTCATGGGCGTCGGCGTCGCCCGCGGCGGCGATCTCGGCGGGCCGCGTCAGATCCGCCGGCAGCCCGGTGTCCACCAGATAGGTGGTGATGCCGGAGGCGCGCAGCAGCCGCCGGCCGGTCTCCAGGACGCCCAGTTCGCGGCGGCGGGCCAGATAGCGGGCCGGCGTGCAGTGGGGCTCCAGGCCGAGCAGGGGCGGGCACCAGCGGCGTACCGCGAAGCCGGTCTGGGTGTCGAAAAAGGTGGTGCCGGGCGCGGCGGTGCCCAGCTGGGCCTCGAAGGTGCCGAGGCCGAGCTCCGTGCGGAGCACGCCGTGGCAGTGCTGGTCCACCAGGCTCGGAGTCTCGATCATGCGGGGGCTCCCTGTGTGGACGTGCTTCCACACGTCCTAACGGGTGAGCCCCGCGCGAGGTTGTTGCCTCCGTGACAGGTGAGCGAAGCCGCTCACCTGTTGGACGGGCCGCCGATCTGGATGCCCGCCATCCGGGTCCACTCGTAGGGGCCGGTCACGACCTTGGCGGCGAACTCGCCGTCGAACTCGTCGTGGAGGGTCAGTCCGGCCTTCTCGGCGGCCTGCTGGGCGACGGGGTACGAGGGCGCCACGAGGTCCCCCCAGCCGCCGTCCTCGCCGACGAGGACGATCCGGGTGCCGGTCTGGCCGATGTAGGCCAGCTGCCCCTCGGCGCCGCCGTGCTTCTCGGAGAACGCCCGGATCTGCTTGGCGAGCTTGGCCGCCTTGCGCTCTGCCTGCTTGGTGTCTGCCATGTGCAGGATGCTACCGAGGGGTAGATCCAGTGGCGACGGCCGGGGCGTGTGGGGTGTCCCACGCGCCCCGGCCGTCCGCACGAGCCTGGAGGTTCCGGTTCCGCTACCGCAGGAAGGGGTCCACCGCGACCGCCACGAAGAGCAGCGAGACATAGGTGATCGACCAGTGGAAGAGGCGCATCTCCTTGAGCTTCGCGCCGGTCGCGCCCGACTTGGCGCGGTTCAGGAGACCGTGCGCCTCCCAGAGCCACCAGCCGCCGGTGAGCAGCGCCACCGACGTGTAGAACCAGCCGGTGTAGCCGAGCGGCGTCAGCAGCAGCGAGACGGCGACCATGACCCAGCTGTAGGCGACGATCTGCCTGGCGACGACCTTGTTGGACGCGAGGACCGGCAGCATCGGCACGCCCGCGCGGGCGTAGTCGTCCTTCACCTTCATCGACAGCGGCCAGTAGTGCGGCGGCGTCCAGAAGAAGATGACGAGGAAGAGGATGACCGCGGCCCAGGACATCGAGTCGGTGACGGCCGACCAGCCGATGAGCACCGGCAGACAGCCGGCGATGCCGCCCCAGACGATGTTCTGCGCGGTGCGGCGCTTGAGGATCATCGTGTAGACGACGACGTAGAAGAGGAGCGCGCCGAGCGAGAGGGCGGCGGAGAGCCAGTTGACCAGGAGGCCGAACCAGAGGGTGGAGACGACGGCGAGGGTGAGGCCGAAGACCAGGCCCTCGCGCGGCGAGACCATGCCGGTGACCAGCGGGCGCTGCGAGGTGCGGTCCATCAGCGCGTCGATGTCGCGGTCGATGTACATGTTCAGCGCGTTGGCGCCGCCCGCCGACAGGTAGCCGCCGAAGCAGGTGGCGAGCACCAGCCACAGGTCGGGCACGCCCTGCTCGGCGAGGAACATCACCGGGACGGTGGTGATGAGCAGCAGCTCGATGATCCGCGGCTTGGTCAGCGCCACGAACGCCTTGACGCGGGCCCCGAACGGCCGATGGCCCCCCGGGCTGGGAGTCAAGACGACCCCTGCGGGTCGGGACTCGACGGCCGTCACGCACACCCCTGACAGAGAATTTCCCAGCAAGCTCCCCAGTGAAGACGGGGTGAAGACTTGCGCGTACCACGCCACTCTAGACGTTGCCCATACGCCGATCTTCTCCGGGGTGGGCTCGTGTTGAGTGGGCTCGTTCCGGGGCGTTCCGGCGCTCCGTCCCACGGATCGGACGTCCCTCGGGAGGCGAAGTGACAGAGTCGCCCTCAGTCTTGAAGTGTCCGCTCATTTGAGGGACATGCACTCGAAAAGATGGACGTTGTGTCGGGGGTAGGCTCGACAACGCCGGTACACCCTCAGTCACCGGCTTATGCAGACATGTGGAGAGGAGCCCTGACTCAGGGTGAGCACTAAGCCGACCACCACAGACCTCGAGTGGACCGAATTGGACCAGCGGGCCGTGGACACCGCCCGCATCCTGGCCGCGGACGCCGTACAGAAGGTCGGCAACGGCCATCCTGGTACGGCCATGAGCCTGGCCCCCGCCGCGTACACGCTCTTCCAGCGGGTGATGCGCCACGATCCGGCGGACCCGGAGTGGGTGGGCCGCGACCGGTTCGTGCTGTCCGCCGGGCACTCGTCCCTGACCCTCTACACCCAGCTGTACCTGGGCGGTTTCGGTCTCGAGCTGGACGACCTGAAGGCGTTCCGCACCTGGGGCTCGAAGACTCCGGGCCACCCGGAGTACGGCCACACCCGGGGCGTGGAGACGACGACCGGCCCGCTGGGCCAGGGTGTCGCCAACGCCGTGGGCATGGCGATGGCCGCCCGCTACGAGCGCGGCCTGTTCGACCCGGAGGCGGCCCCCGGCACCTCCCCCTTCGACCACCACGTGTACGTCGTCGCCGGCGACGGCTGCCTCCAGGAGGGCATCTCCGCCGAGGCGTCCTCGATGGCCGGTCACCAGAAGCTCGGCAATCTGATCCTGCTGTGGGACGACAACCACATCTCGATCGAGGGCGACACCGAGACGGCCGTGTCCGAGGACACGATGAAGCGGTACGAGGCCTACGGCTGGCACGTCCAGCGCGTCGAGCCGAAGGCCGACGGCGACCTGGACCCGGCCGGCCTCTACGCCGCCATCAAGGCCGCCGAGGCCGAGACCGAGCGCCCGTCGTTCATCGCGATGCGCTCGATCATCGCCTGGCCGGCCCCGAACGCGCAGAACACCGAGGCCGCGCACGGCTCGGCGCTGGGCGACGAGGAGGTCGCGGCCACCAAGCGCGTCCTCGGCTTCGACCCGGAGCAGAGCTTCGAGGTCTCCGACGCGGTCATCGGCCACACCCGCGCGCTCGGCGACCGCGGCCGCGAGGCCCGGGGCGCCTGGGAGAAGTCGCTCGCCGAGTGGCGTACGGCCAACCCCGAGCGGGCCGCCCTGTTCGACCGGATGCAGGCCAACGAGCTGCCCGAGGGCTGGGAGTCGAAGCTCCCGGTGTTCGAGGCCGGCAAGGGCGTGGCCACCCGTGCCGCCTCCGGCAAGGTCCTGCAGGCGCTCGGCGCGGTGATCCCGGAGCTGTGGGGCGGCTCGGCCGACCTCGCGGGTTCGAACAACACCACGATCGACAAGACCTCCTCGTTCCTGCCCGAGGGCAACCCGCTGCCGGAGGCCGACCCGTACGGCCGCACGATCCACTTCGGCATCCGCGAGCACTCCATGGCCGCGGAGATGAACGGCATCGCGCTGCACGGCAACACGCGGATCTACGGCGGCACCTTCCTGGTGTTCTCCGACTACATGCGCAACGCCGTGCGCCTGTCCGCGCTGATGCACCTGCCGGTGACGTACGTGTGGACGCACGACTCGATCGGTCTGGGCGAGGACGGCCCGACGCACCAGCCGGTGGAGCACCTGGCCTCGCTGCGCGCCATCCCGGGTCTGAACGTCGTGCGCCCGGCGGACGCCAACGAGACCGCGATCGCCTGGCGGGAGATCGTCAAGCGGCACACCCGCGAGTTCGGCAAGGGCGCCCCGCACGGTCTGGCGCTGACCCGCCAGGGCGTGCCGACGTACGCGCCGAACGAGGACACCGCCAAGGGCGGGTACGTGCTCTTCGAGGCCGAAGGGCCCTCCGGGCAGAACACAGAGCCGCAGGTCGTGCTGATCGCCACCGGCTCCGAGGTGCACCTGGCCGTCGAGGCCCGCGAGCAGCTCCAGGCCGAGGGCGTGCCGACCCGGGTGGTCTCGATGCCCTCGGTGGAGTGGTTCGAGGAGCAGGACCAGGGGTACAAGGACGCCGTTCTGCCGCCGTCGGTCAGGGCCCGGGTGGCCGTCGAGGCCGGCATCGGTCTCACCTGGCACAAGTACGTCGGTGACGCAGGCCGGATCGTCTCGCTGGAGCACTTCGGTGCGTCGGCGGACGCCAAGGTCCTCTTCCGCGAGTTCGGGTTCACCCCCGAGGCCGTCGCCGCCGCGGCGCGGGAATCTCTCGCCGCCGCCTCGCGCTGACGCCCATACGTACGACTAATGGAGATGCAACTCTCATGACAGACGCTCTCAAGCGCCTCTCCGACGAAGGCGTCGCGATCTGGCTGGACGACCTCTCGCGTCAGCGGATCACGTCCGGCAACCTGGCCGAGCTGATCGACCAGCAGCACGTGGTCGGTGTCACCACCAACCCGTCGATCTTCCAGAAGGCCATCTCGGAGGGTCACGGCTACGACCAGCAGCTGACCGACCTCGCCGCGCGCCGGGTCACCGTCGAAGAGGCCATCCGCATGATCACGACGGCGGACGTGCGTGACGCCGCCGACATCCTGCGTCCGGTCTTCGACGCGACCGGCGGCCAGGACGGCCGGGTCTCCATCGAGGTGGACCCGCGGCTGGCCCACAACACGACGGCCACCGTCGCCGAGGCCAAGCAGCTGGCCTGGCTGGTCGACCGGCCCAACACGCTCATCAAGATCCCGGCCACCGAGGCGGGTCTGCCGGCGATCACCGAGGTCATCGGCCTCGGCATCAGCGTCAACGTGACGCTGATCTTCTCGCTGGAGCGCTACCGCAAGGTCATGGACGCCTACCTGGCCGGTCTCGAGAAGGCCAAGGAGCGCGGCCTGGACCTGTCCAAGATCCACTCGGTGGCGTCCTTCTTCGTGTCCCGCGTGGACACGGAGATCGACAAGCGCCTGGACTCGGTCGGCACGGACGAGGCCAAGGCCCTGAAGGGCAAGGCGGCCCTCGCGAACGCCCGTCTCGCGTACGAGGCGTACGAAGAGGTCTTCTCATCTGAGCGCTGGGCGGCGCTGGACAAGGCGCAGGGCAACAAGCAGCGTCCGCTGTGGGCGTCGACCGGCGTGAAGGACCCGGCGTACAAGGACACCCTGTACGTGGTGGACCTGGTCGCCCCCGGCACCGTCAACACCATGCCCGAGGCCACCCTGGAGGCGACCGCCGACCACGGCGAGGTCTCCGGTGACACCGTGCGGGGCACCTACCAGCAGGCGCGCGCCGAGCTGGACGCCGTCGCGAAGCTCGGCATCTCGTACGACGACGTCGTGCAGCTGCTGGAGGACGAGGGCGTCGAGAAGTTCGAGGCGGCCTGGAACGACCTGCTCAAGTCGACCGAGGCGGAGCTCCAGCGCCTCGCACCTTCGGAGGCGTAACCACCTTGAGCGCTGTCCACGGAGCCAACCCGCTCCGTGACGCCGCAGACCGACGGCTCCCGCGCATCGCGGGGCCGTCGGGTCTGGTGATCTTCGGCGTCACGGGCGATTTGTCCCGGAAAAAGCTGATGCCCGCCGTCTATGACCTGGCCAACCGCGGCCTGCTGCCGCCGGGCTTCGCGCTCATCGGCTTCGCCCGCCGCGAGTGGCAGGACGAGGACTTCGCACAGGAGGTCCACGACGCCGTCGAGCAGCACGCCCGCACCCCGTTCCGCGAGGAGGTGTGGCAACAGCTGATCCAGGGGATGCGCTTCGTCCAGGGAGACTTCGACGACGACGACGCCTTCGAGCAGCTGAAGTCCACCATCGAGGAGCTGGACAAGGCGCAGGGCACCGGCGGCAACTTCGCCTTCTACCTCTCCGTGCCGCCGAAGTTCTTCCCCAAGGTCGTCCAGCAGCTGAAGAAGCACGGCCTGGCCGACCAGAAGAACGGCTCCTGGCGCCGCGCGGTCATCGAGAAGCCCTTCGGCCACGACCTCGCCTCCGCCAAGGAGCTGAACGAGGTCGTCCACGAGGTCTTCCCGCCCAACGAGGTCTTCCGGATCGACCACTACCTCGGCAAGGAGACCGTCCAGAACATCCTGGCGCTCCGCTTCGCCAACACCCTCTTCGAGCCGATCTGGAACCGGTCGTACGTCGACCACGTGCAGATCACCATGGCCGAGGACATCGGCATCGGCGGCCGGGCCGGCTACTACGACGGCATCGGCGCCGCCCGGGACGTCATCCAGAATCACCTCCTCCAGCTGCTCGCGCTGACCGCGATGGAGGAGCCCGCCTCCTTCGACGCGGACGCGCTCGCGGCCGAGAAGACCAAGGTGCTCGGCGCGGTCAAGCTGCCCAAGGACCTGGGCGCCTCGACCGTGCGCGGCCAGTACGCCGCCGGATGGCAGGGCGGCGCCAAGGCCGTCGGCTATCTGCAGGAGGACGGGATCGACCCCAAGTCGAAGACCGACACCTTCGCCGCGGTCAAGCTGGAGATCGACAACCGCCGCTGGGCGGGCGTCCCCTTCTACCTCCGTACCGGCAAGCGGCTCGGCCGCCGCGTCACCGAGATCGCGGTCGTCTTCCAGCGCGCCCCGCACTCCCCCTTCGACTCCACCGCGACGGAGGAGCTGGGCCAGAACGCCCTGGTCATCCGGGTGCAGCCGGACGAGGGCGTGACGATGCGCTTCGGCTCCAAGGTGCCCGGCACCTCGATGGAGGTCCGGGACGTGTCGATGGACTTCGCCTACGGCGAGTCCTTCACGGAGTCCAGCCCCGAGGCGTACGAGCGGCTCCTGCTTGACGTGCTGCTCGGCGACTCGAACCTCTTCCCGCGGGTCGAGGAGGTCGAGCTGTCCTGGAAGATCCTCGACCCGATCGAGCAGTACTGGGACAAGCACGGCAAGCCCGCGCAGTACCAGTCCGGGACCTGGGGTCCGGTCGAGGCGGACGACATGCTCGCACGAGACGGACGGAGCTGGCGCAGGCCATGAAGACGGACCTGACGGACACCACGTCCAGCAAGATCAACAAGGCGCTGGTGCTCGGACGGCGGGCCATCGGCACGCCGGCCGTCGGCATGGTGCTCACCCTCGTCATCGTCACCGACGAGGAGAACGCCTACGACGCCCTGAAGGCCGCCAACGACGCGTCCCGCGAGCACCCCTCGCGGACGCTGGTGGTCATCAAGCGGGTCTCGCGTTCGCCGCGTGACCGGGCGAAGGCGCGGCTCGACGCCGAGGTCCGCCTCGGCGCCGACGCCAGCACCGGCGAGACGGTCGTCCTGCGGCTGTACGGCGAGGTCGTCGACCACGCCCAGTCGGTGGTCCTTCCGCTACTGCTGCCCGACGCCCCCGTGGTCGTCTGGTGGCCGGTCAACGCCCCGGCCGACCCGGCGAACGACCCGCTGGGCGCGCTCGCCCAGCGGCGGGTGACGGACACCTACGCGTGCGAGCAGCCGATCCGCGAGCTGACCGGACGCGCGGAGCGGTACACCCCCGGGGACACGGACCTGTCATGGACCCGGATCACCCCCTGGCGTTCGATGCTGGCCGCCGCGCTCGACCAGGTCGTGTGCGAGGTCACCTCGGCCGAGGTGGAGGGCGAGGAGTTCAACCCGAGCGTCGAACTGCTCGCCATGTGGCTGGCGGACCGGCTGAAGGTGCCGGTACGGCGGGCCAAGTCGTCCGGTCCCGGGCTCACCTCCGTCCGGATGGAGTCCACCTGCGGGCCGATCGTCCTCGACCGGCCGGACGGCTCGCTGGCGACGCTCTCCATCGAGGGGCAGCCGGACCGTGCCGTGGCGCTGAAGCGCCGTGAGACGGCGGAGCTGATCGCGGAGGAGCTGCGGCGGCTCGACCCGGACGACACCTACGCCTCGGCGCTGCGGTACGGCGTCCACCGGCTGGAGGAGAACGTCGCCCCGACGGCTCCCGAGCCGGCCGAAGCGGCGGCGGCCACCGACCCCGCTCCCTCGTCGGCGAAGAAGCCCGCGGCGAGGAAGGCGGCGTCCAAGTGAGGGTTCCGCAGCTCGTCGTCCACCGCGACAAGGAGCTGATGGCCCAGGCGGCCGCGGCCCGGCTGATCACGCGGATCGTGGACGCCCAGGCCGCGCGCGGCTCGGCGTCCGTGGTCCTCACCGGGGGCCGCAACGGCAACGGGCTCCTCGCGGCGCTCGGCGCGGCTCCGGCCCGGGACGCGGTCGACTGGTCGCGGCTCGACCTGTGGTGGGGCGACGAGCGGTTCCTGCCCGAGGGCGACCCGGAGCGGAACGTCACCCAGGCCCGTGCGGCGCTGCTCGACAGCGTGCCGCTGGACCCGGCGCGGGTGCACGCCATGCCGGCCTCGGACGGTCCGTACGGTGACGACGTGGAGGCGGCGGCCGCCGCCTACGCCACCGAACTGGCCGCCGCGGCCGGTCCCGAGGACCATGCCGCGGTGCCGTCGTTCGACGTGCTGATGCTGGGCGTCGGGCCGGACACCCATGTGGCCTCGCTCTTCCCGGAGCTTCCGGCGGTCCGCGAGACCGAGCGGACGGTGGTCGGGGTGCACGGCGCGCCGAAGCCGCCGCCGACCCGGGTCTCGCTGACCCTTCCGGCGATCCGGGCGGCGCGCGAGGTCTGGCTGCTGGCGGCGGGCGAGGACAAGGCGAAGGCGGCGGCGATGGCGCTGTCGGGCGCCGGCGAGATCCAGGCGCCGGCGGCCGGGGCGTACGGCCGGTCGCGGACGCTCTGGCTGCTCGACGCCGCGGCGGCCTCGGAGCTGCCGCGTGATCTGTACCCGTCGGCGTCGGCCTGACGGACGGCTTGTCGGACGGGCGTGAAGGCCCGGTTCACCCGTGGGTGGGCCGGGCCTTCGGCGTCGGTACGGGTTCCAGGAAGGGCGCGAGGAGTCCGGGCACCGCCGCCGCCGCGAAGGCGAGGCCCTCGCTCTCGTCGGCGTCGAGGATGTCGTACGCCCCCGCGCCGGCCGCCGTGGTCGCGGTCAGCGTCAGGACCCCCGCGCGGCGCTGGAAGACGGACTGCTTGACGGTCCAGCCGATGACCCCGCCGCGCTGGAGCGCGACCGTGGCGCGCCGGACGGTGCCGGACCGGATGACGAGATAGCCGTCCGTGACCCCGTGCCCGAGGCCGCGGTAGGCGTCGAGGGCGAAGAGGACACCGGTCGGGACCAGGACGACCGCGCAGGCCGCCGCGACGTGGAACAGGACGGGGGTCAGGAGGGCGCCCAGGACCGCGAGGACCACGACCGGGGCGAGAGCGGCCCACAGGGCCCAGCGCAGCCGCCGGCCGCGGGCGGCGCGGGGGTGGGCGACGAGCGGGGCGCCGGTGGGCGCCGCGGGTTCGCGCAGGACCTGGGCGGCGACCCGGTCCGCGACGGCCCGGGGGGCCGGGGGCAGCAGGGTCTTGTGGTCGCCGTGCTTGTCCTCGTCGTCGTGGGTGAGGCCGGTGGCGACGGCGTCGACGCGGGCGGCGCGGCAGAGCCGTACGCCCAGCGGCTCGACGAGTTCCACGCCGCGCAGCCGCCGTTCCTCGATCGAGACCGAGCGGGCGGTGAGCAGTCCGCGGCGCACCCGCAGGGTGCCGCCGGGCTCGCGCTCCAGTCGGTAGTTCCACCACATCTCGACCCAGAGACCGAGCGCGCCGACGATTCCGGCGAGGGTGGCCAGCAGCACCAGGACGACGATCATCCAGACGACCGGTGTGTCCCGGAAGCGGTCGCCCACCCAGTCGATGACCGCGCCCTGGGCGCCGAACCACTGGCTGACCTGCATCACGGCTCCGGCCGCGGCTCCGCCGAGGAGCGGGGCGACGAAGGAGACGGGGGCGTAGCGGATCCAGCTCGGGTCGAGGGCGGCGAGCGCGCCGTCGTGCCGGGCGTCCTGCGCGTCGGGGACCTGCCGGTCGAGGAGTTCGCGGCGCAGCCGCTCCCCCTCCGCCCTGCTGACCGGGTCGAGTTCGAGGGTGGACTCGCCTCCGCCGCTGTTCTCGCCGGTGCCGATGCGGACCTTGACGAGGCCGAGCACGCGCTGCAGCGGATGGGCGGTGAGGTCGACGCTGCGGATGCGTTCGCGGGCCAGCGAGCGGCGTTTGACCAGCAGGAGCCCGGTGTGGAGTTCGACCCTCCCCCAGCCTTCGGCCGGGGGCGCCCCCGTCTGGCTCGGCTCCGCCCCGATGCGGTAGCGGGTGCGGCGCCAGCGGACGTAGTCGACGGCGGAGCCCGCGCCGACGAGCAGAAGGGCTCCGGCGAGGACCCAGGCGACGGCCTGCCACAGCGGCAGGGAGCCGGCGAGGCCGAGCGCGACGGGCAGCCCGGCCCCGCCGGCGACGCCCGCGAGGACGGCGGCGGTGACCAGGACCGTACGGCGGTCCAGGCGCCGCCACTCCTCGGCCGGTGTCATGTCGCGTCCCCGGGCGTGGCCTGGGTGATGCGGGTCAGCCGCCGGGCGAGGTCGGCGGCGAGTTCGTGGTCCAGGCCCTGGATCCGGACCGCGCCCTTGGAGGACGCGGTCGTCACGGTCACCGTGGCGAGCCTGAAGGCCTGTTCCAGCGGTCCCCGTATGGTGTCGACGGTCTGGATCCGGGACATCGGGGCGATCCGCCACTCCTGCCAGATGGCTCCCGTACGGACGTAGACGGCGTCCTCCGTCACCTCCCAGCGGTGCACCCGGAACCACCAGGCGGGGAAGAACGCGGTGCAGGCCAGGCCCGCCGCGGCCGTGGCCGCGGCGGCGAGCAGCAGCGCGAACCGCGCGGGGGCGAGGAAGACGCCGAGGACGCCGAGGACGAGCACCGGGACGGCGGTCGTCACCAGCCACTGGGTCCGCCACCAGGTGACGGCCCGTTCGTTCAGCGTGTTGTCCGGCGGTCGCAGCCGCACCTCGGTCCCCACCGCGTTCTCCCCCCTGGTCATCGGATCAGCCGCGTCCGCGCAGGGTGCGGTAGGTGTCGACGAGTGCGGCGGTCGAGCCGTCGAGCCGGTCGCCGCCCTCGCCCCGGGTCAGGACCGGCTCGATCTTCTTGGCGAGGACCTTGCCGAGCTCGACGCCCCACTGGTCGAAGGAGTCGATGTTCCAGACGGCGCCCTGGACGAACACCTTGTGTTCGTAGAGGGCGATGAGCTGGCCGAGGACGGAGGGCGTGAGCTCCTTGGCCAGGATGGTGGTCGTGGGGTGGTTGCCCCGGAAGGTCTTGTGCGGGACCAGCTCCTCGGCCACGCCCTCGGCCCGGACCTCCTCCGGGGTCTTGCCGAAGGCCAGCGCCTGGGTCTGGGCGAAGAAGTTGGCCATCAGCAGGTCGTGCTGCGGGACCAGACCCGGCGGCAGGTCGGCGACGGGCTCGGCGAAGCCGATGAAGTCCGCCGGGATGACCTTGGTGCCCTGGTGGATCAACTGGTAGTAGGCGTGCTGCCCGTTGGTGCCGGGGGTGCCCCAGACGACGGGCCCGGTCTGCCAGTCGACGGGGACGCCGTCACGGTCGACGGACTTGCCGTTGGACTCCATGTCGAGCTGCTGGAGGTAGGCGGTGAACTTCGAGAGGTAGTGCGAGTACGGCAGGACGGCGTGCGACTGGGCGTCGAAGAAGGCGCCGTACCAGACGCCGAGCAGCCCGAGGAGCAGCGGCGCGTTCTCCTCGGCGGGGGCCGTACGGAAGTGCTCGTCGACGAGGTGGAAGCCGTCGAGCATCTCGCGGAAGCGGTCCGGGCCGATGGCGATCATCAGCGAGAGGCCGATGGCCGAGTCGTAGGAGTAGCGGCCGCCGACCCAGTCCCAGAACTCGAACATGTTCGCCGTGTCGATGCCGAACTCCTCGACCTTCTCGGCGTTGGTCGACAGCGCCACGAAGTGGCGGGCGACGGCCTCCTGGCCGGCCCCGAGTCCGGTGAGGAGCCAGGTCCGGGCGGAGGTGGCGTTGGTGATCGTCTCGATGGTGGTGAAGGTCTTCGAGGCGACGATGAAGAGCGTCTCGGCCGGGTCGAGGTCGCGGACGGCCTCGTGGAGGTCGGCGCCGTCGACGTTGGAGACGAAACGGACCGTCAGGTCCCGCCGGGTGTAGGCGCGCAGGACCTCGTAGGCCATGGCGGGGCCGAGGTCGGAGCCGCCGATGCCGATGTTCACGATGTTCTTGATCGGCTTGCCGGTGTGGCCGGTCCACTCCCCCGCGCGGACCTTGTCGGCGAAGGCGCCCATCCTGTCCAGGACGGCGTGCACCGCGGGGACGACGTTCTCTCCGTCGACCTCGACGACCGCGTCGCGCGGGGCGCGCAGCGCGGTGTGCAGCACCGCCCGGTCCTCGGTGGTGTTGATCTTCTCGCCGCGGAACATGGCGTCGCGCAGCTCGGCGACGCCGGTCGCGGCGGCCAGCTCGCGCAGCAGCGCCAGCGTCTCGTCGGTCACCAGGTGCTTGGAGTAGTCCAGGTACAGGTCGCCGACCCGCAGGGTGTAGCCGGTGCCCCGGTCGGGGTGGTCCGCGAACAGGTCGCGCAGATGGGTCTCGCCCCACTGCTCACGGTGCTTGCCGAGGGCGGCCCACTCCGGCGTCTGGTTGAGCCGCACGCGGCCTTCGGTCTTCATCTCGGACATCGCCCACTTCTTCTCTCACTGCCTGTTGCCCCGCTGCCTTCCCAACCTAATTGATCGCCGGTGCCGACGACGCGACGGCGCCGTGAACGGGCGATGGCGTCGGGTGCCGGGGCGTCAGCGGCCGCCGGAGTGCGGGGAGCTGGGGGGGGCAGCGGCGCGTCAGTGGCCGCCGCGGTGGAGGCGGCCCGCGTAGTGGGCCTCCAGGGCCGCGTTGCGCTCATGGCCGCCCGGCAGGTTGGCCGAGACGTAGACCGGCGGCCGGTGGCCCTCGGCGAGCAGCAGGGCGACCGCCTCGGCGACCACCATCTGCACGAGGAGGGAGGAGGTGAGGGTGGAGATGCCGCAGAGCCCGCCGCCGTCGGGCAGCGGTAGCACCGCGTCGCCGGTGGGGGCGCGATTGTCGAGGACGACGTCGGCGAGGTCGGCGAGCCGGTGGCCGCCGGCGTGCAGGGCGGGAACGGCGTGGGTGTGTTCCAGGGAGGTGAGGGCGACCAGCCGGTGACCGGCGGCGGTGACCTTCAGCGCCAGGTCGACGACCGCGTTGTTCACACCGGAGTTCGAGATGATGACGAAGAGGTCCTGGGGGCGGGGCGTGGCCAGGGCGTAGAGGCGTTCGGCGAGGCCCGGGGAGCGTTCCAGAAGCGGGTCGGCGAGCACCGCCGGGTCCTCTCCGCCGCGCAGGACGAGGTCGGCGAGGGAGAGACGGCTGGTGGGCACGAGGCCCCCGGCGCGGCCGGCGATCTCCAGGGCGGCGGCCTGGGAGTGCCCGGTGCCGAAGGCGTGGACCACTCCGTCGGCGGCGACGCAGTCGGCGAGGAGCCGGGCGGCGGCGGGGACGGTCTTCTCGTTGGCGGTGACGGCACGCTCGACGGCGTCCCGGGCGTACTCGGCGAAGAGGGCGGCACCGAGGGGCGGTTGCGGCATGAGCGGACCTCCGCTGGTTCGTTGAACCTATTTCTGGAGAGCGATCCGAATCAATGAACCAGCGGCGGCCGAGCCCGTCAAGAGCGCCCGCCCGACGGCCGCGGGTGGGGCGCGGGGTTCAGGCCCGGCCCGGCGGCCGGGGCCGTGACGGCCGCTACCGGTACGGAAGCCGGGCCAGGGACACCGCGCCCGTGAGGCCGTCCGGAGCAGGGCGGGGGGTCAGGCCCGACCGGGCCACATGGGCGGTGAGCCGGGGCAGCAGCGGGCCGCCGGGGCCGAGCAGACCACCCGTCACCACCAGCGGCTCGCCCGGGCGGGGCGCCAACGCGCAGACGGTGGCCGCCAGTTCCTCCGCCGCCCGGTCGAGCAGCTCCCCGGCCACCGCGTCCCCGGCCCGCTCGGCATCGGCCACCAGGGGGCTCAGCGCGGCGAGGCGGACCGGGTGCCCGGCGTACCCGTACCCGACGATGTCCTCCTTGCTCAGCCCGCCGCACAGCTCCCCCACCGGCCCGGCGAGGGCGGTGGCAGGGCCGCGGCCGTCGAGGGAGCGCAGTACGGCCCGCAGCGCCTCGCGCCCCAGCCAGAAGCCGCTGCCCCCGTCACCGAGCAGCCAGCCGTCGCCGTCCACGGTCAGGACCGCCCGGCGGCGCTCCACCCGCGCGGCGGCGGCGCCCGTCCCGGCGATCAGGACGAGTCCGTCCGCCGGCGTGCCGGGCCCCGAGGCGAAGGCGATGTCCGCGTCCCCGAAGACCTCGACGCGTCCCGGGACGATCCCGGTCGCGGCCAGCGCCTCGGCCAGCGCCGAGCGGGCGTTGTCGTGGCCGCCGCCCGGTCCGCCGCCCGCGAAGCCGGCCACGACGGCGAGGACCGCGCCGCGCCGCCCCTCCGGCACGGCGGTGCCCAGGGCCGCCGCCAGGTTTCCGACCAGGGCCGCGCGCGGAACGCTCAGCGCGTTGCCCGGGCCGCCCGCCCCCTCCCCGAGGCTCTCCCCGGTCGCCGCGTCGGCGAGCCGCGCCCGCGTCCGCGTACCGCCGGCGTCGACGCCGACGACCACCGGCCGGCCCGGCCCGTCGGCCGCAGGGCCGCCGGCCCCCGTCTGAATCCCGGATTCGTTCATCAGCCCGCATGGTGGTTGATAGATTCACGCCTCGACAAGACCCCCGACCCGCCCGGGCAGGAGTGAGGCCCCCGTGATCACCGCGCTGATCCGTTCCGAACTTCCCCGGATGTCCGGTTCACTGCGCAAGGTCGGCGCCTGGGTGCTCGACGATCCGGCGCGGGTCGCGGGCGTCTCCGCCGCCGAGCTGGGCCGCCGCACCGGTACGTCCCAGGCCACGGTGACCCGGTTCTGCCGGGCCCTCGGCCTCGACTCGTACCAGCGGCTGCTGCTGGCCCTCGCCCAGGAGCAGGGCGAGGAGGACCGCGGCGGGCAGACGCGCCCGCTCGGCCCCGACATCGGCCCCGACGACCCGCTCGACCAGGTCGTCGCGGCCGTCGCCCGGGCCGATCAGCAGGCGCTGCGCCGGACCGCCGAGCGGCTGGACCTCGACACCCTCGACCGCGCGGCCCGGGCCCTGGCGACGGCACGCCGTATCGACGTGTACGGCGTCGGTGCCTCCGGGGTCGTGGCCCAGGAGACCCAGGCGCGGCTCTTCGGCATCGGCTGCGACGCCCGGGGCTGGACCGAGGTGCACGCGGCGGAGACCTCGGCCGCCCTGCTGACGCCCGCCGACGCGGTCGTGGCGCTCTCGCACTCCGGCGCCACCCGCGAGGTGCTCGCCCCGCTGCGGCTGGCGGCGGAGCGCGGCGCCACCACCCTGGCGGTGACCGGCGATCCGCGCTCCCCCGTCGCCCGGGCCGCCGGGATCCATCTGACCTCGACCTCGGCGGAGACCGGCTTCCGGCGCGGCGGTTTCGGGACGCGGCATTCGGTGCTGCTGATCCTGGACTGCCTCTACGCGCGCGTGGCGCAGCTGACCTACCAGCGGTCGACGGCGTCGATGGCGCTCACCGCGCACATCGCGGACAAGCACCGTTGACGGCGGCCCGCGCGCGGGCGTGCGGACATGCGAAACGGGCCCTGCCCGCGAACTCGGTTCGCGGGCAGGGCCCGTTCGTCACACCTTCACGCCGGGATCAGATCTCGCCGCGCAGTTTGGCGAGCGCCTCGGCGAGGATCGCCTCGCCGTCGGCGTCGCTGCGCCGCTCGCGCACGTACGCGAGATGCGTCTTGTACGGCTCGGTGCGCGGCGGGTCCGGCGGGTTGTCCCGGTCCTGACCGGCCGGGAAACCGCAGCGCGGGCAGTCCCACGTCTCCGGAACCTGCGCGTCACTGGCGAAGCTCGGCTGCGTCTCGTGCCCGTTCGAGCACCAGAAGGAGATGCGGAGGCGCGGCGCCGACTCGCCGCGCTCGGCCTCCCCCATCGGCCCCGCTCCGACCCGGCTTCCCCGGATCGCGTTGCCACTTGCCACGGTCGTAACTCCCTGCGTGATGGTGCTCGAAGATGCCCCAGTCTACGTAAGGCCCAACGCGCGTCCAGTGATTGGAGTTACACAGAACTCCGCCACGCCGGAACGGACGCTCAGCCGTTCACCTTCATCAGAAGTGCAAGTACGATAATGCACGCGAACCAGAGCAGACCGACCACCACGGTGATCCGGTCCAGGTTGCGCTCGGCGACGGAGGATCCGCCGACGGAGGACTGCATACCTCCACCGAACATGTCGGAGAGGCCGCCGCCCTTTCCCTTGTGCATCAGCACGAGCAGCATCAGCAGCCCGCTGAAGACGATCAGGGCGATCGAGAACCCCATAACCACGGCTGGACCCTACTTCCTGGCAATTCGGGAAAAGTACGAACGACGGGGGCCGACAGGCTCACACAGCCTGGTCGGCCCCCGCAAGGGTACGACGGATCGCCGCTACCGCATACTCACTGGTCGCGGAAGCGGACGATCCTCACGAACTCCTCGGCGTCCAGTGCGGCGCCGCCCACGAGGGCGCCGTCCACGTCCGGCTGCGCCATGATCGCGGCGACGTTCCCGGCCTTGACCGAGCCGCCGTACTGGATGCGGACCTTGTCGGCCAGCTCCTGCGAGTACAGCTCCGCGAGACGGCCGCGGATCGCGCCGCAGACCTCCTGGGCGTCCTCCGGGGTGGCCACCTCGCCGGTGCCGATGGCCCACACCGGCTCGTAGGCGATCACGATGGACTCGGCCTGCTCGGCCGAGACGTCCTGCAGACCGCCGTCGAGCTGCTTCAGGGTGTACGGGACCTGCTCGCCGGCCTTGCGGACGTCCAGGCCCTCGCCGACGCAGAGGATCGGGGTCAGGCCGTGCTGGTAGGCGGCCTTCACCTTGGCGTTGCAGACCTCGTCCGACTCGGCGTGGTACTGGCGGCGCTCGGAGTGCCCCACGGCGACGTAGGCGCACTTCAGCTTGGACAGCATCGCGCCGGAGATCTCGCCGGTGTAGGCACCGGACTCGTGCGCCGACAGGTCCTGGGCGCCGTACTTGATCTTGAGCTTGTCGCCGTCGATCAGGGTCTGCACGGACCGCAGGTCGGTGAAGGGCACCAGCACCGCGACCTCGACGGCGTCGTAGTCCTTGTCGGTGAGGGCGAAGGCGAGCTTCTGGACGTGCGCGATGGCCTCGAGGTGGTTGAGGTTCATCTTCCAGTTGCCCGCCATCAGCGGGGTACGCGAACTCACTTTTTCTCAGTCCTCCAGAGCGGCGAGGCCGGGGAGCGTCTTGCCCTCGAGGTATTCGAGGCTGGCGCCACCACCGGTGGAAATGTGGCCGAAGGCGTTCTCGTCGAAGCCCAGGGTCCGGACGGCGGCGGCGCTGTCGCCACCGCCCACGACGGTGTACGCGCTGCTGTCGACCAGGGCCTTCGCGACGGCGGCGGTACCGCCGGCGTAGTCGGGGTGCTCGAAGACGCCCACCGGGCCGTTCCAGAAGACGGTCTCGGCGTCGGCGATCTTCGACGCGTACAGCTCGCGCGTCTTCGGGCCGATGTCGAGGCCCTCCTTGTCGGCCGGGATCTTGTCCGCGTCGACGGTGACGAAGTCCGCCGGGGCCTTCGTCTTCAGGTCCGGGAACTCGCCGGCGGCCAGGATGTCGACGGGGAGGACCAGCTCGACGCCGTTCGCCTCGGCGCGCTTCATGTACTCCTTGACGACGTCCACCTGGTCCTTCTGGAGCAGGGAGATGCCGACCTCGTAGCCCTTGGCGTAGAGGAAGGTGTACGCCATGCCGCCGCCGATCAGCAGGCGGTCGGCCTTGCCGAGCAGCTCGTCGATGACGGCCAGCTTGTCGGAGACCTTGGCGCCGCCCAGGACGACGACGTACGGGCGCTTGACGTCGGAGGTCAGCTTCTTCAGGACGCCGACCTCGGTGGCGATGAGGTAGCCGGCGGCGTGCGGCAGGCGGGCCGGGAGGTCGAAGACCGAGGCGTGCTTGCGGTGCACGGCGCCGAAGCCGTCGCCGACGTACAGGTCGGCGAGCGTGGCCAGCCGGTCCGCGAACGCGCCGCGCTCGGCGTCGTCCTTGGAGGTCTCGCCGGCGTTGAAGCGGAGGTTCTCCAGCACGGCGACCCGGCCGTCGGCGAGGCCCGCGACGGTGGCGGTGGCGGAGTCGCCGACCGTGTCCGTCGCGAAGGCCACGTCGGCGCCGAGCAGTTCGCCCAGCCGCGCGGCGGCGGGGGCGAGGGAGAACGCCGGGTCCGGGGCGCCCTTCGGGCGGCCCAGGTGCGAGGCGACCACGACACGGGCACCTGCGTCGGCGAGCGCCTTGACCGTGGGGAGGACGGCGCGGATCCGGCCGTCGTCGGTGATGGTGGTGCCGTCCAGGGGCACGTTGAGGTCGGCGCGGACGAATACCCGCTTGCCGGCGACGCCTTCGGCGAGAAGCTCGTCGATCGTCTTCATCTTGTCCTGACTCCTTGGAACGCGGTGGAGCACACGAGACAGGGCTCGTACAGCGCGACGTTACGCTGTCCGAGCCCTGCGCTCACATCAAGGGGTGCCTGCCCTGAGGCTTAGAGCTGACCGCCGACGAAGACGGTGAGGTCGACGAGACGGTTGGAGTAGCCCCACTCGTTGTCGTACCAGCCGAGGATCTTCACCGAGGTCCCCTCCTGGACCATGGTCAGGGAGGAGTCGAAGGTGCAGGAGGCCGGGTCGCTGACGATGTCCGACGACACGATCGGGTCCTCGGTGTAGTAGAGGATGCCCTTGAGGTCGCCGTCCTCGGACGCCTTCTTGAAGGCGGCGTTGACCTCGTCCTTGGTGACCTCGCGCTGCAGGGTCACGACGAGGTCGGTGGCCGAGCCGGTCGGGACCGGGACGCGCATGGCGATGCCGTCCAGCTTGCCCTTGAGCTGCGGGAGGACCAGGGCGGTGGCCTTGGCGGCACCGGTCGTGGTGGGGATGATGTTCTCCGCGGCGGCGCGGGCGCGACGCAGGTCGGAGTGCGGGAAGTCCAGGATGCGCTGGTCGTTGGTGTACGCGTGGACCGTCGTCATCAGGCCCTTGACGATGCCGAAGTTCTCGTCGAGGACCTTGGCCATCGGCGCCACGCAGTTGGTGGTGCAGGAGGCGTTGGAGATGACGTGGTGGTTGGCCGCGTCGTACTTGTCCTGGTTGACGCCCATCACGATGGTGATGTCCTCGTCCTTGGCCGGAGCCGAGATGAGGACCTTCTTGGCGCCACCGGCGATGTGCTTCTCGGCGTCGGCCTTCTTGGTGAAGATGCCGGTCGACTCGATGACGATGTCGACGCCCAGGTCGCCCCAGGGGATGTCGGCCGGGTTGCGCTCGGAGAGCACCTTGATGGTGTGGCCGTCGACGGTGATGGTGTCGGCGGTGTGGGTGACCTCGGCCTTGAGGCGTCCCAGGATCGTGTCGTACTTCAGCAGGTGAGCAGTGGTCGCGGTGTCACCCAGGTCGTTGACAGCCACGATCTCGATGTCGGCACCCTGCTCAAGGAGCGCGCGGAAGTAGTTGCGACCGATGCGGCCAAAGCCGTTGATGCCTACGCGGATCGTCACGAACCGATCTCCTCGTTAGGTACGCCGGTTTCGACGCCGGCGAGATTCTTTTAGGGATGTCCCCGACCGCTTACGACCCTACCTCTCCCATCGGCTGAGAGTGACATCGTGTGCGGCTGGAAACCCCTGGGAATGCACCGTGGCCCGTAACTACCGGCGGGTTCGAGCCACGGTGCGGCTTTCATCCCGATCACTGACTGTGATCAAAAGGGCGGGTGGTCGCTCAGCCGTGCACCGCGCGGAGCGCCTTCCGGATCAGTGCGCTGCGCTGGTCCGCGCGCGTGACGTGCTCCAGGCCGAAACCGAGGAGGACGGTGTCACGCGTGGTGACGGCGGCCTGGGAGTGGAAAAGCCCGGTGGAGCGGGTCCAGTCGCTGCCGTTCCCGGGGCTGCCGGCCGGCGGTCCCGGTACGGACCAGGCGCCGAGCGCGGTCTCGAAGCCCTCGGCGTCGGTCGCCGTGGAGCCGACGACGAGCTTGGTGTCGTCGACGAAGGCGCCCATCTCTCCGGTGCCGGGGTCCGAGATGTACGAGATCGACAGCTCGACCGTCCGGCCCGCGTAGGCGCTGAGGTCGATCGAGGCCTGCCGCCAGCCGTGGGAGGGGCCGGTGAAGGCGTTCCAGGAGCCGGTGGTGCCGGTGGTGGCGCAGCCGCCCTCGCCGACCGTCAGGTAGCGGGCGAGGAAGGGGTGGCCCTGGACGTAGTAGCCCTCGCCGCAGTCGGCGGGGGCGGTGGTGGAGGTGCCGCCGTTGGCGTCGGGGAGCGTGGTCCAGTCGTCCTGGCCGGCGGTGTGGGCCTCGACGACGAGGTTGTCGTAGCCGGGCTCGGTGTCGTAGCTGACCTGGAAGGAGAGGCTCGGCTTCGCCGCGGCGGGCACCGCGGTGAGGTCGACGGTGCGGGTGAGGCGGCTCCAGGTGTCGTCGGCGTGGCGTACGGCGGCGAAGTACGCGCCCTCGTACGGCTCGAAGGGGGTGCGGACGCCCGGGTAGTCACCGGCGGAGGCGCTGCTGCCGAAGTCGGGGAACTGCCGCGGGGGCAGGGTGTCCGAGGTGACGGTGTACGCGCCGGCGTTGTCCAGCGGGTTGCCGGCGGCGGCGCCGAGGGTCGCCGAGGCGCCCGCGAAGCCGCCGGCTCCGGCGAAGCCGGGCGGGTTCTTCAGGCCGGCCCGGTGGTAGGCGCCGAGGTAGTACTGGGCGAAGTCGTTGGAGTCGGCGCGGCCGATGTCGACGAGGCCGCCGGACTTCTCGCCGGCGTTGAGCAGCTTGCCGCCCTCGTTGAGGTAGTCGCGGACGGCCAGCATGACCGGCCCGGAGGGCTGCTCGGCGCCGGTGTACCAGACGACGGTCCGGAAGTGGCTGAGGACGCCGAGCGGGTCCGGGACGCCCTGGGTGGCGACGTCCCAGACTGCGGCCTTGCGGCCGCTGTCGGCGAGCGCCTTCACGTAGGCGGCGGTGTGCCGTGCGGCGGTCGTGCCGCCCTCCTCGGCGAGGACGAGGACGTCGCCGCGCGGCCGCTCGGCCACGGTGTACGTGAACGGGGTGGAGGAGGCCGCCCTGCCCTCGCGGGTACGGGCGGTGAACCAGACCTCGACCGTGTCGCCCGGCTCGGCGTCCTCCACCTCGGCCCGGTACCGGTCGAAGTAGAGGTTGTCCTCGCCGCCGTAGGTCTCGCCGCCCTTCCACGCCTCCAGCCGCTCGCTGTGGACGCGGCCGCCGTTGACGCGGTACCTGAGCTCCTTGCCGCGCAGGCTCTTGCGGGCGGTGACGGACACCTCCTGGTCGCCGCCGCGGGCGTAGGAGGTGGCGAAGGGCTGCGGGGTGAAGTCGGGGGCTTCGAGACCGGTGACGGAGACGGGCCGGTCGGGCCGGGCCGCGCTCTCGGCGACGGCGACGGCGAAGGGCACGTTCTTGGCGAACTCCGCCTGGATCAGCTTCTCGTCGTCGGGGAAGGTGAAGACCGAGGCGCAGTCGGCGGGTTCCCAGGCGTCGGCGGGGTCGACGCGGGAGGCGGTGGCACAGGTCGACATCTCCGGGGTGAACATCTGCATGCCGTTGACGTTGGCCGCGTGTCCGTCGGCCTCGCCGTTGGTGGTGTAGAGCTCGGAGGAGACCTGGGGGCGGTAGCCGGGCACGGCGGACTTCTCCGGGGTGCCGGCGAGCGCCTTGAGGGCCACGTCGTCCGGGGTGTCGGTGGCGACCTGCCAGCCCACGCCGTACAGCAGCAGCTGGGCGGCGGAGTGGTAGTTGATGCCGTACTGGAAGCCGATGCGCCGCTGGAAGGCGTCGAGGGCCCGGGTCTCCGGCTCGGACATGGGGCGGGGACCGCGGAAGGTCTCGTCGGCCGGGTCGGGCGACGAGCCCTCGTTGTCGTAACCCCACTTGTAGGCGAAGTTGCGGTTGAGGTCGACGCCGTCGTCCGGGCCGATCTTCCCGTCGCCGTCGTTGTCGCGGAGGTTCTTGCGCCACTGGCGGTTCGCCGGGTCGGCGTGGGTGTGGTCGTAGCCGTCCGGGTTGGCGGAGAGGACGAACCACAGCTCGGTGGTGTCGACGACCCGGGTGAGCCGGGCGTCCTTGCCGTAGCCGTCGAGGTAGTGGTGCATCAGCCGCCGGGTCATCTCGGTGGTGATCCACTCGCGGGCGTGCTGGTTGGAGGCGTAGAGGGTGGCGGGCCGGGATCCGTCCCGGATCGCGCGGGCGCCCTTGCTGATCTTGAGGGCGAGGATGTCCTGGCCCCTGACGGTCTTCCCGATGGAGACGACCTTGGTCAGGCCGGGGTGGGCCCGGGCCGTGGCGAGGATCTCCTGCTTCAGTCCGCCGGCTCCGCCGTACGGGCGGAAGACGCCGTCCCCGGCGCCGGCGACGCGCCGGGCGGCCTGGGCGGAGAGCGTGTGCTCGGCCAGCTCGACGCCCTTGCCGCGGAGCCCGGCCGCCTGCCGGTCGGTGAGGTGGAGCTCCAGGGTGGCGGAGCCCTTCTCGGGCACCTGCTCGGTGAGTTCGTGCGCGTCGGTGCCGGCTTCGAGGAGCAGCGGGACCTGTGCCCGGCTGACCTCCGCACGCCATACGGAGAGGGCGTCGCCGCCGTCGGTGTCCTGTGGTGCCGCTCCGGCGACGGGTGCCGTCGCCAGACCCGCGATCAGCAGTGAAGCCGCGGCGAGGATCGATCTCGCTCTGCGTCTCATGAGCCCCCCTTGCTGTTGTCTGCCACGAAGGTGAACAGACGACAGGCTCATGACAGTCCTTGATCATGTCAAGGACGCCTCCGGCGCGCCCACGAAAGCTGCCGGTGCCTCAGAAAGGCACCGGCAGCGGGGTGTTGGGCCGAACGGGGCTCAGCCGACGAGGCTGTCGTCCAGCTCCTCCGACAGGTTGGACTCGGTTCCCGGGATGCCCAGGTCCTGGGCCCGCTTGTCGGCCATGGCGAGCAGGCGGCGGATCCGGCCGGCGACGGCGTCCTTGGTCAGCGGCGGGTCGGCGAGCGCGCCCAGCTCCTCCAGGGAGGCCTGCTTGTGCTCCATGCGCAGCCGGCCGGCGGCGGCGAGGTGCTCGGGCACCTCCTCGCCGAGGATCTCCAGGGCCCGCTGGACGCGGGCGCCGGCGGCGACCGCCGCACGAGCCGAGCGGCGCAGGTTGGCGTCGTCGAAGTTGGCCAGTCGGTTGGCGGTGGCGCGGACCTCGCGGCGCATCCGCCGCTCCTCCCAGGCCAGCACCGACTCGTGCGCGCCGAGCCGGGTCAGCAGGGCGCCGATGGCGTCACCGTCCCGGACGACAACCCGGTCCACTCCGCGCACCTCACGCGCCTTCGCGGCGATCGAGAGCCTGCGGGCGGCACCCACCAGGGCCAGGGCGGCCTCCGGGCCCGGGCAGGTGACCTCCAGGGAGGAGGACCTGCCCGGCTCCGTGAGGGAGCCGTGGGCGAGGAAGGCGCCGCGCCAGGCGGCCTCGGCGTCGCAGGTGGCGCCGGAGACGACCTGCGGGGGCAGCCCGCGGATCGGCCGGCCGCGGCCGTCGACCAGACCGGTCTGCCGGGCCAGCTGGTCGCCGCCCGCCACCACCCGGACGACGTACCGGGAGCCGCGCCGCAGTCCGCCGGGAGCCATCACGATCAGCTCGGAGCTGTGGCCGAAGATCTCCAGGATGTCCCGCTTGAGGCGCCGCGCGGCCATGGCCGTGTCCAGCTCCGCCTCGATCACGATCCGCCCGCTCACCAGGTGCAGACCGCCGGCGAACCGCAGGATCGACGAGACCTCTGCCTTCCTGCAGCAGGTCCGGGTGACGGGAAGCCGGGAGATCTCGTCCTTCACCGCTGCCGTCATCGCCATGGGCCGATCCTTCCATGCATCCGAAAAATACGGTCGTACGCGGCGGCCAACAGCTCCGGGTCGTGCTTCGGGAGACCGTCGGCCCGGGCGACCGGCGCCAGCTCGACCGCGGCGCCGAGCCGCTTGGCGGCGTCGGACAGGGACTCGCGGTCGGGCACGGCGGCCTCGTCGGCCAGCACCACGTCCAGGGCGAGTTTAGGGGCGTGTCGTCCCAAAACCTCCAAATGACGCTGCGGAGAGAACCCCTCGGTTTCTCCGGGCTGCGGTGCGAGGTTGAGCGAGAGGACACGCCGGGCCTTGGTCACGACCAGGGCGTCGAGCAGCTCGGGCACGAGCAGGTGCGGGATCACCGAGGAGAACCAGGAGCCGGGGCCCAGGACCACCCAGTCCGCGTCGAGGACCGCGGCGACGGCCTCGGGCACGGCCGGCGGGTCGTGCGGGAGGAGGTGCACGGACTGCACCTCGCCGGGGGTGAGCGCCACCGTCGCCTGGCCGCGGACGGTGTCCACGTCGTCCGGGCGCGCCGGGTCGTGCCCCTTGACCAGCGCCTGGAGCTCCAGCGGCACGGCGGACATGGGCAGCACCCGGCCGTGCGCGCCGAGCAGCCTGCCCACCAGGTCCAGGGCCTGCACGTGGTCGCCGAGCTGCTCCCAGAGGGCCACGATCAGCAGGTTGCCGACCGCGTGCTCGTGCAGGTCGCCCTTGGACTCGAAGCGGTGCTGGATGACCCGGGCCCAGGTCTGGCCCCAGTCGTCGTCGCCGCACAGCGCGGCGAGCGCCTTGCGCAGGTCCCCGGGCGGGAGCACGCCCAGCTCCTCCCGGAGCCGGCCGCTGGAACCGCCGTCGTCGGCGACGGTGACCACGGCGGTGAGGTCACCGGTGATCCGGCGCAGGGCGGCGAGGGAGGCCGACAGGCCCATGCCGCCGCCCAGCGCGACGACCTTGGGCTGGGCGCCGCGCCTGCGGAGCGTACGCACCGAAAGGGTGGACGTACGCCGGCGGTACGGCTTCACTCGCGCCCCATGTCCCGGTGGACGACGACGGTCTCGACCCCTTCCGCGGCGAGACGGGCGGCGAGCTTCTCGGACGTGGCGACGGAGCGGTGCTTGCCCCCGGTGCAGCCGACGGCGATGGTCACGTACCGCTTGCCCTCGCGGCGGTAGCCCGCGGCGATCAGCTGGAGCAGCTCGGTGTAGCGGTCGAGGAACTCCTTGGCGCCGGGCTGGTTGAAGACGTACGCCGACACCTCCTCGTTGAGGCCGGTGAAGGGCCGCAGCTCGGGGACCCAGTGCGGGTTGGGCAGGAACCGCATGTCGACGACGAGGTCGGCGTCGACGGGCAGCCCGTACTTGAATCCGAAGGACATGACCGTGGCCCGCAGCTCCGGCTCCTCGTCGCCGGCGAACTGGGCGTCCATCTTGGCGCGCAGCTCGTGGACGTTGAGGCTGGAGGTGTCGATCACCAGGTCGGCGTCGCCGCGCAGCTCGCGCAGCAGGTCCCGCTCGGCGGCGATGCCGTCCGTGATCCGGCCGTCGCCCTGCAGCGGGTGCGGCCTGCGGACCGACTCGAAACGCCTGACCAGGGCCTCGTCGGAGGACTCCAGGAAGACGATCCGGCGGGTGACCTGCTGGGCGTCGAGGGCGGCCAGGGACTCCCGCAGGGCGTCGAAGAACTGCCGGCCGCGGACGTCGACGACGACGGCGATCCGGGCGACGTTGCCCTGGGAGCGGGCGCCGAGCTCCACCATGGTGGGGATCAGCGCGGGCGGCAGGTTGTCCACGACGAACCAGCCGAGGTCCTCCAGGCACTTCGCCGCGGTGGACCGGCCGGCGCCGGACATGCCGGAGATGATCACCAGCTCGGGGATGGCCGCGTCGGCGGCGGTGTCGCCGTTGGCCTCCGTGCCCGTACTCATGTGTCCTGCTCCGTCTTCTCGCTGATGCCGTTCGTGCTCTTCACGCTCGGCGCGCTCTGCGTGCCGGTGCTGCTCGTGCTGGTCCTGCGGGTCGTGCGCGGTCATGCGGTGCTGCCCCCGTCGTCTTCCATGATCTCTCCTGTTGCCGTGTTCACGGCCGGTGCGGCCGGAGCCGCCTGGGCGAGGGCCACGGCGACGGCCTCGGCGGTCTTGCGGCCCATGCCGGGGACCTCGCAGATCTGCTCGATTGTCGCCTGCCGGAGCCGCTTCACCGAGCCGAAATGCTTGATCAGCGCCTGTTTGCGCGTGTCGCCGAGGCCGGGCACGGCGTCCAGGGGCCCCGTCCTGATGCGCTTGTTCCGCTTGGAGCGCTGATAGCGGATGGCGAAGTCGTGAGCCGTGTCACGTACCCGCTGAAGGAGGTACAGACCCTCGCTGGAGCGGGGCAGCACGATGGGGTCGTCGTCGCCGGGCAGCCAGACCTCCTCCAGGCGCTTGGCGAGGCCGCAGACGGCGATGTCGTCGATGCCCAGCTCGTCGAGGGCGCGCCGGGCGGCCGCCACCTGCGGCTGCCCGCCGTCGACCACGACGAGCTGCGGGGGGTACGCGAAGCGCTTGGGCCGCCCGTCGTCGGCGGGGACCTCGCCGGAACGGGCGAAGCCGCCGCCGGGGGGCGTGCCGCCGTCCGTGGCGGCGTACGGGACCGAGCCGGCCGGCGCGGACCCGTCGGGGGCCGTCCCGTCGACGAAGCCGTTCACCGAGCCGTTCGCCGCGCCGTCGACCCCCGCGGCCGCGGCCTCCGCCGCCTCGGTGTCGTCGACGCCCTCCGGGCCCCACTCCCCCGTCCGCTCCTTCTCGGCGAGGTAGCGCTTGAAGCGGCGGCTGATCACCTCGTGCATCGAGCGGACGTCGTCCTGGCCCTCGAAGCCCTTGATCTGGAAGCGGCGGTACTCGCTCTTGCGCGGCAGGCCGTCCTCGAAGACGACCATGGACGCCACGACGTCGTCGCCCTGGAGGTGCGAGATGTCGAAGCACTCGATCCGCAGCGGCGCCGAGTCCAGCTCCAGGGCCTCGGCGATCTCCTCCAGGGCCCGGGAGCGCGTGGTCAGGTCGCTGGCGCGCTTGGTCTTGTGCAGCACGAGGGCGTGCTGGGCGTTGCGCGCGACCGTCTCCATCAGGTCCTTCTTGTCCCCGCGCTGCGGGATCCGCAGCGAGACCGCCGAGCCCCGGCGTCCGGAGAGCCACTGCCCGACGGCCTCCAGGTCCTCGGGGAGGGCCGGGACGAGCACCTCCTTGGGGACCGCGTCGCCGCTCTCCTCGCCGTACAGCTGCTGGATGGCGTGCTCGACGAGCCCGGCCGTCGACACGGCCTCGACCTTGTCCGTGACCCAGCCGCGCTGGCCGCGCACGCGTCCGCCGCGGACGTGGAAGATCTGGACGGCGGCCTCCAGCTCGTCCTCCGCGAGCGCGATCAGGTCGGCGTCGGTGGCGTCGGCGAGGACGACGGCGTTCTTCTCCATGGCCCGCCGCAGGGCCTCTATGTCGTCGCGGAGCCGGGCCGCCCGCTCGTACTCCATCTCCTCGGCCGCCGCCGTCATCTGCTTCTCCAGGCGGCGGATGTACGTGCCGGTGCGGCCGGCCATGAAGTCGCTGAACTCCTCCGCCAGTTCCCGGTGCTCGTCCGGGGCGATCCGGCCCACGCAGGGGGCGGAGCACTTGCCGATGTAGCCCAGGAGGCAGGGGCGTCCGGCGGAGGCGGCGTTCCGGAAGACGCCGGCGGAGCACGTGCGGACGGGGAAGACGCGGAGCATCAGGTCGACGGTCTCGCGGATGGCCCACGCGTGCGCGTACGGCCCGAAATAGCGCACGCCCTTCTTCTTGTGGCCGCGCATGACCTGGACCCGCGGGAACTCCTCGTTGAGGGTCACCGCGAGATACGGATAGCTCTTGTCGTCCCGGTACTTGACGTTGAACCGGGGGTCGAACTCCTTGATCCAGGAGTACTCCAGCTGCAGCGCCTCGACCTCGGTGGAGACGACGGTCCACTCCACGGAGGCGGCCGTGGTGACCATCGTGGCCGTGCGCGGGTGCAGGCTCGCCAGCGGCTGGAAGTAGTTGGCCAGCCGCTGGCGCAGGGACTTCGCCTTGCCGACGTAGATCACCCGGCGGTGCTCGTCGCGGAATTTGTAGACCCCGGGCGAGTCGGGGATCTGTCCCGGCTTGGGGCGGTAGCTGGAGGGGTCGGCCATGTTCCCCACCCTACTGGCGGGAACTGACACTCCGGGTGTCCGTCCCGGTCCTCCGACCGCCCCGCCGCGCCCCCGCGGGGGGACCCGGGGAACCGACGCCGACGAGGAGTGTCGAGCGTGATCGGGAGCGGGCCGGGCCTGTCGTGCCGTGCCGTGCCTCCGGGTGCTACGCCTCCGGGCCCGCCACCAGCTTGCCGCCGACGACCCGGACGGGGACCTCGGGGAGCGGGACGGTCGCCGGACCCCGGAGGGCCTTGCCGGTGGTGACGTCGAAGCGGCTGCCGTGGCAGGGGCAGTTGCCCTCGTTGTCCTCGATCTTGTCCAGGACGCAGCCGGCGTGGGTGCACTGGGCGCTGAACGCCTTGTACTGCCCCTGGGCCGGGCAGCTCACCAGGACCCGCTGCTCGCGGTAGAGCTTGGCGCCGCCGACGGGCACCTCGTCCGGGGCACCGAGGTCGACCGGGGCGGTCGGGGTCGGGACCTGGGCGTGGCCGAGCTTGGACTCGGTGGAGCAGGCGGCGACACCCAGCCCGGCGGCACCGGCGAGGGCGGCGCCTTTCAGTACGGTGCGGCGGGTGGACTGGCCGGACATGAGCACTCCACGGTCGGATCGGGGCATGACGTGACCGACCCGACGATACCGGCGCGCTCCGAGCGTCCCCCGCCCGGGCCGGGCGTCCGCCGGGAGCGGCCGGGCCGGCGGGGCTGTGCCCGCCCCGGGCATGGGCTACGTTCACGGCGTGATCGTCGTCGCCGGTGAGTCCCTGATCGACCTGGTCCCGGACGGGGCCGCCGCCCCGCCCTCTCCGCTGGGCCCGCTGGTGCCCAGACCCGGCGGCGGCCCGTACAACACGGCCGTGGCGCTGGGGCGGCTCGGCGCGGAGGTGGCGTTCTGCTCGCGGGTCTCCACGGACGCCTTCGGCGAGGCCCTGGTGGCCGGGCTGCGGACGGCGGGGGTCTCCGACGTCCTCGTCCAGCGCGGGCCCGAACCGACGACCCTGGCGATCGCGACCCTGGGTGCGGACGGTTCGGCCCGGTACGGCTTCTACGTCGAGGGCACGGCGGACCGCCTCTTCGCCCTTCCCCCGTCCCTGCCGGCGGGGGTGCGGGCGCTCGCCTTCGGCACCTGTTCGCTGGCTCTGGAACCGGGGGCGAGCGCGTACGAGGCGCTGCTGCGGCGCGAGTCGCGCCGGGGCGCCTTCACGCTCCTCGACCCGAACGTCCGGGCCGGGCTGATCCCGGACGCGGCGGCCTACCGGGAGCGCTTCGCGGGCTGGCTGCCGTACGTCTCCCTGCTGAAGCTCTCGGAGGAGGACGCGTCCTGGCTGGGCGGCACTCCGGCGGAGTGGCTGGCCCGGGGCCCGTCGGCGGTGGTCCTGACCCGGGGCGCGGAGGGTCTGACGGTCTTCACGCCGTCGTACGAGGTGTCGGTGCCGTCGGTCCGGATGCCGGTCGTGGACACGATCGGCGCGGGCGACACGGTGAACGCGGCGCTGCTGCACGGCCTGGCGGACCGTCCTGTCGGGACGCTGGACGCCGGGGCCTGGAGCGACCTTCTGACGTACGCGGCGCGGGCGGCGGCGCTGACCTGCACGCGCGCGGGGGCGGAGCCTCCGTACGCGCGCGAACTCGGCTGAGGCCGTGGCGCGGCTGTCCCCCGCGCCACGGCCCCGGGCTCACGCCTTGCGGGCGCGGGTCACCGTCTTCTTCGCGGCGGTCTTCTTCGCCGCCGGTGCGGCCGTCTTCTTGGCGGGCGCCTTGGCCGTCGTCTTCTTGGCGGCCGTCTTCTTCACCGTCCCGGAGCCGCGGCGGGCGGCCGGGATGGCCGCGTCGCTGATCCGGTCCGCGCCGAGGATCTCGCGGAGGAACTTGCCCGTGTGGCTCGCGGGGACCGACGCAACCTCCTCCGGGGTGCCCTCGGCGACCACGAGTCCGCCGCCGCTGCCGCCTTCGGGGCCCATGTCGACGACCCAGTCCGCGGTCTTGATGACATCGAGGTTGTGCTCGATGACGATCACGGAGTTGCCCTTGTCGACCAGGCCGGACAGGACCTTGATCAGCTTCGAGATGTCCTCGAAGTGCAGACCCGTCGTCGGCTCGTCCAGGACGTAGACCGTGCGGCCCGTCGAGCGCTTCTGGAGTTCGGAGGCGAGCTTGACGCGCTGCGCCTCGCCGCCGGAGAGGGTCGGCGCGGACTGTCCGAGGCGGACGTATCCGAGCCCCACCTCGTGGAGCGTGCGCAGGTGGCGGGCGATCGTCGGGACGGCCTCGAAGAAGTCCAGCGCCTCCTCGATCGGCATGTCCAGGACCTCGGCGATGGACTTGCCCTTGTAGTGGACCTCCAGGGTCTCCCGGTTGTACCGGGCGCCGTGGCAGACCTCGCACGGGACGTAGACGTCCGGGAGGAAGTTCATCTCGATCTTGATGGTGCCGTCGCCGGAGCAGTTCTCGCAGCGTCCGCCCTTGACGTTGAAGGAGAACCGGCCGGGCAGATAGCCGCGGACCTTCGCCTCCATCGTCTCGGCGAAGAGCCGCCGGACGTGGTCGAAGACGCCGGTGTAGGTCGCCGGGTTCGACCGCGGGGTGCGGCCGATCGGCGACTGGTCGACGTGGACGACCTTGTCGACGAGGTCGTCGCCCTCCACGCGCGTGTGGCGCCCGGGGACCGACTTGGCGCCGTTCAGCTCGCGCGCCAGGTGGGTGTAGAGGATGTCGTTGACCAGGGTCGACTTGCCGGAGCCGGAGACGCCGGTGACGGCCGTGAGGACCCCCAGGGGGAAGGAGACGTCGATGTCCTGGAGGTTGTTCTCCCGGGCGCCGTGCACGGTGAGCCGGCGCGAGGGGTCGACGGGACGGCGGATGTCCGGCGTCCCGATGGCCCGGCGGCCGGAGAGGTACTGCCCGGTCATCGACTCCTCGTTGGCGAGCAGTTCGGCCAGGGGCCCGGAGTGGACGACCTTGCCGCCGTGCTCGCCGGCACCGGGACCGATGTCGACGACCCAGTCGGCGACCTTGATCGTGTCCTCGTCGTGCTCCACGACGATGAGGGTGTTGCCCATGTCCCGCAGGCGGACCAGGGTCTCGATGAGCCGGTGGTTGTCCCGCTGGTGCAGGCCGATGGACGGCTCGTCGAGGACGTAGAGCACGCCGACGAGGCCGGAGCCGATCTGGGTGGCGAGCCGGATGCGCTGGGCCTCGCCGCCGGAGAGCGTGCCGGCCGCGCGGTTGAGGGAGAGATAGTCCAGGCCGACGTCGACGAGGAAGCGCAGTCGTTCGTTGACCTCCTTCAGGACCCGCTCGGCGATCTTCTTGTCGCGGGCGTTGAGCTTCAGGCGGCCGAGGAAGTCGGCGCAGTCGCTGATCGACATCGCCGAGACCTCGGCGATGGAGCGCTCCATGACCGTGACGGCGAGGACGATCGGCTTGAGGCGGGTGCCCTCGCAGGTGGGGCACGGCACCTCGCGCATGTAGCCCTCGAAGCGCTCGCGGCTGGAGTCGCTCTCGGCCTCGCTGTGGCGCCGCTTGACGAAGGAGACGGCGCCTTCGAAGGCGGGGGTGGTGTACGCCCGCTCCCGTCCGTAGCGGTTGCGGTAGCGGACCTCGACCTGGGTCTTGTGGCCGTGCATCAGGGCCTTCTTGGCCCGCTGCGGGAGTCCGGCGTACGCGATGTCCGTACGGAAGCCGAGCGCCTGGGAGAGTCCGCCGATGAGCCGGCCGAAGTACTCCCTGGTGTGGCCGTGGGACCAGGGGTGGATGGCGCCCTCGTCGAGGGACTTGTCCGGGTCCGGGACGATCAGCTCGGGGTCGACCTCCATGCGGGTGCCGATGCCCGTGCAGTCGGGGCAGGCGCCGAAGGGCGAGTTGAAGGAGAAGGAGCGTGGCTCCAGCTCCTCGAAGGAGAGGTCGTCGTACGGGCAGTAGAGGTGCTCCGAGTACATCCGCTCGCGCTCGGGGTCGTCCTCGGCGAGGTCGACGAAGTCGAGCACGACCATGCCGCCGGAGAGACCGAGCGCGGTCTCGACGGAGTCGGTGAGCCGGCGCTTGGCGCCTTCCTTGACGGTGAGGCGGTCGACGACTACCTCGATCGTGTGCTTCTCCTGCTTCTTCAGCGTCGGCGGTTCGCTCAGCTGTACGGTCACGCCGTCGACGCGGGCCCGGCTGTAGCCCTTGGTCTGGAGGTCGGCGAAGAGGTCGACGAACTCGCCCTTGCGCTCGCGCACGAGGGGCGAGAGGACCTGGAAGCGGCTGCCCTCGGGCAGCTCCAGGACCCTGTCGACGATGGCCTGCGGCGACTGCCGCGAGATCGGCCGGCGGCACTCGGGACAGTGCGGCTTGCCGATGCGCGCGAAGAGCAGCCGGAGGTAGTCGTAGACCTCCGTGATGGTGCCGACCGTCGAGCGCGGGTTGCGCGAGGTCGACTTCTGGTCGATGGAGACGGCGGGCGAGAGACCCTCGATGAAGTCGACGTCCGGCTTGTCCATCTGGCCGAGGAACTGCCGGGCGTACGACGAGAGCGACTCGACGTACCGGCGCTGTCCCTCGGCGAAGATCGTGTCGAACGCGAGGGAGGACTTGCCCGACCCGGAGAGCCCGGTGAAGACGATGAGGGAGTCACGCGGGAGGTCGAGCGAGACGTTTTTCAGATTGTGCTCGCGAGCGCCACGAACGATGAGACGGTCGGCCACGCCGGTCCGCACCTTTCTTGAGAGAGCGGAGGCACAGGGAGGGGGTCACAGGATGTCCGATGTGCCTGAATGTGTGCCTGCATACCCAACAACCAAGGATGCCGGATGCTTCCTGCGAGCCTATAGCACGCACATTCGATTTCCGGCCGTGCACCGACCGCTTCACCCGAACGAGTGGCGGCGCTAGGGTCGGCGCCATGATCGACCACGTACGTGACCTGGACTCTGTACGCCAGGCGACCGACCGACTCCTCACCGCGGCCGCCGCATGGGACAACGCGGCGGTGGCCCTGCCGTCACGGCTTCCCGGCTGGAGCCGCGGCCATGTCCTCGCCCACCTCGCCCGCAACGCCGACGCTCTGGTGAACGTCCTCCAGGGCCGGCCCATGTACATCTCCGCCGAGGCGCGCGACGCCGACATCGAGCGGGACGCCGCCCGCCCCCTCGACGCGCAGCTCGCCGACGTCCGCGCGACCGCCGCGCGGTTCGACGCCCTGGGCGCCGAACCCGCCGACTGGGAGCGGACCGTGGAGCTCCGCAACGGCGTCACCGACCGCGCCGCGCGAATCCCCTTCCGCCGCTGGGTGGAGGTCGCCCTGCACCACGTCGACCTCGGGACCGGCTACGAGCTGGAGGACCTGCCGGAGGAGTTCGTCCAGCGGGAGATCGACTTCCTGACGGAGCGGTTCCGCGGGCACCGGGACGTGCCGCCGACCGGCGTCCGGGCCGAGAGCGGCCGGGAGTGGACGACCGGCGGCGGGGCGTCCGGCGGCCCGGTGACCGTGTCCGGGCCCGCGCCGGAGCTGCTCGGCTGGCTCGCCGGACGCCGCGACGGCTCGGCCCTCAAGGTGGAGGGCGGTCCGCTCCCGCAGCTGCCGGCGTTGTGACCCTCAGCGTCGGCGCCCGACGCCCGGGGGGTGTCTTGTCACGACCCCGGCAGGAGCGGCCCGAAAGGCCCTAGGCTGGCACCCATGACGTACAGCGGAGCAGTGAAGGTCGGCGGACCTGCGGACGTGCACGAGCTGTCGGACCTGATGATCTCCAAGGTCGCAGTGGGCCCGATGGACAACAACGCCTATCTGCTGCGCTGCCGGGCGACCGGCGAGCAGCTGCTGATCGACGCGGCCAACGATGCCGAGACGCTGCTGACGCTGATCGGTGACGACGGCATCGCCTCCGTCGTCACCACCCACCAGCACGGCGACCACTGGCAGGCCCTCGCCGCGGTGGTCGCCGCGACCGGCGCGCGGACGTACGCCGGCGCGTACGACGCCGACGGGATCCCGGTCCCGACCGAGGTGCGCGTCGAGGACGGCGACACGATCCGGGTCGGCCGGGTCGAGCTGACCGCACGGCACCTGGTCGGTCACACCCCCGGCTCGATCGCCCTGGTCTACGACGACCCGCACGGCCACCCGCACGTCTTCACCGGCGACTGCCTCTTCCCCGGCGGCGTGGGAAACACCTGGAAGGACCCGGAGGCCTTCGCCAGCCTCCTCCACGACGTCCGGACCAAGCTCTTCGACGCCCTGCCCGACGAGACCTGGGTCTATCCCGGGCACGGCAAGGACACCACCCTCGGCGACGAGCGGCCGCATCTCGCCACGTGGCGCGAGCGCGGCTGGTAGCGGCCGCTCCCGGCCCGTGCGGACGGGCGCACGGCCTCGGGTCGTGCGCTCCCACGCGCCCCCGTAACCCTCCCCGTCGACGGGTAGTTGGCGCGGCATGCACGACAGTCACTCTCCGCGTCCGCCGTCCGCTCCCTCCATGGCGCGGCTCGCCGCCGCCTCCCTCGTCGGCACGGCCATCGAGTTCTTCGACTTCTTCGTCTACGGAACGGCCGCCGCGCTCGTCCTCGGCCCGCTGTTCTTCCCGACCTTCTCCCCGCTCGCCGGGACCCTGGCCGCCTTCGGCACCTTCGCCGTGGGCTTCGTCGCCCGCCCGCTCGGCTCGGCCCTCTTCGGCCACATCGGCGACCGCTACGGACGGCGACCGGTCATGTTCGCCTCCCTGGTGCTGACCGGCTGCGCCACGGTCGCCGTCGGCTGTGTCCCCACGTACGCGACCCTCGGCATCACCGCCCCCGTCCTCCTCCTCGCCCTGCGGTTCCTGCAGGGGCTCGGGCTCGGCGGCGAGTGGGGCGGGGCGGTGCTGCTGACGGCCGAGCACGCGCCCGCCGGGCGGCGCGCCCTGTGGTCGAGCTTTCCGCAGATCGGCCCCCCGGTGGGGTTCCTGCTGGCCAACGGCGTGATGCTGGCGCTCTCCGCCGGGCTGACCGACGCGCAGTTCCGCGAGTGGGGGTGGCGGGTGCCGTTCTGGGCGGCCGGGCTGCTCGCGGCGGGCGGTCTGCTGCTGCGCTCCTCGCTGGCGGAGACACCGCAGTTCGAGGCGCTGAGCGCGGCCGGAAAGCGGGCGAACGCGCCTCTGGCGGAGGTGGCGCGCGATCACTGGCGTCTGGTGCTGCTGACCGCCGGCGCGCTCGCGGTGGGGTACGCGGTCTTCTACACGGTGTCGACCTGGGCCCTGGCGTACGGCACCGAGCGGCTGGGGATCGACCGCACGGTGATGCTGGTCTGCGTCATGGGGGCGGTGGCGATCAGCGGCGTGGTGACGCCGTTCGTGGCGATCCTCGGCGACCGGCACGGCCGTCGGCCGCTCTGCCTGGTGGGCTGCGCCGCCTCGGCGCTCTGGATGTTCCCGATGGTGGCCCTGCTGCACACCGGCCGGCCGGTGCTCATGTTCCTCGGCTTCACGGGCGCGTTGCTGGCGTTCATCACGATGTTCGCGGTGGTCGCCGCGTACCTCCCGGAGCTGTACGAGCCGAGGGTGCGGTGCACGGGCGCGGCGGTCGGCTACAACCTCGCCGGGGTCCTCGGCGGGGCGCTGACGCCCATCGTGGCGACGGCCGTCTCGACCGGCGCGGGCACGCCGTGGGGCGTGGCGGTCTATCTGACGGTGGTGGCGCTGGTGAGTCTGGGCTGCTTCGCGCTGCTGCCGGAGACACTGCCGGCCCGCGAGGAGGCCCCAGAGCTGGCGCGGGTCTAGGGCATCGCTTGGGCTCCCGGGGGGGCCGGAGACGCGCCGCGGCCGGCGCGGGCGGTGGTGTACCGCCCGCGCCGGCCGCGGTGCTCTCTTGTACCGGCGTGTCGTGCCGTCGGGACGGTCAGGCCTCGACGCTGTCCTTCTCGGCCTCGCCGGCCTCGGCCGCCTCGCGCTGCGCCTGCTTCTTGGAGGCGATCAGGCTGGTGATCGTGGTGATGACCAGGACGCCGCAGATGACGGCGAGCGAGAACGGGATGGAGATCTCGGGGACGTGCACCCCGGATTCGTGCAGTGCGTGCAGCACCAGCTTCACGCCGATGAAGCCGAGGATCACCGACAGGCCGTAGCTGAGGTGGACCAGCTTCTTCAGCAGGCCGCCGATCAGGAAGTACAGCTGTCGCAGACCCATCAGGGCGAAGGCGTTGGCGGTGAAGACGATGTACGGGTCCTGGGTCAGGCCGAAGATCGCGGGGATCGAGTCGAGGGCGAAGAGGATGTCGGTGGTGCCGATGGCCAGCATGACGACCATCAGCGGCGTCAGCACCCGCTTGCCGTTGACCTGGATGAAGAGCTTGGTGCCGTGGTACTTGTCCGCGACGCCGAACCGCTTCTCGACGGACTTGAGGAGGCGGTTCTCCTCCCACTCGTCCTCGTCCTCGTCGGCGCGGGCCTCCTGGATGAGCTTCCAGGCGGTGTAGATCAGGAACGCGCCGAAGATGTAGAAGACCCAGGAGAAGCTGGCGATGATCGTGGCGCCGGCGGCGATGAAGATCGCGCGGAGCACCAGGGCGATCAGCACACCCACGAGCAGCACGCGCTGCTGGAGGTGGGAGGGCACCGAGAACTTCGCCATGATCAGGACGAAGACGAAGAGGTTGTCGACACTGAGCGACTTCTCGGTGATGAAGCCGGCGAAGAACTCGCCCGACGCCTGGCTGTTGCCGAAGAACAACAGACCGAGGCCGAAGAGCGCGGCCAGGACGATCCAGACGATCGTCCAGATTCCGGCTTCCTTGATCGACACGTCATGGGGCTTGCGCCCGATGAGGAAGTCGATACCGATCAGGGCGGTGAGACCGAGAATGGTCAGCACCCAGAGAGTCATTGAAACGTCCACTGCGCCTCCGGCGTCGTACGGCTACTGATCAGCGTCGTCGCTGCCGGAGGTCTCTTCCACCCGGGACCGTCCGTGACGGGCCGGGCCGACGCCCCGGGATCAGACCGCTCACGATCTGTCCGTATTGACGGGAACGCCGCACATGGGGAGTACTCCCCTCCGCGCCATGAAGACTACCCGAAGACCCAAGAAAAGGTAAAGGAGAGGGTAAAGAGAGCCCAAGGAGGCAGGTCAGCGGCCCCCTTGGCGACGGGCCTCGGCGACCTGTGCCAGGACCGTACGGAGCACATGGCTCCCGTCCGGGATGCGCGGCGGCTCGTACGTCCACGCGTGACCGACCCACGGGTCGGCGAGGTGGTCGTCGGCCACCGGGGTGATCCGGAGCAGGGAGCGCCACAACGGATCGAGGACGGGGCCGTACGCCGAGGCCTCCTCCCGGTCCGCCACCATCATCAGGTGGACGCCGACGGACGGGCCCTCGTCGGCGAGGTAGCGGAGCTGGGTGACCGCCCGGTCGTCGAAGCCGTGCGGGAAGTCGTGGACGATCAGCAGCTGCTCGGCGATGTCCACGCCGGGCGGCAGCGCGTCGGGGGCACCGGCCCGCACGGCCATCTGGACCAGGTCGACCCGTTCGGTGAGCCGGGCCAGGACGGCGCCGACCCCGGCGGCCCCGGCGGCCGGAGGGCTCGCGAGGACCCCCGCCTCGGCGAGCGGGGCGAGGGACGCGGCGCCCGCGCCGGCCGGGTCGATGACATGGACGGTGAACTCGCCGGAGGGGTACACGGCCAGCAGCCGGGCGGCGTGCGCGACGGCGGTGTCCAGCGCGAGGCGGCGCAGCTCCGTCTCGTCGAGCAGGTTCGCCGCCTCGGAGTGGCCGCGGCCGCTGTCCACCCACAGTCCGCGCTCCAGCGGGAGGCGGACCAGCATGGGGATCCGCAGCCCGGTGCGCTCGGGAAGGTGGAGGTCGCCCAGGCGCACGGCCATCGGGACCTCCATGGGGACGCGGTAGGCGTGCCAGACGGGGTTGTCCCAGCGGGCGAAGGCGGTGGGCAGGGCCGGTTCGACGACCTCGGCCTCCGCCGCCAGCTGGTCGAGGTCCCGGTCCAGGGCCTCCTGGGCGCGGGCGGTCAGCTCGTCGTGCCGGGAGCGGGCCGCCTCGCGGGCGGCGTCCCCGGCACCGCCGATCCGGCTGCGGGGGTCGGACAGGGCCCGGTCGATCTCCTGGTCGAGGCGGGACTCGGCGAAGTCGCAGGCGCTGCGGTACGCGGCGGTGCTGCGGGCGAGGTCCTCGAACATGCCCCACACCTGGTTGTAGAGCCGCTCCTCCATGGACCACCCGGAGGCGTCCCCGGCGACGGGAACGGGCGGGGCCTGGGCCGGCTGAGGCTGGGGGGCGGCCGCCTGGCGGCGGGGGTGGGCGTAACTGATGCCCCCGCCGGGGGTCGGGGCGCCGGAGGCCGCGGCCGAGGCGGGGGCCGGGGGCGTGACGGGGGCCGGGGGCGTGACGGGCGCGTCGGCGGGCAGGGCGGGCGTGGTGGCCGGCGGGGGCGTCACCGGCAGCGTCGGAGCCGCGTCGGAGGCCGCCACGGGCGAGGAGTGGCGTACCCGCTCGGTGTCGGGGACGCGCGGCGGCGGGGCGGAGACGGAACGGGCCATGCCCCGGGCGACGGCATCCAGGACGGTCGCCGCGAGTTCCGCGGGCCGCTCCACGCCCTGGTCGCCGAGCATGGCCGCGAGGCCGCCTTCGTACCCCTGGCCGACGGCGCGGACCTTCCAGCCGCCCTGGCGGCGGTACAGCTCCAGGGCGACGACGGCGGACTCCCGGTCGAGGCCGGTGAGGGTGAAGCTGGCGATCTCGACGCCGTCGAGGCCGGTGACGGCCACGAAGGGGGCGGCGACGGCGCCGAAACAGGACGGCCCGCCGACGCCGACGGGCAGCGCCAGGAGGACCGAGACCCGGTGCACGGCGTGCGGCAGCGCTTCGAGGTCGACGGCGAGGCGGTGGTCGGCGGCGGCCTGCTGCGAGACCTCGATGCCGGGCAGCGAGGGCGATCCCGGATGGGCGATCCACTCGACGCCGGCCACCCTGCCCCCCTCGTCGCCGAGGGTGGCTCCGGCGACGACCGCATGCCCGGCCGACACCCGGACCTCCAGTCGGGTGTGGGGCAGGGGGTGGTTCTGCCCGCGGACCAGCTCGGCCGTCATCGACTCTGTCCCCTCAGCGTCTTTCCGTGTGGATCATGTGGGACAGCTCCCGGCGGCCTGCTGCCTCCGGGAGCTGTGGGTTCGCCTGCGGGTGCCGTCTACAGATGCGGCAGGATCGCGGGCATCAGGTCCTGGAACGTCCGGCCGTTGGCCGGGTTGCCCAGGGCGGTCATCTGCCAGCCGGAGCCGGCCCGGTGCACCTTCGCCATGATCTGCGCGGTGTACTGGCCGCCGCCGTCCAGGGTGTAGCGCGCGAGCTCCTGGCCGTTGGTCTCGTCGACGATCCGGCAGAAGGCGTTCTGGACCTCCTGGAACGTCTGACCGGTGAAGGAGTTCACGGTGAAGACGATCTGGTCGATGTGGACGGGGACGCGCTGCAGGTCGACCAGGATCGACTCGTCGTCGCCGCCCTGACCGGCGCCGCCGACCAGGTTGTCACCGGTGTGACGGACCGAGCCGTCGTCGCTGACCAGATGGCGGAAGAAGACCACGTCCACCGGCTGCTTGTCCGCGAAGAGCACCGCGGAGGCGTCCAGGTCGACCTCCCGGGTGCGCGAGCCGAACAGTCCGCGGCGCGGAGCCGCCTGCCAGCCGAGCCCCATCCGTACCGAGGTAAGGGCGCCCCCGCCCTGCTTCTCCAGGCTGATGGCCTGACCCTTGGTCATGTTGACCGTCACGCGCTGTCCCCTCTCGTTGCGATCCCCGCGGCCGTCTCTGCTGTGCGTGCGGTTGGCAGCACCCTACGCAGGGGGGCGGACGGCGCAGCAGCCGCCGTCCGGTTTTGTGTCGGTCTTGCAACACACCGGACGGCGTCCGGGGCGCGGCGCTGTCAGGCGAGACCCGCCTCCTTCATCTGGCGCAACTCCTTCTTCAGCTCTCCCACTTCGTCACGGAGCCGGGCCGCCACCTCGAACTGCAGCTCCGCCGCGGCGGCGCGCATCCGGTCGGTCATCTCCTCGATGATCGACGCCAGTTCGGTGGCCGGCCGGTCGCCCAGCTCGAGGGTGGAACCGGCCTTTCCGCCCTTGCCCTTGACGCTGTGGGCGGCGAGGGAGGGCACGGGGGCCTTGGCGCTCTTGCCGTCCTTGCCCTGGCGGTACCCGGTGCCCAGCAGCTGCTCGGTGTCGACCTCCTCGCGCGCGATCGTGGCGACGATGTCGTTGATCTTCTTGCGCAGTGGCTGGGGGTCGATGCCGTGGGCGGTGTTGTACGCGATCTGCTTCTCGCGGCGCCGGTTGGTCTCGTCGATGGCCTTCTCCATCGCGGGCGTGATCGTGTCCGCGTACATGTGGACCTGGCCCGAGACGTTGCGCGCCGCGCGGCCGATGGTCTGGATCAGGGAGGTGCCCGAGCGCAGGAAGCCCTGCTTGTCGGCGTCGAGGATGGCGACGAGGGAGACCTCGGGCAGGTCGAGGCCCTCCCGGAGCAGGTTGATGCCGACCAGGACGTCGTACTCACCCGCCCGCAGCTCGCGCAGCAGCTCGATACGGCGCAGGGTGTCGACGTCGCTGTGGAGGTAGCGGACCTGGATGCCCAGCTCCAGGAAGTAGTCGGTGAGGTCCTCGGACATCTTCTTGGTGAGGGTGGTGACGAGGACGCGCTCGTCCCTCTCGGTGCGCAGCCGGATCTCGTGGACCAGGTCGTCGATCTGGCCCTCGGTGGGCTTGACGACGACCTCGGGGTCGACCAGGCCGGTGGGGCGGATGATCTGCTCGACGAAACCGTCGCCGCGCGACAATTCGTACGCCCCGGGGGTGGCGGAGAGGTAGACCGTCTGGCCGATCCGCTCCTGGAACTCCTCCCACTTCAGCGGGCGGTTGTCGAGCGCCGAGGGGAGCCGGAAGCCGTGGTCGACCAGGGTCCGCTTGCGGGAGGCGTCGCCCTCGTACATGGCGCCGATCTGCGGCACGGTGACGTGCGACTCGTCGATGACGAGCAGGAAGTCCTCGGGAAAGTAGTCGAGGAGGGTGTTGGGCGCGGAGCCCGGCTCGCGGTCGTCGAAGTGCATCGAATAGTTCTCGATGCCGGAGCAGGAGCCGATCTGGCGCATCATCTCGATGTCGTACGTGGTGCGCATGCGCAGGCGCTGGGATTCCAGCATCTTGCCCTGCTTGTCGAGCTCGGCGAGGCGGGTCTCGAGTTCCCGCTCGATGCCGTTGATCGCCTTCTCCATGCGCTCAGGACCCGCCACATAGTGGCTGGCGGGGAAGACGTACAGCTCTCGGTCGTCGCTGATGACCTCGCCGGTGAGCGGGTGGAGCGTGGAGAGGGCCTCGATCTCGTCACCGAACATCTCGATGCGGACGGCGAGCTCTTCGTAGACCGGGAAGATCTCGATGGTGTCGCCGCGGACGCGGAAGGTGCCGCGGGTGAACGCCAGGTCGTTGCGCGCGTACTGGATGTCGACGAAGCGGCGCAGCAGCTGGTCCCGGTCGATCTCCTCGCCCACCTTGAGCGAAACCATCCGGTCGACGTACTCCTGGGGCGTACCGAGGCCGTAGATGCAGGAGACGGAGGCGACCACGATGACGTCACGGCGGGTGAGCAGCGAGTTCGTCGCGGAGTGGCGCAGCCGCTCGACCTCCTCGTTGATCGAGGAGTCCTTCTCGATGTAGGTGTCCGACTGCGGGACGTACGCCTCGGGCTGGTAGTAGTCGTAGTACGAGACGAAGTACTCGACGGCGTTGTTCGGCAGGAGCTCGCGGAACTCGTTCGCCAGCTGGGCGGCCAGCGTCTTGTTCGGCGCCATCACCAGCGTGGGGCGCTGGAGCTTCTCGATCATCCAGGCGGTGGTCGCGGACTTTCCGGTGCCGGTGGCACCGAGCAGGACGACGTCCTTCTCGCCGGCGCGAACGCGCCGGTCGAGGTCGGCGATGGCCGTCGGCTGGTCGCCGCTGGGCTGGTAGGGACTGACGACCTCGAAAGGCGCCACCGTACGTTCGATCTGGGAAACGGGCCGCATGCAACCACCGTACGACCCCCCACTGACAGTCGGGCGGTGAACGGGGCGCGGGCCGGGCGACGGCGGCCCGGTCACCAGTCCTGGGAGCGGTGGACGCCGCGCTGGGTGCCGCCGCGGCCGCCCCGGCGCGCCCCCCGGCCCGACGGCGGCTTGGCCGCCCAGTTGGCGGGCTCACCGTAGGCGGCCGGGCGGCGCGGCGCGGGCACGCCGGGCCGGGGGCCGCCCTGGGAGGCGGGGCGCTGCCAGTCCGGCTCCCCCATGACGAGCAGCGGGTCGAACATCACGACGACCGCCGCCAGGAGGAGGAAGACCCCGGGGCCGATCAGCATCGGCAGCAGCAGGGAGGTGGCGGAGTCGCCGACGACCGGCGAGGTGCCCTCGGCGTACAGGTTGACGTGGACCGCCGCCATGGCGGTGTAATGCATGCCGCTGACCGCGAGGCCCATCACCATGCTGGCCCCCAGGCTGGCCAGGAAGCCGTGCACCGAGACGGCGGCCCAGAGGGCGGCGGTGGCCGCCACGACCGCGATGACCACGGAGAGGGCGACGGTGGGGGTGTCGTACTCGATGCGCCCGTGGAGCCGCATGCCCGCCATGCCGAGGTAGTGCATGGTGGCGATGCCGAGGCCGGTGATCGTGCCGCCGGTGACCAGGGTGAGGCGCGTGGCGCCGCGGTACCCGACGATGAAGATGCCGATGCCGACCATGAGGACGGCGACGCCGAGACTCGCGAAGGTCAGCGGCCGGTCGTAGCCGATGGGGACCTGCCGGACCGAGAAGCCCATCATGGCGATGAAGTGCATCGTCCAGATGCCGGTGCCGATCGAGGTGGCGCCCAGGACCAGCCAGCCGGCCTTGAAGCTCTCCCGGTTGCGCAGCGATCTGGTGGTGCAGCGCAGCCCGAGGGCGCCGCCGAGGCAGGCCATGAGGTAGGCGGCCACCGGCGTGACCAGGCCGTAGCTGAATCCGTCGACCGTGCCCTGCATGAGCGTGAGTCCTCCACCCGTGGCGCAACGTCGTCCGAAAACAGTCGGTACCGCTGAGTAGTACTACGGGGCGAGATTATGGCGCGCGGGCGGCCGCACGACCACGCGGTCCGGGAATTGGTACGCGTGGGGCCGGCGTGATGCCCGACCGTGTTGTCAGTGCCGGGTCGTACCGTGGGCGGCATGGACACCACGGTGGAATGGGCGGTCGTCGAGAGCTCCATCGGCCCGCTGTTGCTGGCCGCGACCGATCGCGGCCTGGTAAGCGTGGTCTTCCATGCCGACGAGACGGTGCGGGAGCGGGCGCTCGACCGGCTCGCCGGGCAGCTGGGAGCCGCTCCGGTGGAGAGCGGCACGGGCCGGCTCGCCGAGCCGATACGCCGGCTCGCGGAGTACTTCTCCGGTGATCTGCACCGCTTCGACATACCGCTGGACTGGACGCTGACGGCCGGATTCAACCGGCAGGTGCTGCGCGCGCTGGCGGACTCTGTGCCGTACGGGACGGTGGTGGGGTACGGAGACCTGGCGAAGCGGGTGGGGCAGCCGGGCGCGGCCCAGGCGGTCGGGGCGGCGATGGGCTCCAACCCGCTGCCGCTCGTCGTGCCGTGCCACCGGGTGGTGGAGAGCGACGGCGGGCTCGGCGGCTTCGGTGGCGGCCTAGAGACGAAACGGAGACTGCTCGCCCTGGAGGGGGTCCTGCCGGAGCCACTGTTCTGAGGGGGGCGGGCGCCGCGGGGCGCCGGACCGGCGGGGCCGGGGGGCCGGGGGTGCGGCGGCTGGACCTCCCGGGGCCAGGCACCGGGAGGCCAGGGGGCCGGGCGTCGGGGGGTGCCGGACCGGCGGGGCCGGGGGGCCGGGGGTGCGGCGGCTGGACCTCCCGGGGCCTGGCACCGGGAGGCCAGGGGGCCGGACCCCCAGGGCCAGGGCCCGCCCGGGGCGTACGGCGTTCCCCTGGCGCCGCCCGGCTGGCACACTCCCGTAAGTGACCGAGACACCCGGCGCCCCTGACGCCACCGCAGCCGTCCCGCCCCGGCCCATACCCGTCCCGGCGGGCCCCGAGATGACGGCCCTGCGCCGACGGATCCAGGCCGTCCTGATCGCCAGCCAGATCCTCGGCGGGCTCGGCATCGCCATCGGTGTCGCCCTCGCCGCGGTGCTCGCCAAGGACGTCAGCGGCACGGAGGCCCTGTCCGGTCTGGCCTCCACGGCGACCGTGGCCGGCCCCGCACTGCTCGCCATGCCGCTCGCCGCCCTCATGGCCTCCCGGGGCCGCCGGTCAGGACTGGTGTTCGCCTACCTGATGGGCGCCCTCGGCGCCGGCGTCGTGGTCCTCGGCGCGGTCCTCGACAGCTTCCCGCTGCTCCTGGTGGGCCTGGTCGGCTTCGGCGCCGGGTCCTCGGCCAACCTCGCGGCCCGGTTCGCCGCCGCCGACCTCGCCGAGGCGGACCGCCGGGGCCGCGCCATCTCCACGGTGGTGTGGGCGACCACCATCGGCGCCGTCCTCGGCCCGAACGTCGCGGCGCCGGCCGGGGAGAGCGTCTCCGGGTTCGGCATCCCGGCCACGGCCGGCCCGTTCGTCTGGGCGGCCGGGGTGTTCCTCGTCGCCGCGGTCATGGTCGCGTTGCTGCTCCGCCCCGACCCGCTGCTCACCGCCCGTGCCCTCGCCGGCCCCGAGGACGGGGAGGCGGCCGCCGGCCGCTCCCTCAAGGCGGGGATGCGGGCCGTGCGGGCGTCCACCCGGGCCCGCCTCGCCCTGGTGACCGTGGCCGCCTCGCACACCGCCATGGTCTCGATCATGTCGATGACCCCGGTGGCGCTGAGCCACCACGGGGCGGGCATCCAGCTGATCGGTCTCGTGATCAGCGTCCACATCGCCGGCATGTACGCTTTCTCGCCGGTGATGGGCTGGCTCTCGGACCGGCTGGGACGGCTGACGGTGATCGGCCTCGCGGTCGGCCTGCTGGCGGTGGCCGCGCTGCTGGCCGGTACGGCGGGGGCGAGCCACGGACAGACCGCCCTGGGCCTCTTCGTGCTGGGCCTCGGCTGGTCGGCGGGGCTGGTCTCGGGGTCGGCGCTGCTGACGGACTCGGTGCCCCAGGCGGCCAGGGCGGCGGTCCAGGGCCTGTCCGACGCCACCATGAACACGGCGGCGGGCATCGGCGGCCTGGTGGCGGGCCTGATCGTCGCGCAGGCCGGCTACGGCTGGCTGAACGTGGTGGGGGCGTGTCTGCTGCTGCCGATGGCCGCCCTGGCGGTACGGGGAGCGGTCCGGCCGGGGGCCCTAAAGGCCTGAGGCCACCGGGCCCGGGGCGTCTGTAGCCGCCGGGGGCCGGGGGGCGCCTGAAGCCCCTGACGCCCCTCCCAAATCCCTCTCCTCCGCGGGCTCAGAGGCTGATGTGGTACGCCTTGCGCAGCGTCTCGTGGACCGTCCAGGTGGTCCGGTCCCCCTCGCGCAGCACGCAGGCGTCCCCCGGCCCGATCTCCAGGACGTCCCCGCCCTCGACGGCGACGGTGGCGCGTCCGCTGACCACCACGAAGAGTTCGTTGGCCTCCGTGTCCGTCACCACCCCGGGCGTGATCTGCCAGATGCCCCGCACCTGCTTGCCGTCCGCGGACTCCCACAGGACCTTGCCGGTCACCTCGGGCGTACCCGAGACGATCTGGCCGGGATCGAGCGGCTCGGGCTCCAAGTCCGTGTCGGCGATGTGAACGGCGAAAGAGGGGTGATCATGTGTCGTCATGGGCGGTGACTGTAGCCGGGGCCCGCCGACCGGCGACGGGCGGCACCCGTGCGATCCCGTGGCGTCCCCCCGCCCCCGCTTCCGCCCTTCCTTCCGTCAGGCTCCCCCCACCTCTGACAGGAGAGTGCCGATGCCGGCCTCCACCTTCCTCCACCGCAGCCTCGCCCTGACCGCCGCCGCGCTCCTCGCGACCGCGGCGGCCGCGATCGCTCCCTCCGCCTTCGCCGTGCCCCGGGCCGCCGCCGATCCGGCGCCGGACACCGCCCTGCCCGCCCCCGGCGCCCCGGCGACCCCCCAGAGCGCCGAGCACCCCGAGGCCCCGGGCGCCGCGTACAAGGAGGCGCACGACACCCTCGGCCCGCAGTACCTCACCCCCGACCAGTGGAGACTGAGCGCCGCCAAGCAGGCGGAGGCGGAGGCGAGAGCGTACGAGAGGTCCTGGGGGCGGGCCTGGACCGGGACCCGGCCGGGGAGCACGCGCGCCGGCTTCAAACTGTCCGGCGGCCTCCACCAGCCGCAGCGCACTTCCTACTGGTGCGGCCCGGCCACCCTCGTGATCGCCCAGTCCGCCCACGACGGGGTCGCGGGCCGCTCGCAGCAGGACGCGGCCACCCTCCTGCGGACCACCACCAGCGGCACCGCCTGGTACGGCATCGACATCAACGTCGCGGCCCCGACCGGCTACCCGATGGCGGACGCGCTCAACCACCGGCTGCCCGGCGCCGGGTACGTCCCCAAGGCGCTGCCCTACACGCCGACCGCCACCGACAAGGCGAACTTCCGGCAGCACATCGCCTTCGACACCGACAACGACTACGCCGTCGCCGGCAACGCGTGGGAGGTGCCGGGCGGCCCCCACCTCGTCGGGCACCCGAACGTCGAGATCTTCCACTGGGTGGCGATCGACGGCTACGACACCGACACCGAGGCCGCCCAGGTCAACTACCTGGACCCGGTCGGCGGGGTGAGCACGAGCGTGATCTCGTGGGCCGGGACGGTGCCCAGGTCGGCGCGCATCTCCTCCGACACCCTCACCACCATCATGGGCGGCCGTGGGTACGTCTGGTAGGGGCCGCACGGCGCCTCCGGCCCTGCTGCTGGCGGGCCTCCTGTCGGCGGGCGTCCTGGTGACGGGATGCTCGCCGGCGGGGCCCGCCCCCGCCCCCGTACCGGATCGCGGACGGACCCCGTCCGCGCTTCCCCGGCCCACCGCTCCCCCGCCCGGGCGGCCGACGGCACGGGCGGCCGTTCCCGCCGCCGCCTGCGAGGTGGGGCTGCCCGCCGCCTGGCGCGCCGCCTTCGGCGCGGGCGAGCTGCGCGCCCCGGCCGCCGAGCGGGCGGTCCTCTCCGACGCCGGGCCGGGCTGGACCGCCGTCCAGCTCACCGGCGCCGGGCAGCGGCGCGCCGTCCTGGTCCGGCACAGCGCGGCGCCCCGCACCCTCCTCGCCTTCGCCGACCCCGTCGAACACCAGCTGCTCGCCGCCGACTTCGACGGCGTCCGGTGGGCGGCGTTCGCCGTCCTGGAGGGGCGGACCCTCGACAGCCCGTGGAGCCTGTACGTCTGGGACGCCGGCACCGGCAAGGCGAGGCGCGTGGCCCGCGCCGACCGCCCGGGCCCTCTTCCCCGGCCCGTCCTCCTCGGCGGCACGGTCCACTGGGCGCAGGGCGTGGGCGGCGGAAAGGCCACCGTGTACGCGGCCGCGGCGGCGGGCGGGGCCCCGCGCCCTCTGCGGACGGGCGTGCCGGACACGCCGTTCGCCGCCGGCGAGCTGCTGGTGTGGCGCGAGGCGGCCGGTTCCGGAACCCGGCTGGCCGCCGTCTCCCTGAAGGACGGCCGCCCGGCCGCCCTGCCCGCTCCCCTCGCCACGCTCCGCGACATCCGGTCCGTCGTCTCCGACGGCCGCACCTGGGCCTGGGTGGCGGGCGAGAGCGAGCCCCGGCTCATGGTGTGGCGCACGGGAGATCCGGAGCCGGTGGCCGTGGTGGGCGGGTCACCGGCCGTCGACGGCATGGACCAGCTCCGGATCGGCGGCCGCCTGGTCACCTGGCGCACCCCGGAGACCTCCTACGCACTGGACCTGGCCGCGGGCGCGTACGCACGGATCACTCCCGCGTACGGATACGCGCAGGCCGGGGGCGGCTCGCTGGCCGTCGCGTACACCGTGGGCGACGCCAAGGCGCGCGGCTCCCGGTCGGTGATCCAGGTGGTGGACGCCGGCCGGCTGCCGCCGCTGCCGGGCTGTGGCTGAGGGCCGCCACCGAGGTTTGACGGGGTCGCCGCCGCGCCAGAGATGGGACATGTCCACACACGTGTCCGAAGAGGTACGGGAAGCGCTCCACGAGGGCCGTCCCGTCGTCGCGCTCGAGTCCACGATCATCGCCCACGGCCTGCCGCGGCCGCGGAATCTCGCCGTGTCGCGGGAGTTGGAGGCGTTGGTGCGGGAGGGCGGAGCCGTGCCCGCCACCATCGCCGTGATCGACGGCGTGGCCCGAGTCGGCTTGGACGAGAAGGGGTTGACCCGGATCGCGGAGGACCCGGAGGTGCGGAAGCTGGGGCACCGCGATCTGGCGCCGGCCCTGGCGACCGGGGCGACCGGGGCGACGACCGTCTCCGGCACCGCCTGGCTGGCGCACTCCGCGGGCATACGCGTCTTCGCGACCGGCGGGCTCGGGGGCGTGCACCGGGAGTGGAGCGAGACGCAGGACGAGTCGGCCGATCTGCGGCTGCTCTCGCGGGTGGGGATCGCGGTGGTCTGCGCCGGCGTCAAGTCGATCCTCGACGTCCCTGCGACGCTCCAGCGTCTGGAGACCCTGGGCGTGACGGTCGTCGGGTACGGCACGGAGCACTTCCCCGGCTTCTATCTGGCCTCCTCGGGCGAGCCGGTGGACTGGACGCTGCGGACGCCGGGTGAGGTGGCGGGGGTGATACGGGCCCAGGACGCGCTGGGCGAGCCGTCCGCCGCGCTGATCGTGGCCCATCCGGTGCCGGTGGAGGACCAGTTGGATCCCGCCCTGCACGACCGGGTGCTGGCGGGGGGCCTCGCCGAGGCGCGGGCGAAGGGGATCACGGGGCAGGCGGTGACGCCGTTCCTGCTCGAGTACCTGACGGTGCACACGGGCGGGGCGTCCCTGGAGGCCAACCTCGCGGCCGTGCGCGGGAACGTCCGGCTGGCCTCCCGGATCGCGACGGCGTACGCCGAAGCGGGCGCGTGAGGGGCCTGCTGGTCGTCGGGGACGTGGTCACCGACGTGGTCGCCCGGCACGGTGCTCCCCTCGCGGCCGCGACCGACACGGCGGCCCGGATCCGCACGCTTCCGGGCGGGGCGGGCGCCAATGTCGCCTGCTGGGCGGCGCGCGCGGGCTGCGCGGACGTACGGCTGCTCGGGCGGGTCGGGACCGACGCGGCCGACTGGCACGAGCGGGCGCTGGTGTCGGCGGGTGTGCGCCCGCTGCTGGTCAGGGACGCGGAGGCCGCCACGGCCACGGTGATAGCGCTGGTCGACGCGAGCGCCGAGCGCACGTTCCTGACCGACAGCGGGGCGGCCCTGCGGCTGTCGCCCGACGACTGGTCGCCCGCCTTCCTCGACGGGGCCGCCCATCTCCATCTGTCCGGGTATCTCTTCTTCTCCGAGCCGAGCCGGGCGGCCGTGCGGCGGGCGCTGCGCGACGCGCGGGAGGCGGGGGTCACGGTGAGCGTGGACCCGGCGTCGGCGGGGTTCCTGGCGGAGCTGGGGACGGACCGCTTCCTGAGGGAGGCGGCGGGCGCGGACATGCTGTTCCCCAACGCCGACGAGGCCCGGCTGCTGACCGGGTGCCCCGGCCCGGCCGAGGCCGCGGTGGCGTTGAGCCGCGCCTTTCCGCTGGTGGCGGTCACGTCGGGCGCGCAGGGCGCTCTCGTCGCCGAGTCGGGGGCGGTGACGGCGCGGGTCGCGGCGCCGGCGGCGCGGCCGGTGGACTCCACGGGCGCGGGAGACGCCTTCACCGGGGCCTTCCTCGCGGCACGGCTCGCGGGCGCGGACGCGGCGAAGGCGGCGGAGGCCGGGTGCCGTGCGGGCGCCCGGGCGGTGGCCTCGGTGGGCGGACGCCCCGCGGGCCCCTGACCCCGTGGGGCGGCTGCGGCTCGGGAGCCGGGAACAGGCGTTCCCGGACACGGCTTATGCCGGGAGGCCCGTCCAGGCGGGGTGGCGCGGGTCGTCGGTGCGGACGACGACGTCGGCGGCGTCCGCGGGGCCCACCTCCTGCTCGTAGCGTGCGAAGGCGGGCAGGGTCCAGGGTTCCTCGGTGCGGCGCGCGAGGGCGGCCGCGGACAGGCGCAGGTGCACGGTCAGGTCGAAGGGGAACCAGTGCCCGAGCAAGAAGGGGCCGTGCAGCAGCAGTACCCCTCCGGGCGGCAGGGTGACGTAGGGGCTGCGGGTCGCCCGGTCGGTGGCCGGGTCCCACAGATCGGGGAGCACCCGTCCGCTGCCGCCGGCCTCCAGCGGCCCGAAGACCTCGCGCCACAGCGCTCCCGTGTCGAACCAGCCGCTGTAGTACGCGTCGGCGTCCCGCTTGCCGTATTCGTACCGCAGCGACGCCGGCCGCAGGAATCCGCCGGTGCCCACCACCAGCACGGAGCGGCCCCGCAACCGCAGCGCGGTGGCGATCGATGCGGCGGTGTCTCCGGTGGGCGCGGCGGGAGCGCCGTCGATGCCCACCGTGAGCCGGTCGCCACCGCCGCCGGGGGTGGTCCCGTCGAGGTGTTCGGCCAGAGCGTCGGCCAGCCGTTCCCAGGTGATCGGTTCCCATCGCACGGAGCTCATGGTGACGGTTCGTCCACCGCGGCCCGGCCCGCCACGACCGCGTCCGCCAGCGTCAGTTCCCCGGCCGCGAGGGCCCGGCAGGTCGCCAGGTCGGTCCGCAGGTGCGCGGCGGCGCCCTCCGCCGGGCCGTCGCCGTACTCCACGCCCCCGTCCTCCCCGGTCCGCACGTGGAACGGCCCCTCGTCGAGGGTCACCTGCACCACCCCCGCGCCCCGGTCCTGGAGGGCACTCAGCAGCGGGATCGCGAACCAGTGCGCCCGTACGGCGTCGGTCGGCCGCGGCTCGTCCAGTGCGGGGGCTCCCCACTCGGCCAGGGCCCGCAGGACCGGCAGCAAGGCGCTGCCCCGGTCGGTGAGTTCGTACACGTGGGCCGCGACGGGAGGCGGCAGACGGCGGCGGGTGACGATCCCGGCGCCCTCCATCTCCTTGAGGCGTCCGGCGAGCATGTCCGTACTGACGCCGGGGAGATCGGCGTGCAGATCGGTGTAGCGGCGCGGCCCCGCGAGGAGTTCACGGACGATCAGCAGCGTCCACCGGTCACCGACGGCGTCGAGGGCACGGGCGGCGGCGCAGTACTGGTCATAGCTTCGGCGACGTGGCATGCGACGCAGTCTAGACAAGTTGTTGGACTTTCCAAGCTCGAACTTGGTAAAACCAAGCATCAGCACTCTGGGGAGGTCGTCACATGGAGTTCCGGCAGTCGAGCAAGTTGAGCGAGGTCTGTTACGAGATCCGCGGACCGGTCATCGAGCACGCCAACGCCCTGGAGGAGGCGGGCCACAGCGTCCTGCGGCTCAACACCGGCAACCCGGCGCTCTTCGGCTTCGAGGCTCCGGAGGAGATCGTCCAGGACATGATCCGGATGCTCCCGAAGGCCCACGGCTACACCGATTCCCGCGGGATCCTCTCCGCCCGCCGCGCCGTCGCCCAGCGCTACCAGGCCCTCGGCCTGCCCGATGTCGACGTGGACGACGTCTTCCTCGGCAACGGCGTCTCGGAACTGGTCTCCATGGCCGTCCAGGCGCTCCTGGAGGACGGCGACGAGGTGCTGATCCCCGCCCCCGACTTCCCCCTGTGGACGGCGGTGACCACCCTCGCGGGCGGCAAGGCGGTGCACTACCTCTGCGACGAGTCGGCCGACTGGTACCCGGACCTCGACGACATGGCCGCGAAGATCACCGACCGCACCAAGGCGGTCGTGCTCATCAACCCCAACAACCCCACCGGCGCCGTGTATCCGCGCGAGATCGTCGAGGGCGTCCTCGACCTCGCCCGCCGCCACCAGCTGATGGTCTTCGCCGACGAGATCTACGACCAGATCGTCTACGACGACGCCGTCCACCACACCGCCGCCGCCCTCGCCCCCGACCTCGTCGTCCTCACCTTCTCCGGGCTCTCCAAGACGTACCGTGTCGCCGGCTTCCGCTCCGGCTGGCTGGTCGTCAGCGGCCCTCGGCAGCACGCGAAGAGCTACCTGGAGGGCCTGATGATGCTGGCCTCCATGCGGCTGTGCCCCAACGCCCCCGCGCAGTACGCCATCCAGGCCGCGCTCGGCGGACGGCAGTCGATCCGGGAGCTGACCGGCCCCGGCGGCAGGCTGCTCGAACAGCGCGACACGGCGTGGGAGAAGCTGAACGAGATCCCGGGGGTGTCCTGCGTGAAGCCGAAGGGCGCGCTCTACGCCTTCCCGCGTCTCGACCCGAAGGTGCACCGGATCCACGACGACGAGAAGTTCGTCCTCGACCTGCTGCTGCGCGAGAAGATCCAGGTCGTCCAGGGCACCGGCTTCAACTGGCCGCGTCCGGATCACTTCCGCATCCTGACCCTGCCGTACGCCGACGACCTGGACGCGGCGATCAGCCGCATCGGCCGCTTCCTGAGCGGCTACCGCCAGTAGGCGGCCGGAGCGGGGCCCGCGCCCGGAAACGGGAGCGGGTCCGAGGGCGTAGCCTGCCCCCGGACCCTGTCGATGCCGCTCACATCACACGCCGGCACGCTTGAGGACCCGGGTCAGTCGTCATTGCGTCGCGTCCTGCCATTGGACCACCGCCGATCGGAGCTCGGCGGACCAGATTCGAACTGGCATTTCGACGCACCAGGGCCCGGGCCCGGTCGATCCGGCGATGAGCGGCGCATGCTGAGTCTGGAGCAATAGTCTGAGTCTGATCACGGCCCTCGTCAGGAGGGCCGCGGATTCACGACAAGCCTCATCTTCAGCTTCGCGCTCCTCGCGCGCCCCGGCCGTGTTCTGTGGCCGGGGAGTCTGTGGTCCGTCCCGGCTACCCGAAGAGGTAGCCGAAGACGGCGTCGCCGACCCGCTGGTCGGTGACCTCGGCGCCGTTCGCCTCCTCGCGGGCGAACTTGACCGCCTGCTGGAGCTTCTCGACCCGCTCCAGGAGTTCGTTCACCCTGCGGGCCGGCAGCGCCCCGGAGAACTTCACCGTGCTCCAGTACCCGACCGGGATGTCCTCGTAGTACACCTCGACCTGCGCCGGGTGCTTCTCCGTCGCCTCCGCCTTGACGTGGTTGCGCGGGACCTTCTTCGTCCGGACAGTGCGGACGACCTCGGTCTTCCACGCGTCGGTCGACGGGTCCTGCACCCAGGACTCGGCGGCGTCCAGGACGGGCAGCTTGCGCACGAAGGTGTTGATGTCCGTCAGCTGCTTCTCCAGGAAGAGCAGGTACGCGACGGGCACCCGGCCCACCAGGACGCGCCCGTCGACCGTGATGTCGGCGCGCGCCTCGCAGTTGGCCCAGTCCTTGGTGGCGGTCACATCGAACAGCCGGGTGAGCGCCCGCGCGGTGTCGCGCAGCACGTCCTCCGCCTTCACCTGCACCAGCGTGGACTCCGGCGGAAGCTGCTCGCCCTCCTCGTCCTTCGCCTGGTACGTCCGGGAGATGCCGGCGAGCAGCGCGGGCTTCTGCAGCCCGTGGTGCGCCGCCGTCAGGTCCTGGTGCGCCCGGGACTTGACGCCCTTCTCCACTGCGATGATCTGATTGAGTTTCGTTGCCACGTCACGGACCCTAACCGTGCGACCGACTGCGAATCGAACGATTTATCAGGCCAGTTGAGCTTCCGAGGAGCGACTTGTCATGGAGACGGCCCTGATCGCCGTGGTCGGCACCCTGCCGGGCGTGGTGGCCACGCACTGCCGCTGAGGAGCCCGACATGGATCTGGTCGCCCCCGTCGTCGTCGAGCCCCTCAAGCGCCGGCGCTGCTCCGAGTGCCGACAGGGGCCGCTGCGACGGATGATCGTCGAATTCCACGCCCCGGTCTGCCTCGACTGCGCCGACCTCGGGCATCTGGTCTTCCTCGGGCGCGGTGACACGGCGCTCACCCGGCGGGCCCGCGAGGGCAGTGCGCTGTGGGCGGTGGTGGTACGGCACAACCGGCGCCGGACCCGGTACGAACGTCAGGGGCTGCTCGTCGAGGCGGACGCGCTGGCGCGGGCCGAGGAGGCCTGCCTGGCGGACGCGGAGGCGAGGGCGCGTCGGCGGGCGAGGGACGCGGTCCGGCGTGCGGAGCGGGACGCGCGGGTCACGGCGGAGCTGGAGGCCGAGATCCTGCGGCTGTTCCCGCGCTGCCCCGGGGAACGGGCCGCGGAGATCGCGGCCCACGCCTCGCAGAAGGGCAGCGGCCGGGTGGGGCGCACGGCGGCGGGGCGGGCGCTGGACCGGGACGCGGTCACGGCCGCGGTGCGGGCGTCCGTACGGCATGTCGACACCGCGTACGACGCGCTGCTCATGCGGGGCGTTCCCCGCCACCAGGCCCGGGCGAGGGTCGCGCCCGCCATCGAGGCGGTGCTCCGGGCCTGGCGTCGTGCGTGAGGGTTCAGGACCGTCCTACGGATCGTGGCGACAGTCCCTGTCCCCTCGGTCCGCCCGCCGGTGCGCCCGGGCCGGTCGGTCTGGCCGGGGGCCGGTCCGGCGGCCGGACCTGCCGGGCGCGGGGCGGTAAGTCTGTCCCGTCCTCAGACGTCCGTGCCCGCGCGGCGGGAGCGGCGGTAGAGCAGCGCGCCACCGAGCAGCAGGGCGGCGCTCGCCGGGGCGGCGTAACCGACCAGGTCCGAGCCCGTGCTGGCCAGCGAGACGGAGCTGGTCCGCGGCGCGGGGGCCGGGGCCGGCTCGTCGGTGTCCGTGCTGGGCAGCGGCGGAATGTTCCGGGGCTCCGTCGGCTTCGGCTCCACGCCCGGGCCCTCCGGATTCGAGGGGCCGTTGACCGAGGTGTTCCCGAAGGCCGGGTTGCCGATGCCGACGACGTTGACGGAGTTGCCGCTGACGTTCACCGGCAGGTCGACCGGCAGCTGGATGCCGTTGCCGGAGAGCACGCCGGGCGAGTTGGCGGCGACGCCCTCGGCCGTGGCTCCCCCGCCGTTGCCGCTGGACGCGCTGCCGCCGCGCGGGGTGGCGGGCAGGTCCTTGTGCTTCCCGCCCTCGCCGCCACGGTCGCTGGAGCCCTGGCCGCCGGTCGGGCCGTCGTGGTTCGCGCAGCTGTTGCCGAACGAGGGGTTGAGCAGTCCGACGACGTTGACGGTGTTGCCGCAGACGTTGACGGGGGCGTGCACCGGCAGCTGCACGGTGTTGCCGGAGACCGCGCCCGGCGAACCGACCGCGGCGCCCTGGGCACCGGAGTCGGCGTGCGCGGCGCCGGCGGAGAGCGCGAGCGCGCCACCCGTGACCATCAGTGTGGCCAGTCCACTACGGCGAATCTGCCTCATGGTTCCTGCCTTCCGGAGGTGTAGACGAGCATTCGCCCGTACCGCAATTAACGCGATTCCACCCCGCTCGGATCAGGCCGAAGGGCTCTTTCACTCCTTCGAGTGGGTATGACTCGAACGTTCGTGGGCAGCCTTCCTGGCCGCTTCCCCCTGTGCTTCTCCCTGACCTGCGGAGGGGGCCCGGGCCCACCTCGCCGGGTGCGGTCGGACCGGGCCGCCGGTGTGCCCGGCGTCACTGGCCCAGCAGGTCGGTCAAGGCGCCGACCGGGTCGGGGTCGGGGGTGCCGCGGGGCCACCAGTCCTCGCGGTCGGCGTCCGATTCGTAGCCGTACCAGAGCCCGTCCCGGCCGAAACGGAGCTGGAGGGAGCGCGTCGACAGGCGGTTCCGCCAGGGCCGGAAGGCGGGCTGGTCGGCGGCGAGCAGGGCGGGGCGGGCCCGGTCGAAGGGGCCGGCGGGCGGATCCCAGGGCTCCTCGAGGACCAGGAGGCCGGCGAGTCCGCCCTGGCGCCAGGCGGCGACCGCGCGCGCCAGGTCGGTGGGGGTCCGGTCGAGCGCGTACGCCAGGTCGCGGTAGAGCGCCCGGGTCGACGCGGTGAGCCCGGAGCCGGGGTGCGCGGCGGCGAGCCGGACGGCGTCCTGCCAGGGGGTGAGGGCGGCGACGGGGTCGTGGCCCGTCATCAGGAACGCGTGGGCGCGGACGGCGGCCTCCGAGGCGAGCAGGTCGAGCGCGAGGGGGTCGGGGGCGTCCGGGTCCGGCGGGTGGACGGGCGGGCGGCCCGGCTGTGCGGGGGCGGGCAGCGGCGGGGGCAGCGGCGGCAGCGGCCGGGGCACGGTGTCGTCGGCGGTCGGGGCGAGGACCGCGCGGGCGGGGACGGTCGCCAGGGCGGGCGCGGCGGCGCTGGTCTCGGCGGCGGAGCGGGCCGCGTTACGCCGGGTCAGGGCGGCGAGGATCTCCTGTTCGCCGCGGCCGCGCATCAGGAAGAGGACGAAGGGGTCCTCGTCGAGCAGGCGCGCTGCTTGGTAGCAGAGGGCGGCGGCGTGCTTGCAGGGGAAGCCGTCGTCGGGGCAGGAGCAGTCGGGGATCAGGTCGCCGGGGGCGGGCAGCAGTCCGGTGACGGCCTCCAGGGCGTGCGGGACGTCCTTGTCGAGCAGGGCGGCGATGTGGTCCGGCCGGGCGGCCGCCTTGTCGAGGAACCGCTCCCAGTCGTCGTCGCCGAGGGTGCGCAGCCGGATCTCCGAGCGGTACGGGCGGGGTCGGCTGCCGTGGACATAGGCGACGACCCGGCCCGGGGTGACCGTGATGGCGTCGACATGTCCGCGCCGCGCGTACGCCTGACCGCGGGCGAGGCGCGCCGCGTCGAGGGCGGTGTCCTCCAGGGCGTCCACCCAGGCGTTGCCCCACCAGGTGGCGGCGAACCGACCGTCCGGTGCCTCCCGGGGGGCGAGCTGGGGGAACGTACGGCGACGGTCGTCGTGGCGCGGGAGACCGGGGCGGCCGCCCGGGGCCGGACGGGGACTCATGACGGCCTCCTCAGCGAGACCAGGTCGGCCAGTTCACGGTCGGTCAGTTCGGTCAGGGCCGCCTCGCCGGAGCCGAGGACGGCGTCGGCGAGGGCCTGCTTGGCGCGGAGCATCTCGGCGATGCGGTCCTCGACGGTGCCTTCGGCGATGAGCCGGTGGACCTGGACCGGCTGGGTCTGTCCGATGCGGTACGCCCGGTCGGTGGCCTGCTCCTCGACCGCCGGGTTCCACCAGCGGTCGAAGTGGACGACATGACCGGCCCTGGTCAGGTTGAGTCCGGTGCCCGCGGCCTTCAGGGAGAGGAGGAAGACGGGCACCTCGCCGGACTGGAAGCGGTCGACCATCCGCTCGCGTTCGGCGACGGGCGTTCCGCCGTGCAGCAGCTGGGCCGGGATCGCGCGGGCGGCCAGGTGGTCGGCGAGGAGCCGGGCCATGGAGACGTACTGGGTGAAGACCAGGACGGAGCCGTCCTCGGTGAGGATCGTGTCGAGGAGTTCGTCGAGCAGGGCGAGCTTCCCCGACCGGCCGGCGAGCCGGGCCGTGCCGCCGCCCTTCGGGCTCTGCTCCTTGAGGTACTGCGCGGGGTGGTTGCAGATCTGCTTGAGGGAGGTGAGGAGCTTCATGACGAGTCCGCGGCGCGCGATCCCCTCGGCCTCCTCGATCCGGGCCATCGTCTCCCGTACCACCGCTTCGTAGAGCGAGGCCTGCTCGCGGGTGAGGGGAACGGGGTGGTCGGACTCGGTCTTGGGCGGCAGCTCGGGGACGATGCCCGGGTCGGACTTGCGGCGGCGCAGCAGGAAGGGCCGGACCAGCCGGGCGAGCCGCTCGACGGCCTCGTCGTTCTCGATCTCCTCGCTGTTCTCCACGGCGCGGGCGTGGCGGGAGCGGAAGGCCTTGAGGGGGCCGAGGAGTCCGGGGGTGGTCCAGTCGAGGAGGGCCCACAGCTCGGAGAGGTTGTTCTCCACGGGGGTGCCGGTGAGGGCGACCCTGGCCGGCGCGGGAATCGTGCGCAGGGCCTTGGCGGTCGCGGAGAACGGGTTCTTCACGTGCTGGGCCTCGTCGGCGACGACCATGCCCCAGTCGTGCTCGGCGAGATGGGCGGCGCTGGTACGCAGGGTGCCGTAGGTGGTGAGGACGAAGCCGCCGTCGACGCCGTCCAGGGAGCGGTCGGCGCCGTGGAAGCGGCGCACCGGCACCCCGGGGGCGAACCGCTCGACCTCCCGCTGCCAGTTGCCGAGCAGGGAGGCGGGACAGACGACGAGGGTGGGCGCGCGGCGGGCCCGGCGCAGGTGGAGGGCGATCAGGGTGACCGTCTTGCCGAGGCCCATGTCGTCGGCGAGGCACCCGCCGAGGCCGAGCGAGGTCATCAGGTCGAGCCAGGCCAGCCCCCGCAGCTGGTAGTCGCGCAGGGTGGCGTCGAGCCCCGGGGGCGGGTCGGCGGCCTCGGGGCCGGCGGCGAGCCGGTCCCGCAGGGTCGCGAGCGCGCCGACGGGGACCGCGGGGACGATCTCGCCGTCCACCTCCGCGGTGCCGCTGAGGGCGACGGCGAGGGCGTCGACGGGCTCCAGCAGACCGAGTTCCCTCTTGCGGGCCTTGCGGACGAGGTCGGGGTCGACGACGACCCACTGGTCGCGCAGGCGCACGATGGGCCGGTGGGATTCGGCGAGGGCGTCCATCTCGCGCTCGCTGAGCGGGTCGCCGTCCAGGGCGAGCTGCCAGTTGAAGCGGAGGAGTTCCTCGCTGTCGAAGAAGGCCGTGCCGTCGGTGGCGGAGCCGGGGGCGGACATCGCCGGCCGGACGACGGCGGCGGCGCTGAGCGAGCGGGCCAGCTCGCGGGGCCAGTGGACGGCGACGCCGGCGTCGGCGAGGCGGGCGGCCGCGGGGCCGAGGAGTTCGTACAGCTCGTCCTCGGTCAGCGCGAGCACGTCGGGCACGTCGCGCTCCAGGAGCCTGCCGAGCGGTGACCAGACGCGGGCCGCCCGGCGCACGGCGAGGAGGGCGTCGATCCGGGCGCGCGGGCCGAAGTGCTCGTCGCCCTCGCCCTCCCAGAGTGCGGCGGCGTCGATGACGAGGGTCGGGTCGGCAAGGCTGTGCACCTGGAGGAGGGCCGCTGCGGCGTGCCGTTCGTCGCCGCCTTCCTCGGCGATGTCGAACAGTTCGTACCCCGCGAGGTCGAGGCGGAGGGAGACGCGGACCCCGGCGTCCATGCCGGCCGCCGCCTCGGCCGCCCAGGCCCGCGCGCGGGGCAGGTGCTGGGGCTCGCGCGCGGCGAACGGCGCACCCGCCGCGTGGGCCGCGGCGGGGGTGCGGGGCAGGGTGTCGGCGACGGCGTCGAGGAAGGCCCGCACCAGCGCCTCGGGCTCGGGCACCCGGAGCGGGCCGCGGCCGGGGACGGGCACGGCGTGGGCTTCGTACGGCATGGCGGCGGCGACGGCCCGCAGATGGGCGATGTCGTCGGCGTCCAGCGGCCCCGCCCGCCAGGCGTCGAGGTCGTCGGCGGTCAGACCGGGCAGCAGCCGACCCCGCGCCGTGAGGTGCAGGGCGTGCAGGGCGGCGGCGCCCCAGCAGGCGGTGGCCGGGTGGACGCCCGGGTGCCGTCGGGCCGCGACCAGATGGGGCAGTGCCTCGGCGACGGGCAGGATGAGGGCGGGCACCGTGCGTCCGCGGGCACTGGCGCCGTGGCGGCGCACGACGGTGAGCGAGCCCGCCGGGGACGCCCCGGACGGCTCCGGGGCAGGGAGGTCGGGCAGGGCGCCGCCGTCGGGCGCCCAGAAGGCGACGCGGCCCTCGCGGGGCAGGGCGGCCGGGAGGAAGACGGCGGCGTACGTGTGCAGGGTGTGGGTCACGGCGCTGGTCACCTCCCGTTCCGGCTCGGATTCCGACTGGACTTCCGACCTTACGGGTGGGGTCTGACAACGACCTCCCCCGCCGCTTCGCCCGGGCGGCCCAACAGCGTGTGACAGCCGCTCCGACAGGGGGCATGGTGACGTGGAACAGGCTGCGGACCGGGTCTGCCGCCTTCGCCCGACAGACGAGGATCCGCCATGTCCGTTCACCGGCGTCTCGGCACCGCCGCCGGGGCCGCGCTCCTGACTCTCGCCGTCGCGGGCTGCTCCGGCCTCGGCCGCTCGGCGGTCGGGACGATCACGTACGAGACCCCGAACGAGGTCGTGGTCTCCGTGACGAGCCCCTCGGTCAAGGGCTGTCACCGGCTCGCGCCGGCCGGTGCGACGAGGATCGAGAACCGCTCGCTCGTCGACATCATCATGTACACGACGCCCCGCTGCCGGGGCGGGAACGGCGTCTACGTCGCCTCCCGCTCGGGCGACTCCATCGTCCCCGGCGCCCTGCCCTGGCGGAGCTACAGCCTCGTCCACTAGGCATGGCCCGGCGGGTCCGCCGGGCCGCCCGCCTCAGGCGCGGCGGCGGAGGACCAGGGCGAGCAGTTCCGCGTTGTGCCGGCGGCGCGTCCAGGCGATCGCGACGAGGGGCACGGCGAAGAGGAGCGGCGTCAGCGCGTACTCGCCGTCGAAGACGGTCAGCTGCGTGACGAACGCCCCGGCCATCAGGCCCGTGAGCGCGGTCGCCGAGGCGCTCGACAGGATCGGGATCACCAGCGCGATCGCTCCGGCCAGTTCCAGCGCGCCGACCGTGTACATCAGCCAGTCGCCCCAGCCGATGGCGTCGAAGGACTCGGCGGCGGACCAGTGTCCGACGAGCTTCGGCGCGGCGCTGGGGATGGCGAAGGCGAGCGCGAGAAGGATCTGCAGCACTCGCACGGTGAGGTCGAGGCGGCGTCCGGGGCGTCGGACCGCGGGGGTGTCGGGGCTCGTGGCGGCGTCCGTGGTCGCGGTGGCGGTGGCGGCGGCGGTCGGGGTGGTGGTCATGGTGCGTCTCCTCGTGTCGGCGTCGCGTCCGCTCTCGCGTGCGCTGTCACAGAGGTAGACGGTCCGGGCGCCGGGAACTCATCGCTCTCCCGGCGTCCGAATCACTTTTTCCTCAAGGGGACTTGGGGCGGGCCCGCACCCATGTGCCGTCGTCCGTCAGGGTCGCGTCGACGACGAGTCCGGCCTCGCCCAGATACCGCTCGAAGTCCTCCGCGGCGAGCGGTCGGGACAGGAATGTCTGGGTCCAGCGGGCGTCCGGGAAGAGGTACTCGGCCAGGACCGAGTTGACGCCGTCGCCGACCGGCCGGGCCGACACGATCCGTACCGTGCAGCCGGCGGCGTCGATCCGCTCGCGCGGGACTTCGCGGTGCCAGTTCTCGCCCTCGCGCTGGATCAGCACACACCCGTCGTCCTTCACATGGCGTCTGCAGGTCTCCAGGAGCGCCTGCCGCACACCGTGATCGGCCGAGTGGACGAGGTACGACGCGAGCATCACCACGTCGAACCGTCTGCCCAGGTCCAGCGCCTCGATGGGGCCGAGCACGGTCTCCACCCCCGGCACCCGCTCGCGAACGGCGTCCAGCATCTCCGCCGACTCGTCGACCGCCGTGACCGCGAACCCCCGTTCGACGAGCGGGCCCGTCACCCGCCCGGCTCCGCAGCCCAGTTCGAGCAGGGTCGCGCCGTGCGGCACGGCCGCCGCGATCACGTCCGGTTCGTTCCCGACCGCAAGCCGGCGGTACAGCTCGACGGCACATCCGTCCGGGGTGATCGCCCCGGCTCCCGTTCCCTGATGTCCTTCACGCATCGGTCCCCTCATGCCCGGAGAACGGGGCGCCGCGGACCGGCGTTCCCCCGACGGGCGCATGAGACCGGATATCGCTCGTACGAGTGAACGAACGACGTACGAGGGGCCGCCCGGCCCTCGCGTGCGGCCCGCCCGGCCTCTCCCGCCCCGGCCCGTTCACAGGAGCCTGTGGCGGGTAGACCGTCAGTAGACGTACCGCCTCTCGACGGGAGGTGCGACCGTCATGCGCACCGGAAGTGAGCCGTCGACCGCGCGCAGTCCGCTGCGGATGCGGTTCTGGCTGAGCCTGTGGGGTCTGCTCTGGGCGGGCTTCGGAACGGCGGCGTTCGCCCTGGTCGGGCGGCCCGGATGGGCCGTCGCCTGCGGGGTTCTCTTTCTGGTGGTCCTCATCGACCTGGTGATGGTCGTACGCCATATCCGGCAGGGCCCGCACTGGCAGCCGGGGCGCGACGTCCCGCCGTACGAACCGGATCACGGCGGCCCGCGGCCGCGGAGCGCTCCGCGCCGTGACCACGGCGACACGCGGCGCTGACCGGCCGGCCCGGCGCGTACCGCGGGGAGAGGGGCAGGGCCGCCGCGCTCAGTCCTCGGTGCCGAAGCGGGCGGCCTGGAGGTACTCCGGCTTCGGGTCGAGGGCGGCCGCGAGCCGGAAGTGACGGGTGGCCTGGTCGGGGCGGCCCGAGCGCTGGAAGGTGCGGGCCAGCGCGAAGTGCGCGAAGGCGTTGTCGGGCTCCCGCTCCAGGACCAGTTCGAATTCGAGCTCCGCGGGCCGCAGTTGCGCGGCGGCGAAGAAGGCACGGGCCCGCAACAGGCGCGCGGCGGTGTTCTCGGGATGGGCGGCGATCACCGAGTCGAGCAGCTTCACGGCACCGCGGGGGTCGCGCGCGGCGAGCAGCTGCTCGGCGGCGCGAAAGTCGATGACGTGGGTTTCCGGGTTCCTCTCGGCCACGGTGACATCCTTCCCCTTGCTCCGGCGGTTCAACATCGGGCACGGCGGCGGTATTCCGTATCGCATGACGATCCGACCGCCGCGCCTCGCGCGATCCTTACCCACCCGGGGCCGCCACCGATCGGTCCCGGCCCCCTGCGGCCGGCCGCACACCCTTGCCGGGCCCGACCGGGCGGACTTTCGAACCCGGGCCTAGTGTTCGTCGGCCGCGGCTCGCCGGACGAGTTCGGCCCAGACCTTCCGGACCTGCGGCTCGAGCGCCTCCAGCGGGCCGTCGTTGTCGATGACGAGATCCGCGACGGCCCGCCGCTGGGCACGGGTGGCCTGGGCGGACATCCGGGCCCGCGCCTCGGGCTCGGCCATGCCTCGCAGGCGTACGAGCCGGTCGAGCTGGGTCTCGGGGGACGCGTCCACGACCACGACGAGGTCGTACAGCGGGGCGAGCCCGTTCTCGGTGAGGAGGGGGACGTCGTGGACGACCACGTCATCCGGCCCGGCCTCCCCCTCCAGCTCGGCGGAGCGGGCCCCGACGAGCGGGTGGACGATGGCGTTGAGGGCGGCCAGCCGGTCGGAGTCGGCGAAGACGATCGACCCCAGCTTCGGCCGGTCCAGGGTCCCCTCGTCCGTGAGGATCCCGGGGCCAAACGTCTCCACGACGGCCGCGAGGCCGGGGGTCCCGGGCTCGACGACCTCGCGGGCGATCCGGTCGGCGTCGATCAGCACGGCGCCGTACGAGACGAACAGCCGCGACACTTCACTCTTGCCGGCGCCGATACCGCCGGTCAGGCCCACCTTCAGCATGAGCGGCAGCTTAGGACCCCGGGTCGGCCCCCGCCCGGCGGGGGCCGGATTCCGCTGTCGCGGAAGGACGGCGGCCCCCTACGCGTCGCCCTCGCGCTCCGCGAGGAAGCGCTCGAACTCGCGGCCGATCTCGTCGGCCGAGGGCAGGTCGACCGGCTCGGCCACCAGGCTGCCGCGGGTCTCCGCGCCCGCCATGGCGTCGTACTGGTGCTCCAGGCCCTGGACCAGGGACACCAGCTCGTCGTCGCCCTCGCCGATCTGGCGGTCGATCTCGGTCTGGGTCCGCCGGGCCTCCGTGCGCAGCGCGTGGGCCACGCCGGGCAGGACGAGCCCGGTGGCGGCCGTGACGGCCTCCAGGGCGGTCAGCGCGGCATCGGGGTAGGAGGCGCGGGCGACGTAATGCGGGACGTGGGCGGCGATGCCGAGGGTGTCGTGGCCGGATTCCGACAGCCGGTACTCGATGAGCGCCTCGGCGCTGCCGGGCACCTGGGCCTCGTCGAAGGGGCTGCGGTGGCCCGGCACGAGGTCGGTACGGCTGCCGTGCGGGGTGAGGCCGACGGGGCGGGTGTGCGGAACCCCCATCGGAATGCCGTGGAAATTGACCGCGAGCCGCACCCCGAGGCGCTCCACGATCTGGCGGACGGCGGCGGCGAACCGCTCCCACTCCACGTCCGGTTCGGGGCCGGAGAGCACCAGGAAGGGCGCGCCGGTGGCGTCCTGGACCAGGCGGACCTCGATGGACGGCGTCTCGTACGCGGTCCAGCGGTCGCGGCGGAAGGTGAGCAGCGGTCGCCGAGCGCGGTAGTCCACGAGGCGGTCGTGGTCGAAGCGGGCGACCAGCTGGTGCGGAAGCGTGTCGAGCAGACCTTCGACGATCTGCTCACCGGTCTCACCCGCGTCGATGTACCCGTCGAAGTGGTACAGCATGACCAGCCCGGCCGACTCCTGCGCCAGGGCCATGTCCACCACGGCCAAGCCCTTCTGGTCCCACTCGTACAAAGCCTGGGGATCAAGCACGATTACCGCTCCTCCTCGCGTTCTTCAGGGGAACGCCTTCCGGAGCGGCGCCATTCCCCCGCGGCGGGTGTTTCGATCTCCGATCCCCCACCCCCCACCGGACCCCTGGTCCAGACCTTGACATGCCCATGGACCATCCCTACCGTCACGATGCAGCACCGCGTTCAGCCAGCCGTTCGTCGTACACATACGAGAACCCCGTCCCGGGCGACCGTTTCCGCGACTCCACCCCACGCATCCACGGGAAGGCACCCCCATGCGCACCCGAACGCTGCTCCTCCCCCTGCTCGCCGCCCTGCTCGCCGTCCCTCTCCTCGCCCCTCCGGCCACCGCCGCCACGGTCGACGTCTCCACCGCCGCCCAGCTGAAGACGGCGCTCGGCAACGCCAGGCCCGGTGACACGATCCGGCTCGCCGACGGGACGTACACCGGGAACTTCAAGGCCACCACCCCCGGGACCTCGACCGCACGGATCACCCTCACCGGGTCCTCGCGCGCGGTGCTCACCGCCGGTGGCGGCTACGGGCTGCACCTCAACGGTGCCTCGTACTGGACGGTCACGGGGCTGACCGTGACCGGCGGCCAGAAGGGGATCATGACCGACGCGGCGAACGGCGTGATCATCGACGGGGTGACCGTGCACGGCCTCGACATGGAGGGCGTGCACTTCCGAGCGTCGAGCAGGAACGGCGTCATCAGGAACTCCCGGATCTACGACACGGGCAACGACGGGCGCGGCATGGGCGAGGGGGTCTACGTCGGCTCCGCCAACAACCTCTCCGACAAGAGCGACCACGCGCAGATCATCGGCAACACCATCGGCCCGGATGTCGGCGGAGAGGCCGTCGACATCAAGGAGGGCACCACCGGCGCCAGGATCACCGGCAACACCTTCGACGGCCGGGGTCTCACCGGCGCCCACTTCGACGACTCCTGGGTCGATGTGAAGGGCAACGACGTGCTGGTCGAGAACAACACCGGCCGCCACACCACCGACAACGGCTACGAGACCCACACGCAGCAGAGCGGCTGGGGCTGCGGGACGGTCTTCCGGGGCAACCGTTCGGATCTGACGGGGGCGACCGGCCCCAAGCAGTTGGCGATCAACGTCACCAACCAGAGCACCTCCTGCCGGACGACGGTCTACGGCTCGAACACGGTGACCGGAGGGAAGGGGCTGACGAACATCCCCGTCACCCCCTGACGGCCGGGGACCGACCGATCCGCGACGCCCCAGGACGCCCCAGGCCGTGAAACGCCACAAGGCCCGCTCCCCCGAAGGGGAACGGGCCTTGTCGGTTCAGCCTGTCAGCTGGTGGTCAGAGCGTTCAGCTCTGGCCGCCGGCCAGCTTCTCGCGCAGGGCCGCAAGGGCCTCGTCCGACGCCAGGGCGCCGGAGGTGTCGTCCGACTCCGAGGAGTAGGAGCCACCCGAGACGCCCGCCGGGGCACCGGCCGGAGCGGCGGTGCCACCCTCGGCAGCGGCGGCCTCGTCGGCCTCGCGGGACTTGATGACCTGAGCCTGGTGCTGCTCGAAGCGCTGCTGCGCCTCGGCGTACTGGGTCTCCCAGGCCTCGCGCTGGGTCTCGTAGCCCTCGAGCCAGTCGTTGGTCTCGGGGTCGAAGCCCTCGGGGTAGATGTAGTTGCCCTGGTCGTCGTAGGACGCGGCCATGCCGTACAGGGTCGGGTCGAACTCGACCGAGGCCGGGTCGGCACCGAAGGACTCGTTGGCCTGCTTCAGCGAGAGGCTGATGCGACGACGCTCGAGGTCGATGTCGATGACCTTGACGAAGATCTCGTCGTTGACCTGGACGACCTGCTCCGGGATCTCCACGTGGCGCTCGGCCAGCTCGGAGATGTGGACCAGACCCTCGATGCCCTCGTCCACGCGGACGAACGCACCGAACGGAACCAGCTTGGTGACCTTGCCGGGAACGACCTGGCCGATCTGGTGCGTCCGGGCGAACTGCTGCCACGGGTCCTCCTGCGTCGCCTTCAGCGACAGGGAGACACGCTCGCGGTCCATGTCCACGTCGAGAACCTCGACGGTGACCTCCTGGCCGACCTCGACAACCTCGGAGGGGTGGTCGATGTGCTTCCAGGACAGCTCGGAGACGTGCACCAGGCCGTCGACGCCACCCAGGTCCACGAAGGCACCGAAGTTGACGATCGAGGACACGACGCCGGAGCGGACCTGACCCTTCTGGAGGGTCGTGAGGAAGGTCTGGCGGACCTCCGACTGGGTCTGCTCGAGCCAGGCGCGGCGGGACAGGACCACGTTGTTGCGGTTCTTGTCCAGCTCGATGATCTTCGCCTCGAGCTCCTTGCCCACGTAGGGCTGGAGGTCGCGGACGCGGCGCATCTCGACCAGGGAGGCCGGGAGGAAGCCGCGGAGGCCGATGTCGAGGATGAGACCACCCTTGACGACCTCGATGACGGTACCGGTGACGATGCCGTCCTCTTCCTTGATCTTCTCGATGGTGCCCCAGGCGCGCTCGTACTGGGCACGCTTCTTCGAGAGGATCAGGCGGCCTTCCTTGTCCTCCTTCTGGAGAACAAGGGCTTCGATCTCGTCGCCGACCTTGACGACCTCGTTCGGGTCGACGTCGTGCTTGATCGAGAGCTCGCGGCTCGGGATGACACCTTCGGTCTTGTAACCGATGTCGAGCAGGACCTCGTCCCGGTCGACCTTCACGATGACGCCGTCGACGATGTCGCCGTCGTTGAAGTACTTGATCGTCTCGTCGATCGCGGCGAGGAAGGCTTCCTCGTTACCGATGTCGTTGACCGCAACCTGCGGGGTGGTGGCGGTGGTCTCGGTGCTGCTCGTCATGTGGGAAAGGGCTCCGGTTACGGACAGAAAGTCGTAGGTACTGCTACGCCGTGAGCCCGTATCGCACCAAGAAGCCGGACAGCCAATGAAGCGCCGATCCGCGAACGGTAGGCGCCTCGAAAACCGAGGGGACATACAACAGGTACGAGCGCGGCCTGCTCCGTCTGAGGCGCGCAGGCCCGCAGCGCAACCTTTAGCATACGGAAGCAGCCGGACAGGGTCAATGCGCGAAGCGCGCACCCGGGGCGGATCGCCGCATAACCGGCACAACTCAGGCCACCCACGGCCGTCCTGGCCACGGGGGCCGCAGCCGCGCTGAGCGCAAACTACATCGACGGGCGAGATGAACCAAGAGTACGGACCGCGGGACGAGGACGGCTTCGAGCCGGAGGCCACCCGGCGTGACGCCGGGGACGCGGAGAGCAGCCGGGCGAGTCGCGGCTGGTGGGACAGGAACGCCGACGAGTACCAGAACGATCACGGGGCGTTCCTCGGGGACGACCGGTTCGTCTGGGGGCCCGAGGGGCTCGACGAGGCCGAGGCGGCGCTGCTGGGGCCGGCCGGGTCGCTGAAGGGCCGGGATGTACTAGAGATCGGCGCGGGCGCGGCGCAGTGCTCGCGCTGGCTGGCGCGGCAGGGCGCCCGGGCGGTCGCGCTGGACCTCTCTCACCGCCAGCTGCAGCACGCCCTGCGGATCGGCGCGGACGTGCCGCTGGTCGAGGCGGACGCCGGCGCGCTGCCGTTCCGGGACGGCTCCTTCGACCTGGCGTGCTCGGCGTACGGCGCGGTCCCCTTCGTGTCGGATCCGGTACGGGTCTTCCGCGAGGTGCGCCGGGTGCTGCGTCCCGGCGGGCGGTGGGTGTTCTCGGTGACCCACCCGATCCGCTGGGCCTTCCCGGACGAGCCGGGGCCCGAGGGCCTGTCCGTCGCGGCCTCCTACTTCGACCGCACTCCCTATGTCGAGCAGGACGACGAGGGCCGGGCCGTCTATGTGGAGCACCACCGGACGATCGGGGACCGGGTGCGGGACGTGGTGGCGGGCGGCTTCCGCCTGGTGGACCTGGTCGAGCCGGAGTGGCCGGCGTGGAACGACCAGGAGTGGGGCGGCTGGTCCCCGCTGCGGGGCAACCTGATCCCGGGGACGGCGATCTTCGTCTGCGAGCGGGACTGACGTTCGTCGTCCCACCGGCCCGGGCTGGGCAGCGGGCGTGGCGAGCCGGCCGGGCGGGGGTGCCGGCGGCCCTGACTGGTCATATGAACAGACAGGCCCTGTGGACAGCCGAGCCCGCCGTCGGCGGCGACGTACGAGACTGAGTGCGTGATCCGAAACGACGCACTCGACCGACTCCCCGTCCGCCATGCCGTCCCCGAGCTGCTGAGCGCGCTCGACGAGCGCGGCACGGCGGTGCTGTTCGCGCCTCCCGGCACGGGCAAGACGACGCTGGTGCCGCTGGCGCTGGCCGGGCTCATAGGGGACGGGCCGCGCCGGCGGGTGCTGGTGGCCGAACCGCGCAGGATGGCGGTGCGGGCGGCGGCCCGGCGGATGGCGTGGCTCCTCGGGCAGGAGGTCGGCGAGGCCGTCGGCTTCTCCGTCCGGGGCGAACGCCGGGCCGGGCCGGCCACCCGGGTCGAGGTGGTGACGACGGGCGTCCTGCTCCAGCGGCTCCAGCGGGATCCCGAACTGTCCGGGGTGGACGTCGTGCTGCTCGACGAGTGCCATGAGCGCCACCTGGACGCCGACACGGCGATGGCCTTCCTGGTCGACGTCCGGGCGACGCTGCGGCCGGAGCTGGGTCTGATCGCGGCTTCGGCGACCAGCGACGCCGAGGCGTGGGCGGAGCTCCTCACCGTCCTCGACGGTTCCGGCCCTGCCCCGATCGTGTGGGCGAAGGGAGAGGGGCACGGCCATGCCGTCCGGTTCGCCGCGCCGCCGGCCGGCGTCCGGCCCTCCCATGGCACCTGGGTGGATGCCGCTCTCCTGCGCCATGTGGCGGCGACGGTCCGGCAGGCGTGCGCGCACCACGAAGGCGACGTTCTCTGCTTCCTTCCCGGCACGGGAGAGATCGCCCGGACGGCGGGGATGCTGGCGGACCTCGACGCCGAGGTGCTCCAGCTGCACGGGCGGGCCCCGGCGGCGGTGCAGGACGCGGTGCTCCGCGGGACCGAGCTCGGTGGGCGGCGCCGGGTGATCCTCGCGACCTCGGTGGCGGAGTCCAGCCTGACCGTGCCGGGGGTACGGATCGTCGTCGACTCCGGCCTGGCGCGGGAGCCGCGGACGGACCACGCCCGGGGACTCGGGTCGCTCACCACGGTGCCGGTCTCGATCGCGGGAGCGACGCAGCGCGCGGGCCGCGCCGGCCGGGAGGCCTTCGGAGTCGTGTACCGGTGCTGGGCGGAGGCGGACGACGGGCGCCGGTCCCGTTTCCCCTCCCCCGAGATCGAGATAGCGGATTTGGCCTCGTTCGCCTTGCGCACGGCCTGCTGGGGCGATCCGCCGGCGGCCGGGCTCGCCCTCCTGGACGCTCCGCCCGCCGGGGCGATGGCGGCCGCCCGTTCCGTGCTGACGGCGATCGGCGCGGTGGACGAGGAGGGGCACGCGACGGATCGGGGTGTACGGATGTCCCGGCTCGGGGTGCACCCCCGGCTGGCACGGGCCCTCCTGGACGGTGCCCCCGTGGTCGGTCGCAGGCGGGCGGCCGAGGTGGTGGCGCTGCTGAGCGAGGAGCCTCCCCGGGAGTACGGCGACGATCTGGCGGCGGCCTGGCGGACGGCCCGTCGGGGCGGCGACGGCTACGGGGCGCGTTGGAAGGCGGAGGCGCGGCGCCTGGAGCGGTCGGCCGACGCGGCGGGGGGCCCGGGCGGGGCGGGGGGCCCGGGCGCGGCGGACGGTCCGGGCAGGGCGGACGGTCCGGCCGGGTCGGACGGGCCGGGCGGGGCGGGTGGTCCGGGTGTGGAGGGGCAGGGGGCCCCCGGCGGGGTCGGGGACGATGCGGCGGCCGGGTGGGTGACGGCGCTGGCGTTCCCCGAGCGGGTGGCCCGGGCGCGGCAGGGCAGCGGGTTCCTGATGGTGTCGGGGACGGGCGCGGAGCTCGCGGCGGGGTCGGGGCTGCGGACGGCCCCCTGGCTGGCCGTCGCCGTCGCGGACCGGACGGCGCAGAACGCCACGGCGCGGGTGCGGCTGGCGGCGGTGGTCGACGAGGACGTGGCGCGGGCGGCCGCCGGGCACCTGCTCACCTCCGGTGAGGAGGTCCGGTGGGAGGAGGGGGACGTGGTCGCGCGGTCGGTGTCCCGGCTGGGGGCCGTCGAGCTGACGGCGCGCCCGCTCAGGGACCGGGCCGCCCCCGGGGCGGTGCGGGCGGCGCTCCTCGACGGTCTGCGGCGGGAGGGGCTGGGGCTGCTGCGGTGGAACCGGGAGTCGGAGGAGCTGCGCGGGCGGCTCGGTTTCCTCCACCGGGTGCGGGGCGAGCCGTGGCCGGACGTCGCGGACGGGGCGCTTCTGGACCGGGCGGAGGAGTGGCTGGAGCCCGAGCTGTCCCGGGCGCGCCGGCGGGCCGATCTCGGGCGGATCGACGCCGGTCAGGGGCTGACGCGGCTGCTGCCGTGGGCGACGGGCGAGGCGGCCCGGCTGGACGAGCTGGCGCCCGAGCGGATCGAGGTGCCGAGCGGTTCGCGGATACGCGTCGACTACGCCGGTGAGCAGCCGGTGCTGGCGGTGAAGGTGCAGGAGATGTTCGGGCTCGCCGAGACGCCCCGGGTGGCGGGGGTTCCGGTCCTGGTCCATCTCCTCTCCCCCGCGGGACGTCCGGCGGCGGTCACCGCCGATCTGGCCTCGTTCTGGAAGGAGGGGTACCGCGCGGTGCGGGCGGAGCTGCGCGGCCGTTATCCGAAGCATCCGTGGCCGGAGGACCCGGGGGCGGCGGCGCCGACCCGGCACACCAGCGCCCGGCTCAGACGGGAGCGGTGACGGCCGGCGGCGCGGGGGCGGGTCCGACGTGCGGGCGGCGGGAGCGGGCCTCGAGCCAGAGGGCGAGGGCGAAGAGGGCGAGGCCCAGGACGACGAAGGTCCACGGGAGGTAGGAGACGAGCAGCAGGACCATGAGGCGGTTGGACTCGACCAGCTCGACGATGGCGGTGATGTAGTCCTCGCGCATCTTCACATGGCCCTCGAAGACCGTGACGGTGTCCTGTCCCATCAGCGCCCGGGCGTTGCGGAGCTCCTCCTTGTGGATCTCCTCGCCGTTGACGGGGGCTCCGGTGACCGGGTCGACCCAGAACATGCGCTGGGTGGTGTACCAGCGGGTGAGGCCTGAGTCGGCGAGGATCTCGGGGGTGATGCCCTTGACCGGCATGGTCTTGGGCATGGGGACCTTGGTCCAGGGGATGGTCTGCTCGAAGTAGTAGACCTCCAGGCCGCGGAAGGTCCGGGTGCCCCGGTAGTGGATGGGGGCCGAGGTGCGGGTCTGGGCGTCGAAGTACTGGTAGTCCCGCTTCTCGGTGAGGAAGGGCCATTTGAACTCGATGCCCTCGCGCCGGACGGGGTCGCCGTCGACCATCTCGCCGGTGGCGTGCACGGGGTCCTGGGTGTGCGCGTCGAAGATGTACCGCTCGGGGATCCGGGACACCATGGCGCCGTCCGGTCCGGTGATGTAGGAGAGCGAGTCCCAGACGACCACGTCCCGGCCGGCGTCGCGCTCGATCTTCTTCGACTCCTCCACGTTGCCCTTGAGGGTCTGGATGATCGTGATCTTCTCGATCTTCTCGGCCTTGAGCGTGGAGTAGTTGAGGAGGGTGGCCGGCTTCGCCTCCAGGACGGTCTCCTGGTACTGGTTCGGCGGGATCTTGGCCAGCCGGGGGAAGGCGTACCACCGCAGGGTGGGGGCCATCGCGACGAGGAAGACGGCGAAGGAGAGCAGGACGAGGCTCGCTCGGCGGCGCATGGAAGGGCTCCTCTCCTACTTCTTGGGGCCGGGGTCGGCGGTGAGGAGGGGGCGGGGGGAGGTGGGGCCGTCGGGCGGCACCTCGACCACCGCGAGGAGCAGGATGAGGAGGAGGACGGGGACCAGCCCGAGGGCTGCGGCGACGAGGGCGCGCATGGTCGGCCTCCCGGTGCTCGAACTGATGCGGCGTCAGGGCTGGGGCACCGTAGCAACGCGGCCGCGAGATGAGAACACGTTGCACTCAGAACACGGGAACACCCCGCCCACGCCACCGGACACGCCGCCGGACACGGCACCGCCCCTGCGCCCGGGGTGGGCGGAGGGGCGGCGTCGGGACGTGCGTGCGGACGGGGTCCGTGCGGTCAGGAGGTGGAGCTGGGCTTCGGCTGCGGCGTGCCGTCGGGTGAGGTCGACGGGGACGGGGTGGGCTCCGGGGCCGGGGCGGTCACCTTGAGCTCGACGAGGACGGTGCCGCCGCCGGGCGCGGTCAGGCGGAGCAGGAAGGTGCCCGCCTCACCGTCCGCGTAGAGGTCGGGGAGGGTCAGCAGACCGTTCTCGTCCGTCTTCAGGCCGGTGAGCGTCCGCACGGGGGCGCCGTTCGCGTCCTTGAAGTGGGGGCCCTTGCCGGCCGGCTCGGTGCCGGTCGCCGAGGCGACCATGGTGGCGGTGAGGGCGACCGAGGCCGCGGGGGCGCCGTCGAGGGTGGCCTTGACGAGCACCCGGTCGGCGAACCGCTCGCCGGTGGTCGCGGTCAGTTCCTTGGCGTCGCTGCGGACCAGGGTGTCGGCCTGGCGGGCGGTGACGGTGGCGTCGAACGCGACGGCCGCGAGGGTCCGGCCCACGACCGTGGCCCGCACGGTGAACGTGCCCAGCTGCTCGCCCGCCCGCAGGAGCGGGGTGACCGCCGTGCCGGTGGAGTTCGTCCTGAGCGTGACGCTCTTGACCACACCGCCGAAGTTGGCGCCGGTGGTGCCGGTGATCTCGAAGCGGACGTCGAGCCCGGCGACCGGCTTGCCCGCCGAGTCGAGCGCGACGACGGTGGGCCGGCCGGTGAAGACGCCGCCGGCGGTCGCCGTCAGCGTGCCGGTGCCGGCGTCCTTGATGCGCACCACCCGGACCGTCGCCGGCGGAGTGGGGGGCGGGGTGGTCGGCTTGGTGCCCGGCGTCGGGGTCGGCTTCGGGGTGACCGGCGGCTTCGACGGGGACGGGGAGGGCGAGGGCGTCGCGGGCTTCGTCGGCGTCACCCGCGCCGGCGTCGTGCCGCCGGAGGTGCTGTCGCTGCGGTCGTTCGGCAGCACGCCCGTGCCGTCGGGGACCTGGTGGGTGCCGCGCTTGTAGTACTCGAACCAGGAGAGCACCGTGTGGAGGTACTCGGTCGACCGGTTGTAGCTGAGGATCGCGCGGTCCAGGTCGGCCTTGACCGCGAGGTCGCGGTTGTTGGCGCAGAGGTAGAGACCGGCCGCCTGGGCGGCGTCGTAGATGTTGTTGGGGTCCTTGCGGCCGTCGCCGTTGGCGTCCTGGCCCCAGGTGGCCCACGTGGAGGGGATGAACTGCATCGGGCCGACCGCGCGGTCGTGGCTCGTGTCGCCGTCGTACGCGCCGTTGTCGGTGTCCGAGATGTTGGCGAAACCGGCGCCGTTGAGCTGGGGGCCGAGGATCGGCGAGAGCGTGGTGCCGTTGGCGTCCACCCGGCCGCCTCGGGCCTGACCGGACTCGACCTTGCCGATTCCGGCGAGCAGCTGCCACGGCAGGTGGCACGCGGCGTCGCTGGAGCGTATGGACTCCTCCGCGCGCTTGTACGCGGCCAGCACGGTCGCGGGTATGCCGGCCTCGGCCGGGCCGGTGACGATCGGCAGGTCGACGGAAGTGCCGGGCTTGTTCGGGGTGTTGAGCGGCGGGAGGTCGGTGTAGTACGGCGACTGGCCGGTGGCCGAGTCGTCGGGGGGCGTGGTCGCGCCTCCGGTGCCGATCGACTCGCCGCTCGCGTTGTCGGTGGGGGGCGGTGCCATGCCGGGTGCCTGCGAAGCGGCCAGCGCCGCGACCGCAGCGGCCACCACGGCCCCGCTGGTGGCTCCCCTGCGCAGCCGACGGCCGAGTTGCGCTGCCATGCGTATGGTCCCTCCCCCTTGAGTACTCGCGCTCCCCGCGCGTGGACTCAGGAGACCCTATGACAACTCCGGGTCTCCGGGCACCGGGGCCTGACCGTGTTTCACGCTTTCGTCACCACTTGGCCGCCCCCGCGTCCGACGAAATCACTCCCGCATACTGTGCGGACCGTCGAAGGGGGAGATCGATGCCGTTCACCTTGAGTCATGCCGCCGCCGTCCTGCCCGGGATCCGAAGAGACGGGACGGGGCGTGGCCGGCTGGTGGCGTCGGCGCTCGTGGCGGGGTCGTTCGCGCCCGACATGACCTATTTCGCGGCCACGGCGTTCCCAGAGGCGATGGAGTTCGGGGACGTCACCCACGGGCCGCTGGGGATCCTGACCGCCGATGCACTGATCGCCGCCCTGCTGGTAGCGGTCTGGCTGATGGTGCGCGAGCCGCTCATGGCCCTGCTGCCGGCCGGCCGCCGGGCGGGGGTGTACGCCTTCGTGCGGGGCCGGCCGTGGCGGGGCCGCCGACCGGTGCCGCTGGCCGCGTGGTTCTACGTGTCCGCGGCCCTGGGGGCGTCGACCCACGTGGTGTGGGACTCCTTCACCCACATCGACCGCTGGGGCACCCGCGCGATCCCGTTCCTCGGGGAGGTCGTGGCCGGCTTCCCGGTCTACACGTACACGCAGTACGGCAGTTCCGCCCTGGCGCTGGTGCTGCTGGTGTGGTTCACGGTGCGCGCGGTGCGCACGCCACGCGAGGAGTTCACGACGCCGACGCCGATCCCGGGGGTCCCGGTGCTCGACCGGCGCGGCCGGTGGCTGGCGGCCGCCCTTATCGGCGGATGCGTCCTCGCCGGGATCGTGCACCGCTGCCTGCGCTGGTACGCCTACTGGGGCCGCGTCGAGACGCCGCTGGACATCATTCCGACCGCCTGCTTCGGCGGCGGCGCGGGGCTCGCCCTCGGCCTGGTGGTATACGCGGCGGTGATGAGGCTGCGGGCGGCATCCGGGCCGGCCCGGCCGGCGGCGCGGGAGCCCGAGCCGGTGCGCTCCCCCGAGGGGACCGCCGATCGCGGGGCCTGACCAGGCGGACACCTGACCGGCAGGAAGCTGGGGCGGGCTGAAATCACCCGGGCGGAATTCGGGCCGGACTGAATTGGCCGGGCGGGAATCTGCGAGGCGGGAGCCGGTCACCCGGAGGGCGCCGGCTCCCGCCGTGGCGTCAGTGGGCCGCCGACTCCCAGTCCGGGCCGACGCCGACCGAGACGTCGAGCGGGGCGCGGAGGGAGACCGCCCCCGCCATCTCACGGCGGACCAGCGTCTCGACCCGCTCGCGCTCGCCGGGGGCGAGCTCCACCACGATTTCGTCGTGGACCTGGAGGAGCATGCGGGAGGCGAGACCGGCTTCCCGCAGGGACCGGTCGACGTTCAGCATGGCGACCTTCACGATGTCCGCCGCCGTGCCCTGGATCGGGGCGTTCAGCGCCATCCGCTCGGCGGCCTCACGGCGCTGGCGGTTGTCGCTGTTCAGGTCCGGGAGGTACCGCCGGCGGCCGAGCATCGTCTCGGTGTAGCCGGTGGCGCGGGCCTCGTCGACGACCCGGCGCAGATAGTCGCGCACCCCGCCGAAGCGCTCGAAGTACGTGTCCATCAGCGCGCGCGCCTCGCCCGCCTCGATGTTCAGCTGCTGGGAGAGCCCGAACGCCGACAGGCCGTACGCCAGGCCGTAGGACATGGCCTTGATCTTGCGCCGCATCTCCGCGTCGACGGCGGACCGCTCGACGCCGAAGACCTGCGAGGCGACCGTGGTGTGCAGGTCCTCGCCCGAGGTGAACGCCTCGATCAGGCCCTCGTCCTCGGAGAGGTGGGCCATCACCCGCAGCTCGATCTGGCTGTAGTCGGCGGTCATCAGCGCCTCGAAGCCCTCGCCGACGACGAAGCCGTGGCGGATGGCCCGGCCCTCGTCGGTGCGGACCGGCACGTTCTGCAGGTTCGGCTCGGTGGAGGAGAGGCGACCGGTCGCGGCCACCGTCTGGCTGAACGTGGTGTGGATCCGGCCGTCGGCGGCGATGGTCTTGATCAGGCCCTCGACCGTGGACCGCAGGCGGGCCTGCTCGCGGTGGCGGAGCATGATCACCGGCAGCTCGTGCTCGGTCTGGCCGGCCAGCCAGGCCAGCGCGTCGGCGTCCGTGGTGTAGCCGGTCTTGGTCTTCTTCGTCTTCGGGAGGTTCAGCTCGCCGAAGAAGACCTCCTGGAGCTGCTTGGGCGAGCCGAGGTTGAACTCGTGCCCCACGGAGGCGTGCGCCTCCTTCACCGCCTGCTGCACCGCGCCGGCGAACTGCTGCTCCATCGCCTCCAGATGGGCGCGGTCGGCGGCGATGCCGTGCCGCTCCATCCGGGCGAGGAGCAGGGACGTGGGCAGTTCCACGTCGTGGAGCAGCTCGGTGGCGCCGACCTCGCCCAGCCTGCCGCCGAACGCCTCGCCGAGGTCGAGGACGGCGCGGGCCTGGGCCATCAGGGCGTCCGCCTCGGCGTGCTCGTCGGCGCCGAAGGCCAGCTGCCCGTCGGCGGCCGCGGGGGCCAGCTCGCGGTGGAGGTACTCGACGGAGAGCGCGTCCAGGGCGAAGGAGCGGCGGCCGGGCTTGACGAGATAGGCGGCGAGCGCGGTGTCCATCGTGATGCCCTCGATGTGCCAGCCGTGCTCGGGGAAGACCCGCAGCGCGTCCTTGGCGTTGTGCATCACCTTCGGGCGGGCGGCGTCGCCGAGCCAGGCCGTGAAGGCCCGCTCGTCGGCCTCGTCGAGCCGGGTGGTGTCGAACCAGGCCGCCGCGCCGTCGGCGGCCGCCAGGGCGACCTCGCTGACGTTCCCCACGCCCAGGGCCCAGGTGGCGACGGTGGCGACGCCGAGGGGCCGGCCGCCGTGCTCCTCCAGCCAGCCGGCCAGCTCGCCGGTGCCCAGGACCGTGCCGTCCAGCTCGACGCCGGCCGCGGGAGCCGGAGCCTCGTCCTCGGCCGCGCCGGGGTCGACCGCGAGGAGCCGCTCCCGGAGGCTGGGGTTGCGGATCTCCAGGACCTCCAGGAAGCCCTTGAGCGCGGTCCGGTCGTACGGCGCGCGCTCCAGCTCCGCGACGGTGCGGGGCAGCTCGACGTCCCGGACCAGCTCGGTGAGGTGGCGGTTGAGCTTGACCGACTCCAGGTGGTCGCGCAGGGCCTGGCCGACCTTGCCCTTGACCTCGTCGGCGCGCTCGACCAGCTCGGCGAAGGAACCGAACTGGTTGATCCACTTCGTGGCGGTCTTCTCGCCGACACCGGGGATGCCCGGGAGGTTGTCGGACGGGTCTCCGCGCAGCGCGGCGAAGTCGGGGTACTGCGAGGGGGTCAGGCCGTACTTCTCCTGGACCTTCTCCGGGGTGAAGCGGGTCAGCTCGGAGACGCCCTTGGTGGGGTACAGCACGGTCACGTGGTCGGTGACCAGCTGGAAGGAGTCGCGGTCGCCGGTGACGATCAGGACGTCGAACCCGGCCGCCTCGGCCTGGGTGGCGAGGGTGGCGATGACGTCGTCGGCCTCGAAGCCGTCCACCGCGAACCGCTCGGCGTTCATCGTGTCGAGCAGCTCGCCGATCAGCTCGACCTGCCCCTTGAACTCGTCCGGGGTCGTCGAGCGGTTCGCCTTGTACTCCGGGAAGTCGGCCGAGCGCCACGTCTTGCGGGAGACGTCGAACGCCACCGCGAAGTGCGTGGGCGCTTCGTCGCGCAGCGTGTTCGCCAGCATCGACGCGAAGCCGTAGATCGCGTTCGTCGTCTGTCCGCTCGCGGTCGTGAAGTTCTCCGCGGGCAGTGCGAAGAACGCCCGGTACGCCAGCGAGTGCCCGTCCATGAGGAGCAGGCGGGGACGGTTGTCTTGGGTCTTCTTCGATGCTGTCTCGGCCACGTACACGATCCTGCCACGGACCGCTGACAATCCCGCCCACGCCCGGTCCGGGCGGGCGGCCGCCGCCCGGTCCCGCCCACGCCCGGTCCACGTCCGGGAGGCCCGGAGCGCCCGTACCGGGAGGCTCTGTCGGTGGTCCGTGACAGGATCGGAGACGTACACCCAGGTTTCCGCTCAAGGGAGAGCGCGATGGTCAGCAAGCCGCCCGCAGGCGATCCGGTCCAGGACGCGCCGCAGGTCGCGCCGCCGCAGCACGCGGCCGCCGGGCTGCCGGCCGTGGCGCACACGCTCAGGGTGGCCCAGGCGCAGATGGGAGTGCGGCGCACGGCCCGGACCCTGCTCAAGGTCAACCAGAAGGACGGGTTCGACTGCCCGGGCTGCGCCTGGCCGGAGGGTGACCAGCGGCATGTGGCGGAGTTCTGCGAGAACGGCGCGAAGGCGGTCGCCGAGGAGGCGACGCTGCGCCGGGTGACGCCGGACTTCTTCGCCACGCATCCGCTGGCGGACCTGGCCGCCCGCAGCGGCTACTGGCTGGGGCAGCAGGGCCGGATCACCGAGCCGATGTATCTCCCCGAGGGCGCGGACCGGTACGAGGCGGTTTCCTGGGAGCGGGCCTTCGCGATCATCGCCGAGGAGCTGGGGGCGCTCTCCTCGCCCGACGAGGCGCTCTTCTACACCTCGGGCCGGACCAGCAACGAGGCCGCGTTCCTGCTGCAGCTCTTCGCCCGCGAGTTCGGTACGAACAATCTGCCGGACTGCTCCAACATGTGCCACGAGTCGTCCGGTTCGGCGCTGAACGAGACCATCGGGATCGGCAAGGGCAGCGTCTCCCTGGAGGATCTCCACCAGGCCGACCTGATCGTGGTCGCCGGGCAGAACCCGGGCACGAACCACCCCCGGATGCTCTCCGCCCTGGAGAAGGCGAAGGCGGCCGGCGCGAAAATCATCTCGGTGAATCCGCTGCCCGAGGCGGGCCTGGAGAAGTTCAAGAACCCGCAGACACCGGCAGGTCTCCTCAAGGGCGCCGCGCTCAACGACCTCTTCCTGCAGATCCGCATCGGCGGCGACCAGGCACTCTTCCGCCTCCTCAGCAAGCTGATCGTGGAGACGGAGGGCGCGGTCGACGAGGAGTTCGTACGGGAACACACCCACGGGTACAAGGAGTTCGCCGCGGCCGCCCGCGCGGCCGACTGGGACGAGACGCTGGCCGCGACGGGGCTGGGCCGGGACGAGATCGAGCGGGCCCTGGAGATGGTCCTCGCGTCGGAGCGGACCATCGTCTGCTGGGCGATGGGGCTCACCCAGCACAAGCACTCCGTGCCGACCATCCGCGAGGTGGTCAACCTCCTGCTGCTGCGCGGCGCGATCGGCCGGCCGGGCGCCGGGGTCTGCCCGGTCCGCGGCCACTCCAACGTGCAGGGCGACCGCACGATGGGCATCTTCGAGCGGCCGGCTCCCGCCTTCCTCGACGCCCTGGACAAGGAGTTCGGGATCGTCTCGCCGCGCCACCACGGCTTCGACGTGGTCCGCTCGATCCAGGCGCTCCGGGACGGCGAGGCGAAGGTCTTCTTCGCCATGGGCGGCAACTTCGTCGGCGCCACCCCCGACACGGAGGTCACCGAGGCGGCCATGCGCCGCGCCCGGCTGACCGTCCACGTCTCGACCAAGCTGAACCGCTCACACGCGGTGACCGGCCGGCGGGCGCTGATCCTGCCGACCCTCGGGCGCACCGACAAGGACGTGCAGCGCGGCGGCAAGCAGTTCGTGACGGTGGAGGACTCGATGAGCCTGGTGCACGCCTCGCGCGGCAACCTGCCGCCGGCGAGCCCCCATCTGCTCTCGGAGCCGGCGATCGTGGCCCGGATGGCGCGGGCGGTCCTCGGCGCGGCCTCGGCGACCCCGTGGGAGGAGTTCGAGCGGGACTACGCCACGATCCGTGACCGGATCGCGCGCGTGGTGCCCGGCTTCGAGGACTTCAACGCCCGGCTCGCGGAGAACCCCGGGGGCTTCGCGCTGCCGCACGCCCCGCGCGACGAGCGCCGCTTCCCCACGGCCACCGGCAAGGCCAACTTCACCGCCGCGCCCGTCGAGTACCCGAAGGTGCCGGAGGGCCGGCTGCTGCTGCAGACCCTGCGGTCGCACGACCAGTACAACACCACGATCTACGGCCTGGACGACCGCTACCGCGGGATCAAGGGCGGGCGCCGGGTCGTCCTGGTGCATCCGCTGGACGCGGCCGAGCTGGGCCTGGCCGACGGGGCCTACACGGATCTGGTCAGCGAGTGGACGGACGGCAGCGAGCGCCGGGCGCCCGGCTTCCGGGTGGTGCACTATCCGACGGCCCGCGGCTGCGCGGCCGCGTACTACCCCGAGACGAACGTCCTGGTGCCGCTGGAGTCCACCGCGGACGTCAGCAACACACCCGCGAGCAAGTCGGTCGTCGTGCGTCTGGAACAATCACCCACCGCCTAAGCGTTTGCTCAGGCAGCCGGGGCCGCCGCGTGGCGGCGCCGGTCGCACCACACTGACGACGTACGACGACGAACGGAGCCGGCCGATGGGCGAGCAGCAGCATGTGAAGTTCCCGCAGGAGGTCATCGACGAGTACGCCTCGCTCGGGGTCGACCTGCCGGCACTGTTCTCGGCCGGGCACCTCGGCAACCGGATGGGCGTACAGATCGTCGAGGCCTCGGCCGAGAAGGTCGTCGGGACGATGCCGGTCGAGGGCAACACCCAGCCGTACGGGCTGCTGCACGGCGGCGCCTCGGCGGTGCTGGCCGAGACGCTGGGCTCGATCGGCTCCATGCTGCACGGCGGGGTCTCCAAGATCGCGGTGGGCGTGGACCTGAACTGCACGCACCACCGAGGGGCCCGCAGCGGCCTGGTGACGGGCGTCGCCACCCCGGTCCACCGCGGGCGCTCCACGGCCACGTACGAGATCGTGATCACGGACGAGCAGGACAAGCGGGTCTGCACCGCGCGGCTGACCTGCCTGCTGCGCGAGGTCACCGCCAAGGACGCGGGCAACGTCCCGGAGACGGGAAAGAGCCCGTCGGCCTGACCCGGCCCCCGCGCGCCGGCGGCGCCCCGCGCACACCCCGCACGCACCCCCGCGCGCCCACCGGACCCCCCGCCTCCGCCCTCTCAACTTCCCTGTTACGCAAGCACGTTGTGCGCATGGCGAGCATCGCCTAGCGTGGCGCCCATGGCGCTCTCGCCGCACGCCCCGGCCAGGACCGCCCTCCGCGCGGTCCTGGCCTTCGGCGTTCTGGCCGCCGCACCGGCCTGCGCACGGGAGCCGGCACCCCCGAGCGCCCGCACGCCGGTGGACCTCTGCGTCGACCTCGTCGCGTACTGGGTCGAGGAGGCCCTCCGGGGCAGCGCCTGGGCAGGACTCGACTGGGAGCAGAAGGGGCTGTCCAACGAGCAGTTGGCGATCCACGACGACGTGCTGGCGCTCGCCCGCGCCCGGGAGCGCGCGGAGGGCCGCGAGGCCGCCCTCGACGCGGCCGACCGGGAGACCCGAAGACGGTGCGCGTCGGCGAACGGCGCGACCGGAGGTTCGCAGAACTGGCGACCGCCCCCGACGACGCGGGGCACACCCGAACCCGCTACCTCGTAACACTGCGTAACACTCGCGCAATGTCGCGGCCGCGCGTGGTGCTCAGCGTTCCGTCCGCTGGGATTTGAGGGCTTGTCCGCTATGCGGACACTCGCGCGCCCGGTCCGACAGGACCAAGATCCGCTCAAGCACCTTAACGGAACTGCGCGTTCTCACTATGTGAACACCCCATAGCTGACCGTTACGTCCCGTTTTGCCCCCCGCGTGCGCACCTCCTCTCCCCCTCGCGATAACAAGACAGTCACATCCTGACCTCGCCGCTCCCCACCTCCCCCACCTGCGCTTAGAGTCACCGCCAGTCACCGCGCCGCCGGGCGCCACACTGCACGGCCCTGCATACCCAGTCATCCCCGTACGGCCCGGCACTCAACAACGGCACCTCTTGCCACAGCTTCACGGCACCGCCTCAGTCGAGGGGGCCGCGCCAGGGAAAGGATTCATCGTGCGACACCGTTCCTTGCTCATCCTCACCACCGTGATCACCACGGGAGCACTGACCCTCACCGCCTGTGGCTCGCGCGACGACAAGGGCGGAAGCGACTCCAACGCCAAGGGCGGCACCACCGTCGTCATCGGCGTCGACGCACCCCTGACGGGCTCGCTCTCCGCGCTGGGCCAGGGCATCAAGAACTCCGTGGACCTGGCGGTGCAGACCGCCAACAAGAACAACGAGGTCCCGGGCGTCACCTTCAAGATCGAAGCCCTCGACGACCAGGCCGTCCCGGCCACCGGCAAGGCCAACGCCACGAAACTGGTCGGCATCAAGGACGTCCTCGGCGTCGTCGGCCCCCTGAACTCCGGCGTCTCGCAGTCCATGCAGGCGGACTTCGACAAGGCCAACCTGACCCAGGTCTCCCCGGCCAACACCAACCCGTCCCTCTCCCAGGGCGACAAGTGGGGCTCGGGCGAGTTCAAGCGCCCCTTCAAGACGTACTTCCGCACCGCCACCACGGACGTCGTCCAGGGCAAGTTCGCGGCCAACTACCTCTTCAAGGACGCCGGCAAGAAGAAGGTCTTCGTCGTCAACGACAAGCAGACCTACGGCGCCGGTCTCGCCGCGATCTTCTCCGACGAGTTCAAGCGCCTCGGCGGCACCGTCGCCGGCACCGACTCCGTCACCGTGAAGGAGACCGACTTCTCCTCCACCGCCAACAAGATCAAGGCCTCGGGCGCCGACTCCGTCTACTTCGGCGGCCAGTACCCCGAGGGCGGCCTCCTCTCCGACCAGGTCAAGAAGGCCGGCGCCAAGATCCCCACCATGGGCGGCGACGGCATCTACGACCCGCAGTTCATCAAGGCCTCCGGCGAAGCCAACGACGGTGACCTCGCGACCTCGGTCGGCTTCCCCGTCGAGAAGCTCCCGACCGCCAAGAAGTTCATCGCCGACTACAACGCGGCCGGCTACAAGGACCCGTACGCGGCCTACGGCGGCTACTCCTACGACGCCGCCTGGTCCATCATCCAGGCCGTCAAGGCCGTCGTCGCCGACAACGACGGCAAGCTGCCCGACGACGCCCGCGCCAAGGTCACCGAGGCCATGTCCAAGGTCTCCTTCGAAGGCGTGACCGGCAAGGTCTCCTTCGACCAGTACGGCGACACCACCAACAAGCAGCTCACCGTCTACCAGGTCAAGAACGGCGCCTGGGCCGACGTCAAGTCCGAGACCTTCAAGGACTGACCCACCGCACAGCCCCGCACACGCACCACCTGAACCAAGCCGCGCGAGGGCGCAAACAGCGCCCTCGCGCGGTGTCATATCCGACACGCTCATCGGAGGCCCTGCGGTGAACGAACTGCCGCAACAGCTGGCCGACGGCCTTGCCCTGGGGGCCCTTTACGGCCTCATCGCCATCGGATACACGATGGTCTACGGCATCGTCCAGCTCATCAACTTCGCCCACGGCGAGATCTTCATGATCGGGGGCTTCGGCGCCCTCACGGCCTACACGATCCTCCCCGAGGGCACCGCCCTCGTGATCGCGATACCCGTGATGCTCATAGGCGGCGCGGTGGTCTCCGTGGCCGTCGCCACCGCCGCCGAACGCTTCGCCTACCGGCCCCTGCGCGGCGCCCCCCGCCTCGCCCCGCTCATCACGGCGATCGGTCTGTCGATCGTGCTCCAGCAGCTCGTCTGGGGTTTCTACCCCAACGCCAAGAGCCCGGTCAGCTTCCCCGAATTCAAGGGAGGCAGCTTCGAGATCTTCAACAATCTCGCGATCTCCCGCGCCGACGCTTTCGTCCTCGTCGCCGCCCCCGCCTGCATGCTCGCCCTCGGCCTCTTCGTCTCGAAGAGCCGCAGCGGACGCGCCATGCAAGCCACGGCGCAGGACCCGGACACCGCGAAGCTGATGGGCATCAACACCGACCGCATCATCGTGATGGCCTTCGCCATCGGCGCGGCCTTCGCCGCCGTCGCCGCGGTCGCCGAAGGCCTCGACAAGGGCCAGATCCGCTTCGAGATGGGCTTCCTCCTGGGCCTCAAGGCCTTCACGGCCGCCGTCCTCGGAGGCATCGGCAACATCTACGGCGCCATGATCGGCGGCGTCGTCCTCGGCGTCGCGGAAACCCTCTCCATCGCCTACGTCGAGCACATCCCCGGGATGGCACAGTTCGGCGGCGGCGCCTGGAAGGACATCTGGGTCTTCTCCCTCCTCATCCTCGTGCTGCTCTTCAGACCACAAGGTCTGCTCGGACAGCGCGTCGCGGACAGGGCGTGATCGCGATGACGACCGACCTCACCAAGACCCCCGACGTCTCCGGCACCCCCGAGAAGACCGAGGCCCCCAAGGCCCCCGGCCTCCTCCACTGGATCGTCGCCGCCGGTGGCCTCGCCACCGTCGCCAGCACCTTCCTCGCCTGGACCTACACCACCGAATTCCCCGGCAACCTCACGGTCTCCGGCTACCCCGGCGGCCTCCAGGTCCTCACCCTCGTCGGCGGCCTGCTCCTCACGCTGTTCGCCCTCTCCGGACTCGGCATCAAGGGCCTGCGCTGGCTCACCCCCGCCGGCTCCACCAAGGCGCTGCAGTTCCTCGCCCTCGCGGCACTCGGCACCACCTGGTACACCGTGATCGCGATCGCCGTGCAGCTCGGCGGCCTCGCCCACTGGGAGCCCGGCGCCTACGTCGCCTTCGTCGCCGTCCTCATCCCGCTCGCGGCCTTCTCCCTCAAGGACGACTCCCGCAAGCCGGCGAAACCCCAGGAGATCCCCTCCTGGGCCGAAATCCTGATCATCGTCGTCGCGTTCGCCCTCGGCATGTACGCCGTCACCTACGGCATCTCCACCGAGTACCCCGAACTGTTCATCGGCTACCTGCTCCTCGCAGGCCTCGCCGCCGGCGCGTTCAACAAATCCGGCCTCATGGGCCGCCTCTCGGCGATCGCCTCGAAGAACAAGCAGATCGCCGCCGTCGCGGCCTTCGCCGCCGCGGCCGTCTTCCCCTTCACCCAGGCCACGGACACCTTCACCGTCATCGCGGTGCAGATCCTGATCTTCGCCACCGTCGCCCTCGGCCTCAACGTCGTCGTCGGCCTGGCAGGCCTGCTCGACCTCGGTTACGTCGCCTTCCTCGGCGTCGGCGCCTACACGGCCGCCCTCGTCTCCGGATCGACCGCCTCCGCGTTCGACATCCAGCTCCCGTTCTGGGTCGCCATGATCATCGGCGCCATCGCCTCGCTGATCTTCGGCGTCATCATCGGCGCCCCGACCCTCCGGCTCCACGGTGACTACCTCGCCATCGTGACGCTCGGCTTCGGTGAGATCTTCCGCATCACCGTCAACAACATGGACGGCGACAACGGACCGCAGATCACCAACGGCCCCAACGGCATCCCGAACATCCCGGCGCTGAACATCTTCGGCTACGACTTCGGCGAGACCCACACCATCCTCGGCGTGGAACTCGGCTCGTACGCCAACTACTACCTGCTGATGCTCCTCGTCATGGTCTTCGTCGTCCTGGTCTTCAGCCGGGCACAGGACTCCCGCATCGGCCGCGCCTGGGTCGCCATCCGCGAAGACGAGACCGCCGCCACCGCCATGGGCATCAACGGCTTCCGCGTCAAGCTCATCGCCTTCGCCCTCGGCGCCACCCTCGCCGGCGTCGCCGGCACGGTCCAGGCCCACTTCCAGGGCACCGTCCTCCCCGAGATGTACGTGTTCGCCGGCCCCGTCGCCCCGAACTCCGCGTTCCTCCTCGCGGCCGTCATCCTCGGCGGCATGGGCACCATCCGCGGCCCGCTCCTCGGCGCCGCACTGCTCTTCCTCATCCCCGAGAAGCTGGCCTTCCTCAAGGACTACCAGCTCCTCGCGTTCGGCCTCGCGCTCATCCTGCTGATGCGCTTCCGCCCCGAGGGCCTCATCCCCAACCGGCGCGCCCAGCTCGAATACCACGAGCACGAGGAGAGCGCCGACAAGCTCGACGTACCGGAACAGCGGCCCCCGGCCGACCCGATCGTCGGAACCTCGAAGGCGGGTGCGTGAACGCCATGACGACGACCACCACCACGGAGAACACGGCAGCGGCCTCCACCGCCGCCACGGTCCTCGACGCCAGCGGTGTCACCATGCGCTTCGGCGGACTCACCGCCGTCCGCAACGTCGACCTGACCGTCCGCGAAGGCGAGATCGTAGGTCTCATCGGCCCCAACGGCGCCGGCAAGACCACCTTCTTCAACTGCCTCACCGGCCTCTACGTCCCCACCGAGGGAACGGTCAGCTACAAGGGGACCGTGCTGCCGCCCAAGCCGCACCTGGTCACCAAAGCCGGCATCGCCCGCACCTTCCAGAACATCCGTCTCTTCTCCAACATGACGGTCCTGGAAAACGTCCTCGTCGGACGCCACACCCGCACCAAGGAAGGCCTCTGGTCCGCCCTCCTGCGCGGACCCGGCTTCAAGAAGGCCGAGACCGCATCCCGCGAACGGGCCATGGAACTCCTCGAGTTCATCGGCCTCCAGCACAAGGCCGAACACCTCGCCCGCAACCTCCCCTACGGCGAGCAGCGCAAGCTCGAAATCGCCCGCGCACTGGCCAGCGACCCCGGCCTGCTCCTGCTCGACGAGCCCACGGCGGGCATGAACCAGAACGAGACCCGCACCACCGAGGAACTCGTCTTCGCCATCCGCGACAAGGGCATCGCCGTCCTCGTCATCGAGCACGACATGAAGTTCATCTTCAACCTGTGCGACCGGGTGGCCGTCCTCGTCCAGGGCGAGAAGCTCGTCGAAGGCACCTCCGAGGTCGTCCAGGGCGACGAGCGCGTCGTCGCCGCGTACCTGGGCACGCCGTTCGAGGGCGCCCCCGGCGCGGACGAGGTCGCCGAAGTCGAGGCGGCCGAGGCCCACGCGGAGGCCGAGGCGGCGGACGCCCAGGCCACGGAGGCCGACGAGGCCCCCACGGCCCCGGAGGCCCCCGCCGCTCCGACGGCGCCCGAGACCCCGGAGACCCCGGAAGCCCCGGAGACTCCGGAGCCGCCGAAGGCCAAGGCCGCCGCCGACAAGGCCGCCCCCGAGGCACCCGCGACCAAGGACGCGGACAGCACCACCGAAGGAGACTCCAAGTGACCGCACTTCTCGAGGTCGAGGACCTCAGGGTCGCCTACGGCAAGATCGAGGCCGTCAAGGGCATCTCCTTCTCCGTCGAAGCAGGTCAGGTCGTCACCCTCATCGGCACCAACGGCGCCGGCAAGACCACCACCCTGCGCACCCTCTCCGGGCTGATCAAACCCGCCAGCGGCAAGATCACCTTCGACGGCCAGGTCCTCAACGGCATCCCGGCCCACAAGGTCGTCTCGCTCGGCATGGCCCACTCCCCCGAGGGCCGCCACATCTTCCCCAAGCTCACCATCGCCGAGAACCTCCAGCTCGGTGCCTTCCTCCGCAAGGACAAGGACGGCATCGAACGGGACGTCCAGCGCGCCTACGACCTCTTCCCCATCCTGGGCGAACGTCGCAAGCAGGCCGCCGGCACCCTCTCCGGCGGCGAGCAGCAGATGCTGGCCATGGGCCGGGCACTCATGTCCCAGCCCAAGCTGCTCATGCTGGACGAGCCCTCCATGGGCCTCTCCCCCATCATGATGCAGAAGATCATGGAGACCATCGCCACCCTCAAGGCCGAGGGCATGACGATCCTCCTCATCGAACAGAACGCGCAGGCCGCCCTCTCCCTGGCGGACTACGGCTACGTCCTGGAGGTCGGCTCGATCAAGCTCTCCGGCACCGGCCAGGACCTGCTCCACGACGACGAGGTCCGCAAGACCTACCTCGGCGAGGAGTAGCCGCCACCCCGCTCCACCCAAACGGAAGGCCCGCCCCACGACGATGTGGGGCGGGCCTTCTCGCGTACGTACGGTACGACTGCCTTACTGCTGGCCCTGCTGGCCCTTGGCCGCCTTCTTCTCCTCGGCGTCCTCGATGACCGCCTCCGCGACCTGCTGCATCGACATCCGGCGATCCATCGACGTCTTCTGGATCCACCGGAACGCCGCCGGCTCGGACAGCCCGTACTGCGTCTGCAGAATGCTCTTCGCCCGGTCCACCAGCTTCCGCGTCTCCAGCCGCTGGGAGAGGTCGGCGACCTCCTTCTCCAGCGCCCGCAGCTCGGCGAACCTGGACACGGCCATCTCGATCGCCGGCACCACGTCACTCTTGCTGAACGGCTTCACGAGGTACGCCATCGCCCCGGCGTCCCTCGCCCGCTCCACGAGGTCGCGCTGCGAGAAGGCCGTGAGCATGAGGACCGGGGCGATGGACTCGCCCGCGATCTTCTCGGCGGCCGAGATGCCGTCCAGGACGGGCATCTTCACGTCCAGGATCACCAGGTCGGGCCGGTGCTCCCGGGCCAGCTCGACGGCCCGGGCGCCGTCGCCGGCCTCGCCGACGACCGTGTAGCCCTCTTCTTCGAGCATCTCCTTGAGGTCGAGGCGGATGAGAGCCTCGTCCTCGGCGATGACGACACGGGTCGTCAGCGGCGGGACGTGCGACGCATCAGCATCGTCGGCGGCGGGCTGGGGCGACTCGGGGGCGGTCACGGGGGCTCCTCGTTCAAGGCCTCTTCCAAGGCGGATACAGCTGCCTCAGAGCCTACCTAGTGGGCCGGGGCGGCGCGCACACGGTATGCTGCACGCGGTCACCCTGCCGGGTTGGTGGAACGGTATACACGGAGGTCTCAAACACCTCTGCCCGAGAGGGCTTGCGGGTTCGAGTCCCGCACCCGGTACGAGTGTTGAAGCGGACGTTCACCTTCGCGTGAATGTCCGCTTTTTGCTGCGCGCATCCTGGGTTTGTCGCGGAGAGTAATCGCATGAACTTCCACGGCACACAAGTGCGACAGAAGGCGCTCACCTTGCTTCGAGGCGGGGCCAGGAACGCGGACGTGGCACGCGCGCTGAGTGTCCCTGCGGGCACGATCAGCTATTGGAAGCACATGGACCGCGCGAAACGCGGGGAGTGCCCAGGTAGGCACAGCACTGCATGCCCCCGCTGCGACGGTCGAGAACTGGACGAATCCGCGTACGCCTACTTGCTCGGTCTCTATCTCGGCGACGGGCACATCATCCAGAACCGCGCCATGCGGGTCCCCAGCCTCTCCGTCACGTGCGCAAACTCCTGGCCCGACCTCATCGACGCATGCGTGGAAGCCATGCAGGCCGTCCTCCCGGGGAACGCCGCCTCCAGGGTTCAGCGGCAAGGCTGCCAAGAGGTGAAGATCTACTCCCGTCACCTGTGGTGTCTCTTCCCCCAACACGGCCCCGGCAGAAAGCACGAGCGGCGCATCGTCCTCGAAGACTGGCAGCAGGCGATCGTCGACGCGCACCCCTGGGCGTTCATTCGGGGCCTCATCCACTCCGACGGTTGCCGGATCATGAACTGGACCACCCGGCTCGTCGGCGGTGAGCGCAAGCGGTATGAGTACCCGCGCTACTTCTTCACCAACAAGTCGGACGACATCCGCCGGCTGCTCGGCGACACCCTCACCGCGGTCGGGGTCGAGTGGACGACCACCGCCCGAGGTGTCGACCCGTACAACATCTCCGTCGCCCGCAAAGCCTCCGTCGCCCTCATGGATCTGCACGTCGGGCCCAAGTCCTGACCCGCTCCCCTCAGTTCGTCAGGGGGTCGCCGATGTGGTGGACGCGGACCAGGTTGGTGGAGCCGGCCATTCCGGGCGGGGAGCCCGCGGTGATGACGACGATGTCGCCCTTGCGGCAGCGGCCGATGCGCAGCAGTTCCTCGTCGACCTGGGCGACCATCGCGTCCGTGGAGTCGACGTGGGGGCCGAGGAAGGTCTCGACGCCCCAGGTGAGGTTGAGCTGGGAGCGGGTGGCCGGGTCGGGGGTGAAGGCCAGGAGGGGGATCGGGGAGCGGTAGCGGGAGAGGCGTTTGACCGTGTCGCCGGACTGGGTGAAGGCGACGAGGAATTTGGCGCCGAGGAAGTCGCCCATTTCGGCGGCGGCGCGGGCGACGGCGCCGCCCTGGGTGCGGGGTTTGTTGCGGTCGGTCAGTGGGGGCAGGCCCTTGGCGAGGACGTCCTCTTCGGCGGCTTCGACGATGCGGCTCATGGTCTTGACGGTTTCGACGGGGTATTTGCCGACGCTGGTCTCGCCGGAGAGCATGACGGCGTCGGTGCCGTCGATGACGGCGTTGGCGACGTCGCTGGCTTCGGCGCGGGTGGGTCGGGAGTTGTCGATCATCGAGTCGAGCATCTGGGTGGCGACGATGACGGGTTTGGCGTTGCGCTTGGCGAGTTTGACGGCGCGCTTTTGGACGATGGGGACTTGTTCCAGGGGCATTTCGACGCCGAGGTCGCCGCGGGCGACCATGATGCCGTCGAAGGCGGCGACGATGTCGTCGATGTTCTCGACGGCCTGGGGCTTTTCGATCTTGGCGATGACGGGGAGGCGGCGGCCTTCTTCGTCCATGATGCGGTGGACGTCGTCGATGTCGCGGCCGCTGCGGACGAAGGAGAGGGCGATGACGTCGGCGCCGGTGCGCAGGGCCCAGCGGAGGTCGTCGATGTCTTTTTCGGAGAGGGCGGGGACGGAGACGGCGACTCCGGGGAGGTTGAGGCCCTTGTGGTCGGAGACCATGCCGCCTTCGACGACGCGGGTGTGGACGCGGGGGCCGTCGACGGAGGTGACTTCGAGGGTGACGCGGCCGTCGTCGACGAGGATGCGTTCGCCGGTGGTGACGTCGGTGGCGAGTCCGTCGTAGGTGGTGCCGCAGAGGTGGCGGTCGCCTTCGGTGGGTTCGACGGTGATGGTGAAGTCGTCGCCGCGTTCAAGGAGTACGGGGCCTTCGCGGAAGCGGCCGAGGCGAATCTTCGGGCCTTGAAGGTCGGCGAGGACGCCGATGCTGCGGCCGGTTTCGTCGGAGGCTTTGCGGACGCGCTGGTAGCGCTCCTCGTGTTCGGCGTAGGTGCCGTGGCTGAGGTTGAGGCGGGCGACGTCCATTCCGGCTTCGACCAGTGCCTTGATCTGGTCGTATGAGTCGGTGGCGGGGCCCAGGGTGCAAACGATTTTCGCTCGGCGCATGGTGTGAGCCTAGGGCTTACCGATGGGTAGAGCAGGGGCGTGGCATGGCTGTTCAACAACCTTTGCATGAAAGGTTATTGACAAGTCTTGAATATGTGCGGGGGTGTGCTCCGATGAGCAGGTGTGGGGTGGGGGCGGGGGGTCAGAGGGTGGGCGGGTGCATGGTGAAGCGGGCGGTGACTTCGGCGGTGACGGTCTGTCGTCGGGGTTCGAGGTCGAGGGGTGTGGGTTCGTCGGTGGGTTCGTCGGCGGTCGCGGCGGCAAAGGCCATGCGGTTGCCGCGGAGGGTGGCGGGGGGCGGGAGGAGTCCGGTGTCGGAGAGTTCGAGGAGGGCGGCGAGGGTGGTGCCGAGGGCGGTGCTGTAGGCGCGGGCTCGTTGGACTGCGTCGTGTACGGCGAGTCGGCGGGCTTCCGCGTAGGCGGGGGAATCGGGGCGGAGGGCCCACCAGGGGCCGTCGATGCGGGTGGCCTCTTGGTCGGCGAGGCGGGTGGTCAGTTCGCCGAGGGCGGTGAAGTCGTTCAGTTCGGCGGTCAGGCGGACTCGGCCTTGGTAGGCGCGGATGCGGTCGCCTCGGCCGTGTCTGGCTGTTTCGGGGGCGATGGAGAAGGCGCCGGTCTCGAGCTTTTCGACGGCTTCGCCGTAGGACCGGGTGAGGTCGAGGATGTGGGCGTTGCGGTGGGTGAGTCGGTCGAGGGTGGTGGCGCGGTCGGTGTCCCGGGCGGTGAGGGTGATGTCGATGCGGGCGATCTCGGGTTCCACGTCGAGGTGGGCTTCGCCTCGGACGGATACGTGGGGTGCGGCGGTGGTGGGGGTGTCGGTTGTCATGGCGGGCTCCTGGGTCGGTGGGGGGTGTTGGGGGGGTGCGGTGTCGAACACTTTCCCACTCCGTGACCCGCAAAGCCTGTTGCGGGAGTGGCGTCTGGGCCAGAATCTACGCGCGTTGTGCGCCACTGGACCAAGGAGAGACACATGCCGTTGAATCGCCGGACCTTCCTGGAGAGCTCCGTCGTCGTCGGGGCGGGAGCCGCTGTGACCGCCGGGGTCGCCGTCCCCGCGGAGGCGCATGGGCGTCCGCCCAAGCCGGCGAAGCGGTACTCCTTCACGGTGATGGGGACGACCGATCTGCACGGGAACGTCTTCAACTGGGACTACTTCACGGACAGGGAGTTCGACGACAAGGCGCGCAATGACGTGGGCCTGGCGAAGATCTCGACGCTCGTGGAGCAGGTGCGGAGGGCGAAGGGGCGGCGGAACACGCTGCTCATCGATGCCGGGGACACGATCCAGGGGACGCAGCTTTCGTATTACTACGCCAAGGTGGACCCGATCACCGCGCGGCGTGGGCCGGTCCATCCGATGGCCCAGGCGATGAATGCGATCGGATACGACGCCGCCGCGTTGGGTAATCACGAGTTCAATTACGGCATTCCGGTGTTGCGGAAGTTCGAGGAGCAGTGTGATTTTCCGCTGCTCGGTGCGAATGCTTTGGATGCGAAGACGCTGCGGCCGGCGTTCCCGCCGTTCAGCATGCATCGGTTGCGGACGCCGCACGGGCGGGATGTGAGGGTGGCGGTGCTGGGTCTGACGAATCCGGGGATCGCGATCTGGGACAAGGCGAATGTCACGGGGAAGATGGTGTTCCCGGGGCTTGAGGAGCAGGCGGCGAAGTGGGTGCCGAGGCTGCGGTCGATGGGTGCGGATGTGGTGGTGGTGTCGGCGCACAGTGGTTCCAGTGGTACGTCCTCGTACGGTGATCAGCTTCCGTATGTGGAGAACGCGGCGGGTCTGGTGGCCGAGCAGGTGCCGGGGATCGACGCGATCCTCGTCGGGCACGCGCATACGGAGATTCCGGAGTACCGGGTGCGTAACAAGGAGTCGGGCCGGGATGTGGTGCTGTCCGAGCCTTTGAAGTGGGGGCAGCGGCTGACGTTGTTCGACTTCGACCTGGTCTGGAGCCGGGGCCGTTGGACGGTGGAGAAGGTCGCGGCGCAGGTCCTGAACTCCAACACGGTGGAGGAGGACCCGAAGATCACCGGGTTGCTGGTGGACGAGCACCGGAAGGTGGTGGCGTACGTCAATCAGGTCATCGGTACGTCCACGGCGGCGATGGCGACGGCCGACGCGCCGTGGAAGGACGAGCCGATCATCGACCTGATCAACCATGTGCAGGCGGAGACGGTGAGGGCGGCGCTCGCGGGCGGGGAGTTCGCCGGGCTGCCGGTGTTGTCGCAGGCGTCGTGCTTCTCCCGGACGGCGGCGATTCCGGCGGGTCAGGTCACGATCAAGGATGCGGCGGGGTTGTATCCGTTCGAGAACACGCTGGAGGCGCGGGTGTTGACGGGGGCGCAGGTGCGGGACTATCTGGAGTTCTCGGCGCGGTATTACGTGCAGACGCCGGCGGGGGTGCCGGTGGACTCGGCGAAGTTGACGAATGCGGGGGGCATTCCGGATTACAACTATGACGCGGTGTACGGGTTGTCGTATGAGATCGACATCGCCAAGCCGGCGGGTTCGCGGGTCGTGGGTCTGGCGTTCGAGGGGCGGCCGGTCGATCCGGCTGCGCGGTTCGTGTTGGCGGTGAACAATTATCGCGCGAGTGGGGGTGGGGCGTTTCCGCATGTGGCGGGGGCGCGGCAGGTGTGGGCGAATTCGGATGAGATTCGTAACACGATCATTCAGTGGGTGAAGGCGAAGGGGACGGTCGATCCGGGGGAGTTCGCCTCGGTGGGTTGGAGGCTGACGCGGGACGGGGTTGCCGTGTTCTAGGGCGTCTTCGGAATCACCTTGGGGGGGGATCGACCGTCCAGGTGGTTCATGTCAGTTGGGTGAGGGGCGTCAGCTTCTGGCTTTGGGCCGGGATGCGTGGCGCCTCTCGGCGTTCCAGGCCGAAGCTGGTGAAGGCGGTGCGGTGCGGCAGGGGGTAGGGCTCGGTGCCGGTGAGGGTGTTGAGGATGGTGGCGCTGCGCCAGGCGGCGAGGCCGAGGTCGGGGGCGCCGACGCCGTGGGTGTGGGTTTCGGCGTTCTGGACGTAGACGGAGCCGGTGACGGATGCGTCGAGGACGAGGCGATAGGTGTTGTCGATGCGGGCTCGGCCTGCGGAGTCGTGGCGGAGGTAGGGGTCGAGTCCGGCCAGCATGCGGTCGACGGGGCGTTCGCGGTAGCCGGTGGCGAGGACGACGGCGTCGGTGGTGAGGCGGGTGCGGGTGGCCTGCTGGGTGTGTTCCAGGTGGAGTTCCACTTTGGTGGTGGCGACTCGGCCGGCGGTGCGGACGCGGACGCCGGGGGTGAGGACGGCGTCGGGCCAGCCGCCGTGGAGGGTGCGGCGGTAGAGCTCGTCGTGGATGGCGGCGATGGTGTCGATGTCGATGCCTTTGTGGAGCTGCCATTGGCGGGGGACGAGGTCGTTGCGTACGGGTTCGGGCAGGCCGTGGAAGTAGCGGGTGTAGTCGGGGGTGAAGTGTTCCAGGCCGAGCTTGGAGTACTCCATCGGTGCGAAGGCTTCGGTGCGGGCGAGCCAGTGGATTTTTTCGGCGCCGGTGGGGCGGGCGCGGAGGAGGTCGAGGAAGATCTCGGCGCCGGATTGGCCGGAGCCGATGACGGTGACGTGGTCGGCGGCGAGGAGTTGCTGGCGGTGGTCGAGGTAGTGGGCGGAGTGGATGACGGGGACGCCGGGGGCGTCGGCGAGTGGTTTGAGGGGGTCGGGGATGTAGGGCTCGGTGCCGACGCCGAGGACGATGTGCCGGGCGTGGGCGCGGCCGAGGGCTTCGGCTTCGCCGTCGGGGTCGAGTTGGGTGAAGTCGATTTCGAAGAGGGAGCGTTCCGGGTTCCAGCGGACGGCGTCGACTTGGTGGCCGAAGTGGAGGTCGGGGAGGTGGGTGCTGACCCAGCGGCAGTAGGCGTCGTATTCGGCGCGCTGGATGTGGAATTTTTCGGCGAAGTAGAAGGGGAAGAGCCGTTCGCGGGTGCGGAGGTAGTTGAGGAAGGACCAGGGGCTTGCGGGGTCGGCGAGGGTGACGAGGTCGGCGAGGAAGGGGACTTGGAGGGTGGCGCCGTCGATGAGGAGGCCGGGGTGCCAGTGGAAGGCGGGGTTCTGGTCGAAGAAGGCGGTCTGGAGTCCGCCGGGGACGCCGTGGGCGAGTGCGGCGAGGGAGAGGTTGAAGGGGCCGATGCCGATGCCGACGAGATCGTGGGGGTGGTCGAGGTCGGTCTGTGGGGTGTTGCCGGTCATCGGTCGGTACTGCCTTCCACGAGGGTGATGAGGGTGTCGAGGTCGTCGGGGGTGGTGTGGGGGTTGAGGAGGGTGGCCTTGAGCCAGAGTCTGTCGTCGGCGCGGGCGCGGCCGAGGACGGCGCGGCCTTGGGTGAGGAGGGTGCGGCGGATCGCGGCGATGTGGCTGTCGGGGGCGTGCCGGGGGCGGAAGAGGACGGTGGTGAGGGTGGGGCGTTCGTAGAGTTCGAGGGCGGGGTTCTTGTCGACGAGGTCGGCGAGGTGTCGGGCGAGGGTGGCGCATCGGTCGACGAGGTCGCCGAGGCCGGTGCGGCCGAGGGCGCGGAGGGTGACGGCGATCTTGAGGACGTCGGGGCGGCGGGTGGTGCGGGGGGAGCGGCCGAGGAGGTCGGGCAGGCCGGCTTCGGTGTCGTCGTCGGCGTTGAGGTAGTCGGTGGTGTGGGCGAGGGGGGTGAGGTCGGCGGTGTCGCGGACGGCGAGGATGCCGGCGGCGGCGGGCAGCCAGCCGAGTTTGTGCAGGTCGAGGGTGACGGTGTGGGCGCGGTCGATGCCGGCGAGGAGGGGCCGGTGGGTGGCGCTGAGGAGGGCGGGGCCTCCGTAGGCGGCGTCGATGTGGAGGTCGGCGCCGTGGGTCCGGCAGAGGTCGGCGATCTCGGGGAGGGGGTCGATGCGGCCGGTGTCGGTGGTGCCGGCGGTGGCGGCGACCAGGAGGGGGCCGTGGAGGTGGGTGAGGGCCTCGTCCAGGGCGACGGGGTCGAGGGTGCCGGTGGGGCTGGGGATGGTGACGGGTTCGGGGAGGCCGAGGAGCCAGGCGGCGCGGTGGAAGGAGTGGTGGGCGGCTGCGGCGACGACGGTCTGGACGGCGCGGGCGGGGCCGTGGCGTTCGCGGGCGAGGAGGAGGGCGAGCTGGTTGGACTCGGTGCCGCCGGTGGTGACGAGGGCGTCGGGGTGGGGGGCGTGGGGGTAGACCTCGGCGGCGAGGCCTTGGGTGACGAGGTGTTCCAGGGCGGAGGCGGCGGGGGCCTGGTCCCAGGAGTCCATGGAAGGGTTGAGCGCGGAGGCGGCGAGGTCGGCGGCGGCGGCGAGCGCGAGGGGTGGGGTGTGGAGGTGGGCGGCGCAGTGGGGGTGGGCGGGGTCCGCGGCGCCTTCGGTGAGGGCGCGGGTGAGGGTGTGGAGCGCTTCGCGGGGGTCGGTGCCGGTGTCGGGGAGGGTTTCTCCGAGGGCTTCGCGGAGTCGTGCGGTGACCGCGGCGGGTCCTCCGGCGGGCAGTGGTCCGCCGCGGGCGGCGGCTCCTTCGCGCAGGGCGTCGAGGACGGTGTCGAGGAGGGGGCGCAGGGCGTCGGGGCCGGTCTCGCCTCCGGCCAGGGGCGGGATCGTCGGGGAGGGCGCGGCACGCATGGCACGAGCTTGCCGGGGGTTTCACGGATTTGTCCGGCGAGCCGTGGGACGCAACCCGAACGGGGGACGCGGGGTGCCGGGTGCTGGCCGCGGGGGGAGCGGGCTGGGCCGTCGGGGCCCGGGCCGCCGGGGGTGCGGGCGGCCCGGGGTGGGGTGTCAGGGGGTGCGGGCCCGCAGGGCGCGGGCGAGGTCGTCGAGTTGGTCGACGAGTTTGCGGTGGAGGGCGGGTGTCGGGTCCGCGGTCGTGAGGTGGGTGTGGCCGAGGGCGAGGGCGTCCGGGTCGATGGCGTAGGCCGGGAAGGCGTGGCGGCCGGCGGCCTCGGCGATGGCGGGGCCGCGGCGGGCGCCGAGGGCGGTGGCGGCGGGGTAGAAGCGGGGGACGTATTCCTGCAGCAGTTCGGCTTGTTCGGGCTGCCAGAAGCCTTGTGCGGTGGCGGCGAAGAGGTAGTTGGAGAGGTCGTCCGAGTCGAAGAGGCGGGACCAGGCGGCGGCCTTCGCTTCCGCGGTGGGCAGGGCGGCGCGGCAGCGGGCGGCGCCTTCCTGGCCGGTGGCGCTGGGGTCGCGCGCCAGTTCTTTGTCGAGGGTGGTCTCGTCGACGGCGCCGAGGACGGCGAGCCGGGCGAGGATCCGCCAGCGGAGCTCGGGGTCGGTCTCGGGGCCGCCGGGGACGGTGCCTTCCGTGAGCCAGGCGGCGATGGTGTCGGGCTGAGTGGCGCTGCTGATGAAGGTGCGGACGGCGGTGAGGCGCAGTCCGGGGGCGGAGCCGTCCTCGGTGCGGCGGATGAGGTCGCGGGCGAGGGACGTGAGGAGGGCGAGCGCGGCGGGGCGTTCGTCGGCGGGGACGTACCGGTCGGCGATCTGGTTCCGGGCGAAGGCGAGGACGCCCTGCACGATGGCGAGGTCGGTTTCCTCGGGGAGGTGGGCGTGGGCGGTGTGCAGGTAGTCGTCGGGGGCGAGTTCGCCGTCGCGGACCATGTCCCGGAGGGTGTTCCAGACGAGGGCGCGGGTGAGGGCGTCGGGGATGCCGGACAGGCCGCGCAGGGCGGTCTCCAGTGAGTCCGGGTCGAGGCGGATCTTGGCGTAGGTGAGGTCGCCGTCGTTGAGGACGACGAGCGCGGGGCGGGGGCCGGGGAGTTCGACGGGCTCGTCGGCGGGGGTGTCGGTGATGTCGAGTTCGAGGCGTTCGCGCAGGACGAGGCGTCGGCCGTCGATGAGGTCGCGGTCGTAGACGCCGACGGTGACGCGGTGGGGGCGGCTTCCTTCGCGGCGGATGGTGAGGGTGGTGCGGGTGTCCTCGCGGCCGAGTTCGGGGGTGAGGGTGTCGACGCCGGTGGTGCGCAGCCATCGTTCGGCCCAGCCGTGCACGTCGCGGTCGGTCGCGGTGGCGAGGTTGTCGATGAAGTCGGCGAGGGTGGCGTTGCCGAACTTGTGGCGTGCGAAGTGGACGTTGATGCCGGCGAGGAAGTCCTTCTCTCCCATCCAGGTGACGAGCTGGCGGAGGGCGGAGGCGCCCTTGGCATAGGAGATGCCGTCGAAGTTGAGGAGGGCGGAGGCGGTGTCGGGGACGGCGGCCGGGTCGGGGGCGACGGGGTGGGTGGAGGGCCGCTGGTCGGCGTCGTACCCCCAGGCCTTGCGGGAGACGGCGAAGTCGACCCAGGTGTCGGGGAAGCGGCGGGTGGCGTCGTTGATGGTCTGGTAGCCCATGTACTCGGCGAAGGACTCGTTGAGCCAGATGTCGTCCCACCAGCGCAGGGTGACGAGGTCGCCGAACCACATGTGGGCCATCTCGTGGGCGATGACCATGGCGCGGGTCTGGCGTTCGGTGTCGGTGACGGCGGAGCGGAAGACGAATTCGTCGGAGAAGGTGACGAGTCCGGGGTTCTCCATGGCGGAGGCGTTGAACTCGGGGACGAAGGCCTGGTCGTAGGAGTCGAAGGGGTACGGCTCCTCGAACATCGTGTGGAAGCGGTCGAAGCAGGCCTTGGTGACGTCGAGGATCTCGTCGGCGTCGGCGTCGAGGTGGGGGGCGAGGGAGCGGCGGCAGTGGATGCCGAAGGGCAGGCCGGCGTGTTCGGTGCGTACGGAGTGCCAGGGTCCGGCGGCGACGCAGACGAGGTAGGTGGAGAGGAGGGGGGTGGGGGCGGCGGTCCAGCGGCCGTCGGGCTGCCGCTCGGTGATGCCGTTGGAGAGGACGGTCCAGTCTTCGGGGGCGCGGACGGTCATCTCGAAGACGGCTTTGAGGTCGGGCTGGTCGAAGGCGGGGAAGACGCGCTGGACGTCCTCCATGAAGAGCTGGGTGTAGACGTACGTGGCGCCGTCGGTGGGGTCCGTGAAGCGGTGCATGCCCTCGCCGGTGCGGGAGTACCGCATCGCGGCCTCGATCCGGAGCTCGTGCTCGCCGGCGGTGAGGCCGGTGAGGGGGAGGCGGTTGCCGGTGAGTGCGGTGGGGTCGAGGGGGGTGCCGTCGAGCGTGGCGGAGTGCAGGGTCTCGGGCTTCAGCTCGACGAAGGTGTCCCCGGCGGTGCGGGTGGTGAACCGGATCACGGTCGCGGAGGCGAAGGTCTCGTCTCCGGTGGTGAGGTCGAGCTCGACCGCGTAGTGCTGGACGTCGAGGAGCTGGGCACGGGTCTGCGCTTCGTCGCGCGTCAGTACGGACATGGGCCCATGCTGCCTGATGGGCGCGGGCCCGGGGAGGGGGGTCCGGGTACCCGCGAGGGGGGCGGCGGGGGCCCGGGGGTGGCGGGGGTCAGGCCAGGCCGGTGCCGGTGAGGTGGGTGAAGGCGGCGGTGATGCGGGGGCGGTCGTAGCCCGCCGGTCCCGTGGCGCCGCTGGAGAGGAGGGCGTGCAGCAGGAGGCGGGCCTTGGCGGGGTCCAGGGGGCCGGCCGGGATGAGGCCGCGGCTGAGGACGTCGTGTTCGGAGCCGGGGCCGCGGTAGGTGTGGGTGAGGGTGTGGCCGGCTCCCGTGCGGGAGGCGAGGACGACGGGGATGCGGGCAGCGAGCCGCTCCAGGGGCTCGACCAGCCGGGTCGGGACGTGTCCGGCTCCGAAGGCGGCCAGGACCAGACCGTCGAAGCGGTTCTCCAGGCCGTCGAGGAGCTCGCCGCGGTCGCCGAGGGAGAGGGTGACGAGGGCGACCCGTACCTCCGGGTCGAGCCGCAGGGGGCAGGGCGCCGAGGGGACCGCGGGCCGGAGCAGGATCCGGGGTTCGCCCTCGACGACGGAGCCGAGGGGGCCGGCGCCCGGTGAGGCGAAGGTGGCCACGGAGGTGGTGTGGGTCTTGCGGACGTGCCGGGCGGCGTGGATCTCGTCGGCGAACACGACGAGGACGCCGAGGTCACGGCAGGCCGGGTCGGCGGCCGCGGCGATCGCCGCCGCGAGGTTGGCGGGGCCGTCGGCGCCGGGGAGGTCGGGCCGGCGCATGGCGCCGGTGACGACGACCGGTTCGCTGGTCGGGCACAGCAGGTCGAGGAGGAACGCGGTCTCCTCCAGGGTGTCGGTGCCCTGGACCACGACGACCCCGGAGCCCTCCGCCACGGTGCGGCGCACCTCGTCGGCGAGGGCGGCGAGGTCGTCGAAGGAGAGGGAGGAGCTGGGGAGGCGGCGGAAGTCGCGCAGCCGTACGTCGGGCCCGCCGGCCGGGGCGCCGGAGGCGGGGCTCGCCGTACCGGCCGGGGTGCCGGAGGCGGGGCTGGCCGTACCCGCCGTACCCGGGGAGACGGGACCCGCCGTACCGGAAGCGGGGATCGCCGCACCCGCCGTACCGGAGGCGGCCGCCGCCGCACCCGCCGGAGTGCCGGAGGCGGGACCCGCCGTATCCGCCGTACCCGCCGCACCGGTCGTGCCGGCGAGTCCCAGGCCTGCCAGGACCTCCGTGCCCGTCATCCGCGTCGCGGCGCCGCCTCGTGCGGAGATCGTCCCGCCCAGCGTGAAGACCGTGACGAGGCCCATCAGCGCGTGCCGTCAGCGATGGTCTCGTGGTGGCGGATGACCTCCGCGATGATGAAGTTCAGCAGCTTCTCGGCGAACGCCGGGTCCAGTTTCGCGTTCTCGGCCAGCTCGCGCAGCCGGGTGATCTGGCGGGCCTCGCGGTCCGGGTCGGCGGGCGGCAGCTGGTGCTCGGCCTTGAGGACGCCGACCTGCTGGGTGCACTTGAAGCGCTCGGCGAGCATGTGGACGACCGCCGCGTCGATGTTGTCGATGCTCTCGCGCAGCCGGTTCAGTTCCGCTCGTACGGTCTCGTCGATCTCGCTCATGAGCAGCGAGCTTAGACGGACCGGGAGCCGATCGTCGGTGGGTGGTCGGGATCCGGGACGCGGTTGCTCCAGCCGCCCGGCACGGTCCTGCCCTGCTGTTCGCGGAAGCGGACGGGGGCGGTGCCGACCCGGCGGGTGAAGAGCCGGGAGAAGTAGGCCGGGTCGTCGTAGCCGACGCGGCGGGCGACCGCGGCGACGGGCAGGTCGGTGGCGGCGAGGAGCTCCTTGGCGCGGCCGAGGCGCAGGGAGAGGAGGTAGTCCTTGGGGCTGCATCCGGCGGCCCGGCGGACGGCGGTGCGCAGTTCGGTGGGCGTCATGCCGTGCCGGGCGGCGTGCTCGGCGACGGACAGGGGCCGGAAGGCGTCGCGGGCGAGGGCGGTGAGGACGGGGTCGCCGTCGGCGTTGGTGTCGGCGCGGGAGCGGCGCAGGGCGACGAGGAGTTCGTGGACGGCGGCACCGGTCTCGACCTCCAGGAGGGGGTTGCCGTGCCGTGCCGCGCGGACGATGCGGCCGATGGCGGCCCGGGCCGCGGCGGCGTCGGAGAGCGGGACCACGGGCCGGTCGGGCTCGATGTAGCCGAGTTCGGTGTAGGTGGCGGTGGCGGGTCCGGCGAAGTCGACGAAGGACTCGTCCCAGCCGGTTCCGGGGTCGGCGGAGTAGTGGTGGGGCACGCCGGGGGTGAGCCAGATCAGGGCGGGCGCGGTGACGGTGGTGCGGCGGCCGTCGGTGCCGAGGTACCAGCCGCTGCCCGCGCTGACGACGACGGCGACGTGGTGGTCGAGGGTGCGCGGGCCGACGGTGGGGAGGGCGCCGTGCTGCAGGCCGACGCCGAGGCAGACGAGCCCGAGGCGGTGGTGGACCGGGCTGGGCGTGAAGTAGCGCATCCAGGTGTGGTACATCGGGCCCACGCCTCCCTCTGACGTCTCCGCGGCCTGCGCTCCTTCTCCCCCGCCCGGGCCGGCTCTCCTTGCGTCCAATCAGCGACGATCTTTGTCCATGGACCGGTCCGCCGCCAGAGGGCGAGGGTGAGGGCATGAGCACGTTCGCTGTGGGTGACGAGGATTTCCTCCTGGACGGGCGGCCGGTCCGGCTGCTGTCGGGGGCGCTGCACTACTTCCGGGTGCACGAGGGGCAGTGGGAGCACCGGCTGGGGATGCTCCGAGCGATGGGGCTCAACTGCGTCGAGACGTACGTCCCGTGGAATCTGTACGAGGCGGAGCCGGGCCGGTACGGGGACGTGGCGGCGCTCGGCCGCTTCCTGGACGCGGTGGAGCGGGCCGGTCTGTGGGCGATCGTGCGGCCGGGCCCGTACATCTGCGCCGAGTGGGAGAACGGCGGGTTCCCGCACTGGCTGACGGGCCGGCTGGGGCGGCGGGTGCGGACCGAGGACGCCGCGTACCTGGCGCATGTGGACCGCTGGTTCGGGGTGCTGCTCCCGCAGGTGGTGGAGCGGCAGATCGACCGGGGCGGCCCGGTGGTGCTGGTGCAGGTGGAGAACGAGTACGGGAGCTACGGCTCCGACCAGGGCTATCTGCGCCATGTGGCGGAGCTGCTGCGGGGGCTGGGGGTGAGCGTGCCGCTGTTCACCTCGGACGGGCCCGAGGACCACATGCTGACCGGCGGTTCGGTGCCGGGCGTCCTCGCCACGGCGAACTTCGGCTCGGGGGCGCGGGAGGCGTTCGCGGCGCTGCGGCGGCACCGGCCGTCGGGGCCGCTGATGTGCATGGAGTTCTGGTGCGGCTGGTTCGACCACTGGGGTACGGAGCGTTCCGTCCGCGATGCCGGGGACGCGGCGGCGGTGTTGCGGGAGATCCTGGAGTGCGGGGCGTCGGTCAATCTGTACATGGCGCACGGGGGGACGAACTTCGCGGGCTGGGCGGGGGCGAACCGGGCCGGCGCGCTGCACGAGGGGGAGCTGCGGCCGACGGTGACCTCGTACGACTACGACGCGCCGGTGGACGAGGCGGGGTTGCCGACGGAGAAGTACTGGCGGTTCCGCGAGGTGCTCGCGGCGTTCGCGCGGGAGCCGCTGCCGGAGGTGCCGGAGCCGCCGCGGCGGATCGCGGGCCCGGCGGGCTCGGCCCCCGTCGAGTGGGCGCCGCTGCCGGAGGTCCTGGAACTCCTCGGCGACGCGGAGTGGAGCGGTCCGCTGCCGCCGTCCTTCGAGGAGCTGGGGGTGGACCGGGGGCTCGTCCGCTACCGCCTGGAGATCCCCGGGCCCCGGCAGCCGTATCCCCTGTCCGTCACCGGGTTGCGCGACCGGGCGGTGGTGTACGTGGACGGGGCGCGGGCGGGGGTCCTGACGGCGGAGGACGCGGAGCTCGCGGAGCCGGTGGCCGGGCCGGCGGTGGTGGAGCTGTGGGTGGAGTCGCTGGGCCGGGTGAACTACGGGCCGCGCCAGGCGGAGTCCAAGGGGATCACGGGCGGGGTGCGGCACGAGCGGCAGTACGTGCACGGGGTGCGGGCGCGGGGGCTGCGGCTCGACGCCTTCGACGCGCCGGCGGTCGGGAAGGTGCCGTTCCGGCCGGTGACCGGGGGCGGGGCGGACGGGGTGGGGCCGGGCGGGGCGGGTGCGGGTGGCGGGGCCGGGGTGGGGCCCGGGCTCTACCGGGCGGTGGTGGAGGTGGCCGGGCCGGCGGGTGACGCGGCGCTGTCGCTGCCGGGTTGGGGGCGCGGATTCGTCTGGGTCAACGGCTTCTGCCTGGGCCGGTACTGGAACATCGGCCCGCAGGACTCGCTGTACACCCCCGGGCCGGTGCTGCGGGAGGGCGCCAACGAGGTGTGGGTGCTGGAGCTGGAGGGCGGCGCTCCCGCGCCCCGGGTGGAGCTGGCGTAGCGGGCGGAGGCGGTGCGGAGGCCTGGGGTCCGGGCACGGCCCGGGGCGCGGAGGCCTGGGGGCCGGGGTCCGGGTGTCACGGGCCTGGGCGGGCCGGATGGCGCGCGTACGCCCGGGGGCGGGCCCAGCCCCCGGGCGTACGGGTCATGCCGATGAGGCGTCGGGGGACGACGCGTCAGAGGGTGGCCGCGGCGGACTTGATGGCGGCGGCGAACGTCGACACCTCGGTGTAGACGCCGGGGTAGCCGGGCCGTGCGCAGCCCTCGCCCCAGCTCACGATGCCGACCTGGATCCAGGCGCCGGCGTTGTCGCGGCGGAACATCGGGCCGCCCGAGTCACCCTGGCAGGTGTCCACGCCGCCCTGGTTGAACCCGGCGCAGATCTCCTCGCCGGGCACCAGGTCACTGCCGTACGCCGACTGGCAGGAGGCGTCCGAGACGAACGGGACCGTCGCCTTGCGCAGGTACCGCTGCTGCGCGCCGCCCTCGCGGGTGGCGCCCCAGCCGGCGACCGTGAAGGTGCCGCTGTTGTACGCGGTCGTCTCGGCGATCTTGAGCGTGGGCACCGAGGTGATCGGCGAGGCGAGCTTGATCAGGGCCCAGTCCTTGCCCTTGCCGTTGTAGCCGGGGGCCTGGAGGACCTTGGTCGACCGGACCTTGACGGCGCTGCTGCTCTGCAGGTCCACGACTCCGGCGGTGGCGGTGATGCTGGTGTTGTTGCCGGAGCCGTTCACACAGTGGGCGGCGGTGAGCACGATCTGCGGGGTCAGCATCGAGCCGCCACAGCCCATGGAGAGCCTGACCATCCAGGGGAACTCGCCCTGGGCGGCGCGGGTGCCGCCGACGACGGGCGCCGGCGCGGCGGAGGCGGTGCTGGGCTGGAGGCTGACGGCGGCGAGGACGACGGCACCGGCGGCGGCGATTCTCTGAAGCGCGCGGACGATCCTGTTCTTCTGCAAGTGTCTGCCTTTCATGGGGGGTTGAGCCTTGATGGCATGAGCCCGTCAAGGCGTGGTCCGGATTATGGACAAGGCGTCGTGGGGGCCACAAGCACCTGTTTTCGGCCAGGCGAACGAAGCCCGGGGCCCCGTAGAGTGGGAGAAAGGGGGTCCGGCGTGCCGAACGGTAACGAAGTCGTCCACGGGTTTCCGCATCTCGACACGGTCCGCGCCGCGATCACCGCGTTGTACCGCCGACTGTCAGCGGACGGAGTAAGGCGGTACGCCACGAGCGTCGCCCCGACGGACGTGGCATTCGGGGAGGACGACGAGCTCCATACGGGGGCCCAGCGGGTCGCCGCGGCGCTGGTACGGCACCTGGGACTGCCGGGACTCCCCCGGGCGCGGATGGTCGTCAGCTTCCGCGCGATGGAGCACGCCGCGAGCGTCGAGCTGGCGGCCGGGCCGGAGTACTTCATCGAGCTGAACGACCGCTTCCGGCGGCACCGCAGGGACGTCGGGGCGGCGCTGGCCCACGAGATCACCCATGTGCTCCTGCACCGCCTCGACCTGGGCTTCCCCGACCCCGCCGAGAACGAGATCCTCACGGACGTCGTCACCACCTACCTGGGCGCCGGGTGGCTGCTGCTCGACGCCTTCCGGGAGGACGCGGTGTCGAGCCAGAAGCTGGGATATCTGACGCCGGAGGAGTTCGGCTACGTCCTCGCCAAGCGCGCGGAGGTCTTCGGCGAGGACCCCTCGCCCTGGTTCACCAGCGTCGCGGGGTACGAGGCGTGGACGCGGGGCCGGGAGCAGGCCGCCCGGGACGGACGGCGGCCGCCGCTGGAGGCGGCCGGCTGGGCGGCGCGGCACCGCTACGCCCTGGAGCGGCGCCACGGCACGGCCGGCGCGGGCGCGTCGTACGCCTTCGAGGGCACGGGCGGGTCGATGCGGGTCGCCTTCGCCTGCCCCGTCTGCTGGCAGCGGCTCCGGGTGCCGGCCGGGCGCCGGCTCCGGGCGAGGTGCCGCGTGTGCGAAACCGTCCTCGCCTGCGCGTCCTGACGGCGCGGGGCCTCGGGCGGCCCGGCTGCCCGGATGCCCGGCTGCCCGGCGGTCCGCTCACGGGCCACGGCGTGGCGGGCCCCCGGCCGCGCGACACGCCGGGGCCCCGGGGGTGCGGGACGTAATGATTTGCGTCGTTCGGCCGGCCCGGGTGAGGGTCGGTGGATGAGCACGTTGTTCGAAGGGATCCACGACGGTGATGTCGACGCCGTCGTACGGGCGTTGCGGAGCGGGGAGCCGGCCGAGGCCGACCAGGACGGGGAGACCGCGCTGTACCGGGCCGCGCTGGCCGACGAGCCGGGGATCGTCCGGGTGCTGCTCGCCGCCGGGGCCGATCCTGCGCGGGGCGGTGGGGCGGAGGGCGGGGACCTGGCCCTGTGCGCGGCGGCCTGCGGCGGACACGCCGAGGTGGCGCGGGCGCTCCTCGCCGCCGGGGCGCGCCCCGACCAGGAGGAAGCGTACGGCTTCACGGCCATGGCGTGGGCCGTGCGGCTCGGCCACGCCGAGACCGTCCGGGTCCTCCTGGAACACGGCGCGGACCCGGACCGGCCCGGACCCGACGGGCTGCCGCCGCTCGTGGCGGCCGCCCGCCGCGGATCCACGTCGAGCGTGCGGGCGCTCCTCGACCACGGCGCGGCCGCCCGGGAGGACGCGCTCCACGAGGCGCGCCGCTGGATCGGCGTGGACGTCGCGGCGGCCGTGCTGCGCGGGCTGCTCGACGCGTACGGCTCCCAGCCGTACGAAGCCGTCGTCCGCCGCGTACGGGAGGACGGCGGAATCACCGTCGTCGTCGACCTGCTGCGCCCGGACGGCACCCCGGGCAGCGGCAACGAACAGCAGACCGGCCACGCGGCGATCGCCACCCTCCTGGAGACCGCGCTCGGGATCCGCGTACCGCCCGAGGAACTGGCCGCGCGGGCCCTGCGGTGCGAGGACCCCGAACTCGACGACTGGACCGAGGCGGTTGCGGCGCTGGCCGGGCGCGGCGACGAGGAGACCTTCCGCGCGGCCGCGGCGTGGTGCGCGGCCGACGACGGCCTGCGGCGCGCTCTCGGCGCCTCCGTCCTGGGATCCCTGGAGGGCTTCACGGCCCCGTCCCTCGCCGTCCTGTGCCGCCTGGCGGCGGAGACGGCGAAGGGGGTGGGGGCCGCGGGCCGGGCCCCGGCCTCGGACAGCGCGCCCGGGCGGGTCGCCTCACCCCCGGCGGACCCCGCCGACCCGGCCGGGCGCGCCGGGCGGGAGCCGGCGCTGGCCGTGGTCACGGCGCTCGGGCGGGTCGCCTCACCCACGGCGGACGCGGCGGGGCCGGGCGGGGAGCCGGAGGGGCTGGCGGAGTTGTCGGCGTTCGCCGCGCATCCCGACGCCGAGGTGCGACGGGCACTCGCGACCGCGCTCACCGGGCTTGTACCGGCCGGGCACGCGCCGGCGCTCGACATCCTCCTCGCGCTGAGCCGGGACCACGACTCCCGCGTACGGGACTGGGCGACGCTGGCCCTCGCGGAGGTGCCCGGGGACACGCCCGCCCTGCGGGAGGCGCTGGCGGCCCGGCTGGGCGACGCCGACCCCGACGTGGTCGCGGAGGCGGCCCGCGGCCTGGCGATGCGTCAGGACCCGCGCGCGACCGAGACCCTGGCCGCCCTCCTCGCGGACGGCACGCGGGACGGCACGGCCCGCGAGACGGCCCTCGCCGCGCTGGAGTTCGTCCGGGACGAGCGCGTCAGGAACCGGCTGGAGTGGACGAGCCCCCGATGCCGCTGACCGCGGGCGCAGCCCCCTGGCCGGGTCCGCGCCGCCGGGCCCGCGGGACGGCCTTCGCCGTGCGGGACGAGCGCGTCAGGAACCGGGCTGGAGTGGACGGGGCCCCGATCCTGCTGACCGCGGGCGCGGTCCCCCGGCCGGGTCCGCGCCGCCGGGCCCGCGAGACGGCCCTCGCCGCGCCGGAGTTCGTCCGGACCGGCGCGCGCCCGGCTCGCGGGACGCCGCTCGGCGCACGGGAGCCCCTCCGGACCGGCGCATAACGAACCGGCTGGAATGGACGGTGGCCCTGGTGCCGCTGACCGCGGGCGCGGTCCCCCGGCCGGGCCCGCAGACGGCCCTCGCCGCGCCGGAGTCCGTCCGGACCGACGCGCGACCGGCTCGCGGGACGCCGCTCGGCGCACGGGAGTCCCTCCGGACCGGCACGCAAGGAACCGGCTGGAGTGGACGGGGCCCCGGTGCCGCTGACCGCGGGCGCGGTCCCCCGGCCGGATTCACGCCGCCGGGCCCGCGAGACGGCCCTCGCCGCGCTGCAGTTCGTCCGGGACGAGCGCGTCAGGAACCGGCTGGAGTGGGCGGCGGCCCTGGCGCCGCTGACCGCGGGCGCGACCCCGACGGCCGAGTCCCCACGACCGGGACCCCAGCCAGGTCCACACCGGGGCCGCGCCGCCACCGGCCCCGGCCCCGCGACCTGCACCACCCGGCCCGGCCCGCCCCGCCCGGCCCGCGACGCGGCCTCTCCCGAGCCGAGTTCGCGGCTCGGGTGCGGTCCGCCCGCCTGGGGGGTACGCCCGCACCCCCGCCCCGCATCCCCGACCCGCCTCCCCCCACCCCGTACACGCTCCCCTCGCCCTACGCCCCGTACACCGCCCCCGGCGGCTCCGCCTCCCCCAGGAGCTTCAGGGCCGTCTCACCGGCCTCGGCGGGGGTCCAGCGTGCGCCCTTGTCCGCCGTCGGGCCCGGGCGCCAGCCCTCCATGACGGTGATGCGGCCGGCCTCCGCCTCGAAGACCCGGCCGGTCACGCCGGCCGAGGCGGCCGAGCCCAGCCAGACGACCAGCGGGGAGACGTCCTCCGGGACGCCCGCCAGGTCCGCGAAGGCCTGTTCGGTCATCCGGGTCCGGGCCGCCGGGGCGACGGCGTTGACGTGGACCCCGTACCGGCCCGTCTCCGCCGCCGCGACCAGCGTCAGGCCGACGATCCCCGCCTTCGCCGCCGCGTAGTTCCCCTGCCCCACGCTCCCCAGCAGCCCCGCGCCCGACGTCGTGTTGACGACCCGTGCGGCGACCGCGCGGCCCGCCTTGGCCTCGGCCCGCCAGTGGGCGGCGGCCTGCCGCAGCGGCAGGAAGTGGCCCTTCAGGTGCACCCGCATGACGGCGTCCCAGTCGTCCTCGCCGAGGTTGACGAGCATCCGGTCACGCAGGAACCCGGCGTTGTTGACGAGGGTGTCGAGCCGTCCGTACACGTCCAGCGCGGTGGCGATCAGCGAGGCCGCGCCCTCCTCCGTGGCGATGTCCCCGCCGTGGGCCACGGCGTCGCCACCGGCCGCCCGGATCTCCTCGACGACCCGCCGGGCCGGCGACCCGGCCGCGGATCCCTCCCTCGGGGCGCCGTCGAGCGCCACCCCCAGGTCGTTGACGACGACCTTCGCGCCCTCCGCCGCGAAGCCGAGGGCGTGGGCGCGGCCCAGCCCCCGTCCTCCGCCGGTCACGATCACGACCCGCCCCTCGCACATGCCCCTACCGGCCATCTCGGCTCTCCCCGCTCTCCTTGTTGACGTTCGCGGCATCCAGGAAGGCGGGCCGCTCCCCGCCCCCGTGCACCAGCAGTGAGGCCCCCGAGACGTACGCGGCGCGTGCGGAGGCGAGGAAGACGGCGGCCTCACCGACGTCCGAGGGTTCGGCGAGGCGGCCCAGCGGGACCGTCGCGCCGACTGCCGCGATCCCGGCCTCGTCGCCGTAGTGCAGATGGGACAGTTCGGTGCGGACCATGCCGAGGACGAGGGTGTTGACCCGGACGTGCGGGGCCCACTCCACCGCCATCGAGCGGGCCAAGTGCTCCAGGCCGGCCTTCGCGGCGCCGTAGGCGGCCGTGCCCGGTGACGGCCGGGTCCCGCTGACGCTGCCGATCATGACGACCGAGCCGCGGGCCGCGCGCAGGGATCCGTACGCGGCGAGGGTGGCGGTCAGCGGCGCCGTCAGGTTGAGCGCGAGGACCCGCGCGTGGCGCGCCGCCTCGCCCCCGGCGCGGCCGCCCTCACCGCCACCACCGCCGCCACCGCCACCGCCTCCGCCGCCGTCGCCGTCGCCGTCGAGCAGCCGGTACGGCGTTCCCCCCGCGTTGTTGACCAGGACGTCGAGCCGTCCGTACCGCTCGGCGACGGCGGGGAAGAAGCCGGCGACCGCCGCCGGGTCCCGCAGGTCGAGCGGGGCGAACGCGGCCGCCCGGCCGCCGTCCTCCACCGGCGCGTCCGGTGGCCGGCGGGCGCAGACGACGACCCGCGCCCCGGCGCGCAGAAAGGCGCGGGCGATCCCGGCCCCCACCCCGCGCGTGCCGCCGGTGACGACGGCGACCCTCCCGTCCAGCTCCATCGGCTGCTACCTTCCTCAGCACGGTCACCTAACAAACGTTTGGTGGAAAGGTAGCTGATCCGCTCATGGGTGTCTCCACCTCACGCCCCGACAAGGGCGTCGCCGTCGTCACCGTCGACTTCCCGCCCGTCAACGCCCTCCCCGTGCGGGGTTGGTACGAGCTGGCCGACGCGGTCCGCACGGCCGGCCGCGACCCCGGGATCCGCTGCGTGGTCCTGGCCGCCGAGGGCCGCGGCTTCAACGCGGGCGTCGACATCAAGGAGATGCGGCGCGAGCACGGCAGCGGCCGGCACACGGCGCTCCTCGGCGCCAACCACGGCTGCGCCGAGGCCTTCGCGGCGGTGTACGGCTGCGAGGTGCCGGTCGTCGCGGCCGTCGGCGGCTTCTGCCTGGGCGGCGGCATCGGGCTCGTCGGCAACGCGGACGCGATCGTCGCCTCCGAGGACGCCACCTTCGGCCTGCCCGAGCTGGACCGGGGCGCGCTCGGCGCCGCCACGCACCTCGCCCGGCTCGTCCCGCAGCACCTGATGCGGGCGCTGTACTACACCTCCCGCACCGTCACCGCGGCCGAACTCCACGCCCACGGCTCGGTCTGGCGGGTCGTCCCGCGCGCCGGCCTCCTGGAGGCCGCGCTCGGCCTGGCACGGGAGGTCGCCGCCAAGGACGGCTCCCTGATCCGGCTCGCCAAGGCGGCCCTCAACGGCATCGACCCGGTGGACGTCCACCGCAGCTACCGCTTCGAGCAGGGCTTCACCTTCGAGGCGAACCTCAGCGGTGTCGCGGACCGGGTCCGCGACACCTTCGGAACGCCCCGGACGGGCGAGGAGGCGTCATGACCGACAAGACGATGACCCCCGAGGAGGTGGTGGGCCGGCTGCGCAGCGGCATGACCCTCGGGATCGGCGGCTGGGGCTCCCGGCGCAAGCCGATGGCCCTGGTCAGGGCGTTGCTCCGGTCCGAGATCACCGATCTCACGGTGATCTCCTGCGGCGGTCCCGACGTGGGCCTCCTCGCCGCGGCCGGCCGGATCCGCAGGCTCGTCGCGCCGTTCGCGACCCTCGACTCCATCCCCCTCGAACCGCACTTCCGGGCCGCCCGCGAGTCCGGCGCCCTCCGGCTGACGGAGCTGGACGAGGCGATGTTCATGTGGGGTCTGCACGCGGCCGCCAACCGGCTGCCGTTCCTGCCCGTCCGGGCCGGTCTCGGCTCGGACGTGATGACGGTCAACCCCGAACTGCGCACGGTCCGCTCCCCCTACGCCGGCGACGACGGCGCGTTCGAGGAGTTCGTCGCCGTGCCCGCCCTGCGGATGGACGCGGCCCTGGTCCACCTCAACCGCGCCGACCGGCTCGGCAACGCCCGGTACCTCGGCCCCGATCCCTACTTCGACGACCTGTTCTGCGAGGCCGCCGACAGCGCGTACGTCTCCTGCGAGGAGATCGTGGACGGCTTCGCCGGCGCCGTCCCGCAGACCCTCCTCGTCGGCCGCCACAGCGTCACCGGTGTCGTCGAGACCCCGAACGGCGCCCACTTCACCTCATGCGCGCCCGACTACGCCCGCGACGAGCCCTTCCAGAAGCTGTACGCGGCCACTCCCTGGCCCGTGTTCGCGGCGCGCTTCCTCTCCGGGAAGAGCGAGGACGACTACCAGCAGGCGGTCCGCGCCTGGCACGAGGAGCAGCAGTGACCCCCACCACCGCCACCCGCGCCGAGTACTGCGTCGTCGCCTGCGCGGAGGCCTGGCGCGACAACGGCGAGGTCCTCGCCGCCGCCATGGCCCCCGTCTCCTCCGTCGGCGCCCGGCTCGCCCGCCGGTCCTTCGCCCCCGACCTGCTGGTCACCGACGGCGAGGCGATGCTCGTCGGCCCCGACGGGGAGGTGGAGGGCTGGCTGCCGTACCGCCGCCACCTCACCCTGGTCACCGGCGGAAAGCGGCACGTGATGATGGGCGCGAGCCAGATCGACCGGTACGGCAACCAGAACATCTCCTGTGTCGGCGACTGGTCGCGGCCCACCCGCCAGCTCCTCGGTGTGCGGGGCGCGCCCGTCAACACCCTGAACAACCCGGTGAGTTACTGGATCCCGCGGCATTCGCCCCGGGTCTTCGTCGAGCGCGTCGACATGGTCTGCGGCGTCGGCTACGACCGTGCGGCGGCGGCCGGGGCCGGCCGGTTCCACCGGATCCCCCGGGTCGTCACGGACCTCGCCGTCCTCGACTTCGAGACGCCCGGCCGGGCGATGCGGCTCGCCTCCCTCCACCCGGGCGTGACCGTGGACCAGGTCAGGGCGGCCACCGGCTTCGAGCTGGTGATCGGCGACGAGGTGCCGTACACCCGCGACCCGACCGCCGAGGAGCTGCGGCTGATCCGCGAGGAGATCGACCCGGCCGGGCTGCGCGACCGTGAGGTCAGGGCCTGATGGAGACCGCGCTGACCCGGCTGACCGGGGTCCGGCACCCGATCGTCCAGACCGGGATGGGCTGGGTCGCCGGGCCGCGGCTCGTCTCGGCCTCGGCGAACGCGGGCGCGCTGGGCATCCTCGCGTCGGCCACGATGACCCTCGACGAGCTGCGCGCCGCGGTCCGCGAGGTGAAGTCCCGTACCGACCGGCCCTTCGGGGTGAATCTGCGCGCGGACGCGGCCGACGCCGGGGAACGGGTGCGGATCATCGTCGACGAGGAGGTGCGGGTCGCCTCCTTCGCGCTCGCCCCGTCGCGCGAGCTGATCGCGGGACTGAAGGACGCGGGCGTGGTGGTGATCCCGTCGATCGGCGCCCGGCGGCACGCCGAGAAGGTCGCCGCGTGGGGCGCGGACGCGGTGATCGTGCAGGGCGGGGAGGGCGGCGGTCACACGGGCGAGGTGGCGACCGGCGTGCTGCTGCCGCAGGTGGTGGACGCGGTCGGCATCCCGGTGATCGCGGCCGGCGGCTTCCACGACGGGCGCGGTCTGGTCGCCGCGCTCTCCTACGGGGCGGCGGGGATCGCGATGGGGACGCGGTTCCTGCTGACCTCGGACTCGACCGTGCCCGACGCGGTGAAGGCGCGGTATCTGGCGGCTACGGTCAAGGACGTCACCGTCACCACGGCCGTGGACGGGCTGCCGCACCGGATGCTCCGTACGGAGATGGTCGCCGCGCTCGAACGCGCGGGGCGGCTGCGGGCGTTGGCGCAGGCGGTACGGCGGGCGGCGGGCTTCCGGCGGATGTCGGGCCTGTCGTGGCCGAGGATGGTCCGCGACGGGCTCGCGATGCGGCACGGCAAGGACCTGTCGTGGAGCCAGGTACTGCTGGCCGCGAACACCCCGATGCTGCTGCGGGCGTCCATGGTGGAGGGCCGTACGGACCTCGGGATCATGGCGTCCGGGCAGGTCGCGGGCGTGATCGAGGACCTGCCGAGCTGCGCGGAGCTGGTCCGCAGGGTGATGGCCGAGGCCGAGGACGTCCTCCGCGGCCTGCCCTCACCGGACTGAACTCCCCGCCGGGGGCGGCGGGGGTGCCCCGGCCGGGCCGGGAGCGCGCCTGAGGCGGCGGCGCTCCGGGCCCGGGGAGGCGTCTACTGCGCGGCGCCCCGGCGGCCGCCGCCGGCCGTGCGGGTGCGGGAGGCCGGAGCGCCCGCGCCGGTGCGGCCCGCCGAGGCCGTACGCGTACGGCCGCCGGTGCCGCCACCGCCGCCGCCACCGCGGCGGGAGCGCTGGCCGCCGGCGCGGGGAGCGCCGGAGCGGGAGGCGCCGCCGCGGGCAGCGGCCGGCGGGGTGGGCTGCGGGACCTCGATGACGACCGGTATGCCGGAGGGCTCGCGGGCGCCGGTGAGGCGGGTCAGCTCCTCGTCGCTGGACTTGATCTGCGCGGTGCGCGGGCTGATGCCGGCGTTGGACATCAGCCGGCTCATGTCGCGCTTCTGCTCGGGCAGGACCAGGGTGACGACGCTGCCGGACTCGCCGGCCCGGGCGGTGCGGCCGCCGCGGTGCAGGTAGTCCTTGTGGTCGATCGGCGGGTCGACGTTGACGACCAGGTCGAGGTCGTCGACGTGGATGCCGCGGGCCGCCACGTTGGTCGCGACCAACACGGTGACCAGGCCGTTCTTGAACTGGTCCAGGGTGCGGTTGCGCTGCGGCTGGGAGCGCCCGCCGTGCAGTCCCGAGGCGCGCACGCCGCTGGCGAGGAGCCGCTTGACCAGCCGGTCCACGGCCCGCTTGGTGTCCAGGAAGAGGATCGTGCGGCCGTCGCGGGCCGCGATCCTGGTGGTGACGGCCTTCTTGTCGGTCTCGTCGGCGACGTAGAGCAGGTGGTGCTCCATCGTCGTCACCGCGCCCGCGGACGGGTCAACGGAGTGCACGACGGGGTCGGTGAGGAACATCTTGACCAGGCGGTCGATGTTCTGGTCGAGGGTGGCCGAGAACAGCATCCGCTGACCGTCCGGCTCGACCTGCTTGAGCAGGGCGACGACCTGCGGCATGAAGCCCATGTCGGCCATCTGGTCGGCCTCGTCGAGGACGGTGATGGAGACCTGGTCGAGCCGGCAGTCGCCGCGCTCGATGAGGTCCTTGAGCCGGCCGGGGGTGGCGACGAGGACCTCGGCACCACGGCGCAGGGAGTTGGCCTGCTTGGTGATGGAGAGTCCGCCGACGACCGTCGCGAGGCGGAGCTGCACGGAGGTGGCGTACGGCGCGAGGGCGTCGGTCACCTGCTGGGCGAGCTCACGGGTGGGCACCAGGACCATGGCGAGCGGGGCCTTGGGCTCGGCGCGGCGGCCCGCGGTGCGGGCGAGCAGGGCGAGGCCGAAGGCGAGGGTCTTGCCGGAGCCGGTGCGGCCGCGGCCGAGGATGTCCCGGCCGGCGAGCGAGTTCGGCAGGGTGGCGCCCTGGATCGGGAAGGGCTCGGTCACGCCCTGTGCGGCGAGCGTCTTGACGAGCGCCGGGGGCATGTCGAGGGCGTCGAAGGACTCGACGGAGGGCAGGGCGGGCGTCAGCGTCTCCGGCAGGGTGAACTCGCGCGGAGGCGGGGGCGTGGCCGGGCCACGGCCGCGCGAGGCGCCGCCCTTGCCCTTGGGGGCGCCGGAGCCGCGGCGCGGGCCGGAGCCGCCGGAGCCGGCGGAGGTGTTACGGCCGCCGGAACCGCGCGCGGGGCGGCCCGAGGCATTTCCGGACGGGGTTCCGGAGGTGGAGTCCGCGGCCCGGCGGGGCCGCTTTTCGGAGCGAGTCATACGGAAATGCCTTCCTGGGCCTGAGCACAGCACGAGCCGGGACCCGCACCTGCGCGGTGCGGGCCCCGGCTGCGAGAAACGCGTTACGGCAATCAGGCGGGGAGGATGTTCTCCGCCTGCGGGCCCTTCTGGCCCTGCGTGACGTCGAAGGTGACCTTCTGGCCTTCCTGCAGCTCACGGAAGCCGGAGGTCGCGATGTTGGAGTAGTGGGCGAAGACGTCGGCGCCGCCGCCGTCCTGCTCGATGAAGCCGAAGCCCTTTTCCGAGTTGAACCACTTCACGGTTCCAGTAGCCATGTGAATCTCCTGAATAGGTAGGGTCCCCATCCCGGAGAGTCCGGAAAACAAAATTGCGCCTGAAGGAACATTCCCGTCAGGCGCACATAAAGTTCATGGGTACCAAAACTAGCAACGGGAAGACACTAGCACGCCGTCCCGCCCGGACGGGCGGGACAGCGACGAGCGTCACATCCGCGGACCTGCGCGTCAGAGCCGTTCGATGATCGTCACGTTCGCCTGGCCGCCGCCTTCGCACATGGTCTGGAGGCCGAACCGGCCCCCGGTGCGCTCCAGTTCGTGGAGGAGGGTGGTCATCAGCTTCACTCCGGTGGCCCCCAGCGGATGGCCGAGGGCGATCGCGCCGCCGTTGACGTTCACCCGGTCGGGGTCGGCGCCGGTCTCCTTCAGCCAGGCCAGGACGACCGGGGCGAAGGCCTCATTGATCTCGACGAGGTCGATGGCGTCGATCGTCATGCCGGTCTTCTTCAGGGCGTGGGCGGTGGCCGGGATGGGGGCGGACAGCATCCGGATGGGGTCCTCGCCGCGCACCGAGAGGTGGTGGACGCGGGCGCGGGGGGTCAGCCCGTGTTCGCGGACGGCGCGCTCGCTCGCCAGCAGCATGGCCGCGGCGCCGTCGGAGACCTGGGAGGAGCAGGCGGCGGTGATGGTGCCGCCCTCGACGACCGGCGCGAGGGCGGCCATCTTCTCCGGGCCGGTGTCGCGGCGCGGGCCCTCGTCGACGGTCACGTCGCCGTAGGGCACGGTCTCCCGCGCGAAGCGTCCCTCGTCGATGGCGCGCAGCGCCCGCCGGTGCGAGCGCAGGGCGAATTCCTCCTGGTCACGCCGGGTGATGCCCCACTTGGCGGCGATCAGTTCGGCGCCGTGGAACTGGTTGACGGGCGCGTCGGCATAGCGGGCGCGCCAGCCCTCGGAGCCGGCGTAGGGGCCGTCGGTGAGGCCGAGCGGTTCGGCGGCCTGCCGGGAGGCGAAGGCGATGGGGATCATGGACATGTTCTGGGTGCCGCCGGCGACGACCAGGTCCTGGGTGCCGGAGAGGACGCCCTGGGCGGCGAAGTGGACGGCCTGCTGGGAGGAGCCGCACTGGCGGTCGACGGTGACGCCCGGGACCTCCTCGGGGAGGCCGGCCGCCAGCCAGGCCGTACGGGCGATGTCGCCGGCCTGGGGGCCGACGGTGTCCAGGCAGCCGAAGACCACGTCGTCGACGGCGGCCGGGTCGACCCCGGAGCGCGCGACGAGGGCCTTGAGGACGTGGGCGCCGAGGTCCGCCGGATGGACGGCGGCGAGTCCGCCCCTGCGGCGGCCCACCGGGGTGCGGACCGCTTCGACGATGTAGGCCTCGGGCATGGCTGCTCCTTCGCGGGGTCAGGTGCGTACGGCGATACCGTCCAGGACCATCGACAGGTACTGGCGGGCGATCTCCTCGGGGCTGTGCAGGCCCCCGGGGCGGTACCAGGACGCGGCGACCCAGACGGTGTCGCGCACGAACCGGTAGGTGAGCCGGATGTCGAGGTCGGCGCGGAAGGCCCGGGTCTCCACACCGCGTTCCAGGGTGCCGAGCCACGCCTTCTCGAACTTCTGCTGCGACGCGGAGAGGTAGTGGAAGCGGGGCAGGTCGGTGAGGTGCCGGGACTCCTTCTGGTAGATGGCGACGGCGGCGCGGTGCCGGTCGATCTCGCGGAAGGACTCGGTGACGAGGGCCTCGATGGTCTCCCGGGGGCCGAGGCCGGCGGCGAGGACGGTGTCGTACCCCTCCCACAGCTCGGTCAGGAAGGTGGAGAGGATCTCGTCGAGCATCGATTCCTTGGAATCGAAGTGGTAGTAGAGGCTGCCGGCGAGCATGCCGGCGGCGTCGGCGATCTTGCGGACGGTGGTGGCGTTGTAGCCCTGGGCGGCGAAGACCTCGGCGGCGGTGTCGAGGAGTTCGCGGCGGCGCTCGGGCGAGGGGGTCACCGGGGTCTTCCGCCGGCCGGGCGGCTTGGCGTCGGTCGCGCTGTTCGGCTTGCTGCTTGGCTGGTTCGTCGGCACGTCCCCATTCTCGTCCTACGGGTGCTGGCTGCTGACCGAGACGGTCTCGCCGGTCATGTAGGAGGAGTAGCCGCTGGCGAGGAAGACGATGACGTTGGCGACCTCCCACGGTTCGGCGTGGCGGCCGAAGGCCTCGCGGGCGGTCAGCTCGTCGAGGAGTTCCGCCGAGGTGACCTTGACCAGGTGCGGGTGCATCGCGAGCGAGGGCGCGACGGCGTTGACGCGGACGCCGTAGGCGGCCGCCTCCACCGCGGCGCAGCGGGTCAGCGCCATGACGCCGGCCTTGGCGGCGGCGTAGTGGGCCTGGCCCGCCTGGGCGCGCCAGCCGACGACGGAGGCGTTGTGGACGATCACGCCGGGGGTGCCGGTGTCCCTGAAGCGGCGCAGGGCGGCCCGGGTGCAGCGGAAGGTGCCGTTCAGGGTGACGTCGAGGACGCGGGTCCACTGCTCGTCGGTCATGTCGACGAGTTCCGCGGTGCCGCCGAGGCCGGCGTTGCCGACGACGACGTCGAGGGCGCCGTGGAGCCGGACGGCGGTGTCGAAGAGCCGCTGGACCTGGCTCTCGTCGGTGACGTCGCAGGGAACCGTGTCGACGTGGTCGACGCCGAACTCGGCGGCGAGGGCGGCGCCGGTCTCCTTCAGGCGGCGGGTGTGGGCGTCGCTGAGGAGGACCGTGGCCCCCTCCTCCAGGAACCTGCGGGCGGTGGCGCCGCCGATGCCGGCTCCGGCGGCGGCGGTGATGACGGCGGTACGGCCGGCGAGCAGGCCGTGGCCCGGGAGGTAGGCGGGGGGCGGCGGGGTCATGGGCGCGGCTCCTTGGGGAGGCCGAGCACCCGCTCGGCGATGATGTTCCGCTGGATCTCGCTCGATCCGGCGTAGACGGTGTCGGCGCGGGAGAAGAGGAACAGCCGCTGCCAGGAGTCGAGTTCGTAGGGCGCGCCGGGCAGGACGGTGGCGTCGGCGCCGCGCAGGTCCATGGCCAGTTCGCCGAGGTCGCGGTGCCAGTGCGACCAGTAGAGCTTGGCCGTGGAGGGTTCGGTCCCGCGCAGGGCGTTGGCGCGCATGGCCTGGAGTCCGGTCCAGGCGCGGGCGACGCGGTCGCGGACGAGGGGGTCGGCGAGGGCTCCGGTGTGCCGGGCGAGCGCGACGACGGCCTCGAGTTCGCGCCGGAAGCCGACCTGCTGGCCGAGGGTGGAGACGCCGCGCTCGAAGCCGAGGGTGGCCATGGCGATCCGCCAGCCGTCGCCGGGGGCGCCGACGACGTGGTCGGCGGCGGTGCGGGCGCCGTCGAAGAAGACCTCGTTGAACTCGCCGGTGCCGGTGAGCTGGGTGATGGGCCGTATCTCGACGCCGGGCTGGTCCAGGGGGACGAGGAGGTAGGAGAGCCCGGCGTGGCGGCGTGAGCCGGGCTCGGTGCGGGCGAGGACGAAGCACCACTGGGCCTCGTGGGCGAGGGAGGTCCAGATCTTCTGGCCGTGCACCGCCCAGCCGTCGCCGTCGCGGACGGCGCGGGTGCGGACGGCCGCGAGGTCGGAGCCGGCGTCCGGTTCGCTGTACCCCTGGCACCAGAGCTCCTCGACGGCCCGGATGGGCGGGAGGAAGCGGTCCTTCTGCTCCGGGGTGCCGTAGGCGAGGAGCGTGGGGCCGAGGAGCTGTTCGCCGATGTGGTTGACGCGGGCGGGGGCGTCGGCGAGGGCGTACTCCTCGTGGAAGGCGATCTGCTCCTCGATGCCCGCGCCGCGCCCGCCGTGCTCCTTCGGCCAGCCGACGCAGGTCCAGCCGTGGGCGGCCAGGTGCCGTTCCCAGGCGAGCCGTTCGGCGAAGGCCTCGTGCTCCCTGCCCGGCCCGCCGAGCCCCCGCAGGCCGGCGAACGCGCCACCGAGGTGGGTCTCCAGCCAGTCCCGTGCCTCGGCGCGGAACTCCTCGACGCTGTGCATGGCACCGCTCATGGCCGTACGTTAACCTACCAAACACTTGTTAGGGAAGGATGGCCGGATGGATCTGACGCCCACCGCCCAGGAGGAGGACTTCCGCGCCGAGGCGCGCTCCTGGCTGCGCGCCCACGTCCCCGACGAGCCGCTGCCGTCCCTGGAGACGGAGGAGGGTTTCGCGGCCCACCGCGCCTGGGAGGCGGAGCTGGCCGCCGCCCGCTGGTCAGTTGTGTCCTGGCCCGAGCGGTACGGCGGGCGGGGCGCGGACATCTTCGGATGGCTGGCCTTCGAGGAGGAGTACTACGCGGCCGGGGCGCCCGGACGGGTCTCGCAGAACGGCATCAGCCTGCTCGCCCCCACCCTCTTCGACCACGCCACCGAGGAGCAGCGAGCCCGTGTCCTGCCGGCGATGGCGACCGGCGAGACGGTCTGGGCGCAGGCCTGGTCCGAACCGGAGGCGGGCTCCGACCTCGCCTCGCTGACCTCGCGCGCGGTCCGCACGCGGGACGGCTGGCTGCTGTCGGGGCAGAAGGCGTGGTCCTCGCGGGCGGCCTTCGCCGACCGGGCCTTCGGCCTCTTCCGCAGCGATCCGGCGGCCGGCCGCCCGCACCGGGGGCTGACGTACCTGATGTTCGACCTGCGGGCCCCGGGCGTGACGGTCCGGCCCGTCGGGCGGCTCGACGGGAAGCCGGCCTTCGCCGAACTCTTCCTCGACGAGATCTTCGTGCCCGACGAGGACGTGATCGGGGAGCCCGGCCAGGGGTGGCGGATCGCGATGTCCACGACCGGCGACGAACGCGGGCTCACGCTCCGCTCCCCCGGCCGCTTCCTGGCCGCCGCGGACCGTCTCGTACGGCTCTGGCGGGCCACCGGCGAGGACCCGGCGGCGCGGGACCGGGTGGCGGACGCGGTGATCGGGGCACGGGCGTACCAGCTGTTCACGGCGGCCGGGGCCGCGCGGTTCGCGGCGGGCGGGACGATCGGGGCGGAGTCCAGCCTCAACAAGGTCTTCTGGTCGGAGTACGACCTGGCGCTGCACGAGACGGCGCTCGACCTGCTCGGGGCGGAGGGCGAGCGGGCGGACGGCGAGTGGAGCGAGGGGTACGTCTTCTCCCTGGCCGGCCCGATCTACGCCGGGACGAACGAGATCCAGCGGGACATCATCGCCGAGCGGCTGCTCGGCCTGCCGAAGGGCCGCCGCTGATGGGGTTCCTGCCGACCGCGGAGCAGCGCGCCTTCACGCGCTCGCTGGACGCGATGCTGACGGCCGCGGACACTCCGGCGGCGATACGGGCGTGGGGCGCGGGCGATCCGGCGCCGGGGCGTGCGGTGTGGGCCCGGATCGCGGAGGCGGGGGTCTTCGCGCTGCCGGTCCCGGAGGCGTACGAGGGGGTGGGGCCGCTCCCCGTCGAACTGGCCCTGGCCTTTGTGGAGCTGGGCCGCCACGCGGTCCCCGGCCCCCTGGTGGAGACGGTCGCGACGGCGGCCCTCCTGGCCGAACTGGCCCGCCGGGGCGAGCCGGCCCCGGCGAAGCGCCTGCTCCCGGGACTGGCGGCGGGCGAGACGCCGACGACCTGGGCGGCCCCGGGGCCGAGCGGGGGCGCGGCGGGCGGGGATGACGGGGACGGGCCGGAGAGGGGCAGGGGCGGGGCGGATCGGCACGGGAACGGGCCGGGCGGGCTGGTGCCTCACACGCCCTACGCGCTCGACGCCGATACCGCCGCGCTGACCTGCGTCGTCGTCGGGGACGAGCTGCGGATCGCGCCCGGGCACGGGCCGGTGCGCGCGTCCGCCGATCCGGCGCGGCGGCTCGCGCTCCCCGCCCCGGGCGGGGAGCTGCTGGCCGCCGGCCCGCCGGTGGTCGCCGCGGCCGGGCACGCCGCGCGGTGGGCGATGCTCGCGACGGCCGCCCAGTCCCTGGGGCTGGGGCTCGCGCTGCTCGACCGGACGGTGGCGTACGCGAAGCAGCGCACCCAGTTCGGAACGGCGATCGGGTCCTTCCAGGCGGTCAAGCACCGGCTGGCGGACACCCTGATCGGCCTGGAGTTCGCCCGGCCCCTGGTCCACGGAGCGGCGGTCACCTTCGAGGCCGCCGATCTGGCGGCGGCGAAGGTCGCCGCGGGCGAGGCGGCGTACGCCGCCGCACGGACCGCCCTGCAGCTCCACGGCGCCGTCGGCTACACCGAGGAGCCGGACCTCTCCCTCTGGCTCCGCAAGGCCCGCCCCCTCCGGGACGCCTGGGGCACCCCGTCCTGGTGCCGGGCCCTAGTGCTCGACGCCACCTGACGGCCGGATGGCCGGATGGCCGGATGGCCGGATGGCCGGATGGCCCGGCGACCGGGTGCCCGGGTGGCGGTCAGGGGTCCTGGCGCGGTGCGCTGTCGTCGTTGCCGCGCCGGATCGTCCGTACCGTCCGGCCCGGTGACCAGGTCCGCACCACCAGCTCGTCGTCCTCGACGGTCGTCCGCACCACCTCGGCCGGCTCCATCAGGAAGAGGTGGAACGGCAGCGGGGCCTCCACCTCCCGGGCGAACCGCTCGACGGTCTCCGGGTCGGTGACCTCGACCGCCCGCCCGGAGATCCGGACGTCGCCGCCGTCCATGTCGGCGGCGGCGCCCGGGTTGGCCAGGAGCGAGCAGCGCGGGTCCCGCCGCAGGTCCAGTGCCTTGCGCGAGTTCGGCATCATCGCCAGCCAGAGCTCGCCGAGACGGAAGTTCACCTCCAGGCCGGTGAGCCGGGGCGAGCCGTCCTTCCGCACGGTCGCCAGGACGTGATGGGTGTACCGGCCGAATCGCTCCCGTACGGTCGCGGCGAGTTCGGGCTCGGCGGCGGCGAAGGCCGACCAGGTCGGCGCGGCGGACGGCTCACTGTTCCCCAGGTTTCGCATGGGCCAAGGAAACACCGGATACCCGACAGCCGCTGTCCGGTTTTCCGTGAAAGCCCCGAGCGGGCGCGGCCTACTTCTCGCGCTCGGCGGCGGAGCGTTCGACGCAGAACTCGTTGCCCTCCGGGTCGGCGAGCGTCACCCAGCCCTTCCCGTCGGGGCGCCGGTGGTCTCCGACGAGCGTGGCGCCCAGCGCGATCAGCCGTTCGACCTCTTCGTCGCGGGTGCGGTCCTGCGGCTGGAGGTCGAAGTGGACCCGGTTCTTCACCGTCTTCCCTTCGGGCACCGTCACGAAGAGGACGCCGGCGCCCGGCGTCTCCACCAGCGCCTCCTCGTCGCCCGGCCGGTCCTCGTCGGACACCCGGGAGTCGAGCACCGCGGCCCAGAACGTGGCCAGGGCGTAGGCGTCGGAACTGTCGATCGTCACATGTCGCACCAGGGAGCTCATGGGGACACTCTCCTGCGCGTCCACGCGCGCGTGCGAGTGGTTTTCGGCGGGGGCGGGCGCTCGCGGCCGGGCGGCGGCGCGTCCGGGCTCGGAGCGGGCGCGTCGGTGCTTCGGGTGCGAGGCGCGCTCGGCCTGGGCGGCGCGGCCGGGTGCGCAGGCTCGCGACCCCGGCGGCGCGCCCGCGCTCCGCGTCAGGCGCGCACGATGGCCTGTGCCCTGGCGGCCGACAGCCACGCGGGGAAATCGGCCACGAGCCGGTCGCACAGCTCCGCGTCCGGGACCCGGCGCGGGTCCTTCCCCGCGTGGAAGAACCCGGCGTTGTCGACGGGCCGCTTCTCCGGCACCGGCAACTCGTCCAGTTTCCGCAGGAACTCGAACTGCCGGCTGCCCGGGTCGCCGAAGCCGATGAACTGCCAGAAGATCGGCAGCTTCGCCGCCTTGCACAGATAGCGCTCGGCGGCGAGCTTGTTGATCGGCCCGCCGTCGGTCTGGAAGACGACGAGGGCGGGGGCGGTGGCGCCGCTGTCGAGGTAGTGGTCGATCACCGCGTCCATGGCCAGGTGGTAGCTCGTCTTGCCCATGTGGCCGAGGCCGGCGACGATCCGGTCGACCCGGCCCTGGTGGTCGGCGAGCGCGATGTCGGTCTCGGCGTCGATGTCGGTGGAGAAGAAGACCACCGGTACCCGCCCGTCGTCGTCCAGGTGCGCCGAGAGCCCCAGCACCCGGTCGGCCAGGGCCTGGACGCTGCCGTCCTGGTAATAGGGCTTCATCGAGCCGGAGTAGTCCAGCACCAGATAGACGGCGACGCGCTGGCCGCTCATCCCGTGCTTGCGCAGGGACACCCCGGCGGTCTTGTACAGACTCACCAGCGCGGGTGCGGACTCCTCGACCTTGCTCAGGCTCAGCGCCACGGACGCTCCCTCCCTCGTCCCGCACGCGGTACGGATCCCCCCGTCCGGCACGGGCACGGCGTACGGCATACGGAACGCCGAGCGTACGTGATGGCGGACGCCCTCTTGCGACGGACCGCCACCGGGAGTAACAGGATCTGGAATCATGGGCCTTGGGGTGGCGGTGTGACGAGGGGGAGCGTGTGATCGCGACGACGGGTGGTGCCGTGGACGCGGCCGGCGGACGGGCGGCCGGCCGGCGGCGGGCCCTGCTGATCGGCGTCCGTGACACCCCGTACCTGAGCAGGGATCCGCTGCTCTCGGAGCGTTACCGGCCCCTGGACTGCGTCGACCGGGACGTCCAGCTGGTGGGCGCGGCGCTGGCCGGCTCCGGCTACTCCGTGGACGCCCTGCACCCCGCCCACCCCCTGGACGAGCGGAGCGATCCCACGCGGAACTCGATCGTGCAGGCCATGGACGAGTTCCTGCGGTCCTGCGCGCCGGGCGACACCGCCTTCGTCTACCTCTCCTGCCACGGCGTCTGCGTCAACGGCCGGGACTATCTGCTGCCCGCCGACGCCAAGCCGCGCGCGGACGGCTCCCTGCTCACCAGGACGCTGATCGAGACGACCCCCGACGACCTGCTGGACGAGGTGCCCGCGGGCGTACGGGTGGTGGTCTGCCTGGACACCTGCCGGACCGACGTCCCGGGGCCGGCCCCGCAGCGGGAGCGCACGGTCCTGGTCGGCGAGGGCTTCGACGACGTGATCTGGCTGCGCAGCAGCGGACGCGGCCAGCCGGCCTACGCCGATCCGGAGAAGGGGAGTTACTTCGGCCTCGCGCTCTCCGAGGCGCTCTCGCCGAACCACCCGCCCCAGACCTTCGGCGAGGTCGTCGCCTTCGTCCGGGCCCGGGTGGACCGGCTCACCGCCCACCTCACCGAACCGCCGCCGACCGTCGAGGTCCAGGTCCCCAAGGGGCGTGAGGACGAGGCCGCGGCGTCCTGGTTGTGCCGGGGCTCCCAGGAGACCCTCCGCTGGACCGAGGTCGTCTCCGGCTCCGTCCTCTGGAACCACACCGCCGGCGACAGCGCCGCGCACGAGCGGGTGAAGGACCGGCTGGGCGAGCTGGCGAGCGAGGTTTCCCGGAGCCGTATCGGCACGGACTCGCCGCTCGCCACGCCCTGGAACGACCCCGAGTACCCGATACGGGTCGTCCGCGTGCTCGGACGGCTCGTCGAGCAGGCCGCCCTGACCGGGTCCGAGCGGCTCTCCCCCGCCGAGACGGCGGCGCTGCTCGCCGCGCCGCTGATGCACGAGGGCGTCGTCGCCGTCGCCCTCAGCGAGCTGGCGGCGCTCCGCCCGGACCGGCTCGACCGCCGCGAGGGCGACCGCGGCCGGAAGGCGACCACTCCGCACGACCAGTGGGTGTGCGACGCGGCCCGGGACGTCTGCCGGGCGCACTCGCAGGTCGGCCTGGCGGCCGAGACGCTGAGGCAGCGCAGGCTCTCCGAGGCCGCCACCGCCGCCGACCACTGGCTGCGGCACCGTTTCATCGCCGACTGGGACCGGCTCTGGGACCGGACGGGGGACTACGGCGCCGTCGACCACCTCCTCGACATGGTCGTCGCGGCGGTCGCCGCGGGGGCCGACGGCGCCCCGCACGTCCCCACCGACCAGACCCGGCAGCGCGTCGACCGGCAGATCCGCCATGTGCTGCCCCATATGACGGTCGCCCCCGGCAGCAGCCCCCGCATCAACGACACCTCGGACCCGCGCTGGACCGACGACCGTGCGGTACGGGGCAACACCTGGCGCGGCCGGGACCTGGCGTACCTCCTGTGGCTGTCCGCGCTGCTCGCCGCGGACCCGCGCCGCATGTCCAGCGTCCTGGTCGACCACCTCGGCGCCCACCGCGCCCTCGTCCCCGCCGACGTCGTCGACGCGATGGCCGACTTCGACCTGGACACCGTCGGCAGGGACGGGTCTCCGGAGCCCGGCGAGGAGTACGCCCTCGCCGTCGACCTGCCCTGCCCGCACCCGGCGCTGCACGCCGCCATGGAGGAGCTGGCCGGCACCGCCGACGCCTCCGTCCGCGCCCTCCACCAGAGCTGGAAGGACGACCGCAGAGCGGCGCCCGACCTGCTGCGCGGTGTCCCGCACCAGGTGACCACCGAGTTCCTCAGGCCGCTCGACGACCGCTACACCCAGCCGCTGGAGCGCTTCCGGCTCGCCGAGGACGAGATCCGCCCGCTGCTGATGGGCACACAGCTGTACGGCGACAAGATGCTGGCCGTCCGCGAGCTGTACCAGAACGCCCTCGACGCCTGCCGCCACCGGCAGCTCCGGGTCGCGTACGGCCGACGCCGGGACCGGTGCCCGCCCACGGAACGGGCGCCGGAGATCACCTTCGTCCAGGGGTACGACGCGGAGGACCGGCCGTACATCGAGTGCCTGGACACGGGCACCGGCATGAGCCGCAAGAAGCTGACCTCGATGTTCGCCCGGGCGGGCAAGCGCTACGAACAGGACCCCGACTTCGTCCAGGAGCGCCGCAACTGGCGCCGCGCCGGCATCGACCCGACGCCCTTCAACAGCCGTTTCGGCATCGGCGTGTTCAGCTACTTCATGCTGGCCGAGGAGGTCGTGGTCACCACGAGCACCGTCGACCTCCACGGCCTCCCGTCCCGCACCGAGGCCCCGCTCCAGGCCACCATCCAGTCCGGCTCGGGCCTCCTCCAGATCACCCCGACCACGGCCGCCCCGGAGCGCGGCGGCACGCTCGTCCGCCTCTATCTGAGCCAGGACGACGAGGCCCCGCCGTCACTGGTGGAGACCCTGCGGTCGCTGCTGTGGGTGAGCGACCACAAGGTGACGGCGGTCGAGCTGGACCGGGAGGGGAACGAGATCGACTCCGAGATCTGGGAACCCGGGAAGCTCCGGGCCACGGAGGACTGGCCGGCCGACCCGGTGAAGGCGGGGACGGACGGCTGGATCGTCCAGGGGCGGGGGCAGCTGCTGCTGGACGGGGTGGTGGTGGCGCACGCGCCGCGGGTCGACGGCTACGTCTTCAACCTGCGGGAGCGCCACCACCCGGTGCCGAGTGTGGACCGGAACTCGCTGCTGTCGTACGACGAGGAGCGGGTGGACGAGGAGCTGTTCGCGACGTTGGCGGAAGCGGTCGGCGGTGTCGGCGAGGTCTCGCTGCGATGGCTGTGGGATCTGGCCGAGAGGGAACCCCGGCTCGCCGTCGGTCTGGTCGATGCGCTTCCCGCGGCCGTGGTGGGCCTGCTGCATCCGCACCCCAACGACTACAGCATCGCGTCCACCCGGCTGCCGTTGCGGGAGACCGGCGTGCTCCCCCTGGACGGCTATCTCCTCCGGCGCAACATCCCCGCCAGCCCGTCGGATCGGCGCGGCGTCTACGAGAACGCGCTGCTGCGACGCTGGCGCCGGTCCGTGCTCGGACTGGTGTTCCGGACCGAGAAGCCACCTGCCTCCGACGGGTACCCGCCGGTCGAGGGGGTGGACGCCCTGCTCTTCCTCAGGGACGTTCCCGACGGCACATGGCTGGCCCCCCTACGAGCCGCGGCGCTGGCCCGGGTGCCGCTGGCCGAGACGGTCAAGGCGCTGCGCCGCTACGCCGTCGCCGGGGTCGAGGTCCCCGCGACCGAGGACATCCGGCGACTGCGCGAGCTGCCCGTGCCCACCTCGGTCATGACCGACCTCTGCCTCGCGTACGGGAAGGCGGCGGAGGCGCGGGACAACGCCCACGGACGGCCGGCCGCGCACGCACCGTTGTTGATCGTCGCCGCCCACCACGACATCCCCCCTTCCCAGGCCCTGGACGAGCTGCGCCAGTTGGTACGTCTCGGCGTCCCCGTGCCGGATACGGCCGGACTGCGGCGCGAGGATCTGGGGTCCAAGGTGCTGCACGCCGATGCTCTGCTCCTCGCCTCCGTCCGCTCCCCGTTGGTGACCGGCGACGACTGGACCTGGCGGGAGGGCGAGGTGCACCCCGTCGATCTGCTGCTGCGCGCACCCGCGCCTCAGCAGCGGCGCAGGCTGGCCGAGGCGCTGACGGCGCTCGGCCCCCTCGGTTTCCGCCGGAGCGACTCGGTGACGGAGGAGATGCTCGACCACCCGGCGCTGAACGGCGTGGAGCAGCGGTTGCTGTCCGCGAACGCGGACGGCGCACCGCCCTGGCTGCCGCCGGGCCCCCTGCACATGCTCCAGCTGCTGGAACGCAGCGCCGGAACGGAACTCCCGCTGGGACGCGCGGCGGAACAGATCAACCGGCTGGCCCCCGTCACCGGCGTGACCGCGCCCGAAGTCCCCTCCCCGTGCGTGAACTGGACACCACCCGCCTGGATCCACTCGATGATCCGCAATAGACGGCGGGACAGCCTGGGTGAGCGGTCGGGCTACGGTCTCTGGAGGCTGGTCTGGGCGGCGTACACGGAGGACCCTACCGGCGCCGAACTACGCCACGAAATGCTGCTCTTGGAGGCGTGCGGTGTGCTCGCTCCGGGAGCCGGCGAGCTGCTCGACACCGCTGTCGAGCAGTTCTCCGCCATGGGCCCGGCGCTCTCCGACCTCCTGGATATCGTCTATCCCCTGTGGTTCCTCGGCGAAGGGAATCGGTGGGACCTCGAAGGAGCCGACGGCCTCCACCTCGCCCTGCTCGTCGCCTTCGCCGCCCGGCGGAATACCACCCTGGGCGAGGCCGTGGACGTCCTGCGCCAAGCGGCTCCGCTCCTCCCGCTGCGCCTGCCCGAGGTGCCGACGCAGGCCCTCGCGCTCGCCCCCACGTCCTGGGAGGCGTCCCGCCTGGTCGATCAGAACCCGTCCGAGCCCGGCGGCTTCCGGCACCGGCTGTCCTGCCAGGACCTCCTGACGTACGCCGAAACCCTCCGCGGCTCCCTCGGCGACGCCATCCGCCGCGTCTCCGCCTTCCACTGCGTCGGCGGCCCCGCCCTCCCCGGCCCCTTCACCGGCCCCGACGCCGAAGCCCTCGAAGGCTTCGTCCCCGACTTCTTCGACCTGGCCGCGTTCGACCCCGGGCTCCTCGGGCCCGGTCTGCTCGGGCCGCTGGAGCTCGTGCTCGTGGCCGGGCGGTTCGGGTGGTCGGTGGGGCGGGTGTACGACCGGTACGCGCCGTTCCGGTGTCTGGGGCTCGACGTCCGGACGCCCGCGCCCGACGAGGCCGAGCGGGAGATCACGCCGGACTGGCAGGACGTCGTCCTCCTCACCCGCCAGTTGACCGGCCGCGCGCCCGCGCTCGAGGGGGCCGTCGACCCGGATCACCTCGCGCTCTGCGCCGAGGAGACGGATCTCTCCGAAGACGAGGTCCTCGCCCGGCTCCGCCGCTACGCCCGCCTGTTCGCCCTTGAGCTGCCCACGCCCGGAGGCCCGCGCCCATGAGCTCCACCGTCCCGTACCGCAACCGCGATCTGCCGCCCACCGCCGCCTCGACCCACTTCCTGTGGGAATACCGCCCCGAAGGCGAGGGACGGTACGAGGCGACCGGCGAGTGCCCCGCCTGCGGGTGTCCGATGACCAAGGTCTGGCCGTACGGGCAGTACGTCGCGTCCAAGGGGCCGGGCAGCCGCCGGAACCGGCCCGATGACGACGACGGCCCCTGGTACACGCAGTGCGTGTGCACGTCCTGGCACGTGAACCGGCCGGCGGCGGTGGAGTCGGGCTGCGGCGCCGGGTTCTGGATCGCCTTCCCGCCGCAGGGGCTCCCCCGGTGAGCGAGTTCACGACGAAGGAGCTCCGCGACGCGGAGGCGCGGGCCGGGGCGATGGCGACCCCGCCGGAGCAGTTGCGGGCGGCGCTGCAGCAGGCGGAGGGGTACCGGAACTTCCTCGCGACGCTCACCGGACTGCTCACGGTGATCTTCGTGCTCAAGGGGCAGGAGAACCTGAGCAAGCTGTCGCCCGGGCCGAAGTGGTCGGTGATCGGGCTGCTCGCCGGGGCGTTCCTGCTGCTGATCGTGGCCTCGTGGATGATGGTCTCCGCCGTCCACGAGCGCCCGGGCGCGACCCGGCCCCTCGGCGCGGTCCAGATCCTCCGCTACGAACGGGACCGCGCCCGCTCGGTCCGGCGGATGACGGACTGGGCCCGCTGGATGGGCCTGCTGGGCGTCCTGGCCGTGGCGGCGGCCTCACTGACCACCTGGATCGCCCCCAGCAGCACCTGACCGGATACCACCCGGCCGGAGGGGCTTTCCACAACACCGCCCCGCACGCGCCGCGGCGCCCGCCCAGTCGTCCGGTCGGGGACATTCGGGAAGGCGCCGCGCTCAGTTCCGCACGTCGTTGTACGGGACGTCTCAGGGGTGGTGCCGGATCAGACCGTCAGGGCCCGGTCCGTGGGGCGGATCGGGGCCGGGAGGTCGCTCGCGCCCGTGAGGAAGCGGTCGACTCCGCGCGCCGCCGAGCGGCCCTCGGCGATCGCCCAGACGATCAGCGACTGACCGCGGCCCGCGTCACCGGCCACGAACACACCACCGACGTTGGTGGCGAAGTCCGCGTCCCGTGCGACGTTGCCGCGCTCGTCGAGCTCCAGGCCGAACTGCGAGACCATGCCGTTCTCGACGTCCGTGCCCGTGAAGCCCATCGCAAGCGTCACCAGCTGGGCGGGGATCTTGCGCTCCGTGCCCGGCTTCTGGGTCAGTTTACCCTCGATGAACTCGACCTCGACCAGGTGCAGGAACTGGACGTTGCCGTCCTCGTCGCCCTCGAAGTGGGTGGTGGAGACGGAGTAGACCCGCTCGCCGCCCTCCTCGTGCGCCGAGGTGACCTTGTAGAGCATGGGGAACGTCGGCCACGGCTGGCCGGCCGCCCGCTCCTCGCCCGGACGCGGCATGATCTCCAGCTGGGTGACCGAGGCCGCGCCCTGGCGGTGGGCGGTGCCCACGCAGTCCGCGCCGGTGTCGCCGCCGCCGATGACCACGACGTGCTTGCCCTCGGCCGTGATCGGCGGGGCCACGAAGTCGCCCTCGACGACCTTATTGGCGAGCGGCAGGTACTCCATCGCCTGGTGGATGCCGGCCAGCTCCCGGCCGGGAACCGGCAGGTCGCGGGCGGTGGTGGCACCGGCGGCGATGACCACGGCGTCGTACCGCTTGCGCAGGTCGGTCGCGGTGATGTCGCGGCCGATCTCGACGCCGGTGCGGAACTTGGTGCCCTCCGCGCGCATCTGCTCGATGCGGCGGTTGATGTGCCGCTTCTCCATCTTGAACTCGGGGATGCCGTAGCGCAGCAGTCCGCCGATGCGGTCGGCACGCTCGAAGACGGCGACCGTGTGGCCGGCCCGGGTCAGCTGCTGGGCGGCGGCGAGGCCCGCCGGGCCCGAGCCGATCACGGCGACGGTCTTGCCGGAGAGGCGCTCGGGCGCCTGCGGCTTGACGTCGTTGCTGTCCCACGCCTTGTCGATGATGGAGACTTCGACGTTCTTGATGGTGACGGCCGGCTGGTTGATGCCGAGCACGCACGCGGCCTCGCACGGAGCCGGGCACAGGCGGCCGGTGAACTCCGGGAAGTTGTTGGTGGCGTGCAGCCGCTCGGAGGCCTGGGTCCAGTCCTCGCGGTAGGCGTAGTCGTTCCACTCGGGGATCAGGTTCCCGAGCGGACAGCCGTTGTGGCAGAACGGGATACCGCAGTCCATGCAGCGGCCGGCCTGCTTGCTGATGATCGGCAGCAGGGAGCCGGGGACGTAGACCTCGTTGAAGTCCTTGACTCGCTCGCCCACCGGGCGGGTCTTGGCGACCTCGCGTCCGGTGGTCAGGAAGCCCTTGGGGTCAGCCATGGGTCGCCGCCTCCATCATCTTCTCGGTGGTCTCGGACTCGGAGAGACCGGCGAGCTCAGCGGCGTCCTTGGCGGCGAGCACTGCCTTGTACGTGGTGGGGATGATCTTGCTGAAGCGGTCCACGTTCACGGACCAGTCGGCGAGGAGCTTCTCGGCGACGGTCGAGCCCGTCTCCTCCTGGTGGCGGCGCACGACGTCGTGCAGCCACTCCTTGTCGGTGTCCGACAGGGCCTCCACGGCCGCCAGGTTCCCGGAGTTGACGTTGTCCCGGTCGAGGTCGATGACGTACGCGACGCCGCCCGACATGCCGGCCGCGAAGTTGCGGCCCGTCTCGCCGAGGACGACCGCGGTGCCGCCGGTCATGTACTCGCAGCCGTGGTCGCCCACGCCCTCCGAGACGACCAGCGCGCCGGAGTTGCGGACGCAGAAGCGCTCGCCGGTGCGGCCGCGCAGGAACAGCTCGCCGCCGGTGGCGCCGTAGGCGATGGTGTTGCCGGCGATGGTGGAGTACTCGGCCAGGTGGTCGGCGCCGCGGTCCGGGCGGACGACGACGCGGCCGCCGGAGAGGCCCTTGCCGACGTAGTCGTTGGCGTCGCCCTCCAGGCGGAGCGTGACACCGCTCGGCAGGAAGGCGCCGAACGACTGGCCGGCGGAGCCGGTGAAGGTGATGTCGATGGTGTCGGCGGGCAGGCCGGCGCCGCCGAACTTCTTCGTCACCTCGTGGCCGAGCATGGTGCCGACCGTGCGGTTGATGTTGCGGATGGCGACCTGCGCCCGGACGGGCTGCGCCTCCTCGGCGGAGCGGGCGCCCAGCGCCTCGGCGGCGAGCTCGATCAGCTCGTTGTCGAGGGCCTTCTCCAGACCGTGGTCCTGCGCGACCTGGGCGTGGCGGACCGCGCCCTCGGGCAGCTCGGGCACGTGAAAGAGCGGGGCCAGGTCCAGGCCCTGCGCCTTCCAGTGCGTGACGGCGCGGCTGGTGTCGAGCAGCTCGGCGTGGCCGACGGCCTCTTCGAGGGTACGGAAGCCCAGCTCGGCGAGGAGTTCGCGGACCTCTTCGGCGATGAACTCGAAGAAGTTGACGACGTACTCGGCCTTGCCGGAGAAGCGGTCCCGCAGCACCGGGTTCTGGGTGGCGATGCCGACCGGGCAGGTGTCCAGGTGGCAGACGCGCATCATGACGCAGCCGGAGACGACGAGCGGCGCGGTGGCGAAACCGAACTCCTCGGCGCCGAGGAGCGCGGCGATGACCACGTCCCGGCCGGTCTTGAGCTGGCCGTCGGTCTGGACGACGATCCGGTCGCGCAGGCCGTTGAGCAGCAGGGTCTGCTGGGTCTCGGCGAGGCCGAGCTCCCAGGGGCCGCCCGCGTGCTTGAGCGAGGTGAGCGGGGAGGCGCCCGTGCCGCCGTCGTGGCCGGAGATGAGGACGACGTCCGCGTGGGCCTTGGAGACGCCCGCGGCGACCGTGCCGACACCGACCTCGGAGACCAGCTTCACGTGGATCCGCGCCTGCGGGTTCGCGTTCTTCAGGTCGTGGATCAGCTGGGCGAGGTCTTCGATGGAGTAGATGTCGTGGTGCGGCGGCGGAGAGATGAGGCCGACGCCGGGCGTCGAGTGACGCGTCTTGGCGACCCACGGGTAGACCTTGTGGCCGGGCAGCTGGCCGCCCTCGCCGGGCTTGGCGCCCTGCGCCATCTTGATCTGGATGTCGTCGGCGTTGACCAGGTACTCGCTGGTGACGCCGAAGCGGCCGGAGGCGACCTGCTTGATGGAGGAGCGGCGCGCCGGGTCGTACAGGCGCTCCGGGTCCTCGCCGCCCTCACCGGTGTTGGACTTGCCGCCCAGCTGGTTCATGGCGATGGCGAGGGTCTCGTGCGCCTCGCGGGAGATGGAGCCGTAGGACATGGCGCCGGTGGAGAACCGCTTGACGATCTCGCTCGCCGGCTCGACCTCCTCGATCGGGATCGAGGGGCGGTCGGCGGTGAGGCCGAACAGGCCGCGGAGGGTCATCAGGCGCTCGGACTGCTCGTTGACCCGGTCCGTGTACTTCTTGAAGATGTCGTACCGCTTGTTGCGCGTGGCGTGCTGCAGGCGGAAGACGGTCTCGGGGTCGAAGAGGTGCGGCTCGCCCTCGCGGCGCCACTGGTACTCGCCGCCGATCTCCAGCGCGCGGTGCGCGGAGGGGACGCCGGAGGCGGGGTACGCCTTGGCGTGGCGGGCGGCGACCTCCTTGGCGACGACGTCGAGGCCGGCGCCGCCGATCTTGGTGGCGGTGCCGTTGAAGTACTTCTCGACGAAGGCGGTGTCGAGGCCGACGGCCTCGAAGACCTGGGCGCCGCGGTAGGAGGCGACGGTCGAGATGCCCATCTTGGACATGACCTTCAGGACGCCCTTGCCGAGGGCGTAGATCAGGTTGCGGATGGCCTGCTCGGGCTCCAGGCCCTCGATGAAGGTGCCGGCGCGGACCAGGTCCTCGACGGATTCCATCGCGAGGTAGGGGTTGACGGCGGCGGCGCCGTAGCCGATGAGGAGGGCCACGTGGTGGACCTCGCGGACGTCGCCGGCCTCGACCAGCAGGCCCACCTGGGTGCGCTGCTTGGTGCGGATGAGGTGGTGGTGGACGGCCGCGGTGAGCAGCAGCGACGGGATCGGCGCGTGCTCGGCGTCGGAGTGCCGGTCGGAGAGGACGAGCAGGTGGGCGCCGCCCTCGATCGCCGCGTCGGTCTCGGCGCAGATCTCCTCGATGCGGGCGGCGAGCGCGTCGCCGCCGCCGGAGACCCGGTACAGGCCGGAGAGGGTCGCGGCCTTCATGCCGGGCATGTCGCCGTCGGCGTTGATGTGGATGAGCTTGGCCAGCTCGTCGTTGTCGATCACCGGGAAGGGGAGCGTGACGCTGCGACAGGAGGCCGAGGTCGGCTCCAGCAGGTTGCCCTGCGGGCCGAGCGAGGAGAGCAGGCTCGTCACCAGCTCCTCGCGGATGGCGTCCAGCGGCGGGTTGGTGACCTGCGCGAAGAGCTGGGTGAAGTAGTCGAAGAGCAGCCGGGGGCGCTCGGAGAGGGCCGCGATCGGGGAGTCCGTGCCCATGGAGCCGAGCGGCTCGCCGCCGGTGCGGGCCATCGGGGCGAGGATGATGCGGAGCTCTTCCTCGGTGTAGCCGAAGGTCTGCTGGCGGCGGGTGACCGAGGCGTGGGTGTGGACGATGTGCTCGCGCTCGGGGAGGTCCTCGAGCTCGATCTCGCCGGTCTCCAGCCATGCGGCGTACGGGTGCTCGGCGGCGAGGCCGGCCTTGATCTCGTCGTCCTCGATGATCCGGTGCTCGGCGGTGTCGACGAGGAACATCTTGCCGGGCTGCAGGCGGCCCTTGCGGACGACCTTGGCGGGGTCGATGTCGAGGACGCCGACCTCGGAGGAGAGGACGACGAGGCCCTCGTCGGTGACCCAGTAGCGGCCGGGGCGCAGACCGTTGCGGTCGAGGACCGCGCCGACCTGGACGCCGTCGGTGAAGGTGACGCAGGCCGGGCCGTCCCAGGGCTCCATCATCGTGGAGTGGTACTGGTAGAAGGCGCGCCGGGCCGGGTCCATGGAGTCGTGGTTCTCCCACGCCTCGGGGACCATCATCAGGACGCTGTGCGGCAGGGAGCGGCCGCCGAGGTGGAGCAGCTCCAGGACCTCGTCGAAGGAGGCGGAGTCGGAGGCGTCCGGGGTGCAGACCGGGAAGATGCGGTCGAGCTTGCCCTCGCCGAAGAGGTCGGAGGCGAGCTGGGACTCGCGGGCCACCATCCAGTTGCGGTTGCCCTTGACCGTGTTGATCTCGCCGTTGTGCGCGACGAAGCGGTACGGGTGGGCCAGCGGCCAGCTCGGGAAGGTGTTGGTGGAGAACCGGGAGTGGACCAGGGCCACGGCGGTGGCGCAGCGGCGGTCCGACAGGTCCGGGAAGAAGGGCTCGAGCTGGCCGGTGGTCAGCATGCCCTTGTAGACGATGGTGCGGGCGGAGAGCGAGGGGAAGTAGGTCCCGGCCTCGCGCTCGGCGCGCTTGCGCAGGACGAACGCCTTGCGGTCCAGCGCGATGTCCGTGCTGTGGCCGTCGGCGACGAAGAGCTGACGGAAGACGGGCATGGTGGAGCGGGCGGAGGCGCCGAGCAGCTCGGGGGTGACGGGGACCTCGCGCCAGCCGAGGACGTCCAGGCCCTCTTCGGACGCGATCGTCTCGATCTGCGAGACGGCCTGTGCGGAGCCGTCGGCAGGGAGGAAGGCGATGCCGACGGCGTAGGCGCCGGCGGCGGGCAGCTCGAAGTCGGTGACCTCGCGCAGGAAGGCGTCCGGGACCTGGAGCAGGATGCCGGCGCCGTCTCCGGAGTCGGGCTCGGAGCCGGTGGCGCCGCGGTGCTCGAGGTTGCGCAGTACGGTCAGCGCCTGCTCGACCAGTGCGTGACTGGCTACACCGGTGAGGGTGGCCACGAACCCGACACCACAGGCGTCGTGTTCGTTACGGGGGTCGTACATCCCCTGCGGAGCGGGGCGACCGTCCATGGGCGACCAGGCGTCGGAACGCATCGGCTCTCCCGTCGTCGTCGTGGCATATGCAGCAGCCGAGGGACGACGTTGGCCCTCCGCGAAATTTCGTGCAGGTTACATGATGGCTGGCTTCTCGGGAAGCGGATAGCACATTCCAGCATGCGGACACCGCTGACACGGAGCGGTGGCGTGGGTTCACCGAAGGACAGGTCGGTCTCGGGGTGTTCGTCTGGGTTCGACGACCCGTCGCGGAGCGGGCTTCGTTGCCCGCAGCGCTTACGCCTCATGCCCGGCGGTTTCGTGTTCGAAACCGATGAGTAACGGCTAGATATGTTGCGCTGTGCATAGTGTCTCACTGGTCCGGCGGATTGGCCCAGGGGATATACGTCACAGCAAGCATGCACGGAGAAGGCCCCCGCCGCAGGGCGAGGGCCTTCCTGGGGTGAACGCGCAGGTGGGAGCGGTCCTGGCGGGCCGTGGCGTCAGAGCGCGGCCCCGAAGAGCATGCCGAGTCCGTACGTCAGGGCCGCGGCGGCTCCGCCGAGGACGAGCTGGCGCAGTCCGCTGAACCACCAGCTGCGGGCCGTGACGCGGGCCACCAGCGCGCCGCAGCCGAAGAGCCCGACGAGGGCGAGCAGCACGGCGGGCCAGAGCGCGGTCGCCCCGAGCAGGTACGGCAGGACGGGGAGCAGGGCGCCGAGCGCGAACGAACCGAACGACGACACGGCGGCGACCATCGGCGACGGCAGGTCGTCGGGGTCGATGCCCAGCTCCTCGCGGGCGTGGATCTCGAGCGCCTGCTCGGGGTCGCGGGAGAGCTGCATCGCCACCTCGCGGGCGAGCGCGGGCTCGACGCCCCGGGAGACGTAGAGCGCGGCCAGCTCCTCCATCTCGTCGACGGGGTGCTTGCGCAGCTGCCGGCGTTCGACGTCCAGCTCGGCCTGGACCAGCTCGCGCTGGGAGGCGACGGAGGTGTACTCGCCCGCCGCCATGGAGAAGGCGCCGGCCGCCAGTCCGGCGAGGCCGGTGATGACGATGGTCTGCTGGGAGACCGCGCCGCCGGCGACACCGGTCATCAGGGCCAGGTTGGAGACGAGTCCGTCCATCGCGCCGAACACCGCGGGGCGGAGCCATCCGCCGTTCACGTCGCGGTGCGTGTGGTTGTCGCGGTGGGCCTCGTGAAGTGGTGCCTCGGTCTCGATGATGGACATGCTTCTCCCCTGTCGTTCCGGCGGGTCGGGCGGACCCCGCCTCCCCTCAACACCCTCGAAACTACGCTCGATGTAAGGGGCGCGCCAGCAAGGCAGGCCGTACTTAGTAAGGCGTACCTGATCTTGGTGACGGGGTTCAGGCGGGTGACAGAAACGATTCCGCGCACTCTTCGGGCCCCCGCGGTGGCACAGATTCAGGAACCGCGAAAGGGGACCGAGATGGGGACCGAGACGGGGACCACGACCCGTGACACGCGCGAGCGCGCCCGAGGGGCGCTGCTCGGCCTCGCGGTCGGCGACGCGCTCGGGGCGCCCGCCGAGAATCTGCGTCCCTCGGAGATCCGCCGCCGCTGGGGCCGGATCGAGGGTTTCGTGACGGACCGGCCGGCCGGCACCGACGACACGGAGTACGCGATCTTCTCCGGACTGCTGCTCGCCCGGCACGGCTCGGCCCTGACCGTCCGGCACGTGGAGCGGGCCTGGCACCACTGGATCGCCGATCTGGACGAGGGGCCCTTCCGGGGTGCCGGGTTCAGCGAGCGGGGCACCCTGGAGAACCTGCGGCGGGGGCTCGCCGCTCCCATCTCGGCCCAGCACCGCCACGCCTGGTCGGACGGGCTCGCCATGCGGGCGGCCCCCTTCGGGGTGTTCGCGGCGGGCCGCCCCGCGGAGGCGGCCCGGCTGGTCGCCATCGACGGCACCGTCAGCCACGACGGCGAGGGGATCTACGGCGGCCAGGCGGTCGCGGCGGGCGTCGCCGCGGCGATGGCGGGCGCGTCGGTGACCTCGGTCATCGCGGCCGCGCTCTCGGTGATCCCGATGGACTCCTGGACGGCCCGCTCGATGCGGCGCGCGGTGGTGGCGGCGCAGCGGATCCAGCCCGATCCCCTGACCCGGGAGCGCACGGTCCGCTCCGCGGTCGTCATCGGCGGCTACCCGTGGACGGACCTGGCCCCGGAGGCCGTGGCCCTCGCCTTCGGCGCCTTCGCGGCGGCGCGGGGCGACTTCCGTACGGCCGTGCTGACCGCGGTCAACATGGGCCGCGACGCCGACACCACGGCGGCGGTCGCGGGCGCCCTGGCCGGGGCGGCGGCGGGCGCGTCGGCGATCCCGGAGGAGTGGGGGTCCGTGATCGGCCCGGTGAAGGGGAGCTGTCTGCCGTCGATGCGGGGCTACCACGTCCTGGACATCGCGGACCTGCTGACGACGGACGAGGAGGACGCCGCATGACCACGACGGATTCCACCCACCGCACCTGGGGCTCCGGCGCCGCCCCGACCACGGACGATCACCCCGCCGACGACCTCCCGGCCGACACCTGGCCCCCGCACCCGCCTCCGGACACCGCGGCCCGGTCCGGAGCCCCCCGCGCCCCGGAGGACGGCCCGGACCCGGGCACCCGGCCCGCCGGGGCGGTCCAGGCGGTCGAGGCGGTCGAGGCGGTCGAGGCGGTCGAGGCGGTCGAGGCGAGTGTCCTGACCGGCGAGGCAGGCGTCCTGGCGGTCGAGGCGAGTGTCCTTACCGGTGAGGCAGGCGTCCTGACGACCGAGGCGGGTGTCCTGACCGGACCGGGCCGCGGGCCGGGTGTCCGGGCCGGGCGGGTCCAGGCGGATGTCCGGGCCCCGCGGGTCTCCGTCTCACGTGTCGAGGGGCTGCTCCTCGGGCTCGCCGCGGGGGACGCCGCCGGGTGGCCCGCGGCGCGGCACCGGGCCGCCCGGATGCCGGAGTGGACCCGCCGGCTCACCCGTGAACTCGACACGTTCGCCGAGCAGAACGCCACCACCACCCTGCCCGTCCCCATCGCCCTGAACCAGCCGCCCGAGCCGCTGCGTCTCGGCCCTTCCGACGACGCCGAATGGGCCGTCTTCACCGCCGAGGCCGTCCTCGCCGCCGCGGGCCCCCTCTTCTCCTCCCTCGCCCCCGAGCGCCGCCTCCGGGCCGCCGTCGACCTGGCCTGGAACTCGCTCGCCGGCCAGGTCGCCGCCGCCGCCGACCGCGCCCCCGAGGTGGAGTCCGCCGTACTGCCCCTGCGCGCCCGGATCTCGGTCCGCGCCGGTCTCGGCAATCTCGCCACCGGTCTGCGCCCGCCCGCCACCGGCCACGACAACCCCCACTACTTCGACGACGCCGCCTGCGTCCGCGCCGTCGTGCTGGCCGTCGTCCACCCGGGCGACCCGGTCGCCGCGGCCGAACTCGCCGAGTTCGACGCCCGGTACACCCAGGACGGCGACGGCGTCCACGGCGCCCGCGCGATGGCGGCGGCCGTCGCCGCGGCCCTCGGCGGGGCGACCGTCGACGACGCCGTGGCGGCCGCGCTCGCCCAGCTCCCGCCCGCCACCGAGATCGGGCGCAACGCCCGGCAGGCCGTGAAGATGGCCCAGGACGCGGCCGACGCCTTCGAATTGGTCCCCCTCCTGGAGCACCAGATCGTCGACCACGTCTACAGCTACGGCATCGCCGCCGCCGAGACCGTCCCCGTCGCCCTCGCCCTGGCGCTCGCCGCGCGCGGCCGGACGGCCGCGGCCGTCCCCGCCGCCGCCTGCCTCTCCCGCGTCGCCGACTCCGCTCCCGCACTGGCCGGCGCGCTCACCGGGGCGCTCGGGGGCGGCGACTCCGTCCCTGCCACCTGGCGCGACGCCTGCCGCACCCTCGCGGGCTGCGCCCTGCCCCGCCTCGCGGGCACGGACCTGGTCGAACTCGCCGAGCGGCTGGGAGACACGGAACCGGCCACACCGGGTGGACAATTCCGACATGACCCCCACACTGGATGACCGGATCACCGGCAGCCTCGTCGGCGCCGCCGTGGGCGACGCCCTCGGCGGCCCCGTCGAGGGCTACACCCCGACCCAGATCCTGGAACGCCACGGCGGCCGGATCACCGGCATCGTCGGCCCCTGGAACGGCGACTCCTGGCGCACGGCCCGCCCCATCGCGCCGTACCACAAGGGCGACGGGCACGTCACCGACGACACCTTGATGACCCACGCCCTCATCAGGGTGTACGAGAGGGTGCGCGACCACCTCGACGCGTACGCCGTGGCGGACCATCTGGTACCCGAACTCATGGCACGTCCCGTCTGGATCCCGGAGCTGGAGGCCGAAGCCCTCCCCCTCCAGCGGATCTTCCTCGCCGAGAAGTGGATCGTGACCCGTCTGCACTACGGCCACGCCGACCCGCGCGAGGCCGGCAACGGCAACATCGTCAACTGCGGTGCGGCGATGTACATGGCGCCGGTGGGCCTGGTCAACGCGGCGAACCCGGAGGCCGCGTACGCCGAGGCGCTGGACGTCGCGGGCGCGCACCAGTCCTCGTACGGCAGGGAGGCGGCGGGGGTGTTCGCCGCGGCGGTGGCCGCCGCCTGCGTGCCGTCCGCCACGCCCGGGTCGGTGGTGGACACGGCGCTCCGCCTGGCGAAGGACGGCACCCGCGCGGCGATCGAGGCCGTCGCCGAAGTGGCCGCCCGGCACACGGACTTCGAGTCGGCCTTGGAGCCGCTGCGGGCGGCGGTGGCGCCGTTCGACTCGGTGGGCCCGGACTACCGCGCCCCCTCCCTGGGCGCCCGCCGGCCCTCGCGGCTGCACGCGATCGAGGAGCTGCCCGTCGCCCTGGGGATGCTGCTGGTGGGCGAGGGCGACTACCGGCGTACGGTCCTGGGCTCGGTCAACTACGGCCGTGACTGCGACTCGATCGCGACGATGGCGGGGGCGATCGTGGGCGCGCTGCGCGGCGAGGCCGCCGTCCCCTCCGACTGGTCGAAGCAGGTCGCCGAGGCGAGCCGGCTGGACCTGCACGCCCCGGCCGCGGCGCTGAGCACGGTCGCACGGGAGGTGTTCGAGCGGGACACCGCCCGCCGCCGGGCGCACGAGTCGGCGTACGCGGCTCTGACGAGCGCGGGCCGATGAACCTCCGCGTGACCTGGGTGCAGCCGGAGGACCTGGTCGGCCACGAACTGCGCCAGGCGGCGGAGGACGGCCGCGACGCCTCCGCGGTCGCCGCTCGCTGGCAGGCGGCGGGCGGCCGGCCGGCGCCTCCCCTGGCGGGCGCGTCCCCGATCCCGCGCCCCGACCTCCGCCCGCTGGCGGAACGCCTCCTCGACGAACTGGCCGCCCTGCCCTCCCCCCTGGCGCCGCTGGAACCCACCTCGCTCGCCGCCATCCAGGCCGCCGCGAGCGCGCCCGGCGCCTCCCCGCCGCCGGAGCCCGGCCCGGCCCCGACCCAGGCACCGGCTCCGGCCCTTGCGGCGGCCCCGGGGCCGTCCTCCTCCCTTCGGGACCGGCTGCACGCCGCCTGGCTCGGGCGCGCCGCCGGGTGTCTGCTCGGCAAGCCCGTCGAGAAGCTGCCCCTCCCCGCCATCCGCGCCCTCGCCCGCGCCACCGGCAACTGGCCCCTCTCCTCGTGGTTCACCGCCAAGGGCGTGCCGCCCGAGCTGCTCGCCGCCCACCCCTGGAACCGCCGTTCCGCGCCCACCTCGCTCGCCGAGAACATCGACGGCATGCCCGAGGACGACGACCTCAACTACCCCCTCCTCGATCTGCTGCTCCTCCAGCGGTACGGCCGCGACTTCACCACCGCCGACGTCGCCCGCCTCTGGCTGGACGAACTGCCCGCCGGCCGCACCTTCACGGCCGAGCGCGTCGCCTACCGCAATCTCCTCGACGGTGTCGAACCCCCGCTCACCGCCGTCCGCCGCAACCCCTTCCGCGAGTGGATCGGCGCCCAGATCCGGGCGGACGTCCACGGCTGGACCCACCCGGGTGACCCGGTCGCCGCCGCCGCGCAGGCGCACCGGGACGCGGCGCTCACCCACACCGCCAACGGCGTCTACGGCGCCATGTTCGTCGCCGCCGTCCTCGCCACCGCCGCGACCGGCACCGCCGACGTCCACCGGGCGCTGGCCTCCGGCCTCACCGTGATCCCTCCCCGCTCCCGCCTGGCCGAGGCCGTCCGCCTCGGCATCGACGCCGCGCGCACGACCGAGGACTTCGATGCCGTCGTGGACCGGCTCCACTCCGTCCTCGGCGGGTATCACTGGGTCCATGCCGTCCCCAACGCCGCCCTGCTCGCCGCCGCGCTCACCCACGCGGACGGCGACTTCTCCCGCTCCGTCTGCGCGGCGGTCTCCGGCGGCTGGGACACCGACTCCAACGGCGCCACCGCCGGATCGGTCGCCGGCCTCCTCGCCGGCCACCCCGACCGGCTGCCCGACCGCTGGACCTCCCCCCTCAAGAACCGACTGTCGACCTCGGTCCCGTCCTTCGACGGCATCGGCTTCGACACCCTGGCCGAACTGACACTCCTGGAGGCAGTACACCCATGACCGGCATCGTGGTGCTCGGCAGCACCAACATGGACCTCGTCGCCTTCGTGTCCCGGGCCCCCGCACGCGGAGAGACCGTCACCGGCCGGGAGTTCCGCACCATCCCCGGCGGCAAGGGCGCCAACCAGGCCGTCGCAGCAGCCCACGCCGGCGGCGACGTGTCGATGATCGGCGCGGTCGGCAACGACGAATTCGGCGTACGGCTCCGCGACACGCTCGAGGCATCCGGGGTCGAGACCGACCTGCTGCGCACCTCCGAGGGCCCCTCGGGCACGGCCCACATCGTCGTCGACGACGAGGGCGGCAACGCGATCGTCGTCGTGCCCGGCGCCAACGGCACCGTCACCTCCCTCGACCACGGCGACGAGGCCCTGATCGCCACCGCCGACACCCTCCTCCTCCAGCTCGAACTCCCCCTCTCCGTCGTCACCGAGGGCGCCGCCACCGCCCGCCGCCTCGGCGTCCGCACCGTCCTCACGCCCGCCCCCGCCCAGCCCCTCCCGCCCGAACTCCTCGCCGTCACCGACCTCTTGGTGCCCAACGAGCACGAGGCCGCCGCGCTCACCGGCATCGCCGACCCGCACGCCGCCGCCGCGGCGCTGCTCCGGGACGTGCCCGAGGTCGTCATCACCCTCGGCTCCGCCGGCAGCCTCTACCTCGCCCGGGGCGGCGAACCGGTCACCGTCCCCGCCCCCCGCGTCCGGGCCGTGGACACCACCGCCGCCGGCGACACCTTCGTCGGCGCGCTCGCGGTCGCCCTCGGCGAGGGCCGCCCCGTCCCCGAGGCGCTGGCCTGGGCGTCGACCGCCGCCGCGCTCTCCGTCCAGCGCGAGGGCGCCTCGTCCTCGATGCCGTACCGCTCCGAGATCGACACCGCCCACGGCTCCCTCAGCGGACGGGAGGTCGACGCCGTATGAGGCCCTCGCCGCCCTCCCCCGAGCGGGCCGCCCCCCTCCACGGTCTGCGCGTCCTCGATCTCGCCACCCTCTTCGCCGGGCCCCTGGCCGCGATGATGCTCGGCGACTTCGGCGCCGACGTCGTCAAGATCGAGCACCCGCGCAAGCCCGATCCGTCCCGTGGCCACGGCCCGGCCAAGGACGGGGTCGGCCTGTGGTGGAAGGTCCTCGGCCGCAACAAGCGGACCATGACCCTCGACCTGTCCGCCCCCGGCGGCCGGGACACCCTGCTGCGCCTGGCCGCCGACGCCGACGTGATCGTGGAGAACTTCCGCCCCGGCACCCTGGAACGCTGGGGTCTGGGCTGGGAGGAGCTGTCTGCCGTCAACCCCGGCCTGGTCCTGACCCGCGTCACCGGCTTCGGGCAGTTCGGCCCGTACTCCCACCGCCCCGGCTTCGGGACCCTCGCCGAGGCGATGAGCGGCTTCGCCTCCATCACCGGCGAGCCGGACGGCCCGCCCACCCTTCCCCCCTTCGGCCTCGCCGACTCGATCGCCGCCCTCGCGACGGCGTACGCGGTGATGACCGCGATCACGGCCAGGACGGCCACCGGCCGTGGCCAGGTCGTCGACATGGCGATCATCGAACCGATCCTCTCCGTCATCGGACCGCACCCCCTCTGGTACGACCAGCTCGGCTATGTCCAGCCGCGCACCGGCAACCGCTCCCGCAACAACGCCCCCCGCAACACCTACCGCACCTCCGACGGCTCCTGGGTCGCCGTCTCGACCTCCGCCCAGTCGATCGCCGAGCGCGTCCTGCGCCTGGTGGGCCGCCCTGACCTGATCGACGAGCCGTGGTTCGCCGACGGCGCCGGCCGCGCCGACCACGCGGACGTCCTGGACGACGCCGTCGGCACCTGGATCGCCCGCCACACGCGTGAGGAAGCCATGACCGCCTTCGAGAAGGCCGAGGCGGCGATCGCGCCCGTCTACGACATCCGGGACGTGATGGCCGATCCGCAGTACCGCGCCCTGGACACCGTCACCGAGGTGCCCGACCCCGAGCTGGGCCCGATCCGCATGCAGAACGTCCTCTTCCGGCTCTCCGACACCCCCGGCGCGATCCGCTGGGCCGGCCGGCCGCACGGCGCCGACACCGCCGACGTGCTTGCGGAGCTGGGCCTCTCCCCCGCCGAGATCAGCGCGCTGCGCGCCGAGGGGGCCGTATGACCCCCCTCCCCCTCACCTGGCTGTACGCCCCCGGCGACCGTCCCGCCGTCGTCGGCAAGGCCCTGGCCTCCGGCGCCGACGTGGTCATCGTCGATCTGGAGGACGCGGTGGCCCCGGACCGCAGGGCATACGCCCTGGCCGCCACCGTCGATCTGCTCTCCGACCCCCAACCCGTACCGATCCATGTCCGCATCCACACCCCACGGGACATCGCTCCGCTGGCCTCCCTCCCCGGCCTCGGCGGTTTCCGTGTTCCCAAGGTGACACACGCCACTGACATCCACCGGATCGCCGAAGCGGCCCCCGGCGTTCCGCTCTTCCCGCTCCTGGAGAGCGCGCTGGCCGTCGAGCACGCCTACGCCATCGCCTCGGCCCACCCGGCCGTCCACGGCATCGCCCTCGGCGAGGCGGACCTCCGCGCCGACCTGGGGCTGCGCCACGACAGCGGTCTCGACTGGCCGCGCGGCCGCGTCGTGGTCGCCGCCCGCGCGGCCGCCCTCCCGCCCCCGGCCCAGTCCGTGCACCCCGACATCCACGACCTGGACACGTTGGCCGCCGACTGCGCCCGGGGCCGCGCCCTCGGCTTCCTCGGCCGGGCGGCGATCCACCCGCGCCAGCTCGCCGTCATCGAGCAGGCGTACCTCCCGACGCCCGACGAGGTCGCCGCCGCCGAGGAGGTCGTCAAGGCGGCGGAGACGGAGGAGGGTGCCCTGGCCCTCCCGGACGGCCGCTTCGTCGACGCGGCCGTGGTCACCGGCGCCCGCCAGGTCCTGGCCCTGGCGGCGAGGGCGTGACCGGCGGGCCCCGGACGCGAAGACCCCCGGCCCGGACGGCAGGGGCAGGGGCAGGGGCAGGCAGCGGAACCGGAGGACGACAGAACCGCCCGGCACCTTCCGGTGCCGGGCGGCCCTGTGCGTGTCGTGTCGGCGGTCAGCTCTTGCCGGCCGCTCCCGCCCCGTGGTCGGCACCGTCCTTGGCGGACTCGCCCGCCGCGGCCTCCCCGGCCCCGGCGTCGGAGCCGGTTGCGCCGTCCCCGGTCGCCGAGGTCCCGATGCCCTCGGCGTCGCCGTCCTTCGCGTCCGCGGAGGACTCGGAGGACTCGGAGCCGTCGGGGTCCGTGGTGTCCTTCGCGGTCCCGGACGCCTTGTCGCCCTTCGCCTCGGGCTCCACGGTCTCCTCCCGCCCGGGGCGGACCCGCGACGAGATCACGATGTAGGCGACGGCGAGGACGAAGACGACGATCGCCGTCCAGACGTTCAGCCGCAGGCCGAGGACGTGGTGCGCCTCGTCGACGCGCATGTACTCGATCCACCCGCGGCCTGCGCAGTACGCGGCGACGTAGAGGGCAAAGGCCCGCCCGTGGCCCAGCTTGAAGCGGCGGTCGGCCCAGACGACGAGCAGCGCGACGCCGATGCACCACAGCGACTCGTACAGGAAGGTCGGGTGGTACAGCCCGGCCTCGCGGTTCGCGCCGGCGCTGATCTTCAGGGCCCACGGCAGGTCGGTCGGCTTGCCGTACAGCTCCTGGTTGAACCAGTTGCCCCAGCGGCCGATGGCCTGGGCCAGGGCGATGCCGGGGGCGATGGCGTCCGCGTAGGCCGGCAGCGGGATGCCCCGGCGGCGGCAGCCGATCCAGGCGCCCACCGCGCCGAGCGCGATGGCGCCCCAGATCCCGAGGCCGCCTTCCCAGATCTTGAAGGCGTCGACCCAGTTCTCACCCTCGCTGAAGTACAGCTGGTAGTCGGTGATCACGTGGTAGAGCCGGCCGCCGACGAGGCCGAAGGGCACCGCCCAGACGGCGATGTCGGCCACGGTGCCGGCTTTGCCGCCCCGGGCGATCCAGCGCTTGTTGCCGTACCAGACGGCAACGAAGACACCGATGATGATGCAGAAGGCATAGCCGCGCAGCGGAACCGGTCCGAGGTTGATCACACCGGTCGACGGGCTGGGAATGTAGGCAAGGTCCATGGCAGGACCGACGCTACCCTGCCGGGCGGGCGGGACGGCAGCCCGCCCGGCAACGTATGCGTAACTACCGCCGCCGGCCGGTCGTCAGCCGCCGGCCGTCGGGGATGCCGTGCCGGGCTTCTTGCCCTTGCCGGCCTCGGCGACCCACTTCTTCAGGTTCTCCGGGGAGATCTGCTCGTTCCCCTTCGTCGGGAAGATCGATTCGCCGTCGAGGAGCACCGTCGGGGTGCCGCGGAAGTCGCTGTTCTTGAAGGCGGTGTTCGACTTCCCGACCCAGCTGTCGTGGGTGCCGTCCTCGACGCAGCTGCGGAACGCGGGGGTGTCGAGTCCCGGCACCTTGGCGGCCAGTTCGAGCAGCTTGGCGTTGTCGGCGAAGGCGTCGTCCGTCTCCGGCGGCTGGTTGACGTAGAGCAGGTCGTGGTACGCCGTGAACTTCCCGGCGTCCTGGGCGCAGGCGGCGGCGTTCGCCGCGCGCAGGGAGCCGCTGCCGCCCATGTTGCCGTCGATGATGGTGGCCAGGTGGTACTCGGTCTTGAGGGCGCCGGACGCCTCCAGCTCGTGGATGGTGTCCCGGAAGGCGTTCTCGAAGGACGCGCACGCCGGGCAGCGGAAGTCCTCCCAGATCGTGAGCGTCGCCGGGGCGTCCGGGCGGCCCGTGGGGATGGCCGGGGTGTCGTCGCCGATGGCGCCGGTGGGCGCGACGACGGGGCCCGCCTTGTCCGAGCCGCTGTCCTTGCCGCCGGTGTTGGCGGCGATGACCCCGGCGACCGCGGCGAGGCCGAGGACTCCGACCACCGCCGCCGACACGATGAGGACCCGCCGCTGCTTCGCGCGCGCCTTGTCGCGGTCGCGCTGCTCCTTGAGGCGCTCCCGCGCGCTCTGCTTACCGTCTCGGTTCTTCTCGCTCACGCCCACAGCAACGAACCGGGGAGGCACGTCCGCGCCTCCCCGGTCCCAGGTCCACCCATACGGGTTACGAAGTGCGGCGCACGCCCTCGGCGAGTTCGCCCGCCAGTTCCCTTACGGCGGCGAGTCCGGCGGCCTCGTCCTCGGCGTCGAGCAGGCGCTTGACGAACGCGGACCCGACGATGACGCCGTCGGCGAAGGTCGCGACCTCCTTGGCCTGCTCGGCGTTGGAGACGCCGAGCCCGACGCAGACCGGCAGCTCGCCGGCGGCGCGGGTGCGGCGGACGAGGTCGGCGGCCTGCTCGCCGACCGAGGCGCGGGTGCCGGTGACGCCCATGAGCGAGGCGGCGTAGACGAAGCCGGAACCGGCGGCCGTGATGGTCGCCAGCCGCTCGTCCTTGCTGCTCGGCGCGACGACGAAGACGGTGGCGAGACCGTGCTTGTCGGCGTGCTCGCGCCAGGTGGCCGACTCCTGGACCGGCAGGTCGGGCAGGATGCAGCCCGCGCCGCCTGCCGCGGCCAGCTCCTCGGTGAAGCGCTCGACGCCGTAGCGGTCGATGGGGTTCCAGTACGTCATGACGAGCACCGGCTTGCCGGTGGCGTCGTGGGCCTCGCGGACGGTGCGCATGACGTCGGCGATCCGGACGCCGCCGCGCAGGGCGATGTCGTCGGCGGTCTGGATGACCGGGCCGTCCAGGACCGGGTCGCTGTGGGGCAGGCCCACCTCGACGATGTCGGCGCCGCCGTCGAAGACGGCCTTGACGGCCGCGATGCCGCCGTCCACGGTCGGGAACCCGGCCGGGAGGTAGGCGATGAGGGCGGCGCGGTTCTCGGCCTTGGCCTTGGCCAGCGTGTCGCCGAGCAGCTGGATGTTCCCGCTCACTTGGTGTCCCTCCGGATCTCGCCCGCGCCGTCCTCGGCGGCGGCGTCGGCCTCGACCGGGGCCGCGTTCGTGTCGTACAGCCCGAAGTAGCGGGCGGCCGTGTCCATGTCCTTGTCACCGCGCCCGGAGAGGTTGACGACGATCAGGCCGTCCTCGCCCAGCTCCTTGCCGACCTGGAGCGCGCCGGCCAGCGCGTGTGCGGACTCGATGGCCGGGATGATGCCCTCGGTGCGGGAGAGCAGCCGCAGGGCCTGCATGGCCTCGTCGTCGGTGACGGCGCGGTACTCGCCGCGGCCGGTGTCCTTGAGGTACGAGTGCTCCGGGCCGATGCCGGGGTAGTCCAGGCCGGCCGAGATGGAGTACGGCTCGGTGATCTGGCCCTCGTCGTCCTGGAGGACGTACGACCGGGAGCCGTGGAGGATGCCGGGCTCGCCGGCGGTGAGGGTGGCGGCGTGCTCGCCGGACTCGACGCCGTGGCCGGCCGGCTCGCAGCCGATCAGGCGGACGCCGGTGTCGGGGATGAAGGCGTGGAAGAGGCCGATGGCGTTGGAGCCGCCGCCGACGCAGGCGACGGCCGCGTCGGGCAGCCGCCCGGCACGCTCCAGGATCTGGCGGCGGGCCTCGACGCCGATGACGCGGTGGAAGTCGCGGACCATGGCGGGGAAGGGGTGGGGTCCTGCGACCGTGCCGAAGAGGTAGTGGGTGCGGTCGACGTTGGCGACCCAGTCGCGGAAGGCCTCGTTGATGGCGTCCTTCAGGGTGCGGCTGCCGGACTTCACCGCGACGACCTCGGCGCCGAGCATCCGCATGCGCGCGACGTTCAGCGCCTGGCGCTGGGTGTCGATCTCGCCCATGTAGATGGTGCACTCGAGCCCGAAGAGGGCGCAGGCGGTGGCGGTGGCGACGCCGTGCTGGCCGGCGCCGGTCTCGGCGATGACCCGGGTCTTGCCCATGCGCTTGGTGAGCAGCGCCTGGCCCAGCACGTTGTTGATCTTGTGCGAGCCGGTGTGGTTGAGGTCCTCGCGCTTGAGGAAGATCCGGGCGCCGCCGGCGTGCCCGGCGAACCGGGGCACCTCGGTGAGGGAGCTGGGGCGGCCGGTGTAGTGGACCATGAGGTCGTTGAGCTCGCGGGCGAACTCGGGGTCGGCCTTCGCCTTGTCGTACTCGACGGCGACCTCGTCCACGGCGGCGACGAGGGCCTCCGGGATGAACTTGCCGCCGTAGGCGCCGAAGTAGCCCTCGGCGGTGGGGACCTGACCCTCGGGGTCCGGGATGAAGAACTCGCTGGACATGCGTCTGCTCCTCGCGGGGCGGTCGCCCCGTGTGACGTGCGGTCTGGTGATCACGTGGGGCGCGCACCCGGGGCCGCCGTCGCACTCGCCCCTACGGGGGCCGCAGGGGTGTCAGACGGTGGTCGTGGTGGTGCGCGCGGGGCGCGTGGGCCATCGCATGCCGTTGACCTGGCCGGGCTCGTCGCCGATGACGTACCGCACTCGGCGGCCGTGGACGCGGCGGGCGGGCGCGCGGCAGCCGCGCGGGCGGCAGCCGCGGGCGAGCGGGGCGTGGACGGGCGCGGCGGCGGTACGGAGCCTGCCGCGGCGGCCGGGCGCCGACGGCACGCCGACCGCGCACCGGGCGGCGGGGCCCGGAGCGTGCGGCGTGTCGTGGCGGCGGGTCACGGTCGGGTCAGCTCCGGCCGTGGCGCAGGGCCGGGTGGGCGCCGGCGGCGACCAGGTCGGCGACGGCGGCCTTGGGGTCGCGGCCGGTCACAAGCGACTCGCCGACCAGGACGGCGTCGGCGCCGGCGTTGGCGTAGGCGATGAGGTCGTGCGGGCCGCGGACGCCGGACTCGGCGATCTTGACGATGCCGGCCGGGATCTCCGGGGCGACGCGGTCGAAGGTGGAGCGGTCGACCTTGAGCGTCTTGAGGTTCCGGGCGTTGACGCCGATGATCCGGGCGCCCGCGTCGACGGCGCGCTCGACCTCGTCCTCGTCGTGGACCTCGACCAGCGGCGTCAGGCCGATGGACTCGGCGCGCTCGATCAGGGAGACGAGGGCCTCCTGCTCGAGGGCGGCGACGATCAGGAGCGCGAGGTCGGCGCCGTAGGCCCGGGCCTCCCACAGCTGGTAGGCCGTGACGATGAAGTCCTTGCGGAGGACCGGGATGTCGACCCGGGCGCGTACGGCTTCCAGGTCGGCGAGCGAGCCGCCGAAGCGGCGCTCCTCGGTGAGCACGGAGATGACGGCCGCGCCGCCCGCTTCGTAGTCGGCGGCGAGGCCGGCCGGGTCGGCGATCGCGGCGAGCGCGCCCTTGGAGGGGCTGGAGCGCTTGACCTCGCAGATCACGGTGACGCCTTCGCCGCGCAGTGCGGCGACGCCGTCCTTGGCCTGCGGCGCCTTGGCGGCGCGCTCCTTGAGCTCCTCGAGGGAGACCCGCGCCTGCCGCTCTGCGAGGTCGGCGCGCACGCCTTCGATGATCTCGTCGAGCACACTCACGCGAGAGGCCCCCTTCCGGGAGGGTGATGGTGACGGTGGTGAAGATGAACCAGGTTCAGCCATGTCGATGGTATCCGCAGCGGGGCGCGAGGCCCGCATCCGGTGGAGGTGCGTCCCACGTGCTGGGACTTCACGGGGCGAGCGCGGCGCCGAACGGCAGGTTCCGTACGAGGGTGAAGGCGGCCAGGACGGCGCCGATCGCCCACCACAGGGCCGGGGAGATCACGAAGCGGCTCGGCAGCCCGCGGACGGCGCGAATCAGCCATACGGCCATGACGACCGCGAACAGGCCGTAGCCGACGACGGCGAGGGCGTTGGCGCCCAGGGCGGTGCCGAACTCGCCGTGGACGAACGCGTGGGCGCTGCGCAGGCCGCCGCAGCCGGGGCAGTACAGGCCGGTGAAGCGCAGGAGGGGGCAGACGGGGTAGTGCCCGGGTTCGTTGGGGTCGATGGCCCCGACGTAGGCGAAGGCGGCGGCGACCGCGCCGAGCGCGCCTACGGGGGTGAGCAGTCGCCGACCGAGCGACCGGGGCGCGAGGGGGAGGCCTGAGGGGCCTCCTGAGGCCTCTGTGGCGCCGTGGGCGGCCCAGGGCCCGTGGCCGGGCCCTGGGCTTCCGTACGCCGGCCCTGGCGTGTCCCTGTCCGTGTACGTGCCGTGGGCGTCCCGGTACGGCGCGCCGGGGCCGTCCCCGGATCGGTGGCCCGCGGAGGCGGTGGGCGCGCCCCCGGGGGCATGGGGGTGGTCCTTCGGGCCGGTCGGCCCGTCCGCGGGTTCCCGAGGTGCCCGGGCGTCCCCTCCCGGCCGCTGCTCGGGCGGTGCCGGAGGCGTCGGCGGGGCTGCTTCGTCGGTCACGGCGGGGGCCGTCGGCTTCGCTTCCACGCGGTGATTCTCGCCCCTGACGCGAGAAGGCGCAGCCCGGCATGGCCGGACCGCGCCTTCCGGCAGGTCGTGGGTCAGACGCGCGCCTTCTCGGACGCCGCCGCACGGGCGGCGGCGACGTGCTCCGACTCCTTCGGCATGCCGAGGCCCGCGGCCTTCATGGCGAGGCCGACGACACCGCCGACGGCGATGACGGCGATCCCGGCCCAGAAGCCGGCCACGTTGGCCGCCACCATGAAGACCCCGGCGATGCAGAAGCCGATGAAGGAGATGATGACACCGGTCCAGGCGGCCGGGGTGTGTCCGTGGGCGCTGCCCGCCATGAGTTGCTCCTCGTTGCTGTTGCTCGGTGGTGGCTCAGTGGTGAGGTCACGCGTGCGCGGACACTCACGGTCATTGTCCCGCACACAGGGGCGCGGCGATGAATCGGGGTGCCGCAAGGATCACGCGTCGCGCTCAGCTCTCGCGCGTCGGGTCCTCGCCGCGGTCCAGGGCCTTCCACAGGTCCTCCGGCCGGTCGGGGTCGCCGGCGGCGCTCGCGGCGCCGGGCCGGGCGGGGCCGCGGGCCGGGCGGGCGCCCCGGGGGCCGGCCTCGCGTTCGTAGCGGCCGCCCATCGCGGGCCAGCTCTTGCCGTAGCGCAGGGCGAGGAGCCCGGCGAGCAGGATCAGGAGCGCGCCGGCGGCGGCGACGTACGGCCACGCGGTGTGGGTCAGACCGGCCACCGAGGCGGCCGTGTCGCCGCTGATGCGGGCGGCCTCCGCGTCCAGGGCGTCGCTGTCGGAGGCGCCCAGGAGCGCGGCCAGCGCCGCGCCTGCCCCGCTGAGGGCGAGGAGCCCGGAGACGAGGGTGCGGCCGGTGCGGCGGACGGCGAAGACGGCGACCAGCGCGGCGAGTCCCACGATGGCGAGGGCCGTCGGGACGCCGGTGACGGCGCCGCCGTCGGCCTCGACGGGCACGGTGCCGCCGCCGACCGCCGCGGTTCCCTCGGCCCAGATCTGACCCGAGGAGAGCAGGACGACGGTGGCTCCGAGGGCGCCGAGCAGGAGAGCCGCGGCAAGGCTGCGGCGGCCGCCGGGCGCGGCGGCCGTGCCGCTCGCGCGGGCGGCTCGGGGCTGGGGTACGGGTACAGCACTCACGTACCCCACTATCCCTTACGCGCCCGGCGCGGCGTTCATCCGGTTGGCGGTGTGCACCGCGCGGAGCACGGCGGCCGCCTTGTTGCGGCATTCGTCGTCCTCGCCGACCGGGTCGGAATCGGCGACGACACCGGCTCCGGCCTGCACGTACGCGGTGCCGTCGCGGAGCAGGGCGGTGCGGATGGCGATGGCGGTGTCGGCGTCCCCGGCGAAGTCGAGATAGCCGACACACCCGCCGTACAGTCCGCGCCGCGACGGCTCCAGCTCCTCGATGATCTGCATGGCGCGCGGCTTGGGGGCGCCGGACAGCGTGCCGGCCGGGAAGCAGGCGGTGAGGACGTCGAAGGCGGTCCGGCCCCGGGCGACCCGTCCGGTGACGGTCGAGACGATGTGCATGACGTGCGAGTACCGCTCGATCGACATGAAGTCGACGACCTCGACGGAGCCCGGCTCGCAGACCCGTCCGAGGTCGTTGCGGCCGAGGTCGACGAGCATCAGGTGCTCGGCGCGCTCCTTGGGGTCGGCGAGCAGCTCGTCGGCGAGGTCGTGGTCCTCCTGAGGGGTCGCGCCGCGGTGCCGGGTGCCGGCGATGGGGTGGAGCATCGCCTGCCCGTCCTCGACCTTGACCAGGGCCTCGGGCGACGAGCCGACGACGTCGAAGCCGTTCTCGAAGCGGAAGAGGTACATGTACGGGGAGGGGTTGGTGGCGCGCAGCACGCGGTAGACATCGAGCGCGGAGGCGCCGCAGGGCGTCTCGAAGCGCTGCGAGGGCACGACCTGGAAGGCTTCGCCGGCCCGGATGCGCTCCTTGATGTCCTCGACGGCGTCCTGGTAGGCGGGGCCGCCCCAGAGGGCGGAGTACGCGGGCAGCTCGGAGGCGGGGAGCGCGGCGGGGACGGTGGCGACCGGGCGGGCCAGGTCGGCCTCCATCGCGTCGAGGCGGGCGACGGCGTCCGCGTACGCCTCGTCGACGCCGGTCTCCAGGTCGTTGTGGTTGATGGCGTTGGCGATCAGCAGGACGGTGCCGTCCCAGTGGTCGAGGACGGCGAGGTCGCTGGTGAGGAGCATGGTCAGCTCCGGGAGCCGCAGGTCGTCGCGGCCGTGCTCGCCGATCTTCTCCAGGCGCCGGACGATGTCGTAGCCGAGGTAGCCGACCATGCCGCCGGTGAAGGGCGGCATGCCGGAGGCGAGGTCGCGGGGCGTGTGCAGGGCCTCGACGGTGGCGCGCAGGGCCTGGAGGGGGTCGCCGTCGGTGGGGACGCCGACGGGCGGGGTGCCGAGCCAGTGCGCCTGACCGTCGCGGACGGTGAGGGTGGCGCCGCTGCGGACGCCGACGAAGGAGTAGCGGGACCAGGAGCGGCCGTTCTCGGCGGACTCGAGGAGGTAGGTGCCGGGGCGTTCGGCGGCGAGCTTGCGGTAGAGCCCGACCGGGGTGTCGCCGTCCGCGAGGAGCCGGCGGCTGACAGGGATCACGCGGCGGTCGGCCGCCAGCTTGCGGAAGGTCTCGAGGTCCATGGCGGCTGACCTTACTGGGAGAGCGGGAGCACGTCGGCGTCGAAACAGGTGCGGGCGCCCGTGTGGCAGGCGGCGCCGACCTGGTCGACCTTGACCAGGACGGTGTCGGCGTCGCAGTCGAGGGCGACGGACTTGACGTGCTGGACGTGGCCGGAGGTGTCGCCCTTGACCCAGTACTCCTGGCGGCTGCGCGACCAGTAGGTGCAGCGGCCGGTGGTGAGGGTGCGGTGGAGGGCCTCGTCGTCCATCCAGCCGAGCATCAGCACCTCCCCGGTGTCGTACTGCTGGGCGATGGCGGGGAGGAGACCGTCCGCGCTGCGCTTGAGGCGGGCGGCGAGGGCCGGGTCGAGATTGCTGCTCATGGGGCCATTCTGCCGTGACCGGCGCGTTCGCCCGGAAAGGCGTCCACTGGGCGGAACGGCGGCGGGCGCCGTACGCTGGCGGGCATGTCGACCCATGCCAAGCGTGAACGACTTCTCCTCGCCGATCTGTTGGAGGCGGCCGGGCCCGAGGCCCCGACGCTCTGCGAGGGGTGGCTGACCACGGACCTCGCGGCGCACGTGGTGGTGCGCGAGCGCCGGCCGGACGCGGCGGCCGGATCGGTCGTACCGCTGCTGAAGGGGCGGCTCGACCGGGTGCAGGCCGAATTCGCGGACAAGCCGTACGAGGAGCTGGTCCAGCTCATCCGGACGGGTCCGCCGAAGATGTCGCCGTTCACCATCAAGCAGGTGGACGAGGGGGCGAACACGGTCGAGTTCTACGTCCACGCGGAGGACGTCCGCCGCGCCCAGCCCGACTGGTCGCCGCGCGAGCTGGACCCGGTCTTCTCGGACGTGCTGTGGGCCCGCCTGGAGAAGGGGGCGCGCCTGCTCGGCCGCAGGGCGCCGGTCGGCCTGGTGCTGCGCCGCCCGAACGGCCAGACGGCGGTGGCGCACCGCGGCACGCCGGTGGTGACGGTCTCCGGGGAGCCGGGTGAGCTGACGATGTTCCTCTTCGGCCGGCAGGACGCGGCGAAGGTGGAGATCGACGGCGAGCAGGACGCGGTGGAGCGGCTGCAGCAGGCGAAGCAGCTGGGGATCTAGGGCGTAGTAGCGTCGTCCGCCCGCAGGGCGGGGCTGGGGGCGTCAAACACGCCCTAGAGGGCGTCCCGGGAGCTCCCGCCGGGGAGCTCCGCGCGGCGCAGGGCCGTGACGGAGAGGCCGTACGCGCCGCCCAGGGTGCAGAACGCGGCGCTCGCCACGAACACCGGGCCGAGGCCCCACAGGCCGACGGCCGCGCCCGTCAGGGGGAAGCTCAGCGGGGCGAGGCCCAGGCTGACGAAACCGGTCACCGCTGTCACCCGGCCGAGGTACGCGGGGTCGCATTCGGTCTGCGTGAGCGCGCCGCACAGCGCGCCGCTGACCCCCGCGAGCAGCCCCACGCAGAGCGCGAGGGCCACGGCGACCGGCAGGTCGGGAACGTACGCGAGGGCGCCCAGGCAGATCGAGCCGAGGGCGATCGTCCAGCCCAGGACAGCCCCCGCGCGCGGTATGCGGCCCCGCACGGTCAGCAGCAGGGACGCGCCGCCTGCTCCCGTACCGAATCCGGCGAGGACCCAGCCGATGCCGGATGCGCCCCAGCCCCGCGCGTCGGCGAGGAGAGCGAGGCCGACGTTGAGGGGGCCGACGAAGCCGAGGTCGCTGAGCGCGACGACGATCACCAGCGGCCCGAGGACCCGGTGCCCGCGCAGATAGCGCAGGCCGTCCGCGAGGTCGCGCAGGGCCGCGCGGTCCCTGGCCGGCGCGCCGCCCGGCAGCGGGGTGATCCGCAGCGCGAGGAGCAGCGGCAGCGAGGCCGCGAAGAGGAGTCCGGCGACCCCGAACGCGGCGGCCGGGCCGCCGAGGGCGACGGCGAGGCCGCCGAGCGGGGCCCCGAGGACGAGCGCGGCGCGCTGGGCGAGGCCGCGCATGCCCTGGACGCGGGCGAGCTGGTCGCGGGCGGCGATCCGGGGCGGCAGGGCGCCGACGGCGGGCAGGAAGAGGGCGTCGACCGTGCCGAAGACCAGGGCGACGGCGGCGAGCACCCACAGGGCCGGGCTGCTGAGGAGCAGGACGGCGGCGACGGCGAGGACGACGAGGCAGCGGACCGTGTCGGAGAGCAGGACGACCCGGCGGGGCCCGAAGCGGTCGGCGACGACTCCCCCGCCGAGCATGAGCAGGGCGCGCGGGACGGCGCTGACGGCCATGACCAGCCCGGCCTGGGCGGGTGTGCCCCCGCGGACGGCGGTCCAGGAGAGGGCGAGGTAGTAGATGCTGTCGCCCAGGGCGGAGGCGGAGTACCCGCCGAGCCAGCGCAGGACGTTCGGGTCGCGGTGTGCGGGGCGGGCGGCGGCCGCGGTTTCGGTGAGCGCCGTCATGACCGGTAGGGGAAGCCCTGGAGGTGGACGGCGACGTTCTCGCGGCCCTCGGTGTCCCCGGCCTGCTCGGCGGCGCGGGCCGCCGTGTCGTACTTCTTGAGCAGCGCGTCGAGCTCCTTGCCGAGCGCGGCGAGTTCGGCCGCGGTCAGCCGGGGCAGCCACTCGGAGCTGACGGACGCCGAGCGCCACGCGTCCGACCAGGTCAGCCGTTCGTCGAGGAAGCGGCGGTGGAGCGCGACGCGCTGCTCGTTGATCGTGCGGCCGAGGGCGTCGCTCGCGGCGACCAGTTCGGGCGTGCCCCGGACGTCCTCGTCACGGATGGAGAGGCCGTCCGAGCTGGGCTGCCACCAGCGTTCGCGGCCGTCGTCGGAGTGACCGCGAGCCTCCTCGATGAGGTCGTGCTCGGCCAGTTTGCGCAGGTGGTAGCTGACGAGGGAGACCGCCTCGTCGACCTGCTCGGCGAGTTGGGACGCGGTGGCGGTGCGGGCGACGAAGAGGGCGCGGTAGAGGCGCATCCGCAGGGGGTGCGAGAGCGCCTTGAGGGTGCCGAGATCGGTGATGCGGCGGTTCTCCTGCGAGGTCATGGACACGACCGTAGATACGAAAGGAATCTTGCACAACATAAATTGCACAAATAATCCTGCCGATCGGGCCACGAAAAAAGGCCCCCGGACGGGGGCCTTTCTCCTGGCGCTGCTCAGCGGACCGGGTGGCCCGCCTCTCGGAGGGTGTCCTTGACCTGCGAGATCCGCAGGTCGCCGAAGTGAAAGACGGAGGCCGCGAGGACCGCGTCCGCGCCCGCCGCGACGGCCGGCGGGAAGTCGGCGAGCCGGCCCGCGCCGCCGCTCGCGATCACCGGGACGGTGACGTGCTTGCGGACCGCGGCGATCATCTCGGTGTCGTAGCCGTCCTTGGTGCCGTCCGCGTCCATGGAGTTGAGCAGGATCTCGCCCGCGCCCAGTTCGGCGGCCCGGTGCGCCCACTCGACGGCGTCGATGCCGGTGCCCCGGCGGCCGCCGTGGGTGGTGACCTCGAACGTGCCGGCGGGGGTGCGCCGGGCGTCGACCGAGAGGACCAGGACCTGGCGGCCGAAGCGCTCCGCGATCTCCTGGATCAGCTCCGGGCGAGCGATGGCCGCCGTGTTGACGCCCACCTTGTCCGCCCCGGCCCGCAGCAGCCTGTCGACGTCGTCGGCCGCCCGGACGCCGCCGCCCACCGTCAGCGGGATGAAGACCTGCTCGGCGGTGCGGCGCACCACGTCGTAGGTCGTCTCACGGTTGCCGGAGGAGGCGGTGATGTCGAGGAAGGTCAGCTCGTCCGCGCCCTCGGCGTCGTAGAGCTTCGCCATCTCGACGGGGTCGCCCGCGTCCCGCAGGTTCTGGAAGTTGACGCCCTTCACGACCCGGCCGTTGTCCACGTCCAGGCAGGGGATCACGCGTACGGCGAGGCTCATGCGGCCGCACCGCCCTGACCCTCGGGGCGGTACGCCTCGACCTCGACCTCGACGACCAGGCTCGGGTCCACGAAACCGGAGACGATGATCATCGAGGCCGCCGGGCGGACCGCGTCGAACAGCTCCTTGTGGGCGCGGCCGACCTCGTCGACGTCCCGGGCGTGGGTGAGGTACATCCGGGTCCGTACGACGTGCTCCGGGCCCAGACCGAGCTTCCCCAGCGCGTCGAAGGCCACGCGGAAGGAGTTGATCGCCTGCTCGTACGGGCCTCCGCCGGCGATCTGGCCGCCGACCACGGACGTGCAGCCGGAGACGAGGACCAGGCCGTTCGGCAGCTCCACCGCGCGGGAGTAGCCGAACTGCTCCTCCCAGGGAGCGCCGGTGACGACCTTCTTCACGCCGTCGGTCATGCGGAAGCCACCGCCTCCAGCGCCTCCTCCAGGGTGAACGCCTTGGCGTACAGCGCCTTGCCGACGATCGCGCCCTCGACGCCCAGCGGGACGAGCCCGGACAGGGCCCGCAGGTCGTCCAGGGAGGAGACGCCGCCGGAGGCGACGACCGGCTTGTCGGTGGCGGCGCAGACGTTCTTCAGCAGCTCCAGGTTGGGGCCCTGGAGGGTGCCGTCCTTGGCGATGTCGGTGACGACGTAGCGGGCGCAGCCCTCGGAGTCGAGGCGGGCCAGCGTCTCGTAGAGGTCGCCGCCGTCGCGGGTCCAGCCGCGGCCGCGCAGGGTGGTGCCGCGGACGTCGAGGCCGACGGCGATCTTGTCGCCGTGCTCGGCGATGACCTTGGCGACCCACTCGGGGGTCTCCAGGGCGGCGGTGCCGAGGTTGACGCGGGTGCAGCCGGTGGCGAGCGCCGCGGCGAGCGAGGCGTCGTCGCGGATGCCGCCGGAGAGCTCGACCTTGATGTCCATGGCCTGGGCGACCTCGGCGATCAGCTCGCGGTTGTCGCCGGTGCCGAAGGCGGCGTCCAGGTCGACCAGGTGCAGCCACTCGGCGCCGGAGCGCTGCCAGGCGAGGGCGGCCTCCAGCGGGGAGCCGTAGGAGGTCTCCGTACCGGACTCGCCGTGCACGAGGCGGACGGCCTGGCCGTCGCGGACGTCGACGGCGGGGAGGAGTTCAAGCTTCTGAGCCATGATCAGAGGGTCTCGATCCAGTTGGTGAGGAGCTGGGCGCCGGCGTCGCCGGACTTCTCGGGGTGGAACTGGGTCGCCCACAGGGCGCCGTTCTCGACGGCGGCGACGAACGGCTCGCCGTGGGTGGCCCAGGTGACCTTGGGGGCCCGCATGTTGGGGTTGCCGATCTCCAGGCTCCACTCGCGCACCGCGTAGGAGTGCACGAAGTAGAACCGGGCGTCGGCGTCGAGGCCGGCGAACAGCTCGCTGCCCTCGGGCGCGTCGACCGTGTTCCAGCCCATGTGGGGCACGACCGGGGCGTTCAGGGGCTCGACCGTACCGGGCCATTCGTCGAGGCCCTCGGTCTCCACGCCGTGCTCGATGCCACGGTTGAAGAGGATCTGCATGCCGACGCAGATGCCCATGACGGGGCGGCCGCCGGCGAGCCGGCGGTCGACGATCCACTCGCCGCGGGCCTCCTTGAGGCCCTTCATGCAGGCGGAGAAGGCTCCGACGCCGGGGACGAGGAGTCCGTCGGCGTTCATCGCACGGTCGTAGTCGCGGGTGATCTCGACGTCGGCGCCGACATGGGCCAGGGCCCGCTCGGCGGAGCGGACGTTGCCGAAGCCGTAGTCGAAGACGACGACCTTCTTGGGGGTGCTCGTGGTGCTCATGCCGCTTATTCCCAGATTCCCTGGATCCGCAGGACGCCGGCGACCAGGCACATCACGGAGGCGATGGCGAGGACGGCGATCACGCCCTTGGGCAGTCCCTGCTTGGCGAAGGAGTACACGCCGCCGGCGAGGAAGAGCCCGACGACGATGAGGACGGTGGAGAGGCCGGTCATGGAGTTACAGGGCGCCCTTCGTGGACGGAAGGATGCCGGCCGCGCGCGGGTCGCGCTCGGAGGCGTAGCGCAGGGCCCGGGCGAGCGCCTTGAACTGGCACTCCACGATGTGGTGGGCGTTGCGGCCGTACGGCACGTGGATGTGCAGCGCGATCTGGGCCTGCGCGACGAAGGACTCGAAGATGTGCCGGGTCATCGTGGTGTCGTAGGAGCCGATCATCGGCGCCATGTTCTCGGGCTCGGTGTGCACGAGGTAGGGGCGGCCGGAGAGGTCCACGGTCACCTGGGCGAGCGACTCGTCCAGCGGGACGGTGCAGTTGCCGAAGCGGTAGATGCCGACCTTGTCGCCGAGGGCCTGCTTGAAGGCGGCGCCGAGCGCGAGGGCGGTGTCCTCGATGGTGTGGTGCGAGTCGATGTGCAGGTCGCCGTCGGTCTTGACCGTGAGGTCGAAGAGGCCGTGGCGGCCGAGCTGGTCGAGCATGTGGTCGTAGAAGCCGACGCCGGTGGCGACGTCGACCTTGCCCGTGCCGTCGAGGTCTATCTCGACGACGACGGAGGTTTCCTTGGTGGTGCGTTCGACCCGTCCTACGCGGCTCATGAACTCTGCTCCTTCTTCAAAGCGCGCACCGCATCGAGGAACGCGTCGTTCTCTTCGGGGGTGCCGGCGGTGACCCGCAGCCGGCCGGGTACGCCGTTGTCCCGGACCAGGACGCCCTGGTCGAGGATCTTCTTCCAGGCCTCATGGGAGCCTTCGGCCCCGTCGAAGCGGCCGAACTGGACGAAGTTGGCGTCGGATTCGGTGACGTCGAAGCCGATGGCCCGCAGTTCGGTGACCAGGCGGTCCCGCTCGGCCTTGAGCTGTTCGACGTACCCGAGGAGCGTATCGGTGTGCTCCAGGGCGGCCAGGGCGGTGGCCTGGGTGACGGCGGAGAGGTGGTACGGCAGGCGCACCAGCTGGACGGCGTCGACCACGGCGCGGTGGGCGGCGAGGTAGCCGAGGCGCAGTCCGGCGGCGCCGAAGGCCTTGGACATGGTGCGGGAGACGACCAGGTTCGGCCGGCCGTCGATCAGCGGCAGGAGGGAGTCCCGGTGGCTGAACTCGACGTACGCCTCGTCGATCACCACGAGGGAGGGCTTGGCGGCCTGGGCCGCCTCGTACAGCGTCTCCACGGTCTCCGCCGCCACGGCGGTGCCGGTGGGGTTGTTGGGCGAGGTGATGAAGACGACGTCGGGGCGGTGTCGCTCGATGGCGTCCGCCGCGGCGGCGACGTCGATGGTGAAGTCCTCGTCGCGGGGGCCGGAGATCCAGCCGGTGCCGGTGCCGCGCGCGATGAGCGCGTGCATGGAGTACGAGGGTTCGAAGCCGATGGCCGTACGGCCGGGGCCGCCGAAGGTCTGGAGCAGCTGCTGGAGGACCTCGTTGGAGCCGTTGGCGGCCCAGACGTTCTCGACGCCGACCGGGTGCTTTCCGGTACGGGTGAGGTAGCGGGCAAGCTCGGTGCGGAGCTCGATCGCGTCCCGGTCGGGGTAGCGGTTGAGGCCGCGGGCGGCCTCGGCGACCCGCTCCGCGATCCGGGCCACCAGGGGCTCGGGCAGCGGGTAGGGGTTCTCGTTGGTGTTGAGCTGGACGGGGACGTCGAGCTGCGGCGCGCCGTACGGCGTCTTGCCGCGCAGTTCGTCGCGGATGGGGAGGTCGTCGATGCCGATGCCGGGGGCGGTCATGCCTGGGGCACCTTCCATCCGAACCGGGCCTTGAGCGCGGCGCCGTGGGCGGGCAGGTCCTCGGCCTCGGCGAGGGTGACCACGTGGTGGGTGACCTCGGCGAGTGCGTCGCGGGTGTAGTCCACGACGTGGATGCCGCGCAGGAAGGACTGCACGGAGAGGCCCGAGGAGTGGCAGGCGCAGCCGCCGGTGGGCAGGACGTGGTTGGAGCCGGCGCAGTAGTCGCCGAGGGAGACCGGGGCCCAGGGGCCGACGAAGATCGCGCCGGCGTTGCGGACGCGGTCGGCGCGGGCGGCGGCGTCGGCGGTCTGGATCTCCAGGTGCTCGGCGCCGTAGGCGTCGACGACCTTCAGGCCGTCCTCCAGGTCGCGGACGAGGACGATCGCGGACTGCTTGCCGGCGAGGGCCGGGACGATCCGGTCGTCGATGTGCTTGGAGGCGGCGACCTGGGTCTTCAGCTCGGTCTCGGTGGCGGCGGCCAGTTCCTCGGAGTCGGTGACGAGGACGGCGGCGGCCATCGGGTCGTGCTCGGCCTGGCTGATGAGGTCGGCGGCGACGTGGACGGGGTCGGCGGTGGAGTCGGCGAGGATGGCGATCTCGGTCGGTCCCGCCTCGGCGTCGATGCCGATGCGGCCCTTGAGGAGGCGCTTGGCGGCGGCGACGTAGATGTTGCCGGGGCCGGTGACCAGGTTGACGGGGGCGCAGCCGGGCGTGTCGTCGGTGCCTTCGGTGCCGTACGCGAACATCGCGATGGCCTGCGCGCCGCCGGCGGCGTACACCTCGTCGACGCCGAGGAGCGCGCAGGCGGCGAGGATCGTCGGGTGGGGCAGGCCGCCGAACTCCTTCTGGGGCGGCGAGGCGATCGCGATGCCCTCGACGCCGGCCTCCTGCGCGGGGACGACGTTCATGACGACGGAGGAGGGATAGACGGAGCGGCCGCCGGGGACGTAGAGCCCGACGCGCTCGACCGGGACCCACTTCTCGGTGACCGTGCCGCCGGGCACGACCTGGGTGGTGTGGGTGGTGCGGCGCTGCTCGCGGTGGACGATCCTGGCCCGGCGGATGGACTCCTCCAGGGCGGCCCGGACGGCCGGGTCCAGCTCGTCGAGGGCGCGGGAGATCGTCTCGGCGGGGACGCGCAGGCCGTCGACGCGGACGCCGTCGAACTTATCGCCGTAGTCGATCACCGCGGCCGCGCCGTGATGCCGTACGTCCTCGCAGATGGGCCGCACCTTCTCCAGGGCGGCTTCCACGTCGAACTCGGCACGGGGCAGCAGGTCGCGCAGCGCGCCACCCTCGGGGAGGGTGTCGTCGCGCAGATCGATTCGAGAGATCACGGGTCAATTCTCTCAGACGCCCCACAAGCGTCGGACGTCCGTATCACTGGCTGATACGAGCCACAGTGGCGTCTTGTCGCCACAGCTGACCGTTAGCGTTCAGTCCGTCACTCAGCGGGAAGAACGGCTGTACGAATCCGGGGATGCGGATTCGTGGAAAGCGAGGGGGCGGCAGTGACCGAGCCGCGCGAGGACGGTATGCCGGATGGCCTCACGGGCCCGGAGCGGTCCATGTGGTGGGGGTTCCGGGTCGGCAGGGCCTGTGACATGAGCGAGGGGGATCCGGCGCTGGACGATCCGTTCGGGCCGCTTCCCTGGGGGGAGGAGCGCACGGTGCGCGCCGAGGTGGTGGCGCTGCTGCTGCTCGACGGGCCGCCGGCCCGGTCGGGCCGGGTGGCGGCGCTGAAGCTGCGCGGGGTGCGGATATCGGGGGCGCTCAATCTCGCGGGCGGGACGATCGGCCCGTACGTCGAGATGAACCGCTGCCGGTTCGACGAGGAGATCGTCCTCCCGGAGGCGCACTTCGGCACGCTGCGGATGGTGGAGTGCGCGATACCCCGCCTGGAGGCGGCGCGGCTGCACACCCAGGGCGATCTCCATCTGCCGCGCTGCCGGGTGGAGCGGGGCATCCGGCTCACGGACGCGCAGATCGGCACGGACCTGCTGATCAACCAGATCCAGGTGTGGCCGGACCGGCGCGGGCGGGCGATCACCGCGGACGGTCTGGTGGTGGCGCAGGACCTCCAGGCGGAGCTGATCGAGGCGTACGGCGAGCTGAGCCTGCGCGGGGCGAAGGTCGGCGTGTCGCTGAGCCTGCGGGGCAGCGTGCTGCGCGGCGCGCAGGAGCGGCGCGCGCTGAACGCCCCGCAGCTGACGGTGGAGCGCTCGCTCTATCTGAACGCCGCGTGGGTGTACGAATCGACGGGGAACGCCTCGGCGACCCCGCCGTACGGCATCGGCTACACCCCGGTGCGGGGGGCGCGGCGCAAGCCCGTCGAGTGCCACGGCGGGGTGCGGCTCGACGACGGGCGGTTCGGGGACGCCGTGGACCTGCACTACGCCCGCTTCGTGCTGAACGGCGCGCGGCGGGAGGAGGTGTCGCTGCGCCGGATCGTCACGCCGGAGCTGCGGTTCAACGGCGAGCGCCCCGAGGAGGGGCGGGTGGTGCTCAACGGTGCCAAGATCGTGACCCTGATCGACCTGTCGACCAGCTGGCCGGGGCCCGGCGGTCTCGCGATGGGCGGCTTCGTCTACGAGAACCTGGTGCCGTACGGCCACTTCCCGCTGGCGCGGCGGCTCGAATGGGTGGCGGCGGCGACCCCGGAGTACGCCCCGGAGCCGTACGAACGGCTGGCGACGGTCCTGCGCAACAGCGGCGAGGACGCCGACGCCCGGGCGGTCCTGCTCGCCAAACAGCGGCGGCGCCGGGAGACGCTGCCGGTGGCGGGGAAGCTCTGGGGCTATCTCCAGGACTGGACGGTGGCGTACGGCTACCGCCCGGGCCGGGCGGCGCTGTGGATGGCGGTGCTCTGGGCGGCGGGGGCGATCGCGTTCTCCCGCTACGACCCGGTGCCGCTGAAGGCGGAGGAGTCCCCCCGGTGGAACGCCACGCTGTACGCCCTGGACCTGCTGCTGCCGGTGATCAATCTCGGCCAGGACGGCTACTGGCGGCTGGAGGGCCTCTGGCAGTGGGTGGCGACGGTCCTGATCCTCCTCGGATGGGTGCTGGCGACGACGGTGGCGGCGGGGGCGTCGAGGCTGCTGCGACGGGGATAGACGGCAGGGCCGGTGTGGGAGACGAGGCGGGGGCGGAAGGGGCGACGGGAGGGGCGCGGGTCATCGCGGGGACGTGTGGGGGTCGTGACCGTTCCTGGGGGCGCGCGGCACGGATCCCGACCAGGCTCACCTCTTTCTTTACTCTGTCTTGACCTTGCTCAGGACAACTTTCCCGCCGCTACCAAAGCTTCACAGCTCCCCACTGGCGCCGTCCTCACCTGCGGTTTTCAATGGCGGCACCATGTCATTGCTCCGCGCCCTGATCGGCACCGCCCGACTCGTCCGGCACGCGCCGCGGCTCGCCGCCGTCCTGCCGCCGGACGACGACGTGCTGCTCGACGCGCCGGACGGTCGGCTCGCGCCGGCCCTGGTCGCCGCCGCCCTGGCGGACCCCGCGCCGGCGGCCCGGCTCCTGGCCGCCACCCGGGAGGCCGCCGAGTGGGAGAACCGCGACCGCTACGTCGCCCGGCTGGCCACCTTCGCCTACGGCCGCGACGAGTGGCTGGGCCGGTGGCTGGCCGCCGCGCCCCACGACCCCGACGCGCTGCTCGTCAAGGCGCAGCTCGAGGTGCGCCGGGCCTGGGAGTCGCCCGCCCGCGCCGAGCGACTGCGCGAGCTGGGCCCGCTGATCGACGCGGCCGCCGGGGCCGCGCCGCGCGACCCCGTGCCGTGGCGCCTCGCCCTGGACCACGCCCGGGGCACGCACGCCCCGCACACGGACTTCGAGCCGCTGTGGGAACAGGCCGTCCGCCGCTCGCCGCACCACTACGGCTGCCATGTCGCCGCGCTCAAGTACCTCTCGGCCCAGCGGCACGGCTCGCACCGCGAGTGCTTCGACTTCGCCGAGCAGGCCGCGGAGGACGCCCTGCCCGGCTCCCTGATCCAGGCGCTGCCGGTTCGCGCCGCCTTCGCGGAGCTGCTCCTCGGCACCGGGCACCCGCACGAGGACCGGATCGACGCGGCCGCCGACCGGGCCGCCGCCCTCTCCGCGGTGTACCCGGCCGGCGACCCCTGGCCCGCCGAGGTCCGCAACCTGCTGGTGTACGTGCTGGTCAGGCGCGGGCGGTGGGACGAGGCGCTGGAGGAGTTCCGGCGTCTGGGCCCCTGTGCGACGTCGTTTCCGTGGACGCTGGTGGGCGAGGATCCGCTCGCCCGTTTCCTGGCGGCACGGGACGCGGTACGGGTCGAAGTGGCCCGCGCGACGCCGCTGCGGGAAGCCGGACGGGGACGGGCCGGTCGAGGCGGGCCGCGCGGCCATTACGCTTGACCGCTGTGACCACCGCTCGCCTGCCTCTCTTCCCGCTCAACGCGGTGCTGTTCCCGGGCCTCGTGCTGCCCCTGAACGTCTTCGAGGAGCGTTATCGCGCCATGATGCGCGAGCTGCTCAAGACCGACGAGTCGGAGCCGCGCCGCTTCGCCGTCGTGGCGATCCGCGACGGCCGGGAGGTCGCGCGCACCGCTCCGGGCATGCCCGACCCGACGGCGCAGCCGGAGAAGGGGCCCGCCGCGGGCTTCGGCTCCGACCCGATCCAGGCGTTCCACCGGGTCGGCTGCGTGGCCGACGCGGCGACGATCCGGGAGCGGGCCGACGGCAGCTTCGAGGTGATGGCGACCGGCACGACCAGGGTGAAGCTGCTGTCGGTCGACGCGAGCGGGCCCTTCCTGGTGGCGGAGGTCGAGGACATCCCCGAGGAGCAGGGCGACGAGGCGGGCACGCTCGCCGAGGGCGTCCTGCGGGCGTTCCGGAGCTACCAGAAGCGGCTGGCCGGCGCCCGGGAGCGGTCCCTGACCACCAGTGAGCTGCCGGACGATCCGTCGGTGGTGTCGTATCTGGTCGCGGCCGCCGCGGTGCTCGACACCCCGGCGAAGCAGCGGCTGCTGCAGGCGCCGGACACGGCGACCCGGCTGCGCGAGGAGCTGACGCTGCTGCGGGCGGAGACGGCGGTGCTGCGGCACCTGCCGTCGCTGCCGGCGGTGGATCTGACGCGGGCGCCGACGAGCCCGAACTGACGGAGGAGCCCGGTGGCGAAGAAGCAGAGGAAACAGGGAGGCGGCACGCCCGCGACGGTGGCGCTGGCGGCCGCCGGGACCGCGTTCACCCTGCACGCCTACGACCACGACCCCGCCTCGGCCTCGTACGGCGAGGAGGCGGCGGAGGCGCTGGGCGTCTCGCCCGACCGCGTCTTCAAGACCCTGGTCGCGGACGTGGACGGCGAGCTGACGGTCGCGGTCGTCCCGGTCGCCGGCCAACTGGACCTCAAGGCCCTCGCCTCGGCGGTCGGCGGCAAGCGCGCGGCGATGGCCGACCCGGCGGCCGCCGAGCGGACCACCGGATACGTCCGGGGCGGCATCTCCCCGCTGGGGCAGCGCAAGCGCCTGCGGACGGTCCTCGACGCCTCCGCCTCCGGCCACCCGACGATCTGCATCTCGGCGGGCCGCCGCGGCCTGGAGGTCGAGCTCTCCCCCACCGATCTGGCCGCCCTGACATCGGCGGTGCTGGCCCCGATCGGCCGCGCGTAGGAACGACCGCGCCGGGCCCGGCCCCGGCGCTCGCTGCCCCCGCCCGAGGTCAGTTCTCCGCGGCCGGCGGAGTGGTGGGCTGGACGGGCGGCACCGGCCACTCCTGCTCCGGGTCGCGCGGACCGAAGAGGGCCGTCAGACCCAGGTGGACCAGGAGCGCGGCCAGCGGCCACGCGAGGATCGCCCCCTGCCACATCTCCAGCTTCAGCGGCGCGTCGAACACCACGTTCGGCCCCACCGCCTTGGCATGGGCCACCACGTCGTGCGAGGGCCCGAGGTACGTCCCCACCCCCCAGCCGAGCAGCGACCCCAGCACGCCCCCGACGGTCATGCCGAGGATCAGCGCCACCCCGCCGTGCCGGTGGAAGAGGAAGACCAGCAGCGCTGCGACCGCCCCGAAGGCCAGCGCCAGGAGCACGAACGTGCCGTCCGCGCCGATCGCCGCCTCCCCCTCGCTGTCGCGCAGGAAGACCGCCTTGCCGTCCGAGACCAACGGCACCCTCGGCGCCAGCCACAGCCACAGCGGCCCCAGGGCCGCCCCGAGGACCGTGGACACGGCGGCCACCACGGCCGCCTGTCGCAGTTCCGTCCCCGAGCTCGGGACGTCGTCCGCCTCCGGCGACGCGGGGTAGGGCGAGGGCCAGGCGTGGGCGTCGTGCGGAGGCTGGTGAGGCGGTGTCAGAGGTGCGGTCACCCCGCCATCGTGCCAGGTGCCCGCGCGCCCCGCCTCAGCGGACCGCCGCCCGCCGGTACGCCCACGTCGCCACCGCCAGCGACGCCACGCCCACCGCCCCGCACACCGCGAGGTCCAGCCCGACGGCCGCCCAGTCCGGGTGCGGGCCGAAGGTCCGGGCCAGCGCCTCCACCCCGTACGTCGAGGGCAGCAGGTCCCGCGCCCAGCCGATCGGCTCCGGCAGCCGGTCGGCCGGCAGCACGCCGAGCAGCAGCGCCGCCGACATGCCCAGCTGTCCGAGGAGCGTCGCCAGTTCCTGGCGTGGCGCGAGCAGTCCGAGCGCCGCGCCGAGCCCGGCGAGCGCCGCCCCGGCCAGCGGCACGACGGCCGCCAGGATCCACAGGTGCGCGAGCGGCAGCCCGAACAGCACGGAGCCGATGACGGCGGTCGCCACCGTCCCGGGCACGGTGAAGGAGGCGTACGCGCCCGCCGCGCCGAGGACCACGGCGGCCGGCGGCACCGGCAACGTGGCGTAGTGGTCGAGCCCGCCGCCGGCCCGCAGCTGGCCGAAGTACTGGGCGAGCAGGTTCAGCGCGACGAAGGCGACGACGAGGACGGACGAACCGGCCACCACCGCCCGCGCCTCCTCCCCGCCGTCGACGACCCCCCGCATCAGGACCATGATCCCGACGGACTGGAAGGTCGCCACGAAGAGCAGCGGGATACGGGAGACCCGGGCGCGCGAGAGCTGCGCGCGGTACACGGCCGCGAGGGCCGGCAGCAGCCGGGCGCGCGGCGCGAGCGGCGCGGCGCCTTCGCCCTCGCCGCCGTCACGGCTCCGGGCCGCCGGCGCACCGGTCGACAGGACCTCGGCGGGCACGATGCTCACTGCGTACTGCTCCTGACCGTCCGGTTCCACGACATCTCGTACGACTCCGCGCACCACCTCGGGTACGACCGCGCGGCCGGCCGCGTGTACGGGTTCACGCCTTCACCAGCCCCTTGGTCTCGCCGCCCAGCGCCAGATAGACGTCCTCCAGGCTCGGCGTCGCCAGCGTGAAGTCGTCCAGCGCCGCGAAGGCCGCCCCGCCGGTGACGGCGGCGACCGCCGCCCGGGCCTCGTCCGGTGCGAGCCGCAGGGTCCAGCGCCTGCCGGACTCCTGCGCGGAGGTCCGCAGCGCGGCCACCTCGGGGACGTCCAGCGGGGCGCGCTCGCGCCAGACCAGATCGACCCGCACCTCGCCCGCGACGCGCTCCTTGAGCCCGGCCGGGGTGTCGCAGGCGATGACCCGGCCGCGTTCGAGGACGGCGACCCGGTCCAGGACGGTCTCGGCCTCGATGACGTTGTGGGTGACGAGCAGCACCGTCGTGCCGTGTTCGGCGCGGCGCCGGTCGACGGCGGCCCAGACGGCCCGGCGGGCGACCGGGTCCATGCCGGTGGTCGGCTCGTCGAGGACGAGGACCGGCCGCTGCCCGATCAGGGCGGCGGCAACGCAGGCGAGCCGCCGCTGCCCGCCGGAGAGCTTCTTCAGGGGCCGCCCGGCCAGCTCGCCGAGACCGAGCTCCTCCAGGACGGCGTCGCGGGCGGCGCGCGCGTCCCGGGCGGTCAGTCCGCGCAGCCGGCCGGTGGTCTCGGCGGCGAGGGCGACCGTCAGCTCGTCGAGCGCGGTGGACTCCTGGCCGAGATAGGCGAGCAGCCGCGCGGCGCGTTCCGGGTGGCGGACGAGGTCGTGGCCGAGCAGCTCGACCGAGCCGGAGTCGGGGCGCATCAGACCGGTCAGCTGGCGGACGAGGGTGGACTTGCCGGCGCCGTTGGGTCCGAGCAGGCCGAAGATCTCGCCGCCGCCCACATCCAGGCTGATGCCGTCGGTGGCGCGCACCTCGGGCGTCGCGGGGGTCCCTCGCCTGCCGCGCGCGGCGGGGTACGTCTTGACCAGATCCCGCACCACGCACACCGTACTCACGAGGGATGAGCCTACGGGGTCCGCGGCCCTACTCCCCCGCGGGGGCGTGTTCCGCGGCGGCCCGGACGTCGATCTCGCGCCAGAACCCGGCCCGGATGGCATAGCGGTCGTGCTCGTCGATCTGGTCGTCCTTGTGGGCGAGGAGGCCGAACCGTGCCGCGTACCGGAGGAGTTCGCCGTCGATGCGGTGCGGGATGCGCGGATACATCGTGGAGAGCCGCTGGACGTGGCTCTGCTCGGGGAGCCGTTCCATCCAGCGGCGGGCGAAGACCTGCCCCACCTCGAACGGGTCGCCGCCGACGGTGGTGATGTCCTCCTCGCGGTCGGCCCAGCGCTGCTCGGCGCTGGTGAGCTGGGCGAGGGTGGGCAGCGATGCGGTCTCGGCCGGTTCGCCGAGGGGGCCGCCGGGGCGCTCGATCCACCCCTTGTCGGAGGACCAGCGCAGGGTGGCGTTGGCCGGGTGGACGTGGGCGTGGTGCGCGTGGGGGTGGGCGGGGGTCCCAGGTCCTCGCAGTCCGGCGAGGTCCTTGGGCGTGGGGACGCCGGCCTTGCCGGTGGCGGGGGCGGGGACGCCGGGCGCCGATCCGTTCGAGGAGGGGGCGGCGGGCGCGGGGGCGGGCGTTCCGTTCTGTCCGCGGGAGGCCTCGGCGGCCTCGGCGGCCCGTTCGGCGGAGGCGGCGAGCGCCGACTCGGGCAGCGGGGCGGAGAGGATGGCGGCGATCTCGGGGCGCGGGACCGGCGGGGGCGCGCAGATGCCGGTGAGGTCCTTGGCGCGGACGGCGCGGGTGATCCAGGCGCGGTCGAGGACCCGGCGTTCGTCGGCTTCGGCGACGAGGTCCTCGGACTGGTTGTAGTCGCCGTCGGCGGCCTGGACGGCCCAGAGGTGCACGGCGACGCCGTGCTCCTTGGCGGACATGAGGCCGGGCAGGAGGTCGCCGTCGCCGGTGACCAGGACCACGTCGGAGCAGGCGCGGTTTCTGGCCAGTTCGGTGAGCTCGGCGTGCATGGCCGCGTCGACGCCCTTCTGGGCCCAGCGGCCGTCGCTGCGGGTCAGGGCGCCCAGCCGGACGGTCACCCGGGGCATCACGCGCAGCCGGCGGTGTTCGGGCTGGGGGACGCGGTCGGGTGCGCCGTCGAACCAGTAGATGCGGAGCAGGGGCTGTTCGGTGTCGGCCTCGGCCCGGTCCCGCAGGCCCTGGATCAGGGCGGCGTGGTCGACGGTGATCCGGGAGCGGGCCGGTTCCCCGGCGAGAAGGCTCGCGGCGGCGCCCAGCAGATAGCCGGCGTCCACCAGAACGACGCAGCGGTCCACGTGTTCCACCCTCTTTCGGGAACCTCGGGATCGGAAGTTGCTTCGGATTTCCTTCGAGTCTGCCCGACGGCCGGGAGGTTGACGGCCGGAACTGGATCATCGGCGTGGCGGATCCGGCCCGCCGGGTGCCCTCACCGTCCGTAATGATCCAAAGTGCGGCGGTTCGTGCCGTATGTGAGTCTGGCAGCGGTCCTGGCCCCGAGATTCCCCCGAGGAGGCATCACCATGGCCAAGAACAAGAACCAGAACCGTTCGCAGAAGCAGTCGCCGGCCGAGCGCGGCACCCAGCAGGCGCAGCAGTCGGCGATGGAGTCGCAGGCCGAGCAGCGCGCCGCCCAGGTCACGCCGGGCGACATGGCCCGCAAGGGCCGGCAGAAGCGCTTCGGCCACAACTGATCTTCCGCGCCGGTACGCGGCAAGGGGCGCGCCCGTGACGACGGGCGCGCCCCTTCCGCGTGGCCGCGGGCCTTATCCGGCCAGGCAGGACGGGCCGAGCAGCACCTTCAGGTCGCCGAAGAGCGCGGGGTCGGGCTGGACCCGGTGCCGGTCGAGCCGGAGCACGGTGGTCTTCCGCGGGCCCTGGAGCTTGATCCGCACCTCGGTGTTGCCCTTGTGGTGGCCGAGGATCTCGCCGAGCCTGCTGATCATGGGCGGGGTGACCTTCACCGTGGGGATGGTGAGGATGACGGGGGCGTTGGTCCCGGCGTTCGACAGGTCGGGGACCATCAGCTCCATGGCGACGAGCCGCGGGATGTCCTCGCGCTTGTCGAGGCGGCCCTTGACGAAGACGACGGTGTCCTCGACGAGCTGGGTGGAGACCAGCTGGTAGGTGGCCGGGAAGAACATGCACTCGATGGAGCCGGCCAGGTCCTCGACGGTGGCGATGGCCCAGGCGTTGCCCTGCTTGGTCATCTTGCGCTGGAGGCCGGAGATGATGCCGCCGATGGTGACGACCGCGCCGTCGCCGTGCTCGCCGCCGGTCAGCTGGGAGATCCCGGCGTCCGTCTTGTCGGAGAGGACGTGCTCCAGGCCGAAGAGCGGGTGGTCGGAGACGTAGAGGCCGAGCATCTCGCGCTCCTGGGCGAGGAGGTAGGACTTCTCCCACTCGACGTCGGAGAACTCGACGTCGAGGCCGAAGCCGGGCTCGTCACCGGCGTCGTCGCCCATGCCGCCGAAGAGGTCGAACTGTCCCTCGGCCTCCTTGCGCTTGACCGCGACCACGTTGTCGATCATCGGCTCGTGGTGGGCGACCAGGCCCTTGCGGGTGTGGCCCATCTCGTCGAAGGCGCCGGCCTTGATCAGCGACTCGATGGTCCGCTTGTTGCAGACGACCGCCTCGACCTTGTCGAGGAAGTCGGGGAACGTGGAGTACTTCCCCTTGGCCTTGCGCGACTTGATGATCGACTCGACGACGTTGGTGCCGACGTTGCGGACGGCGGAGAGACCGAAGAGGATCACGTCGTCGCCCTGGGCGGCGAAGTTCGACTCGGACTCGTTGACGTTCGGCGGCAGCACCTTGATGCCCATGCGGCGGCACTCGTTCAGATAGACCGCGGACTTGTCCTTGTCGTCCTTGACCGAGGTCAGCAGACCGGCCATGTACTCGGCCGGGTAGTTGGCCTTGAGGTACGCCGTCCAGTAGGAGACCAGGCCGTACGCGGCGGAGTGCGCCTTGTTGAAGGCGTAGCCGGCGAAGGGGACCAGGACGTCCCACAGGGCCTGGATGGCCTCGTCGCTGTAGCCCTTCTCCCGGGCGCCCTTCTGGAAGAGGACGAAGTTCTTCGCCAGCTCCTCGGGCTTCTTCTTGCCCATCACGCGGCGGAGGATGTCGGCCTCGCCGAGGGAGTACCCGGCGATGATCTGGGCGGCCTTCTGCACCTGCTCCTGGTAGACGATCAGGCCGTAGGTGACCGCGAGCACCTCTTCGAGCGGCTTCTCCAGCTCGGGGTGGATCGGGGTGATCTCCTGCTGCTTGTTCTTGCGCAGGGCGTAGTTCGTGTGCGAGTTCATGCCCATCGGGCCCGGCCGGTACAGGGCGGACACGGCGGAGATGTCTTCGAAGTTGTCGGGCTTCATCAGCCGCAGCAGCGAGCGCATGGGGCCGCCGTCGAACTGGAAGACGCCGAGGGTGTCACCGCGCTGGAGGAGTTCGAAGGTCTTCGGGTCGTCCAGCGGCAGGGCGAGGAGGTCGAGGTCGAGCCCCTTGTTGGCCTTCACCATCTTGACGGCGTCGTCCATGATGGTCAGGTTCCGCAGGCCCAGGAAGTCCATCTTCAGCAGGCCGAGCGACTCGCACTGGGGGTAGTCCCACTGCGTGATGGTGACGCCGTCGGTGTGCCGCACCCAGATCGGGGCGTGGTCGACGATCGGCTCGCTGGACATGATCACGCCGGCCGCGTGCACACCCATCTGCCGGACGAGGCCCTCCACGCCCTTGGCGGTGTCGATGACCTTCTTCACGTCGGGCTCGTTCTCGTACATCGCCCGGATCTCGCCCGCCTCGCTGTAGCGCGGGTGCGAGGGGTCGGTGATGCCGTTGAGATCGATGCCCTTGCCGAGGACGTCGGCGGGCATCGCCTTGGTGAGCCGGTCACCCATGGCGTACGGGTAGCCGAGGACACGGGCCGAGTCCTTGATGGCGTTCTTCGCCTTGATCTTGCCGTACGTGCCGATCATGGCGACCTTGTCGGAGCCGTACTTCTCCGTCACGTACCGGATCACCTCGACGCGCCGACGCTCGTCGAAGTCGATGTCGACATCGGGCATCGAGACGCGCTCGGGGTTGAGGAAGCGCTCGAAGATCAGTCCGTGCGGAATCGGGTCGAGGTCGGTGATGCCCATGGCGTAGGCAACGATCGAGCCGGCCGCGGAGCCGCGGCCGGGGCCGACGGCGATGCCCTGCTTCTTCGCCCACATGATGAAGTCGGCGACGACGAGGAAGTAGCCGGGGAAGCCCATCGAGATGATGGTGTCCATCTCGTACTCGACCTGCTTCATGCGGTCGTCCGGGATGCCGTCCGGGAAGCGGCGGTGCATGCCGCGCATGGTCTCCTCGCGGAACCAGGAGACCTCGGTGTAGCCCTCGGGGATGTCGAACTTCGGCATGAGGTTCTTCTCGACGAACATGCCGTCGGTGGAGACCTGCTCGGCGACGAGAAGGGTGTTGCGGCAGCCCTCCTGCCAGGCGTCCGAGGAGTCGACGGCGTACATCTCGTCCGTGGACTTGAGGTAGTAGCCGGTGCCGTCGAACTTGAAGCGGTCCGGGTCGGAGAGGTTCTTGCCGGTCTGGATGCACAGCAGCGCGTCGTGGGCGGTGGCCTCGTGCGCGTAGGTGTAGTGCGAGTCGTTGGTGACCAGCGGCGGGATGCCGAGCTTCTTGCCGATCTCCAGGAGCCCGTCGCGGACCCGGCGCTCGATCTCGATGCCGTGATCCATCAGCTCCAGGAAGTACCGCTCCTTGCCGAAGATGTCCTGGTACTCGGAGGCCGACTTCAGGGCCTCGTCGAACTGGCCGAGGCGCAGCCGGGTCTGCAGCTCGCCGGAGGGGCAGCCGGTGGAGGCGATGAGGCCCTCGGACCACTGGGAGATGGTCTCCTTGTCCATCCGGGGCCACTTCTGGAGCCAGCCCTCCGCATAGGCGTCGGAGGAGAGCTTGAAGAGGTTGTGCAGTCCGGTGGCGTTCGCCGCCCAGATCGTCTTGTGGGTGTAGCCGCCGGAGCCGGAGACGTCGTCCCGCTTCTGGTGCGGCTGGCCCCACAGGACCTTCCGCTTGTTCCGCCGGGACTCGGGGGCGACGTACGCCTCGATGCCGATGATCGGCGTCACGCCGGCCTTCTTCGCGGTGTGGAAGAAGTCGTAGGCCCCGTGGAGGTTGCCGTGGTCCGACATGGCGATATGGGTCATGCCCATCTCGTTGCACGCGTCGAACATGTCCTTGAGCCGCGCGGCACCGTCCAGCAGGGAGTACTGGGTGTGGACGTGGAGGTGCGTGAAGGGCGGCTTGGTCACGGTGGGGAGCCTCCGGGCTGCGGTCTTTCAGGGGGCGCGACCCCCGGACCCCCGCTTTGGGGGAACAGCGTGGAAGTCTACTTCTCCGGACTGACATCGGCGGGATACTGCGGGGGCCGAGCCGCTCGCCGAGGGGTGGCGGTCGGGTGGCGGGCGGGCGGGCACTCGGGGGTACCGTCGCGCGTTGAGAGACAGGGAACACCTGTCCCGTTTGTCCGAACAGTCTTGCACCAGGAGGCACCCTCGATGTCGGTCCCCCAGCTCACCGAGGCCCAGCGCGGTGAGCAGATCCTCGCCGTCTTCGACACCGCCTTCGGTGAGCTCCTCGCCGCCGACCCGGCCGCCTTCCGGGTCAAGTTCCGGAAGATGGCCGGCTCCGCCTTCGCGTTCTACCGCGGCACCGCGAGCCTGTTCTACGCCGACCTGGAGGAGGAGCGGCACGGCGGTCCGTACGTGGACGAGCGGACCGGCCGGGTGTGGATCCACGGCGATCTGCACGCGGAGAACTTCGGCACGTACATGGACGCCACGGGCCGGCTGATCTTCAACGTCAACGACTTCGACGAGGCGTACGTCGGCCCCTTCACCTGGGACCTCAAGCGGCTCTCCGCCTCCCTGGCCCTGATCGGCTACGCCAAGGCGCTCAGCGACGAGCAGATCACCGAGCTGGTGCGGATCTACGCCGCCGCCTACCGGGAGCGGATCCGCGCCCTGGCGACCGGCGCCATGGACGACGAGGTGCCGCCGTTCACCCTCGACACGGCCGAGGGGGCGCTCCTGGACGTCCTGCGGGACGCCCGCGGCATGACCAGGTTCGGGCTGCTGGACTCGATGACCGAGATCCGCGACTTCGAGCGCCGCTTCTCCTCGGGGGCGGGCGCCGTCGAGCTGGACGCCGCCTCCCGCTACAAGGTCCTGGCCGCCTTCGACGGCTATCTGGAGACCCTGCCGGAGTCGAGCCTGGCCCGGCCCGACTCGTACCGGGTCAAGGACGTCGTGGGGCGGCGCGGGATCGGGATCGGCTCGGCCGGCCTCCCCTCGTACAACATCCTGCTGGAGGGCAACAGCGACGCGCTCGAGAACGACGTCGTGATCTATATGAAGCAGGCGCAGACACCGGCGGTTTCGCGCCATGTCACGGACGCGGCGGTCCGGGAGTACTTCCAGCACGAGGGGCACCGCACGGTGATCTCGCAGCGGGCGCTGCAGGCGCACGCCGACCCGTGGCTGGGCTGGACGGAGCTGGACGGGTCGGGGCAGCTGGTCGCGGAGGTCTCGCCGTACGCGGTGGACCTGGACTGGTCGGACATCGACGACCTGGAAGAAATCGCGGCGACCGTCGCCGACCTCGGCCGGGCGACGGCGACGATGCACGCGGCGGCGGACGACTCCAGCGGCCACTCGCTGGTGCCGTTCTCCACGGAGCGGGCCATCGACGCGGCGATCGCGGCCGACGAGGACGGCTTCGCGGAGCTGCTGGTGGACTTCGCCCACGGGTACGGCGCACGCGCGCGTGCCGACCACCAGACCTTCGTCGACCTCTTCCGCAACGGCCGGATCCCGGGCCTCTGAGCCCTTTCACAGGGAGCCCTTAGGAGGCTCTTACGGAAGGGCATGGCACACTCTCCAGGCTATGGACATATCAGGGACGCGGCTCAGGGGGCTGCGGGCGGCGCTCTTCACGGCACTGGTCGTGACGCTGTCCGCCGGCTCGCACGTGCTGCTGTCCCGGGTCCCGCTGCCGCTGCTGACCGTCGGTCTGCTCGCGGCCGGCGTCTTCGCCGTGGCGTACGCGCTGGCGGGCCGCGAGCGCGGCTTCGGGCCGATCGCCGGGCTGCTGGTCCCGCTGGAGCTGGCGGCCGACACGGTCTTCACCGCGGGCCAGACGCTCTGTTACGGCCCCGCCGGCGGCCCGGTCGCCGGTTCGCTGCGGGCGGTGGGCGTGGACGTGCTCTGCGGCGGCGCCGTGGGCACCCCGCTGCCGGGGGTGGCTGCCCCCGAGAGCGGGAGCCTGGCCGCCGTGCTGCACTCGCCGCACCCCGCGCTGCCGTGGCTGCTGCTCGTCGCGCACGTGTCGGTGGGTCTGTTCGCGGCCGCCTGGCTGCGGCACGGCGAGCGGGCGCTGGCCGGGATCGTCCGGGCGGTGGCGGCCTTCGCGTTCCGGCCGCTGCTCCTGGTGGCGGCGCTGGGCGGCGCGGCCCGCCCGGCTCCGGGACCCGGCGGGCGCCGTGCGCCGGCGCCGCGCCGCTCGCGCACCCGGCTGCTCGTGCACTCCGTGGGACGGCGTGGACCGCCGTGTTCGGGCTTCGCACTCGCCTGAGCACGTCCGTCCCGTTCCTCTTTCACCTCCCACGGAGATCACGATCATGAGTTCACGCAACAGCCAGGCCAACAAGGCAGCCGCCCGCGAGCGGCTCCGCGTCGAGCGCGAGCGCCAGGCGAAGAAGGAGAAGACCCGCCGCCAGGTGGTCGTGGCTCTGACGGCGGTCGGCGTGCTGGCCGTCGCCGGCGGCGCCGGCTACATCGTCGTGCAGTCCAACAAGCCCGGCGAGTGGGAGGCGGCGGCGAAGGCCACGAACATCACCGCGCCCAAGAACACCGAGGGCACGAACGGCACGACCGTCGTCATCGGCAAGCCGGAGGCGACCAAGACGCTGGAGCTCTACGAGGACTCGCGCTGCCCGGTCTGCGCGACGTTCGAGCAGCAGGTCGGCCCGACGGTCGACAAGGACGTCACGGACGGCAAGTACAAGATCAAGTACATAGGCGCGACGTTCATCGACAACGCCGCTTCGGGCGAGGGCTCGAAGAACGCCCTGTCGGCCCTGGGGGCGGCGCTCGACGTGAGCCCCGAGGCGTTCATGAAGTTCAAGGCGGCGCTCTACTCCACGAAGTTCCACCCGGAGGAGACCCAGGACAAGTTCGCCAAGGACTCCTACCTCCTGGAGATCGCCGACTCGGTGCCGGCCCTGAAGGGCAACGCCCAGTTCAAGAAGAACGTGGAGGACGGCACCTTCGACGCCTGGGCGATGAAGATGTCGGCGGCGTTCGACGCGAGCGGGGTCACGGGCACCCCGACGCTGAAGATGGACGGCAAGACGCTGACCGTCGAGGGCGGCAAGAACCCGCCGCTGACGGTCGACGAGTTCAACGCGGCGCTGACCCCCGCGCTGAAGGGCTAGCGACGCGAAGGCGAGGGCCGCCCCCGTCGGGGCGGCTTCCGGGGCGGTCTTCTCCTCGCGTGCACGACAACCAGCCGACAGGCAGGCGAACTTTCCGGTTTTCGCCTGCCTGTTCGTCGTACCGGTCAGTAATCTGACTGCCCGTGACCAGTCGTTTCATATCCTCCGCCCCCACCCGCCGTACGGTCGTGAAAGCCGCCGCCGTCACGGCCGTCGCCGCACCGGCGCTGGTGGGCACCGCCTCCCCCGCGCTCGCGGCCTCCGAGGCCCCTGTCTTCCTCCACGGCGTCGCCTCCGGCGACCCCCTGCCCGACGGCGTCCTGCTCTGGACCCGTGTGACCCCCTCCCCCGACGCCGTCCCCGGCTCCCTCAAGGGCCCCGATGTCACGGTCGGCTGGGAGGTCGCCGAGGACCGGGCCTTCGGGCGGACCGTGGCCCGGGGCACCACCACCGCCCGGGCCGCCTCCGACCACACGGTCAAGGCGGACGTCCGGGGTCTGCGCCCGGCGACCACCTACTGGTTCCGGTTCACGGCCGGCGAGACCGTCTCCCCGGTCGGCCGGACGCGCACCACCGCCCCCGCCGACGCCTCCACGGACGGGGTCCGCTTCGGCGTGGTCTCCTGCGCCAACTGGGAGTCCGGCTACTTCTCCGCGTACCGCCACCTCGCGGCCCGCGCGGACCTGGACGCGGTCCTGCACCTCGGCGACTACATCTACGAGTACGCGGCCGGCGCCTACCCGGACGCCGCCTACTCCGTCCGGCACCACGAGCCGAAGCACGAGATCGTCTCGCTGGCGGACTACCGCACCCGGCACGCGACGTACAAGACGGACCCCGACCTCCAGGCCCTGCACGCCGCCCACCCGGTGATCGCGATCTGGGACGACCACGAGGTCGCCAACGACGCCTGGGCCGGCGGCGCGGAGAACCACACGCCGGGCGCCGAGGGCGGGTGGGCGGCCCGGGTGGCCGCCGCGAAGCAGGCGTACTTCGAGTGGATGCCGGTCCGGGCCTCCACGGAGGGCACGGTCTACCGGCGCCTGCGCTTCGGCAAGCTGGCCGACCTGCACCTGCTCGACCTGCGCTCGTTCCGCTCCCAGCAGGCCTCGATCGGCAGCGGCTCGGTCGACGACCCGGAGCGCACGCTCACCGGCCGCGCCCAACTGGACTGGCTGAAGGCCGGGCTGGCGGGTTCGGACGCCACCTGGAAGCTGGTCGGCACCTCGGTGATGATCTCGCCCGTCGCCTTCGGTTCCGTTCCGGCCCATCTCCTCGGCCCGCTGGCCGAACTGCTCGGCCTGCCGAAGGAAGGGCTCGCGGTCAACGTCGACCAGTGGGACGGCTACACGGACGACCGCAAGGAGCTGCTGGCCCATCTGACCGGGCGGTCGATCCGGAACACGGTCTTCCTGACCGGTGACATCCACATGGCGTGGGCCAACGACGTGCCGGTGAAGGCGGCGACGTACCCGCTCTCCACGTCGGCCGCGACGGAGTTCGTGGTCACCTCGGTCACCTCGGACAACATCGACGACCTGCTCCATGTGGCGCCCGGCACGGTCTCCGTGGTGGCGGCGGGGGCGATCAAGGCCGCCAACCGCCATGTGAAGTGGGTGGACATGGACCACCACGGCTACGGCGTGCTCGACGTGACCGCCGAGCGCTCGCAGATGGACTACTACACGGTCTCCGACAAGGCGCGGCCGGACGCGACGGCCTCCTGGGCACGGTCGTACCGGACGCGGAACGGAACGCAGCGTGTCGAGCGGGTGTACCAGCCGGTCTGATGAGATGACTTCATGGCTGATTTTCAGCCATGATCCCTCCTGTTAACAGAAGCTCACATCGCTACGGCGGGTGGTGCGTTCGGGTGATCGAATCCGGACACACCACCCGCCTCTGTCGTCTCTTTCGTTACGTCGCCGTCTCAAACTGCGGAAACGACGAAAGTCTTTCTTCCCGATGCCCCGATTTGCCGCACGGATGATTGGGCTTGATCAATGCTCAACAACGTCTGACAGGGACCCGTAATCTCCCCGCGGTGGCGAGGAATTGCCTCTCCACAACCCCCACGAGGAGACACCTGTGCGTGCTCTTGTGCGTATATCGCCGCGTATGTCCCGTCGCATGCTCGGCACCGCCGTGATGGCCGGAACCCTTGCCCTGGCTCCCCTCTCCGCCCCCTCGGCGGCCCCCACCCCCACCACCTCCGCCGCCTCCCTCTCCGCCGAGGACTGCGCGGACGGTACGGACGCCCTCTCCAGCGCCCGTAAGTCCCGCGGCGCCACCGCCCACGCCGCGGAGCCCAACGAGGTCTCCGCCGCCCAGGCCAAGGCCATGGACGCGGACCTGAAGAAGAGACTGGAGTCGGCCCGTTCGCAGGGCATGCGGGCGACCGCCGCCGTCGTGGACATCCCCGTCTACTTCCACGTCATCCACAGCGGCACCACGGGCAAGCTCACCGCCACCGACATCGGCAAGCAGATGTCGGTCCTGAACGCGGCCTACGGCGGCCAGGGCACCGGCAACGTGAACTCCAACTTCCGGTTCACCCTCGCCTCGACCGACTACACGGACAACGCGTCCTGGTACAACCTCGCCTCGGGCTCCACCGCCGAGCGGCAGATGAAGCAGACCCTCCGCAAGGGCGGCGCGGGCGCGCTGAACTTCTACACCGCCAAGCTCAGCGGCGGCCTGCTCGGCTGGGCGACCTTCCCGTCCTCGTACGCCTCCAGCCCGTCCATGGACGGTGTCGTCGTCCTCGACTCCTCGCTGCCGGGCGGCTCCGCCGCCAACTACAACCAGGGCGACACCGCCACCCACGAGGTCGGCCACTGGCTGGGGCTCTACCACACGTTCCAGGGCGGCTGCAACGGCGCAGGCGACTCGGTGAGCGACACCCCGGCCGAGAAGAGCCCGGCCTACGAGTGCCCGACCGGCCGCGACAGCTGCGCGTCCAAGGCGGGCGCGGACCCGATCCACAACTTCATGGACTACACGTACGACGCCTGCATGTACCAGTTCACTGCGGGCCAGGTCACGCGGATGACCAACGCCTGGACGGCGTACCGCGCCGGCTGACCTCTGTGAGGGTCGGCGCGCGCCGAGGTGAGCGTGCCGAGGAGACGCGCCGACGAGGGCGCGGCGGGAGAGCCCCCCGCCGCGCCCTTCAGCCGTCCGCGAGGCCGTCGAGGAAGGCCAGGGCGACCGACCAGGTCCGCTCGGCCGCCGCCTCGTCGAAGTCCGGCAGCTCCGGATCGGTGTAGAGGTGCCCGGCGCCCGGATAGCGGTAGACCTCCACGTCCGCCCCGATCCGGCGCATCGTCAGGTACCACGACGTCAGCCAGTCGTGCGGCTCGAACGGGTCGGGGTCGGCCAGGTGGAGCTGGACGGGCAGGTCGTCGACGGCCGCGTTCGGCGCGATGTCCGAGGTGCCGTGGAGCATCAGCAGCCCGCGCGCCTTGTCGTCGCCCAGCGCGAGGGTCTGCGCGACCGACGCCCCGAAGGAGAAGCCGGCGTAGACCAGACCCCGGTCCGAGTACGGCGCCGCGGCGAGGACCGCGCGCTTCAGCAGCTCCTCCTTGCCGATCTTGTCCTTGAGCTCCGTTCCCTCCTGCACGGACTCGGCGGTTTGGCCCTCGAAGAGGTCGGGCACGCGAACCTGGTGCCCGGCGGCCCTGAGCCGCTCGGCCGCGGCCTCCACAGCGGGGCGCAGACCGTAGGCCGAATGGAAAAGCATGATGTCCATGCGTTCCATCCTGCCAGCCGGGCCCGTCGAGCCCGAGACACGTCGACGCCTCGGAAACCCACGGAGGAGAGGGAGAACCTGGTGCGCCCCTTGCTGGTCCTCGGAGGATCGGTCCTGCTCACACTGCTCGTCGTCTGGCTGGCCGACCTGCTGCTCCGCCGAGCCGACGTACGGCACCCGGACACTCCCCTGTGGGGGCTGCTCCGGCGCTGCCGGGTGCCGCTCCAGGCCGTGATGCTGACGGCCGTGCTGCGCGGCACCTACCGGGAGACCCGATGGGGCCCCGTCCAGGAGCACGAGGCGGGGATCGGCCAGGTCCTGTCCCTGATCCTGATCGGCGCCGGCGCCTGGCTGGTCACCATGATCGCGTCGGCCGTCGTCGAGTCGACCTTCGCGCGGTACGCCTCCACCAGCCGCGACGCGGCCCGGGTCCGCCGGGTCCGCACCCAGGTCACCCTCATCATGCGGATCGTGACCGCGGTCGTGGCCGTCGTCGCCGTGGCGGCCATGCTGCTGACCTTCCCCGCCCTGCGCACGATCGGCACGTCGATGCTGGCCTCCGCCGGCATCATCGGCATCGTGGCGGGCATCGCCGCCCAGAGCACGCTCGGCAACCTCTTCGCCGGCTTCCAGATCGCCTTCGGCGACATGGTCCGGATCGGTGACACGGTGGTGGTGGACGGCGAGTGGGGCGTCGTGGAGGAGGTCACGCTGACCTTCCTCGCGGTGCGGACCTGGGACGAGCGCCGGATCACGATGCCCGTGTCGTACTTCACCAGCAAGCCCTTCGAGAACTGGTCCCGCGGCGGCGCCCAGATGACCGGCACGGTCTTCTTCCACCTGGACCACAGCGCCCCGGTGCCGGCCATGCGCGACAAGCTCAAGGAGATCCTGGCGGAGAGCCCGGCCTGGGACGGCCGCGACTGGAGCCTCGCCGTGACGGACACCACCCCCAGCACCATCCAGGTTCGGGCCGTGGTGACGGCGAAGGACGCGGACGACGTGTGGACCGTCCGGTGCACCGTACGGGAGCAGCTCCTCGCCTGGCTGACCGAGGAGCACCCGCACGCCCTGCCCCGGATCTCGGTGGCCGACGCCGTCCCTGCGCCGCGGAACGGACGGCGCCAGGACGCTCCGCCGCCGCGGCCCTCGGAGGTGCACAGCAACAACGCGGACGCGTACCAGAAGGGCGCCGACGAACCGGTCCGCACCGGGCGCGGCTGAGCTGCCGGCAAGGGACGGCTGAACGGCCGGCCGGGGGCGGGGCACGGTCCTTCGGGTGGCCGCCCCGCCCCATCGCCTGCCCTCGCCCCCCGGCCCCGGCGCCCGCCCCGGTCAGCGCATGCTGCGGACGTCCAGGTGGCGCAGCACCCGGTCCACCACCTCGGGATCGGCGCCCGGCTCGCTGCGCGCCGACAGCACCTCGTGCCGGGCGGCCGACATCATCTCCCGCTGGAGGCGCTGCACCAGCTTGACCCGCTCGGCCCGCTCGGCGAAGGCCGCCCGCCGCTCCTCGTCCAGCATGTCCGGGCTGATCCGCGCGCCGATGTCGAACGCCCCGCGCAGCAGCCGCTCCTGCACCTCCTCGGGCAGCTCCTCCACGTCCTGGATCTCCCTCAGCCGGCGCTTGGCCGCCTTCGCCGCGCGCGTGGCCAGCTCGCGTTCGAGGGCCCGCTCGGCGTCCGCGTCGGCGCGCACGCCGAGCCGCTTGACCAGCCAGGGCAGGGTGAGGCCCTGGACGACGAGGGTGGCGATGATCACACAGAAGGCGATGAAGATGATCTCCTCCCGGCCGGGGAACGGCGCTCCGTCGTCCGTCCGCAGCGGGATGGCGAGCGCCAGCGCCACGGAGGCCACCCCGCGCATCCCGGACCACCACATGACGACCGTCTCGCGCCAGCTCACCGGGATCTCCTCGTCGTAGTCCCGGAAGGAGTGGAGCTTCTTCGCCAGCCAGGTGGCGGGCAGCAGCCACACCAGGCGGACGCCGACGACCACGGCGACCACGACGGCGCCCCAGCCGAGCATCTCGCCGATCCGGGCGTCGGCGGTGCCGAAGACGTGGTGGAGTTCGAGGCCGATCAACCCGAAGGCGATCCCGGTGACGAGGGTGTCGACGATCTGCCAGAACGTCTGCCCGGCGAGCCGGCCCATCACGTCGTCGGCGTCGACGGCGTGCTCGGCGAGGAAGAGGGCGACGACGAGGACGGCCAGGACGCCGGAGCCGTGCAGCTCCTCGGCGAGGACGTAGGCGACGAAGGGCACCAGCAGGGTGAGGCCGGTCTGCAGGGTGGCCTCGCCGAGGACGCCGATGAGCCTGTTGGCGAGCCAGCCGAGGGCCAGGCCGACGGCGATGGCCACCACGGCGGAGAGGACCAGCTCGGCGCCGGCGCCCGGCCAGGAGAACGTTCCGCTGACGGCCGCGCCGATGGCGACGTGGTAGAGCACGATCGCGGTGACGTCGTTGAAGAGTCCCTCGCCCTCCAGGATGGAGACGAGGCGGCGGGGCAGCCCGAGCGAGCCGGCGACGGCCGTCGCGGCGACCGGGTCGGGCGGTGCGACGAGCGCGCCGAGGGCGACGGCGGCGGCGAGGGGCAGCGCGGGGACGAGCGCGTCGGCCACGGCGGCGACGGCGGCCGTGGTGACGAAGACCAGCGCGACGGCGAGCAGGAAGATGGGCCGCCGGTTGGCGGCGAACTGCCGCCAGGAGGTGCGCTGCACCGAGGCGTAGAGCAGCGGCGGGAGGACGAGCGGAAGGATGTAGTCGGGCGGGATCTCGACGTTCGGTACGAACGGCACGAAGGCGAGGACGATCCCGATCAGGGTCATGAGGACCGGGGCCGGCAGCCCGAGCCGCTCCCCGAGCGGCACGGTGAGCAGAGCCCCGAGCAACAACAGGAACAGCAGGGCCAATTGGTCCACGGGTGCGCCCTTCCGGCCTCGCGGCGCGGTCGATGATCGGGCTCCAACCCTGCCACGCCCGGGCACGGATCCGGACAAACCGACGTGCGGCGCCGCTCACACGGCCCGCGGCCGCTCACGCCCCCGGTCGCCGCGGCCCCCGCCGAAACTCCCCGGGACCGGCCGCCCGGGCGCCGTCGGTCAAGCGCCCCGGGCCGGTCGGTCAGGCGTCGCCCTGGAGGACGCGGCGCATGGCCCGGTGCGGGATGCCCGCGTCCGGGAACTCGGGGCCGTACGCGGCGTAGCCGAGCCGTTCGTAGAAGCCGAGGGCGTGGGTCTGGGCGTGCAGGTCGACGGCGCTCAGGCCGCGCTCGCGCGCCGCGTCCTCGATCGCCCGGACCAGCGCCGCGCCGACGCCGAGGCCGCGCGCCGCCTTGGAGACGGCGAGCCGCCCGAGGGAGCCCACGGTCGCGTCGCCGCCGGTCTTGCCGGCCGCGTCCGCTCCGTACAGCAGGCGGCCGGTGCCCAGCGGCAGGCCGTCCTCCCGGACGGCGAGGACGTGCACGGCCGTCTCGTCGTACGTGTCGTACTCGATCTCCGCCGGGACGTTCTGCTCGCCGACGAAGACCTCCCTGCGCACCGCGAAGCAGGCCTCGCGGTCCTCGGGTCCGACGGCCTCGCGGACGGTGTATCCGGCGCTCACGCGCTCTCCGCCGCGATCTTCTCCAGGGCGGCCCGGAGGTCCTCCGGGTAGGTGCTCTCGAACTCGACCCAGCGGCCGTCCGAGGGGTGCTCGAAGCCGAGCCGCACCGCGTGCAGCCACTGCCGGGTCAGGCCGAGACGCTTGGCCATGGTGGGGTCCGCGCCGTAGGTGAGGTCGCCGACGCAGGGGTGGCGGTGGGCCGACATGTGCACCCGGATCTGGTGCGTGCGGCCGGTCTCCAGCTTGATGTCGAGCAGCGAGGCCGCCCGGAACGCCTCGATCAGGTCGTAGTGGGTCACCGAAGGCTTGCCCTCGGCGGTCACGGCCCATTTGTAGTCGTGGTTGGGGTGGCGGCCGATCGGCGCGTCGATGGTGCCGCTCATCGGATCGGGGTGGCCCTGCACCAGCGCGTGGTAGCGCTTGTCGACGACCCGCTCCTTGAACTGCGCCTTGAGCAGGGTGTACGCCCGCTCGGACTTGGCGACCACCATCAGCCCGGACGTGCCGACGTCGAGCCGGTGCACGATCCCCTGGCGCTCGGCGGCGCCGGAGGTGGAGATGCGGTACCCGGCGGCGGCGAGGCCGCCGATGACGGTGGTGCCGGTCCAGCCGGGGCTGGGATGGGCGGCCACGCCGACCGGCTTCATGATCACGACGATGTCGTCGTCGTCGTGGATGATCTCCATGCCCTCCACGGGCTCGGCCACGATCTGCACGGGCGCGGGCGCCCCGGGCATCTCGACCTCGAGCCACGCGCCACCGCTGACCCGCTCGGACTTGCCGACGACGGAGCCGTCGACCTGGACCTTCCCGGAGGCGGCCAGCTCGGCGGCCTTGGTACGGGAAAACCCGAACATACGGGCGATGGCGGCGTCGACGCGCTCGCCCTCCAGGCCGTCGGGAACGGGCAGCGTGCGGATCTCGGGACTCGTACTCACCCGTCGAGTATGCCTTGTGCGGACGGCCCCCGGTTCTGCGGTCAGTCCTTGTGGACGGTCCCGTCCGGGTCCAGACCTCGGAACGAGAGGATGACGATCAGGATGCCGCCGCAGACGATCGCCGAGTCGGCGAGGTTGAAGACGGCGAAGTGCGCGGGCGCGATGAAGTCCACGACCGCGCCCTTGAAGACGCCGGGCGACCGGAAGATCCGGTCGGTGAGGTTGCCCAGCGCGCCGCCGAGCAGCAGGCCGAGCGCGAGCGCCCACGGCAGGCTGTAGAGCTTGCGCGCCAGCCGGATGATCACCAGGATCACCGCGGCCGCGATGCAGGTGAAGAGGATCGTGAAGGCCTCGCCCATGCCGAACGCCGCGCCCGGGTTGCGGATCGCGTGGAACTGCAGCAGATCGCCGACCACCTCGATCGGCGCGTGGCCCTCCAGCTTGGCGACCACGAGCATCTTGCTGCCGAGGTCGAGGAGGTAGGCGACCAGCGCGACCACGAACAGCGCGACGATCCTGCGCTTGCCCTTCGGCCGCTCCTCCGGTGCCGCTGCCTCCTCGGCCCCTGCTGAATCCGGCGTACCGATGATGCGCTCCGCCTCTGCCACGTGAGTCCCTCAACCTAGGTGCCTGACTGCCCACGAGGGTACGGCACCCGGGTACGCGGAGGTCAGCCCCGGCGCTCCTGCTTCTGCTTGTCCTCGACACAGAGCGTCGCCCTCGGGAACGCCTGCATGCGCGCCTTTCCGATCGGCTTGCCGCAGACCTCGCAGAGGCCGTACGTGCCCGCGTCGAGCCGCTCCAGGGCGTGCTCGGTCTGCTCCAGCATCTCGCGGGCGTTGGCGGCCAGCGCCAGCTCGTGCTCGCGGGTGATGTTCTTGGTGCCGGTGTCGGCCTGGTCGTCGCCGGCGCCGTCCCCGGAGTCCCGCATCAGCCCGGTCAGCTCCTGCTGGGAGTGGAGCAGCTCGGTACGGAGTCTGAGCACCTCGCTCTCCAGTCCCTCGCGGGCCTCGGCGACCTCTTCGGGCGTCCAGGGGTCCTCTCCGGGGCGTACGGCGAGGTCGCCGGCGCGGGCCGGGGCCGGCACCGCGGCCTCGTCCTCGGCCGTCGTGATGACTCCACCCGCGGTCTTCTTCGCTGCCACCGTGCTGGCTCCTGTCTCTTCCACCTGCGCCGCGGACGCGGCCTTCGTCATGACCGCGGCCTGCTCGGCCGAGGCTGTCTCGGCGGCCGTCTTCTCGGCCGGTGACTTACGGGCGGCGGTCTTCTTCGCCGGGACCTGCTTCTTCGCGACCTTGGCCGTGACCTTGGCCGCGCCCTTCCCCGGGGCCTTCTCCGGCCCCTGCTTCGAGTCCTTCTTCGGGACCTTCTCCGGCCCCTGCTTCGAGTCCTTCTTCGGGACCTTCGCCGGGGCCTTTTCCGGGTCCTTCTTCGGGGTCTTCTTCGTGACCTTGTCCGCGACCACCTCCGCGATCTTCTTCGCGGCCTTTCTGGCGGTCCGCGTGGGCCCCTCGCTCTTCGTGCTCTTGGCGCTCTTCTTCGGGGACGCCTTACCGGCGGCTGCCGTTGCCCCGTCCGCGGCCCGGGTGGCCGTCGTCTTCTTCGCGGTCGCCTTCCTGGCGGCCGCCTCCTTCGCCGGAGCCTTCTCCGACGAAGCCTTCTTCGCCGGAGCCTTCTTCGCCGGGGCCTTCGCGGCAGCGGTCCTCCCGGCCGCCGTCTTCCGCGCCGGAGCGGGGGACGCCTTCTTGGCGGCCTTCGCCGTGGACGTGGAGGCGGACGCCGCGCCGGACCTGGTCGCGCCCGTGGTCCCGGTCGTGGTCTTGCGTGCCGGGGCCGCCGTGTCCGCCTTCTTCGCGACCGTCGACTTCTTGCCGGTCACGCCCTTGGCCGACCCGTCCGCACCGGCGGCGCCGGCGGTCGAGGTCTGCTTCGCGGCGGTCTTCTTCGCCACCATGTCGCGGCCCCTTCACATTTTGTGATCTTGCTCGCGAATCGTGCTGGGACGATAAATCGGCCCAAGGCCCGCGGCAACGGGGCACGCCGCCGTTCTCCCTCCGCCCATGCCTCCGGCATGGCGAACCTGCATCCGTTGTGCCCAGCTCCCCGCCCGGTAATCCCGTCGCCCCCTCCCCCGGATGGCGGCGGTCGAACTCCACGGCACCCCGTGTGGCCATTCGGGTCACGGCAAACCGGTCGGCCGCGCCGCCCCCGGGCCCGTACACTGGCCGCAGCGAAAGGCTTGGATGGGGACGAGTAGCGTCGTACGCAGCCATGAGCGACCCGGGGACGGTGAGAGCCCGGGGGCGAGCCCGATGTGAAGCATCACCCCGGAGCCGCCGGAAGAACGCCGTGGACCCGTCCCCGGCCAGTAGACCCGGCATCGCGACCCCAATGAGGGGGCCGCGGGCGCACGCCCGGGGCCAAGGAGGGTGGTACCGCGGGAGCCGCGCACGACGGCGCTCTCGTCCCTCCGGACGGAAACGAGACAGTCCGCCGGAGGAAGATCGATGTCGCAGTACCGCCAGGTGCCCGCCCAGGTCGACCTGCCCGCGCTCGAGCACGCCGTGCTCGATTTCTGGCGCGAGAGCAAGGTCTTCGCCAAGACCCTGGAGCAGTCCGAGGGCCGCCCCGAGTGGGTGTTCTACGAAGGCCCGCCCACCGCCAACGGCATGCCCGGCGCCCACCACATCGAGGCCCGCGTCTTCAAGGACGTCTTCCCCCGCTTCCGGACCATGCGTGGCTACCACGTGGCCCGCAAGGCCGGCTGGGACTGCCACGGCCTGCCGGTCGAGCTGGCCGTCGAGAAGGAGCTGGGCTTCTCGGGCAAGAAGGACATCGAGTCGTACGGCATCGCCGCGTTCAACGACAAGTGCCGCGAGTCCGTGACCCGGCACACCGACGCCTTCGCCGAGCTGACGACCCGGATGGGTTACTGGGTCGACCTGGACGACGCGTACCGCACGATGGACCCCGAGTACATCGAGTCCGTCTGGTGGTCGCTCAAGCAGATCTTCGACAAGGGGCTGCTCACCCAGGACCACCGCGTCGCCCCCTGGTGCCCACGCTGCGGCACCGGCCTGTCCGACCACGAGCTGGCGCAGGGGTACGAGACGGTCGTCGACCCCTCGGTCTTCGTCCGCTTCCCGCTGACCTCCGGACCGCTCGCCGGCCAGGCGGCGCTCCTGGTGTGGACGACGACCCCCTGGACCCTGGTCTCCAACACGGCGGTCGCCGCCCACCCCGAGGTCACCTACGTCGTGGCGTCCAACGGCGACGAGCGGCTCGTCGTCGCCCAGCCGCTGCTGGAGAAGGCGCTCGGCGAGGGCTGGGTGACCACCGGCGAGTCCTTCACCGGCGCCGAGATGGAGCGGTGGACGTACGAGCGTCCCTTCTCCCTCGTGGACTTCCCGGCCGAGGCCCACTACGTGGTCAACGCGGAGTACGTCACGACCGAGGACGGTACGGGTCTGGTCCACCAGTCCCCCGCCTTCGGCGAGGACGACCTCAAGGTCTGCCGCGCCTACGACCTGCCGGTCGTGAACCCGGTCCGCCCCGACGGCACCTTCGAGGAGGACGTGCCGCTGGTCGGCGGCGTCTTCTTCAAGAAGGCCGACGAGGCGCTGACCGCCGACCTGGACGCGCGGGGACTGCTCTTCCGGCACGTCCCGTACGAGCACAGCTACCCCCACTGCTGGCGCTGCCACACGGCGCTGCTCTACTACGCGCAGCCGTCCTGGTACATCCGTACGACCGCCGTCAAGGACCGTCTCCTCCAGGAGAACGAGAAGACGAACTGGTTCCCCGACTCGGTCAAGCACGGCCGGTTCGGCGACTGGCTGAACAACAACATCGACTGGGCGCTCTCCCGCAGCCGCTACTGGGGCACCCCGCTGCCGATCTGGCGCTGCGAGGACGACCACCTCACGTGCGTGGGCTCGCGCGCCGAGCTGACCGCGCTGACCGGCACCGACCAGTCGGAGCTGGACCCGCACCGTCCGTACATCGACGACGTCACCTTCACCTGCCCGGCCGAGGGCTGCGGGAAGACGGCCACGCGCGTGCCGGAGGTGATCGACGCCTGGTACGACTCCGGCTCGATGCCGTTCGCCCAGTGGGGTTACCCGTACAAGAACAAGGAGCTGTTCGAGAGCCGCTTCCCGGCGCAGTTCATCTCCGAGGCGATCGACCAGACGCGTGGGTGGTTCTACACGCTGATGGCGGTCGGCACGCTCGTCTTCGACAAGTCCTCGTACGAGAACGTGGTCTGCCTCGGCCACATCCTCGCCGAGGACGGCCGCAAGATGTCCAAGCACCTGGGCAACATCCTCCAGCCGATCCCCCTGATGGACCAGCACGGCGCGGACGCGGTCCGCTGGTTCATGGCGGCCGGCGGCTCCCCGTGGGCGGCCCGCCGGGTCGGCCACGGCACGATCCAGGAGGTCGTCCGCAAGACCCTCCTGACGTACTGGAACACGGTCGCCTTCCAGGCGCTGTACGCCCGCACCGCCGGCTGGGCCCCGTCCGCCGCGGACCCGGCCCCCGCCGACCGCCCGGTCCTCGACCAGTGGCTGCTCTCCGAGCTGCACACGCTGGTCGGCGAGGTCACCGAGGCGATGGAGGCGTACGACACCCAGCGCGCCGGCAAGCTGATCTCGGCGTTCGTCGACGACCTGTCGAACTGGTACGTACGGCGTTCCCGGCGCCGGTTCTGGCAGGGCGACAAGGCGGCCCTGCGGACCCTCCACGACGTCGTGGAGACCGTCACCCGTCTGATGGCGCCGCTGACGCCGTTCATCACCGAGCGGGTCTGGCAGGACATGGTGGTCCCGGTGACGCCGGACGCCCCCGAGTCGGTCCACCTGGCGACCTGGCCGGAGGCCGACGCCTCCGCCGTCGACACGGAGCTGTCGCGTCAGATGCTGCTGGTCCGCCGTCTGGTGGAGCTGGGCCGGGCGACGCGGGCGGAGTCGGGCGTGAAGACGCGCCAGCCGCTGTCCCGGGCGCTGGTGGCCGCGACGGGCTTCTCCGCGCTGTCGCCGGAGCTGCGGGCGCAGATCACCGAGGAGCTGAACGTCTCCTCGCTGGCGTCCCTGTCCGAGGTCGGCGGCTCGCTGGTCGACACGACGGCGAAGGCGAACTTCCGGGCGCTGGGCAAGCGGTTCGGCAAGGGCGTCCAGGACGTGGCCAAGGCGGTCGCGGCGGCGGACGCGGCGGCGCTCTCGGTGGCCCTGCGCTCCGGCGAGGCGGTCCTGTCGGTGAACGGCGAGGACATCACGCTCTCCCCGGAGGAGGTCATCATCACGGAGACCCCGCGGGAGGGCTGGTCGGTCGCCTCGGACGCGGGCGCGACGGTGGCCCTGGACCTGGAGATCACCCCGGAGCTCCGGCGGGCGGGCCTGGCCCGTGACGCGATCCGCCTGATCCAGGAGGCCCGCAAGAACAGCGGCCTGGACGTGGCGGACCGGATCGCCCTGCGCTGGTCCTCGGACTCCCCGGAGACCACGGAGGCCCTGACGGCCCACGCGTCCCTGATCGCCGACGAGGTCCTCGCCACAGACTTCGCCCCCACCCCCGCGGACCCCACCTACGGCCCCCCCTTCACGGACGAGCCCCTCGCCCTGACCTTCCGCCTCCGCAAGGCATAACTACAACGACTAGGGGCCCGGCACCTGAGGGTGCCGGGCCCTTTGGCGTGCGGGGGGCCCGGGGGCGGGGAGGGCGAAGCCCGGGGGTCCGGGGCGAAGGCGCGGGCGGGCCAGGGCGAAGGCCCGGGGGTCCGGGGCGAAGGCGCGGGCGGGCCAGGGCGAAGGCGCGGGCGGGCCAGGGCGAAGGCCCGGGGGTCCGGGGCGAAGGCCCGGGGGGCCGGGGCGAAGGCCCGGGGGGGGCCGGAGCGAAGCCCGGGCGGTCCCGGGCGCGCAGCCACCGGGGGTCTGGGGCGAAGCCCCGGGGGCTCGGGCACAGCCCCAGGGGCCCGGGCACAGCCCCAGGGGCCCGGGCACAGCCCCAGGGGCCCGGGCACAGCCCCAGGGGCCCGGGGGCAGCACCCGGGGTTCCAGGCGCAGGCCCCAGGGTCGGGGCACAGCCCCCTGTCCCCGGGCACAGCCCGAGGGGTCCGGGGCGCAGCCCCGAGGGTCGGGGCACAGCTCGGGCGGTCCCGGGCGCGCAGCCACCGGGGGTCTGGGGCGAAGCCCGCGGGGGCTGGGGCGCAGCCCCCGGGCTCGGGCGCAGCCCCGAGGGGTCCGGGGCATAACCCCGAGGGTCCGGGGCACAACCCCCCGGGCTCGGGCGCAGCCCCGAGGGGTCCGGGGCGCAGCCCCATGTCCCCGGATACAGCCCCAGGGGTCTGGGGCGCAGCCCCAGTTCGGGAAGGGGCGGGGTGGGGAAGGAGCCCGCCGCAGGCGCCCCCCGGCCCGCACCGCCCACCCGGCCCCGCCCCACCCCGCCGACGGCAAAAGGGCCGGGCCCCTGGTTTCCCAGGGGCCCGGCCCTCAGCCTGCCGACGGCTACGCGCTCATCGCGCGACCCGCCGCCGTCAGTTGTCGTCCTCGTCGATCAGGAAGCCACGCATCGGCGCCGGCGCCTGCTGCATCGGCTGCGGCGCCTGCGGCCGGACCGGTGCCATCGGCTGGGTCATCGCCGGGGACATCTGCTGCTGGCCGCCGTAGGAAGGCGCACCGCCCATCGACGGTCCACCGCCCATCGTGCCGTTCCCGTAGGACGGGGCGCTCGCGCCCGCCGAGGCCATCGAGGGCGACGGCGGCAGCGAGGCGGTAGCCGGCGTCCGCGGCGGAGCCAGCGAGTCGTCGGCCTGGGTCTCCAGCTGACGCAGCTGCGACTCGAGGTAGGACTTCAGCCGCGTGCGGTACTCGCGCTCGAAGCCGCGCAGGTCCTCGACCTTGCGCTCCAGCGTCGCGCGCGCGGACTCCAGCGAGCCCATCGCGACACGGTGCTTCTCCTGCGCGTCCCGCTCCAGCGCGTCCGCCTTGGCGCGGGCGTCCCGCTCCAGGCCCTCGGCGCGCGAGCGCGCCTCGCCGACGATCTTGTTGGCCTCGGAACGGGCCTCCGCGATCGCCTGGTCGGCCGTCTGCTGGGCCAGCGAGAGCACGCGCGCGGCGCTGTCCCCGCCAGGACCCTGCCCCGGCTGCGGCATCTGCTGCTGCATCTGCTGCTGCGGGTGACCCATGGGGCCGCCCATCGGCTGACCCATCGGGCCGCCCTGCATCTGACCGCCCTGCATGGGGCCACCCTGCATCTGACCGCCCTGCATGGGGCCGCCCTGCATCTGGCCCGGGCCGCCCATGGGGCCGCCCTGCATCGGGCCGGGGCCGTGCCCACCGGGACCGGCGGGGAGCTGCGGGGCACCGGACGGCAGCTGCGGCGGACCCATCTGCGGGGGCTGCTGCTGAACCGGCGGTCCGGATATGGCGGCGGGCACCGGGGCGCCGGGACCGACGGGACGATCCTGCTGCTCCGGGGGCTTGCGCATGCCCTGCTGCTGGTTCTGCGCGGCGGCACGCGTCGCGGCGGCCAGCTTGGCGCGCAGGTCCTCGTTCTCGCGGAGCAAGCGGGTCAGTTCGGCTTCGACCTCGTCGAGGAAGGCATCGACCTCGTCCTCGTCATAGCCTTCTCGAAGCCGGACGGTTGTGAACTGCTTGTTCCGCACGTCCTCGGGGCTCAGCGGCATCTCTTCTTCACCTCTACGTAGTCGTCGGCAGTCGGCAAGACCGTATCGTCCACATTCACCTCGCGAAGCTGCTCACGACGGAGATGAGGATATAGACGATGATCATCAGAACGAAGAAGGACAGGTCGAGTGCCACGCCCCCGAGACGCAGCGGCGGAATGAACCGCCGCAGAAGCTTGAGCGGTGGATCGGTGACAGTGTAGGTGGCCTCGAGAACGACCACCATCGCCTTACCGGGTGCCCACGCGCGCGCGAACTGGAAGACGTAGTCCATGACCAGTCGGAAGATCAGCACGATGAGGAAGCACATCAGAGCGATGTAGACCACTTGTAGTGCGACGCCCATCCCGCGCTTCCCTCTCCCCTGGCTCGTGCTCTCGCTTGACCGGCCTCTCGGCCGGGCCGTTCCGGTCCTGTGGTTCTCAGCTCTGGTTGAAGAATCCGCCCTCAGCGATGCGGGCCTTGTCCTCCGCCGTGACATCGACGTTAGCAGGCGACAACAGGAACACCTTCTGCGTCACGCGCTCAATGCTGCCATGGAGCCCGAAGACGAGTCCGGCGGCAAAGTCGACAAGTCGCTTCGCGTCCGTGTCGTCCATCTCGGTGAGATTCATGATCACAGGGGTGCCCTCGCGGAAGTGTTCCCCGATGGTACGGGCCTCGTTGTAGGTCCGCGGGTGCAGCGTGGTGATGCGGTAGGGCTCCCGCTCGGACACGACCTTGGGCATGATCACCGGTGCGTTCTTCTCCAGGCTCGGGCGTTCGGGTGTGATGGATGCCACGGGGGCAATACGCGCCGGACGTCCGCTTTCGGCGGAAAGCGGGGCGGCGTGCGCGACCGGCTCACGGGGCGAGGCCTGCTGCACCACTCGTACCGGTTCCTCCCGCTCCACCTGGCGCGGGGGCTGGTGGTGGCGCCGGTCCCGCTCGGGCTCCGGCTCCAGCTCGGGTTCGAAGTCGTCGTCGGGGTCGAATCCCCGGCCGTCGTACCCATCGTCCTCCACGAGGCCGAGGTAGACCGCCATCTTGCGCATCGCGCCGGCCATTCTCTGAGTCCTCCGCTCTGTGGTGGATCGGCCTCGTCACCAAGTGCCCGCGATCCACGCGGCCTGCCCGCCATCGGCGGGAATGACCATATTTTCTGCTGTGGTCCGACTTGCTTCGCGACGTTACCCGAGCCTGGGGCGGACACCCAGTACCGCCGTACCGATGCGCACATGTGTCGCTCCGGCCGCCACGGCCTCTTCGAGGTCCGCACTCATCCCCGCGGACACCATGTTCGCAGCCGGACGGGTCGTGCGCAGGGCAGTCGACAAATCCATCAGGCGGTCGAACGCCGCGCGTTGCCGGCCGGCGTACGGACCGGCGAGCGGCGCGACCGTCATCAGTCCGTCGAGCCGCAGTCCGGGTGCCGCGTCCACGGCGGCGGCCAACTCCTCGATGCCGTCCGGCGCCACACCGCCCCGCTCCCCCCGCTCCCCCGACTCGGCGTCGAGCGCGACCTGGACGAGACAGCCGAGCTCGCGCCCGGACTTCCCGGCCGCCGCCGAGAGGGCGGTGACGAGCTTCAACCGGTCGACGGACTGCACGACATCGGCGTAACTCGTCACGGAACGGACCTTGTTGGTCTGCAACTGGCCGACGAAGTGCCAGCTCAGGTCGAGATCCGCGCAGGCTTCGGCCTTGGGGGCGGCGTCCTGGTCCCGGTTCTCGGCGACGTGCCGGACCCCGAGTTCGTGCAGGTGTCGCACGTCGCTCGCGGGGTAGGTCTTGGTGACCACGATGAGGGTCACGTCCTCCCGCCTGCGCCCGGCGGCCGCGCACGCGGCGGCGATACGTTCCTCCACCCGCGCCAGGTTCTGCGCGAGTTCGGCCTTGCGGCCCGTCATGCCCGTCATGTCTCTCTCAGTCCAACCAGACATATCCCGCGAGTCGCCCCGTGGTGCGATCGCGGCGGTACGAGTAGTGGTCGCCCGATTCCCGGGTGCATACCCCGGCGTCCCGCAGGTCCCGGATGCCCAGCCGCTCCAGCTGGGCGTGGACCCCGGCGGTGACGTCGACGGCCGGGGTTCCCCAGCTGGTCTCCGCCCGGGCGGCCGGTTCGACCGCGGCGACCTCGTCCCGCATCGCGGCGGGCACTTCGTAGCACCGCCCGCAGACGGCGGGGCCGGTGCGGGCGGCGATCCGGGAGGGGTCGGCGCCGAGTTCGATCATGGCCCGTACCGCGGCCGGGACGACCCCGGCGACCATCCCGGGCCGTCCGGCGTGGGCCGCGGCCGCCACTCCGGCGACCGGGTCGGCCAGCAGGACGGGCGTGCAGTCGGCGGTGAGGACGGCGAGGGCGAGTCCGCGGCGGGTGGTGACGAGCGCGTCGACCTCGGGTACGGGCCGCTCCCCCCACGGTCCGTCGACCACCGCGACCTCGGCGCCGTGGACCTGGTTCATCCAGACGACCTGCCCCGGGTCGAGACCGAGGGCGCCGGCTGACCGCGCCCGGTTGGTCCGTACGGCTTCGGGGTCGTCGCCGACCGCGCCGCCGAGGTTGAGCTCCTCGTACGGAACGGCGCTCACCCCGCCCCACCTGTCGGTGAAAGCGAAGTGCGCGCCGTTCACGGGCTCGAGCCGGTCTATCACTTCAGGAAGTCCGGGACATCCAGCTCTTCGGCCTGCGTGTCCGGGTAGGGGCGGGCCGGCGGGACCGCCGGCGGGGCGACCGGGGCCAGCGGGGTCTCGTTGACCGCCGGCGCGGGCTGCTCGGCCGGAGCGGCCGGCTCGTCCCGCGGGGTGACCGTGCCCAGGCCGCCGAGCGGGCGCTCGGTGGAGCGGGGCGCCGGGGCCGGCTCCTCGCGCTTGGCCGAGGACGAGCTGAGGATGTTGTCCCGGCGGGTCGGCGGCTGGCCGCCGTCGAAGCCGGCCGCGATGACCGTGACCCGCACCTCGTCGCCCAGGGCGTCGTCGATGACGGCGCCGAAGATGATGTTGGCCTCGGGGTGGGCGGCCTCGCTCACCAGCTGCGCGGCCTCGTTGATCTCGAAGAGACCGAGGTCCGAGCCGCCGGAGATGGAGAGCAGCACACCGCGGGCGCCGTCGATGGACGCCTCCAGGAGCGGCGAGGAGATCGCCATCTCGGCCGCCGCGACCGCGCGGTCGTCGCCGCGGGCGGAGCCGATGCCCATGAGGGCCGAGCCGGCCTCGGACATGACCGACTTGACGTCGGCGAAGTCGAGGTTGATCAGACCGGGGGTGGTGATGAGGTCGGTGATGCCCTGCACACCGCTCAGCAGCACCTGGTCGGCCGACTTGAAGGCGTCGAGCACGGAGACCTGGCGGTCCGAGATCGAGAGCAGCCGGTCGTTCGGGATGACGATGAGGGTGTCGACCTCTTCGCGGAGTTCGGCGATGCCGTCCTCCGCCTGGTTGGCCCGGCGGCGTCCCTCGAAGGTGAACGGCCGGGTGACCACACCGATCGTCAGGGCGCCGAGCGAGCGCGCGATGTTGGCCACGACGGGTGCGCCGCCGGTGCCGGTGCCGCCACCTTCGCCGGCGGTGACGAAGACCATGTCGGCCCCCTTGAGGACCTCCTCGATCTCCTCACGGTGGTCCTCTGCCGCCTTGCGACCGACTGCCGGGTTCGCCCCGGCGCCGAGGCCACGGGTGAGTTCACGACCGACGTCGAGTTTGACGTCGGCGTCGCTCATCAACAGGGCCTGTGCGTCCGTGTTGATGGCGATGAACTCGACGCCCTTGAGACCGACCTCGATCATTCGGTTGATGGCATTGACACCACCGCCGCCGACACCGATGACCTTGATGACTGCGAGGTAGTTCTGCGGTGCTGCCACGTCGAAGGCCTCTCGCCTCGAGTTACGTGTCGCCGCTTCGCGGTGGTAGTCGCGCTGCGACGACGGATGCCGATGGGACGGTCCGAAACGCCGACCCAAACCCTAACGTTGAAGTTTAGGGTTACCAGTGTCTCTGTTCGCTGGACTCTTCCGAACAGGACACTAAGTCGACAAGTGGCGCACGTTCAACGAACACGCCGAACCTCCCGTTTTTCTTTTCACCCTATGTGATCACCCGTAGCGCTGGCCAACCAGGGTGCTGGCCAGCGGTGATGCGCGTCAACTGGCGGACGAGGCGGGCGCGGTGGGGGCGCTTACATCGAAGTGCCCCGCTTTGGGTGTCGCTTTCATCAGCGCGGTGAGAACCCGCGCCTTGACGGCGCCGTCCTCACCGCTGCCCCAGAAGACCGTCCGGCCGCCACCGAGCTCCAGAGTGATGGAGTCGTACGAGGCGACCTTCACGACACGAGTGTCCGCGGCGATTTTTCCGGGGAGTTCGCCCGTCACGCCTACCGCCGCCAGCAGAAGGCGGTCCGCGTCGAACCGTCGCAGGCTCGGCGAGGAGGCGGTGTCGAGGACGAGTTCCGGTACGCCGGCGGGCGCCTTGTCGACCGTGGCGAAACGGGTTCCGGTGGCGTCCACTTCAGTGAACTTTCCGCCCTTTTCCACCAGCAGAACCGGCTTCCGTTCCGTCACTTTCAGACCGATTCCATGCGGCCAGGAGCGCTCGACCTCGACGCTGTCGATGCGGGGCAGTTCCCGGCGGAGCCGCGCCTCGATCCCGTCCGTGTCGACGGAGACCAGGGGCGATCCGACGGGAACGGCGGCGACCGCCTCCACCTCACGCGGGGTCAGGACCTCGGTGCCGGTGGTCGCCACCCGCTCGACGCGCAGCCAGGAGGAGCCGTAGAGGACCCAGACGCCGCCCGCCACGAGGGCGAGCGACGCCAGTGCGATCATCAGACCCCGGCCGGGGAGCGGGAACCGCCCCGGCCCGCGCTCCCGGCCGCCCGCCCGGGGCGGCCGCTCCGACGACCTCTTCGGCCTGCTCGCACCGCTCTTCTCGGCGGTCGTCGACCCGGCTGCCACCTGGCGTCCCCTGCCTTCCGTCGGTTCTCCTGGGCTCGGCCCGCCTCCGGGCGGGCCGGATGCGGGCCCGCGGCCCGTCCGCCCGCGGTCAGCCCTGCCGGCGGGCGGCGATCGCCTCGTGGACCATGGCGACCAGCAGGTCGTCGGCGTCCCTGCGGCCGAACTCGGCGGCGGCGCGGGACATCTCGTACAGCCGGTGCGGATCGGCCAGGACCGGCAGGACGTTGCCCTGGACCCACTGCGGCGTCAGCTCCGCGTCGTCGACGAGGAGCCCGCCGCCCGCCTTGACCACCGGCTGGGCGTTGAGCCGCTGTTCACCGTTGCCGATGGGCAGCGGGACGTAGGCGGCGGGCAGCCCGACGGCGGAGAGTTCGGCGACGGTCATCGCGCCCGCGCGGCAGAGCATCATGTCGGCCGCGGCGTACGCGAGATCCATCCGGTCCACATACGGTACCGGTACGTACGGCGGCATTCCGGGCATGTTGTCGACGCGCGGCAGTTCGTTCTTCGGGCCGACCGCGTGCAGGATCTGGATGCCCGAGCGCTGGAGCACCGGGGCGATCTGCTGGACGACCTCGTTGAGCCGCCGCGCGCCCTGGGAGCCGCCCGAGACCAGCAGGGTCGGCAGGTTCGGGTCGAGCCCGAAGGCGGCGCGCGCCTCGGGGCGGACCCGGGCCCGGTCCAGCGTGGCGATGGTGTGCCGCAGCGGGATGCCGATGTAGCGGGCGTTGCGCAGCTTGGAGTCCGGGGTGGCCACGGCGACGCCGGCCGCGTACCGCGAACCGATCTTGTTGGCCAGGCCCGGACGGGCGTTGGCCTCGTGGACGACGATCGGCACGCCGAGGCGCTTGGCGGCGAGGTAGCCGGGCAGCGCCACGTAGCCGCCGAAGCCGACCACGCAGTCCGCCTTGGTCCGCTCCAGGATCTGCTCGGCCGCCTTGATCGTGCCGCGCAGCCGTCCGGGGACGGTGATCAGCTCAGGGGTGGGCTTGCGCGGCAGCGGGACGGCGGGGATGAGCGCCAACTCGTAGCCCCGCTCGGGCACGAGCCGGGTCTCCAGGCCCTTCTCCGTGCCGAGCGCCGTGATTCCCACGCTCGGGTCCTGCCTCCGCAGGGCGTCCGCGAGGGCGAGCGCGGGCTCGATGTGGCCGGCGGTCCCCCCACCGGCGAGTACGACATGCACCGAAATTCACCGCTCTCCGGACGGACGCTTCTTGACGCGCCGTCGCATCGACTTCCATCTCACCCCGGCCCGCTTGCCCCATCCGGGGCGGCGCATGGCCAGGGCCGCTTTCGCGGCGGGCTCCTGTCGCGCGAAGGCGATCAGCAGTCCGACGGCGAACATGGTCGGCAGCAGGGCGGACCCTCCGTAGGAGAACAGCGGGAGCGGGACTCCGGCGATCGGCAGCAGGCCGAGCACCGCACCGATGTTGATCACGGCCTGCGCCGTGATCCAGGTGGTCACACCTCCCGCGGCGTACCTCACGAAGGGGTCCTCCGTGCGTCCGGCCACGCGGATACCCGCATAGCCTAGAGCCGCGAACAGGGCGAGTACCGACAGCGTCCCCGCCAGACCCAGTTCCTCACCGGTGACGGCGAAGATGAAGTCCGTGTGTGCTTCGGGTAGTTGACCCCATTTTTCCACACTGGCACCCAGGCCGGATCCGAACCATCCGCCCGACGCCAGAGCATAGATCCCGTGCGCCGCCTGCCAGCACGGGTCCCCTTCGCCGCCGGGCTCGCTGGCTCCGATGCAGGCGAACCGCCGCATCCGGTTGGGGCTGGTCTTGATGAAGAGCAGCCCGATGGCGGCGGCGACGGCGAGGACGCCGGCGAAGAGCCGGGTGGGCGCGCCGGCGGTCCACAGCAGGCCGAAGAGGATCGCCGTGAGAATGATCGCGGTGCCCATGTCGCCGCCGAGCATGATCAGCCCGAGCAGCAGGAAGGCGCCGGGGACCAGGGGCACGAGGATGTGCTTCCACTGGGTCAGCAGACGCATGTCCTGTTTGCGGGCGAGGAGGTCCGCGCCCCACAGGATCAGCGCCAGTTTGCCGAACTCGCTGGGCTGGAGCTGAAACGGTCCGCCCAGATAGATCCAGTTCTGGTTTCCGTTGACCGCGTGCCCTATCCCGGGGATCTGGACGAGCGCCATCAGGAAGACGGTGCCGACGATGAGGGGGTAGGCGAGCGCGCGGTGCAGTTTGACCGGCATCCGGGAGGCCAGGAAGAGCAGTCCCGCCCCGATGAGCGCGGCCAGGAACTGCTTGCCGAAGAAGTAGGAGGGCGCGAGTTCGTAGCGCAGCGCGGTGATCATCGACGCGGAGTAGACCATCACGAGCCCGAGGGTGGTGATGAGCAGTCCGGCGCCGAGGATCACGTAGTACGCGGTCAGGGGACGGTCCCAGGCGCGGCGGGCCCGCTCGTAGGCGCGCCGGATCCCGCCGCCGCCCGGTTTCCGCGGCGGGGCGGGGGCGCGGCCCGTGCCGCGCGCGGCGGACGGCCGACGTGGCCCGGCGGTTCGGCTCGGCATGGGCGCTGTCCCCTCCGGTCGTGCCCGGCGCGGCCGGACCTGGTGGCTGGTCAGGTCAGGCGCGCCCGGTGGCGGCGAGGGCGCGGACCGCGTCCGCGAAGGCTTCGCCGCGCTTGTTGTAGTCGGTGAACATGTCCATCGAGGCGCAGGCCGGGGCCAGCAGGACCGTGTCACCCGGGCGGGCGAGCCGGGCCGCCTCCCGGACCGCGGCGGACATCGCCCCAGTGTCGGTCCGGTCGAGGTCCACGACCGGGACCTCGGGGGCGTGTCGCGTCAGGGCTTCGCGGATCAGGGCGCGGTCCGCGCCCATCAGCACGACGCCGCGCAGCCGGGGCGCGGAGGCCTTCACGAGGTCGTCGAAGGTCGCGCCCTTGGCGAGGCCGCCGGCGATCCACACGATGGGGTCGTAGGCCGCCAGGGAGGCTTCCGCGGCGTGCGTGTTGGTGGCCTTGGAGTCGTCGACGTAGGCGACCGAGTCGACGTCCTCGACGTGCTCGATGCGGTGGGCGTCGGGCCGGAAGGCCCGCAGTCCGTCGCGTACGGCCTTGGGTTCGACCCCGAAGGCGCGGGCCAGGGCGGCCGCGGCGAGCGCGTTGGCGATGTTGTGGGGCGCGGGGGGCCGGACGTCGGCGACCTCGGCCAGCTCCTGGGCCTGCTTCTGGCGGTTCTCGACGAAGGCGCGGTCGACCAGGATGCCCTCGACGACGCCGAGCTGGGAGGGGCCGGGGGTGCCGAGGGTGAAGCCGATCGCCCGGCAGCCCTCCTCGACGTCGGCCTCGCGGACCAGGTCCTCGGTGGCGGGGTCGGCGGCGTTGTAGACGCAGGCGACCGTGTTGCCTTCGTAGATCCGCCCCTTGTCGGCGGCGTACGCCTGCATGGAGCCGTGCCAGTCGAGGTGGTCGGGGGCCAGGTTGAGGACGGCCGCCGAGTGGGCGCGCAGCGAGGGCGCCCAGTGGAGCTGGTAACTGGAGAGTTCGACGGCGAGGACGTCGTACGTCTCCTCGCCGAGCACGGCGTCGAGGAGGGAGACGCCGATGTTGCCGACGGCGGCGGTGCGCAGCCCCGCGGCCTGGAGGATGGAGGCGAGCATCCGGACGGTCGTGGTCTTGCCGTTGGTGCCGGTGACCGCGAGCCAGGGGGCCGCGTGCGGGCCGCGGAGCCGCCAGGCGAGCTCGACGTCGCCCCAGATCTCCACGCCCGCCTCGGCGGCGGCCGTGAAGAGGGGCTTGTCGGGCCGCCAGCCGGGGGCGGTGACGATCAGCTCGGTGCCTTCGGGGAGGGTCTCTCCGTCGCCGAGGCGGACGGTGATCCCCTCGGCCTCCAGGGCGGCGGCCTGGGTCCGGGAGCGCTCGTCGTCGCCGTCGTTGACGACGGTGACGACCGCGCCGAGGCCGTGCAGGGCCCGGGCGGCGGGGATGCCGCTCACGCCGAGGCCCGCGACGGTGACGTGCTTGCCCCGCCAGTCGGCGGCCGGCTGATCGGTGCTCACTTCTCTGATGCCCATCCCGCGTAGAAGAGACCGAGGCCGACGATCACGCACATGCCCTGGATGATCCAGAACCGGACCACGACCAGGACCTCGGACCAGCCCTTGAGCTCGAAGTGGTGCTGGAGCGGCGCCATCCGGAAGACCCGCTTGCCGGTCATCTTGAACGAGCCGACCTGGATGACCACGGACATGGTGATCAGGACGAACAGACCGCCGAGCAGGGCGATGAGCAGCTCCGTGCGGGAGCAGATGGCGAGACCGGCGAGCGCGCCGCCGAGGGCCAGCGAGCCGGTGTCACCCATGAAGATCTTGGCGGGCGAGGTGTTCCACCACAGGAAGCCGAAGCAGGCGCCCATGAGCGCGGAGGCGACGACCGCGAGGTCGAGCGGGTCGCGCACCTCGAAGCAGGCGTTGGGGTTGGTCAGGTCCATCGCGTTGGCGCAGGACTCCTGGAACTGCCACAGCCCGATGAAGGTGTAGGCGCCGAAGACCATCACCGACGCGCCGGTGGCCAGGCCGTCCAGACCGTCCGTCAGGTTCACGCCGTTGGACATGGCCAGGATCATGAAGAGCGCCCAGACCACGAAGAGGACGGGTCCGATGGACCAGCCGAAGTCCGTGATGAAGGAGAGCTTCGTGGAGGCCGGGGTGAGGTCGCGCGAGTCGGAGAACTGGAGCGCGAGGACCGCGAAGGCGATGCCGACGATCAGCTGGCCGGCCATCTTCGCCTTGGCGCGCAGGCCGAGCGACCGCTGCTTGACGATCTTGATGTAGTCGTCGAGGAAGCCGACCAGGCCCATGCCGGCCATCAGGAAGAGGACCAGGATGCCGGAGTACGAGACGGGTTCGCCGGTGATGACCTTGGCGAGGGCGTACGCGATGAGCGTGGCCAGGATGAAGGAGATGCCGCCCATGGTGGGCGTGCCCTTCTTCCCGGCGTGGCCGCGCGGGCCGTCGTCCCGGATGAACTGGCCGTACCCCTTGCGGGCGAGCAGCTTGATGAGCAGCGGGGTGCCGATCAGGGTCAGGAAGAGCCCGATGGCCCCCGCGAAGAGGATCTGCCTCATCGGCCGGCAACCTCGCCCTCGGGGTCGAGCAGTGCCAGGGCGACCTGTTCGAGACCGACCGACCTCGAAGCCTTCACCAGCACGACGTCTCCCGGACGCAGTTCACTGCGCAACAGGTCGATCGCCGCCCGCGCGTCGGACACGTGCACCGACTCCTCACCCCACGAACCCTCGTTATATGCGCCCAGTTGCAGCCAGGACGCTTCCCTGTCCCCGACCGCGACGAGCTTGCTGACGTTGAGCCGGACGGCGAGCCGTCCGACCGCGTCGTGCTCGGCGAGCGATGCGTCACCGAGCTCGGCCATCTTGCCGAGCACCGCCCACGTACGGCCCCCCTGGGCCTGTGCGGCCCTGCCCATGGCCGCGAGCGCGCGCAGGGCGGCTCGCATGGACTCGGGGTTCGCGTTGTAGGCGTCGTTGACGATCGTCACGCCGTCCGGACGCTCGGTGACCTCCATGCGCCAGCGCGACAGGGTGCCTGCCTCGGAGAGCGCGGTGGCGATCTCCTCCACGGGCATGCCCAGCTCGTGCGCGACGGCGGCCGCGGCGAGCGCGTTCGACACGTGGTGCTCACCGTACAGGCGCAAGGTCACGTCACTGCACCCGGTGGGTGTGTGAAGACTGAAAGAGGGCTGTCCGTTCTCTGTGAGCCGGACATTCTCGGCACGTACGTCGGCTTCGCGGTCCTCTCCGAAGAGCGTCACGCGGGCCCGGGTCCGCTCGGCCATGGCCCGGACGAGGGGGTCGTCGGCGTTGAGGACGGCGATGCCGCCCTTGTCGGCCGGGGGAAGCGCCTCGACGAGTTCGCCCTTGGCCTGGGCGATCTGCTCGCGGCCGCCGAACTCGCCGATGTGGGCGGTGCCCACGTTCAGGACGAGTCCGATGCGCGGCGGGGTCAGTCCGGTGAGGTAGCGGATGTGCCCGATGCCGCGGGCGCCCATTTCGAGGACCAGGTGCCGGGTGCCGTCGTCGGCCTTCAGCGCGGTGAGCGGGAGGCCGATCTCGTTGTTGAGCGAGCCGGGTGTCCAGACGGTGGGGGCGTGGCGTTGCAGGACCTGGGCGATCAGGTCCTTGGTGGAGGTCTTGCCGGCGGAGCCGGTGAGGGCGACGACGTCGGCGCCGAGGCGTTCGACGACGGCGCGGGCGAGGGCCCCGAGCGCCGCCTGGACGTCGTCCACGACGATGGCGGGGACGCCGACGGGGCGGGCGGCGAGCACGGCTGCCGCGCCGGCCTGGACGGCCCGCTCGGCGTAGTCGTGGCCGTCGACGCGCTCGCCGGGGAAGGCGACGAAGAGACTGCCGGTCTCCACCTCGCGGGAGTCGATGACGACGGGACCGGTGACGAGGACGTCCGGATCCGGTATGTCGTGCGACTGCCCGCCGACGATGGTGGTGATCTCGGCGAGGGAGAGGGCGATCACAACTTATCCCTGACTGTTCTTGAGGCTGCGTTCCACCGCTTCGCGCAGGACCTGGCGGTCGTCGAAGGGGCGGACCACTCCGGCGATGTCCTGGCCCTGCTCATGGCCCTTGCCGGCCACCAGGACGGTGTCGCCCGGCCGGGCGCGGGCCACGGCCGCGGCGATGGCGGCGGCGCGGTCCGCGTCGACCAGCACGTCGCCGCGCTCGTGCGCGGGCACCTCGGCGGCGCCCGCGAGCATCGCGGCGAGGATCGCGAGGGGGTCCTCGGAGCGGGGGTTGTCGGAGGTCAGTACGGCGGTGTCGGCGAGGCGGGCGGCGGCGGCGCCCATCGGGCCCCGCTTGGTGACGTCCCGGTCCCCGCCGCAGCCGAGGACGATGTGGATTCTGCCCTCGGTGACCTTGCGCAGGGAGCGCAGGACCGATTCGACGGCGTCCGTCTTGTGGGCGTAGTCGACCACGGCGAGGTAGGGCTGTCCGGCGTCGACGCGCTCCAGGCGGCCGGGGACGCCGGGGACGGCGGCCACGCCGTCGGCGGCGGTCTGCGGGTCCAGCCCGGCCACGGCGAGGGTGACGATCGCGGCGAGGGTGTTGGCGACGTTGAACGGGCCGGGCAGCGGGGCGGCCGCGGAGACCCGCTCGCCCCGCGGGCCGACGACGGTGAAGGTGGAGCCGGTCGCGCCGATCTCGACGTTCTCGGCGCGCCAGTCGGCGTCCGGGTCGCCCTCGGCGGAGAAGGTGACGACCGGGACGGACGCCTCCTTGGCGAGCCGCCGGCCGTACGGGTCGTCGTGGTTCACCACGCCCTGTTTGCTGCGTTCGGGGGTGAACAGCCGCGCCTTGGCCCCGAAGTAGTCCTCCATGTCGGAGTGGAACTCCATGTGCTCGGGGCTGAGGTTGTTGAAGACGGCGACGTCGAAGACGCAGCCGTCGACCCGGCCGAGCACGAGGGCGTGGCTGGAGACCTCCATGGCGACCGAGTCGACGCCGCGCTCGCGCATGACCGCGAACAGGGCCTGGAGGTCGGTGGCTTCCGGGGTGGTGCGCTCGGACTTGATGCGCTCGTCGCCGATCCGCATCTCGACCGTGCCGATGAGGCCGGTGCTGCGCCCGGCCTCGCGCAGGCCGCCTTCGACCAGGTAGGCCGTGGTGGTCTTGCCGGAGGTGCCGGTGATCCCGATCTGCAGGAGGTCGGCGCCGGGCCTGCCGTAGATCTCGGCGGCGAGTTCGCCCATGCGGCCCCGGGGGTCGTCGACGACCAGGACCGGCAGGCCGGTCTCGGCGGCCCGGCCGGCGCCCGAGGGGTCGGTGAGGATCGCGACGGCGCCGAGTCCGGCTGCCTGCGCGGCGAAGTCCGCGCCGTGCAGCCGGGCGCCGGGGAGGGCCGCGTAGACGTCCCCGGGGCGTACCGCCCGTGAGTCGTGGGTGATCCCCGAGACGTCTGCGGAGCCGGGAGCCTCGATGCCGAGCCGGGCGGCCAGGTCGCCCAGGGGTGTCGGGCGGGCCTGCTCCGGACGGGGCGGGGCGGTTCGGTACTGATCAGCGTGTGGCACGGCGGTGAGCGTACCGGGCGTACCGGGTGCGGGGCGAAATCGCGCCTCGGGGTCGTCGGCGTTCGATTTCCGGTTCCCTGGCTGGGGGGTGATCGTCGTCACTGGTGCTCCCGGAGTGTCACTCACTGGCCTTGAAGGTCACCGGCATCCGGGCCGGCTCGTTGCCCGTGGGGGCGACGTGGAGCGTCTTGAGGGCGAACTCCATGACCTTCTTGTAGATGGGTCCGCAGATCTGGCCGCCGAAGTAGCTTCCCTTGGTGGGGTTCTGGATGGCGCAGTAGACGGTGATCTGCGGGTCGTCGGCGGGCGCGAAGCCCGCGAACGAGGCGGTGTAGCCCTTGTAGCGGCCGAGTTCGGGGTCGACGCGGTTGGCGGTGCCGGTCTTGCCCGCGACCCGGTAGCCGGGGATGCGGGCCTTGGTGCCGGTGCCCTCCTCGTCGCCGACCACGGACTCCAGCATCCGCGCGACGGTCGTGGCGGTCTTCTCGCTGACCACGCGGGTCTGCCGGGGCGTGGGCGCCGGGGTGAAGCGGCCGTCGGGTCCCTTGAGGCCGCGGACCAGGGTCGGCTCGATCCGTACGCCTCCGTTGGCGATGGTCGAGAAGACCGAGGCGGCCTGCATGGCGTTGACCGACAGGCCCTGGCCGAAGGGGATCGTGTACTGCTGCGAGGTCGACCAGTCCTGGGGCTTGGCGAGGATCCCGGAGGTCTCGCCGGGATAGCCGAGTCCGGTGGGGGCGCCGATGCCGAACTTGCGCAGGTACGAGTGGAGGACCCGGTTGGCCTCGGGCTGGGTCGCGCCGAGCTGGCCGGTGGCCAGGATCGTGCCGATGTTGCTGGACTTGGCGAGGACGCCGTTGAGGGTGAGGTGCCAGGTGGGGTGGTCGATGTCGTCCTTGAAGAGGCGGTCGCCCCGGTGCAGCCGGTTGGGGACGACGACATGGGTACCGGGGGTGGCGACGCCCTCCTCCAGGACTGCGGCCATGGACATGACCTTGCTGGTGGAGCCGGGTTCGTAGGCGTCCTGGAGGGCCGCGTTGCCCATGGCGGCGGAGTTGGCGGCGGACAGGTCGTTGGGGTCGAAGCCGGGGGCGTTGGCCATGGCGAGGACCTCGCCGGTCCTGGTGTTCTGGACGATGACGTAGCCGCGGTCGGCCTTGGACTTTCGGACCTGGTCGGTGATGGCCTGCTGGGCGGCCCACTGGATGTCCCGGTCGATGGTCAGCTCGATGTCTGAGCCGGGGACGGCCGGGGTGCCCTGGGAGCCGGCGGTGGGCACCCGGCGCCCGCCGGACTGGGCGAACCTGATCTTTCCGTCCGTGCCGGCCAGTTCCTTGTCGAGCATGGACTCCAGGCCGCCGGCGCCGCGGCCCTCGGCGTTGACGTACCCCAGTATCCCGGCGGCGAGTTCGCCGTTGGGGTACACGCGCTTGGTGCTGGGTTCGCTGAGGACGCCGCCGAGCAGGTTGACGCCGTTGCCGCCCTCGGCCGCGCCGGCCTTCCGCTCGTACACCTTCTTGAGGTCCTTGATCTGCTTCCAGACCTGTGGTGTCTGCTTGCGGGCGAGCAGGGTGTAGCGGGACTTGGGGGTGCGGAGCTTCTTGACCAGCTCGGCCGGGTCCTTGCCGAGGAGCGGTGCGAGGAGCGCGGCGGCCTGTTCGGGGGCGTCGGGGACCTTGGCCTCTTCGGGGGTGAAGAGCTTGGGGTCGGCGGTGATGTCGTACGCGTCGACGCTGGCGGCCAGGGCGATGCCGGCCCGGTCGGTGATCTCGCCGCGGTCCGCGGAGAGCGTGAACTCCTGGTAGCGGTGCTTCTGCGCCTTGGCGGCGTACGCGGAGGCGTCGACGGCCTGCACCTGGAGGAGCCGGACGACGAACACCAGCATCACGAGGGTGAGTCCGAGGGAGACGAGCCGCAGCCGCGGCTTGGGGCTGCCGAGCCGGATGGTGCGGGCCTTGGGGCGGGCCGGGGGCCGGGGGGCGCGGCGCGGGGCGGGTTCGGCCGGGCGGCCGGTGGCGGGCCGGGGGCGTGCGGACCGGGCAGGGCCGGGGACCGGGCGGCGCGGGGGCTCCTTGGGGGGCACTGCGGTCACCTGCCGGAGGTCGTCGGGGCGGGCGCGGAGCCGCCGGGCGTGGTCGTCTGCGGCGCGTCGGAGGTACGGGGCGCACCCGGCGTGTCGGGCCGTGCCCGGGGCTGCGAGGGGGTGGGCGTGTCGGGCGGCGTGCCCGGCACGGTCTGCGTGCCGGGCGCGTTCGCCGGCGGCGCCGGGTCCGGCGTGTCGGGCGCGCCGTCGGAGGTGGTCGCGGTGCCCTGGGGCGCGGTCCCGGGGGCGGTCTGCGGCGCGGTCGCGGCGTCCGGCGGGGCCGGGGTGCCGGCCGGGGGCGTCGCGGCGGTCGTGGGCGCCACCGGGTCGGTCATGGGCTCCGGGTCGGGCGGGGGCGCGGACGCCTTGGACGGCTTGCCGCGGACCCGGCCGTCCGGGTCGAGGAAGGCGGGGCTGCCGCCGGGGACCATGCCGAGCTCCCGGGCCCGCCGCTCCAGCGCGTCGGGCGCGGAGTAGTCGTCCACGTCGCGCTGGAGGGCCTGCTCCTCGTCGGTCAGCTCGGTGGTCTTCTTCTTCAGCTCGCTGAGCTTGAAGGACCCCTGGTTGAGGGAGGAGTTGAGGAGCAGCAGCGTGATGAGGCCGCCGCCGAGCAGGAGCACGACGAGCAGGACGAAGGGGGTGCGGGCGGCGGTGCTGGGTCCCGAGGGCATGAACCGCCCGAGCCTCGCGGCGCGCCCTTTGAGCGGCCCCTTCTTCGTCACGGCTGCTCGCTTTCCCTCGCCTGGCGTGCGTCGGTCACCGCTCGTCCTCCCTGATGCGCTCCGCCCCCCGGAGCCGGGCCGGGGCCGCGCGGCGGTTCTCGGCGACCTCCTCCTCCGTGGGGAGTTCGGCGCCGCGGGTGAGGAGCTTCAGGCGCGGCTGGTAGCGCTCGGGGACGACGGGGAGACCGGGCGGGGCCGTGGTCGCCGCGCCCGCCGCGAAGACCTGCTTGACCAGCCGGTCCTCCAGCGAGTGGTACGACAGGACGGCGATCCGGCCGCCGACGGCGAGCGCCTTCACCGCCGCCGGGATGGCCTCCTCCAGGACGGTCAGCTCGCCGTTGACCTCGATGCGCAGGGCCTGGAAGGTGCGCTTGGCGGGGTTGCCGCCGGTGCGCTTGGCCGCCTGCGGGAGGGAGTCGCGGATCAGCTCGACCAGCCGTGCGCTGGTGGTGAACGGCTCCTTCTCGCGCTCGCGCACGACCGCGGAGACGATGCGCTTGGCCTGCTTCTCCTCGCCGTACGCGCGCAGGATGCGGACCAGCTCGCCGGGCGGATAGGTGTTGAGGACCTCCGCGGCGCTGACCCCGGTCGTCTGGTCCATGCGCATGTCGAGCGGGGCGTCCTGCGCGTAGGCGAAGCCGCGGTCGGCCTCGTCGAGCTGCATGGAGGAGACGCCCAGGTCGAAGAGGATGCCGTCGGCCTTCGGGATGCCGAGCCGGTCGAGGACCTCGGGCAGTTCGTCGTAGACGGCGTGGACCAGCGTGGCGCGCTCCCCGAACGGGGCGAGGCGCTCGCCGGAGAGCCGCAGCGCCTCCTTGTCCCGGTCGAGGGCGACGAGCCGCGCCTCGGGGAACCGCTCGAGGAGCGCCTCGCTGTGGCCGCCGAGGCCGAGGGTGCAGTCGACCACCACCGCGCCGGGGCGCTGGAGGGCCGGGGCCAACATGTCCAGGCACCGCTGGAGCATCACCGGGACGTGTCGGTCGTTGCTCAATGCGCCCTCTCAGATCCGGCGCGGCCGGGACGTGTCACCGGCTCACCGGGCCCTACCGCCGCACACGCGGGGGAGAAATTGCCGAAATCGCTCAATGTCTCCGTGAACTTCGCGCCACTTTAGTCCACGGGCCCCGACGGTCAATCAACCGGCTGGCGCGTCGCACGGGCGGCCGGGGAGACCGGGTCGATCCGGGCGGATCACCCTGATGGGCCCGGCCCTCTCATGCCTGTGGGTTACCTCACAACAAGGTTCATTGACGTTCTTTGTCCCCTCTCACAGCGGGCCGGAACGCCCGGTGACCACTACCGTCGATGTCATGTCGACCTCTGCGCACGCCTCTGCCGACGCGATAAGGACCGGTGGCTCGGTCACGGACCGTCTCGTCGAGGCCAACGAACGCTATGCCGCCCGCTTCACCGACCCCGGAATGGACGCCCGGCCGGTGCTGAACGTGGCCGTCGTCGCCTGCATGGACGCGCGGCTCGATCTGCACGCCGCGCTCGGTCTCGAACTGGGCGACTGCCACACCATCCGCAACGCCGGCGGTGTGGTCACCGACGACGTCATCCGCTCCCTCACGATCAGCCAGCGCGCGCTCGGCACGCGCAGCGTGGTGCTGATCCACCACACGGGCTGCGGTCTGGAGTCGCTGACCGAGGAGTTCCGGCACGACCTGGAGATGGAGGTCGGCCAGCGCCCGGCCTGGGCCGTCGAGGCGTTCCGCGATGTCGAGCAGGACGTCCGGCAGTCGATGCAGCGGGTGCGCACCTCGCCGTTCCTGGTGCACACGGACGACGTCCGGGGCTTTGTGTTCGACGTGACCACGGGCCTTCTCCGCGAGATCGACCCGGCTTAATCCGGCATACCCCGGCATATCGCTCGCACTTGTCCACAGGCAAGTGACACCGGGCGCCACGGGCAACAAGAATGCTCGTGTGACACCTTTCGGAAACCCTCCGGGACGGGTGTACGTGTTTCGGGGCGGGCCGCGCATCGGCCCGCGAGTGGGCCGAGGAGGGCCGGGTGACGACCTATGACGATCGAGCGAGCCTCGCTGATCTGACCACGACGGCGGAGCGTGTCCGCCGGTCGGTGGAGGGTGTGATCGAGGGCAAGCCCGAGGTCGTACGGCTTTCGCTGACCGTGCTGCTCGCCGAGGGACATCTTCTGATCGAGGATGTCCCCGGCGTCGGCAAGACGATGCTGGCCAAGACGCTGGCGCGGTCCATCGACTGCTCGGTGCGCCGCATCCAGTTCACGCCCGACCTGCTGCCCTCGGACATCACCGGCGTGTCGATCTTCGACCAGCAGCGGCGTGACTTCGAGTTCAAGCCGGGCGCGATCTTCGCCCAGATCGTGATCGGCGACGAGATCAACCGCGCCTCGCCGAAGACCCAGTCCGCCCTCCTGGAGTCCCTGGAGGAGCGGCAGGTCACGGTGGACGGGCAGACGTACGAACTGCCGAGCCCGTTCATGGTGGTCGCCACCCAGAACCCGGTGGAGATGGAGGGGACCTATCCCCTCCCCGAGGCCCAGCGCGACCGCTTCATGGCCCGCGTCTCGATCGGCTATCCCAGCCCCGAGGCCGAGCTGAAGATGCTCGACGTCCACGGCTCGGTCTCCCCGCTCGACGACCTCCAGCCGGTGGCGCACGCGCACGACATCCTGAAGCTGATCGACGCCGTGCGCGGGGTGCACGTGGCCGACTCCGTGCGGCGGTACGCCGTGGACATCGTCGCCGCGACCCGTACCCACCCCGACCTCCGGCTCGGCGCCTCCCCCCGGGCCACGCTCCATCTGCTGCGCGCCGCCAAGGCGTCCGCCGCGCTCAGCGGCCGGGAGTACGTCCTGCCGGACGACCTCCAGGCGCTGGCGGTGCCGGTGCTCGCCCACCGGCTGCTGCCGACCACGCAGGCGCAGATGAACCGCCGGACGTCCGAGCAGGTCGTCGTCGACATCCTGCAGCGGACCCCCGTCCCGGCCACCGCGCCGCCCGCCGGCCCGCCGGCCGGCCCGCTCTACGGCCAGCAGCCCGGCGTCCGGCAGCTGTGATGACGACCGCTGCCGCGCCGGAGGGGCAGCGGGGTGACGACCGGGACGTCCGGGCGGGCGACGACCGCGGCGGTCCGCGGGCCGCGCTGAGCGGTCTCACCACCCGCGGCCGTTCCTTCCTCGCCGCCGGTGTCGCCGCCGCCGTCTGCGCCTTCGTGCTCGGGCAGGGCGACCTGCTGCGCGTGGGACTGCTGCTGGCCGTGCTGCCGCTGGTCTGCGTCGCCGTGCTGTACCGCACCCGCTACCAGGTCGCGGGCAGCCGCCGGCTCTCTCCGCAGCGGGTGCCGGTCGGCTCCGAGGCCCGGGTCCATCTGCGGATGGAGAACGTCTCCCGGCTGCCCACGGGGCTGCTGATGCTCCAGGACCACGTCCCTTACATGCTCGGGCCGCGCCCCCGGTTCGTCCTGGACCGGGTCGAGGCCGGCGGCCGGCGCGAGGTGTCGTACCGGGTCCGCTCGGACCTGCGCGGCCGCTTCCCGCTGGGACCGCTCCAGCTCCGGCTGACCGACCCCTTCGGCATGTGCGAGCTGACCCGCTCGTTCAGCGCGTACGACACCCTCACGGTCGTCCCCCGCACCGAACCGCTGCCGCCGGTGAGACTGGCCGGCGAGGCGGCGGGGTACGGCGACGGGCGGCAGCGCTCGCTGGCGCTCGCCGGGGACGACGACATCATTCCGCGCGCCTACCGCCACGGCGACGACCTGCGCCGGGTCCACTGGCGCTCCACCGCCCGCTATGGCGAGTTGATGGTCCGCCGGGAGGAGCAGCCGCAGCGGGCCCGCTGCACGGTGCTGCTCGACACCCGCCGGATCGCCTACCAGGGCGCGGGCCCCGACTCCGCCTTCGAGTGGGCGGTCTCGGGCGCGGCCTCCGCCCTGGTGCACATGCTGGAGCGGGGCTTCGCGGTGCGGCTGCTGACGGACACCGGCAGCGCGGTGCCCGGTGAGGGTTCGGAGGGGTTCGCGGGTTCGTCGCAGGACACGGCCGAGGCGGCCGGTCTGATGATGGACACCCTCGCCGTCGTCGACCACTCCGACGGGGCCGGTCTCTCACGCGCCCACGACGTGCTGCGCGGCGGCAACGAAGGCCTTCTGGTCGCCTTCGTCGGCGATCTCGACGAGGAACAGGCGGCGCTGGCCGCCCGGATGCGGCAGCGCAGCGGCGCGGCGGTCGCCTTCGTCCTGGACAGCGGGACGTGGCTGACCGGCGGAGCGGTGAGCGGCGCGGTCGAGGACCGGCTGCGGCGGCTGCGGGAGGCCGGTTGGACGGCGCTGGCCGTGCCGCCGGGCGCGCGGCTCGCCGAGCTGTGGCAGCAGGCCGGCGGAATGTGGGTGGACGGCCCGGCGGGCGACATCTGGGGAGGACGGTCATGAGCGGTCGCGCGCGGCTGACGCTCGGCGCCTACGCCGCCACGCTGATGGCGGCGGGCGCGCTGCTGCCGCTGGTGAAGCCGGCGACGTGGATCTTCACGGCGGCGGTGCTGCTCGCGGTGCAGAGCGGCGTCGGGGCGCTCACCCGGCGGGTTCCGCTGGCCAGGCCGCTGACGATCGCGGCCCAGGCGGTGGTGACGCTGCTGGCGCTCACCCTGGTCTTCGCGGGCGGACACGCGCTGCTCGGGTTCCTGCCGGGGCCGGCGGCCTTCGCGCACTTCACGACCCTGTTCGAGGCGGGCGCCGCCGACATCGGCCGGTACGCCATCCCGGCCCCGGACACCGAGGGCATCCGGCTGATGGTGGTCGGCGGCGTACTGCTCGTCGGCCTGCTCGTCGACACCCTCGCGGTGACCTTCCGCAGCGCCGCGCCCGCCGGACTGCCGCTGCTCGCCCTGTACTCGGTCGCCGCGGGGCTCTCCGACGGCGGCGCGAGCTGGCTGTGGTTCCTGCTGGCGGCCGGCGGCTATCTGCTGCTCCTGCTGGGCGAGGGGCGTGACCGGCTCTCCCAGTGGGGCCGGGTCTTCGGCGGCGCGCCGCGCGCGGGCGGCCGCGGGCCGGCCGGCGGCGACGGCGGGCAGGTGCTCGCCCCGGTGCGGACCGGCCGGCGGATCGGCGTGGTCGCCATGGGCATCGCCCTGGCGGTGCCGGCCGTGCTCCCGGCGCTGAACGGCGGGTTCCTCGGCGGTCCGGGCGAAGGCTCCGGCACGGGCGGCCAGGGCGGCACGATCTCGGCGGTCAATCCGCTGGTCTCGCTCCAGGACAACCTCCGCCAGCCCGAGGACCGCGAGGTGCTCCGCTATCGGACCAACGCGCTCGACACCAGCGGCATGTATCTGCGGCTGGTCGCCCTCGACCAGTTCGACGGCACGTCCTGGAAGTCCTCGGTCCGCCCGATCGAGGACGTGCCCGAGCGGCTGCCGAAGCCGGACGGGCTCGGCGACGGGGTGCGGTCGACGGAGATCACCGGCAATTTCGTGGCCTCGCCGTCGTACGAGCAGAAGTGGCTGCCGATGCCGTATCCGGCGGCGAAGGTCGAGATCGACGGCCGCTGGCGGTACGAGCCGGCCGGGCGGATGCTCGTCGGCGACGGCAAGCAGACGACCCGGGGCGCCCGGTACACGGTGACGAGCCTGGACGTCCGCCCGACACCGGGGCAGTTGGCCGCGGCCCCGGCGGCTCCGGCCGGGCTCCGCTCGGAGTACACCCGGGTGCCCGCCTCGCTGCCGGCCGACGTGAAGGCGACGGCCCTGGCGGTGACCCGCGGCGCGCGCAACGACTACGAGCGGGCGGTGAAGCTCCAGGACTGGTTCGCCCGCGACGGCGGGTTCCGCTACGACGTGGAGGTCGAGTCGGGGACGGGGGTGCAGGCGATCTCACGCTTCCTGAAGCAGAAGGAAGGGTTCTGCGTCCACTTCTCCTTCTCGATGGCGGCGATGGCGCGCTCGCTGGGCATCCCGGCGCGGGTGGCGGTCGGCTTCATGCCCGGCACGCCGCGGGCCGACGGCTCGGTGTCGGTGGGGATCCGGGACGCGCACGCATGGCCTGAGCTGTACTTCGAGGGGGCCGGGTGGACCCGGTTCGAGCCGACGCCGTCGCGCGGTTCCACTCCTGACTACACGCGGGCGCAGACTCCCTCGGACACGCCGTCGGGCTCGGCGCAACCGGAGACCAGTGCCTCGGCGCTGCCCTCCGAGGTGCCGAGCACCGAGGACAGCTGCCCGCCGCAGATGCGCCGGCAGGGCGAGTGCGGCCCCGACGCGGCGGCGGGCGCCGACGCGTCCGACGGGGGCGGGCCGAATCCGCTGATGGTGCTGCTGGTGTGCCTGGGGGTGGCGATCGCGGTGCTGCTGCCGCTGTCGCCGCTGCTGTGGCGTACGCGGGTACGGGCGGGGCGGCTCGGTTCCCCGGGCCGTACGGCCGAGGACGCGGCGGCCCGGACCCTGGCGGTCTGGCGGGAGGTCGTCGACACGGCCTGGGACCACGGGGTGGTGCCGGACGAGTCGCTGACGCCCCGGCGGACGGCGGCGCGGATCGTCCGCCTGGGCTCGTTGGAGGGCGAGGCGGCGAACGCGGTGCACCGGGTGGCGCGGGCGGTGGAGGAGGTTCTCTACGCTCCGGCCCCGCGCCCGGCAGCCGGCCTGCCGGAGGAGCTCGCCCTGATCAGGACCGGCTTCCACACGGCCGCCTCCCGCCGCACCCGCCTGCGCGCCCTGCTCGCCCCCCGCTCGGCCGTCCGGGTGCTCTGGACCGCCTCTTCCCGCTGGTCCGCTGTGACGACCCGCTGGTCGGCCCACCGCCACGCCCTGACGGCCCGCGCGACGACGACCCTCCGGAAGGCCGCCCGCCAACGGGGGTGAGGGGGCGGGGGCCGGGGGGCCGGCTGCCGGACGGGGCCCGGGCGGGGCCCGGCTGCCGGCCCCGTTCGGCGGGGGGCCCGGTTGCGCCGGCCGCGTTTCGGAGGCCCCCCGGGGCCGCACGCGACGAGCCCCGCGGGGCGGGCACCTGGGGGTGCCGGGCCGCGAGGCTCGGGAGCGTGAGGGGGCTGGTCAGAGCCCTCGGTCAGGGGGCGTCAGTGGCTGCCGCCCTGTTGTTCGTCTCGGCGGCGCTGCCACCGTTCCTCGATGCGGTGCATCATCGAACGGCGCTGCCGGGCCTGACGGCCGCCGGCCGCTCCACCCGCCGCCTGCTGCTGCTCGCCCGGCTTGGGCGCCTTGCGCCAGCCGGTGACGGCCAGGACCGCGCAGCCCAGCATGACGAGGAATCCCACCACGCTGATCCAGATCTGCTGAGCGACCATTCCGGCCATGAGGAGCGCGATACCCACCAGGAAGCCGGCGACTGCCTGGTAGACCCGTCGCCGGGTGTACGTACGCAGTCCGCTTCCCTCGAGCGCTGTCGCGAACTTGGGATCTTCGGCGTACAGCGCTCGCTCCATCTGCTCGAGCATTCGCTGCTCGTGCTCCGAGAGCGGCACGGAGTCCTCCTAGTCGTCGGTCGCGGGGGCGACCGGGATGCGGCCCTTTCAGGATAGGCAGGGAATCGCCCCCGTGAAACCCGCCCTCAACGCCAAATCGCCATTCCGGGCCGCCATGCGGTTCGGTTGCTGAGGCGTTGATTCCCCTGCGCGCTGCCTGTCATGCCGGTTGGTGTCCCCCGATCATACGGGGCGAAGCCCCGGACCGGAGGGTCTGTGGCGTACTCCATGTGCGGCTGCGTCGCTGATCAGCCGGTTGCTCGGCGGTCCGCGCCCGGACGGGGCCCGCACCGCCGAGCGGGTGTCAGGCGCGCTTGTCGCCCAGGACGTGCAGCTGGGTGGCGATGGCGTGGAAGGACGGCAGCTCCGCGGCGGCCGCCTCCAGCTTGAGCAGGGCCTCCGCGGCGCCGGGCTCGGTGTCGACCAGGACCCCGGGGACCAGGTCGGCGAAGACCCGGACGCCGTGCACCGCGCCGACGTCCAGACCGGCCTCGGACGCCAGCGCGGTGAGCTGGTCCGCGGTGAAGCGCCGGGGCACCGGGTCGCCGTCGCCCCAGCGGCCGTCGGGATCGCTCAGGGCGGTGCGGGCCTCGGTGAAGTGGCCGGCGAGGGCGCGCGCGAGGACGGCGCCGCCGACGCCCGCGGCGAGCAGGCTGAGGGCGCCGCCGGGCCGCAGCGCGGCGACCGCGTTCCGTACGCCCTCGGCCGGGTCGTCGACGTACTCGAGGACGCCGTGGCAGAGCACCACGTCGTACTCCTCGCGGGCGACGACGTCGAACAGGCCGCGGATGTCCCCCTGGACGCCCTCGACGCGGTCGGCCACACCGGCCTCGGCGACGCGCCGCTCCAGCGCGAAGAGCGCGTTCGGGCTGGGGTCGACGACGGTGACGCGGTGGCCGAGGCGGGCCACCGGCACGGCGAAGTTGCCGGATCCGCCGCCGGTGTCGAGGACGTCGAGGCTCGTCTTCCCGCCGGCCTTGGCCCGGCGGTCGAGGGCGTCCTGGAGGACGTCCCAGACGACGGCGGTACGCAGGGAGGCGCGCGACGGCCGCGACGACGTCTCTCGACCGAAGACAGGGGAAGGGTCCGACACGGCTGCTGACTCCTCGGTGACAGGGGCGAACGCTCCCACCCTATGGCCTCGAACGGTCTCTCCCGATCACCGCGCGGCCCCGTCGCCCCGGGGCTGGCGGGGCAGTACCGGCTGGAGGACGAGGAGCCGCTCGACCAGTCGCAGGAACATCCCGGCGTCCCGGATCAGATCGTCGGCGTCCCGTCGGCTCGCCGCGCCCGCGATGCCCGCCTCGGCCCTGGCCCGCCGCTCGGCGCCGGAGGCGAACAGGGCGCTCCACTCGGCCAGCTCGGGGGCGATCTCGGGCAGCACCTCCCAGGCGCTGCGTATGCGCCGCCGCTTGCGCGGATCCTCCTCGGGCCTGCCCCGGGCGGCGAGCACGGCCGCCGCGGTGCGCAGGGCGGCGAGGTGGGCGGTGGCGTACCGCTCGTGGGGCGCGTCGAACGAGGCCGCCTCGTCGAGCCCGGCGCGGGCCTTGGCCAGCAGGTCGAGCGCGGCGGGCGGGGCGGTGGCGCGGCGCAGGACGGGGTGGATGTCGGTCGGCGGGCCGACCAGCGCGGGGGCGGGGCGGCCTCCCCCGTGGCCCTCGGCACGGGAGGTGCCGCCGGGGCGGCGCCGGGGCGCGGCTGCTGCGGAGGAGCTGACCATGACGAGCCTCCTGTCGTCGTGTGACGGCGCTGTGGCCGTATGTGTCCATCGTGCAGGGCACCACTGACAATCCGCCTGACCTGGGCTTTTGCCTCAACCTCCGTTCGGCGGTAAGTTTTTGCACTGACCAGTCAGTTCAAAAGGGGAAGAGGGGGGTGGATCCGTGGAAGCGCATGCGGAGGAGCCGTCGGGCGCCGCCGTCGTCGCGGACGGGTTCGGACTGAAGGGGCCACGCGGCTGGGTCTTCCGCGAGGTCGGCTTCCGGGCGGAGCCGGGTTCGCTCGTCGCGATCGAAGGTCCTTCGGGTACGGGTCGCACCTGTCTTCTGCTCGCCCTGACCGGCCGGATGAAACCCCACGAGGGCCACGCCGAGGTCGCCGGGCTCCCGCTGCCCCGCAAGATGGCCGCCGTGCGCCGGATCAGCGCGCTCGGCCCGGTCCCCGGCGTCAGCGACCTCGACCCGGCCCTCACGGTCGACGAGCACCTGCGGGAGCGCGCCCTGCTCCAGCGCAGGTACGACGGCTCCCTGCGGTCCCTGCTGCGCCCGCGCGGGGAGCGGGCCGCCGCCACCCGGGCCCGGATCGAGGAGGCCCTGGAGGCCGCCGGGCTCGACCTGGACACCCTGCCGAAGGCCGGGCGGACCTCCGTACGGGACCTGGAGCGCCTGGAGGCCCTGCGCCTCTCGGTCGCCCTGGCCCTGATCGGCAGGCCCCGGCTGCTCGCCCTGGACGACGCCGACATGAAGCTCCGGGACGCCGACCGCGCCGCGGCCTGGTCGCTGCTGCGGTCGATCGCCGACGCCGGCACCACCGTCCTCGCCGTCTGCAGCGAGGCCCCCGAGGGCGCCCTGCGGGTGACCACCGCGCCCCGCGCCACCCCGGCGACGGACACCCCGCAGGACCCGGCCGCCGAGAACCGGACCACCGACGCGGACGACACCGCCGCCGAGGACCGGACCGCCGCCGGCAGCGGCGCGGACCGGACGGACGCCACCGCCGCCGCGGACCGGACCGCCGCCGGCAGCGGCGCGACCGGCGGCACCCACACCGACACCGCCACCGACGGCGACGCCGTCACCATCGAGGAGGGGGAGGGCGATGCGCTCGCCGAAACTGGCCGCGCTTGAGCTGAAGCGGTTCGGCAGGGGGAAGCTGCCGCGCGCCGCGCTCGTCGCGATCCTGCTGCTGCCCCTGCTCTACGGCGCGCTGTACCTGTGGTCCTTCTGGGACCCCTACAGCAGGCTCGACCGGATACCCGTCGCGCTCGTCAACGAGGACCAGGGCGCCACGGCCGACGGCAAGAAGGTCCACGCCGGCGACGACATCACGGCGGGCCTGCGCGAGAGCAAGGTCTTCGAGTGGCACGAGGTCAGCGATGCCGAGGCCCGTGCGGGCGTGGAGGACGGCACGTACTACCTCTCGCTGACCATGCCCGCCGACTTCAGCACCCGGATCGCGTCCAGCTCCGGTGACGCCCCGGAGACCGGCGCGCTCAAGGTCCGTACGAACGACGCCAACAACTACATCGTCGGGCAGATCTCCCGGACGGTGTTCTCCGAGGTCCGCACCGCGGCCTCCACCAAGTCCTCGCGCTCCTTCCTGGACCGGATCTTCATCTCCTTCTCCGACATCCACGACGCGACCGAGAAGGCCGCCAAGGGCGCCGGACAGCTCAAGGCGGGCGCGGACAAGGCCAAGAAGGGCTCCAAGAGCCTGGCCGACGGGCTGATCACCGCCAAGGAGGGCAGCGGGGACCTGGCCTCCGGGCTGAAGAAGCTCGACAAGGGCGCGGGCGAGCTGGAGACCGGCTCCCGGCAGGTCGCGGACGGCACCAAGGCCCTCGCCGACAAGGTCAACGGCAAGGCCGCCCAGGTCCGCCCGTACCTGAAGAACAACGGCAAGGCGATCGGTGACACGGCCCGCCTGGTGGCGCACTCCGCCGCGGCGGTGCGGCACGACCTCGACGACCTGGTCAGGCGCGCCCCCCTCGCCCGCAGCGCCGCCCACCTCGCCGACGACAAGCTGGAGAAGGTCCACCGCGAGCAGTGCGTGGACGACCCGCTGCCGGACCCCCAGGTGTGCCCGGCCCTCAAGGAGGCCAAGGTCACCGCCGACGACGTGGCGAAGATCGCCGACGACCTGCACGAGCTGACCAAGGACAGCGCGGGCGACCTGAAGAAGCTCGACGGGCAGCTCGCCACCCTGCAGAAGCAGGCCGAGGACCTCGCCAAGGCCGCGCCGACCCTCGAAGAGGACCTCGACGGTGCCGTCGCGAAGATCAACAAGCTCAACACCGGGGCCCAGAAGGTCGCCAAGGGCGCCGACCGGCTGCACACCGGCCTCACCACCGCCAAGACCGGCTCCAAGAACCTCGACAACGGGGTCGGCAAGCTCAAGAAGGGCGCCGGTGAACTCGACGGCGGCCTGTTCAAGCTGGTCGACGGCTCGGGCGAGCTGGCCACCGGCCTCCACGACGGTGTCGGCAAGATCCCGGACTACGACAAGCAGGACCGCGACCGCCGTACGGAGGTCATGGCCGACCCGGTCGAGCTCGCCTCCCAGTCGATGCACAAGGCGCCCAACTACGGCACCGGTTTCGCCCCGTACTTCATCCCGCTCTCCCTCTGGGTCGGCGCGATGGTGGCGTACATGCTGATCCAGCCGCTCAACCGGCGCGCCCTGGCAGCCGGTGCCTCGGCCTGGCGGATCGCGCTGGCCGGCTGGCTCCCGGTCGCGGCGATCGGGCTGCTCCAGGTCGCCGCGCTGATGTCGGTGCTGCACTGGGGCCTCGGCCTGCAGATGGCCAGCGCCGCCGGGACGGTCGGCTTCCTCGCCCTGGTGACCTGCTGCTTCTCCGCGATCATCCAGTGGCTCAACGCCCGCTTCGGCGCGGCGGGGCGGATCCTCGTCCTCGCGGTGCTGATGCTGCAGCTGACCTCGGCGGGCGGAACGTACCCCGTGCAGACCAGCCCGGGCTTCTTCAACGCCATCCACCCCTTCCTGCCGATGAGCTACGTGGTCGAGGCGCTGCGGCGGCTGATCACGGGCGGCGGGACCGGTCCGGTGTGGCAGGCGGTCGCGGTGCTGTCCGCGTTCACGGTGGGCGCCCTGGCGCTGACCGCCCTCTCGGCCCGCGGCAAGCAGGTGTGGACCCTGGACCGCCTCCACCCCGAACTGTCCCTGTGACACCGGGACCCCGACAGCCGCCGCACCTGTGAGAATCGAGCCATGGACAGCAGCAGCACCAGACGCCGGGCCACGCGCGCGAAGCTCTACGAGGCCGCCGTCACCCTCATCGCCGAGCAGGGCTTCTCGGCGACGACGGTGGACGAGATCGCCGAGCGCGCGGGCGTCGCCAAGGGCACGGTGTACTACAACTTCAAGAGCAAGACCGAACTCTTCGAGGAGCTGCTGCGGCACGGCGTGGGCCTGCTCACCGCCTCCCTGCGGGACGCGGCCGAGGAGACGGAGAAGCGGGGCGGGAGCCGGGTCGACGCGCTCGACGCGATGATCCGGGCGGGCCTGGTCTTCATCGACCGCTATCCGGCCTTCACCCAGCTGTACGTCGCCGAACTGTGGCGCACGAACCGGGCGTGGAACGAGACCCTGCTGGTGGTCCGTCAGCAGGCGGTGGCCGTGGTGGAGGGCGTCCTGCGCGAGGGCGTCGAGGGCGGGGAGCTGAGCGAGGAGATCGACATCCCGCTGACGGCGGCGGCGCTGGTCGGGATGGTCCTGGTAGCCGCCCTCGACTGGCAGGCGTTCCAGCGGGAGCGCTCGATCGACGACGTGCACAGCGCGCTCTCCCGGCTGCTGCACGGGCGCGTGAGCGGCCGCTGACGGCAGACGAAAGACGCCGGTCCGATGAGGCTCGATCCCCCCGAGCCTCGCCGGACCGGCGCTTCTTTCATCCCCCGTGCACCCCCGTTACGGCAGGTGCGCGGCCCCGATCCGCAGCCCCGTGTCCGCGGTTGCGGGGCCGCGCCCCTTCCGTGGTCTCCACTCTGCCGTCCGCGCAGGTCGGAGCCCATCCGCGCGGCTACTCATCTCCGCGCCTGAGTACGGGTACTCACGGCCGCGTCACGGTCCCCACGCGCGCGTGGCGCCCGCTGGCTACGATCGCGTGCGTGTCCGTACTCCCCCTGGTCTTCACCAGCGGCTGGGCGAGCGGGATCAACGCGTACGCGGTGGTCCTGCTGCTCGGCCTCTTCGGCGCGACCGGTCTCACCGACGAGGTGCCCGCGTCGCTGCAGCGCACCGACGTCCTGATCGCCGCCGGGGTGCTCTTCCTGTGCGAGGCGGTGGCGGACAAGATCCCGTACGTCGACTCCGTCTGGGACTCCGTCCACACGGTGGTCCGCCCGGTCGCGGGCGCGGTGGTCGGCGCGCTGCTCGCCGGGCAGTCCGGTTCGCTGCCGGAGCTGGCCGCCGGCGCGGTGGGCGGCTCCACCGCCCTGCTGAGCCATGTCGTCAAGGCCGGGACGCGGATGGCGATCAACACCTCGCCGGAGCCGTTCTCCAACATCGCGGCGAGTGTCGCGGAGGACCTCGGCGTCGCCGGGATCATCACCTTCGCGATCTTCAATCCGCAGGCCGCGGCGATCATCGCCGCCGTGCTGCTCGTCCTCGGTCTGGTGATACTGGGCTTCCTCGCCCACCGCATCCGCCGCTTCCTGCGCCGCCGGGCCCAGCGCCGGGAGGAGAAGCGGCTGGCTGCCGCCCGGCCCCGCCACCCCGGCGGATAGGGTCCCTGACATGGCACGGATTGTGGTGATCGGCGCCGGCATGGGCGCCATGGCGGCGGCCGCGCGGCTGGCCGTGGCGGGCCACCGGGTGACGGTGTACGAACGCACGGAGACCTACGGCGGCGCGGTGCGCCGCCTCGCCCGCGACGGGTTCGCCTTCGACACGGGGCCGGGGCTGCTCCATCTGCCCGCCGTCTACCGCGATCTGTTCGTCAAGACCGGCAAGGAGCCGCTGGAGGAGTGCGTCGAGCTGACGCAGGTCGACCCGGCGAGCCGCCATGTCTTCGCCGACGGCACCCTGGTCGACCTCCCCAACGCCTCCCGCGCGGGGACGGTCGCCGCCCTGGACGCGGCGCTCGGCGCCGGCGCGGGCGAGCGCTGGGGCGCGTTCATGGTCCGGGCCCGCGAGGCCTGGGACCGCACCCGGCGCCCGCTCCTGGAGGAGCCGCGGACGGCGGACACCGCGGCGCTCGCCCGGGAGCCGTATCCGGCGCCGAAGGCGGGGCTGTTGCGCCGCCCCACGACGACGCTCGCGCGGATCGGGTCGCGGGAGCTGCGCGACCCCCGGCTCGCCGCGCTCCTCGACTCCTACGCCTGGGCGTACGGCTTCGATCCGGCCACCGCCCCGGCCGCGGCCGCCGTCCTGCCGTACATGGAGCAGACGTTCGGGACGTGGTACGTCCGGGGCGGTCTGCGGGCGCTCGCGGACGCGGTGTACGCGCGGTGTCTGCGGCGGCGGGTGGAGTTCGTCTTCGACGCGCGCGTGGACCGGGTCCTGGAGAAGGACGGGCGGGCGGCCGGGGTGGTGCTGGCCGGCGGCGAGACCGTGGCGGCGGACCACGTCGTCGCGGGCGCGCCCGTGCCCGCGCTGTACCGGGACGGGGTGGTGGCCCGGGCTGCCGGGGGCGACGGGCCGGGGCACCAGGCCGACGGGACGGGCCGGGTGACGGTCTGTCTGGCGCTGCGCGGTGCCCGGGAGGCCGGGGCCGCGCACCGGACGGTCGTGCACGCCTCCGGGGACCGCCCCACCACGACCGTGCTGCGGCCCGACGATCCGTCTCTCCGCCCCGACGCCGGCCACGAGTCGGTCACCCTCACGGCGGCGCTGCGCCTCGACCCGGCGTACGACGCGACGGCGGTCGGCGAGGCGATGGTGACGGCGGCGGAAGCCGCCGTGCCCGGGCTCCGGGAGCGGCTGCTCTGGCGGGAGGTCCGCACCCCGGACGACACCCTGCGCGAGACGGGCGTCGCCGGCGTGCCGGGTCCGGCCCTTGCGGGCGGCTCGGGCGCCTTCCTGCCCGCCGCCAACCTCTCGCCGCTGCCGGGCCTCTACTTCGCCGGAGGCTGGTCCCACCCGGGCGGCGGGCTGGCCCACGCGGGCATGTCGGGGGCGCTGGTCGCCGGCCTGATCGTGGAGGGCGACGACTTCCGCGGCTCACGGTGAGGGGCGGACGGCTTTCTCCTGCCGTCTAGTACCGGTACTGCTGGTCGTTGCCGTAGTCGTGGTGTTCCTGGCCCTGCGGGTACGGGGGCTGTTCGCCGTCGCGCTGCTGCGGCACCCAGACTCCGCCGGGCGGCGTGTCGTAGCCGTAGGACGGGGCGTACGGGTCGGCGTAGGGCTGCTGGCCGCCGGTGCCGTAGTCGTACGTGCCGTACTGCTGGCCGTCCGTCGTCGGGCCGATGTACGGGTCGGAGTAGGCGGCGTACTGCTGCTGTCCGCTGCCGTAGTCGTAGCCCGGCTGCTCGTACGCGGGCTGGTCGTAGCCCGGCTGGTGGCCGTAGCCCGGCTGCTCCTGGTGGGGCGCGTACGGGTCGTAGCCGCCGTAGGCGGGGCCCGCCTCGGACCGGGCGGCCGTCTGGTCGTAGGCGCCGGCGTAGACGCCGTACTGGCCGGTGTCGTCGGGCATCGGCTGGGGCTCGTACACCGCGGTCCGCTCGGCCGCGGAGGGCTCGGCCGCCGCCGGCTCGTAGGCGACCTCGGTGACCTCCAGGGTGGGGCCGGCGGCCTCGGCCGGCGCGGTGGACCTGCGGCGGCGGCTCGCGCCCGGGTTGCCGCCGATCGCCCATCCGGTGGAGAAGCCGCGGCGGAAGGAGAGCGTCACGTAGGTCTGTCCGACGGCGAAGGCGACGGCGCCCGCGATGATCACGGCGACCGAGGGCAGCAGGACGCCGAGGACGACGCCGAGGAAGCCGCAGAACGCCAGGACGCGCCAGCGCAGCCGCGCCTTGTACTGCAGGAGCACCTCACCCAGCAGCCACAACGCCACGACACCGAACGCGATGTAGAGGACCGTCCACCCCATGCCCGCCCCTCTCCTACGGCCACCGCCGCGGGTCTGGGGCGGGTACGCCGGTCACGACTGCACGTGCAGTCCGAGATTCTCGTAGATCTCCAGCGTCGCGGTGGAGTTGTTCAGCGTGATGAAGTGCAGTCCGGGGACACCCTCGGAGAGCAGACGCGCGCAGAACTCCGTCGCGAACTCGATGCCAATGGAGCGTACAGCGGCCGGATCGTCCTTGACGGCGAGGATGCGCTCTTTCACATCGGCCGGGAACGCGGCGTTGCTCAGCTGGGGCAGCCGGTCGAGGGTCTTGACGTTCACAACGGGCATGACTTCGGGGATGATCGGCGTCTCGCAGCCGGCCTTCTGGACGCTGTCGCGCATCCGGAGGTAGTTCTCCGGGTCGAAGAACATCTGGGTGATGGCGTAGTCGGCGCCGGCATGGCACTTGTCCACGAAGTGCCGGATGTCCGTGTCCCAGTCGGTGGAGCGGGGGTGCATCTCGGGGAAGGCGGCGACGCCGACGCAGAAGTCGCCGGACTCCTTGATCAGCCGGACCAGGTCGGCGGCGTACCGCACGCCCTCCGGGTGCTCGATCCACTCCCCCAGCGGGTCGCCCGGCGGGTCGCCGCGCAGGGCGAGCATGTTGCGGATCCCGGCGTCGGCGTACTGGCCCAGGACGTTGCGCAGCTCGGCGACCGAGTGGTCGACGGCGGTGAGATGGGCCACCGGGGTGAGGACGGTGTCGGCGGCGATCTTCTGGGTGGCCTTGACCGTCCCGCCGCGGGTGGACCCGCCGGCGCCGTAGGTGACGGAGACGAAGCTGGGGGCGACCGCCTCGATCCTGCGCAGGGCGTTCCAGAGGCTTCGCTCGCCCTTCTCCGTCCTGGGCGCGAAGAACTCGAAGGAGTACGAACGCTTGCCGGACGCGAGGATGTCGCGGACCGTACGAGCGCGGTCCGAGCGGGTGGAAGCGGTTCCTAGGGCCATACCGGCAGGTTAGACGGGGTACCTCCGCCGACGAAGCGGAGTCCGAAAGATGGACGTCATCCGGCCGCCCGCTCGTGGACGCGCTTGGCCAGGCGCGCGGTCGCCGCGGCGGGGTCGTCGGCCTCGGTGATCGCCCGGACGACGACGATCCGGCGGGCGCCCGCGTCCAGGACCTCGTCGAGGGTGGTCTCGTCGATGCCGCCGATGGCGAACCAGGGGCGCTCCTGGGGCAGGGAGGCGGCGTACCGCACGAGCCCGAGGCCGGGAGCGTACCGGCCGGGCTTGGTGGGGGTGGGCCAGCAGGGGCCGGTGCAGAAATAGTCCACGCCCGGTTCGGCGACGGCGGCGTCGACCTCGGACTCGGCGTGGCAGGAGCGGCCGATCAGCACTCCCCCGGACTCGGTCCGGGGGGATTCCCAGCCGAGGATGGCGCGGGCGGCGGGGACGGGCAGGTCTCCCTGGCCGAGGTGCAGCACGTCGGAGCCGATGGCGTGGGCGACGTCGGCCCGGTCGTTCACGGCGAGGAGCGTGCCGTGGCGGCGGCAGGCGTCGGCGAATACGGCGAGGTGCTCCAGCTCCTCGCCGGCCTCCAGGCCCTTGTCGCGGAGCTGCACGATGTCCACGCCGGAGGAGAGCACGGCGTCGAGGAACGCGGGCAGGTCGCCCTGGCGCCTGCGGGCGTCCGTGCAGAGGTAGAGCCGGGCGTCGGCGAGCTGCGCGCGTGGCGTGGACATGGGTGGTTCCCCCCGTGGGCTGCGGTGGTGCCGTGGGGCCGGGGCGGGCCCGGCCCCACGGGCCTCCTGTGGTGGCGTGGGTGCGTCAGACGGCGAGCGCCTGGGCGCGGCGCTTCACCTCCGTGCCGCGATTCTCGCTGAGGGCCTGCGCGGGCGTGCCCGGCAGGGTCGGGTCGGGAGTGAAGAGCCACTCCAGCATCTCTTCGTCGGTGAAGCCGTCGTCCTTCAGGAGCGTCAGGGTGCCGCTGAGGCCCTTGACGACCTTGTCGCCGTCGATGAAGGCGGCGGGCACCTGGAGCGCCCGGTTCTCTCCGCGGCGCACGGCGATGAGCTGGCCCTCCTTGACCAGCTGCCGCACGCGCGTCACCTCGACATCGAGCATTTCCGCGATGTCGGGGAGGTAGAGCCAGGCGGGGACGAGAGCATCGATTCTTGCGTCAATCTCGGTCACGGGAACAAGCCTGCCATCTGGGACTGACAGTCGGTAGTCGGGCCCCGTGGAGTGTCCGCGCCCGGCCGGGGCGGGGGCATGGGCGCGCGGCTCCGGCCGGGCCGCTGGGCACGTCTCAGAGGACCGCCGTCTTCAGGGCGACGGCCGGGTCGGTGGCCCGGGCGGGGTCGAGGCGGGCGGCCGCCTCGATCAGCTTGCGGCCCTGGGCCAGGTCGCGGGGGCGGCCCACGGCGAGCAGGGCGACCAGGACGCCCGCGCGCAGCCAGAGGACGGACCAGGAGGCGCCGGCGGGGTCGCCGCGGCGGACGAGCGCGTCGGCGGTGGTGTGGTGGCCCGCGTACTGCACGAAGCGGCCGAACTGCTCGGACCAGAAGTACGGCACCGGGTCGTAGGCCCCGGGGTTCTCGCCGATGATGTCGGCCGCGACCGTCCGCGGGCCCTGGAGGGCGTTGTCCCAGTGGTGGACCAGGAGCCGCTCGCCGTAGCGGGCGGACGGGAAGGAGGCGCAGTCGCCGACGGCGTACACGCCGGGTACGGAGGTGCGCAGCCGGTCGTCGGCGGTGAGGGAGCCGCCGGCGTCGAGGGTGACGCCGGAACCGGTGAGCCAGTCGGTGGCGGGGCGGGCGCCGATGCCGACGACGACGGCGTCGGCGGGCAGCCGCCGCCCGTCGGCGAGGACGACGCTGCCGGCCTCGAAGCGGTCCACGCGCGCGTGGGTGAGGAGAGCGGCGCCGCTCTCCTCGTACCAGCGGGCCATGGGGGCGGCGACCTCGGCGGGCAGGGCGCCCGCGAGCGGGTGGTCGGCGGCCTCCACGACGGTGACGGCGCAGCCCGCCTCGCGCGCGGCGGTGGCGAACTCGGCGCCGATCCAGCCGGCGCCGACGACCACGATGTCGTGGCGCCGTTCCAGGACGGGCTTGAGCCGGGCGGCGTCGTCGAGGGTGCGCAGCAGATGGACCCCGGGCACGCCCTCGGTGCCGGGAAGGGTGACGGGCTGGGCGCCGGTGGCGACGACCAGGACGTCGTAGGGGACGGGCCCGGCCTCGGTGTCGATCTCGCGGTCGCCGGCGCGCAGGCCGGTGACCTCCAGGCCGAGGCGCAGCTCGATGGCGAGTGCTTCGAAGTCGACGTCGAAGGCCGAGTCCTCGGCCTTGCCCAGGAGTACGGCCTTGGAGAGCGGGGGCCGGTCGTAGGGCTGGTGCGGCTCGGCTCCGATGAGGGTGACGGGGCCTTCGAAGCCCTGTTCGCGCAGGGCGACGGCGGTCTGCACCCCCGCCATCCCGGCGCCCACGATCACGACGTGCTGCTGTGCCTGCTTCTGCTCGCTCACCCGATCACCTTACGCAGCTGACGTGCCGTCAGGAAGGCGGCGGTCGCACCCGCGACGGGCCGGCTCCTCCCGCCGGGGCCGTCCGCCCGGCTCGGCGCCTCTTCCCGCCCGCGCCCCGGGGGAGGCGGGAGGCTCCCTTACCGGCCGCCGAGGGCGGGGGTTAGTCTGACCGTCAACGTAGAGCACTCGCGGGAGCCCGGACGCACCGGGCTGAGAGGGAGGCTGGCCGGCCTCCGACCGTACGAACCTGATCCGGGTCATGCCGGCGAAGGGAGGGGCTGGACGCCCATGCCATCACGTACGCCACACCTCGGTGCGCCGTCCGCGCGCACCCCGGACTCCGGTGCGCCGTCCGCGCGCGCCTCGCACGTCCGGACACCGCACGTGCACACCGCGCACCCCGGGACACCACCCGCCCGTGCCTCCTCGGACGTCCTCGTCATCGGGGGCGGGATCATCGGCCTCGTCACGGCCTGGCGCGCGGCGCAGCGCGGGCTGCGGACGGCGCTCGTCGATCCGGAGCCCGGGGGCGGGGCGGCGCGGGTGGCGGCCGGAATGCTCGCCGCCGTCACCGAACTCCACTACGGCGAGGAGACCCTGCTCGGCCTCAACCTCGCCTCCGCGCGCCGCTATCCCGACTTCGTCGCGGAGCTGCGGGACGCCACCGGCCAGGACGTCGGCTACCGCTCCTGCGGGACGCTCGCCGTCGCGCTGGACGCCGACGACCGGGCGCACCTGCGGGAGCTGCACGCCCTGCAGACGCGGTGCGGTCTGGAGTCGGAGTGGCTCAGCGGGCGCGACTGCCGCCGTCTGGAGCCGATGCTGGCCCCGGGCGTCCGGGGCGGGCTGCGGGTCGACGGCGACCACCAGGTCGATCCGCGCCGGCTGGCCGCCGCGCTGGTCACCGCCTGCGAGCGGGCCGGGGTGGTCGTCCACCGGAGCGTCGCCGAGCGGCTGACGGTGGTGCGCGACCGGGCCGTGGGCGCGGTCCTCGCGGACGGGACGGAGCTCGGCGCCGACCAGGTCGTCCTCGCCGCCGGCAGCCTCAGCGGCCGGCTCGACGGCGTACCGGAGGAGGTGCTGCCGCCCGTACGGCCCGTCAAGGGGCAGGTGCTGCGGCTGAGCGTGCCGCCGGCGTACGCACCGTTCCTCTCCCGGACGGTCCGGGCCGTGGTGCGCGGCAGCCACGTCTATCTGGTGCCGCGCGAGAACGGGGAGCTGGTCGTCGGGGCGACGAGCGAGGAGCTGGGCTGGGACACCACCGTCACGGCGGGCGGGGTGTACGAACTGCTGCGCGACGCGCACGAGCTGGTGCCCGGCATCACCGAACTGCCGCTCACCGAGACCCGGGCGGGCCTGCGACCCGGGTCCCCGGACAACGCGCCGCTGCTCGGGCCGAGCGCCCTGCCGGGGCTCCATCTGGCCACCGGCCACTACCGCAACGGGGTGCTGCTCACCCCCGTCACCGGCGACGTCATGGCGGAGGTGCTGACCACCGGCACGCTCCCGGACGAGGCCCGTCCCTTCACTCCCCGCCGCTTCTCTCCCGTACGTCTGGAGCAGCCCGCATGAACGTGCTGAACGTGTCCGTGAACGGGGAGCCGCGCACGCTTCCCGGCCCCGTCTCGCTCGACGCCCTGGTCGCCACCCTCACCGCTGCGCCCTCGGGGGTGGCCGCGGCCGTCAACGAGACCGTGGTGCCGCGCGGCCGGTGGGCCGTGACGGTCATCGGCGACGGCGACCGGGTCGAGGTCCTCACCGCCGTCCAGGGAGGCTGAGCCGATGTCCGACGACACCTTCGTCCTCGCGGGTACGGAGTTCTCCTCGCGCCTGATCATGGGCACGGGCGGGGCGCCCAGCCTGGACGTCCTGGAGCGCTCGCTGGTCGCCAGCGGCACGGAGCTGACGACGGTCGCCATGCGGCGACTGGACCCGACGGTGCGGGGCTCGGTCCTCTCCGTCCTGGAGCGGCTCGGGATCCGGGTCCTGCCGAACACGGCGGGCTGCTTCACGGCGGGCGAGGCGGTGCTGACCGCGCGCCTGGCCCGGGAGGCCCTCGGGACCGACTGGGTCAAGCTGGAGGTCGTCGCCGACGAGCGGACCCTGCTGCCGGACGGGGTGGAGCTGCTCGACGCGGCGGAGACGCTGGTGGACGACGGCTTCACGGTCCTGCCGTACACCAACGACGACCCGGTCCTCGCGCGGAAGCTGGAGGACGTCGGGTGCGCCGCGATCATGCCGCTCGGTTCGCCGATCGGCTCCGGGCTCGGGATCCGCAACCCGCACAACTTCCAGCTGATCGCGGAGCGGGCCGGGGTGCCGGTGATCCTGGACGCGGGGGCCGGGACGGCTTCGGACGCGGCGCTCGCGATGGAGCTGGGGTGCGCGGCGGTGATGCTGGCGTCGGCGGTGACCCGGGCGCAGGAGCCGGTGCTCATGGCGTCGGCGATGCGGCACGCGGTCGAGGCGGGCCGGCTGGCGTGGCGGGCGGGCCGCATCCCCCGCCGCCATTTCGCCGAGGCGTCCTCCCCCGCGGAGGGCCGCGCCGCCCTGGACCCGGAGCGTCCCGCGTTCCGATGACGTGATCCCGGCCACCCCGTCCCGTCACAGGTGCGCTGCAGTCGCCGGTGGCGGCGACGGGGTGTCCGCGGGGACTCGTAAACTCGGGGCCGTGGACACGACCCTTCAGGACCCTCTCGTCGGGCAGCTGCTCGACGGCCGCTACCACGTCGACGCGCGCGTCGCCGTCGGCGGGATGGCCACGGTCTACCGGGCCGTCGACACCCGCCTCGACCGGGTGCTCGCGCTCAAGGTGATGCATCCGGCGCTGGCGACCGACGCCACCTTCGTCGAGCGGTTCATCCGCGAGGCGAAGTCCGTGGCGCGGCTCTCCCACCCCAACGTCGTCGGGGTCTTCGACCAGGGCGCGGACGGGGCGTACGTCTATCTCGCGATGGAGTACGTCGCCGGCTGCACCCTGCGCGACGTGCTGCGCGAGCGCGGCGCCCTGCAGCCCCGGGCCGCGCTGGACATCCTGGAGCCCGTCCTCGCGGCGCTCGGCGCCGCGCACCGGGCCGGTTTCGTCCACCGGGACATGAAGCCGGAGAACGTCCTGATCGGGGACGACGGCCGGGTCAAGGTCGCCGACTTCGGTCTCGTACGGGCCGTCGGCTCGGCCACGAACACCACCGGCTCCGTCCTCGGCACGGTCTCGTACCTCGCCCCCGAGCAGATCGAGCACGGCACCGCCGACACCCGCGCCGACGTGTACGCCTGCGGTGTCGTCCTGTACGAGATGCTGACCGGCGGGAAGCCGCACGGCGGGGACACGCCCGCCCAGGTCCTCTACCGGCACCTGAACACCGACGTCCCGGCCCCCTCGGCCGTCGTCCCCGGCCTCGCGGTCGAGCTGGACGAGCTGGTCACGGCGGCCACCGCTCGCAACCCGGAGATCCGCCCCTACGACGCCGTCGCGCTGCTCGCCCTGACCCGGGAGGCCCGGGCGGCCCTCGGTGACGAGCAGCTCGACGCGGTGCTGCCGGGGGCGCGCGCCGAGACATACGGGGCGGGCGAGGACGGCTCCGAGGACCGGACCAGCGTGATCCCGCGCACCGCCGTGCCGCAGCACACGAGCCGGCTGGCGATGCCCCCGGAGCCCGAGCCGGAACCGCGTCCCTCGCGCCGGGCAGGCGGCTTCGCGGGCGCCGGTGGCGTGGGGCCCGGTGCGCGCCGGCTGCCCCGCCCGCGCGGTCCCCTGCTCGTCCTCGCCCTCGTCCTGGTGGCCCTCGGGCTCGGCGGCGGCGTCTGGTACATCAATTCCGGCCAGTTCACCCGGGTCCCCGCCATCCTCGGCCAGAGCGAGGCCCAGGCCACGCAGCGGCTGGAGAAGGCGGGCCTGGAGGTCGGGAAGACCCGGCGCGCGTTCAGCGAGGTCTACGAACGCGGGACGGTCATGGCCACGGACCCGGCCCCGGGCGAGCGCATCCGCGGAAACGGCACGGTGACGCTTACCCTCTCCCGCGGCCCGGAGATCGTGAAGGTCCCCCGCCTGGAGGGCAGGACGCTCGCCGAGGCCAAGCGGATGCTGACCGAGGAGGGCCTGGCCCCCGGTGTGGTCACGGAGGCCTTCAGCGAGGACGTGCCGCAGTCCGCGGTGATCGGCTCCGACCCCGGGCCCGGCACCGAGCGCTCCCCCGACTCGGCGGTCGCCCTGATCGTCAGCAAGGGCGCCCCGATCGAGGTTCCCTCCGTGTCCGGCGAGTCCGTGGCCGACGCCACCCAGACGCTGCGGAACGCCGGGCTGAAGGTGCAGGTCGCGGCCGAGCGGATCGACTCCCCGCGGCCGGCCGGTTCGGTCGCCGCCCAGTCCCTGGCCGAGGGCAGCCGCGCCGCCCGCGGCGACACGATCACCCTCACGGTCTCCAAGGGGCCGAGGATGATCGAGGTGCCCGACGTCATGGGCGAGCAGATCGACACCGCGCGCGAGCGGCTGGAGGGCGCCGGCTTCGAGGTGGAGGTCAAGAAGACCTTCCCCTTCCTCGGCGACACCGTCTCCGCCCAGTCCGTCGAGGGCGGCTCCACCGCCCCCGAGGGCTCCACCGTCACGCTCACGACCAAGGGACTGTAGAGACTCATGCGCAACCCCGTCGGCGGCCATGTCCCCGTGGCCGGCGGCCTCGCCACGACCGGCCTGGCCTACGCCCGCGAGCTGGGCGCCGAGGCCGTCCAGGTCTTCGTCGCCAATCCGCGCGGCTGGGCCACCCCGGTGGGCAACCCCGCGCAGGACGAACGGTTCCGCGCCGCCTGCGAGGCCGCTTCGATGTCGGCCTGGGTCCACGCCCCGTACCTCATCAACTTCGGCTCGCACACCGAGGCGACGGTCGAGAGGTCGGTGGAGTCGCTGCGGCACTCGCTGCGCCGGGGCCGGGAGATCGGCGCCAAGGGCGTGGTGGTGCACACCGGCTCGGCGACCGGAGGCCGCCCGCGCGAGGAGGCGCTGGCGCAGGTGCGGGAGCGGATGCTGCCGCTGCTCGACGAGCTGACGCACGAGGACGACCCCTTCCTGCTCCTGGAGTCCACGGCCGGGCAGGGCTCCTCGCTCTGCTCCCGTACGTGGGACTTCGGGCCGTACTTCGACGCGCTGGACCACCACCCGCGGCTCGGGATCTGCCTGGACACCTGCCACATCTTCGCGGCGGGGCACGACCTGACCGGCCCGCACGGCGCGACGCAGACCCTGGACCTGCTGGTGGAGACGGTCGGCGAGGGCCGACTGAAGCTGATCCACGCCAACGACTCGAAGGACGTCGTCGGGGCGCACAAGGACCGGCACGCGAACATCGGGTCGGGCCACATCGGCCAGGAGCCGTTCCGGGCGCTGATGCGCCACCCGGAGACGGAGGGCGTGCCGCTGGTCATCGAGACGCCCGGCGGCAAGGAAGGACACGTGGCGGACGTGGAGCTGCTGAAGAAGCTCCGCGGCTGACGCCCACACGTTGAGGAATACCCCTAGGGGGTATACGGTTCTTGGAGAGGCAGGAACCGCTATCCGACGTTGGGGGCTCGTCATGGAGCACGAAGCGCACACCGGCCACCCCGGCCGGCAGGACCACCGGAACCCTCACGACCACCACGGAGACCACACGGCCCACGGGCACCACGGCGGCGGCGCGGTGTCCTGGTCGATGGCCGTGAAGGCGACGCTGCACTGCCTCACCGGATGCGCCATCGGCGAGGTCCTCGGCATGATCATCGGCACGGCCCTCGGCTGGGGCAACGCCCCCACGATGGCGCTCGCCATCGCCCTGGCCTTCCTCTTCGGCTACTCCCTGACCCTGTGGGCCGTCGTCCGCGCCGGGCTCTCACTCAAGGCGGCCATCGGCGTCGCGCTCGCCGCCGACACCCTCTCCATCACGGTGATGGAGATCGTCGACAACGGGGTCCTGCTGCTGGTCCCGGGCGCCATGGACGCGCATCTGTCGGACGCGCTCTTCTGGGGCGCCCTCGCCTTCGCCTTCCTCGTCGCCTTCCTGATCACCACACCCGTCAACAAGTGGATGATCGGCCGCGGCAAGGGCCACGCGGTGGTCCACCGCTACCACCACTGACCCCGCCGCCCGGCTCGGCGACCCGGGGCGGCTACAGCTCCGGGCCGTCGCCCGGCTCCTCCTGGTAGGAGTAGCGCTGCTCCGTCCAGGGGTCGCCGATGTTGTGGTAGCCGCGCTCCTCCCAGAAGCCGCGGCGGTCGGCGGTCATGTACTCCACGCCGCGGACCCACTTGGGCCCCTTCCAGGCGTACAGATGGGGCACCACGAGCCGCAGCGGGAAGCCGTGCTCGGCGGTGAGCAGCTCCCCGTCCTTGTGGGTGGCGAAGATCGCGCCCTCGGCGGCGAAGTCGGAGAGCCGCATGTTGGCGCTGAAGCCGTACTCGGCCCAGACCATGACGTGCGTGACGTTGGCGGCCGGCGGGGCGAGCTCCAGGACCGTACGGGCGGGCACACCGCCCCATTCGGCCCCGAGCATGCTGAATTTCGTGACGCAGTGCAGATCGGCCACCACCGTCGAGAACGGCAGGGCGGAGAACTCCTCGTGGTTCCAGCACCGCTTGTCGCCATCGGCGGTCGCGCCGAAGACGCGGAATTCCCAGCGGTCGGGCTTGAACCTGGGCACGGGGCCGTAATGGGTGACCGGCCAGCCGCGCTGCAGCCGCTGCCCCGGCGGAAGATCCGACTGCGCCGCTTCCCGGTGTACTCCGCTCTCCGGCTGACCCATGTCCTCCATGGTGACAGACGGCGAGGGGTGGTCATGACCAGTGAACGCCGGGGTAGGAGCCTTTCGGGGCAACTCCCACTAAGCCTGCACTTACTGGACGCCCCCCATCCGTGGTGCAAGGATGCGGCCATCCTGCCCAGTCATTACGTAGACATGCGTGGAAGGAGCCTCTGCGATGCAGGGCGACCCCGAGGTCCTCGAGTTCCTCAACGAGCAGCTGACCGGCGAGCTTACGGCCATCAACCAGTACTGGCTGCACTACCGCATCCAGGACAACAAGGGCTGGACCAAGCTCGCGAAGTACACCCGCGAAGAGTCCATCGACGAGATGAAGCACGCGGACAAGCTCACCGAGCGCATCCTGATGCTCGACGGGCTGCCCAACTACCAGCGGCTCTTCCACGTCCGGGTCGGTCAGACGGTCACCGAGATGTTCCAGGCGGACCGCCAGGTGGAGGTGGAGGCGATCGACCGCCTCAAGCGGGGCATCGAGGTCATGCGCGCCAAGGGGGACATCACCTCGGCGAACCTCTTCGAGGAGATCCTGGCCGACGAGGAGCACCACATCGACTACCTCGACACCCAGCTTGACCTGATCGAGAACCTCGGTGAGTCCCTCTACATCTCGACGCTGATCGAGCAGCCCAGCTAGGTCTAGGCGGCTTCGGAGAGCTCGTCCGGGACCGGCAGGTCGGTCGCGAGGGCGGGCATGCCCTGGTCGAGGAGCTCGCGCCGGGGGCAGTTGCCGCGGCCGAGGATGGCCTGGATACGGCGGACACAGGAACCGCAGTCGGTCCCGGCCTTGCAGGCGGAGGCGATCTGGCGGGGTGTGCAGGCGCCCGCGTCCGCGTGGGCCTTCACCTGCTTCTCCGTGACACCGAAGCATGAGCAGACGTACACGCGGTTCACCTCCTGCCGAGATCGATAAGGCTAACCTAACCTTACCCGGCACGCCCGGCGCGTAAAAGCCCCGTGAACGACGGTGGGGCGCGGATCACATGGATCCGCGCCCCATCGTCGTAGGAACACACCTACTGATCGCGACCGCTAGTCGCGGTACAGCTCCGCCACCAGGAAGGCGAGGTCCAGCGACTGGCTGCGGTTGAGCCGCGGGTCGCAGGCCGTCTCGTAGCGCTGGTGCAGGTCGTCGACGAAGATCTCGTCGCCGCCGCCCACGCACTCGGTGACGTCGTCGCCGGTGAGCTCGACGTGGATGCCGCCCGGGTGCGTGCCGAGGGCCTTGTGGACCTCGAAGAAGCCCTTGACCTCGTCGAGCACGTCGTCGAAGCGGCGGGTCTTGTGGCCGGAGGCCGCCTCGAAGGTGTTGCCGTGCATCGGGTCGGTCACCCAGGCGACGGTCGCGCCGGAGGCGGTGACCTTCTCGACCAGCTCCGGGAGCTTGTCCCGCACCTTGTCGGCGCCCATGCGGACGATGAAGGTCAGCCGGCCGGGCTCGCGCTCCGGGTCCAGGCGGTCGATGTACGTCAGCGCGTCGTCGCCGGTGGTCGTCGGGCCGAGCTTGATCCCGATCGGGTTGGCGATCCGCGAGGCGAACTCGATGTGCGCGTGGTCGAGCTGGCGGGTGCGCTCACCGATCCAGACCATGTGGCCGGAGGTGTCGTACAGCCGGCCCGTGCGCGAGTCGGTGCGGGTGAGGGCGCCTTCGTAGTCGAGCAGCAGCGCCTCGTGGGAGGCGTAGAACTCGACGGCCTTGAACTCGGCCGGGTCGGTGCCGCAGGCCTTCATGAAGTTCAGCGCGTTGTCGATCTCGCGCGCCAGCTGTTCGTAGCGCTGGCCCGAGGGGGACGACTTCACGAAGTCCTGGTTCCAGGCGTGCACCTGGCGCAGGTCGGCGTAGCCGCCGGTGGTGAAGGCGCGCACCAGGTTGAGCGTCGAGGCGGACGCGTTGTACATCCGCTTCAGGCGCTCCGGGTCCGGGACGCGGGCCTTCTCGTGGAAGTCGAAGCCGTTGACGGAGTCGCCGCGGTACGTCGGCAGCGTGACGCCGTCACGGGTCTCGGTCCCCTTCGAGCGGGGCTTGGAGTACTGCCCGGCGATGCGGCCGACCTTGACGACGGGCACGGAGGCCGCGTACGTCAGGACGGCGCTCATCTGGAGCAGCGTCTTGAGCTTGGCACGGATGTGTTCGGCGGACACGGCGTCGAAGGCCTCGGCGCAGTCGCCGCCCTGGAGCAGGAACGCCTCGCCACGGGCGACGGCTCCCATCCGGGCGCGCAGCTGGTCGCACTCGCCCGCGAAGACGAGCGGCGGATACGACTCGAGGTCCGCGATCACATCGCGCAGAGCCTCGGCATCGGGGTACTCGGGCTGCTGCGCCGCGGGCAGGTCTCGCCAGGTCGCCTTGGCGACGGCGTGGGAATCAGCGTTCACGGTCACACCACCACAGTACGTGGCGGCGGGCGCCGTCCAAGCCACTGACCGCTTGCTGAGACGGATGAGAGGGACACGACAGAGCCGATGGGCTACGATCTCGGCCATGTTCGCGCAGACGACCCGTAACTGGTGGTGGACCGCTCATCCGGCGGCCCACTGACTGCGCGTACCCGAACACGCGAAGGCCGCCCGAGGGGCGGCCTTCTCTGTTTTCCCGGGCCGTTCCTCTCCGCTCCACGGAAGGAACGCATCGATGGACCTCTCCCGCCTCCTGGACGACTCCTGTCCCCCGTTCGCGCTGCTGCGCCGCCGTACCCCGGGCCGTGACCACGACACCGTCGAGGTGCTGATCGGCGCGGTGCACGAGGCGGAACGGCTCGCCGACCTGCCGGTCGGGCCGCTGCCGACGCTCGCGCTCGTGCCGTTCCGGCAGATCCGCGAGCGGGGCTTCGACGTCCGCGACGACGGCACACCGCTCTCCGTGCTGGTCGCCGAGGAGGCGTACGAGCTGCCGCTGGCCGCCGTGACGGAGCGGCTGCCGGCCCATGACGTACGGGTGGAGGGCGGCGGGTTCGACGTGTCGGACGCGGCCTACGCCGCCACCGTGCGGCGGGTGATCGACGAGGAGATCGGGTCCGGGGAGGGCGCCAACTTCGTCATCCGGCGCACCTACACGGGCGAGATCCCGGGCTTCGGGCGGGCCGACGCGCTGGCCCTGTTCCGGCGGCTGCTCACCGGCGAGCGGGGCGCGTACTGGACGTTCGTCGTCCACACCGGGGAGCGGACGCTGGTGGGCGCGAGTCCGGAGGTGCACGTCCGGATGTCCGGGGGCACCGTCGTGATGAACCCGATCAGCGGCACGTACCGCTATCCGTCCGGCACCGCGCCGACCCCCGAGGGCCTCCTCGCCTTCCTCGCCGACCGCAAGGAGACCGAGGAGCTGTCCATGGTGGTCGACGAGGAGCTGAAGATGATGTGCACCGTCGGCGACCGGGGCGGGGTGGTGATCGGGCCCCGGCTCAAGGAGATGGCACATCTCGCCCATACGGAGTACGAGCTGCGCGGCCGCTCCTCCCTCGACGTGCGGGAGGTGCTGCGGGAGACGATGTTCGCGGCGACCGTCACCGGGTCCCCGGTGCAGAACGCCTGCCGGGTCATCGAGCGCCACGAGTCGGGGGGCCGCGGCTACTACGCGGGGGCTCTCGCGCTGCTCGGCCGGGACGAGAGCGGGGCCCAGACGCTGGACTCGCCCATCCTGATCCGTACCGCCGACATCTCCGCCGGCGGCCGGCTGCGGGTGCCGGTCGGCGCGACGCTGGTCCGGCACTCCGATCCGGCGGGCGAGGTGGCCGAGACGCACGCCAAGGCGGCCGGGGTGCTCGCCGCCCTGGGGGTACGGGAGGGGCGGCCCGGCGACGGGGCGGCGCCGGCGGGTCGGCTCGCCGACGATCCCCGGGTACGGGCGGCGCTGGACGCGCGGCGGGCCGACCTGGCGCCGTTCTGGCTGCGGATGCAGGTGCGGTCGGCGGAGCTGAGCGGCCACGCCCTGGTGATCGACGCGGAGGACACCTTCACCGCGATGCTCGCCCACCTGCTGCGCTCCTCCGGGCTCGACGTCTCGGTGACGCGCTACGACGAGCCGGGGGTGCGGGAGCTGGCCCTCGCGCACGAGGGTCCGGTGATCCTCGGCCCCGGGCCCGGCGACCCGGGGGACACGGCCGATCCGAAGATGCGGTTCCTGCGGGGGCTGACGGCCGACCTGGTCCGCGACCACCGCCACGGCCTGCTGGGCGTCTGCCTGGGCCATGAGCTGATCGCGGCCGAGCTGGGTCTGGAGATCGTCCGCAAGCGGGTGCCGTTCCAGGGGGCGCAGGTGCGGATCGACCTCTTCGGGCAGGAGCGGACGGTCGGCTTCTACAACAGCTTCACGGCCCGCTGCGACGACCGGACGGCGACCGAGCTGGCGCTGCACCGGATCGAGGTGAGCCGGGACGCGGAGACGGGCGAGGTGCACGCGCTGCGCGGGCCGGGCTTCGCGGGCGTGCAGTTCCACCCGGAGTCGGTGCTGACAAAGGAGGGGGCGGAGCTGACCGCGTCGCTGCTCGCCGGGGTGCTGGTCTAGGGGTTTGCCCCAAGGGGTCAGGGGGCGGCGGGGACCAGGACGTTCTCGCTGCGCCGGCCCTCGGTGTAGTCGAGGACGTTGCGGAGCGTCGTGGCGACGATCTGGCCGACCGCGTCGACGGTGTAGTACGCCTGGTGGGAGGTGACCACGACGTTGGGGAAGGTCACCAGGCGGGCCAGGGTGTCGTCCTCGACGACCTCCAGGGACTTGTCGAGGAAGAAGAGCCCGGCCTCCGCCTCGTAGACGTCGAGTCCCACCCCGGTGAAGCGGCCGGCCCGCAGTTCGGTGACGAGGGCTTCGGTGTCGACGAGGCCGCCGCGGCTGGAGTTCACCAGGATGGCGTCGTCCTTCATGGCCTTGAGCGCGGCGGCGTCGATGAGGTGGCGGGTGGCCGGCATCAGCGGGAGGTGGAGGCTGACGACGTCGGACTCGGTGAGGAGCCGGTCCTTGTCGACGTAGGCCATGCCGAGGTCGGCGCAGGCCGGGTTCGGGGAGACGTCCCAGCCGAGCAGCCGCATGCCGAAGCCGTGGGCGATCCGGGTGAACGCCTCGCCGATCTTGCCGGTGCCGAGGACGCCGACGGTGCGGCCGCGCAGATCGCGTCCCATGAGCCCGTCGAGCCGGAAGTCGAAGTCGCGGGTCCGGTTCGAGGCGCGCACGATCCGCCGGTTGACCGCCATCGCCAGCGTCCAGGCGAACTCGGCGACGGAGTAGGGGGAGTAGAAGGAGACCCGGGCGACGGTGAGGCCCAGGCGTTCGGCCACGTCGAGGTCGATGTTGTTGAAGCCGGTGGAGCGCTGGGCGATCATCCTGGTCCCGCCGTCGGCGAGGGTCCGCAGCACCCGGGCGCCGAGGTCGGCGTTGACGCTGGTGGAGACGATGGGGTGGCCGGCGGCGAGGGGGGCGGTGTCCTCGGTGAGGAAGACGTCCAGGCAGCGGACCTCCTGGTGGCCGTGGAAGGCCGCCTCGATCAGCGGCTTCTCGTCCGCCTGCACACCGAACGCCAGGATCTCCACGGAGCCCCTCCGGGGGTTTGCCGGTTTTGTCTGGTACTCGGCGAATATACGGTCCCCGGAGGCGGCGCGCGTGCCTCAGGTGAGGAAGCCCCCCGCCTCCGTGCAACGGACGGGGGAATCGTCAGGCGTCGTCCAGGCCGCGCTCGATGGCGTAGCGGACGAGCTCCACGCGGTTGTGCAGCTGGAGCTTGCCGAGGGTGTTCTGGACGTGGTTCTGCACCGTGCGGTGCGAGATGACCAGGCGTTCGGCGATCTGCTTGTAGCTCAGCCCCTTGGCGACCAGGCGCAGGACCTCGGTCTCGCGTTCGGTCAGCTGGGGGGCCTTCGGCTCGTCGGCGCCCGCGGTGGGGGCCGGCTCGGAGGCGAGCCGGCGGTACTCCCCGAGGACCAGGCCCGCCAGGCCCGGCGTGAAGACCGGATCGCCGACGGCGGTGCGGCGGACCGCGTCGATCAGCTCGGCCGTGCTGGCGGACTTCAGCAGATAGCCGGTGGCGCCGGACTTGACCGCCTCCAGGACGTCGGCGTGCTCGCCGCTCGCCGAGAGCACCAGGACCCGCAGCGCCGGGTCGGCGCCGACCAGCTCCTTGCAGACCTGGACGCCGGGCTTCGCCGGCAGGTTGAGGTCCAGGACGAGGACGTCCGGGCTCACCGCCGTGGCGCGCCGCACCGCCTGTTCGCCGTCACCGGCCGTGGCGACCACGTCCAGGCCGGCCTCGGCGAGGTCGCGCGCGACCGCGTCCCGCCACATCGGATGGTCGTCGACGACCATCACCCTGATCGGCCCGGCCGTCGAGGACCCGTCCACCCGCTGCTCGCTCATCTGTCCGTTCACCTTCCCCCGTGGCTCCCGCGCTGACGCGGGACCTTCAGTTCCACTTCCGTGCCCTGGCCGGGGACCGAGATCAGCTCGGCCGTACCGCCCAGGTCCCGCAGTCTCCCCCGGATGGACAGGGCCACGCCCATCCGGCCCTCGCCCTCGGCCTGCGCCAGCCGCCCCTCGGGGATGCCGGGGCCGTCGTCCCGTACGGTCACGATCACCTCGTCCGGCCAGTCCTCGACCAGGATCCACGCCCGCGCGTCCGCCCCCGCGTGGACCCGGACATTGTCCAGGGCGGCACCGACGGCGGCGGCCAGTTCGCGGGCGGCGGCCGAGGGGAGCAGGACGGGAGCGCCGGGGTCGGAGAGGGTGACCCGGGCCCCGGCCCGCGGGGCGAGCAGGGACCGCAGATCGACCAGGGCGGTCGCGGAGGCCGCCGTGCCGGCCTCGTCCTCGGAGACGTCGACGTAGCGGACGACGGCTCCCTCGGACTCGTCCTCGGAGACCAGGGAGGGCCGGGTCAGTCCGCCGGCGACCAGGGTGCGCAGGGCGACCTCCTGCTCCCCGGCCATCCGGCCCAGCTCGGCGGCCTCGCCGCCGAGCGCCGTGCCCCGCCGCTGCACCATCGCCAGGACCTGGAGCACGCTGTCGTGGATGTCCCGGGCGAGCCGCTCCCGCTCCCGGGTAGCGGCCTCGATCTCCAGGGCGCGGGCGAGGGTGCGCTCGGAGGCGCGGGCGACCTCGACGACGTAGCCGATGGCGATGGAGGCGACCCAGACGAGGAGCACGTTGTGCAGGGTGTCGCGGCTCGGGTGGCCGCGCTCGATGATGTTGGCGACGGCGACCAGCGAGGAGGCGAAGCCCGCCCAGCGCCAGCCGCCCTTGATGGCGTACGCGAGGACGGCCCCTGCGGTCCATATCGACGGCAGGGTGGGGCCGTCGACGGTCCGGGCCTGGTCGTCGGCGAGCGGGGTGAGCAGGATGCCGGTCAGCGCGACGGTGAGGTCGGCGACCAGGAAGCGCCGGGTGCAGCCGGCGGCGTTGGCCACCTTCGGGAGGGTGGCCAGGTTCCAGACGCACAGGACGGTGAGGAAGCCGATGGCCACCCAGGGCCGCTCGAAGGAGTCGCGCGAGAAGACGAAGAGCAGCACGGCGTAGACCATGGTCAGGACACGGTAGGCGGTGAGCGCCCGCCACAGCGGCTGCTCGACCGACATCCGCACGACTCGCTCGCGTTTGGCCATCTCCCCCACCCCACGACGCCCCCCGGCAGGGGTCAGGCGCCGGACTCTTCCCGTGCCGCGATCTCGGCCTTGACGGCTTCCCTGGCGGCCTTCTCGGCTTCGGCGATCTGCCGCTTCGCGGCCGTCGCGTAGATGTCGACGTACTCCTGGCCGGACAGCTTCATGATCTCGTACATGACCTCGTCGGTCACCGAGCGCAGGATGAAGCGGTCCCCCTCCATGCCGTGGTAGCGGCTGAAGTCCAGCGGCTTGCCGATCCGGATGCCCGGGCGCATCAGCTTGGGGACGACCTTGCCGGGCGGCTGGATCTTCTCGGTGTCGATCATGGCGACCGGGATGACGGGCGCGCCGGTGGCCAGGGCCACGCGCGCGAGGCCGCCGGGCTTGCCGCGGTAGAGCCGGCCGTCGGGCGAGCGGGTGCCCTCGGGGTAGATCCCGAAGAGTCCGCCCTTCTCGATGACGTCGATCCCGGCCTTGATCGCCGCCTCGCCGGCGCCGCGCGCGCCGGAGCGGTCCACCGGCAGCTGGCCGACGCCCTTGAAGAAGGCGGCGGTGAGCTTGCCCTTCACCCCGGGCGAGGTGAAGTACTCGGCCTTGGCGATGAAGGTGACCTTGCGGTCGAGCACGGCGGGGAGGAAGAAGGAGTCGGAGAACGACAGGTGATTGCTCGCGAGGATCGCCGGCCCCTCGTCGGGGATGTTCTCGAGGCCCTCCACCCACGGCCTGAAGGCCAGCTTCAGCGAGCCTCCGATGGAGAACTTCATTGCGCCGTAGATCAACTCGGGTACCTTCCGTGTGCCGTCGGACAGACCATATCCCGCCGTGTCCCACGCCCCCGCGCCGGAGCGGCCCACGGCGGGGCACCTTCGTGTCTACGGACCTGGTCGGTGTCGGTCCGGTCGCGTACCGTGAAGTCCTTCCCTCTTGCCGTCGCTTCGTCGTACCTCCCGAAGCCGAACCCCGAACAGGAGACCCCGGTGCCGGTCCTCCCTGGAGCCGAGCCGTACCGCCATGAGGGCGGAGAGGTCGGCGTCCTTCTCTGTCACGGATTCACCGGATCCCCGCAGTCGCTGCGGCCCTGGGCCGAGTACCTCGCCGAGCGCGGGCTGACGGTGTCGCTGCCCCTGCTGCCCGGGCACGGCACCCGCTGGGAGGACATGCAGCTCACCACCTGGCAGGACTGGTACGCGGAGGTGGACCGGGCCCTGCGGGAGCTGCTCGCCCGGTGCGAGCGGGTCTTCGTCTTCGGCCTGTCGATGGGCGGGGCGCTGGCCCTGCGGCTCGCGGCGAAGCACGGGGACGCGGTCCGGGGCCTGGTCCTGGTCAACCCCGGCAACAAGGTGCACGGTGTCGCCGCGCACGCGCTGCCGGTGGTCCGCCACCTCGTCCCCACGACGAACGGCATCGCCAGCGACATCGCCAAGGAGGGCGTCACCGAGATCGGGTACGACAAGGTGCCGCTGCACGCGGCGCACTCGCTGCGCCGGTTCTTCCGCACGGTGGACGCGGAGCTGCCGCAGGTCACCCAGCCGCTCGTCCTGCTGCACAGCCCGCAGGACCACGTGGTGCCGCCGGCGGACTCGGCCCGCATCCTCAGCCGGGTCTCCTCGACGGACGTCCGCGAGGTCCTGCTGGAACAGAGTTACCACGTGGCGACGTTGGACCATGACGCGGAGCGGATCTTCGAGGAGAGCTGGGCGTTCGTCGGCCGGCTCGCTCCGGACGTCGTAGGGGAGAAGGGGAGCACGAGCGGTGGCTGAGCAGCAGGACGGGGAGCGCGAGCCGCAGCCCATCGACGAGGAGGCGGCCTGGGCCGCGATCGTCGCTGGGTACGGCGAGGAGCCGACGGATCCGCCGGGCGCGCGGCCCTTCCGGTCGGTCGAGGACTTGGCGCTGCCCGAGCCGGTGGAGAGCGAGAGCGAGAGCGACGGCGACACCGAGGACGAGGCCGAGGACGAGGAGCCGGAGAGACCGGCTCTCGGCAGCTCGGTCGTCTTCGCCCCCGGGGTGAGCGTGGGCGGCGGCCCGCGTGACTACCGGCTCGCGGACCCGGACGAGGAGCCGGCCGAGGAGCCGGCCGAGGAGACCGGGGACGGCGAGCCCGGCGCGGGGAGCAAGACCGGCAAGCGCGCCGCGAAGGACGACGACGGCGAGGGCCACTTCGTCCCCCCGGAGCCGCCGCCGCTGCCGGAGGCCGACGCGACGACGAAGTTCGCGTGGCTGGGCGTGGTGGGCGGCCCGGTCCTGATGCTGCTGGCGGTGCTCCTCGGGTGGGACATGACCTGGTGGATGACGACCCTGTGCGTGGGCGGCTTCCTGGGCGGCTTCGCGACGCTGGTGGCCCGGATGAAGCACGACGACGACGAGGACGGCTTCGACGACCCGGGCCGCGGCGCGGTGGTGTGAGCGGGGCGCGGCCCTCGACAGGCCGGTGACCAGGACCCCGGGCGGGGGCCGAGGCCCGGTGGGGCCGGCGGTGGCGTGACCGGCGCGCCCACCCGCTTCCGGGCGCCCGGGCGGCGTGCTCAGCCCGCCGGGCCCCGCCTGCTCAGCCCGCCGGGATCCGCACCGCCGCCGGGCCCCGCGTGCTCAGCCCGCCGGGATCCGCACCGCCGCCAGCACCGGCAGGTGGTCCGTCGCCGCCCTGAGGTCCGCCTCCGGGAGGCCCGTCGGGACACCGCAGCCGAGGAACTCGACCCCCGGGGTGGCGAGGATCGCGTCGATCCGCTGGTACGGATCGCCCGGCGGGAAGGTGCGCTCCCCGCCCCAGGGGGCGACCTGCCACCCGTCCCGCAGCTCCTTCGCCAGCCGCGTGAAGCTCCGGCCCTCCGGGCGCTCGTTGAGGTCCCCGGCCACGATCGTGTGCGGCACGCCCATGGCCGCCACCCGGTCCAGGACCATCCCCGCCTGCGCGTACCGCTCCTCCTCGCGCAGGCTCAGATGGCAGCTGATCAGCCCGACCCGCGCCGCCCCGAACCGTACGACCGCCGTGGCGAGGCCCCGCCGGTGCTGCCCCGGGGTGAGCGGCAGCAGCACGTCCTCGGTGCGTTCCACGGTCGCCCGCAACGAGCACATCAGCAGCGGCCCGGCGGCGGTGGCGCCCCCGCTCAGCACATAGAGGTCGCTCTTGGCGGCGAGCCGGGCCGCGTGCTTGCGCCAGCGGAAGAAGCGGGGCGCCTCCTGGACGAAGACGAGGTCGGGCGCGCAGGCCCGGATGACCCGGGCGAGGGCGTCCTCGTCGTCCCGCTGGGAACGGACGTTGTAGGACAGCACCCGGACGACGGCCGAACCGTCCGCTTCGGTGCGGGAGTTGGGCAGCTCACTGATCGCCATGCCCAGCAACATACGACAACCGCCCGCCGTACCCCGAGGGGCACGGCGGGCGGAGTCATGAGGAGTACGGGACGGTGTCAGCCCTGGCGGGCGAGGTCCGCCGCGCCGACCAGGCCGGCCTCGCCGCCGAGCTGGGCCGCGAGGACCTGCGCGTGCGGGCGCCACTGGCCGCCGATCAGCCAGCGCCGGAAGGACTTCCGGATCGGGTCGAGCACCAGCTCGCCCTCGTCCGACACACCGCCGCCGACGATGAACGCCGACGGGTCGAACAGCGACGCCAGGTCGGCCAGGCCCGCGCCCGCCCAGCGGGCCAGCTCGCGGAAGGAGTCCACGGCCACCGGGCAGCCCTGCCGGGCGGCCGCGCTGACGTGCTTGCCCTCGATGCCCTCCGGGGTGCCGTCGCCCAGCGCGAGGAGGATGGCGGCGTTCTCCGGGGTGGCGTTCGCGCGCTGCCGGGCGTACCGGACGAGGGCGCGCCCGGAGGCGTACTGCTCCCAGCAGCCCTGGCTGCCGCAGCCGCACAGCAGGCCGTCGGGGACGACCCGGATGTGGCCGAACTCCGCGGCGACGCCGAAGCGTCCGCGGCGGAGCTTGTTGCCGATGATGATGCCGCCGCCGAGGCCGGTGCCGAGCGTGATGCAGATGACGTCGTCGTGCCCCTGCCCCGCGCCGAACCGGTACTCGCCCCAGGCCGCCGCGTTCGCGTCGTTCTCGACGACGACCGGCAGGCCGACCCGCTGCTCGACCTTGTCCTTCAGCGGCTCGTGCCGCCAGTCGATGTTCGGCGCGAAGAGGACGGTGGCGCGCTTGTCGTCGACGTAACCCGCCGCACCGATGCCGACGGCCTCGATCTGATGACCCTTGCCGGCCTCGGACACAGCGGCGCAGATCGCGTCGACGATGCCTCCGGGGGTCGGCGGGGTGGGCACCTTGTGCGTGTCGAGGATGTTGCCCTCCTCGTCGACCACGCCGGCCGCGATCTTCGTGCCGCCGATGTCGACGCCGATGGTGAGTCCCATGTGTCCCTCAGTTTTCGGTCGAGCCCCGCTAGGGGCAACCGTACCCGAGGGGCGCGACCCTACCGCTCAGTCGGACCGCTCAGTCGAGATCGATGTGCTGCCCGGTGCCGGGGCCCTCGTCGCGCGGGTCGTCGGGACGGTCGGCGGGGGCCGCGTCGCCCTTTTCCGCGCGCGACGGGCCGGTCCCCTCCCGGGTCCAGCGCGTCTCGTGGCTCTCGACCGCGGAGCGGTACGCGGCGAGCAGTTCGTTGCCCGCGGCCGCGAGGTGGTCGAAGACCTGCGGGTTCCGCTCGATGACGGGCTCGACGGCGGCCTTCGCCTGGTGGACGATCTGCTGCACCGTGTGCTGGACCGCGCCCTGGGCGGCCATGCCGCCCAGCGGGCCCCGCAGACCGGAGACCTTGTCGGCGACGGCGTCGAAGAGTCTGCGGAACTCCTCGGCGGCCGAACCGGGCTCCGTGCCGGCGCGGGCGCGGCGGCGGGCCTTCTCGGCCTCCAGGTCCTCGGCGCACGCCTTGGCCCAGGCATCCGAATCGCTCATGGCGTACTCCTTACGGCTTCTACCGTCGACGGTACACGGGCGCAGCGGTGTCCGTTACGACGTCTTCGGCCAGAGGCCGGTGTCGGGGGTGAACCGGATCCGCAGGTCGCCGTCGACGAGAGCGGCGCCGGAGACGGTGCAGCGGCGCAGGACGGGCGGCAGCGGGACGTTCCGGCGGAAGGGCCCGGCGGCGAGGAGGAGTTCGTCCCCTCGGCGTACGAGGGACAGCTCCTCCTTGACGGCGCCGGGCAGCGGGAGGTGCCAGACGAGGATGCCGTCGTCCTCGCGGCGGTCCTCGACCCGCCACGCGGGGGCGGGCCGCTCGACCGGGTCCCCGGCCTTCTCCGCCACGGCGAGCGTGACGAGGTCCTCGGGGCCCTCGGGGTCGCGGCCGAGGTGGGGCAGGGTGTGGACGGTGCCGTCGTAACCGGTACGGAGCCGGTCCAGGTGCTCTCGCCGGCGGGCGGCCAGGGCGGCGAACCAGGGGTCGGCGGAGTCGGCGGGGAGCATCCGGTTGGCGACGACGGCGTCGAGGGCGAGGCCGTGGAGCGCGAGTCCGAGGCGGGCGGTGCGCAGGGCGTCGTGGGCGTCCGGGCCGGGCTCGACGACGAGGCGGACGGTGGTGTCCGGGGCGTCGACGACCGCCTGGACGGCGGCGAGTTCGGCCTCCCAGCGGCCGGTGGTCTCGTACAGCCACTGGGCGGGCATGGGGACGCCGGCCAGCTGGGCGAGCATCGGACGCAGGGCGCGGGCGGCCTGTCGTTCGGCGGGCAGGAGGCGGCGCAGATAGCGGCGGAGCTGCTCGGGCAGGGCGAGGACCGCGAGGGCGTCAAGGAGCGGCGGCATGTCGACGACGACCAGGTCCCGGTCCGTGGCGGCGGCGTCGCGCAGGGCACGCAGGAGGGCGAAGGGGCGGCTGCCGGGGAGTTCGGTCAGCTCGGCGTCCTCCAGGGGGGCCGCGCCGAGGAGGTCGAGGGCGGTGGCGGAGCGGGCCTGGAGGTCCAGGAACTCGCGGCGGAAGTCGGCGGCCGGGTCGGGGCGCAGGATCCGCAGGGCGCCGGGGGCGGCCGCGGCGAGCGCCTCGTCGGGTCGCTCGGACACCAGCAGGACCCCGCGGCCCGCCCGCGCCTCGGCGAGGGCGGTCGCCGAGGCGACCGTGGTGCGCCCGGCGCCGCCGGGGCCGGTGACAAGGATGATCCGCATGCGGCGACGTTATCGGTGTGCGCCGCCCGCCCGGGCCCCCGGGGTCGCCGGGGGCGGGCCCGTCGGGAGCCCGGTTCCGCCGCCGGCCCGTGGGGCCTGCGGGGGCGGTGGCTCAGGCGCCCGACTCCACGCGCTTCTTCAGGCCGGCCAGCGCGCGGTCGATGATGACCTTCTCCGCCTTGCGCTTGATCATGCCGAGCATCGGGATCTTGACGTCGACCGTCAGCTGGTAGGTCACCTCGGTGCCCCTGCCGCCGTTCGCGGGGGCGAGCCGGTAGGAGCCGTCGAGGGCGCGGAGCATCTGGGACTTGACCAGGGTCCAGCTGACCTCGTGGTCGCCGGTCCAGGTGTACGCCAGGGTGTGGTCGTCCTTGATCGCGCCGGCGTCGAGCAGCAGCCGGACCTTCTCCGCGCGGCCGGCCGGGTCGGTCGCCAGGACCTCGGCCTCCTTCACCTCGCCCGTCCACTCGGGGTAGCGGGCGAAGTCGGCGATCACGCCCATGACGTCGGCCGGTGCCGCCTCGATGGTGATGCTCGAGCTGGTGTGTTCGGCCATCGCGGTGGTTCCTCCACTGTGCGGTCCGGCGGAAGTCGAAGGGCACGAACGTGCCGACCGAAGGCTATCGCGCCCCCGGGGCCGGGCTTTCACCACTCCAGCGCCCACGGCCTCCCGGTCGCGGCGAAGTGGCCGACGTTCACGCATTCCGTGGCGCCGATCCGCATCCGCCGCGCCAGCGGCTGGTGGACGTGACCGAAGAGGGCGTAGCGGGGCCGGGTGCGGCGGATGGCGTCGAGGAGGGCGCGGCTGCCGCGCTCGAAGCGGCGCGCGACCGTGTCGTAGGTCAGCTCCGGCACGTCGGGCGGGATGTGGCTGCACAGCACGTCGACGGCGCCGAGGGCCTCGACCTTCGCCGCGTACTCCTCGTCCGAGATCTCGTACGGGGTGCGCATCGGTGTCCGCAGGCCGCCGCCGACGAAGCCGAAGACCAATCCGCCGAGCTCGATCCGGTCGCCGTCCAGGACGGTGGTCCCGGGGCGGGCGAACTCGGGCCACAGGCGCGGGATGTCGACGTTGCCGTAGGTGGCGTAGGTCGGCGTGGGGAAGGCGGCGAACATCTCGGCGTACTGGCGGCGGACGGCCGCCTCGATGGCCGTGTCGCGGTCGACCTCGAGCGCGGTCCAGAGCCGTCTGCCCAGCTCGCGGGCCTCGTCGAAGCGGCGCGCGGTGCGCAGTTCGACGATCAGGTCGGCGTTCTCGACGCCGAAGAGTTCGGGGAAGATCCCCCGGCTGTGGTCGGCGTAGTCGAGGAAGAGCACGAGGTCACCGAGGCATATGAGGGCGTCCGCCCCCTCCCCCGCCTTGGCGAGGGCGCCGGTGTTCCCGTGCACATCACTGACGACATGGACTCTCATGCCTGGCATGGACCCACCTTAGGGGGTCGGACCTGCGGTTACTTCCAAGTCCGCGAAGGAGTGGACTACTGTGCGCGAAGCACCGCCATACATGTGTGACGCATGGAACATCTGACCTGACCCCCCTATCGGGAACCGAGTACTGATGGGTAACGTCCGGGCAGTCCAGTCGTGCTCACCCCACTGAGCACCTGCCCGATCTTGGACTTCACCGGTGCATCACACAGAGCCGTGGCGCCGGCGCCCGATGAGGAGCAGCAGTCTTGCGCGAGTTCAGCCTTCCGGCCCTGTACGAGGTCCCCACGGACGGCAACCTGACGGATCTCATCCGCCGCAACGCCTCTCAGCACCCCGATGTCGCCGTGATGGGACGCAAGGTGGCCGGCGTCTGGACGGACGTCACCGCCGAGCAGTTCCTCGCCGAGGTCCGCGGGGTCGCGAAGGGGCTGATCGCCGCCGGTGTGGAGCCGGGTGACCGGGTGGCCCTGCTGTCCCGGACCCGTTACGAATGGGTCCTTCTCGATTTCGCGATCTGGAGCGCCGGCGGTGTGACCGTCCCGGTGTACGAGACCAGCTCGCCGGAGCAGATCCAGTGGATCCTCGGCGACTCGGAGGCCACGCTGGTCCTCGCGGAGTCCGCCGCCCACGAGGCGGCGGTGGAGTCGGTGCGCTCCGGCCTGCCGGAGCTCAAGGGCGTCTGGCAGATCGAGGCCGACGCGGTGGCCCGCCTCACCGCGTCCGGCGCGGAGGTCTCCGACGCGCTTCTCGACGAGCGGATGTCGTCCGCGCACGCCGACGACCCGGCGACGATCGTCTACACCTCGGGCACCACGGGCCGCCCCAAGGGCTGTGTGCTGACCCACCGCGCGTTCTTCGCCGAGTGCGGCAACGTGGTGGAGCGGCTCAAGCCGCTGTTCCGTACCGGAGAGTGCTCGGTCCTGCTCTTCCTGCCCGCCGCGCACGTCTTCGGGCGTCTGGTCGAGGTCGCCTCCGTGATGGCGCCGATCAAGCTGGGCACGGTGCCGGACATCAAGAACCTCACCGACGAACTGGCCGCGTTCCGGCCCACCCTGATCCTCGGTGTGCCGCGCGTCTTCGAGAAGGTCTACAACTCGGCGCGCGCCAAGGCGCAGGCGGACGGCAAGGGCAAGATCTTCGACAAGGCCGCGCACACGGCGATCGCGTACAGCCGCGCGATCGGCACGCCGCAGGGACCCTCGCTCGGTCTGCGGATCAAGCACCGGATCTTCGACAAGCTGGTCTTCTCCAAGCTGCGCGCGGTCCTCGGCGGCCGCGGCGAGTACGCGATCTCGGGCGGCGCGCCGCTGGGCGAGCGGCTCGGCCACTTCTTCCGGGGCATCGGCTTCACCGTCCTGGAGGGCTACGGCCTGACGGAGTCGTGCGCGGCGACCGCGTTCAACCCCTGGGACCGGCAGAAGATCGGCACGGTCGGGCAGCCCCTGCCCGGGTCGGTGGTCCGGATCGCCGACGACGGCGAGGTGCTGCTGCACGGCGAGCACATCTTCTCGGGCTACTGGAAGAACGAGGCCGCCACGGCCGAGGCGCTCGCCGACGGCTGGTTCCACACCGGTGACATCGGCACGCTCGACGAGGACGGCTACCTCGCGATCACCGGCCGGAAGAAGGAGATCCTGGTGACGGCGGGCGGCAAAAACGTCGCCCCGGCGGTCATCGAGGACCGGATCCGGGCGCACGCGCTGGTCGCGGAGTGCATGGTGGTGGGCGACGGGCGGCCGTTCGTCGGCGCGCTGGTCACCCTGGACGAGGAGTTCCTCGGCCGGTGGGCCGCCGACCACGGCAAGCCGTCCGGCTCGACAGCCGCTACGCTGCGCGAGGACGCGGAGCTGCTCGCCGAGGTGCAGCGGGCGGTGGACGACGGCAACGCGGCGGTGTCCAAGGCCGAGTCGGTGCGGAAGTTCAGGATCCTGAACTCCCAGTTCACCGAGGAGGCGGGGCACATCACCCCGTCGCTGAAGCTGAAGCGGAACGTCGTGGCGAAGGACTTCGCCGACGAGATCGAGGCGATCTACCGCGCCTGACGGTCGCCCAGAACGCCCCTGGCAGCCCGCGTCGGGCCGCCGGGGGCGTTCGCGCGGTCCGAGAGCGTGTTCCGGGAGCGGGTTCCGGAGCGTGTTCCGCGTCCACCACCGGTCACGGCGACCCGCCGTGCCACCGGCACCCGAGGCAGAGACAGACATGAGGAGCAGAGGTTTCATGCGGCTCAAGCGCACCGCCGTCCTGGGGGCGGCCCTGACCGCCCTGGTCACGGTCACGGGCTGCAGCAGCAGCTGGGGAGAGGACGCCGGCCTGGCGAAGGCGGGCGACCTGGCGGGCGTCGAACGGATCGTCAGCGAGCACACGCTCTGCAGCGATCTGCGGGCGGCCTCCGGGGACGGCTCCATGAACGAGGAGGCCAAGGACCCCGCCTGGGGCATAGGCCAGCGCGCGGTCTGCGGCGACGACCGCGAGGACACTCTGACCCTGCTGACCGTCACCGACATGGAGAAGTTCCAGAAGGCGAACCGGGATGCGGCGGCCAAGGGCGGCGGCGGCCGTTTCCTCATCGGCCAGGACTTCGCGCTCGTCCCGGGCGACGAGCGGGTGGCCCAGAAGCTCAAGGACTCGGGCACCCTCCTCTTCACCTGCGAGAAGGACTTCAAGATCCCCGACGGGTACCGCCAGGAGGAGCTCCTGGTGGACGGCTGCGCGCTGACCGACTACCTGCCCGCCCGGCTCTCCGGCTGACACCGGGGAGCGGCGGCGCCCGCCCGGTCGCGGTCCGGGGCCGGCGGGCGCCGTCGGGGCATCGTCAGAGCAGCTCCTTCAGCCGCTCGGCCAGCAGGTCCCACCGCCAGCGCTCCTCGACCCAGGCGCGGCCGCGTTCGCCCATCCGCGCGCGCAGCTCCGGGTCGAGCAGCAGGGTCGCCACCCGGTCCGCGGACTCCTCGGGGGAGTCGCCGCGCACCACCCAGCCGGTCTCGCCGTCGAGCACCGCGTCCGGGGCGCCGCCCGAGTCCCCGGCGACGACCGGCAGGCCGGTGGCCGAGGCCTCCAGATAGACGATGCCGAGCCCCTCGACGTCGAGGCCGCCCCGGCGGGTCCGGCAGGGCATGGCGAAGACGTCGCCGGCGCCGTAGTGGGCCGGCAGCTCGGCCCAGGGCACGGCGCCGGTGAAGCGTACGGAGCCGGCCACGCCGGTCGTCGCGGCGAGCCGCCGCAGATCGTTCTCGTACGGGCCGCCGCCGACGATCAGGAGCACCGCGTCCGGCACCCGGCGCAGGATCGCCGGGAGGGCCCTGATCAGCGTGTCCTGCCCCTTGCGGGGGACGAGCCGGGAGACGCACACCACCACCGGCCGGTCGGTCAGCCCGAGCCGTTCGCGTACCGCCTCGCCGCCGGACCCGGGGTGGAAGGTCTTCTCGTCGACGCCCGGCGGGAGCTGCGTCATCCGTTCGGCCGCCGCCGGCGTGAGCGCCGAGGCGATCCGCGAGCGGGTGTACTCGCCGAGGTAGGTGATCGTGTCCGTGTGCTCGCCGATCCGCCGCAGCAGCTGCCGGGAGGCGGGCAGCTGCGCCCATCCCGCCTCGTGCCCGTGCGTGGTGGCCACCAGGCGCCGCGCGCCGGCCCGCCGCAGCGCGGGCGCCATCAGGCCGAGCGGCGCGGCCGCCCCGAACCAGACCGACTCGCAGCCGTGCTCGCGCAGCAGGGCGGTCGCCCGGGCGGTGACGCGGGGGGTCGGCAGGAGCATGGTGGTGCGGTCGCGTACGACCGTGAAAGGCTGTTCCGCGTCGAACGCGGCGGTCGCCTCGGTCCCCTCGCGGCCGCGCTTCCACGTGGAGGCGTAGACCACGATCCGCTCGGGATCCAGGCGCAGCGCCATGTTGTGCAGGAACGCCTGAATTCCGCCGGGGCGGGGCGGGAAGTCGTTGGTTACGATCAAGGTCTTGTGCATCGTGGCCGAATCTACCGTGGCCGCGCCGCCGCCCGGCAGCACCTCCGCGACAGCGGACCGACAGGACGAGGACGAGGCAGGGATGACGGGCGTACTGGGCGCGCTGCGCGGGCGCGCGGCCGACGGCGCGGAGCTCAGGCTTCCGCTCGCGGTGTGGGCGGCGACGAGGGCGGTACTGCTGCTGTGCGTCTTCAAGGTGCTGGTGATGCCGGGCCCCGACGTCACCAGCGACATCGAGCACATCTACCAGGGCTGGTACGAGGTCCTGCGGACGGGCACGTACCCGCTGGACGACGTCAGCTGGCAGTACCCGCCGGGTGCCGCCCTCGCGGTCCTCTCCCCCGCGCTGCTGCCGTTCCTCGGCTACTCCTCCGCCTTCTTCGTCCTCGCCCTCCTCTGTGACGCGGTCGTCCTCGGCCTGCTGCTGTACACGGGCAGGCGCCCCGGCCGCACCCCGCGCGGCGCCTGGATCTGGATCGCCGGTGTCCCCCTGCTCGGCCCGACCGCGTTCGCCCGGTACGACCTGATGGTCACCGCCGTCGCGGTCGCCGCCCTGCTCGCGGCGCCCCGGCGCCCCGGGGTCCTGGGCGCGCTGGCCGGCTTCGGGGCCGTGGTGAAGGTCTGGCCGGCGCTGCTCCTCGCGGGCACCCCGCGCGGCCGGGCCACCCTGCGCTCCTGGTCGACAGCGGCGGGCGCGGCGGCCGGTGTGCTGCTGCTGTGCACCCTCGCGGCGCCGGGTGCGCTGGCCTTCCTCGGCTACCAGCGGGACCGGGGTACGGAGGTCGAGTCGCTCGGCGCGCTCGTCTTCCACGTGGCGCGGCACGTCGGCTGGGAGGGCGAGCCGCGGATGAACTACGGCTCGATCGAGTTCCTCGGCCCGGGCGTCGCCGCCGTCTCCACGGCCGCGATGGCGCTGGCGGTCGCCGTCTTCGCCTGGCTGCTGCTGTGGCGGTTCCGGGCCCGCGCCTTCTCCACCACGACCCCGGCGGACGCGGCGTTCGTGGCGGTGCTGCTGTTCACCACCACGAGCCGGGTGATCAGCCCGCAGTACATGATCTGGCTGGTCGGGCTCGCGGCCGTCTGCCTGGTCTACCGCGCGAGCCGGATGCGGCGGCCCGCGATCCTGGTCCTGTGGGCGACGGCGGTGACGCAGCTGGAGTTCCCCGTCTGGTTCTCGCATGTGACCGACAGCGACCCGCTGGGCCTCACCCTGCTGCTGGTACGGAACGGGCTGCTGGTCGCCGCCTCCGTCTCCGCCTGCCGCGTCCTGTGGCGCCAGACGGTGACCGAGCCGCGCGAGCGGACCCCGGCGGCGCCGGTGCGCGCGGACCGGGCGAAGGCCCTGTCGGCCCCCTGAAACCGAACCGGAGCCGTACGAGACCTCCGCGTCCCCCCGGGTTTCAGGCCAGCCGCTCGGACAGATGGCGGCGCCAGGCGGCGGTGAACGCGTCGGGCGTCGTGCCGAGGACGTCGTGCAGGGCCTTCTCCACCGCGCCCTCGCGGGAGGGGTGGGCGCCCACCGCGCGGTAGAAGTCGGTCAGTTTCCGCTCGCCCCACCGCTCGGCGATCAGGGCGCACGCCAGCCAGCCGCCCTCGTACGCCCGTGCCAGCGCCTCCCCGTCGGCGCCGAAGGCGAAGGCCCGGTCGTCGGGGAGCGTCGCCGGGAGGTCGCCCGCGGCGACCGCGCGGTGCAGCTCCGGGGCGGCCTGGGCGGCGGAGCGGCCGGTGCCGCGGTAGGCCACCCAGTCGGCGAAGCCCTCGGAGAGCCAGACCGGTGTGGCGGGCGAGGTCGCGGCCCGGGTGGCCACGTGCGTCGTCTCGTGGGTGAGCACGATCTGCCGGCCGAAGGCGCCGAGCGCCCCGTACGCCTCGGGGTTGACGATCACGCGGTCGGCGGGGGAATCGGGGCCGCCGCGGACCTCGCCGGTGGTGACGGCCGCGATGCCCCGGTAGGAGGCCCCCGGCGCCCCGAGCAGGCCGCCCATCGCGTCCAGGGAGGACGGGACGAGGACGACCACCCGGCCCGCCCAGGCCGACGGCCAGGCAGCCGAGACCGCGGGCACCGCTTCGTCCGCCGCGGCCGCGATCGCCCGCAGGCGCTCCTCCGGCTGCCCGACGCCGAGGACGAGGCTGTGCCGTCCCCGTACCGCCTCCACCTCGCCCTGCTGCCACAGCTGCTGGACGGCGGTCTTCTCGCCGGGCCGGTCGGCGCTGACGTACCACCGGCCGTGCCGCCGGGTCAGTTCCAGGAGGCGCTCGGTCGTGACGGGCCCGGGGTCGTAGCCGCGGACCTGGTAGCGCAGCTCCGCGCGGACCGTCGCCCGGCCGCCGTCCGCCCGGTCCACGTCGGTGACCCGGTAGTTCCAGGAGCCGAGCGGCACCTCGGCGAGGTGGTCGAACTCCCGCAGGGCGGCCGGGGCGAGCGAGGGGTCGAGTCCGACGGTGTAGGCGGCCTCGTCCCGGGCGAGCAGCGCCCGCGCCTGGCGGTCGAGCAGGCCCTGGATCTCCCGGGGCGCCGGGTCGGCGGGCCCGGGGGCGGCGCACCCGCCGAGGGCCAGCAGCGCGGTCAGCAGGCAGGCGGCGCCGCGCGCCCCGCCCGCTGTGGGGCGATCCCCCCGCGTCCTCCGCCCCTGCCGTGCCACGCCCTCGATCGTACGGGCACGCGAACGGCGGGCGTACGGTCAGACCCGGGTCACCGTGACGTGCGACATCATCCCGACCGGGTCGTAGCGCACCCGCGCCCCGGGGTAGGGGGCGTGGATCACCTGGCCGTTCCCGGCGTAGATGCCGACGTGGCTGGCGTCGCTGCGGTACGTCACCAGGTCGCCCGGCTGCGCCTGCGAGAGCGGCACCTGCCGTCCGGCGTACCGCTGCGCCGAGGAGGTCCGGGGCAGGCTGATCCCGGCCTGGCGGTACGACCAGACCATGAGGCCCGAGCAGTCGAAGCCGGAGGGGCCGGTCGCGCCCCAGACGTAGGGCCGGCCGATCGCGCTGCGGGCGGCGAGGACGGCGGCGGCGGCCCGTGAGGAGCCCGGCGCCAGGCCGGCGAGCGGCGGCAGCTCGTCCCGGCCGGAGCGGGAGGCGCGGGCGTCGCTGTCGAAGGACTCGCGCTCCTCCGCGGTGAGGGAGGCCAGCAGCCTGCGGGCCTCGGCGAGCTTCCGCTCGACCGTCCGCTTGTGCCCGGCGACCTGGGTCCTGCTGCGCTCCAGCTCGGTGAGGAGCCGTCGCGCCTCGCTCCGCTTCTGGGTGGAGGCGCGCAGTTCGTCCCGGAGCAGGCCGAGCGCGACGCCCTGCCGGGAGGCGACCCGGTCGAGGACCGAGGCCCGGTCGAGGTAGGAGTCGGGGTCGGCGGAGAGCAGGAGGGCGAGGGCGGGGTCGATGCCGCCGGAGCGGTACTGGGCTCCGGCGACCGAACCGAGGGCGCCGCGCATGCGGTTGATGCGCTCCTGGCCGCGCGCGACGCTGTCCTGGGCCTGGGAGAGCGTCCTGCGCAGGGCGTCGGCCCGCTCGTCGGCCTTGTTGTAGCCCTCGGTGGCCCGTTCGGCCTCCTCGTAGAGCCGGTCGACCGTGGCCTTGGTGGACTCGGCGGTGCCGCTCGGGTCGGCGCTCGCGGGGACGGCGCCGAAGGCCGTCGCCGCGGTGGCCGCGGCGGCGGTCAGGACGGTGACCCTGGCGGGTCGTCGATGGGACGCCACGTATCGCGCTCCGTTCAGCTGTGCCCGGACTGGCGCGGCAGACAGTAGCCGGAGATCACCGCGCGTCCAACGAAGGCGCCGGGCACACAAAGTGACGCCCCGCCGGAGACCACAGGTCACCGGCGGGGCGTCAGGTCAGGCAGGGGCGCGACGAACCACCCGATCGGGCGTCAGGCGGCGGGAGCCGCCCGACGGGCCGGAGGCGTCAGATGCGCACGCCGAACTGGAAGGTGCCCATGTAGTCCATGGACTCGTAACGGACCACGGCGCCCGGCTTGGGGGCGTGCAGGATGGTGTTGTTGCCCGCGTACAGGCCCACGTGCGACAGGCCGTTGAAGAAGACCAGGTCGCCCGGCTTGAGCTGACTGCGGCCGATCTTCACGCCGTCGTTCTGCTGGGTGTAGGTGGTGCGGGTGAGGCTCACGCCGGCCTGGGCGTAGGCCCACTGGGTCAGCCCGGAGCAGTCGTACGCGCCGGGGCCCTCGGCGCCGGACTGGTACGGCTTGCCGAGCTGGGTGGCGGCGGCGTTGAGGGCGGCACCGCCGCGCTGGGAGGCGGGGACCTCGTTGCCGAGTTCGAGGCGGTCGCCGGCGGCCCGGCTGGAGCGCTGGGCCTCTTCCTGGCGCATCTTGGCGCGCTCGGCGGCGGTCAGGGTGTTGAGTAGCTTCTGCGCCTCGGCGAGCTTGCCCTGGAACTTCTTCTTCTTCTCGCCGAGGGTCTTGCGGACGTCCTCGAGGTCGGCGAGCTTCGTCGTCGCCTCGGCGCGCTGCTGGGCGAGAGTGCGCTGCTTGGCCTGGATCGACTGGAGCACGTCGGCCTGCTTGGCGCCGAGCTGGTCGATCGCGGACGCCTTGTCGAGGTAGGTGTCCGGGTCGGAGGAGAGGAAGAGCTGGACCGCCGGGTCGATGCCACCGGAGCGGTACTGCGCGCTGGCGACGGAACCGATGTTGTCGCGCAGGGTGTTGAGCTCCTGCTGCCCGCGGGCGACCTTGTCCTGGAGGGCGCCGATCTCCTTCTGGAGCTTGCCGCGGCGCTCTTCGGCCAGGTTGTACTGCTCCGTGGCCTCCTCGGCCTCGTGGTGCAAGTCGTCGACCTTCGACTTCACATCGTCGATCTTCGGCTTCGGAGCCGCCTGGGCGCCGGTCTGGGCGGTGAACGCGACAGCTGCCGCGGCGGTCACGGTGAGCACGGTCACGCGGGCGCGGCTCGGCTGCTTGGGACGACGGTGGGACGCCACGAAGGCGAGCTCCTTCTTCCTCGAGCCGCCCGACCAGGCTGCGGCAGGCGGTTCCTCCGCTGACATCCCCGATGGATGATCAACCGCGCGAAGGTTCGAGGCCTGACCCTAGTGACCAAGTTGTGATCAGTTCAAATCCTCACGGGCAAAATCTCGCCCACCCGGCACTTTATTTACACACATCGCACAGGCAGTGATGAGCACTTGACCGTGCGCCCCCCAGAATTCGGGCAATACGGCCAGGAGTTGCCATGCGTCACGAGGGGCGCGAAAGCCGCTTCAGCAACAAGGCGGACGCGACCGGGCGGGCGCCTGACTTGGCGACCCCGTCGGCGACCTCGCGGTCGGTGGAGACCACCACGACCGGCCGGCCCGGCGGCTCGGCCCGGACCAGCTGCCGGATCAACTCGTCGGCGGTGACGCCCGGCTTGGAGAACAGCACCCGCACCCCGCGCGGTGGCGCCAGCAGGACGGGGGCCGCCAGCTCCGCCCCGTCGAAGACACAGGTGACCTCGGCGCCCGAGCGGGCCGCCAGCGCGGAGAGCCCGCCGAGCAGCCGCAGCCGCTGCTTCTCCAGCGGCATGGTCGGATAGCCGGTCTTGGTGACGTTGTAGCCGTCCACGACCAGATGGGCCTGCGGCAGCGCGAGGAGCTGGTCGAGCAGCGCCGGGTCCGTCTCGGACAGGGCGCGGGCCGCGATGTCCTTCGGTGACATCCGGCCGGGCTCCACCGCGTCCACGGTGTCCGCCGGGTGGATGGAGACGGGTGGCAGCGCCAGCTCGCGGCGCAGCCCCTGGGCCGCGTCCAGGACCGTGTCGAGCAGCAGCCGCAGCCGCATGTCCTCCACCGAGCGCCCCTCGCGGGCGGACCGGCGGCTGGCCTCCAGGGCGGCCTCGACCTCGGCGAGCCGGGCCTTGAGCCGGCGGCTCTCGCTCTCGGCGGAGGAGACCTGGGCGGCGGCCTCCGCCCTGACGGAGTCGATCTCGGCCTGGGTGCGGCGCAGGGCCGCCTCGCCCCGCTTCACATCGCTCTGGGCGCTGCGCAGCTTGCGGTGAAGCGATTCGGCTTCCTTGCGGGCCGCCTCCAGATCGTGGCGCAACTGCTCGGTCTCGCCCCGGCCGCGCTCCTTGGCCGCGGCGACCTCCTCGCGCAGCCGCTCCAGTTCGCGGCGCCCGGCCTCGTCGGCCCGCTCGGCGTCGGCCCGCTGGACCTCCTCGCCGGCGGCGGCGACCAGCTTGACCCAGCCGGCGGGCCGCAGCACGTAGGCAGCCGCGGCGATGTCGACGGGGTCGGCCGCGGCGGGCGGGGCCCCCGACTCGACAGTCCCGGCCAGCTCCGGCTGGGCCTCCCTGAAGCGCTCGCCGATCCGCTGCCGGAAGAGCGGGTCGCTCTCCAGGGCGGCGGCCATGGCGTTGCCGGCGAACTTGGCGCGACGGGTGGGGGTGAAGCGGGCGTACTGCCGCAGCGGACCGGGCAGCTCCGCGACGGTCAGCCCGCCGAAGGCGTCCGAGACGATCGCGACGACCCGGCGCCGTACGCCTTCCGGCAACGGCCGGTCGAGCGCCTCGGCGGCGTCACCTGCCGCGCCGGCCGGCTCGTCACCGTGCGCGGGCTGCTCCACGATCCGTCACCCCTATGTCGTTCGCACCGCTCCGTCAGGAAGCGGTGCCGGGCCTGTCCACCAGCTCGATCTGGTCCACCGCGTTGCACCACCGGCAGCGGACCGACTCGATGGTCTCACTGACCACCTCGCGCTCCTCCACCTTCGGCTCCCCGGCGAGGTCCAGATGGACGTACTCGACGACCTTGGAGGAGCGCGTCACGTCGAACCGGGTCAGGTTGCCGCAGAGTGTGCAGCGCCAGCGGGTCTCGGCGGTCGGCAGGGGAACCGTCGTCATCGGGCCGTCCTCTTTCATGTGCGGGATGCGGGAGCCGCGGTGCGCCGTCGAACTGCGGTGGTACTGCTCGTCACCCTACGGCCTCGGGGGTCCACGCTGCGCGGGTGGAGCCCGGCTCGCGGGCGGCCGCCGGGCGCCCCGGCGAGGCGCTCTGTCCAGGTCGGCCCTGGTACGCCATGATCTGTCCATGATCGACTGGCGGGCGGCGGCCCTCGGCGCGTGGCGGGGTGCCCGGAGCGGCCCCAGGGTGACCTACGGCCTGATCGCCGTCTGCACGGTGACCTTCCTGATCGGCCCGGCCTCGGGCCTCAATCCGGTGTACGGCGGCGGGGACGCGCTCCTCGCGGCGCAGAGCACGTACTTCCACCGCTGGGGTGTCCTCCCGGCCGAGCTGACGAGCGGCGAGCCGCGCGCCCTGCTCACCCCGCTGACCGCGCTCTTCGTCCACGGCAGCTGGCTGCACCTGCTCGGGAACATGCTCTTCCTCTACGTCTTCGGCGCGATGGCCGAGGAGCGGATGGGGGCGGCCGGGTTCCTCCTCTTCTCCGTCGGCTGCGGCTACCTCGCCCTGCTGGGCTACGCCGCGGTGCACGCGACCAGCGAGCAGACGCTGGTGGGGGCCTCGGGGGCGATCTCCGGAGTCCTCGGGGCGTTCCTCTACCTCTTCCCCAGGGCCCGGGTGACCAGCCTCTTCCCGTTCCTCTTCTTCCTGCCGCTGCGCTTCCCCGCCTGGATCGTGCTGATCTTCTGGTTCGTGCTGCAGTGGCTGGCGGCGCGCTCGGCGGGGCCGGGCCCGGGCGTCGCCTATCTGGCGCACGTGGTGGGCTTCACCATCGGCTTCCTCTACGCCTGGGGCCGCTACCACCGTGGGGATAAGGTGAAGTCCCCAGCCGCGGCGACCGAGGGAGAAAGCCAGCCGTGATCACCGCGATCGTGCTCATCAAGACCAGTGTGGACCGCATCCCCGAGATCGCGGAGTCCATCGCCGCGCTCGACAGCGTCAGCGAGGTCTTCTCGGTGACCGGTACGTACGACCTGATCGCCATGGTCCGGGTGCCCCGGCACGACGACCTGGCGGACGTCATCCCCGGCCGGATCAGCAAGATCCCGGGCGTCGAGGGGACGGACACGCACGTCGCGTTCCGCACGTACTCCCAGCACGACCTGGAAGCGGCCTTCGCCATCGGACTGGAGTCCTGACGCCGGCGCTCCACCGCCCGCCCGGCCCGGCCCGGAGGGCATGACGAAGGGGGCCCCGAGCGGAGCCCCCTTCATCCGTACGAGTGATGGTCAGCCGCGGTCGGGGACGCAGCGGCCGTCCTCGGTGCGGTACTTCCACTGCGCGCCGTCCCGGACCAGCTCCTTGACGGCCCGTACGAATCGCTCCACGTGCTCGTCCGGCGTACCGGCGCCGAAGCTCACCCGGATGGCGTTCAGCGACTTCTCGCCCGGCTCGCCCTCCGGGGCGCCGCACTCGCCCACCTGCTGCTGGTCGCCGCCGAGGAGGGTGCGGACCAGCGGGTGGGCGCAGAAGAGGCCGTCGCGGACCCCGATGCCGTACTCGGCGGAGAGCGCCGCGGCGAAGTGGGAGCTGTTCCAGCCCTCCACGACGAAGGAGAGGACGCCGACGCGCGGGGCGTCGTCGCCGAAGAGCGAGAGCACCCTGACCTCGGGCACCTCGGCCAGGCCCGCGCGCACGGTGTCGATCAGGCGCCGCTCGCGCGCCACGAGGGTGTCGAAGCCGGCCTCGGTCAGCGCCTTGCAGGCGGAGGCGATGGCGTAGACGCCGATCACGTTCGGCGATCCGGCCTCGTGGCGGGCGGCGGTGGTGTGCCACTCGACGTCCACTCCCCCGTCGGTCCGGCGGGCGACCTTCCGCGAGGCGCCGCCGCCTGCGAGGTACGGGTCGGCGTCCTGGAGCCAGTCGGCGCGGCCGGCGAGGACGCCCGAGCCGAACGGGGCGTACAGCTTGTGGCCGGAGAAGGCGATCCAGTCCACGTCCGACTCCGCGACGGAGACCGGGTGGTGGGGGGCGAGCTGGGCGGCGTCGAGGACGATCCGGGCGCCGTGGGCGTGGGCGGCGGCGGCCAGCTCCTTCACCGGCCACAGCTCGCCGGTGACGTTGGACGCGCCGGTGACGCAGACGAGGGCGGGGCCGTAGGGGTCGCGGTCGGCGAGCGCGCGCTCCAGGGTCTCGACGGCCTCGGCGGGGGTGCGCGGGGCGTTGAGGTAGGTGACCCGGGCGTCCTTCCACGGCAGCAGCGAGGCGTGGTGCTCGGTCTCGAAGACGAAGACCTCGCAGCCGGCGGGGATGGCCCGGGCGAGCAGGTTGAGGGAGTCGGTGGTGGAGCGGGTGAAGACGACCTGGTCGTCCGGGCGGCAGCCGAGGAACTCGGCGACGGTGGCCCGGCTGTTCTCGAACAGGTCGGTGGAGAGCTGCGAGAGGTATCCGGCGCCCCGGTGGACGCTGCCGTAGTACGGCGCGTAGGCGGCGACGTCGTCCCACACCCGCTGGAGGGCCGGCGCGCTGGCCGCGTAGTCGAGCGCGGCGTACGACACCTCGCCGCCGGTGACGAGCGGGACGGTGACATCCCGTCCGAGAACGGGCAGCGGGGCACAAACCGACTGGTCGGCGGCAGCGGTGGAGACAGACATGGCGAACTCCCGTACGAGGCAGGCGAGATCCCGCGCCGGCGGATACGCGGCAGCGCTGGGAGAAGAAAGAGGGGTGTGCGGAGAAGGGCCGGAAAAGGCCCTATCGCATTCGCGTGCTCACAAGAGGCTCCCTGAGGACCAGGACCCCAAGGCTTCGAGGGGTCCGCGCTTGCCGTGGACCTTGCTGTCCACGGCCTGGTCTTCACCCGGGGCACCCCGCCACGGACGGAGGGTTGCCGGACAGCAAGCCGGGGCTTCGTAGCTGTCACTCATGACCTGGCACAGAACGTATGTCAGCTGATCGTGTCCGCGCAACCCCGTTCCGCATTCCGGAACGAGGCAGCGCGGGTTGCGCAGATGTCTTCTAGGCGTTGCTGGCGGTGATCCAGCGCTCCAGCGCCTTGCGGGCGGCTCCGGAGTCGAGGGACTCGGCCGCCTTCGCGATCCCGCCGCGCAGTTGCTCCACCAGGGTGCCCCCGCCCGGCTCCAGCGCCGTGAGCGCCGCCGCGGAGTTGAGCAGCACCGCGTCCCGTACGGGACCGGTCTCACCCGCCAGCAGCCGACGGGCCACGTCGGCGTTGTACGAGGCGTCGGCGCCGCGCAGCGCCTCGACGGGGACGATGTCGATGCCGACGTCCCTCGGGTCGAACGCCTCCTCGCGCACCGCCCCGTCGCGGACCACCCACACCCGGGAGGTGGCGGTGGTGGTCAGCTCGTCGAGGCCGTCGTCGCCGCGGAAGACCAGCGCGGAGGAGCCGCGCTCGGCGAGCACGCCGGCCATGATCGGGGCCATCCGGGCGTCGGCGACACCGGTCGCCTGGGCCCTGACCCGGGCCGGGTTGGTGAGCGGACCGAGGAAGTTGAAGACCGTCCGGATCCCCAGCTGGCCGCGCGCGGCGGCCACATGGCGGAGCGCGGGGTGGAACTTCACCGCGAAGCAGAAGGTGATCCCGGCCTCCTCGGCGACCTCGGCCACCCGCCGCGGGGTCAGCTCCAGGTTGACGCCGAGCTTCTCCAGGACGTCGGAGGCACCGCTGGCGCTGGACGCGGCCCGGTTGCCGTGCTTGACGACCTTGGCCCCCGCGCCGGCCACCACGATCGCCGACATGGTGGAGATGTTGACGGTCTTCGCGCCGTCGCCGCCCGTGCCGACGATGTCCACGGACGCGCCCGGGACCTCGATGAGGTTGGCGTGCTCGTACATGGTCCGGACGAGGCCGGTGATCTCCTCGACCGTCTCGCCCTTGGCGCGCAGCGCGACCGCGAAGCCGGCGATCTGGGCATCGGTGGCCTCGCCGCGCAGGATCCGGTCCATCGCCCAGGCGGTGTCCTCGGCGCTCTGGTCACGGCCGGTCAGCAGGCCGTCCAGCACGGCCGGCCAGGAGCGGCCCGCCGTGTGAGGTCCTCCAGCGGGGGTCGCAGCGCTCATGGCAGCTCCTGGTCATCGCGTGACGAGACGAATACAAGGCCACCCTATCCACCCGGGGAGACGGCAAAGAGCCCCGTCCATCGAATGGACGGGGCTCTCGCCGTGGCGACCTCGAGGGTGCCCGCTCAGGGCGAAGCCCTGAGGGGACTCGGGTGATCAGTGGTGGCCGTGGCCGCTGGTGATCTCCTTGTACTCCTCGGCGGTGGGCTTGGCCACCTGGTTGTCCTGGCCGTAGTAGCCCCGGTTGAGCTTGATCCGGAGCTTCTCCATCCGGCCCACCTTGCGCTCGACGCCGTTCTCGTCGACGGCCGCGGGCAGCGCCGCGGGCTCGTACTGCTCGTGCGCCGTGAGCGTGTACAGCTGGCCCTGGCTGAGCGGCTCGTGGATCTCGACGAACTCACCGTGCGGCAGGCGCTTGATGATGCCGGACTCGCGACCGTGCAGCACCTTGTCCTTGTCCCGGCGCTGGAGGCCGAGGCAGATCCGCTTGGTGATGATGAACGCGATGACCGGGCCGACGAAGAACGCGATCCGGACGAACCAGGTGATCGCATTGATCGACAGGTGGAAGTGGGTCGCGAAGATGTCGTTGCCACCACCCACGAGCATGATCATGTACGCGGTGATCCAGGCGACACCGAAGGCGGTGCGCGTCGGAGCGTTGCGCGGGCGCTGCGCGATGTGGTGCTCGCGCTTGTCGCCGGTGATCCACGACTCGATGAACGGGTAGACCGCGATCGCCGCGAGGACCGCCGGGAAGATCGCCAGCGGGATCATCACGCCGAGGACCAGCGTGTGGCCCCAGAGGTTGATCTCCCAGCCCGGCATGACACGGATCAGACCCTCGGCGAAGCCCATGTACCAGTCGGGCTGGGCGCCGGTGGACACCTGGTCCGGGCGGTACGGGCCGAGCGCCCAGATCGGGTTGATCGAGGCGATCGCCGAGATGACCGCGATGACACCGAAGACCAGGAAGAAGAAGCCTCCGGCCTTGGCCATGTAGACCGGCAGCAGCGGCATGCCCACGACGTTCTTGTTCGTACGGCCGGGGCCCTCGAACTGCGTGTGCTTGTGGTAGAAGACCAGGATCAGGTGCGCCACCACGAGGCCGAGCATGATGCCGGGCAGCAGCAGCACGTGGGCCGAGTAGAACCGGGCCACGAAGTCGCCGCCGGGGAACTCCCCGCCGAACAGGAACATCGACAGGTACGTGCCGACGATCGGCACGGACAGGATCGCGCCCTGCATGAAGCGGACACCGGTGCCGGAGAGCAGGTCGTCCGGGAGCGAGTAGCCGGTGAAGCCGGTGAACATGCCCAGGAAGAACAGCAGGAAGCCGAACAGCCAGTTGATCTCACGCGGCTTGCGGAAGGCGCCGGTGAAGAACACGCGCATCATGTGCACGAACATGCCGGCGATGAAGATCAGCGCCGCCCAGTGGTGGATCTGCCGGATGAGCAGACCACCGCGCACGTCGAACGAGATGTGCATGGTCGAGTTGAACGCCTCGGACATCAGCTGACCCTGCAGCGGGACGTAGCTGCCGTGGTACTCCACCTCGTTCATCGACGGGTGGAAGAACATGGTCAGGTACACACCCGTGAGGATGATGATGATGAAGCTGTAGAGGCAGATCTCACCGAGCATGAAGGACCAGTGGTCCGGGAAGATCTTCCGCATGTTGGCCTTGGCCAGGGAGTAGATCCCCAGGCGGCCGTCGGCCCAGTCGGCGACCCGCTCACCGGCGGGCGCCTTCTTCTGCGTATCGGTCACAGTGCTCATCCGCGCTCCCAGAAGGCAGGGCCGACGGGCTCGTCGAAGTCGCCGAGCGCCTCGAGGAAGCCCTTGTCGTTCACACCGATCCGCAGCTGCGGAAGGGCGTGACCGGCCGGGCCGAAGATGACGCGGGCGCCGTCGGACAGGTCGAAGGTGGACTGGTGGCACGGGCAGAGCACGTGGTGCGTCTGCTGCTCGTACAGGGAGATCGGGCAGCCCACGTGGGTGCAGATCTTCGAGAAGGCGACGATGCCCTCGTGCGACCACTCGAGCTCGCGCTTGTCCTTGATGTCGTCCGGCTGGATCCGGACGATCATCAGGGCGGCCTTGGCGATCTCGGTCTGGAAGTTGTGGTCGTGCTCCGAGAGGCCCTCGGGCATCGCGAAGGTCAGCGAACCGACCGCGACGTCCTCGGGACGCAGCGGCTCGTGCGTGTTCATGTTGATGAGCTGCTTGCCCTTGGCCCACAGCGTGCTGCGGAGCTTCTTCTCGGGCAGCGGACCCATGTCACGCAGGAGCACGATGCCGGAGAGCGGTACGAGGGCGAGCGCGCCGAACATGGTGTTGCGGATCAGGCTGCGCCGGCCCATGCCGGACTCGGCGGCACCGGCCGCGAAGTCCGCCATCACCTTCGCCTTGGTCTCCGGGGAGGCCTGGATCGGGTGACGGTCGTCCGCCATCTCGACGTCGGACATCAGGGTGCGGGCCCAGTGGACCGCGCCCGCGCCGATGAAGAAGAGCGCCGCGCCGAGGGTCAGACCCAGGGCGAGGTTGAGCGCGCTCACCCGGCCGAGCGGCCAGACGTACACGATCTTGTCGACCGGGAAGATCACGTACGAGGCGATGAAGCCCACCGTGGCCAGCATCGACAGCGTGAACATGAAGGCGACCGCACGCTCGGACCGCTTGGCGGCCCGCTCGTCGATGTCCTGGATGCGCGGCTTGTGGGGCGGGAGCCCCGGGTCGGCGAACGGGTCGTCGGCGACCTTCACCGCGCCGTGCGCGGTGTCCTGCTCACTGGGCAGGTTCTCTTCTGGAATCTCTTGGGTACTCATGACTTCTTGGCCTTAGCGGTGTGGGCCGCGACCCAGACGGCAACGGCGATGAGCGAACCGAGGCCGAAGATCCAGCCGAAGAGCCCTTCGCTGACGGGGCCGAGGCCACCGAGGGAGAGCCCGCCGGGGTTGTCGGCCTTTTCGCCGTTGACGGCCTGGACGTACGCGATGATGTCCCTCTTCTCCTTCTCCGGCATGGTCGTGTCCGGGAAGGAAGGCATGTTCTGCGGGCCGGTCTGCATGGCCTCGAACATGTGCTTCGGGCTCACGCCTTCGAGGCTCGGGGCGTACTTGCCGTGCGTCAGCGCGCCGCCCTCACCGGTGAAGTTGTGGCACTGGGCGCAGTTGGAGCGGAACAGGTCGCCGCCGCGCGCGATGTCGGCGCCGTCGGGGCTGTACTGCCCCTCCTTCGGCGTGATGGGGCCGGCGCCGAGGGAGGCGACGTACGCCGCGAGCTGGTCGATCTGAGCCTGCGTGTAGATGACCTTCTTCTTCGGCACCTGGGCGCCCGGCTGCTGGGCCGGCATGCGGCCGGTGCCGACCTGGAAGTCCACGGACGCCGAGCCGACGCCGACCAGGGAAGGGCCGTCAGAGGTGCCCTGACCGCCGGTTCCGTGGCAGCTGGCGCAGCCGACGGAGTAGAGCTTCTTGCCCTCCTCGATGGCGAGGGACTGGGCGGTTTCATCGGCCTTCGCCGTGCCCGCGGGCGCGAACGCGGCGTACAGCCCCCCAGTGGCCGCCAGCGCGAGAAGGAGGACGACGACCGCCGCCAGCGGATGGCGTCGTCGTGCGGAGAGCTTTTTCACGGATTACCCCGGTGTCAGGATCTTCTGCGTCGATGCTTGCTGGATGTCTCGGTGCGCCGAGAGGCGACCGATTACTTGATCATGTAGATCGTGGCGAAGAGGCCGATCCAGACGACATCGACGAAGTGCCAGTAGTAGGACACGACGATGGCGGCGGTTGCCTGCTCGTGAGTGAACCTCTTGGCGGCGTACGTCCGGCCCAGGACCAGCAGGAAGGCGATGAGACCGCCCGTCACGTGCAGGCCGTGGAAGCCGGTGGTGAGGTAGAACACCGAGCCGTAGGGGTCCGACGAGAGCGACAGGCCCTCGTGCTTGACCAGCTCGGTGTACTCGAACACCTGGCCGCCGATGAAGATCGCACCCATCACGAACGTGATGATGAACCACGACCGGAGCTTCTTCACATCGCCCCGCTCGGCGGCGAAGACGCCGAGCTGGCAGGTGAGCGAGGAGAGCACCAGGATCGTGGTGTTGGCGGCCGAGAACGGGAAGTTCAAGACCGAGGCCTTTTCCGCCCAGTACTCGGCTCCCGTCACCGATCGCAGGGTGAAGTACATCGCGAAGAGGGCCGCGAAGAACATCAGCTCGGAACTCAACCAGATGATGGTTCCGACGCTGGTGAGGTTCGGCCGATTGACCGACGGGTGCGCGTGCCCGGTTTCTACTGTCGTTACTGTCGCCACGACCGACATTATGTCGGTCGCTTATCCCGCCCTCACTCCGGGGGGTGCCGTTCGGAGTGTCAGGGGGGTGTGTCCAGCCCGAACGGCCCATCGAAGTGGCCTCCCAACCGGGGTCGAACCGGTGTTGACGGGGTGTGGGACGGAGTAGCATCCGCCGCATCGGTTGATGACCTTCACGGAGGAACGATGCAGTCGAGCGCCACGGTCCTGGTCTACAGCGACGACGCGAACACCCGCGAGCAGGTGCGGCTCGCCGCCGGCCGCAGGCCCGCGGCGGACGTTCCCCCGGTCGAGTACATCGAGTGCGCGACACTCCCGGCGGTACTGAAGCGCCTGGAGGCGGGCGGGGTGGACGTCTGCGTCCTGGACGGCGAGGCGGTGCCCGCCGGCGGGATGGGCGTCTGCCGGCAGATCAAGGACGAGGTCTTCCACTGCCCGCCGGTGCTGCTGCTGATCGGCCGCCCGCAGGACGCCTGGCTGGCCACCTGGAGCCGTGCGGACGCCGCGGCGACCCTCCCGGTCGAGCCGGTGGAGTTCGCGGCGTCCCTGGCGGCCCTGCTGCGCACCCGCCTCGCGATCGACGCCTGACCCAGGCCCTAAATGGAGGGCCGCAGGCGGGCGAGTTCGGTCGGGGCGGTGGGGTTCTTGGCGTCGGCCACCAGGGCGCTGCCCTGCCGCCACTCGTCCCAGGGCAGGTTCCAGTCGCCGAAGCCGTTGCCGAAGGTGTCCATCGTGTCGCCGTAGCTGTTGACGGTCTTCACGATGTCGCCGGGGCGGACGGTCTCGAAGAACCAGGCCGCGTTCCCGGTCGACATGCCGACACAGCCGTGGCTGACGTTCGCAACTCCTTGCGAGCCGACGGACCAGGGCGCGGCGTGGACGTATTCACCACTCCAGGTGACCCGCGTCGCGTAGTAGACGGGCAGGTCGTACGACTCCGAGCTGCCGGCGGCGATGCCGACGCTGGTGCCCCGCATCCGGACGTAGTACTCCTTGCCCAGGACCACTTTGATGCCATTACGGGTGGAGAAGCCCGGCTTTCCGGTGGTCACCGGAATGGTGTTGATCACTTCTCCGTTGCGCCGCACGGTCATGTAGTGCGTGCCGGCGTCCGCGACCGCCTCGATCCGGTCGCCGATCGTCAGCTTCAGCGGCTTCGACTCGCCGCCGTAGAGCTTGTCGCCGACCTTGACCCCGGTCAGGTTCGCGCTCACCGCGATCGAGGCGCCGGCCGGCCAGTACTCCTTCGGACGGAAGTGCAGCTTCTCGTTGTCCACCCAGTGCCAGGAGCCCTCGACGGCGGGCATGGAGCGCACCTTGAGGGCCCGTTCGACCACCGCCCTGGCCGCCTTGTCCTTCACCGGGAGGCTGAGGTCGGCCGTGATGGGCTGCCCGACGCCGTACTTGCCCGCCTCCGGGCCGAACTCCACGGTGAGGGCCCCCTTGGCGGGCGCCGTCTCGAACGTGTACGTACGGCTGCCGGGCGCGCCGTCCTCGTCCTCCGTGGCCACCCTGACGGTGTACCGGGCGCCGGCGGTCAGGGAGCCCGTGGAGCGCCAGCGGAGGCCGTCCGCGGTGAGTTCGCCCGCCAGGTGGTGCCCGGCCGCGTCGACGGCCGTCACATCGGTGATGCGGCCCTCGTCGCCCTTGGCGGTGATCTCCAGCGCCTTGTCCGGGTCGGCCTTCTTGCCGTCCACGGGAGCGTTGAAGGAGATCTGCTGCGCCGCGTCGTAGGGCCTGGTCGACAGCGGGTGGCCCCCGGACCCCGAGCAGGCGGTGACGCCCGCGGTGACGGCGACGGCCAGGAGAGTGCAGCTCACAACAGTCCGAATGCGCGGCGTGTCGTTCATGACATCACCGTAAGAACATTCCTCCGACCCAGCGCGCCGAGTGCTGCAAAAGAGGGGCCCGGCCGCTTCGGTGACGAAGCGGCCGGGCCCCTCGGGGTCCTGCGGGGTGGATCGGGCGCTGCTACTGGTTCTGGTTCTCACCGCGGTAGAACTCGAACACCCAGCCGAAGAGGCCGACCAGGATCAGCGGAGCCGAGAAGTACATGATCCACCAGCCCATGGCGACGCCCAGGAAGGCGAGGGCGCCACCGACGGCGAGCGAGAGCGGCTGCCAGCTGTGGGGGGCGAAGAAGCCCACCTCGCCGGCCTCGTCCGCGACGTCGGCCTCCTTGTCGTCCTGCGCCATCGCGTCGACACGCTTGGCCGTGAAGGCCAGGTAGTAGCCGATCATGATGGACAGGCCGAAGGCCAGGAAGAGCGCCGTGGTGCCGACCGGCTCCTTCGACCACACGCCATAGAGGATCGCCATGGCGAGGATGAAGACGCTCAGCCAGATGAACATCTTGCCCTGGATCTTCACTTGCCGGCCTCCTTCTCACCCGCGAGGGCCTTCTCGGCACCGTGGTTCTCGAGCTGGTCGATCGCCGCGATCTCCGGGTGGTGCAGGTCGAACGCCGGGGATTCGGAGCGGATCCGCGGCAGGGTGAGGAAGTTGTGGCGCGGCGGCGGGCAGGAGGTCGCCCACTCGAGCGAGCGGCCGTAGCCCCACGGGTCGTCGACCTCGATCTTCTTGCCGTACTTGGCGGTCTTCCACACGTTGTAGAGGAACGGCAGGATCGACAGTCCGAGCAGGAACGAGGAGATCGTCGAGATCGTGTTCAGCGCGGTGAAGCCGTCGGCGTCGAGGTAGTCCGCGTAGCGACGCGGCATGCCCTCGGCACCGAGCCAGTGCTGCACCAGGAAGGTGCCGTGGAAGCCGATGAACAGCGTCCAGAAGGTCATCTTGCCGAGCCGCTCGTCCAGCATCTTGCCCGTGAACTTCGGCCACCAGAAGTGGAAGCCGGCGAACATCGCGAAGACCACGGTGCCGAACACGACGTAGTGGAAGTGCGCGACGACGAAGTACGAGTCGGAGACGTGGAAGTCCATCGGCGGCGAGGCCAGGATGACGCCCGTCAGACCACCGAAGGTGAAGGTGATCAGGAAGCCGATCGTCCAGAGCATCGGTGTCTCGAAGGACAGCGAGCCCTTCCACATCGTTCCGATCCAGTTGAAGAACTTCACGCCGGTCGGTACGGCGATGAGGAACGTCATGAAGGAGAAGAACGGTAGGAGGACGCCGCCCGTGACGTACATGTGGTGGGCCCACACGGTCACGGAGAGACCGGCGATCGCGATGGTCGCGGCGATCAGACCGATGTAGCCGAACATCGGCTTGCGGCTGAAGACCGGGATCACTTCGGAGACGATGCCGAAGAACGGCAGGGCGATGATGTACACCTCTGGGTGTCCGAAGAACCAGAAGAGGTGCTGCCACAGCAGGGCACCGCCGTTGGCCGCGTCGAAGACGTGGGCACCGAACTTGCGGTCCGCCTCCAGGGCGAACAGCGCGGCCGCCAGGACCGGGAAGGCGAGCAGGACCAGGACACCGGTCAGCAGCACGTTCCAGGTGAAGATCGGCATGCGGAACATCGTCATGCCCGGAGCGCGCATGCAGATGATCGTGGTGATGAAGTTGACCGAGCCGAGGATCGTGCCGAAGCCGGAGAAGGCCAGACCCATGATCCACATGTCGGCGCCGACGCCCGGCGAGCGGACGGCGTCCGACAGCGGGGCGTAGGCGAACCAGCCGAAGTCGGCCGCACCCTGCGGGGTGAGGAAGCCGGCCACCGCGATGATCGAGCCGAAGAGGTACAGCCAGTACGCGAACATGTTCAGCCGCGGGAACGCCACGTCGGGCGCGCCGATCTGCAGCGGCATGATCCAGTTCGCGAAACCGGCGAACAGCGGCGTCGCGAACATCAGCAGCATGATCGTGCCGTGCATCGTGAACGCCTGGTTGAACTGCTCGTTCGACATGATCTGCGTACCCGGACGGGCCAGCTCGGCGCGCATGAAGAGCGCCATGAGTCCGCCGATGCAGAAGAAGACGAACGACGTGACGAGGTACATCGTCCCGATCGTCTTGTGGTCGGTGGTCGTCAGCCACTTCACCACGACGTTACCGGGCTGCTTGCGCCGTACGGGCAGCTCGTTCTCGTATGAGTCCTCAGCTGCTGCGGCGGCACCCTGGGGTTCGTTGAGGATGCTCACAGTTGCTTCTTCTCCGCGTTCCTGGCCGGGACCGTCTGCTCAATGCCCGACGGGATGTAGCCGGTCTGCCCCTTCTCCGCCAGCTCCTTCAGGTGCTGCTGGTAGCGCTCCGGGGAGACCACCTTGACGTTGAAGAGCATCCGGGAGTGGTCCACACCGCACAGCTCGGCGCACTTGCCCATGAAGGTGCCCTCACGCGTGGGGGTGACCTCGAAGGCGTTCGGGTGGCCCGGGATGACGTCCTGCTTCATCAGGAAGGGGACGACCCAGAAGGAGTGGATGACGTCACGGGAGGTCAGGACGAACCGGACCTTCTCGCCCTTGGGCAGCCACAGGGTCGGGCCCGGGTTGCCGTTCTGCGGGTTCCGGTCGCCCGGGATGCCCGCGTCGTAGACGCCGCCGGCGTTGGCCGGGAACTGTGTCTTGTACCTGTCGGGCAGGTTCTCCAGGTTCTTGTCCGTCTTGGCGTCACCGGTGACACCGGGCACGTCCTCGATGTAGTTGAAGCCCCAGCTCCACTGGTAGCCGACCACGTTGATGGTGTGGGCCGGCTTCGGGGTGAGCTCGAGGAGCTTCGACTCGTCGCGCGCCGTGAAGTAGAAGAGCACGGAGACGATGATGAGGGGGGTGACCGTGTACAGCGCCTCGATGGGCATGTTGTACCGCGTCTGCGGAGGTACCTCGACCTTGCTGCGGCTGCGCCGGTGGAAGATGACGGACCACAGGATCAGACCCCAGACCAGGACGCCCGTGGCGAGCGCAGCCGCCCACGAGCCCTGCCAGAGGGAGAGGATCCGAGGTGCCTCTTCCGTCACCGGGGTGGGCATACCAAGGCGGGGGAAGTCTTCCCAGTTGTACGAGCAGCCGGTGGCTGTCGCCAGGATCAGGCCCGCAGTCAGCACCTGCGGCAGCTTCCGCCGCATCGGGCGCCGAGACGTGGGGGTACCACCCGCGCCTTGGCTGCGGGGGAGGTCGGAGCCGTTGGGACTCACGTAGCGCCTTCCCGAGAGTCTCGGCCCGCGCTGGTCGGCTACGGCCGCCTCGCTGGTCGGTCGCCGCCCCGGCCGCGGGCAGGGGTTTGGATGTTTATGCGGACCAAACCCTACTGGACGCTATTTGGGGTCGCGCGGGGAGGGTGCCCAACGCGCCGTCCGACTCCCCGAAGGGGTGGACTCCGGCATTCCGCGGGTGGGGCCGGCGCCCCCGCGAGGCGGCCGACCGGCGGCATGGACGGGGCATCTGACGGGGGCTCACGGGCGGGGGCTCTACCGTGGTCCGGTGCCCTACTTCGACGCCGCCTCCGCCGCCCCGCTGCACCCCGTCGCCCGCCAGGCGCTGCTTGCCTCCCTGGACGAGGGCTGGGCCGACCCGGCCCGGCTCTACCGCGAGGGGCGGCGGGCGCGGCTGCTCCTCGACGCGGCGCGGGAGGCCGCGGCGGAGGCGGTGGGCTGCCGTCCCGACGAGCTGGTGTTCACTCCTTCGGGGACGCACGCTGTTCACTCCGGGATCTCCGGAGCCCTCGCGGGCCGTCGGCGTGTCGGGGACCGGCTCGTGGTGTCCGCGGTGGAGCACTCCTCGGTGCTGAACGCGGCCGGGGCGCACGCGTCGGCCGGCGGCCGGGTCACCGAGGTGCCGGTCGGCCGGTCGGGCGCGGTGGCGGCCGAGGAGTTCGGGGCGGCCCTGGACGCGGAGACGGCGCTGGCCTGTCTGCAGTCCGCCAACCACGAGGTGGGGACGGTGCAGCCGGTGGCCGAGGTCGCCGAGGCGTGCCGGGCGGCGGGGGTCCCGCTCCTCGTCGACGCGGCCCAGTCGCTGGGCTGGGGGCCGGTCGAGGCCGGCTGGTCGCTGCTGGCGGCGAGCGCGCACAAGTGGGGCGGTCCGGCGGGGGTGGGGCTGCTCGCGGTACGCAAGGGGGTGCGGTTCGCCGTCCGGGGGCCGGTGGACGAGCGCGAGGCCGGGCGGGCGGCCGGTTTCGAGAACCTGCCGGCGATCGTGGCGGCGGCCGCGTCGCTGCGGGCGGTGCGGGCGGAGGCCGCGGCCGAGGCGGTACGGCTCCGGGAGCTGGTGGACCGGATCCGCGGGCGGGTGCCGGAGCTGGTGCCGGACGTGGAGGTGGTGGGCGATCCGGTGCGGCGGCTTCCGCACCTCGTCACCTTCTCCTGTCTCTATGTCGACGGGGAGACCCTGCTGCACGAGCTGGACCGCGAGGGGTTCTCGGTGTCGTCCGGTTCGTCGTGCACGAGTGCGACGCTCACCCCCAGCCATGTGCTGCGCGCGATGGGGGTGCTGAGCGAGGGCAACGTGCGGGTGTCGCTGCCGGCCGGGACGCCGGAGGAGGAGGTGGAGCGCTTCCTCGACGTGCTGCCGGGGGTGGTCGGAGCGGTGCGCGAGCGGCTGGGCGCCCCGGGGCCGGCCGCCACGACCGGCGGTTCGCGGGCGCTGGTGGTCGACGCCCTCGGCAGGCGCTGCCCGATTCCGGTGATCGAGCTGGCGAAGGTGATCGGCGACGTCCCGGTGGGCGGCACGGTGACGGTCCTCGCCGACGACGAGGCGGCGCGGCTGGACATCCCGGCCTGGTGCGAGATGCGCGGTCAGGAGTACCTGGGCGAGGAGGCGTCCCCGGGGGGCGGCACGGCGTACCGGGTGCGGCGGGTGTCGTAGCCGGGGGCGTGGGTGGTCCCGGGGTCCCGGGGCCCGCGTGGCGCGGGCCCCGGGAGCGGGTGGCCGGAGCCGTCCGGCTCAGTTCAGGTGGGTCTGGACCTCGGCACCGGCCTCGTGGCCGTACGCCTTCACGAACCGCTCCATGAAGTTGGCGCGGCGCAGGGTGTACTCCTGGGTGCCGAGGGTCTCGATCACCAGGGTGGCGAGCATGCAGCCGACCTGGGCCGCGCGCTCCAGGCTGACGCCCCAGGACAGGCCGGTGAGGAAGCCGGCGCGGAACGCGTCGCCGACGCCGGTCGGGTCGACCTTGGCGTCCTCCTCGGCGCAGCCGACCTCGATGACCGGCTCGCCCACGCGCTCGATGCGCACACCGCGCGAGCCGAGGGTGGTGACCCGGTGGCCGACCCGGTCGAGGATCTCCGCGTCGGTCCAGCCCGTCTTGGACTCGATCAGGCCCTTCTCGTACTCGTTGGAGAAGAGGTACGTCGCGCCGTCGAGGAGGGTGCGGATCTCGGAGCCGTCCATGCGTGCGATCTGCTGCGAGAAGTCGGCGGCGAAGTTGATGCCCCGCGCCTTGCACTCCTCGGTGTGTCGCAGCATCGCCTCGGGGTCGTCGGCGCCGATCAGCACCAGGTCGAGGCCGCCCACGCGGTCGGCGACGGCCTTCAGCTCGATCTGCCGGGCCTCGCTCATGGCGCCGGTGTAGAAGGAGCCGATCTGGTTGTGGTCCTTGTCCGTGGTGCAGACGAACCGGGCGGTGTGCAGGACCTCGGAGATCCGCACGGAGCCGGTGTCGACGCCGTGGCGGTCCAGCCAGGCGCGGTACTCGTCGAAGTCGTAGCCGGCCGCTCCGACCAGGATCGGGTTGCCGCCGAGCTGGCCCATGCCGAAGCAGATGTTGGGGCCGACACCTCCCCGCCGGATGTCGAGGTTGTCGACGAGGAAGGAGAGGGAGACCGTGTGCAGCTGGTCCGCGACGAGCTGGTCTGCGAACCGGCCGGGGAAGGTCATGAGGTGGTCGGTGGCGATGGAGCCGGTGACTGCGATACGCACGGCTGGGCGCTCCTGCGGGACGGAGTGGCGTTGACAGTTCACGCTATCGGGCCGGAGGCCCCCCTGCCGAACAGCGGAAACTACCCCAGAGTAGGGCTTTTCACCGAAGCCGTCCCGTGCGTACGGTGCGCGTATGTCCACGCACCCCGCTCCCCGGGAGCCTCAGGAGTCCGAGTTCAGCCTCGCCCAGCTGCGCGGCGACAGCGCGCGGATGGCTCCGCACTGGGTGGTGCCGACGGCCGCGGCGGCCGATCCGGTCTCCCCCTCGCGGATCCACGGCGTCGTCGTCCCGCCCGCCTCGGCACGGCTGATCGCCGCCACGCCCGAGTACGGCGTCTGAGCGACGGAACCAGCCGCTCCCCGTTTCCGTCCCATCCTTGTCTTCGACAGGAAGTCCGGCGGGACGAAGGAGCGTGCGGTGAGCGGTACGGAGAACCCGCGACGGAAGCGTACGGCGCCGTTGGTTGCATCGGTGGCGGCGGGAGTGCTGCTGGCCGCCGGCGGGGGCGTGTACGTCGCCACGACGGCGTCGGAGGGCGGTGACGGCGGGACGAGGAGCGGTGCCGCCGCTCCCCCGCCGCTGAACCTCGACGCCAAGGGCGACACCGGCGGCTCGGGCATCGCGCCCGGCGAGCCGGACCCGAACGACGGCGGAGCCGTCTACAAGGCCAAGGGCCCACTCCCCAAGGGGCCCTCCTCGGCCGCAGTCCACCGGCCCGAGGGCCGGGTCACCTCGGCGGAGGTGACCCGGCTGGCGCAGGCGCTGGGCATCGCGGGCGCCCCAAGGCTGGAGGGCGCGGTCTGGAAGATCGCGCCGGAGAAGGACGCGTCCGGGCTGCGGCTGGACGTGTCCGCCGAGGCTCCGGGCAGCTGGACCGTCTCGCGGCAGGACGGCGGCCCGGCCGGGGACACCTGCCTGAAGGGAAAGGCGTGCCCGCCGCCGGGCGAGCCCAAGCCGCCGCGCGGCGGGGTGCCGGTGAGCGAGGCGGCGGCGAAGGCCGCGGCCGCCCCGGTCCTGAAGGCGATCGGGCAGGGCGACGCGAAGCTGGACGCGACGCAGGTGATGAACGGGACCGTACGGGTGGTCAACGCCGACCCGGTCGTCGGCGGGCTGCCGACGTACGGCTGGTCGACCGGCCTCCACATCGGCCCGGACGGCACGCCGGTGGCGGGCAGCGGGCAGCTGAAGGCGCCCGCGCCGGACGGGACGTATCCGGTGCTCGGGGCGCCGAAGGCGCTGGAGGAGCTGAACAAGGCGTCCGGGGAGAAGCCGATCGGGATCGGCGGCTGCGCGACCGACCCGCCGGCGACGACGGACCGCCCCGAGGCGAGCTGCGAGCCGCAGGCGGCGCCGCGCGAGCTGGCCGTGACGGGCGCCGCCTTCGGTCTCGCCTCGCAGTTCGTGGACGGGCGGCGGGCGCTCGTCCCGTCGTGGCTGTTCCGCGTGGAGCCGGCGGCGGGCGAGAAGCCGTACACCGTGGTCCAGACGGCGGTGGCCCCCGAGCACTTGGCCCCGCCGGCGAAGCCGTCCACGCCCCCGGCCCCCGACGAGGGCACGGCCCCCGCGCGGCAGATCGAGTCGTACCGTCTCGACAGCACGGGCACCAAGCTGACGGTGACCTTCTGGGGCGGGGTGTGCAGCACCTACACCGTCACCGCGGACCAGGGGGCGGGGAAGGTCGCGGTCCGGGTGAGCGAGCGGCCGACCGACCCGGGCCGGGCCTGCATCGCCATCGCCGTGGAGGTGACCAAGACGGTGACGCTCACCCAGCCGCTGGGGGCCCGGACGGTGATGGACGCGGCGAGCGGGGAGCCGGTGCCGAAGAAGTAAGCGTGCCGGGGTCCACGCGGGCCGTGGACCCCGGCGGACGCGCAAAGGCGGCCGCCCGGATGACCGGGTGGCCGCCTTCGCGTGGGTCCGCGTCGCCGCTACGGCTCAGCTGAACGAGTCGCCGCAGGCGCAGGAGCCCGTGGCGTTCGGGTTGTCGATCGTGAAGCCCTGCTTCTCGATGGTGTCGACGAAGTCGATGGAGGCGCCGCCCAGGTACGGGGCGCTCATGCGGTCGGTGACGACCTTGACGCCGTCGAAGTCCTTGACGACGTCGCCGTCGAGCGAACGCTCGTCGAAGAAGAGCTGGTAACGCAGGCCGGAGCAGCCGCCGGGCTGAACGGCGACGCGCAGCGCGAGGTCGTCACGGCCCTCCTGGTCGAGCAGGGCCTTGACCTTGGCCGCGGCGGCGTCAGACAGGAGGATGCCGTCGCTGACAGTGGTCTTCTCGTCCGATACGGACATCTGCTTCTCTCCCGGGTTGTACGGAGACTGCTTGCCGCCGGTTGCAACCGGCGGGGCCCCGGATTCATTCCGGCTGGAGGCCTAGTCTTTCCCCTTCATGCTCGCACACCGGACCGGCGACCGGTACGCGCCAGTGGACACGGCGCAGCGCGGACTTTCGTCACATCGACACTATGGCCATCGTCAAAGTGACGTGAAGCAGTTATCATAGATAGTGTCATTTAGACGAAAAGGCTTCGCTCGCAGACTCGCAGACAAGAAAGGGTGCGTGACGTGACCACCGCCCAGCCCCTGGACGTCCAGCCGACGCCGCTCGCCCTCCTGCTGCTCGGCCGCGAGGCCGACCCCCGGAGCGAGCGCGGCGTGGAGTGCCCCGGCGACCTGCCGTCGCCCTCCGACCCCGACCTGGTGGAGCGCGCCCGCGCCGCCAAGGAGAAGCTCGGCGACAAGGTCTTCGTCCTCGGGCACCACTACCAGCGCGACGAGGTCATCCAGTTCGCGGACGTCACCGGCGACTCGTTCAAGCTCGCCCGCGACGCGGCCGCCCGCCCGGAGGCGGAGTACATCGTCTTCTGCGGCGTGCACTTCATGGCCGAGTCGGCCGACATCCTCACCACCGACGACCAGAAGGTCGTCCTGCCGGACCTGGCGGCGGGCTGCTCGATGGCGGACATGGCCACCGCCGAGCAGGTCGCGGAGTGCTGGGACGTGCTGACCGAGGCCGGGATCGCCGAGCGGGTCGTCCCCGTCTCGTACATGAACTCCTCCGCCGACATCAAGGCCTTCACCGGCAAGCACGGCGGCACGATCTGCACCTCGTCCAACGCCAAGCGCGCCCTGGACTGGGCCTTCGAGCAGGGCGAGAAGGTGCTCTTCCTGCCCGACCAGCACCTGGGCCGCAACACCGCCGTCCGCGAGATGGGGATGACGCTGGAGGACTGCGTCCTCTACAACCCGCACAAGCCGAACGGCGGCCTGACCGTCGAGGAGCTGCGGAACGCCAAGATGATCCTGTGGCGGGGCCACTGCTCGGTGCACGGCCGGTTCTCGCTGGACTCGGTCGAGGACGTGCGGGCGCGGATCCCCGGCGTGAACGTCCTCGTCCACCCGGAGTGCAAGCACGAGGTCGTCGCCGCGGCGGACTACGTCGGCTCCACGGAGTACATCATCAAGACCCTGGAGGCGGCCCCGGCCGGCTCGAAGTGGGCCATCGGCACCGAGCTGAACCTGGTCCGCCGGGTCGCCGCCGCGCACCCGGACAAGGAGGTCGTCTTCCTCGACAAGACGGTCTGCTTCTGCTCGACGATGAACCGGATCGACCTGCCCCACCTGGTGTGGGCGCTGGAGTCGCTGGCCGAGGGCAAGCTCGTCAACCGGATCGAGGTCGACAAGGAGACCGAGAGCTTCGCCAAGCTCGCGCTCGAGCGGATGCTCGCCCTCCCGTAACCGCCCCCGGCGCCCGTCAGGGCCGGCCGGAGCATCGCCGAAGGGCGCCCCGCGAGCCGCGGGGCGCCCTTCGGCGTGCCCGGCCCTCTCCGCCCCGCGGGCGGGACGCCGGAGGCCCGGCTCCGCACCGTGGGGTGCCGAGCCGGGCCTCTTTCCGCCGGGGCCGGGAGCGTCAGGACGTCCCGTACCGCACGGCGTCAGATGTCCAGCCGGTCCAGCGCGTCCAGCAGGGTCGCGTCGCCGGGGGTCACGTCGGGCTGCTCGGGGTCGCCCGAGGAGCCCTCCCGCTTCGCCTTCTTCGCCACCTTCTTCTTCGCGCGGCGCTCCTTGCGGAGTTCGACCATCGCGTAGAGCGTCGGGACGAGCAGCAGGGTCAGCAGCGTCGAGGTGATCAAACCGCCGATCACGACCACCGCGAGCGGCTGGGCGATAAAGCCGCCCTCGCCCGTGATGCCGAGCGCCATCGGCAGCAGCGCGAAGATCGTCGCCAGGGCCGTCATCAGGATGGGGCGCAGCCGGTGCCGGCCGCCCTCGACGACCGCCTCGACGACGCCCAGGCCCTGGGCGCGGTACTGGTTGATCAGGTCGATCAGGACGATCGCGTTGGTGACCACGATGCCGATCAGCATCAGCATGCCGATCATCGCCGGGACGCCCATCGCGGTGCCGGTGACCACCAGCAGACCGATCGCGCCGGTCGCCGCGAACGGGATGGAGACCAGCAGGATCAGCGGCTGGATCAGCGACCGGAAGGTCGCGACCAGGAGCATGAAGACGATCGCGATCGCCGCGAGCATGGCCAGGGCCAGGTTGGTCTGCGCGTCGGACTGGTCCTCGGAGAGACCACCGATGGAGGCGGTCGCACCCTCCGGCAGGTCGAGCGCGTCGATCTTCGTCTGGAGGTCGAGGCTCACCGCACCGGTGTTGTCACCGACCGGCTTGGCCGTGATCGTCGCGGCGCGCGCCCCGTCGATCCGGGTCATCGCGACCGGACCGGGGACGAGCTTCACGTCGGCGATGTCGCCGAGCTTGACCGGCCCGAGCGGCAGGGCCTTCAGGCTCGCCATCGTGGTGGCCGGCTTCGCCGAGGTCAGGACGATGTCCCGCTCGGTGTCGTTCAGGATCGCCTTGCCCGCCGGGGTGCCCCGGACCGCCTGCGCGACGGCCATGCCGAGGGTGGTGTCGTCGAAGCCGAGCTCCGCCGCCTTGGCGTTGGCCTTGACCGAGATCCGCGGCACCGACTGCGACAGGTCGCTCTGGACGTCGGTGACGTCGTCGAGCGTGGCGACCTCGGCCTTGACGGCCTCGGAGGCCTTCTTCAGGGTGTCCGCGTCGGCGGCCTTGACGACCACGCTCAGGTCCTGGCTGCCGAAGCCGTCGCCGGCCGCGATCGTGGTGTCGCCGATGCCGTCGAGCTTCGCCAGCGCCGCGTCGATCGCGTCCCGGGTCTTCTCGTACGACGCCGAGTCCTCCAGCGTCAGCTGGTACGAGGCCTGGTTGGCGCCCGTGCCACCGCCGAAGGCGGCCATGAAGCCCGAGGAGCCGACGGTGACCTGGTAGTCCTTCACCCCGTCTGTGGAGGCGACGACCTGCTCGACCTTCTTCGCGGCCTCGTCGGCCGCCGCGAGGCTGGTGCCCGGAGCCAGCTCCTGCTTGATGCTCATGACCTCCTGCTCGCCCTGGTCGAAGAAGTTCGTCTTCAGGAGCGGGGCCATGCCGAAGGTGCCGAGCAGCACGACGATCGCGATCGCCACGCTGGTGAGGCGGCGCCGGGTCGCGAACCGCAGGACCGGGACGTACAGGCGCTGGAGCCGGCTCCTGCTCTCCTTCTCCTCCGCGAGGCGCCGGGCCTCGTCCGGGTCCTCCGACGTGCCCTTGGGGGCGCGCAGGAACCAGAACGAGAGGACCGGGACCACCGTCAGCGAGACCAGGAGCGAGGCCAGCAGGGCCGCGGTGACCGTCAGGCTGAAGGAGCCGAAGAGCTCGCCGACCATGCCGCCGACCAGACCGATCGGCAGGAAGACCGCGACCGTGGTGAGCGTGGAGGAGGTCACCGCGCCCGCGACCTCGCGGACCGCGGTGATGATCGCCGCCTCGCGCTCCTCGCCGTAGCCGAGGTGCCGCTTGATGTTCTCCAGCACCACGATCGAGTCGTCGACGACCCGGCCGATGGCGATGGTGAGGGCGCCCAGGGTCAGCATGTTGAGCGAGAGGTCACGGGTCCACAGCACGATCAGGGCGAGGACGACCGAGAGCGGGATGGAGACCGCGGTGACCAGGGTGGAACGGATCGAGGCGAGGAAGACCAGGATCACCAGAACGGCCATGACGAGGCCGAGCGCGCCCTCCGTGGTCAGACCGGAGATCGACTTGGAGACGGCGGGGCCCTGGTCGGAGACGACGGTCAGCTCGGCGCCCGCGCCGAGGTCCTTGCGCAGGTCGGGCAGCTTCTCCTTGACGGCGTCGGAGATGGCGACGGCGCTGCCGTCGTTGTCCATGGTGGCCATCACGGCGAGGCTCGGCTTGCCGTTGGTGCGGGTGATGGAGGCGCGGGTCGCCTCCTCCTGCTTCACCTCGGCCACGTCGGCGAGGCGCACGGCCTTGCCCTTCGCGGGCTTGACGCGCAGGTCCTGGAGCTGCTGCAGCGAGGTGAAGCCGCCGCCGACCTGGACCGTACGGCTCTTGCCGTCCTCGGCGAACGAGCCGGCCGGGACCGTGCCGCCGCCCGAGCGGATGGCCTCGACGAGCTTGCCGGCGTCGAGTCCGGCTGCGGCGAGCTTGGCGGTGTCGGGGGTGACCGAGACCTGCAGGTCCTGGACGCCGTCGACGGAGACCTGGCCGACGCCGTCGATGTCCTCGAGGGCGGGGACGACGGTCCGGTCCAGCTGGTCGGCGAGCGCCTGCTGGTCCTTGTCGGAGGTGACGGCGAGCACGACGGTCGGGATGTCGTCGGTGGAACCGGCGACGACCTGCGGGTCCACACCGTCGGGCAGCGCCACGCGCGCCCGGTTCACGGCCTGCTGGACGTCGGCGACGAGCTGCTTGGTGCCCTCGTCGCCGTAGTCGAAGGTCGCCATGATGACGGCGTTGCCCTCGGAGGCGGTGGACGTGATGCCCGTGACGCCGTCGACCGCCTTGAGGGAGCTCTCGAGCGGTTCGACGACCTGCTTCTCGACCACGTCGGGGGAGGCGCCCTGGTACGGGGCCAGGACCGAGACCATCGGCAGTTCGATCGAGGGCAGCAGCTGCTGCTTCAGCTGCGGTATCGCGATCGCCCCGAAGACGATCGCGACGATGGACATCAGCCCTATCAGGGCCCGTTGCGCGAGGCTGAATCTGGACAGCCAGGACATGGGGTCTCTCTTCTGTGGCGTGCTCGGCGGTTCGGTGCGTGACGGCCGACGGGCCTTGAGGGAGGCCCGCTTATACGATCGGCCATGAGAGCCGCCGGATCCTCGCCCCCGGGGGCCAGATCCTTATGCCGCGCATACCGCGCCTGGAGTACGCCGGGGTACTCCCTCACTCCACCCTTGGACGTACCAGGCCCGACTCGTACGCCGTGACCACCAGCTGGGCCCGGTCGCGGGCGCCGAGTTTGGCCATGGTCCGGTTGACATGCGTCTTGACCGTGAGGGGGCTGACGTCGAGGCGTTCGGCGATCTCGTCGTTGGAGTGGCCGCCGGCGACCTGGACGAGCACCTCGCGCTCGCGGGTGGTCAGGGCGCCCAGCCGCTCGGCGTGCGAGGCCGGCTCCTCGCCGTCCTCCGGGCCCGCGCTCCCGCCCTGCGCGAGGAACCGGGCGATCAGCCCCTTGGTCGCGACGGGCGAGAGCAGGGCCTCGCCGGCGGCGGCGATCCGGATCGCGTTGAGGAGCTCTTCCGGCTCGGCCCCCTTGCCGAGGAAGCCGGAGGCGCCGGCGCGCAGCGACCGTACGACGTACTCGTCCACCTCGAAGGTGGTCAGCATGACGATCCGTACGGCGGAGAGTTCCGGGTCGGCGGTGATCAGGCGGGTGGCGGCGAGGCCGTCCGTGCCGGGCATCCGGATGTCCATCAGGACGACGTCCGCCCGCTCGGAGCGCGCGAGGGCGACGGCCGCGGCGCCGTCGGCGGCCTCCCCCACGACCTCCATGTCCGGCTCGGAGTCCACCAGCACCCGGAACGCGCTGCGGAGCAGGGCCTGGTCGTCGGCGAGCAGCACCCGGATCGTCATGTGTCCTCCCCCGTACGGGCCGTGGTGGGCAGTATCGCCTGGACGCGGAACCCGCCGCCGTAGCGGGGTGCCGCGGTCAGGGTGCCGCCGAGGGCGATGACCCGCTCCCGCATGCCGAGCAGGCCGTGGCCGCCGGTGTCCGCGGCGGCCGCGGGCTGGGGCGTGCCGTTGTCGAGGACGGTGACCTCGACGGTCCGTCCGACGCGCACGACGCTCACCTCGGCCTTGGCGTCCGGGCCCGCGTGCTTGCGCACGTTGGTCAGGGCCTCCTGGATGATGCGGTACGCGGCGAGGTCGACGGCCGAGGGGAGGGCGTCGCCGTCGTCGGTCCTGGCCAGCTCGACCGGCAGGCCGGCGTGCCGGAAGGTGTCGAGGAGTTCGTCGAGGACGGCCAGACCCGGGGCGGGCTCGGTGGGGGCCTCCGGGTCGCCGGACTGGCGGAGCAGGCCGACGGTGGCGCGCAGTTCGTTGAGGGCGGAGCGGCTGGCGTCACGGACGTGGGCGAGCGCTTCCTTGGCCTGGTCGGGCCGTCGGTCCATGACGTGGGCGGCGACCCCGGCCTGGACGTTGACCAGCGCGATGTGGTGGGCGACGACGTCGTGGAGGTCGCGGGCGATCCGGAGGCGTTCCTCGGCGACCCGGCGCCCGGCCTCCTCCTCCCGGGTCCGCTCCGCGCGTTCGGCGCGCTCGCGGATGGCGTCGACGAAGGCGCGCCGGCTGCGGACGGCGTCCCCGGCCGCGGCGGCCATGCCGGTCCAGGCGAAGAGGCCCAGGTTCTCCTGGGCGTACCAGGGCGTCGGCCCGAAGAGCATGGCGGCGCAGGTCAGTGCGGCCATGGTGGCGAGGCCGACGCGCCAGGTGGTGGGACGGTCGGTCCGGGCGGCGACGGTGAAGAGCGCTACGACGGCGGACATGGCGACGGGGGCCGGAGTGTCGTCGGTGACCAGTTCGACGAGGGTGACGGCGCTGGTGAAGGCCAGCACGGGGAGGGGGGCGCGGCGGCGCAGGACCAGGGCGGCGGCGCCGAGGACCATGATCAGGACGCTGGTGGTGTCGGGGGTGCGGTCGCCGAAGGTGGGGCCGTTGGGGCTGCCGTGCGGGTCGGCCAGGGAGCCGACGACCATGCAGACCAGTACGGCGAGGGCGAGGCCGGCGTCGAAGGCGAGCGAGGCCAGGTGCGGGTGCCCCCGGACGAAGCCGGGGGCAAGGCGCGCCCGCAGTCGGCGCCGGCCGCGCGAGAAGCCGCTGTCGAGGGAGGTCACATCGGGCAACGGTACGGGGTGGAGACGCACCGGTGCCCCGCCCCTGGGCGGGACGGGGCACCGGAGGGTGTCGGGGTGCGAGCAGGTCCGGGTGCGGACCGGGACGCGTCCGGGCGAAGGGCCGAGGCTGGACCGTCCGTGAGTCCGGCCAGGGCCGGGCCGCCCGTCCCGTACGGACCGGGCGGGACCGGTCCGTACACGCGTCCGTCCGCGCTCAGCCCGGGATCAGGCCGTCGTCGGAGAGCATCTCGCGCACCTCTTCGAGGGTCGCGTCCGGAGACGGCAGGATCAGCTCCGACGGCTCCAGCGCCTCGTCGGCGAGGGGCTCGCCGAGGGTGCGCACCGCGTCGAGGAGAGCGGAGAGGGTGCGGCGGAAGCCGGCACCGTCACCCGACTCCATCTCGGCCATCAGCTCGTCGTCGAGCTTGTTCAGCTCGGCGAAGTGGCTGTCGGCCAGTCGCCACTGGCCCTCCCCCATGATCCGTACGATCATGACGCGCCATCCTTAAGGGCTCGAGGGGCTCGGTCGGTCCCGACTCGTCACTGCTTGTCGAAGCGGGGGTGCGACTGCTGCTGGTCCTGCGGGGCGGCCGCGCCGGCGCCGCCCTCGATGGCCTGCTTCGAGGCCGAGGGGCCTCCCGCGAGCTCCGCCTTCATGCGCTGGAGCTCCAGCTCGACGTCCGTGCCGCCGGACAGCCGGTCCAGCTCCGCCTGGATGTCGTCCTTCGCCAGTCCCGACTGGTCGTCGAGCGCGCCGGAGGCGAGCAGCTCGTCGATCGCGCCGGCCCGGGCCTGGAGCTGGGCGGTCTTGTCCTCGGCGCGCTGGATCGCCACGCCGACGTCGCTCATCTCCTCCGAGATGCCGGAGAACGACTCGGCGATCCGGGTCTGCGCCTGCGCCGCCGTGTAGGTCGCCTTGATGGTCTCCTTCTTCGTGCGGAAGGCGTCGACCTTCGCCTGCAGCCGCTGCGCGGCCAGCGTGAGCTTCTCCTCCTCGCCCTGCAGCGTCTGGTGCTGCACCTCGAGGTCGCTCACCTGCTGCTGGAGCGCCGCCCGCCGGGACAGCGCCTCGCGGGCCAGGTCCTCGCGGCCGAGCGCCAGCGCCTTGCGGCCCTGGTCCTCCAGCTTGGCGGACTGGCCCTGGAGCTGGTTCAGCTGCAGTTCGAGGCGCTTGCGGGAGGTCGCCACATCGGCGACACCCCGGCGGACCTTCTGCAGCAGCTCCAGCTGCTTCTGGTAGGAGTAATCGAGGGTCTCGCGCGGATCCTCGGCCCGGTCAAGGGCCTTGTTTGCCTTCGCGCGGAAGATCATCCCCATACGCTTCATGACACCGCTCATGGGCTTCGCGCGCCCCCTTCTGACGGACTCGGCTCAAGCACTCCAACAGGATCCACAGTACGGTCCCTGTCTCCATTACCGCACTGTTCGGGGCCGGATGTGCTCCTCCCCAAGGACGACTGCGGGCGGGTCTCCTCCAGCCCAGGGAGTAGACGGATCTCAGGGGAGACCCGCGCATGTCGTCCGTACGTACCTCCACAGACGCGGGCTGTTAGCGGATCGTTCCCGGCGGGGCTGGGGTCCATGCTTCCCACCACGTACCCTTGGGTTTTGTGTTCCGTAGCCGTTCCAAGGAAGAGAAGGCCCCCACCGATCAGGTGACGGCGGACCTCTCCACGCAGCCCCGCGACCCGCAGGCCCCCAAGGGCCGCCCGACTCCGAAGCGGAGCGACGCGCAGACCCAGCGCCGTCGTGCCGCGACGGTGCCGACCGACCGCAAGGAGGCCGCCAAGCGCCAGCGCGAAGCCCGCCGCTCCGACCTGGCTCGTCAGCGCGAGGCGCTGGCCAGCGGTGACGAGCGCTATCTGCCGGTCCGAGACAAGGGTCCGGTCCGCCGCTTCGTGCGCGACTTCGTCGACTCGCGCTTCGCCATCGCGGAGTTCTTCCTCCCGATGGCCGTGGTGATCCTCGTCCTGTCGATGATCCGGATCCCGTCGCTGCAGAACATCTCCCTGCTGCTCTGGCTCGGTGTGATCGTGATGATCGTCATCGACTCGATCGGCATCTGGCTGCGGTTGAAGAAGCAGCTGAACGAGCGCTTCCCGAACGAGCCCAAGCGCGGCGCGGTGGCGTACGGCCTGATGCGCACGCTCCAGATGCGCCGACTGCGGCTGCCGAAGCCGCAGGTCAAGCGCGGAGAGCGGCCCTGAGCGGCGAAGGCTCCGGCTCCGCCGTGGGCAGCACGCTGCTGCCCGTCGTCTCCCCGTGGCCGCTCGGCCACGGGGGTCTGCGCGAGACCGTGCGGCAGGAGCTGATCGCGCGCCAGCTGGACGAGCAGATAGCCAGCCGCTACCCCGTGGGGCAGCGGCTGCGGATCCTCGACGCGGGCATGGGACAGGGCGCCCAGGCACTGCGTATGGCCAGGGCCGGACACACCGTGACCGGCCTGGAGGCCGATCCGGAGCTGCTCAAGGCGGCCCGTGAGGCGCTGGCGACCGAGCCGGCCGGGATCCGTGAGCGGGTCCGGCTGATCGAGGGCGACGGCCGCGAGACCGGGGTGCACTTCCTGCCGGGCAGCTTCGACGTCGTGCTCTGCCACGGCGTGCTGATGTACGCGGACGAACCGGACGCGCTCCTCGCGGGCCTGGCCCGGATGCTGGCGCCCGGGGGCCTGTTGTCCCTGGTCGTACGGAACGCCGAGGCGCTGGCCATGCGGCCTGGGCTGGCCGGGGACTGGGCGGGCGCGCTGTCCGGTTTCGAGACGGACGTCTACACGGACGACAACGGGCTGAAGGTGCGCGCCGACCGGCTCGACGCGCTGACGTCGACGCTCGCCGGGATCGCGGCGCCGCTGCACGCCTGGTACGGCGTGCGGGTCTTCACCGACGGCGTGCCCGGCGACGTGGGCCTGCCGGCCGCGGAGGAGCTGGACCGCCTCCTCACCGCGGAGGACCGGGCGGGCCGCACGGACCCCTACCGCCGCGTCGCGGCGCTGCTGCACCTGTGCGGGGTCCGGGGCTAGAGCGGCCTCCGGCGCCAATGCCCCGCCGCGGGCCCCGGGCGCGAGCCGGGCGGGGCACCGGCCTTCGAGGCTAGGCCCCGCCGCGAGCCGCCGGGGCTGGGGGCCGGTGGTTCCCGTACGGCCCCGGCCCGTCAAGGGCTCTCGTACGGCCCCGGCCCGCAGGGGCTCTCGTACGGCCCCGGCCCGTCAGGGGTGCGGGGCCTTCGCCACCGCACCCCCTTTGCCGGGCGCCTTAGCCCTCCGCGTTCAGGGGCATCGGGCCGTAGATCTTCGTGCCGTCCTCGGAGAGGGTGACCTGGTCCGCGCCGCCCTCCAGGAGGTCCTTCCAGAACTCACCGATCCAGGATTCGGCGTCCCCCTGGGTCGTGAACTCCTCCGGCGCCACCGCCGGCTGGACCTCCGTGCCGTCGGACTTCTCGAACCGCCACGTCCATGCCATGTCCGCCTCCTGGGCTCACCGGATGATCGGTTTCCTGCCCGCAGCGTAGCCGGGCGCGCACCCTTCGGGGTGACGCGGGAGGATCAAGGGGTGGAACTGACTCTGCTCGGCACCGGCGCCCCCCTCGGGCTGCCCCGCCCCGACTGCCCCTGCGCCGTGTGCGCGACCGCCCGAGGCCCGCTGGCGCGGGCGGCCACCGCGCTGCTCGTGGACGGGGCGCTGCTGCTCGACTTGACGCCGGGGGCCGCGCTGGCCGCCGCCCGGTCCGGGCACTCGCTGGTCGGCGTACGGCAGGTGCTGCTGACGCATCCGCACGACGGGCCGGCCGTGGAGGTGCCGGCCGGGCTGCCCGCCGCGGGGAGGGTGCCGGACGGACGGGAGTTGACGCTCATCAGCGGGCACCGGGTGCGGGCCGTGCCGATGGACTCCCCCGGCACGGGGTACGAGGTGACCTCCCTCGACGGCGAGCGGCTGCTCTACCTGCCGCCCGGCGGCGCCCCCGCCGGCCTGCCGGACCACGGATCGCCGTACGACATCGTCATCGCGGACGTCGTCGGCCGGCCCGACGCGCTGGCCCGGCTGCGGGCGACCGGGGCGGTGGCGGCGCGTACCGAGGTCGTCGCCGTACACCTGGACCACGACGTGCCCCAGGGCGCGGAGCTGGACCGGCGGCTCGCCGCGGCCGGGGCGCGGGCGGTGGCGGACGGGACGACGCTGTACGTCGGCGAGTACCACCCGCTGCCCGAGGTGCCGCGCCGCACGCTGGTGACCGGCGGGGCCCGCTCGGGCAAGTCGGTCGAGGCGGAGCGGCGTCTGGAGTCGTTCCCCGACGTGCTGTACGTGGCGACCGGCGGGAGGCGGGAGGGCGACCCGGAGTGGGCGCAGCGGGTGAACCTGCACCGGGAGCGGCGGCCGGGCACCTGGCGGACGGCGGAGACCTGCGATCTCGTACCTCTCCTGGCGGCGGACGGTCCTCCGCTGCTGGTCGACTGTCTGTCGCTGTGGCTGACGGACGCCATGGACCGGTCGGGGGCGTGGGACGACGAGCGGTGGGCGCGCGGCGGGCAGCGGGAGCTGCGCGAGGGGATCGACGCACTGGTGGCGGCGGTGCGGGCGACCTCCCGTACGGTCGTGGCCGTGACCAACGAGGTCGGCTCGGGCGTCGTGCCGGCGACAGCGTCGGGGCGCCGGTTCCGGGACGAGCTGGGCCGGTTGAACGCCGCCGTCGCGGACGAGTGCGAGCAGGTGCTCCTCGTCGTCGCGGGACAGGCCCTGGTGCTGCGCGGGTAGGGTGCGATCACCGATGGCCACCGCCGACGTCACGAGGAAGAGCCTTGAACCTGGACGACTTCTCCGATCTGATCGAGCGCCCCGACGGGGGGATACGGCGTGACGCCGAGGAGCGCAGGGAGCGGCTGATCGTGCCTCCCGGCGCGCTCGGCCGGCTCGACGAGCTGGGCGAGTGGCTGTCGGCGGCGCAGGGTTCGGTGACGGTGCGGGCGATCGAGCAGCCGCGGGTGGTGCTCTTCGCGGGCGATCACGGGGTGGCCTCGCTCGGGGTGTCGGGCCGTCCGGCCGGGACCGCGTACGAGCTGGTGCGCGCGGTGCTCGACGGTGCGAGCCCGGTGGCGGTGCTGGCCCGCCGGGCCGGCGTGCCGGTGCGGGTGGTGGACGCGGCGCTTGACTGCGACCCGGAGCTGCTGCCGGCCGAGGTGGTGCGGCATCGGGTGCGGCGCGGCAGCGGCCGGACCGACGTCGAGAACGCGCTGACCTCCGAGGAGGCGGCCGCGGCCGTCGCGCTGGGTGTCGCGATCGCCGACGAGGAGGCCGACTCGGGCACGGACCTGGTGGTCCTCGGGGATCTGAGCGTGGGCGGGACGACCCCCGCGGCCACGCTGATCGCGGCGCTGTGCGGTACGGACGCCTCGGTGGTCACCGGCCGGGGCGGCGCGGGCATCGACGATCTGGCGTGGATGCGCAAGTGCGCGGCGGTGCGGGACTCGCTGCGGCGGGCGCGGCCGGTCCTGGGCGACCAGGTGGAGCTGCTGGCCGCGGTGGGCGGTGCGGACCTGGCGGCGATGACCGGATTCCTGCTGCAGAGCGCGGTGCGGCGAATGCCGGTGATCCTGGACGGTGTGGTGGGCGCGGCCTGTGCGCTGGTGGCGCAGCGGGCGGCGTTCCGGGCTCCTGACTGGTGGCTCGCGGGGCAGGTGAGCGGGGAGCCGGCGCAGGCCAAGGCGCTGGACCGGATGGCGCTCAACCCTCTGCTCGACCACGGCGTCACTGTGGGCGAGGGAACCGGGGCGTTGCTCGCTCTTCCCCTCGTCCAGGCAGCGGCCGCACTGGCCGCCGAGCTGCCCGAGCAGCCGGAACCGACCATTCCGGACCAGCCCGCGGAGTTCGCCGCGGACGACGGGAACTGACGGCCGATCACGACACCGGACGCGGCCGTCCGCCACGCGCGGACGGCCGCGTCCGGCGACCGACCATGACGAGCGATGCCCCATATGATCGCTTTTCATGGGAGAGGTCCGTTTGTCCATCGAAGGAGCGCCCGGGGGAACCGCCCGATCGCGGCGCGCTGCCGCGTTCGCCGTCTGGTATCTGCGCGCCGTCACGTTCGTCAACTTCCTGAGCGCCGTCTGGGTCTCGCTCGGCCAGGACCTCCGCCGGCACAACACGGACGACTACTTCACGCCGTACCTGCTGACGGCGGGCTTCGCCTCGGGCGCCTTCACGCTCTTCCTGGCGATCACCATGCGCCGCCGCAAACGGGCCGCCTGGATCCTCAACACCGTGCTCAGCGGCCTCTTCCTGCTGCTCTTCGCCCTCGCGATGCTCTTCCCGGAGATCCGGCGGCACGCGCAGAACTGGGTCTCGCTGGCCCTGACCGCCGCCTTCGTCCTCGCGCTGCTGCTCGGCCGCAAGGAGTTCTACGCCAAGGGCGACCGGTCCAACCCGCTGCTTGCCGCCGTCGTGGCGGTCGGCGGGCTCCTGGTGACCTCGCTGCTGGCCGCGGTCCTGGTCACCGTCACCGACACCTCGTCCGCCGGCTCCAGCTTCCTGGAGCGCTGGCGGTACGGCGTGATGCGGCTCGTCACGCTGGCCTCCGACGACTCCCGCTTCGAGGGGATCGCTCCGCCCGGCTGGGTCGACGTCACCATCAACGTCCTGTCCACGCTGCTGCTGTTCGCCGTGCTCTTCGCCGCCTTCCGTTCGCGCCGCGCCGTCGATCCGCTCACCGAGGCCGACGAGGACAGGCTGCGCGCCCTGCTCGACCGGAACGGCGACCGCGACTCGCTCGGCTACTTCGCGCTGCGCCGCGAGAAGAGCGTCGTCTGGTCGCCCAGCGCGAAGGCCGCCGTCGTCTACCGGGTCGTCGGCGGGGTCTCGCTCGCCTCGGGCGACCCGATCGGCGACCCGGAGGCCTGGCCCGGCGCCATCGAGCCGTGGCTGGCCGAGGCCCGCGAGCACGGCTGGATCCCGGCCGTCATGGGCGCGAGCGAGGAGGCCGGCACCATCTACGCCCGGCACGGCCTGGACGCGCTGGAGCTGGGCGACGAGGCGATCGTGGACACCGCCGAGTTCACCCTGGACGGCCGGGCCATGCGGACCGTGCGGCAGGCCTTCAACCGGGTCAAGCGGGCCGGGTACGAGGTCCGGATCCGGCGCCACGAGGACATCCCGGCCGACGAGATGGACGAGCTGCTCCGCAAGGCCGACGACTGGCGCGACGGCGCCACCGAGCGGGGCTTCTCGATGGCGCTCGGCCGGCTCGGCGATCCGCGCGACGGCCGGTGCGTGATGCTCGAGTGCACCGACGGCGCCGGAGAGCTGCGGGCGGTGCTCTCCTTCGTGCCGTGGGGCCCCGAGGGCCTCTCGCTGGACCTGATGCGCCGCGACCGGGACGCCGAGAACGGCCTGATGGAGTTCATGGTCATCGAACTCCTCCAGCGCTCCGGGGAGATCGGGATCACCCAGGTCTCGCTGAACTTCGCGATGTTCCGTTCCGTCTTCGAACGTGGCTCGAGGCTCGGGGCGGGACCCGTGCTGCGGATGTGGCGTTCGCTGCTCAGCTTCTTCTCCCGCTGGTGGCAGATCGAGTCGCTGTACCGCGCCAACGCCAAGTACCGACCGATCTGGGAGCCCCGCTTCATGCTCTTCGAGAAGAGCGCCGATCTGCTGCGCATCGGCCTCGCCGCGGGCCGCGCCGAGGGGTTCCTGGAGGCCCCCGGCCTGCCGAAGTGGCTCCACCGCACCCATCTGGAGGGCAGACGGTGAGCCCCGGTCTCAAGGGCTTCGCCCGCCGCGAGTGGGGGCCCCTCTTCACCACCGTACGGACGGCGCTCGCCGCGAAGGGGTGGCGGGCCGTCCCGATGACCCTGGCCGCCGTGTGCCTCACGGCCCTGTTCCAGCTGGTGCAGAACCAGGGCTGGGGCTATCAGCCGGTGCAGGACATCGGTTCGGTGCGGGCCGAGGACCCGCTGGGGCTCGCCCTGCTCCGTACCCCCTTCTCGCTCTTCGTCCCGGCGCTCGACCTGCCGGTGTGGGGGGCCCTGGCGCAGATCCTGTTGGTCTTCGGGATCGCCGAGATCTGTCTGGGGCGGTGGCGGACGCTCGTCCTCGCCTACACCGCCACGCTGGCCGGGACGCTGTACGCGCGGATCGGCATCGCCCTCGGCCCGGACTCCCCGCTGGGGCTGCCGGCCTCCGACGCGCGGGTCGTCGACACCGGCCCGTCGGCGGCCGTGGTCGGGCTCGCCGTCTTCGTCTGCTGGCGCTACCGCGCCTGGTGGACCGGGGCGCTCGTGGTCGTCGCCATGGTGGTGGAGGTGCTGGTCAAGAACAATCTCGCGGGCAAGGAGCACCTGGCGGCGATCGCGGCCGTCCTCGTGCTCGTCGCGTGCGCCGCCTGGCGGGAGGGCCGTCAGGACGGGTCGGAGCCCCGCCCCGGGACCCGCTCCTGGAAACCGCCGATCAGATCCTGAGCCTTGCGCCGCACCTTGTCCCAGCGCCGGTCGTGGCGGTAGGTGCGCAGCCGGGAGCGGGCCCGGGCCCGGTGCCGCCGGCGGTAGAAGTGGCGGGACCACCAGGAGCCGGGGCGGGCCAGGCGGATCGCCCCGACGACCGCGACGAACGGCACCAGGGTCCCGAGCACCGCCAGCCGGAACTTCCCCTTCACCAGCGCGACCAGGACGAAGAGGAAGTTCCCCAGCAGGGTGAGGATGAAGGCGGCCCGGTTCTGGCGTTCGCCGGGGGTGAGTTCGTTGACGCCGAACGGCGAGAAGCCGCCGAGGACCAGCATGACCAGGGCGGCCGTGAGGACGACGACCTCGACGCTCTTGCGGCCCTGGTCGCTCCAGTAGACGTCGTCGAGGTGGAGGATGAGCGCGAACTCGTCCAGGACGAGTCCCGCGCCGATCCCGAAGACCGCGGCGAAGACACAGGCGGTGACCCCCTCCCGGCCGCTGGCGACCGCGCCGAAGCCGCCGACGACGGTGAGGACGACCCCGGGCACGACATGGTGGATGTGCAGCCCGCCCGCGGACTGCACATTGCCGAACGGGCCCTTCCCCGCCCGGATCATGCGCACGATCATCCGCGTGACCAGGAAGGTCACCACGAACGAGAACAGGGCGATGAGCAGCGGGAGCTTCCCTGGCTCGACGAAGTTGCGGTAGAACCAGTGACCCATGCCACCTGCTTCCGGTATGCGCGATATGCCCGTACTGCGGAACTTATACTGCCGGGCTCTGGCTTACCCTGCCCGGATGGACGGCCTGCGTTTCGCCTTCGGCACCCTCACCGTGCTCCCCACCCGCATCACCCGCTGGGACCGGGACACGGCGCGCGCCGGCATGCTCTGGGCCCCGCTCGCCGGCCTCGTCGTCGGCCTCTTCTCCGCCGCGCTCGGCGGTGCGCTCCTGCTGCTCGGCTCGGGCCCGCTGCTCGCGGCCGTGGTCACGGCGGCGGTGCCCGCGGTGATGACCCGCGGCCTGCACCTGGACGGGCTCGCGGACACGGCGGACGGGTTGGGCAGCGCGAAGCCGGCCGAGGACGCGCTGCGGATCATGAAGCAGTCGGACATCGGCCCGTTCGGTGTGATCACCCTGCTCTTCGTCCTGTTCGCCCAGGTCGCGGCCTTGTACCGGCTGTACGAGGAGGGCTGGGCGTACGGCACGGTGGCCGCCGCCCTCGCCGCGACCGTCGCCCGCCTCGCCCTCACCCACGCCTCCCGCACCGGCATACCGGCGGCCCGCCCGGAGGGGCTGGGCGCGATGGTCGCCTCCACCGTCCCGCCCCGCCCGGTCACGCTGCTCACCGCCCTGGTGCTGCTGGCCTGCGTGGCCTCCGGTGCCCTGTTCTCGCCGTACGACGCCCTCCGTCACGTCCTCGCGGCGGGGGCGGCGCTGGCGGCGGCGGCCTGGCTGCTGCGGCGGTGCGTACGGAGGTTCGGAGGGGTGACCGGGGACGTGTTCGGGGCGGTGGAGGAGACCGCGGCGACGGTGGCGCTGGTGGGGCTGACGCTCGGCCCCCACTGACCGGGCCGGACGAGCCGTACCGGACGAGCCGTACCGGACGCGTCGTCAGCAGGGTTTGCGCCACACCCCCAGGTCGTACTCCTTGCGCATCGAGCTGAGGCCGAGGGTGCGGGCCCGGGGGCAGAAGGCGGGGGTGTCGAGTTCGTATTCGACGTGGAAGACCGCCTTGCCCGCCTTCACGAACGGGGTCAGCCGGTCGCACTCGTCGTACTGCGCGCACTGTTCGTTGACCGCGAAGTCGAAATCCGGGAGCAGTTCGGGGATCTGGTCCAGGTCGTTCTTCAGGCCCACCGACAGGCCCCGGTCGTGGGCCAGTCCGGCGATGAGGCGGTTGTAGCGGAGCTGGTCGGCGGCGGTGAGGGGGAAGCCGGTGCGGTTCCGGTAGCCGTCCATGTTGTCGGGTTCGACCGCGTCGAAGCCCTTCGCGCGGCACATGTCGAGGCGTTCGGCCATGAGGGGGCCGAGGAGGTCCGTGCGGCGGATGTCGAGCCAGCGCTCGCCCTGCCAGCCGTTGCCCTCGCCGAGCAGGGAGGCGGGGAACTTCGACGCGTCGGGCCGGAACTCCTCCCAGGCGCCGGTGGAGAGGTAGCAGATCACCTTCCGGCCGCGCGCGTGCAGATCCGCCACCGTGGCCGCCGGGTGGTCGAAGCCGTCGATGTCGTAGACGGGGACGTCCACGGACGGGTCGAGGCGGCCGCTGAGCTGCCACTGCCAGGCGACGCCGGGCTTCGGCTGCCAGCGGGCGGACGGGCGGCCGTCGTCCGGACCGGTGTCGTCCCGTGCGCTCGTACAGGCCGTCACCAGGAGCAGCAGGGCGGCGAGGAGCAGGAGCGGGCGCCTCACCGCGCCGCCCGCAGGGGGTGCGGGAGCGTGCCCCACGGGTGGGCTCCGGCGCCTGGGACCGCGCAGTGCACGCGGGTCGTCGGCAGGGCGTCCGGCGGGGCGGCGTAGACGAGGTGGCAGTAGTGGTCGGCGACGGGCAGGTCGAGCGTGCGGTAGAGGTCCCAGGGGCCCTCGAAGGTGACCAGCAGGTCGGCGATGTCGGCGTAGCCCCGGTCGGGGTGGGCGCCGTGGTTGAGGACCAGCGTCCGGGCCCCGGCGGCCCGCGCGGCGACGCCGAGGCGGCCGTAGTGGGCCAGGCCCTCCGGGTCGGTCGGCACCTGGTCGAGGAAGGCCCCGTCGGCGCCGTACCAGTCGCGGTGGCGCAGGAGTTCGGCGACGACCTCGCCGTGCGGGCGGCGGCCGTAGGCGGTGTCGGTGTAGCCGAGCACCCGCACCCCGGCGTCTCGGAGCCGCCCGGCGACGGCGGCGAACGCCGGGTCGGGGGCCTCGCCGGCGCCGTCGGCGGGGTTGAGTACGACGCCGTAGAGCGACGGCGCCGCCTCGATCACCGAGGCCCAGGCGTCCGGGCGGTCGGCCGGGTGTTCGTAGAAGGGGACCAGAAGGGAGCAGGTCACAGGGCGGTCCAAGGCGCTCTCCAGGGGGCGTCATCGATCGTGCCGGGTTCGCCGCGCCCCCCGGAGGGCGTGTGTCGAAGGTCCCGTCTGGCTGCGGGCGGACGACGCTACTTCCGAAACACGCCCTAGACGCGGTGGGCGGTGGGTCGTATGAGCAGAGCACAGGTCAGGACCGCGAGGACGGCCGCCGCTCCCGCGACGATCGCGGGGCGTCCCTCGGCCGGTACCAGAATCTGTGCCCCCGCCGCGAGCAGGCATACCGCGGCGGCGCCGCGGACCGCGCCGAAGGCCTGGAGCAGCAGCCCCAGCCAGAGCACGACGCCGACGAGGAGCAGCGCGAGGAGCCGGGCGGCGCCCGGTGCGGGGGCCTCGGGCCGGAGCAGGGCGCAGGTGACGGTGAGGGCGAGGAGGACGGCGAGGTAGCCGCCGAGGCAGCGGGCGAGGACGCGGGCCGTGGCGCGGCGGAACTCCCGGGCGGTGGTGAGGGCCTTGAGCCGTGCCGCGCCGGCGCTGCGGAAGCGGTGCAGCAGCCACTCCGCCGGCCCCATGGAGAGGGTCAGCGCGACGACGGCCGCCGGGTCCGCCGTCCACAGCACGAGCAGACCGGTGCCGAGGCCGAAGAGGCCGTACGGCAGGGAGGCCGTGATCCGGGGGCCCGCGGTGCCGCGTGCGCCCGGCCGGGCGCCGGGCCGTAGGACGAGCGCGGCGAAGACGACGCTCGCGGTGAGCGCGGCGAGCAGCAGCCCGGTGCGCAGCGCGTCCGGCAGGTCGTACCGGAAGGCGGGGAGGGCTCCGGTCAGCGGCAGCAGCGCGCAGAGCAGGGCGCGTTCGCGGCCGAGGACGAGCAGGACGGTCGCGGCGGCGAGGTAGCACGCCTGGCCGGCGGCGAACAGGGCGGCGTGCCACTCCCCCGGCCCGGCGGCCGCGCAGGCGACGGCCGTGCCGGCGAGGGCGCCCGCCGGTGCGCCGAGGAGCAGCGCGCGGGCGGCGGCCCGCCGGTCGCCGAGGCCGAGCCAGGAGTACGCGCGGTGCGCCAGCGCCTGGTTCCACACCCAGCCGGTGACGGCTCCGGCGAGCAGCGGGATCGTTCCGGCGGGGAGGCCGTAGGGGCCGCGCGGTCCGGCCAGGAACGGCGCCCCGAGGACGTAGGCGAGGCCGGGCAGGGCGAAGACCAGCCCGCGCAGGAGGCAGCCGGCGAGACCGGTGTGCCAGGGTGCGGCGGGCGGGGCCTCGGGGGCGGGGTGGCGCCGTTCGACGCGGGCGTAGAGGTCCTCGGCGAGGGTGAAGGAGTCGGCGCGGCCGTAGGTGAGACGGATGTGGTCGTCGGTCATGCCGTCGGATTCGAGTATGGCGGCTATCTCGTCGGGGTGGACGGCGGCGGCCGCCAACGCGTCCAGGCGGTGGGCGAGTTCGTCGAGCGGGTCGGCGGCGATCCGCTCGGTGCCGACCGGGCGGCCGGTGTCCGTGCGGACGCAGGCCGCGTGGTCGGGCGCCGGGTCCGGCGCCCCCGGGTCGCCGCCCGCGGGCTCGGCGGTGCCTCCGTCGGGCGCGTCGGTGGCCAGGGAGCCGTACGGCCGCTGACGGGGTATCACCGGAAGGGTGTCCCGCATCGTGCCGTTCGTCAGCCAGAGGGAACCGCTCATGACAGCGAGCCTCCCCCGACGAGGTCCTGCCGCCAGGGGTCGGTGAGGCGGACGGTCCAGTCTCCCGGGTCGGGGAGCGGGCTGACGGGCTGTCCGGCGAGTTCGAGGTAGATCTGCCGGAAGCCGTCGACGGAGCGGTGCAGGGTGAAGCGGTCCACGACCCGCTGGCGTGCCCGGCGTCCCAGCTCCGCCCGCCGCGCGCCGTCGCGCAGCAGTTCGGTGACGGCCGCGGCCATCACCGCGGGCTCGCGCGGCGGGACGACGAGGCCGGTGTCGCCGACCGCCTCCCGCACCCCGCCCACGTCCGTCGACACCGTCGCCCGGCCGCAGGACATCGCCTCGATCAGCGAGAAGGGGAACCCCTCGCTGATTGAGGAGAGCATCACGACGCTGCCCGCCGCGTACGCGCCGGCCACGTCCGAGACCCGGCCCTCGAAGGTGATCCCGTCGGTCACGCCGAGTTCGGCGGCGAGCTTCTCCAGGCGGGTGCGGTAGTCCTCGCCTCCGGCCGGGACCGGGCCGAACAACCGCAGGCGCAGTTCCGGGAGTTCGGCGCGGGTGATCGCGTACGCCCGGATCAGCGTCTCCAGGTCCTTGATGGGGTCGACCCGGCCCGCCCAGCTGAGCGTGGGGACCTCGGGCTCGGGGCCGGCGTAGGGGAAGGCGGCCGGGTCGACGCCGTTGTAGACGGTCCGGATGCGGTCGGCGGGGGCGCCGCCGCGCTCCTCCCAGCGCCGGTTGTACTGGTTGCAGGGGGTGATGAGGTCGGCCTTGCGGTAGCCGAGCGAGTTGAGCTCGCGGTAGAAGCCGAGCATCAGGGCCTTGACCGGCCAGCGTTGGGCTTCGGTGCGGTAGCCGAGGTAACGCTCGCGCAGGTAGATGCCGTGTTCGGTGAGCAGGAAGGGCGCTCCTTCGAAGTGCTGGGCGGCGAGGGCCGGCAGCGTGGCGAGTCCGCTGGAGACGGCGTGCGCGACGCTGCCGTCGGCTATCCGGGCGGCGAGCGGCCGGAGGGCGTGCTCCAGCAGGTCGGTGGCGGTCAGCGCGTCGTGCACGGTGGGGCGGGCGGCGGCGGTCGGCAGGTGCGGCAGGGTCCAGATCCGCATCAGCGCGCGCAGCACCCGCTCGGAGCGCAGGGCGGCGGTGAGCTGCCCGCGCCGGGCGAGTCCGGCCAGGGCGTAGAGGCCCTCGCCGAAGTCGTGGCCGGCGCCGGGGTCGAGGACCGACAGCAGGAAGCGTTCGTACGTCTCCAGGAAGCGGCGGCCCGCACGCCCCCGCGGGGGCCGGCCGTGAGCCGGCCCCGGGGCGGCCCCCCACAGGGGGAACGAGGTGTGGCGGTAGAGGTTGGGCGGCAGCTCCCAGGTGACCGGTTCGCGTCCGCTGCCGGTGAGCGCGAGGACGGCGAAGTCGACCTCGGGCATGCCCCGGACGAGCTGGTCGCACCAGGTGCTCACTCCCCCGTGGACGTGCGGATAGGTGCCTTCGGTGAGCATGGTGACGTGACGGCCACTGCTCGGCATGTGCGTTCCCCCCAGAACGTGCTGGTCAGGCGGACGGGAGCGTAAGTGTGATCGCGGTCTGCAGCAGCTCGGGGGTGGTCCAGGCCGAGCGGCTGCCGGCGTACGCCGTCCCGAAGGGCGTCGTGCCGAGGAGGAGGCGCTTGCGGGTGCCCTCGGGGGCGGTGATCGGGGCGTTCACTCCGGACGGGGCCTTGACCGTGACGGTCGCGCCGACGCGGTAGGCGGTGACCATTCCGGCGGCGAGGGCCTGGTCCCAGGCGGCCCGGCGGCTCAGCTCGGTGCCGACGTCGCGCTGGCGCGGGTTGACCAGCGGGGCGCTGTCCGCGAAGAGGCCGCGGTAGTCGGCGAGGACCCGGTCGAGGACGGGGTAGAGCAGCCGCTCCTCGGCGAGGTTGGACTGGTGGACGTAGTGCGGGCGCGGGTCGTTCGCCACGATGTGGGAGAGCGCGATGCGGGCTTCCTGCGGGACGATGTGGGAGGCGTACCCGGTGGCGGTGTCGAGCGGGCCGGGCAGGCAGGTGGAGGCCGGGTTGGTCTCGCAGATCCCGCTGCCGCCGTCGGCGCGCGAGGTGTAGATCCAGTTGTACTCGTCGGCCATCTCGGCTGCCGTGCCCACGTTGTAGTACACGTTCATGGGGTGGCGGGGGACGGTCCTGGCCGCGCCGACGGGGCGCTGGGCGGGCTCCCGGGAGTTGTCGCTGGCCAGCCAGGTGACGCCGTTGTCGGCGAGGGCGCCGGCGAGGTGGGGGTTGTCGGCGTTCTGCTGCGGCAGGGTCTTGAGGCCGGAGTGCTCGCCGGTGACGAGTTCGCTCCGGTCGACCGCGATGCCCTTGCCGACGGCCCAGGTGTGGTTGTTCCGGATCTGTGCGGAGATCTCGCTCCGGCTCGTCCACAGGGTGGTGCCGGCGGTGTTCCTGGCGCACTGCCAGGGGACGGTGGTGTTGTCCTGGACGCAGCCGAGGAAGGGGTGGGTGTAGGTGTGGTTCACCCAGCGGTACTGGGCGCGGTCGGCGATCAGCCGGTCGGCGAGCGGGTCGCTGCCGGCGTGCTCGGTCTTCCACTGCTCGCCCTGGCCGCCGTTGTAGACCATGTCGAGGGTGAAGCCGGCGGACTTCTGCCAGGCGGCGGCGTGGCGGGCGTCGTCGGCGGTCATCCGGATCGGGTTCTCGCCCTCGCCGTCGCCGCCGACGCAGTCGAAGTCGCCGGGGGTGCAGTTGCGGGCGGTGTCCCAGCGGGCGTCGGGGGCGAAGACGTCGTCGACGTGGACCGAGAAGTAGTTGCGGCTCTGGCCGAGGTGGACGCCCTGGGTGAGCCATTCGACGATGCCGCGGGCGAGCGCCCGGAACTGCCGCTGGTACTGGTTGTAGGCGAAGGTGACGACCAGTTCGCGGCGGCCGTCGTGGGCGTATTCGCCGATCAGGCTGGCGCGGGCGCCGTCCTCGACGGGCATGTCGAGGTAGCTGGTGTAGCCCGCGCGGGGGCGGCCGGCGTAGCCGTGGCTCTCGGAGAGCGTGGGGTCGTTGTCCTCGAAGGTGAGCGGCCCGTCGAGGTGTTTGAAGGGGCCCGCCTTGCCGGCGGCGGTGACGGAGGCGGTGGTGCCGTCGAGGGGGCCGGAGAAGCCGTGGTCGTTGGTGTAGTCGAGGCCGACGCCGGGGTGGGCCCAGGTGTAGGCGTCGACCTGCGGGATGCCGTAGCTCTTCTCGTACGCGACGAGGGCGGCCTGTTCGGCGGAGTCGGGGCCGAAGGCGGCTTCGTGCGGGGCGACCACGCCCTGGAACTTGGCGCGGGGGCGGCCGGTGGCGCTGTCCGTGGGGTCGCTGAGGAAGGCGGCCGTGATGACCGGCCGGCCGGGGTCGTTCAGGTCGATCCTGCGGTAGGGCACGCCGGTGGAGCGCAGTTCGGAGGTGATGGCCTCCACCGCGCTGCCGCCGTCGTCGAGCACCAGGACGGTGAGGTCTATCCGCGGGGCCGGCGGGGCGGCGGCGCTCGCCGTGGCCGACGGGAGGACCGTGGCGAGCAGGGCGGCGGCGAGCAGGGCGCCCGCCGTACGGCCCCGGCGACCGGAGCGGGCGGCTCCGGGCGTCCGGGCCCCGGCGGCGCCGGTTCCGCGGATTCCCGGCGCTCCCGGCGTGTGGAGCGGGTCGGGTCCCGGCGTGCGGATTCGGTCGTATTCCATCGAGTCGTGTCCCCCCTCGGCAGGTCGCCCGAACCGGGGGGCCTGTGGAGATGATGCGAAGACGCGGGTGCCGCGCTTGCGTGAATGAGGCGAGTGTGGACGAGCGTTCCGACTCTGCGCGGTAAACGTGAAAGAGACACCACGGATGAGTGAATCACCGTCGCCGTGAGCGAACACGGACGGCGAGCGTAGGCTCGTTCACGGCGCCGTCTGGGCCGAAATACGATGCGGCGGGCACGGTCGGCCCATCCCTCGACCGCCACAGGACTCAATGGAAGCGAGATTTCACCACCGTGACTGCTCTCACTCTCAGCACCGCCGGTGCGGCGACGCTGCGCGCCGACGCGCTCGTCGTCGGCGTCGCCAAGTCGGGCAAGGCCCTCGTCGTCGCTCCGGGCGCCGAGGCCGTGGACAAGGCGTTCGACGGCCGGCTCGCCGCCGTCCTGGAGACCCTGGGCGCCTCGGGTGCCGAGGGTGAGGCCCTCAAGCTGCCCGCCCCCGCCGGCCTGAAGACCCCCGTCGTCCTGGCCGTCGGCCTGGGCGCGGCGCCCGAGGACGGCGAGCCGTTCGGCGCCGAGGCCCTGCGCCGCGCCGCCGGCAACGCCGCCCGCGCGCTGTTCGGGGCGAAGAAGGCCGCGTTCGCGCTGCCGGTCACCGCCCCGGAGGACGTGGAGGCGATCGCGGAGGGCGCTCTGCTCGGCGCGTACGCCTTCACCGCCTACCAGGAGATCGGCAAGGACGGGAAGCGGCCGCTGGCCGAGATCGCCCTGCTGGGCGCCAAGCCGCGCGACAAGGCCTTCAAGGCGGCGGCGGAGCGCGCGCTGGCGCTGACCGAGGAGATCAACCGCGCCCGCGACCTGATCAACATGCCGCCGAACGACCTGACCCCGGCCGCCTTCGCCGCCACGGCTCAGGCCGCGGGCAAGGAGCACGGCCTCAAGGTCCAGGTCCTCGACGAGAAGGCGCTCGCCAAGGGCGGCTACGGCGGCATCCTGGGCGTCGGCGCCGGTTCGCAGAACCCGCCGCGCCTGGTCCGGATCGCCTACACCCACCCGGACGCGGAGCGGACCCTGGCCCTGGTCGGCAAGGGCATCACCTACGACTCGGGCGGCATCTCGCTGAAGCCGGCCGGGCACAACGAGACGATGAAGTGCGACATGAGCGGCGCGGCCGCCGTGTTCGCCGCGGTCGTCGCGGCGGCCCGGATCGGCCTGGCCGTCAATGTCACGGGCTGGCTGGCGCTCGCCGAGAACATGCCGTCGGGCTCGGCCACCCGCCCGGGCGACGTGCTGCGGATGTACAGCGGCCGGACCGTCGAGGTCCTGAACACCGACGCCGAGGGCCGGCTCGTCCTGGCCGACGCGCTGGCGAAGGCGTCCGAGGAGAACCCGGACGCGATCGTCGACGTGGCGACCCTGACGGGCGCGATGGTCCTGGCGCTGGGCAACCGGACCTTCGCGATCATGGCGAACGACGACGACTACCGCACCGCGATCCACGAGATCGCCGGCGAGGTCGGCGAGCAGTCCTGGCCGATGCCGCTCCCGGCGGACCTGCGCAAGGGCATGGACTCCCCCACGGCCGACATCGCCAACATGGGCGAGCGGATGGGCGGCGGCCTGGTCGCCGGTCTCTTCCTCAAGGAGTTCGTGGGCGAGGGCATCACCTGGGCCCACCTGGACATCGCGGGTCCGGCCTTCCACGAGGGCGCGCCGTACGGCTACACCCCGAAGGGCGGCACGGGCTCCTCGGTCCGCACCCTGGTGAAGCTGGCGGAGCGCACGGCCGACGGCGAGCTCTGACGGTCCGCGCGACGGGTACGGCCCCGGGGAGGGTTCCCGGGGCCGTACCCGTCGCCCGTCCGGCGCCCCCGGGGGGCCGGGCTCGCCGGAAAACACCCCCTCACCCGGTCTCACTGAGCGGCCCCGCGTCCCGCCGTCCGGCAACAAGTGCGAAGATGGGTTCTCGGCAGGACAGGGCCCCCACCACAGGGCCGAATAAAAAGCGGCCGAACACCAGCCGCCGCCCGGTCAGAAGGCCGGCGACCGGCGCACATGCATGGAGGACGTGACGTGGCGAACGACGCCAGCACCGTTTTCGACCTAGTGATCCTCGGCGGCGGTAGCGGCGGTTACGCCGCGGCGCTGCGCGGAGCGCAGCTGGGCCTGGACGTCGCACTGATCGAGAAGAACAAGCTCGGCGGCACCTGCCTGCACAACGGCTGCATCCCCACGAAGGCCCTGCTCCACGCCGGTGAGGTCGCGGACCAGACCCGTGAGGCGGAGCAGTTCGGTGTCAAGGCCTCCTTCGAGGGCATCGACATCAAGGCCGTGCACAAGTACAAGGACGACGTGATCTCGGGCCTGTACAAGGGTCTGCAGGGTCTGGTCGCCTCTCGCAAGGTGACATACATCGAGGGTCACGGCCACCTCTCCTCCCCGACTTCCGTCGACGTGGACGGCCGCCGCGTCGAGGGCCGGCACGTCCTCCTCGCGACCGGTTCCGTGCCGAAGTCGCTGCCGGGTCTGGAGATCGACGGCAACCGGATCATCTCCTCGGACCACGCGCTGACCCTGGACCGTGTCCCGGAGTCCGCGATCATCCTCGGCGGCGGTGTCATCGGCGTCGAGTTCGCGTCGGCGTGGAAGTCCTTCGGTACCGACGTGACGGTCATCGAGGGCCTGAAGCACCTGGTGCCGGCCGAGGACGAGAACAGCTCCAAGCTTCTCGAGCGCGCGTTCCGCAAGCGCGGCATCAAGTTCAACCTCGGCACGTTCTTCCAGTCCGCCGAGTACACCGACAGCGGAGTCAAGGTCACCCTGGCCGACGGCAAGACCTTCGAGGCGGAGGTGCTGCTCGTCGCCATCGGCCGCGGCCCGGTCTCGGCCGGTCTCGGCTACGAGGAGCAGGGCGTCGCGATGGACCGCGGCTACGTCCTCGTCGACGAGTACATGCGTACGAACGTGGAGACGATCTCGGCCGTGGGCGACCTGGTCCCCACGCTGCAGCTCGCGCACGTCGGCTTCGCCGAGGGCATCCTGGTGGCGGAGCGCCTGGCCGGTCTGAAGACCGTCCCGATCGACTACGACGGCGTGCCCCGGGTGACGTACTGCCACCCCGAGGTCGCCTCCGTCGGCATCTCCGAGGCCAAGGCCAAGGAGATCTACGGCGCGGACAAGGTCGTCGCCCTGAAGTACAACCTCGCGGGCAACGGCAAGAGCAAGATCCTGAAGACCGCGGGCGAGATCAAGCTGGTCCAGGTCAAGGACGGTGCCGTGGTCGGCGTCCACATGGTCGGTGACCGCATGGGCGAGCAGGTCGGCGAAGCGCAGCTGATCTACAACTGGGAGGCGCTGCCGGCGGAGGTCGCGCAGCTCATCCACGCCCACCCGACCCAGAACGAGGCGCTCGGCGAGGCGCACCTGGCGCTGGCCGGCAAGCCTCTCCACTCCCACGACTGACGCTCACGTCATCCACGGGCGCGACGACCACTTCCGCAATTCGTTAGGAGCAACTGAAACCATGTCGGTTTCCGTAACCCTGCCGGCGCTCGGCGAGAGCGTCACCGAGGGCACCGTCACCCGCTGGCTCAAGGCCGAGGGTGAGCGTGTCGAGGCCGACGAGCCGCTGCTCGAAGTCTCGACCGACAAGGTCGACACCGAGATCCCCGCCCCGGCCTCGGGCGTGCTGGCCTCCATCAAGGTGGCCGAGGACGAGACCGTCGAGGTCGGCGCCGAGCTGGCCGTCATCGACGACGGTTCGGGTGCCGCCGCCCCGGCCGCCGAGCCCGCGCAGGCCGAAGCCCCCGCCGAGGCCCCGCAGCAGGAGGCCCCGCAGCAGGAGGCCCCGGCCGCCGCGCCGCAGGCCGCCCCCTCCACCGAGGTCCAGGAGCCGGCTCCGGCTCCGACGGCCGAGGCGACCTCCGGCGGCGGTTCCGCCGAGGGCACCGACGTCGTCCTGCCGGCGCTCGGCGAGAGCGTCACCGAGGGCACCGTCACCCGCTGGCTGAAGTCGGTCGGCGAGTCGGTCGAGGCCGACGAGCCGCTGCTCGAGGTCTCCACGGACAAGGTCGACACCGAGATCCCCGCCCCCGCCTCCGGCGTTCTCCTGGAGATCGTCGTCGGCGAGGACGAGACCGCCGAGGTCGGTGCCAAGCTGGCCGTCATCGGTGCCGAGGGTGCTGCCCCGGCCGCCGCTCCGGCTCCGGCCGCTCCGGCCCCGGCGGCCGAGGCCCCCGCCGCTCCGGCTCCGGCGCCCGCTCCGGCCGCCCCCGCGGCTCCCGCCCCCGCCCCCGCTCCGGCTCCGGCTCCGGCCGCCCAGGCTCCGGCTCCCGCCGCTCCGGCCCCGGCCGCCCCGGCTCCGCAGGCCCCGGCCGCTCCCGCCCCCGCCGCCGCACAGCCGGCGGAGGACGGCGCCTACGTGACCCCGCTGGTCCGCAAGCTCGCCACCGAGAACGGTGTCGACCTGGCGGCCGTCAAGGGCACCGGCGTCGGTGGCCGTATCCGCAAGCAGGACGTCCTCACGGCCGCCGAGGCCAAGAAGGCCGCTCCGGCTCCGGCGGCCCCGGCCGCCGCGGCGCCGAAGACCCCGGCCCTGGAGACCTCTCCCCTCCGCGGCCAGACCGTCAAGATGCCTCGCATGCGCAAGGTCATCGGCGACAACATGATGAAGGCGCTGCACGGCCAGGCGCAGCTGACCTCGGTCGTCGAGGTCGACATCACCAAGCTGATGCGCCTGCGCGCCGCCGCGAAGGACTCCTTCGCGGCCCGCGAGGGCGTCAAGCTGTCCCCGATGCCGTTCTTCGTGAAGGCGGCGGCCCAGGCGCTGAAGGCCTTCCCGGTCATCAACGCCCGGATCAACGAGGACGAGGGCACCATCACGTACTTCGACTCGGAGAACGTCGGCATCGCCGTGGACTCCGAGAAGGGTCTGATGACGCCGGTCATCAAGAACGCCGGCGGTCTGAACCTCGCCGGGATCGCGAAGGCCACCGCCGAGCTGGCCGGCAAGGTCCGCGGCAACAAGATCACGCCGGACGAGCTCTCCGGCGCGACCTTCACGATCTCCAACACCGGCTCGCGCGGCGCGCTCTGGGACACGATCATCGTGCCGCCGAACCAGGTCGCCATCCTGGGCATCGGTGCCACGGTCCGTCGTCCGGTCGTCGTCAACCACCCGGACCTGGGTGAGACGATCGCGATCCGCGACATGACGTACGTCGCGCTCTCCTACGACCACCGTCTGGTGGACGGCGCGGACGCCGCCCGCTACCTGACCGCGGTCAAGGCGATCCTCGAGGCCGGCGAGTTCGAGGTCGAGCTCGGCCTGTAGGCAAGCTACCGAGCTGTAACAAGGCTCACCAGCGGCGCCCCTGTTCGGGAGTACTCCCGGCAGGGGCGCCGCCGTATTGTCATAGGCGTCAGCACGTCCCTAAGGAGCGGCTTCATGAGCGTGCCCGTCGTCCACTCGCTGCGCGAACAGATCCGCGAGCACATCGTGGAGGGCATCGTCAGTGGTCGCTGGAAGCCGGGCGAGCGGATCGTGGAGCGGCGGATCGCCACGGAGCTGGAGGTCAGCCAGACCCCGGTCCGGGAGGCGCTGCGCGAGCTGGAGTCGCTGCGGCTGATCGAGTCGGCCCCCAACAAGGGCGTACGGGTACGGAACCTGACGGCGGCCGACCTGGAGGAGAGCTACCCCGTCCGGGCCGGTCTGGAGCAGATCGCGGCCGAGCTGGCGGCGACCCGGCTGGCGGCCGACTGCTCGGCCCTGGAGCCGCATGTGACGGCGCTGTACGAGGCGGACCGGACGGCCGACGGCACGGCGCAGGTGCGCCACACGGTGGCCTTCCACCGGGAGCTGGTGAAGGCCGCGGGCAACAGCGTGCTGCTGCACACCTGGGAGGGCCTGGGCATCGAGGTCTTCACGGCGCTGTCGATCCGCTGGCTGGGCACGGTGCAGAAGTCGTACGCCGAGGAGCACCAGGAGCTGGTGGAGGCGTTCCGCCGGGGTGATCCGAACATCGGCGCGATGGTCAAGGCGCATGTCCTGGGCTGCGCCCCCAGGGCCTGACCTCCCCTTTCTCTCGTGAGCGGATCCGTTGCGGCGGGTCCGCTCATTCGTGCGAGCGCCCTCTCAGACGGCCCTACCCGTACCGCCCCTCACCTGCGAAAACAAGGCACCCGGTGCCCTGTTTCGCGGCACCCTGTGCCGACTTTCTCGATCTGAAGAGGTTTTCCCCTTCAACCCTTTGATCGATCATCGATCGTCGGATTACAGTCTTCGGCGGGCCGCACCCCGGCCCTTCGCCCTGTCCTGCCAGACACGGCACCCCTTCTCCACCCCCATCTGTCCGGAAGGCGGCGATCATGACCGATCCCGTAGGCAAGAATCCGAGTGAGCTCGACCAGCTCCCGGACCGTGACACCGAGGAGACCGCCGAGTGGGCGGCCTCCCTCGACGCCGTCACCAAGGCCGCCGGCCCTCATCGGGCCGCCTACCTGATGCGCCGCACACTCCAGCACGCCGAGGGCGCGGGCCTGGCCCTGCCCAAGCTGCTGGAGACCGATTACGTCAACACCATCCCCACCTCCGCCGAGCCGGCCGTCGACGGCGACGAGGAGATGGAGCGGAAGATCACCGCGTGGAACCGCTGGAACGCGGCCGCGATGGTCTCCCGGGGGGCCAAGCACGGCGTCGGCGGCCACATCGCCACCTTCGCCTCCGCGGCCTGGCTCTACGAGACGGGCTTCAACCACTTCTTCAAGGGCAAGGAGCAGGACGGCTCCGGCGACCAGCTCTACATCCAGGGCCACGCCTCCCCCGGCATCTACGCCCGCGCCTTCCTCGACGGCCGCCTCACCGAGGCGCACCTCGACAACTTCCGGCAGGAGTCGGGCGGCGAGGGCCTGCCCTCCTACCCGCACCCGCGCCGCCTCCCCTGGCTGTGGGAGTTCCCGACCGTCTCCATGGGTCTGGGCCCGCTCTCCGCCATCTACCAGGCGCGCTTCAACCGCTACCTCACCAACCGCGCCATCAAGGACGTCTCCGCCTCGCACGTGTGGGCGTTCCTCGGCGACGGCGAGATGGACGAGCCCGAGTCGACGGCGGCCCTCGCGCTCGCCGCCCGCGAGGGTCTGGACAACCTGACCTTCGTCATCAACTGCAACCTGCAGCGCCTCGACGGACCGGTCCGCGCCAACTTCAAGATCGTGCAGGAGCTGGAGGCCCAGTTCCGCGGCGCCGGCTGGAACGTCGTGAAGTCCCTGTGGGGCAACGCCTGGGACGAGCTGTTCGCGCTCGACACCGCCGGCGCCCTCGTCCGCCGCCTCCGCGAGGTCCCGGACGCGCAGGTGCAGACGTACCAGACCCGCGACGCCGCCTACATCCGCCAGGACTTCTTCGGCTCCGACCCGGCGCTCGTCGAGATGGCGAAGCTGCTGAGCGACGACAAGATCCTGGAGTGCTTCCACCTCTCGCGCGGCGGCCACGAGCCGCGCAAGGTGTACGCCGCGTACAAGGCCGCCCTGGAGTTCAAGGGCGCGCCGACGGTCATCCTCGCGCAGACCGTGAAGGGCTTCACCCTCGGCGAGGGCTTCGCCTCCAAGAACGCGAACCACCAGATGAAGAAGCTCTCGGTGGACGAGTTCAAGAACATGCGCGACCTGCTGGAGCTGCCGATCTCGGACGCGCAGTTCGTCGACGGTGTGGTGCCGTACGGCCACCCCGGCGCCGACGCCCCCGAGGTCCGCTACCTCCAGGAGCGCCGCGCGGCCCTCGGCGGCCCGGCCCCGGCGCGCCGCACGCACGCCCTCGCGCCGCTGCCGGCCCCGGCGGAGAAGGCCTTCGCCGCCTTCGACAAGGGCTCCGGCTCGCAGTCGGTGGCGACCACCATGGCCTTCGTCCGCCTCGTCAAGGACCTGGTCCGCGACAAGGAGACCGGCAAGCGCTGGGTCCCGATCGTCCCGGACGAGGCCCGCACGTTCGGCATGGAGTCGCTCTTCCCGTCGCTCGGCATCTACTCCCCGAAGGGGCAGACGTACGAGCCGGTCGACCGCGACCAGCTGATGTACTACAAGGAGGCCGTCAACGGCCAGATCCTCAACGAGGGGATCACCGAGGCCGGGTCCATGGCCGACTTCATCGCCGCCTCCTCGTCGTACGCGACGCACGGCGAGGCGATGATCCCGTTCTACATCTTCTACTCGATGTTCGGCTGGCAGCGCACCGCCGACCAGATGTGGCAGCTCGGCGACCAGCTCGGCCGCGGCTTCCTCGTCGGCGCCACCGCGGGCCGTACGACGCTGACCGGTGAGGGCCTGCAGCACGCGGACGGCCACTCCCCGATGATCGCGGCGACCAACCCGGCCGCCCTGAGCTACGACCCGGCGTTCGCCTACGAGGTCGCGGCGATCGTCAAGGAGGGTCTGCGCCGGATGTACGGCGAGGCCGCCGAGGGCGAGGACCGGGACGTCTTCTACTACCTCACCGTCTACAACGAGCCGATGCCGCAGCCGGCCAAGCCGTCCGGCGTCGACGAGGGCATCATCAAGGGCCTGTACCGCTTCAACACGGCGGAGTCGGCCGGTCTGTCGGTGGCCGCGGACGCCGCGCGCGTCCAGCTCGTCGGCTCGGGCACGGCCATCCACTGGACGCTGGCCGCGCAGAAGCTGCTCGCCGAGGAGTGGGGTGTGGCCGCCGACGTGTGGTCCGCGACCTCCTGGACCGAGCTGCGGCGCGACGCGCTGGAGGCCGACGCGGCGCTGCTGCGCGGCGAGGAGCGGATCCCGTACATCCGTCAGGCGTTCGACGGGGTCGACTCCCCGGTCCTGGCGGTGTCGGACTACATGCGCCAGGTGCCGGACCAGATCGCGCAGTGGGTCGAGCAGGACTACTCCTCGCTCGGCGCGGACGGCTTCGGTCTCTCCGACACCCGTGCGGCGGCCCGTCGTCACTTCGGTGTCGACGCCGAGTCGATCGTGGTCGCGGCCCTGGCCCAGCTCGCCCGCCGCGGCGAGGTCCAGGCCTCGGCGGTGAAGGAGGCGCGCGAGCGCTACGGCCTGTAGCGGCCGCCGGTCGGCCGGGCAGAATGCGTGTCATGCGCGCTGCCCGGCTGATCAAGATGGTGCTGCTGCTCCAGTCCCGTCCGTCGATGACGGCGGCCGAACTGGCCGAGGAGCTGGAGGTCTCCGAACGCACCATCACCCGCGATGCCCTCGCCCTCTCGGAGGCGGGGGTTCCGGTGTATGCGGACCGGGGACGGGCCGGGGGCTACCGGCTGGTCGGCGGCTATCGCACGCGGCTGACGGGCCTGGCGCGCGGCGAGGCGGAGGCGTTGTTCCTGTCCGGGCTGCCGGGCGCGCTGCGGGACATGGGCCTGGAGGACGCGGCCTCGGCGGCCCGGCTGAAGGTGTCCGCCGCGCTGCTGCCCTCGCTGCGGGACGCCCCGGACTCGGCGGCCCGGCGGTTCCTGCTCGACGCGCCCGGCTGGTGGCAGGAGCCACTGACGCCCGAGCTGCTGCCGGTGATCGCGGAGGCGGTCTGGGACGACCGGCTGATCACGGCGCGCTACCGGCGCAGTGACGGCGAGGTGGAGCGCGTCCTCGCCCCTTACGGCCTGGTCCTGAAGGCGGGCGTCTGGTACCTCTGCGCGCGCTCCGGTACGGCGCTGCGTACCTACCGGGTGGACCGCTTCGCGGCCGTCGCCCTCGCCGAGGAGCGTTTCACCCGCGACGAGGGGTTCGACCTGCAGGCCTTCTGGGCCGAGCGGTCGGCGGAGTTCGCCCGGTCGATCCTGCGCGCCGAGGTCGTGCTGCGGCTCTCGGCGGCGGGGGCGCGCCGGCTGCCGTACGTGACCGACCGCGCGGCGGCCGAGGAGGCGCTGGCGGCCGGCTCGACGGACGCCGAGGGCCGGGTGACGGCGACGCTCCGCGTGGAGGACGAGGAGGTCGCCTTCGCGCAGCTGCTCGCGCTGGGCCCGGAGGCGGAGGTGCTGGGGCCGGCCTCGCTCCGGGACCGTTTCGCCGAGGCGGCCCGGGCCCTCGCCGCGCTCTACCGGTAGTCGTCCACCGACACGTCCCCGCCGGCCTCCTTGGCCGCGATGAAGGCCCAGGCGTCCGGGCGGGAGCCGTCCGCGTCCGTGAAGCCGTACTCCCGGGCGAGCTGGGCGCTGGAGAGGGACCGGCCGTTCCAGCGGGCCCGGTCCGGGTCCGCGGCCAGGGCGGCGACCGCCCGGCCGACGTAGACCGGGGACTCGGCGACGGCGAAGTCGGGGAGCTTCTCGACCGCGTCGCGCCAGTTCGCCTCGGTCACCCCGAAGTGGTCCAGCATCTGTTCGGAACGGAGCCACCCCGGGGTGATCGCCACGGCCGTCCCGCCGACCTCCTTCAGGTCGTGCGCGAGGGCGTAGGCCATCCGGAGCGGCGCGTTCTTGGTGAGGTCGTAGAAGAAGTTCTCCCGGAAGCGGGTGTTGTACTCGGCGGTCCCGTCCGTCACCTCCACGACCAGCCCGCCGGGGTGGCGGACCAGCAGCGGCAAGGCGACGGAGCTGGTGATGACGTGCGTCTTGACGCCCAGTTCCAGCATCCGCAGCCCGCTGTCCAGGTCCGTCTCCCAGATCTTCTTCCCGAAGGCGGGGACGAGGAGGTGCTCGCCTCCCCAGACGTCGTTGACGAGGATGTCGAGGCGGCCGTGGTCCCGGTCGATGCGGGCGACGAGGGCCCGTACCTGCTCGACCTCCAGGTGGTCGGTGGGGACGGCGATGCCCTCGCCGCCGGCGGCCGTCACCAGCTCGGCCGTCTCCTCGATGGTCTCGGTGGACCGGTTGACCTCGCTGACCTTGGCGCGGGTGGTGCGGCCGGTGACGTACACCGTGGCGCCCGCGGCGCCCAGCTGGACGGCGATGGCGCGGCCGGCGCCCCGGGTGGCGCCCGCGACCAGGGCGATCCTGCCGGCGAGCGGCTCGTGCGTGCCGGTGTGCGGCGTCGTTTCAGTCGTCATGGGACGACCTTGGCAGGAAAGCCGGACATCCTCTGTCGGGTTTGATTCCGCCGTTTCGGGGTGCGTCGCCCTCCCGCACGGTCGATGCTTGGTCCGTGATGGACGAGACGGAGTTCTGGGAGATCATCGACTCCACCCGCGAGGCCGCCGAGGGCGACCCCGAGGACCACGCCGACCTGCTCGTCGAGCGGCTGCTGCAGTACGACCCGGACTCCGTGCTCGACTTCGCCCGTCACTTCGAGGCCCGCTACAACCGCGCCTACCGCTGGGATCTGTGGGGCGCGGCGACGGTCCTGCTCGGCGGGGCCGGCGACGACGCCTTCGACTACTTCCGGTGCTGGCTGATCGGCCAGGGGCGTGAGGTCTTCGAGGGCGCGGTGCACGATCCGGACGCGCTGGCCGATCTCCTCGACGAGTTCGACGAGGAGATCGACGGGGACGGCGAGGAGCTGGGGTACGCGGCGGACGAGGCGTACGAGCAGCTCACCGGCGCCGAGGCGCCGGACCTGGGGATCCCGCCGCAGCCGGCCGAGCCGGAGGGCAGCCCGCTGGACCTGACGGACGACACGCCGCTGGCGGCGCGCTACCCGAGGCTGTGGGAGCGCTTCGGGGCGTAGGGCGGGGACGCGCTCGTCGGCGGCCGGTGCGCCACGCCCGTGGCACGGGTCCGTGAGTTCACCCGACCGGCGGCACACTGCCGTACGCGGCGAATTCGCCTTCGGGGGCGGATATGCGGTGCTGCCGCCAGGAGAGCTAATCAAGCTCCCCCTATCCGGACTATCCCTCGGATAATCGACGATGCGACTCCGCATATTTTCACCACGCTGCACATCCTCGAATACGTTTGTATTAATCCCCCCTTTTTGCTCTCACCTCGCCGGTGGCACACGAATTTTCCTGCGTAATATGCAGCACCAGCTAGAAGGCCTCCCGGGCAATCGATACGGCCCGGTACGCCACGGCCTCCCACAGAAATTGGCCTCTTGATGAAGCTGCATATCCCTCACACGGCTCGGCGCCGTGTCCTTTCCGGCGGGGTGGCCTCGGCCCTCGCCGCGACCGTCGCCGCCGTCATGGTCGCCGTCTCGTCGACACCGGCCATGGCCATCGCGACGCCCGTCCCTCTGGGCACCACCGCCAGCTACTCCGTTCTGGCCGGTCAGGGCGTCACGAACACCGGCAACTCGGTGCTCGACCACGACCTCGGGACGCACCCGAACCCGGCCATCACCGGATTCCCGCCCGGACTCGTGCTCGGCGCGATCCACCCCGCGGACGCCGCGGCCGCCCAGGCCAAGAGCGACCTGGTCGTGGCGTACAACAACGCGGCCGGACAGTTGACGGGCCAGGCCCCGGACTTCCCGCTCGCGCCCGGGATCGGTGGGGGGCAGGTGCTGCTCCCCGGCGTCCACCGGGCCACGTCCGGTGTCGGGCTGACCGGCGACCTGATCCTGAACGCCGGGGGAAACCCCAACGCGGTCTGGGTGTTCCAGATCCCGGAAGCCCTGACGACGGCGACGAACAGCCGGATCCTGCTCACGAACGGCGCTTCGCCGTGCAACGTGTACTGGCAGATCGGCAGTTCGGCGACCCTGGGCACCACCTCCACCTTCGTGGGCACGATCATGGCCCTGACCTCGATCTTCGTGAACCAGGGGGCGAGCGTCGAGGGCCGGGCGCTGGCCCGTAACGGCGAGGTGACGCTCAACAACAACCGGATCTTCCTCGGCGGCTGCGCCACCGGTGGCACGACGACCGGCACGACCACGGGCACCACCACCGGCGCGACGACGGGCACCACGACCGGCACGACGACGGGCACGACGACCGGCACCACGACCGGCGCGACGACGGGCACGACCCTGGGCCTGATCGGCGGCAGCCTCATCGGCGGGCCGAACGTCGGCCTGGTGAGCGGCGGCACCTCCGGGAACATCTCCGGCAACACCTCCGGGAACACCGCGGGCAACACCGCCGGGAACACGACCGGCGGCGACACGTCGGGCATCACCGCCGGGAACACCGGCGGGCACATGACCGGCGGGCACGGCGGCAAGCCCGGCGGACCGGACCACGGCGGACCGGACCACGGCGGGCCGGACCACGGCGGGCCGGACCACGGACACGAAGGCCCCGGTAAGCCGGGCCACGGCGAGCACTCCGAAGGGCACTTCGGCTACGCCGACAAGCCCGGGGGCCCCGAGGGTCACGAAGACCACGCGGGCTGAACGGCAGGCTCCGCGACCCCCGTTCACCGGATGACGGCGCGCGGCGGAATCCACCCCGGATCCCGCCGCGCGCCGTGGGCGAGAGCCGCGCAGCTTTCAGGCACGAGCGGTGCGTACGAGAGAGACAGGGTGGGCGGTGTCGAGCGGATTCGAATCAGCGGCCGTGAAGGACCATCAGCACTCCGATTCGGGTCCGGACCCGCGGCCCCCTCGCGACGGAGCCGCTCCGCCGGACGGCCGGCCCCGGGGGGCCCGTCCGCTGAAGGCGGTGCTGCACACCTGCGTCGTCCTGTGCCTGATCACGACCGTGGTCCATATCGTCATGGTGTTCCTGCACGTGGCCCCCGCCAATCCCGTTTCCAAGCGGTACAACGCTCAGGTGAACGGCTGGGTATATCCGCTCTTCGAGCAGAATTGGCGGCTCTTCGCCCCGGACCCCGACTCCTTCAACCGGAAAGTCCTGGCGAGAACCGCGCACACCGATTCCAGCGGCACGATGCGCGTGAGTCCCTGGTTCGACCTGACCGACATGGACTATTCCGCGGTCGACCACAGCGCGCTGCCGAGCCACACCTCGCAGAATCTCCTGCGCCGCGCCTGGAGTTCCTACGTCGATACGCACGGGGGAAGCGACACCTCGCGCTCGGAGCGGGCCACGATGATGCAGCAGTATCTGCGCAATATCGCCGCGGACCGCGTCGCCGCCCGGCACAAGGGCGGCACCTTCGAATTCGTGCAGCTCCGGGTCGTCACCCTGGCCATCCCCGCGCCCGGCACGGCCACCGGAAACCGCCCGCCGGTGACCACCGAGAACCGGCTCCTGCCCTGGTGGAAGGTGACCCCCGATGGGAAATGAGCAGACCGATCACGATGCCTCGCTCGCCGGCACCGCCCGCTGGTGGGTCCTCGACCGGATCGGAACCCTGTGGGCACTTCTCATCGAGCGGCCGGTGTCGCTGTACGCCGCCGCGGTTCTGCGGATCGGCTACGGACTCCTCTATCTGGTCTTCCTGCTCCGGGAGTTCCCGTACCGGAACGAGATCTGGGGTCCCGACTCGCCCTGGACGGCCGCGCTGGCGGAACAACTCTTCGACCAGACGGGCTGGAACAGCGTCCTGATCCTGTCCGCCGACCCCGCCTACTTCGAGCTCTGCTACGTGCTCGCCCTCGTCACGTCCGCGCTGTTCATGCTGGGCTGGCGAACCCGCGTCATGTCCGTCCTCTTCGCCGTCGTGGTGACCTCGTTCCACGCGCGGGCGATCTTCATGACGGACGGGGGCGACAACCTGGTCCTGCTGATGTCCCTCTACCTCGTCCTCACCGCCTGCGGGAGGCGATGGTCCCTGGACGCACGCCGAGAGCGGCTCAGGGCGGTTCGTACGGCCCCCGCGCCGGAGCCGGTGAGAAGCCTCCCCGCCCGGCAGCTCCGGGACGCCCGCACCACCTTGACCACGGTGGTGCACAACTGCGGCCTCTTCGTCATCGCCGCGCAAGTCTGCTTCCTCTACGGATCAGCCGGCCTGTACAAGATCCAGGGCACCACCTGGGGCGGTGGCACCGCGCTCCACTTCGCCCTGAACCTCGAACTGTTCCAGCCCTGGCCCGCGCTGTCCCACCTCGTGACCGCCTACCCGATGGTGATCGCCCTCGCCGGCTACGTGACGGTGCTCGCGCAGGTCGCCTTCCCGTTCGTGCTCTTCGGCAGGCTCAAGTACCCCGTCCTGGCCGTACTGTTCGGCATGCACATCGGTATCGCGGTACTCATGGGGCTGCCCCTCTTCTCCGGCGCGATGCTCATCGCGGACGCTGTGTTCCTCCCCGACCGCTTCTACACCTCCCTGGCCCGCCTCTGGCGGCGCGCGGTACGGCGGACGGGGGCTCGACGGCCGGCGCCCGACCGAGCGCCGGCGTCCCGCTCCGTCCCCGCGCAGGGCGGGCCCGCCGCTTCGCCGGGCACACCCGACCCGTACGCCCCGGGGCATCAGGCCATGACGGGGAGGCCGCCGACGCGACTCGGCTCGTCGCCCAGCGCCGACGACGTGTAGAGCTTGATCGTCTTCGTGATGAGGTCGCGGGTCTCGTCCGCGCTGAGGGCCTGGGCCTTCAGGTGGTCGTGCATCATGCGGTACTGCCGCACAGCGGAGGGCTTCTCCAGGCACAGGTCGCTGGTGAACCTCTCCAGGTACACCACCGCCCCGAGACTGTCGGGGAACCGGAGGAGGGAGAACCGCCCGGTCAGGCCCGGGTACGCGCCCGCGGTGTGCGGGAGCACCTGAACGGTGACGTGCGGTTCGGCGCTCAGGGTGTGCAGGTGCTCCAGTTGCTCGCGCATGATCTCCCGGCTGCCGACCACGCGTCGCAGAGTCGATTCGTCGAGGACGACCCCCAGGCGAAGAAGGCCGGCGGGGTCGTAGATCCGGTGCTGGCGGCGAAGCCGCACCTTCAGACGGGCGGCGGCCTGCTCGACGGTGAGGAGCGGGATCGTTTCCTCGATGACCGCGGCCGCGTAGGCGGGCGTCTGCAGAAGGCCGGGGACCACCATGGGCTCGTACGTGTCGATCGAGACGGCGGCCGTCTCGAGGTCGACGTAGGCGCTGTGCGGGATGTCGCCGTAGGTGCGCCACCAGCCCTGCACGCTCGACGCCCTGGCCAGCGCCATCAGCGAATCGACGACCTGTTGGTCGGTGACGCGATAGAGCCTGCACAGGTCCCGCACGTCGCGAAGGCTGACGGCACGGCGGCCGGTCTCCATGTGGCTGACCTTGGCCTGGGAGATCAGCAGATGGGCCGCCACCTGCGCACCGGTCAGGCCGCTGGCCAAACGGAGCCGGCGCAGCTCGGCTCCCAGTCGTCGTCCCCTGACGGTGGGGTCGTTTGTCGCCGCCACGGGTGGTGTACCTCCGGGTCCAAGCCTGTGCGTGCGCAGACAGGGTGGCATCTGGCACCGACGGTGATCACACGCCGCTCCGCCAGACCCGGCGGGGAACGAAAACGGATAGTGACCCTGTAATTTGCCGCTCGGCAAGTCCCGGAGCCCGGTCTCAGGACGTGCCCCTGACGTCAGAAGTGGGTGCCGCCGTCGATGCGGACCTCGGTGCCCGTGATGAAGCGGCCGTCCTCACTGGCCAGCATGGCGACGACCCCGGCGACGGTCTCCGGCCCGGCGAAGCCGTGGCCGAGGGCGGGCGCGAGCTTCACGAAGAGGGACAGGTCGGCGTCCTCGGGCAGGCCGGGGCCGACGCTCTGCCGGCTGGCGCCGGTGCCGTCGGTCATGCCGGAGGAGATCGAACCGGGCTGCACGGCGGTGAAGCGGATGCCCCGCCGGGCGTACTCGGCGGCCAGGGCGTGGGTCATGGACTGGATGCCGCCCTTGGAGGCGGCATAGGCGGCCATGTAGGGGTGGGCGAACATCGCGGAGGTGGAGGAGAAGTTGACGACGGCGGATCCGTCGCCCTCCAGCAGGGCGGGTATCGACTCGCGGATCACCAGGAACGTACCGGTGAGGTTGATCCGGACGACCTGCTCGAAGGCAGCGAGGCTCGTCTCGTGGGTGTGCGAGGAGCGCAGGATCCCGGCCGCGTTGACCAGGACGTCGAGGCCGCCGAGCGCTCCCACGGCGGCGGCGACGCCCGCGCGCACCGAGGTCTCGTCGGCGACGTCCACGACCACGGTCGTCAGGCGCTCCGCGTCGGCTCCGGCCCGGGCGACCGTGTCCTTCAGTCCGGCTTCGCTGATGTCGGCGGCGACGACGCGTCCGCCCTCGGCGAGCATGCGGAGCGCGGTGGCCTGACCGATGCCGGAGCCGGCTCCGGTGACCAGGGCGCGGCGGTTCTCGTAGCGGTTCATGTCTGTTCCGGCCTCTCGCTGGGTGCCTCGGATCGGGGTGTGCGGTGTCTGCGGGAGCTGGGCGGCGGGATGCGGCTGCTCGGGCGGCCCCCCGTCACTCCGTCAGCGACCGCCCCATGAACACGTCGTCGACGTACCGGCCGTCCAGGAAGAACTCCCCGGGCAGCACGCCCTCGACCGCGAAGCCCTCGGAGGCGTAGAGGGCGCGGGCCGGCGCGTTGTGCCCGAGCACGCGCAGGGTGATCCGCCGACCGCCCCGACGCACGGTCTCCGCCATCGCGGCGCGCAGCAGCGCGCGGGCCACGCCCCGGCCGCGGGCCTCGGCGGCGACGGCGAGGCCCTGGATCTGGCGGACGTGCGCGTTGCAGGCGAGCGGGGTGGGCCGCCCGAGCCGCACGTAACCGACGATCACACCGGCCTTCCCGGTGCCATCGGCGTGCTCGGCGTACTCGGCGACCAGGTGGTCCTCGGGCCGGTGACGGTCGTCGAAGAACGGGGCGTACGGCGGCTGGGGCGCGGGCACCACCGCGTGCAGCGGTGACCAGGTGGCACGGTCCAGCGCGCCGAGGGCGTCCTCGTCCTCGGCGCGGGCGGTACGCGTGCGTAGCGGTGTCTCCGGCGCGGCCATGACCGCCACTGTGCCACGGCCTCGCGGGAGGGGGGCAGGATGGCCCCATGCAACGCTCCCGCATCGCCGTCACCGGCGCCTCCGGACTCATCGGCTCGGCCCTCGTGCGCTCCCTGCGCGCCGACGGCCACCACGTCTCCCGCCTGGTGCGGCGGCCCGCGCGGACGGCGGACGAGGTGGAGTGGGACCCGGCCCGGCTGTACGTCGACTCCGCCGGGCTGGTGGGCGTGGACGCGGTCGTGCACCTGGCGGGCGCCGGGGTGGGCGAACGCCGCTGGACCGAGGCGTATCGCAAGGAGATCCGCGACAGCCGCGTGCTCGGTACGACGGCGATCGCGCAGGCCCTCGCCTCGCTGGCGGAGCCGCCGAAGGTCCTGGTGTGCGGGACGGCCCTGGGCTATTACGGCGACACGGGGACGCGGGCGGTGGACGAGAGCGCGCCCGCGGGCGAGGGCTTCCTCCCGTCGGTGTGCGTGGAGTGGGAGGCCGCGGCGGCCCCCGCGGAGGAGGCCGGCATCCGGGTCGCGTACGCCCGCACGGGCCTGGTGGTGGCCGGTGAGGGCGGGGCGTGGGGGCGGCTGTTCCCGCTCTTCCGCGCGGGGGTCGGCGGCCGGATGGGCGACGGCCGGCAGTACTGGAGCTTCATCTCGCTCCACGACGAGGTGGCCGCCCTGCGCCATCTGATCGACGACGACTCCCTGTCCGGGCCGGTGAACCTGACGGCCCCCGAGCCGGTCACCAACCGGGAGGTGACGGCGGCGATGGGCCGCGTCCTGCGCCGCCCGACGCTGCTGACGGTGCCGGCGCCGGCGCTGCGTGCGGTGCTCGGCGGTTTCGCGGAGGACGTGCTGGGGAGTCAGCGGGTGCTGCCGGGGCGGTTGTTGGAGTCGGGGTTCGACTTCGCGTTCCCGACCATCGACGAGTCGATCCGCGCGGCGGCCTGACGGCTCCGGGCCGGGCGTCTTCCGGCGCGGAGGCCTGACGGCTGCGGGTCCGGGCGTCTTCCGGCTCGGCGGCTCGACGGCCGCGGGTCCTGGCGTCTTCTGGCTCGGCGGCTCGACGGCCGCGGGTCCGAGGGGCGGCGCCCGGGGGCGCGGTCGGGGTCGGGTGTGCGCCACCCCGTGCTGCGTGCACCCCGGCGCGCGCGGCTGGCATCCGCCGGAGCGGTCCCTAGGCTGGACGGCCCCTGAATGCGCGCGAGGTACCGCGGACGCGAACTCGGGCATTCCGGGGGTCTGTTGGGGGCATGAGCCTCCCAGCAGCCGCGCCGACCCGGGGAGGGGCACGTGCTCAGTACCGCACGCCATGCGCACCACACGGACGACGTCACGGACGTCGTCATCGTCGGAGCGGGAATCGCGGGACTCGCCGCCGCCCACCGGCTGACCAGAGCGGGGCTCGGCGTCATCGTCCTGGAGGCCGCCGAGCGGGTCGGCGGCCGGATGGTCACCGACGAGGTCGACGGTTTCCGGCTCGACCGCGTCGGCCCGCTGCTCACCCTGTCGCAGGCGGAACTGCGCCGCACTCCCGGTCTCGACGGCGCCCTGCTGCGTCCGTTCGCACCGGGAGCCCTGGTGCATTGCGACGGACGGTACGTCAGGAGCGGCGGGACGGGGAGCGTGCGGGGGGCGTTCACCATGGCGCGCGCCCTCGCGAGCGCCCCCCGGCAGGCGGCCGCGTCGCTGGACCACGCGCGGCTGGGGGCCGCGCTGGCCCGGCTCGCCGCCACGCCCGCGCAGCGGCTGTCGACCCGGCCGGAGCGGACCGCCCGGGAGGCGCTGAACGCCCGGCTGCCGTCCCGTACCGTCCAGGGATTCCTGCGCCCGGTGCTGGCCGCTCTGCTCGGCGACCCGGACCTCGCCGTGTCGAGCCGGGTGGCCGACCTGGCTCTGCGGTCCTTCGCCCGGGGGCGGTTGTGCGTGCCGCAGGGAGGGTCGGGGACGCTGCCGGAGCTGATGGCGGCCTCGCTGCCGCCGGGGACGGTCCGTACGGGCGTCCGGGTCACCGACGTCTCGACGACGAGGGTGACGACGGCGGAGCACGGGGAGGTCGGCTGCCGTTCGGTCGTCCTGGCGACCGGGGCGCGTACCGCCGCGGAGCTGCTGCCGGGGCTGCGGACGCCGGAGTTCCACGCGGTCACGGTGCTGCACCACACGGCGCCCGCGGCGCCGCTCGCCGCTCCGCTGCTGCTCGTGGAGTCCGACCCGGGAGGCCCGGTCGCGCACACGGCGGTGATGAGCGCGGTCGACCCGACGCGCGCGCCGGCGGGCCGGACCCTGGTCACCTCGACGATTCTGGGCACCCCGCCGGACGACGCGGAGCGCCGGGTCCGCAAGCACCTCGCCACGCTGTACGGCACGTCGACGGACGAGTGGGAGCTGCTCGCCCTGCGCCACACCGCCGACGCCTTTCCCTCGATGCCCCCGCCGCACGACCCACGCCGTCCGGTCCGCCTCCTCGCGGGTCTCTACGTCTGCGGCGACCACCGCGACACGGGCACGCCGGAGGGCGCGCTCTTCTCCGGCCGCCGCGTCGCCCACGCCCTCCTGACCGACCTGGGCGTGCGCCCGGCGCAGGCGGAGCGGACGCGGGCGGCCGACGTGGCGGCGTAGCGGCGGACCGCGCCGGCGCCGGAGGGCGCCCTCTTCTCCGGCCGACGGGCCGCGCCGGGACACGGGGCCCGACGCGGGCCGTCGGGCGGTTCTCAGGCCCGGCGTAAGGGCCCTGGCACGCCGGGCTCGGGGCGCGGCGGGCCCCTGAGTACGAGGCCTGGAGCACCCGCCCCCGTGCCCCGCTACGGCGGGGCAGGGGGGTCGCGCCTCGCGGCGGGGTGGTCAGCCGATGGCGGCCACGCGGTCGCGGTAGGTGCGGACGGCCGCCGCGTCGCGGTAGGGCTCCAGGCGGCGTTCGAAGTCGCGGACGTATTCGATCGCACGGGCCGAGCGCATCTCGGAGGCCTGCTGGGCGGCTTCCGCACCCAGGGCGCAGGCCTGGTCCAGTTCGCCGAGGCCGAGGCGGGCCGTGGCGAGGACCACCCGGCAGAAGAGGCGGCTGCGCGCGAAGCCCGGCGCGCGCAGTTGCAGGGAGCGTTCGGCGTGCTGCGCCGCCGAGCGGTACTGCTGGAGGTCGCGGTGGCTGTGCCCGAACTCGTCGGCCAGCTGCGCCTCGTCGAACGGGCGCGCCCAGTACGGCACCTCGTCGCCCGGCCGGGCCGCTTCGAGGGCGCGCTCGGCCCGGGCGAGCGAGGCGCTGCACGCGCGGGCTTCGCCGAGGACGCCGTGGCCGCGCGCCTCGACGGCGTGCAGCAGCGCCTGGACGACGGGCGGGGCGGAGGAGCCGACGCCCTGCTGGGCGACCCGCGCGAGCTGCACGGCCTCCCGGCCGTGCCCGAGGTAGACGGCCTGCCGGCTCATGGTGATCAGGACGTACGAGCCGTAGGCCCGGTCACCGGCCGCTTGGGCGAGCCGCAGCGCCTGGACGAAATAGCGCTGGGCCAGACCGTGCGCGGCGATGTCGAAGGAGGTCCAGCCCGCCAGGCGCGTCAGGTCGGCCGCGGCGCCGAAGAGGCGGCGGCCGACGGTCTCGCCGTAGGTGCCGCGGAGCATCGGCTCGGCCTCGTGTTCGAGGTAGCGGACGAGGGCCTGGCGGGCGTGGCCGCCGCCGTAGGCGTGGTCGAGGGTGCGGAACAGTTCGCCGACCGAGCGCAGGGCGGCGATGTCCCCGCTGGAGACGCGCTGTCCCGGCCCCCGGTCGGTGCCGCGCTGCCGGGGCACCGAGAAGCGGCCCTGGGCCGGGACCCGGGCGTCCGGGACGGTGCGTGGCCCGGTGTCGGGGCCGGGGCGGAGTCCGCCGTCGGCGCCGCCCCGGAGGTCCGTGCCGAGCCGGGCGTCGGGGCCCGGGCGGCCCTCCGTGCCGAACCTGCCCTCGGCGGCCCCGGCTCCGCGCCGCTCGGTGCCGAGCCGGCCGTCCAGGGCGCCGGGCCGGGACTCCGCCGTCGGCGCCGGGCGGGTGTCCGGGCCGGGGCGGGGGCCGCCGGGGGCGTACATGTCCCCGCGCGCCACCCGCTCGTCCGCGCGGCCGATCAGCCAGTCCCGGCTGGGGACCACGAGGCCCGCCGGGGTGAAGGCGATCTTGCGCAGTTCGGCGTGGCTCCCCGAGTCCTTCCGCCAGAGCCCGCTGACGATGTCGACGGCCTCCTCGGGCGTCGCGGCGAACTCCAGGCCGGCGTAGACCGGCGCGCACGCGTCGAGGCCGAGGTCCTGTGCGGAGAGCCGGCGGCCGAGGCGCCGGGTGAAGACCTCGGCGATCAGGGCAGGGGTGGTCCCGCGCGGCTGCTGACCGCGCAGCCAGCGGGTCACGGAGGTCTTGTCGTACCGCAGGTCGAGGCCGTGCTCCAGGCCTAGCTGGTCCACCCGTCTGGCCAGGCCCGCGTTGGAGAAGCCGGCTTCGGCGATGAGTGCGGCGAGCTGGCGGTTCGGGATGCGCTGCGGGGGTCGTTCCGTCATCAGCTGTGCGGTCTCCTGCCTTCCGGGCCCGGGTGGCAGCCCTCGTGGACCCTCATGGAACGGCGCGAATTTAGCGGCACTCACCGCCCGTACCGCCACCTTCGCCCCACATTCATCCGATCGTGTGAGGATTGGGGGCACCGCTGACGTGGCAGCCGCCCGCCGTACCTGCCGGACCGGGCCGCGCGGTGCCGCCGTACAGTGGCAGGGGCGCGAACGACGCAGGGTGCCGAGCCGGCCCCCCGGGAGGATCCCCGGATCCCGGCCTCCGGCGCCCAGGAGGAGGCATGGCCGTGAGTGAGCTGCGATTCGTCCGCTTGGGCTTCGGCGAGGAGGCCGTCGAGTACCGGGCGGCCTGGGACAAGCAGCGCGAGGTGCACGCGGCCCGGTTCGCCGACGAGGTCGGGGACACCTGTCTGCTCCTCGAGCACCCTCCCGTGTACACGGCGGGACGGCGCACGGCGGAGAGCGAGCGCCCTCTGGACGGTACGCCGGTGGTGGACGTGGACCGCGGCGGCAAGATCACCTGGCACGGCCCCGGCCAGCTCGTCGGGTACCCGATCATGAAGCTGCCCCGCCCCGTCGACGTCGTCGCGCACGTCCGCCGTCTGGAGGAGGCGCTGATCCTGACGGCCGCGGAGTTCGGTCTCGAGACCACCCGGATCGAGGGCCGCAGCGGGGTGTGGGTCCTCGGCGATCCGGTGGAGCAGCGCCCGTCGCTGGGCGGTCTCTCGCTCGACTTCGACCCGCGGCTGACCGACGAGGAGTTCGATCCGCGGCTGAACGGTCCGGAGTACGCCCCGTCCAACGCCGGCCAGCGCCGCGAGGACCGGAAGCTGGCGGCGATCGGCATCCGGGTCGCCAAGGGCGTCACGATGCACGGCTTCGCGTTGAACGTGAACCCCGACAACACCTGGTTCGACCGGATCATCCCGTGCGGCATCAGGGACGCGGGGGTGGCCTCGCTCGCGAACGAGCTGGGCCGTGAGGTCACGATCGAGGAGGTCCTGCCGGTGGTGGAGAAGCACCTGAGGGCCGTCCTCGAGGGCGCGGACCTACAGCCGCGCGAGGTCGTGCGCGAGACGGCCCCGGCGGCCGCGCCGGCGTCCGCCGACGCCCCTGCCGTCGCCGCCGCGTCGGCTTAGGGATCTCCGGCGGGGAATGCCGGGGTCTCGCCGCAGGTTGGCCAGACGGATAACCGTACGAAACAACGGGCGTACCCTGGTGGGCGCCGAAGAATCGAAGCTACAGGGAGCCGGTCGTGTCCGCAGTCGCACCCGACGGACGCAAGATGCTGCGCCTGGAGGTCCGTAACGCTCAGACCCCCATCGAGCGCAAGCCCGAGTGGATCAAGACCCGGGCGAAGATGGGTCCCGAGTACACGAAGATGCAGAGCCTCGTGAAGAGCGAGGGCCTGCACACGGTCTGCCAGGAGGCGGGCTGTCCGAACATCTTCGAGTGCTGGGAGGACCGCGAGGCCACCTTCCTCATCGGCGGTGACCAGTGCACGCGGCGCTGCGACTTCTGCCAGATCGACACGGGCAAGCCGGAGGCGCTGGACCGTGACGAGCCGCGCCGGGTGGGCGAGTCGGTCGTCACGATGGACCTGAACTACGCCACGATCACGGGCGTCGCGCGCGACGACCTGGAGGACGGCGGCGCCTGGCTGTACGCGGAGACGGTGCGCCAGATCCACGAGCAGACGGCGAACCGCGCCGACGGCCGTACGAAGGTGGAGCTGCTCGCTCCGGACTTCAACGCGGTGCCGGAGCTGCTGGCGGAGGTGTTCGCCTCGCGTCCGGAGGTCTTCGCGCACAACGTCGAGACGGTGCCGCGGATCTTCAAGCGGATCCGTCCCGGTTTCCGTTACGAGCGTTCGCTGGACGTCATCACGCGGGCGCGTGACTACGGTCTGGTCACGAAGTCGAACCTGATCCTGGGCATGGGCGAGACCCGTGAGGAGATCAGCGAGGCGCTGGCTCAGCTGCACGAGGCGGGTTGCGAGCTGATCACGATCACGCAGTACCTGCGCCCGTCGGTCCGGCACCACCCGGTGGAGCGCTGGGTGAAGCCGCAGGAGTTCGTGGAGCTGAAGGAGGAGGCCGACGAGATCGGCTTCTCCGGCGTGATGTCGGGCCCGCTGGTGCGGTCGTCGTACCGGGCGGGCCGCCTCTTCCAGCAGGCGATGGAGAAGCGCAGCCGAGCCGAAGCGTAGGTTGCGGGTCCGCCCGAGGAACGAGGGCGGGGCTGGAGTCCGACCCGTGTGAAACGGCGCACAAGTAGTTACTGGCCAGTAGTGGCCGAATTCGTCGCGATCCGTACACCTCCGCAGGTCAGGAGGGCGTACGGGTCGCTTCGGCGGTTCCGGGGTGGTCCAACCGGCCGCATCAACGTTTCATCAGTGTTTGACCGCCGGGTCATGCGCTGGTAACACCGAACCGTGACCCTTGGGTCACGGAGGGTTGTCTTGGACCGCCGCTCCCCTCGCCCTTTCCCCCACCTCGTCTCATCCGCTCTTGAGGGAGGACCCACATGCAGGCCCAGGCCGCGACGCATGTCCGTGCCACCGCCATCCCGTCCGTCACCGATGCGCTGAAGGCCGTGGAGGCTCTGCTCCTCGCCGGTGGCCAGCGCACCGCCCGCCGCAACGCCTGGACCTCGGTCCTGGAGGACCGCCGCCGGGCGAAGGACCGGGTCGAGGCCCAGCACGTGATGGAGGCGGTGGCGGGTCGCGCTTCCCGGGCCACGTAAACTTCAGGACATGGCGAGGAAGGCAAACACGGGCAGCGGTGACGCTGCGAACCAGGGGCGACTGAAGCAGATCGCCCTCACGTACAAGATGACCCGAAAGGCCGACCCGAAGGTCGGGCTTGTCGTCGCTGGCGTGGGCATCGTCGTACTCGGTGTCCTCCTCGCGATCGGCTTCCTGATCGGGCACCCGGTCTACGTCGGAATCCTGGGCTTCATCCTGGCCCTCCTGGCGATGGCGATCGTCTTCGGCCGGCGTGCCGAGAAGGCGGCCTTCGGCCAGATGGAGGGCCAGCCGGGCGCGGCGGCCGCGGTGCTGGACAACATCGGGCGCGGCTGGACGACCACCCCGGCAGTGGCGATGAACCGGAACCAGGACGTCGTGCACCGCGCGGTCGGCCGGGCCGGCATCGTGCTGGTGGCGGAGGGCAACCCGAACCGGGTGAAGACGCTCCTGGCGGCCGAGAAGAAGCGGATGGCCCGGATCGTCGTGGACGTCCCGGTCCACGACATCGTCGTCGGCAACGGCGAGGGCCAGGTGCCGCTGAAGAAGGTCCGCACGACCATGCTGAAGATGCCTCGGGTGCTCTCCGGCCCGCAGGTGACGGTCGCCAACGACCGGCTGCGGGCGATGGGCGACCTGATGAGCAACATGCCGCTGCCGAAGGGTCCGATGCCCAAGGGCATGCGGATGCCGCGCGGCGGAAAGATGCGCTGACGTCAGGCGTACGAAGCGCGAGGAACGAAGCACGAGGAAGGGCGCCGTCGGAACCGGGAGGTTCCGGCGGCGCCCTTCTCGTCGTCGGTGCGGGTGTGGTGCCGGGGCGGTCAGAGCCGGATCTGGACGGCGCCGGCGAGGCGGTCGTGGAGGCCGCGGCCGTCGCGGTCCCAGATGAGGGCCGGGATGGCGAGGCAGACGAGCACGCTGCGGAGCACGACCCGGAGGAAGCCGAGGCGTCCGCCGTGCACGGAGGCCACCCGCAGGCCGAAGAGGCGCTTGCCGGGGGTGAAGCCGACGGTGCCGACGGTGAGCACGCTCACGGCGAGCAGGATGACCAGGGCCCAGTTGCCCGTCGCCTGGTTGTAGCCGTGGGTGACGAGACCGTATGCGATCAGCATGCACAGCGCCCAGTCGACGGCGAGGGCGCCGATCCGCCGCCCGGGGCGGGCGATGGAGCCGGGCCCCTCCTCGGGCAGACCGAGCTGCTGCCCCCGGTAACCGAAGTCGACACCGGCGTCCTCGGCCGCCGCGCGGGGTCCCGAGAGCCACGATCCCAATGCTTGCCTGTTGTCCACGCGTCCACGGTACTGTGCCCGCTTTCGATCACTTCGGCCCGGGTCCGCACCGGCCCGCCGCGGTGTCGGTCACACGCGCGCCGGTTAACTTGGGCGAAACAAATGGGTCATGCTTGAGAAATCCCGTCTGCCTAAGGTCGGGACCAGCGTGTGCCACCGCACTGGCCGCATGACCGAGCTGCAACCCCGCCCCTCCCCGGGCCGGGAGTAGGAGGAGTTGGATGTTCCAGAACGCCGACGAGGCCAAGAAGTTCATCAAGGACAACGACGTCAAGATGGTCGACGTCCGTTTCTGTGACCTTCCGGGAGTGATGCAGCACTTCACGATCCCGGCGACGGCGTTCGACCCGTCCGACGAGCTCGCCTTCGACGGTTCGTCGATCCGCGGTTTCCAGGCGATCCACGAGTCGGACATGGCCCTGCGCGCCGACCTGTCGACGGCCCGTCTGGACCCGTTCCGCCGTGACAAGACGCTGAACATCAACTTCTTCATCCACGACCCGATCACGGGCGAGCAGTACAGCCGTGACCCGCGCAACATCGCGAAGAAGGCGGAGGCGTACCTCGCCTCCACCGGCATCGCCGACACCGCGTACTTCGGCCCCGAGGCGGAGTTCTACGTCTTCGACTCGGTGCGCTTCGAGACCTCGGCGAACCAGGGCTTCTACCACATCGACTCCGAGGCCGGCGCCTGGAACACCGGCAAGGTCGAGGACAACCGGGGCTACAAGGTCCGCTACAAGGGCGGCTACTTCCCGGCCCCGCCGGTCGACCACTTCGCCGACCTGCGCGCGGAGATCTCCCTGGAGCTGGAGAACGTCGGCCTCCAGGTCGAGCGCCAGCACCACGAGGTCGGCACCGCCGGCCAGGCGGAGATCAACTACAAGTTCAACACGCTGCTCGCCGCGGCCGACGACCTGATGCTCTTCAAGTACATCGTGAAGAACGTCGCCTGGCGCAACGGCAAGACCGCGACCTTCATGCCGAAGCCGATCTTCGGCGACAACGGCTCGGGCATGCACGTCCACCAGTCGCTGTGGTCGAACGGCGACCCGCTCTTCTACGACGAGCAGGGCTACGCCGGCCTGTCGGACACCGCCCGCTACTACATCGGCGGCATCCTCAAGCACGCCCCGTCGCTGCTGGCCTTCACCAACCCGACGGTGAACTCGTACCACCGTCTGGTGCCCGGCTTCGAGGCCCCGGTCAACATGGTCTACTCGCAGCGCAACCGCTCCGCGGCCATGCGCATCCCGATCACGGGCTCGAACCCGAAGGCCAAGCGCGTCGAGTTCCGCGCGCCGGACCCGTCCTCGAACCCGTACCTCGCCTTCTCGGCGCTGCTCCTCGCGGGCCTCGACGGCATCAAGAACAAGATCGAGCCGGCGGAGCCGATCGACAAGGACCTCTACGAGCTGGCTCCCGAGGAGCACGCGAACGTCCAGCAGGTCCCGACCTCGCTCCCGGCGGTCCTCGACGCCCTGGAGGCGGACAACGAGTACCTCCAGGCGGGCGGTGTCTTCACCTCCGACCTGATCGAGACCTGGATCGACTACAAGCGCACGCACGAGATCGCCCCGATCCAGCTGCGTCCGCACCCGCACGAGTTCGAGCTCTACTTCGACCTCTAAGCCGTACGTCCGGCCCCTCGGGCCGTACGCCCGGCGCTCAGCGCGGTGAAGGCCGCCACCCCGTGCGAGGGGTGGCGGCCTTCGCCGTCCGGGCGCGGTCCGGCGCCGGGGGCCGGTGTCAGCGGCCGTAGCGGATGAAGGTGCGCACCATGCGGCAGGTGGTGTCGGACGGCGGGTGGATGCCGAGCTGCTCGGCCGTGGTGCGTATCGTCGCGTTGCCCGCCTTCGCCGGGTCGTAGACCCCCGAGTCGAGCAGGGCGATCGCGAGGCGCATGGCCTTCAGCCGGCGGTTGTGGCTGACGTACCACTCGCGGGGGCGGCCCGCGGGCAGCGGCTGCTTCCGCAGGGGCTTCCAGGGTTCGAGGGACAGCGTCCGGATCGTGGCGACGGCCATGGGCGACCTCCTGGCGAACGGTGGGCGCGGGCCCTCCCCGGGACCCTCACCTTCACTCATGATTTTACCCGTCACCACTGACAATCATCCCTGGCCAGAACGGTTTTGGGGCTCCACGGGGGTACCGTTTCGCCCCATGGAGATCTGGATCAATCCCGCCTGTTCCAAGTGCCGCGCCGCCGTCGGTCTGCTCGACGAGGAGGGCGCCGACTACACCGTGCGCCGCTACCTGGAGGACGTACCGTCGCCCGACGAGATCCGGGCCGTTCTCGCGCGCCTCGGGCTCGAACCGTGGGACATCACGCGGACGCAGGAGGCCGACGCCAAGCAGCTGGGGCTGAAGGACTGGCCGCGGGACGAGGGGAACCGGGACCGCTGGGTGGAGGCGCTCGCCGCGCACCCGAAGCTGATCCAGCGGCCGATCATCACGGCCGACGACGGCACGGCCGTGGTGGGGCGGACCGAGGAGGCCGTCCGGGACGCGCTGGGACGCTGACGGGCGCGCGGGCCTACGGGGCGGGGCGGGGGTCACGGGGGTCGGCGCCGTGACTCCGTCCGGCCTGGTGTGGCCGGTGTGGTCGGGGCGGTCGGTCCCGGCCGGTGCGGTCGGGGCGGTCGGGGCGGTCGGGGCGGTCGGGGCGGTCGGGGCATCATGGACGCCGGCAGGACGGTCGCGGACGTACGGGGAGTCGAGGCATGGTCGGGTTCCACTCCTCCGCGCTGGACGGGGTCGCCGCCAACCCGGCCCTCCCCACGCCGCTGTTGCTGCGGCTGCTCGCCTTCGACGGCGGCGGTGAAGGTCCGCCCTTCCAGGCCCTGTACCGGCCGGGGCTGCCCGACGCGGCGGTCGCGGCGATCGTCGCCCATCCCCTCGCCGGCGTACGGATCGACTTCGCGCGCAGCGCCCAGGCGGAGCCCGGGCAGCGGGCCCGGCTCGTCGACGACCCCGATCCCGAGGTGCGGGCCGCCCTCGCCTGGGGCCCCGACCGGAACCACGATCCGCGCAGGCCCGTCCGCCCGCTGCCGGACCCCGTGTGCGGACGGCTCCTCGCGGATCCCGAACCGGCGGTCAGGGAGCGGCTGTTGCGGTCACGCCATCTGGCGCCGCGGTTCCTCGCCGAGGACGTCCACCCGGCCGACCTGGCCCGGAACCCGTCCCTGCCCGCCGACCTGGTGGACCGGCTCGCCGTCCACCCCGACGAGAGTGTCCGGCGCGCCGTCTCGCTCCGCCCCGACCTGACCGAAGCCCGGCGCGCGGCGATCGACCGCACGGTGGGGCCGCTGGTGGGGGCGGACGACGACGTGGACTGGGTGGCGACGGGCATCGCCGATCAGGAGGTGCTGCGCCGGGCCGCGACCTCCTCCCACCCCCTGCTGCGCCGGGCCGCGGCCCGCAGCCCCCATCTGCCGTCCGATCTGCTGCGGCTGCTGGCGCAGGACGAGGACGTCATCGTCCTCACCCACCTGGCCGTGCACCACCCCGACACCCCGGAACGGGTGCTGATGCGCGTGTACGCCCGGCTCGGCGGGACGTTCTCCGCCTGGATGGCGACCGGGCACCCCCACTTCCCGCGCGAGGGGCTCGCCGCCCGCTTCGCGGACCATCCCGAGGGCAGGTACCGGCAGCTGGCCGTACGCGACCCCGCGGCCGGCCCCGGCCTGATCGAGCGGCTCAGCCACGACCCGGACGTACGGACCCGGCAGGCGGCCGCCGCCGACCCGCGCCTGCCGCTCCCCCGGCTCCTGGCGGTTCTCGCCCTGCCCGAGACGGCGTGCGGCGCGGGTGTCAACCCGGCCCTTCCCGAGCGGGAGATGGCCCGGGTCATGGACGGGGCCGGGGTGCCGCGATGACGGCGGGCGGCTGGAGCGACGCGGCCGAGGTGCTCGGAGCCGATCTGCATCTGGAGCTGACCGGGGCGGGGAGCCGGCGGGCCGTGCTGATCAGGGCGTTGCGCGAGGCGGTACGGAGCGGGCGGCTGGAGCCCGGGACGCGACTGCCGCCGTACCGCTCGCTCGCCGCCGATCTGGGGCTGGCCAGGAACACCGTCGCCGACGCGTACGCCGAGCTGGTGGCGGAGGGCTGGCTCACCTCCCGCCAGGGATCCGGGACGCGGGTGGCCCGCGGGGCGGCGGCCCCGGAGCCGGGCGCGGGGGCGGGTATCGGGGCGGGTTCCGCCTGGGCGGGCGTAGGGGCGGGGGTGGGGGCGGCCCGGGCGGGTGTTCCCGGGGGCCTCCCGGAGGCCGTCCCGTACGACCTGGTCCAGGGCAAGCCGGACCCCGCCGCCTTTCCGCGGGCGGCCTGGCTGGCGGCGGCCCGGCGGGCGTTGACGGCGGCGCCGCACGAGGCGTTCGGGATCGGCGACCCACGGGGACGGGTCGAGCTGCGGCACGCGCTCGCCGGATATCTGGCGCGGGTGCGCGGGGTGCGCACCTCCCCGGACCGGATCGTGGTCTGCTCCGGCGCGGCCCACGCCCTGCGGCTGCTCGCCCGTACCGTGCCGGGCCCGTGGGCCGTGGAGTCGTACGGTCTCCCCTTCCACCGGGGGCTTCTGGCCGAGGCCGGGGTCCTGACCCGGCCCGTCGCCGTCGACGAGGGCGGTGCCGACGTCGGAAGGCTGCCCGGGGGCGTCGGCGCGGTGCTGCTGACGCCGGCGCACCAGTTCCCGACCGGGGGGCCGCTGCTGCCCGACCGCCGGGCGGCCGTCCTGGACTGGGCGCGGGAGACCGGCGGGCTCGTCGTGGAGGACGACTACGACGGGGAGTTCCGCTACGACCGGCGGCCCGTGGGCGTCCTCCAGGGCCTCGCCCCGGACCGTACGGTGCTGATCGGTTCCGTCAGCAAGAGCCTGTCCCCCGCCCTCCGGATCGGCTGGATGGTGCTGCCCGCGCCGCTGGTGGACGAGGTCGTGGCGGCGAAGGGGGAGCGCGAGCCGTACTCCTCCGCCACCGAGCAGCTCACCCTCGCCGCCTTCCTCGTGTCGGGGGCGTACGACCGGCACGTCCGCCGGATGCGCCGGCACCACCGGGGGCGCCGCGACCGGCTGGTGGCGGTCCTCGCCGAGCGCGTACCGCGGGTGCGGGTGACGGGGGTCGCGGCCGGGCTGCACGCGGTCGTGGAGCTGCCGGCGGGCACCGAGCGCGCGGCGGTCGGGGCGGCGGCCCGGCACGGGGTGGCGGTGGAGGGGCTGGGCGACTACCGCCACCCCGAAGCGGGCGGGGCGGCACGGGTGGACGGCCTGGTCGTCGGCTACGCGACGCCTCCCGAGCGGCTGTACGGCGCCGCCCTCGATGCCCTGTGCGCGGCGCTGCGGGAGACCTTGGACGCCTGAAGAGCCGCCTCCGATTGAGCGGAACGGGCCCGCTCCGCGTATCTGACGCCACAGGAACCGACAGGAATCGAACGGAGCCTCAGGTGTCACGCAGGAGAACGCTCAGCCGGAAGAAGAAGATCGCGCTGGTGGCCGGGGCCCTCGTGCTCGTCGGGGGGACGGCGGTGGTCCTGACCGGTACGAGTCAGGCCTCCGCGGCCTGCGACGGCATGGCCGCCGCGCTCGCCACCAACGAGCGGTTCATCGCGGATCAACGTGCCCGTCCCGACGCGCTCTCGGGGGCCCGTATCGCCAACCGCGAGGCGGTGATCGCAGAGATCCGACGCCAGCAGGCGGCGGCCGGGTGCGGCGGCGCGGAGGGCGGCGGGGGCGAGGCCGGGGCAGGCGCCGGTGCGGGTGCGGACGGCGGCGCCGGTGCGGGCGGCGGCGCGGCGGACGGAGACGGTACGGGGGCGCCGCCGGCCGGTGCCGAGCCCGCGCCCCCCGCCTCGGCGCCGCCGGCCGACGGGGCCGGTGACGTGGTGTGTGCCGGGTCCACGGTCACCCTCTCCGGCGAGGCGGGCGCCCCGGCGGCGTCCAGCGGGCAGTTCCCGCCCGGGACCCGCCTCAAGGTGACCAACCTCGACAACGCGAAATCGATCACGGTCGAGGTCACGGCCGCCTCCGGAAGCTGCGTCCTGCTCAACAACGAGGCGTTCGAGCAGGTGCGGGAGCCGGGGAAGTTCCTGATCCGCAAGGCGCGGATCGAGCGCGTCGGCTGAGCGCGGGGGGGGGGGGGGGGCGCCTGCGGCGGCCGCCGGCGCCCCCCGACGCCGGACTCAGGCCTCGGTCCTGGCCGCCGCCAGGGCCTCCGCCTCGGTGAGGATCTCGGTCAGCCGCAGACCGAACCGGGCGTCGCATCCGTGCGCAGCCCCCGTGCGGGCCGACTCGAGCAGCGCGTCGACCGCCCGGCCCAGCGCACCCACCGCGCCGTCCCATCCCGGCATGACCGCGCGGCCGTGCTCGCCGTGCAGCGTGAGCGCGGCCTCGGCCGCCCCGGGCGGGGCGCTCAGGCTGAGGGTGGCCGTGCTGCCGGCGCCGGAGGCGTGCCGCAGGATCAGGTGGCGGGTGTCCTCGGGGCCGGGGACGCACGTGATGTCCGTGACGTCGCCGAGCACGGGGAGGAGGACGGAGAGCACGTGGGGGCCGACGTCCCAGAGGCCGCCCTTCTCGCGTCGCCAGGGGGAGGCGGCGTAGGCGCTGGTGGAGCCGGGGGCGAAGAGGGAGCCCAGCCAGTGCGCCTCGCCGAGGAACCAGCCGCCGGCCGCGGCCTGTTCGTCGATCCAGCGGGCGGTCGGCTCGGCGAACCGGAGCGTGCAGAAGACGACGGAGGCGACCTCGGCCTTCTCGACGGCCTCGGCGACCTCCCGGGCCGCGGCGACCGTGGTGGCCACCGGCTTGTCGAGGAGCACGTGACAGCCGGCGGCGGCGGCCCGCACGGCGAGCGGGGCCTGGATGTCCGGCGGCAGGGCGAAGGCCACGGCGTCGCTCGCCTCGAAGAGGGCGTCGACGTCGTCGTAGGCGCGCGTGCCGCAGGCGTCGGCGATCTCGGCCGCCGCCTCGGTCCGCCTGCCCCACACCCCGCTGAACTCCACCCCCTCGTGCGCGGCGAGCGCGGGCGCGTGCGCCCGGCCCGCCCAGGGTCCGGTGCCGAGGAGTCCGATACGGGGCGTGCCGCCCGAGAGCTTGGTCATCCCCCCAGTCTGCCGTCCCGCACCGACACCCGGCCGGGCGGTGCCGCGCCGTCCCGTGAGCGCCCGCGCGCAACGATCAGCGAGGCGGGACGTTTGGAACTCCCGAACCGGTGAAGACGATCGTTGACACGGTCTTTATCCATCGAGGTAGGAGCACATCATGGGCATTCTGGCTTGGATTCTCATAGGGCTGTTCGCGGGCCTCATCGCCAAGGCGCTCATGCCTGGCAAGGACCCGGGCGGCATCATCATCACCATGCTCATCGGCATCGCGGGCGGCCTGCTCGGCGGCTGGCTCGGCAAGGTGATCTTCGGCGTCGACTCCATCGACGGCTTCTTCGACCTCTCGACCTGGATCGCCGCCATCATCGGCTCCGTCATCCTCCTCGCGGTCTACCGCCTGGTCACCGGCAACCGACGCCACCACAGCCACGCCTGACCGGCCCGGCTCTCCCCCCGCGCGATCGATCCTCGCGCCACCGAAAACGGCTCCCCCTCTCCCGAGGGCGGAGCCGTTTCGCATACAGTCAACTATCTCAACTATGATAGTTGGGATAGTTTGGGCGCATGGAGCCGAAGACGTACACGACGATCGACCTCCGGAAGCAGATGGGCGAGATCCTCGACCGCACCCGCATCGCGGGCGAGCCCGCGGCGATCACCCGCAAGGGCAAGACGGTCGCCTACCTCGTATCGCCCGAGTGGTTCGAGCAGTCCGTGGCGCAGCACCCGGACGCCGGCTCCGGCGACCAGGACGCCGCCTGAGCGCGCCGGACCGCAGACCAGGAGCCCCTCAGTCATGACAGCGCAGCCTCTCCACTTCGACGGCCCCGGCGGCGACCGCCCCCGCCCCGTGCCGCCCATGCCCGAACGCACTCCGCAGGCCTTGCGTCTGGCCATTCAGGAACACGCCCCGCACCTGCTGCCGGATTTCGAGGAGCACTGGCACCGCGCGATCGGCGGAGCCTTCAACCTCACCCCGGTCCCGGCCTTCATGCGGCTGTGGTGGACGCAGTACGCCATCGCCCGCGACCCCGGCCTGGAAGCACATCTGCTCGACCTCGAGGACCGCGCCACGAAGTCCGAGGATCCCGAGGAGTCCGCGGCGCTCCTGGCCGAGTACAGCCGACTGCGGCGTCAAGCGGCCGGCGTGGAGCCCGGCCGGTGAGCGATGAGCTCCCATGCCCGCCCTGGCAGATGGACTGGACGGCCGAAGCGTGGCGCGACTTCGAGCTCATGCCCGCGGACGCCCGACAGTTGGTGACTGCGGCACGCGCGGAACTGGTCACGGCCATCGACCCGTACTACCGCGGGATCGACGCGGATGCGCTCCTGCCGCACTGGATCACCGTCCGGCCGCTGGCCTCGACCAGGCCGGGTGGCGCACACATCGCCGATCTCGCCGGCGGCCGCGGCTGGCTCGTCTTCACCTTCATCCGGCGCCACGCCGAGCCTCAGATCACCGTGACCGACGCCTTCTGGACGTAGGCCGGCGGGCCGAGTAACACGGGGTTCACAATCGGGCAACGGGCGGGAAATCCGGTGTTGCGAAGCTGCGCGCAGACACCGAGCACGAACCGAGCACGACATCGCAGCTCTCGCAGCGTCGCGAGCCGCCGCGCGTCCCCGCAGCAGCATGCCCAAAGGATGAGGCCCGTGACCTTCAAGGCTGAGTACATCTGGATCGACGGCACCGAGCCGACCGCGAAGCTTCGCTCGAAGACGAAGATTCTGGCGGGTTCGGGCGCCACCCTCGCCGAGCTGCCGATCTGGGGCTTCGACGGATCCAGCACGAACCAGGCCAAGGGCCACGCGTCCGACCGTGTCCTCCAGCCGGTCTTCGTCTGCCCGGACCCGATCCGCGGCGGGGACGACATCCTGGTGCTGTGCGAGGTCCTGAACACGGACATGACGCCGCACGAGTCCAACACCCGTGCCGCGCTGGCCGAGGTCTACGCGAGGTACGCCGCGCAGGAGCCGATCTTCGGCATCGAGCAGGAGTACACCTTCTTCGACGGCGAGCGCCCGCTCGGCTTCCCGGTCGGCGGCTTCCCGGCCCCGCAGGGCGGCTACTACTGCGGTGTCGGCGCCGACGAGATCTTCGGCCGTGACGTCGTCGAGGCGCACCTGGAGAACTGCCTGCAGGCGGGTCTGGGCATCTCCGGCATCAACGCCGAGGTCATGCCGGGTCAGTGGGAGTTCCAGGTCGGCCCGCTGGCCCCGCTGGAGGTCGCGGACCAGCTGTGGGTGGCCCGTTGGCTGCTCTACCGCACGGCCGAGGACTTCAAGGTCTCGGCGACGCTCGACCCGAAGCCGGTGAAGGGCGACTGGAACGGCGCGGGCGCGCACACGAACTTCTCCACCAAGGCGATGCGCGAGGGTTACGACGCGATCATCACCGCGGCCGAGTCGCTGGGCGAGGGCTCGAAGCCGCTCGACCACGTCAAGAACTACGGCGCCGGCATCGACGACCGTCTGACCGGTCTGCACGAGACCGCCCCGTGGGACGAGTACTCCTACGGCGTATCGGACCGCGGCGCCTCGGTCCGTATCCCGTGGCAGGTCGAGCAGGACCGCAAGGGCTACATCGAGGACCGCCGCCCGAACGCGAACGTCGACCCGTACGTGGTGACCCGCCTCCTGGTGGACACCTGCTGCGAGGCCCTGGAGAAGGCCGGCCAGGTCTGATCCGCACCCGCACGACGCTTGAGGGCGCCCGCCGTGACCACGGCGGGCGCCCTTCCGGCGTTCCGGCGGGGCCACTTGGCCGCCTCGCGCCACGGCGCGGGGTGCGGCATTCGTCGGTGATCCGAGCGGCAAAGCGGGGGTCAGGGGCATTCCCGAGTAGTAGAGTAGGGATATGGCCATCACTCAGAACGACACCGCGACGGGTCGTCACGACCTCGAGCCGTTCTGGCCCTCCCGCCAGCACCACGACTTCGACCGGTGCTGTCGGCGCGTGAGGAACGCGTCGGCCCTCTAAAGCCCCGATCGGCACGGTCCGATCCCCCGGCCTTCGGCCGACGCGCACGACGTACGACGCCTCTCCGTCCGTTCTCGCGCGAAATGAGCTGATCCGTCATGGCCCCCACCCAGAGCGCCTCCCTGAGCACGCCGCTGAACACGTCCCTGAACACGTCCCTCGCGGCCGTCCGTCCCGGCCGGCACCGACTCCGGGCCGTCGATCCGAACGAAGTCGCCGAACTCTCGCGGGTCGCCGAGTTCCTGCCCCCGGGCGCCACCCTGCTGCCCGCACCCCCGCACACCCTGCCGACCCTGCCCGGGCGGCCGCCGATGGTCGGGTACCTCGTCCTCGTCCCGGCCGACCAGCAGGTGACGCTCCCGTCGCCGGCGGGCGCCGGGGCGGCGGCGACGCCGGCGGGCGAGGAGACGCCCGCCGATCGGGGGCCGGTGACGATCGACGGTGCCCAGCGGATCGCCGTGGTCGACGGCGAACCGCTGGACCTCACGTACCTGGAGTTCGAACTGCTCGCCCACCTCGTCGCCCACCCCCACCGGGTCCACACCCGGGACCAGTTGGTGACGACGGTGTGGGGGTACGGGCACGTCGGCGACGGCCGGACCGTGGATGTCCACGTGGCCCGGCTGCGCCGCAAGCTGGGCGCCGAGCACCGCCACACGATCCAGACCGTGCGGCGGGTCGGCTACAAGTACACGCCCTGATCAGACGCTCGGGGTGAGGTCCCGGTCACGGTTCCGGGACCTCGCCTTCGTCACGGCGCCGACGGCGATGTCGACGACCAGGAACGCCAGCAGGCTCAGGCCCAGCATCGGCACGAACCAGCCCACCAGCGCCGTCGCGGCCAGCAGCGGCAGCAGCATCGTCGGCGGGATCTTCCGCCAGGCCCCGCGCGCGGCCGGACGGCCGGGGCGGCGCAGCCACCACATGCGGTAGCCCATGACGATCAGCAGGATCAGCGCGAGCGCCAGCGCGGCGAGCGCCAGCTGGTTGAACAGGCCGAGGAAGACGCCCATATGGGCGTCGATGCCGTACCGGGTGAGCTGGGCGAGCACCGGGTAGTCGGCGAACCGGAGCTCGTCGATGACCGTGCCGTCGGCCGGGTCTACGGCCACCGAGTCCAGGTGCACCGGGAACTGCGCGTCGGTCTCCTTGACGACGTATCCCTTGCCCTCGGTGGGCAGGGTGACGGCCGTCGGGCCGTCGATGCCGGCCGCGCGGGCCGCCTCGACCGCCTTGTCGATGCCGACGTCCGGCCCCTGGGCGGGCGCGGCCCCATGGCCGGCGCCGTGACCCTCGTGCTCCCCGGACCCGCCGGCGGCGGCGCCGTCGAGGGTCGCGGAGACCGCCGGCGTGGCGCCGCCGAGCTGCGAGCGGACCACGTCGATGTTCTCACCGGCATACCGCGACCAGGTCAGACCGGTGGCGGAGAGCAGGACCAGTCCGGCGACCGCCCACAGGCCGACGACGCCGTGCCAGGAGAGGGTGCGGCGCCGGGACTTCGGTCCGCGCTCCGGTACGAACAGGGAGCGGCGGTTCCTGCGGCGGCGGCCCAGCCACAGGGCCAGCCCGCCGAGGGCCACCACCCACAGCCAGCTGGCGGCCAGTTCGCTGTAGTTGCGGCCGAGGTCGCCGAGGTGCAGATCGCGGTGGAGTTCGTCGGTCCAGGTGCGCAGCGGCAGCGCGCCGGAGCCGCCGTAGCTGGGCAGCTGGCCGCGTATCTCGCCGGTGTAGGGGTCGACGAAGACGGCGAGGGACCGCCCCTCCTCGACGTCCGGGTCGGCCATCAGGACACGGGTGGTGGCGCCGGGCTCGGCGGGGGGCCAGACGGCGGTGACGGTGCCGTTGGGGTTCACCTTCGTGGCGGCGTGCACTTGTTGCGACAGCGGCAGGGTCCGCTCGCCGACGGGGACCTCCAGCTCGTGCGCGTACACCACCTTCTCGGCCTGGAAGGAGAGGGCGTACAGCAGACCGCTGGCGGCGGCGACCAGCAGGAAGGGGGCGATGAGCACGCCGGCGTAGAAGTGGAGCCGCAGCACGAGGGGCCGCAGGGCGCTCCAGCCCCGGGGCCTGGCGCCGCTGCCGGGCTCGGCCGGGGGCTCACCGTCGGACGCGGCGGTAGCGGATACGCCGTCGGGGGCGGGGCCGGGGGCCGGCTGGGTTCCGGCGGTGGCCGGTTCGGTGGTTCTCGGCTCGGCCGTATCAGGGCGTGCGGGATCGTCGATCGTCATGGCTGTCCTCGAATGCGGTGTCGACAGGGGGAATCGGCCCCCGGGTCAGACGTGCGCTCCGAGGGCCGTGGCGCGGGGTACGGACAGCCGGGGCGGACCGCGCCGGGAGAGGGTGTGCGCGAGCACGACGCCGCGCAGGCGGTGGTGGTGCGGACGCGTGCGCGCGGGGCGCACGCGCGGCGGAGCCGGTACGGGCACCACGGCGAGCAGCAGGCGCAGCGGGGTGAAGGCGAGCGCCCCGACGGCCCGGGCGAGCGCGAAGAGCGCGGCCTCGCCGTGGGCCAGCCAGAGGCCGCAGACCACGGCGGCGAGGAGGTGGGCGGCGACCATCCCGAGGGAGGTGTGGCCGGCGACCATCTCCAGGGCCGTGCCCATGGTCGTCTCGGCCGTGGGCGGATCACCCATGGGTGCGTGGCCCATGGAGCCGTCCCCCATGGGTGTGTCCCCCATGGCCGGTCGGCCCATAGCCGGGTGCCCCAGGGGTGCGCCCCACATGGAGCCGTGGGACAGATGGTCCGCCGACGACGCGTGTCCGTCCGGCCGGCCGCCGGCGGGGTGCGCTCCGCTCCACGAGAAGACCAGGTGCAGAGCCGACTGGACGGCCAGCAGGCCGCCGCCGATCGCGAGCGGCCCGTGGCGCCGGCCGCTCACCAGCCAGGCCAGGACGCTCGTCGCGGCGAAGGCGACGAGCAGCGATCCCGGCGGGAGGTCATGCGCAGACATGGACGAATGCCCCACGGCGGTCAGTGTCACGCACACCGCCGCGAAAAGTGCGGCTCGCAGGGCGCGTATCGGCGACCGGGCATCCGTCATGGTCCGGACATGGTGACATCCCGCCGTCCGGCGCGGGAGACCACCCGCCCTCCCGCTCCGGAAGACGCCCGTGCCGCCGTTCCCCGAGTTCCCTCCCCGGCCCTTTTCCTCCCGTGGCGGAACCACTGGGTAAACGGCCCCGGTCGGGTGCACAGTCGGGGTATGCGACTTTTGATCTTGGGTGGGACGGAGTTCGTCGGCCGGGCCGTGGCCGAGGCCGCGCTCGCGCGCGGCGGGGAGGTGACGGTCTTCCACCGGGGGCGCCACGAGCCGCCGGCCGGTGTCCGCACGCTGCTCGGCGACCGTACGGCCCCGGTGGCGGACGGGCTCGCCGCGCTCGCCGACGGGGAGTGGGACGTCGTCGTCGACACCTGGTCGTCGGCGCCCTCGGCGGTCCGGGACGCGGCGCGGCTCCTCGCGGAGCGGGCGGGGCGGTACGTCTACGTGTCGAGCCGTTCGGTGTACGCCTGGCCGCCGAAGGCCGGTCTGGGTGAGGACGGGCCCCTGGTCGAAGGGGACCCGGACGCCGGTGAGGTGCCGTACGCGGAGGCCAAGCGGGGCGGCGAGCTGGCGGTCCTCGACGCCTTCGGACCCGAGCGGAGCCTGTTCGTCCGGGCCGGGCTGATCATCGGACCGTACGAGAACGTCGGCCGGCTGCCCTGGTGGCTGGGCCGGATCGCCCGGGGCGGTCCGGTCCTCGCGCCCGGGCCGCGCACGCTGCCACTCCAGTACATCGACGTCCGCGACCTCGCGGAGTGGACGCTCGACGCCGCAGAGGCGGGGCTGTCCGGACCGTACAACCTGGTCTCGCCGCCCGGGCACACCACCACGGGCGAACTCCTCGACGCCTGCGCCCGGGTCACCGGCTCGGACGCCGAACTGCGCTGGACGGACCCGGAGACGATCCTGGCGGCCGGGGTCGCGCCCTGGTCCGATCTGCCGGTGTGGATCCCGCCGGGCGAGATGTACGACGCGATGCACACCGCCGACGTGTCGAAGGCGGTCGGCGCGGGGCTGCGCTGCCGGCCGGTGGCGGAGACGGTCGCCGACACCTGGGCCTGGCTGGAATCGATCGGCGGGTCGGCGCCCCGACGCCCGGACCGTCCGCCGCTCGGCCTCTCGCCGGAGCGCGAGGCGGCCCTCCTGTCGCCCTGACCCCGGCCGGCCTCGCCCGACCGGGCGGCGGGCCGACTCGCCCTGGCCTGCCGGTTGTTCACGGACCGGGCGCGGGCAGAGGTCCGGTCACGGAGGCGTTGAACACTTCACGGGTCCTCTGCGTATAGAGCCCCATGGGACGCACAAGAAAACGTTCGACACGCGCGAAGCGCGTGGTGGCCGCCTCCGTCGCACTTGTGCTGGGCGGGGGCGGCCTCATCGCCGCCAATGTGTACGCATCGGCCGGTCAGGGCTGGGGCGACCCCCCGCCCGCCGCCCGGACCGTCTCGCTCTCCACGATCGACTGTCCCGACGTGGCCGAGGAGCTGCCCGAGGTGCCCGGGTCCGTGCGGGGCTCGGTGGACCGGGAACTGGCCACCCTGGACAGCCAGATCACGGTCGCGTACCAGCGGTTCGCCGACAACAAGCGGCGGATCGAGAGCGACCCCGAGTACGGGGAACAGCAGATCCTGACGCCGTTGCGGAACGAACGCGTCAACATCCTCCAGCGCATCGCCCTCATGCTCCAGCAGCCGTCGATGGAGAGCCTCGCCCCCTGCACCCTGCGGGCCGACGACGAAGCCCCCGCGAACGGCGGGCAGGACGGCGGTCAGAACGGGGGAGGTCAGAACGGCGGCCAGGACGGCGGTCAGGACGGCGGAGGCGACGAGGGCCAGGACGGCGGGCAGGGCGAGGGCGAGAACGGCGGCCAGGACGGCGGCGAGGACGAGGAGCCCGGGCAGGCCGGCAACGGCCCCGAGGCCTCCGACTTCGTCGACATCCGCTCCGTACAGCCCAACGTGCAGCTGCCCAGGCAGCGGAGCGGGGCCTCCCGGGGCACCTTCACGACGAACTGCGGGCGGAACGAGAACGGCAAGTTCAATCCGGACAACGTGATCGTCGCCCCGGGGGTGAGCAACGGCGCCCACCACATGCACGACTACGTCGGCAACCAGGCCAACGACGCCTTCGCCGGCGACGACGATCTGGCCCGGGGCCGGACCACCTGCCGCAACCAGGGCGACCGCTCCACCTACTACTGGCCGGTGCTCCGGCTGCAGAACGGCCAGTCGGAGGACGACGCCGAGGCGGACGGCGGCGGCAAGGACCAGAACGTCGGCGAGATCCAGACCCCGGCGCAGGTCACCCTGAACTTCGTCGGCAGCCCGGTCTCGAAGGTCACCGCGATGCCCCGCTTCCTGCGGATCATCACCGGCGACGCGAAGGCGTTCACCAACGGCGACGCCAACGCCAACGCCTCCTGGTCGTGCACCGGGTTCGAGAACCGTCAGCTGAAGGACAAGTACCCGATCTGCCCGCAGGGCAGCAAGGTGGTGCGGACGTTCCGGTTCCAGAGCTGCTGGGACGGACGGAACACCGACAGCGCCAACCACCGCACGCACGTGGCCTTCGCCGACCCCGCCTCGGGCCGGTGCGGGCAGGGCTTCCGGGCCATCCCGCAGCTCGTCCAGCGGATCGTGTACGACGTGCCGCCCGGCCCCGGGTTCGCCGTCGACTCCTTCCCCGAACAGCTGCACAAGCCGATCACCGACCACGGCGACTTCATCAACGTCTTCGACCAGCGGCTGATGAAGCGACTGGTCGGCTGCCTCAACGAGGGACGCCGCTGCGCCTGACCCGCGCGACCGGCCCCAGGGGCGCCCTCCGGGGCGCCCCTTCCGTCATGCCCTCGGCCAGGGCACGCCCTCAGTGATGCCCCTCGGCATGGGACGGGCTCGCGGAGTGGGAGGGGTGCGGGGCGTGGGACGGGTGCGCGGAGCCGGAGGAGGGGGCGGGCGCGTGGTGCGGTGCGGTGGTCTCGACCTGGCCGCCGAGCCGGGTGCGTACGCGCTCCACGGTCCGTTCGTCCCCCGCCACCGTCCACTTGCGGCCCACCAGGTACGAGCCGCCGTAGTCCTTGGCCTCGTTGATCCACTCGCGCTGGCCCCGGTCGCTGGCGAAGGTGAGCAGGACGTACGTCCCGTCGCCCGTCGCGCACTTCGCCTGACGCAGCTCGGCCGCCTCCGTCTGGAGGTCCGGCCGGCACTCCGCCTTCGCGGCGATCTGCTCCAGGGTGCCGGCGGCCTCCTCCGGGGCCTCGGCCCCGCCGCCGCACCCGGTCAGCACCAGCACCGCGGCGGCCAGGGCCGCCCCCTCCACCGTTCGACGCGCACGCATCAGCATCCGCTCATCCTGCCCTTCCGGTCCTGTGTTCGGTGGCCGAACTCCAGGAGTGGTGGAATCCGATCGATTACGGTTTGGTACGAAAAGGACCGATCCGGAGGAGTCGACGCCATGCCCGCCCTTCCCGCCGCCACCGTCGCCAACCTCCGGGACCTGGGGACCCTCCCGCTCGGCGGGAACCGCAGCGTCCGCTCCGGCCGGGTCTTCCGCTCGGGGCGGCTCGACCGGCTGGACGCGGCCGACCCGGTGGTGGCCGGTCTGGGCATCCGTACCGTCGTCGACTTCCGCACCGCGGCCGAGCGCGCCGACCGGCCCGACCGCGTCCCGGACGGCGGCCGGCTGCTCGTCGCGGACGTGCTCGCCGACCATCTGGCCGCGAGCGGCCTGCCGCCCGCGGCGCGGCTGAAGACGCTCCTCGGCGACCCGGCGCTGGCCGAGGAGCTGCTCGGCGGGGGCAAGGCGCGGGACGCCTTCGTCCGGACGTACCGGGCCTTCGTGACCACCGACTCCGCCCGGGCCGCCTACCGGGCGTTCCTCATGGAGCTGGGCGACCCGCACGCCGGTCCGCTCCTCTTCCACTGCACGGCGGGCAAGGACCGCACCGGCTGGGCGGCGACCATCGTGCTGTCGGTGCTCGGCGCGGACGACGAGACGGTGATGACGGAGTACCTGTCGGTCAACCCGGCGGTCCGGCAGGCCTTCGCCCCGATGATCGAGGGGTTCACGGCCCAGGGCGGCGATCCCGAGCTGGCGCTGGCGCTCATCGGGGTCGTACCGGAGTACCTGACGGCGGCGCTGGACGAGGTCGCGGTCCGGCACGGCTCGATGGAGGGGTACGTACGGGAGGGGCTCGGGGTCCCCGACGAGGTGACGGGCACGATCCGGGAGCGGCTGACGGTGTACGCCGCCTGAGCCGGGGCGTCCGGGGGCGGCTGACGGTGTACGCCGCCCGAGCCGGAGATCCAGAAGCGGCTGACGGTGTACGCCGCCCGAGCCGGAGATCCGGGAGCGGCTGACGGTCCACGGCCGGAGCGCGCACCCTGCCGACGGGGGTGTACGGGCGGACCGCGCACCCCGCCGCCGGGGCCGTGCGGGCCGGGGTGACCATCGGATGATTCGCTCGTTCTGCTGAACGTGAGCACCCAGGAACTCGCCCCCTCCCCCCACGGCCCCGGGCGGCCCGGCCCCGGTCCGGTCGACGTCGAGCAGGCCGAGGCGGCGCTCGTCGAGCACTATCCGCGGCTGGTCCGGATCGCGTACCTCGTGCTGCCGCCCTCGCTGGGACGCAACCGGCGGGTGCTGACCGCGCACGCGGTCGTCCAGCGGTCGCTGCCGCGCCGTCGCGTCTCCGGCGCCGGCGTCCCGGCCGCCCTCCGGCCGGAGGACGCCGTCGACCCCGGGTACGCGTACGTCCGGGGCGAGGCGCTGCGCCAGGCGCTGACCGCCGGGCTTCCGCTGCGGCGCCGGGCGCTGCCCCGGCGGGCCCAGTTCCCGCCGCTGCTGCCCCACGTGTGGGGGCTGCGGCTGTTCCCCCGCGCCGGTGGCGCCGACGAACTGGCCCTGGACCAGCGGCTGTCGGCGCTCTCCGGGCCCGGGCGGGCGGCATACGTCCTGCGCGGCCTGGAGCGCCAGGGGGACCCGGAAGTGCTGCGGGTCCTCGCGGCGGCGGGCGTGCCGGAGGAGGAGGCGCGCGCCGCGCTCGCGGAGGCGGACGGGGCGGAGGCCGCGGGAGGAGTGGGCACCGCCGCGCTGCTCGACTCGCCCGAGTTCGATCCGTGTTCGCTGCAGGCCCGCCCGACGGACCTGATGCGGCGCCGGCAGCACGCCAAGGCGGCACTCGCCGCGGTGGCGGCGGTGGCGGTGTGCGGCACGCTGCTCGGGCTGCCGGGGGACGGCTGGGGCAGAAACGGTGCCGCAGCGCCTTCGTACGCGCGCAACCCGGCGGCCCAGGCGGCGCTCGACCCGGACGGTCTGAAGCGGGTGCCGGCGGGATATTGGCAACGGGCGACGCGCCGGGACTTCTCGGTGTGGCCGGAGCGCGGCGGCCTGGTCGGGGACCGGGCGCTGCTGCGCCGGGCCCTCGCGGTGTGGGCGCGGCCCGGCGGTTCGGTGCGGACGTCGGCGACGCCCGGGACTCCGGTGGGGCCGCCGATGGGGTCGCCGCAGCTGTTGTACGCGGGCGAGGTGGACGGGTCGCGGGTGGTGCTGTTCCACGACGGGCTGCGGGCGGTGCGGTACGCGGAGCAGGCCGGCGGGGCGAGCGGCGCGGCGCTGGACTTCGCCCGGACGGACGGGGCGGACGAGGTGGGCGCGGCGGCGCTCGTCGCCTCCCGGGCGGCGGGCAACGTCCGCTATCTGACGGCCCCTTGGGTGCGCGAGACGGCGGTACGGGACCTGCTCGCGCCGTCGAAGGAGCCCTGGTCGCTGGGTCGGGACGCGGACGGCCTCACGCAGGCGCTGCCCGGGCCGGCGTCGGCTCGGGAGTGCGCGGTCTGGAACACCCTCCAGGTGCGGGACGGGGAAGGGGTGCGGCTGCTGACCGATCTGGGCGAGCTGGCCCCCGCCCGGCTGACGGCGGGGCCGCCCGCGGCGCCGGTGGACGCGACGGGCGAGGAGGCGCGGGCCGCATGGGCGCGGACGGCGTGCCAGCTGGCGACGGTCCGCTCGCGCGGGGTCCGTACCGTGAACTCCTGGCGGTTCGCGACCCAGCGGCTGCCGGAGGGCGGCGGGCGGGCGGCCTGGCTGTGCACCCGCGCGGAGACCTGGCGGGGCACGGGCAGCAGGGTGCTCGCCCAGTTCCTGACGCCCGCCGGGGCGGCGGCCCCGGCCCCGGCGGCCCTCGCGGCGCGGGCCGAGGAGTCGCCGGCCTGCGGGGTGCGGGACCCCCGGCTGGTGGCGGGCGTGCTGTGGCAGGCCAAGAGCGGCCAGTGGTACGTCCTGGCGGCCGGCAGCGAGGACATCGCCTCGCTGACGACCTCGGGCGGGGTCGTGGGCCGGGCGGACGGCCCTCTCCTCGCCCTGAAGGCGAAGCCGGGCGCCCGCGCCGACCTCCGCGGCACACTGAAGGACGGCACGGGCGTCGGGGCGCTGCGCTAGGGAGTGTCCCCGGGGGGATCCACCGGCGCGGCTCGTGTGGTCGTGCCCCCCGGCGGTTCGGGAAAAGCCGGTGCACGACCCTGTTGCCAACCAGCTACCCCTCAGTACATTGACGCCATGTCTAATACGCAGCCTGCACCGGTGGCGTCGGAGCACATCGAACTCAAGGCCCGGAAGGTCTCCTTCGCCTGGGAGGAGACCCCGCTCCACTGGGTGCCCGGCGACCCGTTCACCACCCACACCATCAACGTGCTGCACCTGCTGCTCCCGGCCGGTGAACGCTGGTTCGTGCACGTCTACAAGCAGGTGCTCCCGCTCATCACCGACGACCGGCTGCGTGCGGACGTCATCGGCTTCATCGGGCAGGAGGCCGTCCACTCCCAGGCCCACGACGACGTCCTCCCCCACCTCAAGAAGCTCGGCCTCGACCCCACCCCCTACACCGCGCAGGTCGACTGGTTCTTCGAGAAGCTGCTCGGCGACCGGACGCTGCCGCCCGGCCGGCCGCGCCGGTGGTGGCTGATGGAGCGGGTCGCGCTCATCGCCGCCATCGAGCACTACACCGCCTTCCTCGGCGACTGGGTCCTCAACGCCGAGGAGCTGGACCGCCGCGGCGCCGACCCCACCATGCTCGACCTGCTGCGCTGGCACGGCGCCGAGGAGGTCGAGCACCGCTCGGTCGCCTTCGAGCTGTTCATGCACCTCGACGGCGGCTACCGCCGCCGGGTCCGCACCTGGGCCACCGCCTTCACCGCGATGGTCTTCCTCTGGCAGCGCGGCACCCGCTTCTTCATGGAGAACGACCCGACCCTCACCAACGGCAGGGCCTCGGTCGGGCAGCTCGTCCGCAAGGGCCGGGAGGGCGTCCTGCCGTCCACCCCCGACCTGCTGCGCTCCATCCCCCGCTACCTCAGCCGCGCCTACCACCCCTCCCAGGAGGGGGACACCGCCCAGGCCGTCGCCTACCTGGCGAACTCCCCCGGCGCCAACGGAGGTCGCTGACCATGCCCCGCCTGCGTACCGTCGTCCTCGTCGCCGGGACCGCGCTCCTCGCCGGCCGGGCCAGGCGCGCCGTGCGCCGCCGGATCGAAGCCGCCCCGCTCTGGCCGATGCCCGCCCTGGAGGAGCCGGTGTCGGGCCGCGGCCGCCTCTCCACCGTCCCGCGCAAGGTCCTCGTCACCGGGCGCACCGAGCCCGCCGAGGGCGTGGTCCAGCTCCGTCTCGAAGGGACCGGCCTGCCGGCCTGGCAGCCGGGCGCCCACATCGACCTGGTCCTGCCGTCCGGCCTGGTGCGCCCGTACTCGCTCTGCGGCGACCCGGCCGACACCGACGCGTACACCGTCGCCACCCGCCTGATCGAGGAGGAGCGCGGGGGCCGGGGCGGCTCGCGCGAGGTGCACGAACAGCTCCACGTGGGGGCGGAGGTCGAGATCCGCGGGCCGCGCAACCGGTTCCCGCTCGTCGACGCCCCCGCGTACGTCTTCGTCGCCGGCGGCATCGGTGTCACCCCCGTCCTGCCGATGCTGCGCGCCGCGGCGGCGGCGGGCGCCGACTGGCGGCTGCTGTACTGCGGGCGGTCCCGCGCCACCATGCCGTACCTCGCCGAGATCGAGCGCCTCGCCGGCGAGGCGGCCGGGGACCGGCTGACGGTCGTCGCGGAGGACGAGTCCGGCCTGCCGGACCTCGGCTTCCTCGCGGACACCCCGCCTCGGACCGCGGTGTACTGCTGCGGTCCGGACGGGCTGATGGAAGCGGTGGCCGCCGCCCTGCCGGCCGGACAGGTCCCGCGTCTGGAGCGCTTCTCCCCCGCCGCCATCGCCGCCGGAGGCGCCTTCGAGGTCGAACTACGGCGCTCCGGGCGGACGTTCACGGTCGCGGCGGGGCAGTCGGTGCTGACGGCGGTCCGGGCCGAGGTGCCGGGGGTGTCCTACTCCTGCGAGCAGGGGTTCTGCGGGACCTGTCGGCTGGGGGTACTGGAGGGCGAGGTCGACCACCGGGACGAGCTGCTCACCGACGCCGAGCGCGCCGACTCGATGCTGATCTGCGTCTCGCGGTGCGCGGGCGAACGGCTGGTGCTCGACCTCTAGATCAGACGCGAGCGCCGCCACGGGCTGTGGCGCTACGGGCTACGGGCTACGGGCTACGGGCTACGGGCTACGGTTCCGAGCTACGGCAGGATCAGCCAGTCGAAGGCCAGGGCGGCGGCGAGGCCGCTCACCAGGAGCCAGGTCGCCAGGCGGGTACGGCCGTTGCGGGACAGCTCGATGACGACACCGCAGAGGATCATTGCCAGTCCGTACACCCCGACGACCAGGACGGACGTCCGGCTGGCCAGCCGGATCACGAGGACCGCGGCCATCGCGACCAGCAGGACGGAGGCCGCGGCGATCCGGAGCCGGCGGGCCTGCTTGGGCGTCAGGCCGGCCGTCCCGGCCCCGGCGTCCCCCGCCTCGGGCTCCTCCTCCGCCTCGGGGGCCTCGTCCTCGACCCCCGCCGGGACCACCGTGTCCGCCGCAGCGGTCTCGGCGGTCTCGGCGGTCTCGGCGCCGGGGTTCACGGCCTCGGTGGTCTCTGCCTCGGTGTCCGGTACCGGCGTGTCCTTCGCCGGTGTGGCCTGGTCGGAAGCGCTCATATGGTGGGAGCGTAACGGACGCCCGTTAGGCTGTTCGCATGACGACCGGGGTACGCCGCAGGATGGGCGTCGAGGAGCGCAAACAGCAGCTGATCGGGGTGGCCCTCGAGCTGTTCAGCCACCGATCGCCCGACGAGGTCTCCATCGACGAGATCGCGGCGGCCGCGGGCATCTCACGGCCGCTGGTCTACCACTACTTCCCCGGCAAGCAGAGCCTGTACGAGGCGGCGCTGCGGCGGGCGGCCGACGAGCTGGCCGCCCGGTTCGTGGAGCCCCCGCAGGGTCCGCTGGGGGCGCGGCTGCTGCGGGTGATGGGCCGGTTCTTCGACTTCGTGGACGACCACGGGCCGGGCTTCTCCGCACTGATGCGCGGCGGTCCCGCCGTGGGCTCCTCCACCACGAACGCGATGATCGACGAGGTGCGGCAGGCCGCCTACGAGCAGATCCTGTCCCACCTGGAGGTGGAGACGCCCTCCGCCCGGCTCGAACTGGTCGTCCGCTCCTGGGTGTCGCTGGCCGAGTCGACGGCGCTGCTCTGGCTGGACGGGCGGCGGATCCCGCGCGCGGAGCTGGAGCTGCAGCTGGTGCACGACTTCGCGGCGCTGGCGTCGGTGAGCGCGGCGTACGACCCGGAGATGGCGGAGGTCATGATCCGCATCCTCGGCGACGAGCCGGCGGACGGCCCCTTCGGCGACCTGGTCGGCCGGCTCCTGGCACTGGCGCCGCGGATCCCGGCTCAGCCCCAGCGGTAGGACGCGGCGAGGCGGTAGGACGCGGCGAGGCCGGCCGGGAGGATCCCGGCCGGCCTCGCGTGTGCGGTGCGGCGGTGTCGTGGCGGGTGGCGCCCGTCAGCGGGTGGTGAAGACCGCCACCGTGCGGGGCGGGACCGTGAAGGTGCCCGAACCGGCCTCGTAGGAGGCGGACTTGACGGTGGTGTCCGTGCCCGACGCCTGGACCGGGTGGAGGGCGTAGCCCTTCCCGGCGAGGGCGGCGACCCGCTGGGTCTGCCGCTGCGGGGTGGCGTTGAAGACCACGACCAGGTCACCGAGGCGCATGGTGATCACTCCCGGGGTCTCGCCGGTGCCGGAGAGGGGGAAGGACAGGCTGTCCTGGACCTGACCGGCGGTGGCGAGGGAGAAGGCGGGTTCGGTGGTACGGATCTTCTGCAGGTCGCGGTAGGCGGCCGCGGCCCCGTCGATCTGGGCGCAGCCCACGGTGAGGCCGGGGGCGGTGAGCAGCGGCTTCCCGAACGCCCACTTGGGCTGGTTGTCGGCCGCCGGGGGCAGCCCGCGGCCGAAGCCGTTGCCGTCCCGGCAGTCCCAGTGGATCGCGTTGAACCAGTCGCCGCTGTCGTACGAGTTGCGGTCGAGCGACTTGGAGCGCAGCAGGTCCGAGCCCGCCTGGGAGAGCGCGGGGCCCTGCGAGAGCGTGGCCGTGGCCATGGCGAGGACCTGCATCCTGGCCCGGTCGGCGGGCGAGGTGGCCGCGGGGAGCTTGAAGGCGAGCGCGTCGTAGAGGGTTTCGTTGTCGTGGGCGTCGGCGTAGGCGAGGGCGTCGCCGGGGGCGGCGGCGTAGCCGGCCGGGGCGCCGTTGTAGTCGACCTCGGAGCCCTTGACCGTACGCCCGGAGGTGTCCGTGAAGGAGTAGGAGGCGAGGTTGCCGGAGAGGCCGACCTTGATCAGGTCCTGGTAGTGCAGGAGGCGGGCCTTCTGCTGCTCCGGGGTGCCGTTGGCGGTCGAGGGGTTGGGGTCGGTGAAGAGGCCGGAGGCGAAGCCCTGGACGCCGGGGTCCTCGTCGAAGGGGCCGCCGCCGCGGACGGCGTCGCGGGCCCGGTCGGAGAAGGTGGCGATGCCGGTGCCGGCCATGTTCTTCTGGGTGGCCTGGACGAAGCGGGCGTCGTCGGCGATCTCGCCGAAGTTCCAGCCCTCGCCGTAGAGGACGATCGCCTTGCCGTCGACGCCGTCCTTGGCGACGGTCAGGGCGTCCAGGGCCTTGCGGACGGCGAGGATGTTCTCCTTCGGGTGGTGGCCCATGAGGTCGAAGCGGAAGCCGTCGACCTTGTACTGCTTGGCCCAGGTGACGATCGAGTCGACGACGAGCTTGCCCATCATGGCGTTCTCGGGCGCGGTGTTGGCGCAGCAGGTGGAGGTGGCGACCGAGCCGTCGGCCTGGAGGCGCTGGTAGTAGCCGGGGACGACCTTGTCCAGGACGGACTTGTCGGCCTGGCCGCTCGCGACGGTGTGGTTGTAGACGACGTCCATGACCGTGCGCAGTCCGGCGCCGTTGAGGGCCTGGACCATCTGCCGGAACTCGACCGTGCGGCGGGTCCCTTCGGGGTCGGTGGCGTAGGAGCCCTCGGGGACGGTGTAGTGCAGCGGGTCGTAGCCCCAGTTGTAGGCGTCCTTGGCCGCGGCGGCGGCGACGCAGGCCTGCTGCTCCTCGGAGTCGGGGGCGAGGATCTTCAGGTCGCAGGCGGGTCCGCTCTGCTCGGACTTCTTCTCGGGGATGGTGCCGATGTCGAAGGCCGGCAGGAGGTGGACGTAGGAGGTGCCGGACGCGGCGAGGGCCTTCAGGTGCCGGGAGCCCTTGCTGCCGGTGTCGGTGAAGGCGAGGTAGGTGCCGCGGTGGGCGGCCGGGGTGGTGGTGTCCGCGACGGAGAAGTCGCGGACGTGCAGCTCCTGGATCTGGGCGTCGCGCAGCGGGACGGCGGCGGGCTTCCTCAGTCCGCTCCAGCCCCGGGGGGCGAGCTTCGGGTCGGCGAGGTCGACGACGAGGCTGTGGGTGGAGTCGGTGGTCAGGCCGGTGGCGTAGGGGTCGGTGACCTTGTTGGTGACGATCTGCCGGACGCTGGGCGCCCAGACCTTGACCACGTAGCGGTACGGCTTTCCGGTCCACGCGCGCGTGCCGGTGGCCGACCAGACGCCGGAGGCGTCGTCACGGCGCATGGGGAGGGTCTTCCCGTCGAGTTCGAGGGCGACGGACTGGGCGGTGGGGGCCCAGAGGGAGAGGGTGGGGCGGCCGTTCCGGAACACCGGGCCGAGGTCCGCCCGGGTGGCCTTCGTCGCGTACAGGTCGTCGAGGACGCCGGCGAGCTGGACGCCGGTGGCGGTCAGGACGGCGCCGTTGGCCGCGTACTGGGCGGCGACGAGCTGGCCCTTGAGCGCCTCGCGGACGCGGTCGCGGTCGCGGGGGTCGACGGTGAAGGCGCCGTAGGCCTTCAGGTGCGGGAAGGCGGCCTTCTGCGCGTCGGTCAGCTCGGTCCGGTGGAGCCGGAGCGCCTGCCGGTCGCCGGTGAGCGCCCCGTTCTCGGCCTTGATCGAGCCGTCGCGGGAGGCGAGGAGGACACTGGAGGCGGCGGTGTCGTTGCCGTTCCAGGCGAGGGTGGTCGCGTCGATCCAGACGGCCTGGGCCTTGGTGAGGTCGAGCGCGGCGCCGCTGCCCTTGGGCTGCGGGAGGAGGTACTTCTCCTGGCCGCCGAGCATCCAGACCTCGTGGCCGTCGGCCTTGAGGTCGAGGGACTGGTCGGTGGGCAGGTCCTTCTCGTCGCCCTTGTGCAGGATGTACGAGAGCGAGGTCGCGCCGGGTGCGAGGGGCACTTCGTAGACCGCGCCGTAGGCGTCGGTGCGCACGGGCTCCAGCGGCTTGGACCAGTCGGTGGGGTTCGCGGCGCCGGTCCAGGTGTGCAGGCCCCAGCCCGCGTAGTCGCCGTCGGGGCGCTGGTAGTGCAGGACGGCCTTCGTGGTGTCCTGGGGCGGGTAGGCGCCCTCGGGCGCGGCGTTCAGAACCTCGGGCTTGCCCTGTTCGATCCACACCTCGCCGGTCGTGGAGAGGTCGACGGCGCGGTCGGCGTCGGTGTCCTTCACGCCGTCCTTGTTCACGACGACGAAGCCGACCGAGGAGGCGCCGGGCTTCAGCTTGACGTGGGCGAAGGCGCCGTAGGCGTCGCGGCCGGTGAAGGGCTTCCCGGCGGGCCAGGTGGTGCCTTCGCCGTCGGCGATGTCGCCCCAGGTGTAGAGGCCCCAGTCGTCGTAGTTCCCGTCGGCGCGCTTGTAGTGCACGATCGCGTGGTCGCGCTGGGTGGCGGTCGGCGGCTGCTCGACGGCCGGGGCGCCGCTGGTGGTCGCCGCGGTGGCGCTCGCGGTGCGGCCGGTGCGGTCGACGACCACGGCCTTGTAGCGCAGTGCGGTGCCGGCGGGGGCGGTGACCTTCTGGGTGACCTTGTACGGGGCGTGGTCGGCGGAGCCGAGGACCTGCCACCTGCCGTGGCCGGTCTGGGCGGCGAACACGACGCGGTTCAGCTGCCCGCCCTCGACGTCGGCGGAGAGTTCGACGGTGCCGGTGGCGCCGGCCTCGGGGGCCTTGAGGGTGATCGTGGGCGGGGCGGCGGGCGCGGCGAGCGGCTGCGCGGCCTTGAGCACGAGGGAGCCGAGCGCCGGGACGGTCACCTTGATCTTCGTGTCGCCGGCGCTGGTGACGCGGGTGTCGCCGCCGTGGATCGCGGTGAAGTCCATGCCCGCGGAGCCGGTCGGGATCTCGACGGTCTTCGGCTCGGTGGCGCTGTTGACCGCGACCACGTACTCGGCGGGCCCGCTCTTCGCACGGGCGTCGGTACGGGAGAAGGCGTAGACGGAGCCTTCGGCGTACCGCTGCTCCTGGACGCCGTCGCGCAGCGCCGGGTGCTTCTTGGTGAGCGCGGAGAGCGCGGCGATCTGCCGGTAGAGCGGGTGCGTGGGGTCGTACGCGTCGCTCGCGTGGGTGCGGTCGGTGCCGAGCTGGTCGTCGTCGAGGTAGTCGGCGGTCTTCGACGCGAAGAGGGTCTGGCGGGAGTCCTTGTCGCCGCCGGGGCCGGTGAAGCCCTGCTCGTCGCCGTAGTAGACGACGGGGTTGCCGCGGCCGAGGAACATCAGCTCGTTGGCGAGGGCGTAACGGCGGAGCAGTTCGGCGTCGCCGGCCTTCGGATTGTCCTGCTTGAGGAAGGCGCCGAAGCGGCCCATGTCGTGGTTGCCGAGGAAGGGCACCGATTCGTAGGCGTTGGCCTTGTCGGTGGTGTAGCGGTAGTCCTGGGCGAAGAGGTGGGCGAGTTTGCCGGCGGGGCCGCCCTGGGAGGCGAAGGAGCGGGCGGCGTCCTGGAAGGGGAAGTCGAGGGTGGCGTCGAGGCGGCCCTCGGTGACGTACGGCGCGGTGATCGCGGGGTCGGCGGAGTAGACCTCGCCGAACATGAAGAAGTCGTCGCGGCCGCGCTGCGCGGCGTACTCGTCGAGGGCGGTGGCCCACTGGGTCCAGAACTCGGTGTTGACGTGTTTGACGGTGTCGATGCGGAAGCCGTCGATGTCGAAGTCGCGCACCCAGCGCTGGTAGATCTTCTCCATGCCCTCGACGACCTCGGGGCGCTCGGTCCACAGGTCGTCGAGGCCGACGAAGTCGCCGTACTCGGAGGACTCTCCGGCGAAGGTGGAGTCGCCCCGGTTGTGGTACATCGTCGGGTCGTTGAGCCAGGAGGGGACCTTGACGTTCTTCTTGTCGGGGGCCACCACCGGGGTGCGCGGGAAGGACTCCCGGTCGACGGGCGGGAAGCGCTTCGTCCCGTCGGCGTAGTCGCCGTCGTCGAAGGGGACGCCGTCCTTCGTCAGATAGGGGAAGGCGCCCTTGGAGAGGTAGTCGTAGGACTTCTCCTGGTAGTCGACGACGTCGGCGGTGTGGTTGGTGATGACGTCGAAGAAGACCTTCATGCCCTTGGCGTGGGCCTGGTCGATCAGCTTCTCCAGGTCGGCGTTGGTGCCGAAGTGCGGGTCGACCTGGGTGAAGTCGGTGATCCAGTAGCCGTGGTAGCCGGCGCTCGCGTTCGTGCCCTCGCCCTGCACGGGCTGGTTCTTGAAGATCGGCGCCATCCAGATGGCGGTGGTGCCGAGGCCCTTGATGTAGTCGAGCTTCCGGGTGAGGCCCTTGAGGTCGCCGCCCTGGTAGAAGCCCTTGTCGGTGGGGTCGAATCCGGTCTGCAGGCGGGTGCCGGTGAGGCCGCCGCGGTCGTTGCGGGTGTCTCCGTTGGCGAAGCGGTCGGGCAGGACGAAGTAGAACTGCTCCCGGGTGAGGTCGTGGCGGGCGGGCTGCGCGGCGAGCGCCTTGTCGGAGGGCGGGGGCGGCGGCGGGGGCGCGGCCGCCGCGGGGAGGGCGGGCACCAGCGCCGCGCACAGGGTGGTGGCCACGACGGCCGCCGTTCGCTTGCGTATCACGGAGGTTCTCCCTGGAGGTACGGGAAGGAGGGCCGCCCCGGCGGGGCGGCCCTGGTGGGAGGGGCGGTCAGTTGCGGAAGGTGTCGTTCAGGACGAGCTGTCCGGAGGCGGGGACCGTGGCGACGCGGTTCGCGCCGGATTCCCAGGTGACGTTGCCCGCGGCGTCCTTGCGGACGTACTTGTACGAGAAGGTCGTGCCGGCCGGCAGCGGGACCGTCAGCTTCCAGACGGGGTAGCTCGTCGGGTCCAGCTTGGGGGCGGAGGCCGGGGACCAGGCGCCGAGGGCGGGGTGGTCGCCGGTGACGTGGATGTTCCGGCCGGGGACGGTGGTGGCCTGGACGTTGAAGGCGGCGGCGCTGCTCGCGGGCGGCGGGGTCGTCCCGCCGGCCTGGCAGGTCCGGGCGCCGACGTGCAGGGCGAGCGCGGTGTTCGCGCCCAGCGACGCCGTGAACCGTCCCGCCGTGTCGACCGTGACGGTGGTGTTGCTCTGCACGTCGCAGTAGGTGCCGGCGGGCAGGGCGGTCTGGAAGGTGCGGGAGAGCGCGGAGCCCTCGCGGTTGATCGCGACGAACGCCTTGGCGCCGCGCCCGAAGGCGATGGCGTTGTTGCCGTTGTCCCACCAGTTGCCGACGGCGGCGCCGCGGGCGGCGTTGCGGAAGCCGACCATGGAGCTGATCTCGCGCCAGGCGTGCTGGCACTTCCAGCCGTCGGTGTAGCAGGCGTTCACCTGTCCGCCGTTCGGGGCGCCCGCGTCCTTGTCGGAGAACTCGTAGCCGGAGTGGACGTCCGGGGAGCCGTAGGGCCAGGCCAGCATGAAGACGGAGGCGAGGGTGTAGGCGGCGCCGTTCTTGTAGCTGAGGGTCTCGCCGTTGCGCTCGGTGTCGTGGTTGTCGACGAAGACGCCGGACGTGCCGGAGGACATGTAGCCCCAGGACTCGCCGAAGGTGCTGAGGTGGGCGAGCTTCTCCGAGCCGAAGATCCGCTTGAGGTCGCGGGCGTAGCGGAACTCCTGGACGTCGCCGGTGCCGAGGTACTCGCTCGGGGAGACCGCCTCGCCGGCCCCGAATATGGCCTCCTGCTTCCAGTGGACGCCGGGGTTGCTCAGCCGGGACTTGATGTTCGCGAGGTCGGCGGCCGGCATGTGCTTGGCGGCGTCGATGCGGAAGCCGTCGACGCCGAGGGAGAGCAGGTCGTTCATGTAGCCGGCGATCCGGCCGCGGACCCAGTCCTCGCCGGTGTCGAGGTCGGGCAGGCCGACCAGTTCGCAGTTCTGGACGTTGGCCCGGTCCTGGTAGTTCGAGATCGTGGCCCGGCAGTCGTCCAGGTCGGCGCCGCCGTACAGGCCGGGGTAGTCGTACTTCGAGAACGAGGTCCCGCCCGTTCCCGTGCCCGACGCGTTGGCCATGTGGTTGATGACGGTGTCGGCGACGACCTTCACGCCCGCCGCGTGACAGGTGTCGACCATGTTCTTGAAGGCGGTGCGGTCGCCGAGGGGGCCGGCGATCTTGTAGCTGACGGGCTGGTACGCGGTCCACCAGGTGGGGCCCTGGATGCGTTCCTGCGGCGGCGAGACCTGGACGTAGCCGTAGCCGGCCGGGCCGAGCTGTTCGGTGCAGGCCTTCGCCACGGAGGCGAACTTCCACTCGAACATCACGGCGGTGACGTCCTTCTGCCCGGGCGGGGCGGCCTGCGCCGGGGCGGGTGCCGTGACGGCCACAGCGGCTCCCGCCACGACGGCGAGTGCAGCGGCCACGGTCTTTCTGGCCATGATTCCTCCTGCTGAATCCTCGGGGGATGGGAGGTGCGAGGGGGGCGAGGATCGCAATCTCTTGCTGCAAGAAAGCAGCAACTATTTTCGGACGTGACCGTACGAGGACCCCGGCCCGGGGTCAACCCCTCGGACACACTCGCGACACATGCCGGAAATCAGCAGGAAGCTTCAACGCAAGGACTTACGCAAGGAGTTGCAGTGGTGCTACGTTCAACCACGGCTCCGGGCCGGCCGCCGAGGGTTCCGCTCCCCCGGGGCGGGTCCCACGCGCCCGGCCGGCCGGTCCGGTCATCGACCCGGCTGGGCAGCGGTGGATCCCCGGACCACCAGCTCCGGCTGGAAGACGAACTCCGTGCGCTGCACCGGATTGCCCTCGATCTCCTCGAGGAGCGCCCCGACCGCCGCGGTCGCCATCGCCTGCACCGGCTGGCGCACGGTGGTGAGCGGCGGACTCGTGAACGCGATCAGCGGCGAGTCGTCGAAGCCGATCACCGACACGTCGTCCGGCACGTCCAGGCCGCGGGCGCGCACCGCGCGGATCGCGCCGAGCGCCATCAGGTCGGAGCCGCAGACGATCCCGGTGCACCCCTGGTCGAGCAGGATGTCGGCCGCCGCGTGGCCGCCCTCGACACCGAACAGCGTGGGACGGACGTACCGTTCGGCCTCCGCGCGCTCCATCCCCAGGAGGTGGTGGAGCTCGGCGGCGAAGCCCTCCGCCTTGCGGCGCGAGGGGACGTAGCGGGTCGGCCCGATCGCCAGGCCGATCCGCTCGTGGCCCAGCTCGACCAGGTGCCGTACGGCCATGCGCGCCGCCGCCCGGTCGTCGGGCGAGACGAAGTTGGCGTCGACGCGCTCGTTGAAGCCGTTGATGAGGACGAAGGGCACGCCCCGCGCGCCGAGGCGCACATAGCGTTCCGGGTCGGCCATGGCGTCGGCGTGCAGCCCGGAGAGGAAGACGATGCCGTTGACCCCGCGCTCCTCCAGCTGCTCCACCAGCTCGTCCTCGGTGGCGCCGCCGGGCATCTGGGTGCAGAGCACCGGGGTGTAGCCGTGCCCGGCCAGGACCTGCTCGATGACCTGGGCGAAGGCCGGGAAGATCGGATTGGTCAGCTCGGGCACGACCAGGCCGACCAGGCCGGCGCTGCGCCGTTTGAGCCGTACGGGACGTTCGTAGCCGAGGACGTCGAGCGCGGCGAGCACGCGGTGCCGGGTCGCGCCGGCCACCCCCGCCTTGCCGTTGAGGACCCGGCTGACGGTGGCCTCGCTGACCCCGGCCTGGGCCGCGATGTCCGCGAGCCGCGGGGTGCCGTTCCCGGCACCCCGCGGCAGGGGGATCGTCACACCGCCCACCAGACGGTGGTGTCCGCGGGCAGCTCCACGACGCCTTCCCCGTGGGAGACCGGCTCGTTGGAGAGGAGGAACCGGCCGGGCAGCGGGACGGAGATGGCCCGGCCGGTGGTGTTGGCGGTGCAGACGAAGCCGTCGCGGCGGAAGGCGAGGACGCCCTCGGGCGCCTCCGTCCACGTGACGTCCTCGCCCGCACCGAGCCCGGGCTGCTCGCGGCGCACGGCGAGCGCGCTGCGGTACAGCTCCAGGGTGGAGCCGGGGTCCCCGGCCTGCGCCTCGACGCTCAGCGCGCCCCAGGTGGCGGGCTGCGGCAGCCAGCTGCCGCCGTCGCCGAAGCCGTACGACGAGCCCTCGACGGTCCACGGGATCGGCACCCGGCAGCCGTCGCGGAAGCCGTCCTGGCCGGTGGCCCGGAAGAACGACGGGTCCTGGCGGACCTCGTCGGGCAGGTCGGTGACGTCGGGCAGGCCGAGCTCCTCGCCCTGGTAGACGTAGGCGGAGCCGGGCAGCGCCAGCATCAGCAGGGTCGCGGCGCGCGCCCGGCGCAGCCCGAGGTCGCGGTCGCCGGCCTCGCGCAGCTGGGTGCCGAGGCCCGCCGGATTGGCGAACCGGGTGGCGTGCCGGGTGACGTCGTGGTTCGACAGGACCCAGGTGGTGGGGGCGCCGACCGGACGCATCGCGGAGAGCGAGGCGTCGATGACCCGGCGCAGCTCGACGGCGTCCCAGTGGGTGCCCAGGTACTGGAAGTTGAACGCCTGGTGCATCTCGTCGGGGCGCACGTAGTTCGCGGTGCGTTCGACGGTGGGGGTCCACGCCTCGGCGACGAGGACGCGCTCCCCGTCGTACTCCGCCAGGACCTGCCGCCAGGAGCGGTAGATCTCGTGGACGCCGTCCTGGTCGAAGAAGGGCATGACGTCGTTGCCGAGCAGCTTGAGCTGGTCGTGGGCGCCGATGTCGGGCAGGCCCTCGGCCTTGACGAGGCCGTGGGCGACGTCGACGCGGAAGCCGTCGACGCCCATGTCGAGCCAGAAGCGCAGGATGGAGCGGAACTCGTCGCGTACGGCCGGGTGGTCCCAGTTGAAGTCGGGCTGCTCGGGCGCGAAGAGGTGGAGGTACCACTCGCCGGGGGTGCCGTCCGGCTCGGTGACCCGGGTCCAGGCCGGGCCGCCGAAGATGGACTCCCAGTCGTTGGGCGGCAGTTCGCCGTCGGCGCCCTTGCCGGCGCGGAAGTGGTAGCGCTCGCGCAGCGGCGATCCGGGGCCCTCGCGCAGGGCGCGCTGGAACCACTCGTGCTGGTCGGAGGAGTGGTTGGGGACCAGGTCGACGATGATCCGCAGGCCCAGCTCGTGCGCGTCGCGGATGACCGCGTCGGCGTCGAGGAGGCTGCCGAACATCGGGTCGATGGCGCGGTAGTCGGCGACGTCGTAGCCGGCGTCGGCCTGCGGGGAGGCGTAGAAGGGGGAGAGCCAGACGGCGTCGACGCCGAGCTCCTTCAGGTACGGCAGCCGGCTGCGGATGCCCTCCAGGTCGCCCATGCCGTCGCCGTTTCCGTCGGCGAAGCTGCGGGGGTAGACCTGGTAGATCACCGCGTCTCTCCACCAGCCCGTGTGCGTGCCGGTGGTCGGGGCGGCGGCGGGGGCAGCGAGGTGCTGGGTCATGACTTCCCTGGGAGGTAAGGAGTTGCGTACACGTACGGGCGGGTGGGCCGCCAAGGGGTGCTCAGCCCTTGACGGCGCCGGCGGACATGCCGGTCACCAGGTGCCGTTGGGCGACGAGGAACACCAGCGCGGCCGGGACGGCGATGAGCACGGACGCCGCGGTCATCGGGCCCCACTGCGCGCCGTACTGGTTGACGAACTTCTGCAGTCCGCCGGCCAGGGTGAGGTTCTCGTCGCCGACCATGAAGGCGGAGGCGTAGGCGACCTCGCCCCAGGCGGTGATGAAGGAGTAGAACGCGGTCACCGCGATGCCGGGCTTGGCGAGCGGCAGGATGAGCCGCCAGAAGGTGCCGAACGGGGTGAGGCCGTCGACCTGGCCCGACTCGTCGATCTCGCGCGGGATGGTGTCGAAGAAGCCCTTCATCATCCAGGCGCAGAAGGGCACGGCGATGGTCAGGTAGGTGATGACCAGTCCGGCCGGCTGGTTGAGCAGCCCCATCGACGACATGATGTTGTAGATCGGCACGATGAGGACGGCCACCGGGAACATCTGGGTGATCAGCAGCGTCCACATCAGCCCGCGCTTGCCGGGGAAGCGGAAGCGGCTGACGGCATAGCCGGTGGTGGAGGCGATGAAGACGCCGAGGAGCGTGGTCAGGCCGGCGACGAGCAGCGAGTTGCCGAACCAGCTGAGGAACTCGGTGTTCTCCAGCAGGTCGGTGTAGTTCGCGAACGTCGTCTCCTTGAAGAAGTCGGTGGTGTTGGCGTACTGCGCCGGCTTGATGGAGGTCAGGAAGACCCAGAGCACGGGGAAGACGGCGATCACGGAGGCCACCGCGAGGGTGGTGTGCAGCGCGATGGAGGCGAGCGGCGAACGGCGGCCGCGGGCCGGCGCGTGGGTGGCGGTGGTCACCAGACTTCTCCCTGCTTGCGGAGGACTCGCCGGTAGACCGCGGCGAAGATCATCAGGAGGACCAGGATCAGGACGCCCCAGGTGGACGACTGGGCGTAGTCACGCGGGCTGATCTCGAAGGAGAACTTGTACGCCTGGGTGACGAGGATCTGGGTGGCCTCGCCCGGTCCGCCCCGGGTCAGCAGGAAGATCACCGGGAACATGTTGAAGGTCCAGATGGTGCTCAGCAGGATCACGGTGGTGGACACCGAGCGCAGGCCGGGCAGGGTGATGTGGCGGAAGCGCTGCCAGGCGCTCGCGCCGTCCATCTCGGCGGCCTCGTACAGCTCGCCGGGGATGGACTGCAGGCCGCCGAGGAGGGCGACCATCATGAAGGGGATGCCGAGCCAGACGTTGACGGCGATGACCGAGAACTTGGCCCAGGTGGGGTCGTTGAGCCACGGCACGGCGTCGATGCCGCCGCCGGCCAGGATCTGGTTGAGCATGCCGCGGCGCTCGTCATAGAGGAAGCGCCAGGCGAAGACGGAGACGAAGCCGGGGACGGCCCAGGGCAGGATGAGCAGCATCCGGTAGACGGAGCGGCCGGCGATCCTGCGGTTGAGCATGTTGGCCAGGCCGAGGCCGAGGACGAAGGTCACCGAGACACAGGCGACCGTCCACACGAGCGTCCAGCCGAGGGTGCCGAGGAACTGGGTGCCGGTGAGCGCGTCGACGTAGTTGTCCAGGCCGACGAACTCGTAGGTCGCGGGTATCTCGTTGACGCCGATGCTGCGCGCGACGTTGCGCTCGTTGGCGTCGGTGAGCGAGAGGTAGATCCCCCGGACCAGCGGATAGCCGATGATCACGCCGATCACCACGGTCACCGGGAGGACCATCGCCCAGGCGTACCAGTGGGTGGAGAGGGAACGCCGGAGCTTCCTCTCGGGGGTGCCAGTACCGCGGCTCCGGCCGCGGGCGACAGTGTCGCCCGCGGCCTTCGCCACCGACTGGCCGGTGGTGTCCACAGCCATCAGCCGGCCTGCCTTCCTTGTTACTTCCAGTCCTTCAGGAGCTTGCGGTAGGCGTCACCCGTCGCCTTGGCGCCCTGCTCCGGGCTGGTCTGGCCGGTGAGGACCTTGGTGTACTCGACCTGCAGCGGGGCGAAGAGGCTGCCGCCCTCCGGGACCCAGGGGCGCTCGACGGCCTTCTCGACGACCGGCTTGAAGAAGCCGATCATCTCGTTGCTCGCGACGTCGGGCTTGATGTAGACGGACTCGCGGGTGGGCAGCAGGCTCAGCTCGGTGGCGGCGGTGGTCTGCGCCTCGGCGGAGGTCATGTACTCGGTGAAGGCGTAGGAGGCCTCCAGGTTCTTGGAGCCCGCGTACACGGCGAGGTTGTGACCGCCCTGCGGGGCGCCCTGGCCGGCGGCGCCGGCCGGGACCGGGGCGATGCCGAGGTTCGTCTTGTCGGCGAACTCCTTGCCGGCGTAGGTGTCGGTGACGGCCCACGGGCCGTTGATCATCATCGCGACCTTGCCGTCCTTGAACGCGGACTGCATGTTGTCCCAGCCGTTGGTGGCGTCGGTGATCGCGGCCTTGGAGTCGACCAGGTCCTTGACGGTGCCGAAGGCCTTCACGCCGGCGGCGTTGTCGATGGTGATCTTCTTCTGCTCGGCGTTGACCATGTCACCGCCCTCGCCGTAGAGGAAGGAGAGGAACCAGTAGGCGTCGTCGCCGCGCAGGTAGAGGCCGGTCTTGCCGGTCTTCTGCTTGATCGTGGTGGCGACGGTCTTCAGCTCGGCGATGCTCTTCGGCGCCTCGACACCGGCCTCCTTGAAGATCTTCTTGTTGTAGAAGATGCCCATGGAGTCGATGACCTGCGGGACGGCGTAGGTCTTGCCGTTGTACTTGGTGGAGGCGGCCGCCTGCTCCAGGAAGTCGTCCTGGTTCTTCAGGGCGGCGGTGCCGTCGAGCGGGGCGAGGTAGCCCAGGTTGGCGAAGTCCGGGGTCCAGGCGACCTCGGAGCGGATGACGTCAGGAGCGCCGGAGCCGGACTGGGCGGCGTTCTTGAACTTGTTCTGCGCCTCACCGAACGGCACGTTCACGTACTTGACGGTGACCTTGGGGTGCTTTTTCGTGAAGCCCTCGGCGAGCTTCTTGAAGACCTTGTCCTCGCTGCCGACGTTCGACGTGTCCCACCAGGTCACGGTGCCGGAGAGCTCGCCCGAGCCCTTCGAGGCACCGGTGTCGCCGTTGTCGCTTCCGCACGCCGCCAGGGTCACGCCCAGGGCCGCGACCAGCGCGGTGGCCGCTATGCCACGCCGCATGTGAACTCCTTCAAACGATCCCGGATGAACGAGGGGCGAAGACCTTCCTCATGCGACCGCTCCCTCGCGGCGCGCCGGGTTGCCAGGAACGTAACAGGGATGAAAACGAGCCGAAAGAGCTTGCGAGAAATTTCTGCAAGGACCGGGGATCGTTACATCCGCGTGTCCCGAAGGTTGCCATCGAGTCGCTTGACAGGGTGGTCAGGCGGGCTCTTGCGGTGCCCCGCGCACCCTGCAAGCCTTTTCGGCATTCCTTGCAGGACCGTTTCATGAGTGGCCTGACCTCGTTGTCAGGGCACACCCGCACCACCGTCGGCCCCTGGAACACGCGAGAGGGACCCGCCCATGGCCCACGAGCTCACCTCACCGTCGCCGCTGCCGGACCTTGCAAGCCCTTGCGCCCCCACCACGGGATGGTGGCGGGACGCGGTCATCTACCAGGTGTACGTCCGCTCCTTCGCGGACAGCGACGGCGACGGGGTCGGAGATCTGCGCGGGGCCCGCGAGCGGCTGCCGCACGTGGCGGGCCTGGGCGCGGACGCGGTGTGGCTCACGCCGTTCTACGCCTCCCCGCAGGCCGACGGCGGCTACGACGTGGCGGACTACCGCGCGGTCGACCCGGTCTTCGGGGACCTGGCGGACGCCGACGAGCTGGTCCGGGCGGCCCACGCGCTCGGCCTGAAGGTCATCGTGGACATCGTCCCCAACCACACCTCGGAGCGGCACCCCTGGTTCGCGGCGGCCCGGGCGGGCGCGGGCCCGGAGCGGGACCGCTACGTCTTCCGGCCCGGCCGCGGCCCGGACGGCGCCCTGCCGCCCAACGACTGGGAGTCCGTCTTCGGCGGCCCGGCCTGGACCCGGGTCGCCGACGGCTCCTGGTACCTCCACCTCTTCGCACCCGAGCAGCCCGACCTCGACTGGGAGAACGCCGAGGTCAGGGCCGAGTTCGACTCCGTGTTCCGGTTCTGGCTCGACCTGGGCGTGGACGGCTTCCGGATCGACGTCGCCCACGGCATGGTCAAGGCCGAGGGCCTGCCCGACATCGGGCACGGCCGCCAGGCCCGGATGATCGGCACCCAGCGGCTGCCCTTCTTCGACCAGGACGGGGTCCACGAGATCCACCGCGGCTGGCGGCGCCTCCTGGAGTCGTACGGCCCCGACCGCATCGGGGTCGCCGAGGCCTGGGCCCCGACCCCCGAGCGTCTCGCCCTGTACGTACGCCCCGACGAACTGCACCAGGCGTTCAACTTCCAGTTCCTCGACTGCCCCTGGGACGCGCCCGCGCTGCGGTCGGTCGTCGAGGAGTCGCTGCGCGCCACCGCCTCGGTGGGCGCGCCCACCACCTGGGTGCTCTCCAACCACGACGTCGTGCGCCACACCACGCGGTACGGCGCCGGCGACCCGGCCGCGGGCCTGCGGCGGGCCCGGGCGGCGGCGCTGCTGATGCTGGCACTGCCCGGTTCGGTCTACCTCTACCAGGGCGAGGAGCTGGGCCTGCCGGAGGTCACCGACCTGCCGGACGCCCTGCGCCAGGACCCGGCGTTCCGGCGCGGGGAGGGCCAGGACGGGCTCCGCGACGGCTGCCGGGTCCCGCTGCCGTGGACGGCCGACGGTCCCTCGCTGGGCTTCGGCCCGGCCGGCGCGTGGCTCCCCCAGCCGCCCGCGTGGGCCGGTCTCAGCGTCGCCGCCCAGAGCGGCGATCCCGGCTCCACCCTGGAGCTGTACCGCTCGGCCCTGCGGCTGCGCCGCGCCCATCCGGCGCTCGGCGCGGGCGAGGCGGTGGAGTGGCTGGACGCCCCCGACGGCGTCCTGCTCCTCCGGCGCCGCTCGGCCGGCGGCGACGTGCTGGTCGCCCTGAACACGACGGACCGGGACGCGCGGATCGAGACCCCGGCCCCGGTGACGCTCCTGCTGAGCAGCGCGGGCGCCGAGGCGGCGGGCGGCGCCCCGCACTCCGGCGGCGGCGCGGGCGGCGACGGTACGGCCCCGGCCGGCGCGGGCCCCGGCGGCGGTGCGGACGGGGTGGCGGGCGCCGTCCTCCCGCCTTCCGGCGCACGGCAGTTGACCCCGGCCGCCGTTCCCGCGCAGGACACCGGGAACGTCCCGGTTCCGGCCGAGTCCTGCGTCTGGTGGGCAATCTGACGTGCGACCGGTACAGTCCAATCCCATGACCGCGCGGCTTGCCGACATCGCAGCCCAGGCGGGGGTCAGTGAAGCCACAGTCAGCCGCGTGCTCAACGGCAAGCCCGGTGTGGCCGCGGCCACCCGTGAATCCGTGCTTGCCGCACTCGACGTCCTCGGATACGAGCGTCCGGTACGGCTGCGCCAGCGCAGCGCCGGACTCGTCGGACTGATAACCCCCGAACTGGACAACCCGATCTTTCCCGCGCTCGCGCAGGTCATCGGGCAGGCCCTGACCCGGCAGGGCTACACCCCCGTCCTCGCCACCCAGACCCCCGGCGGGTCCACCGAGGACGAGCTCACCGACATGCTGGTCGAGCGCGGGGTCTCCGGCATCATCTTCGTCTCGGGGCTGCACGCCGACACCACCGCCGACATGACGCGCTACGACCAGCTGCGCGGCAAGGGCGTCCCGTACGTCCTGATCAACGGCTTCTCCCCGAAGGTCCAGGCCCCCTTCGTCTCGCCCGACGACCGGGCCGCGATGCGGCTGGCCGTGACGCACCTGGCCTCGCTCGGGCACACCCGGATCGGTCTCGCGGTGGGCCCCAAGCGGTTCGTGCCGGTGCTGCGCAAGATCGAGGGCTTCCAGCTCGGCATGCGGGACCGTCTCGGTCTGTCGCCGGAGGAGTCCGAGAAGCTGATCCAGCACTCCCTCTACACCCTGGAGGGCGGCCAGGCCGCCGCGGGCGCGCTGATCGCCGCCGGCTGCACCGCCGTCGTCTGCGCCAGCGACATGATGGCGCTGGGCGCCATCCGGGCCGCCCGGCAGCAGGACCTGCATGTCCCGAAGGACGTCTCGGTGGTCGGCTTCGACGACTCCCCGCTGATAGCTTTCACGGACCCACCGCTCACCACCATCCGCCAGCCCGTGCAGGCGATGGGACAGGCCGCGGTCCGCGCGCTGCTCGAAGAGGTCGGGGGGACCCCCGCGCCGCACAGCGAGTTCGTGTTCATGCCCGAGCTGGTGGTTCGTGGTTCAACCGCTTCCGCCCCGACCCCGAGGAACCCCTGATCCCAGCGGCCCTCCCCTCCTCCCGGAGGTGGAGCACATGCGCCGGGCACCCGACCGGAGGATGATCGGTCGAGGGGCGTGGATCTGGCAGACTCTCTCCCCATGGGTGAAACGACTGTGAAGAGTTCGGAAGGCCGCACGGCGGCCAGCCCGTCACCCATCGTGGCCGACGGCAGGTGGGCGCGACTGCGGTCGCGCGTACCCCGGCGACCGCGGATCTGGTTCGAGATCCTGCTCATCGCGGTCAGTTACTGGACGTACTCGCTCATTCGCAACGCGGTGCCGGAGCAGAAGGCACAGGCGCTGCGGAACGCCGACTGGATCTGGCAGGCGGAGGAGTCCCTCGGGCTCGCCTTCGAGCAGACGGTCAACCACGCCGTGAACTCGGTGACATGGCTGATCGTGTCGATGAACTATTACTACGCCACCCTGCACTTCATCGTGACGATCGGTGTCCTGGTGTGGCTGTACCGCTGGCAGCCGGGCCGATATGCCGGTTTCCGTACGGTTCTCTTCTCCACCACCGGTGTGGCGCTGGTCGGTTACTACCTGTACCCGCTCGCACCCCCTCGGCTGATGAACGGCCAGGCCTTCGTCGACACCGTGCTGGTGCACCACACCTGGGGCTCGATGGCCTCGGGCAACCTCAAGAACATGTCGAACCAGTACGCGGCCATGCCGTCGATGCACATCGGCTGGTCGCTCTGGTGCGGTCTGACCATTTTCCTCCTGGCCAAGGCGCCGTGGGCGCGGATCCTGGGCCTGGTGTACCCGGCGGCGACGCTGGTCGTCATCGTGGCCACGGCCAACCACTTCTGGCTGGACGCCGTGGGCGGCATGATCTGCCTCGCCTTCGGCTTCGGCGTCTCGTACGTCTGGTACGGCTCGCTGCCGCAGCGGCTGTCCCGCACGGTGGACGGCCCGGCGCCCGCGCGCCGGGGCGCCGTCCCGGACTCCGCCGAGCAGGACCCGGCCCGTCCGGAGGCAGCGCCCGCGGACGCCCGCCGGGAGAGTGCCGGACAGGGCGCCGCGCGGTCCGCCGACCGGGACACCGAGGAGTCACGGGTCGGTTCCGGCAGGTGACCCGGCCCGCGGCGCCCCGCCGCGCGTGCGGGGAGTCGCCGGTCAGCTCCGGTGGGTGACGCGGCCGCCGCTCACGGTCAGCCGAACAGGGGCCCCCTCGGTCTCGTCGGCGGGGGCGTCCACCGGGTCCACCGCGAAGGCCGTCAGGTCCGCCCGCTGCCCCGGGGCGATCCGCCCGGCCCACCGCTCCTCCCCCGCGGCGACCGCCGCGTGGGTGGTCATCCCCTCCAGGGCCATCAGACCGGTCAGGCCGTGGCGCGCCGAGGCGGCTCCGCGCGGGGCCCGGGCGGTGGCCAGGACCTGTCGGGCGTCGTAGTGCGCGATCGGCCAGTCGGAGCCCAGCGCCAGGTGCGCCCCCGCGTCCCGCAGGTCACGGCAGCGCCAGGCGCGCGCAGCGCGCTCCCCGCCCAGCCGCCTGGACCATTCGTCGGTGCGGTCGGCGCGGGTGTACGCGGTGTGCGGGGGCTGCATGGAGGCCACTACGCCCAGGGCGGCGAAGCGGCCGAGCTGGTCGTCGGGGACGGTCTCGATGTGCTCGACGCGGTGCCGCGGCGCGTCGGCGCTCCTCGGCCCGAGGGCCTCCACGGTGTCCAGGACGTGCCGGACGGCAGCGTCGCCGATGGCGTGGGTGGCGGTGCCGATCCCGGCGGCGTGGAAGTGGCGTACGGCGGCGGAGTAGGCGGCGGGGTCGGGCCAGAAGGCGTCCGTGCCCTGGCCGTGGCAGTCGGCGTGCTCCAGCCAGGCGGTGCCGCCCTCGACGGTGCCGTCCATGAAGAACTTCACGCCGCCGACCCGCCACAGGCGCCCGGCCCGCTTCTGGAGCCGCACCAGCTCCTCCAGCTCCTCCCGGTCGGCGCCGGGCATGCACCAGGGGGCCAGCCGAAGCCTCAGCGGCAGGTCGCCGTCCTCCTCCAGGGCGGTGAGCAGCCCCGGTACGTCGTGCCCGCCGAGGTCCATGACATGGGCGCCGGTCAAACCGGTGGCGGCCATCGAGCCGAGCAGCCGGACGAGCCGGTCGCGCCGGTCGGCGTAGGGCGGGGTGGGCAGCAGCGGGGTCATGAGGTCCATGGCCGCGTGTTCGATCAGATGGCCGGTGGGCCGCCCCTCGGCGTCGCAGACGATCTCGGAGCGCTGGGCGAAGGTCCGGGGGCCGTCGATGCCCGCTGCCCTGAGTGCGGTGGCGCTCACGAGGGCGGAGTGTCCGTCGTAGAGCCGCAGGTGGGCGGGGGCGCCGTCGAGGACGTCCTCGACGAGGTCGTAATGGAGGGGCCGGCCGCCGAAGACGTTGTGGTCGAGGCCGACGCCGAGGATCCAGCCGTCGCGGCGTTCGGCCCGGACGAGCGCCGCCCGCAGCTCGTCGAGGTCGCGCACGGCGGAGAGGTCGGTGCCGGCGAACATCTCCAGACCCCAGACGGGGTGGCTGTGGGCGTCGGTGAGGCCGGGGGTGAGGGTAGCGCCCGCCAGGTCGATCGTCTCGGTGCCGGGGCCGGTCCAGGCCCTCGCGTCCGTGTCGTCGCCGACGGCGGTGATCAGTCCGTCCTGGACGGCGACAGCGGTGTGGCCGGTGAGCTCGGGGGCGCGGACGCGGGCGTTGACGAGGACGAGGTCGGGTGCGGGCACGGCGGTTCTTCTCCTGAGCGGGGTGCGGGGGCGGGGAGTTCTGCGGCGGGGTCTGCGGGTTCGGCGGGTTCGGCGGCGAAGTGCGCGTAGACCTCGGGGCGGCTGCGCCGGAGCCGGTACGCGAGGAGCAGTCCGAGCAGGAACACGCCGGGGACGAGGGCGAGGAGGACGGTGTTGACGGTGGAGGAGGCCCCCGTGAAGACGTCGATCTTCGAGACCACCAGGGCGAGGGCCCCGGTGAGCAGGACGGCCGCGATGACCGGGGCGACGACGGTCCGCAGGACTCCCTCATCGTGCCGGATCCGGCGGAAATAGAAGGGGACGGCCAGGGCGGCGAGCAGTTGGAGGGCCATCAGTCCGATGCCGCCGGGGGTGTTCACCCAGAGCAGGAGCTGGGTGTACGGGTCGGCGTCGGCGGCCGCGAAGCCGAGGACCACGGCCAGCCCGAGGACGGTCTGCGCGACGCCCGCGGCGTACGGGGAACGGTGGCGGGGGTGGACCTTGCCGAAGACGGGCGGCAGGACGCCTTCCTGGGCGAGTGCGAGGCCGTAGCGGTTGATCGCGTTGTGGAAGGCGAGGAGGGAGGCGAGCACGCTGGTGACGATGAAGAGGTGCATCAGGTCCGCCGCCCAGGCGCCCACGTAGGTGGTGATCGCGGCGAAGAAGAGCCCGCCGGTGTCGCCCGCGGCGGCCGCCACGACCTGGTCGTCGCCGAAGGCCTGGATGACGGTCCAGACGATGAAGGCGTAGAAGAGGCCGAGGAAGCAGACGGCGAGGTAGGTGGCCCGCGGGATGGTGCGGGCCGGGTCGCGGGCCTCGCGCCGGTAGATGACGGTGGACTCGAAGCCGGTGAACGCGGTGAAGGCGAAGGCGAGGACGGCCGCGCTGCCGGGGACGAGGACGTTGCCGGGGGCGAAGGAGGCGAGGGAGAGGCCGTCCGCGCCTCCCTCGATCAGCACGCCGCCGGCGAGCAGGACGAGGATGCCGGTCTCCGCGACGAGCAGCACGCCGAGGAGCTTGGCGCCGAAGTCGATCGAGCGGAAGCCGCCGTACCAGATGAGCAGCAGCCCGGCGATCGAGACGGGCAGCCAGGGGATGTCGATGCCCCACAGGGCGTGGCCGGTGTCGGCGGTGGCGGAGCCGAGGAGGCCGTAGACGCCGATCTCCATGCCGTTGTAGCCGAGCATGGCGAGCAGTGCGGCGGCGATGCCGACGGGCTTGCCGAGGCCGCGGGTGATGTACGCGTAGAAGGCGCCGCCGTTCCTGACGTGGCGGGTCATCGTGGTGAAGCCGACGGCGAAGACCGCGAGGGTGATGCCGGCGAGGAGATAGCCGGCGGGGGCGCCGATGCCGCCGAGGACGATGGCGATCGGGGCGACGCCGGCCATCACGGTGAGCGGGGCGGCGGCGGAGACGACGAAGAAGGAGATGTCGGCGGTGGAGAGCGTGCCGGTTCTCAGCCCCTCGGGCTCGTCGGGGGAGGTGGGTGCGGGCATGGAAGGGGAAGCCCTTCTGCTGGCGGGGCAGGGCGGCGGGGACCCGTAAACCTAAAGGCTTTCGGTTGCGGCAATGTAGCCTCCGGGACGACGTACGGGAAGACCTCGACGAGAGAGCGGGAACATGGGACGGCCGCGGACACCGCTGATCGACCGGGAGCGCATCACCACCACCGCCCTGCAACTCGTCGACGAGCAAGGGGAGTTCAGCGTCCCGCAGATCGCGCGGGCGCTGGGCGTGCAGACGGGGTCGCTGTATCACCACGTGGACGGCCGGAGCGGGGTCGTGGAGTTGCTGCGCGAGCGGGTCTGCGAGGCGATCGACGGCGGGACGCTGGACCTCGAACCGTGGGACGCGGCCATGGCGGCCTGGGCGCGCACCTACCGCTCCGCGTTCGCGGCCCACCCCCGGGTCATCCCGCTGCTGATGACCTCCCCGGTCCGGGCCCCCAGGGTGCTCGCCCAGTACGAGCGGGCGGTGGGCGTGCTCCTCGCCGCCGGCTTCGGGAACGAGGACGTCATGACGGTGATCGTGGCCCTGGAGAACCTGGTCCTGGGCTCGGCGCTGGACCTGGCGGCGCCGGAGACGATGTGGGAGCTGCCCGACGACACCACCACCCCGCGGCTCGCCGAGGCCCTGACGGCGGTGGCCACGGACCGCGCCGACGCCGCCTTCGAGCTGGCGCTCGGAGCGTTCCTCGCGCACTGCCGGTCCATGGTGGCCGGGGACGACGGTCAGGCGCCGTAAAACGGCTCACCCGGCCGGAACGGGCCGGGTGCCCGACCCGGGACGACGGTCAGGCGCCGTAGAACAGCTCCTCGACCACGGCCCGGGCCCGGCGCGTGATCCGGCGGTAGTCGTCGACCATCTCGCCGACGCGGCCGGGGCCGTAGCCGAGGTAGCGCCCCACCGCCGCCACCTCGCGGCCGTCGGAGGGGAAGGTGTCCCCCGGCCGGCCCCGGACCAGCATCACGGCGTTGCGGACGCGGGTCGCCAGGACCCAGGCCTCGTCCAGGATCCGCGCCTCCTCCGCCGGGATCAGCCCCGCCGTCCGGGCGGCGGCCAGGGCCTCGCGGGTGCGGGTGGTGCGCAAGCCGGGTTCCGTCCAGGCGTGGCGCATCTGGAGCAGCTGGACCGTCCACTCGACGTCGCTCAGACCGCCCCGGCCCAGCTTCGCGTGGAGCGTCGGGTCGGCGCCGCGCGGCATGCGCTCGGTCTCCATTCGGGCCTTCAGGCGGCGGATCTCGCGGACCGCGTCCTCGCCCAGACCCCCCTCGGGATAGCGCAGCGGGTCGACCAGCTCGACGAACCGGCGACCCAACTCGGCATCCCCCGCCATGGGTTCGGCGCGCAGCAGGGCCTGGCTCTCCCAGACCAGGGACCAGCGGCGGTAGTAGGCCTCGTACGACTTCAGCGTACGGGCGAGCGGACCGCTCTTGCCCTCCGGGCGCAGATCGGCGTCGATGAGCAACGGCGGGTCCGCGGTGGGGAGTTGGAGGAGCCTGCGGATCTCGGTGACGACCCTGTTCGCGGCCCGGGCGGCCTCGTGCTCGGGCACGCCCTCGCGCGGCTCGTGCACGAACAGGACGTCGGCGTCGGAGCCGTAGCTCAGCTCGTGCCCGCCGAACCGGCCCATGCCGATGACCGCGAACCGCGTCGGCAGCCGGTCGCCCCACTCGGCGCGCACGGCGGCCCGCAGCGCGCCCGCGATGGTGGCGGCGTTGAGGTCGGTCACCGCCTGGCCCACCCGGTCGACCAGCGCCGGATCGGTTTCGCGCGGGCTGTCCTCCGTGCCGTACGAACCGATCAGGTCGGCCGCGGCGGTGCGGAACAGCTCCCGGCGGCGTACGCCACGCGCCGCGGCCACCGCCTGCTCCGGGCCGTCGGCGCGGCCGACCGCAGCCAGCACCTCCTGCTCCAGATGGTCCCGGCCGCGCGGCTCCAGCCCCTCCGGGTCGCCGAGGATCGCCACCGCCTCGGGCGCCCGCAGGAGCAGGTCGGGGGCGAGGCGCCCGGCGGAGAGCACCCGGGCCAGGTTCTCGGCCGCCGCGCCCTCGTCCCGCAGCAGCCGGAGGTACCAGGGGGTCTTGCCGAGCGCGTCGGACACCTTGCGGAAGCCGAGCAGCCCGGCGTCGGGATCGGCGGAGTCCGCGAACCAGCCGAGCAGGACCGGCAGCAGCGTCCGCTGGATCGCGGCCTTGCGGGTGACGCCGGAGGCGAGGGCCTCCAGATGCCGCAGGGCCGCGACCGGGTCGGCGTAGCCGAGCGCTTCGAGCCGCTGGCCGGCGGCCTTCGGGCTGAGCCGGGTCTCGCCGGGGGCGAGCTGGGCGACGGCGTCGAGCAGCGGCCGGTAGAAGATCTTCTCGTGGAGCCGGCGGACGACGGCGGCGTGCCGCTTCCATTCCCGGTTGAGCTCCGCGACCGGGTCGGTGCGCAGCCCGAGCGAGCGGCCGAGACGGCGCAGGTCCGCGTCGTCCTCGGGGACGAGGTGCGTACGGCGCAGGCGGTAGAGCTGGATGCGGTGCTCCATGGCGCGCAGGAAGCGGTACGCCTCGTCGAGCTGGGCGGCGTCCGCCCGGCCGACGTAGCCGCCGGCGGCGAGCGCGTCCAGGGCGTCCAGCGTGGTGCCGCTGTGCAGGGTGGCATCGCTGCGACCGTGCACCAACTGCAGGAGCTGGACGGCGAACTCGACGTCCCGCAGACCGCCGGGGCCGAGCTTCAGCTCCCGCTCGACATGGGCCACGGGGATGTTGTCGACGACCCGGCGGCGCATCTTCTGCACGTCGGGGACGAAGTTCTCGCGCTCGGCGGCCTGCCAGACGAGGGGCGCGACGGCCTCGATGTAGTCGGCGCCCAGCTGGGGGTCCCCGGCCACGGGCCGGGCCTTCAGCAGCGCCTGGAACTCCCAGGTCTTGGCCCAGCGCTGGTAGTACGCCAGATGGGAGGAGAGCGTGCGGACGAGGGGGCCGTTGCGGCCCTCCGGGCGGAGGTTGGCGTCGACGGGCCAGATGGTGCCCTCGACGGTGGTCTCCGAGCAGATCCGCATCAGGTGCGAGGCGAGCCGGGTCGCCGCCTGGATCGCCTGGCCCTCCTCCGCGCCCGAGGCGCCCTCGGGCGGCTCCCCGACGAAGATGACGTCGACGTCGGAGACGTAGTTCAGCTCGTGGCCGCCGCACTTGCCCATCGCGATGACGGCGAGCCGGCAGCGGGACGCGTCCTCGGGGGCGGCGGCGCCGGCGAGGGCGAGGGCGGCGCGCAGGGTCGCGGTGGCCAGGTCGGCCAGCTCGGCGGCGGTCTGGGCGACGTCGGCGGTGCCGCAGACGTCGCGGGCGGCGATGGCGAGGAGACAGCGGCGGTAGGAGACGCGGAGGGCGACGGGGTCGGTGGCGCCGGAGAGGCAGCGCTCGAACTCCGCGACCCCGGGGTTCAGATCGGCCGCCTCGTAGGTGACGAGCGCCTGCCAGTCGTGGGGGTGGCGGGCCAGGTGGTCGCCGAGCGCCTCGGAGGCGCCGAGCACGCCGAGGAGCCGGTCGCGGAACGGCTTCGCGGACAGCAGCGTGGAGACGAGGGTCTGGTGGCCCTCCTCCGGCTGGGCCTCCACCAGCCGGACCAGACCGCGCAGGGCCAGATCGGGGTCGGCGGTGGCCCCGAGGGCGTCGAGGAGCACGGAATCGTCGCGCAGGGTGGCCATCTCGGGCACGTCGAGCAGACGCTCGGCACCGGACGGATCGGTGAACCCGTGCCGCAGCAGCCGCGTGAAGATACTGCTCCTGCGTCCCGGCACCGTCATTCCGCCGCTCCCTCCACCGTTCACGGATTCGAGCCTATCCGGAGCGGGGATCGGGGTCGCCCCGGGCACGGGCGACCGATGAGTTCCGGACCGGGGGACGGTCTGCCCTGGTGACAGCCCGCGTTGACCCGCAGCCCGCGCAGCCCGCGCAGAAAGGACCGTGCCATGCCCTCCCCCACGGATCCCCCCGTCCCCGGCCCGCCCGCGGCGCCCGCTCCCCCGCCTCCGCCCGCCGCATCCGGCGAGCCCCCGCCTCCGCCCGTCCTGCCCCGCGAGACCACGCTGGACCCCCGCTTCAGCGACCCGCGGGCCGAGGCCGCCGACTGGTCGCGGGCCCTCGACCGGCTCACCGCGGCCGAGGTCTTCTGGCTGACCACGGTCCGCCCGGACGGCCGCCCGCACGTCACCCCGCTGATCGCCGTCTGGTCGGAGGACGCCCTCCACTTCTGCACCGGCCCGCAGGAGCGGAAGGCGCGCAACCTCGCCGACCGGCGCGAGGTGGTCCTCACCACCGGCACGAGCGCCCTCGCCGAGGGCTTCGACCTCGTGGTGGAGGGCGAGGCCGTCCAGGTGACGGACGAGGCACGGCTGCGCGCCCTGGCCGACGCCTATGTCGACAAGTACGGCTCCGACTGGCGATTCGACGTGCGCGACGGCACGTTCGTGGGTGACGGTGGACCCGCCCTGGTGTTCGCCGTCGCGCCGCGCACGGTCTTCGGCTTCGCCAAGGGCGGGCCGTTCGGCCAGACCCGCTGGCGTTTCTGAGGAGACTCTCCATGAACTGGACGCTCGAAGTCGTCCCGGTGCCCGTGTCCGACATGGACCGGGCGAAGGCGTTCTACGGTGACAAGTGCGGTTTCAAGATCGACCTGGACGACGAGGTCGCCCCGGGGATGCGGATCATCCAGGCGACCCCGCCCGGCTCGCGCTGTTCGATCGCGATGCTCAGCGGCATGCCGACGATGCCGGGAACGAAGGAGATGGCCCCGGGCTCGCTCCACGGCCTGCAGATCTGCGTGACGGACATCGAGGCGGCCCGCGCGGAACTGGTCGACCGCGGTGTGGAGGTCACCCCGATCCGCCATGTCGGCGAACGGGGCTGGGAGGAGGGCAAGGGCGAGACGTGGAACTCGTTCATGTCCTTCGAGGACCCGGACGGCAACGGCTGGGTGGTCCAGGAGGCCCCGTCGGAGCTGTCGGAGCGCTGAGGGACGCGTGCGGGGCGGCCGGCAACCCGGCCGCCCCGCACGGATGGTGAGGGACCGATGGGCCGGAAGGCGTCACGCCGTCACTCGGCGGCGGCCCCGCCCGCCCGCTACCGGGTCCGCTGCTGTTCCTCCCCTTCGTCCTCCTCGTCGGGCAGCTTCACGTCATTGACGGTGATGTTGACTTCTACGACGTCCCGCCCCGCCATCCGCTCCACCGCGGAGATCACGTTCTCCCGTACCGCGCCGGCCACGTCCGTGATCGAGACGCCGTAGTCGACCACGATGTCCAGATCGACGGCCGCCTGCGTCTCTCCGACCTCGACGCCGACCCCGCGGGTGGCGGACGTACCGCTACCGGCGCCGGGCATCTTCCCCCGCATGGTTCCCATCGAGCGCGAGAGCCCACTGCCCAGGGCGTGCACACCGGGCACGTCCCGTGCGGCCATTCCGGCGATCTTCGCCACGACCACGTCGGCGATGGTCGTCCGGCCCCGGGAACCTGGCGCACCACCGTACTTTCCACCGGAGTTGTCACTCATCAGGCCGATCCTCCCTCAGGGAGCAAACCTGTAGAAATTGCCTGGGATAGGTACATTCTAAAACGAGATCGCCGCCACGGCTCGGGCCGGTGGAACGCCTCAGGGCCGACGGTCGCATCACCATCGGCCCTGAACGTCGTTTCCTGGCTGTACCCGCTCCGACCTGCGCTTACAGCACGGGAAGGTTCTTCCGCAGCTCGAAGGCCGTGACCTCGCTGCGGTACTCCTCCCACTCCTGCTTCTTGTGGCGCAGGAATGAGGCCCCGCCGGCGCCAACAGGAACGATCGGGGACGCTGCACGTGAGAACACTTACCCATAGGCGGCCAACGGTGGGTACCGGCGGCCCGCGGTGACCCTCGGACGGCCCACAGACGGCCCAGCACTGGGCAGCCTGGGGCCCGCTGGGCTGCTGCGCGACGCCACCACTGATTCCACCCCCAACGCGCCGGACGGCGGCTAGCCGAACACGGCATCAGCTATCTCTTCCAGCCAGTACCGCACTTGGTGTCGCCGGCGGCAGAACCGCTTCGGACGCCTCCACCGGCGGCCGTCGAGCGGCCGGTGGCACTGCTTGCACTGCTTCACGCGCGTGTGTCGTTCCCCCATGGCCGTGACTCTAGCGGCCCCTCTGACCAGGGAGAACCCATGACCAATCTGCCCGAGCCCGTACCGGTGGTGCGGCTGCCCGATGGCACCTACGCCTACGCCGACCTGCCCACCACCGGATGGCTTCACGTGGCGAATCAAGTGAACGTGGTCAGCGGGCACCTCGTCTTCGGCCGGCCAAAGCGCGGAAAGGAGCGTGACGTCCCACTCCCCCGCCAGGTCGCCCGAGTTCTCCGTGAGCACGCCGAGGAATTCCCGCCCGTCGACGTCACCCTGCCGTGGGCAAGGCCCGACGGGCCACTCGTCACGAAGCGGCTGTTCTTCTCGCTCACGGGTGGCGGCGCCGTCCGGCGGACCGACTTCAGCACCCGCGTCTGGAAGCTCGCGCTCGGTGAGACGTCGGACCGCCCACAGACGGCCCAGGGCGGATGAGACGACTCAGGGCCAGCGGCAGTCAGCCGCCGGCCCTGAACGTCGTTTCCGGGCTGTACCCGCTCCGACCTGCGCCTACAGCACCGGCAGGTTCTTCCGCAGCTCGAAGGCCGTGACCTCGGAGCGGTACTCCTCCCACTCCTGCTTCTTGTTGCGCAGGAAGAAGTCGAAGACGTGCTCGCCCAGTGTCTCCGCGACCAGTTCGCTCTTCTCCATCAGGGCGATCGCCTCGCCCAGGTTCTGCGGCAGCGGCTCGATGCCCATCGCCCGGCGCTCCGCGTCCGAGAGGGCCCAGACGTCGTCGTCGGCGCCGGCCGGGAGTTCGTAGCCCTCCTCGATGCCCTTGAGGCCCGCCGCGAGGAGGACCGCGTAGGTGAGGTAGGGGTTGGCGCCCGAGTCGATGGAGCGGACCTCGACGCGGGAGGAGCCCGTCTTGCCCGGCTTGTACATGGGGACGCGGATCAGGGCCGAGCGGTTGTTGTGGCCCCAGCAGATGTACGACGGGGCCTCGCCGCCCGCGCCCGCGCTGCGGGCCGAGCCGCCCCAGATGCGCTTGTAGGAGTTGACCCACTGGTTGGTGACCGCCGAGATCTCGGCCGCGTGCTTCAGCAGGCCCGCGATGAAGGAGCGGCCCACCTTGGAGAGCTGGTACTCCGCGCCCGATTCGTAGAAGGCGTTGCGGTCGCCCTCGAAGAGCGAGAGGTGGGTGTGCATGCCCGAGCCCGGGTACTCCGAGAACGGCTTCGGCATGAACGTCGCCTGTACGCCCTGCTCCAGCGCGACCTGCTTCATGACCAGGCGGAAGGTCATGATGTTGTCCGCCGTGGAGAGCGCGTCGGCGTAGCGCAGGTCGATCTCCTGCTGGCCCGGGGCGCCCTCGTGGTGGGAGAACTCCACCGAGATGCCCATCGACTCCAGCATGGTGATGGCCTGGCGGCGGAAGTCCATGCCCACGTTCTGCGGGGTGTGGTCGAAGTAGCCGGAGTTGTCGGCGGGGGTCGGCTTCGAGCCGTCCAGCGGCTTGTTCTTCAGGAGGAAGAACTCGATCTCGGGGTGGGTGTAGAAGGTGAAGCCCAGGTCCGAGGTCTTCGCCAGGATGCGCTTCAGGACGAAGCGGGGGTCCGCGAAGGACGGCGAGCCGTCCGGCATCAGGATGTCGCAGAACATCCGGGCCGTGCCGGGGGCCTCGGCGCGCCACGGCAGGATCTGGAAGGTGCTCGGATCGGGCTTGGCGATCATGTCGGATTCGTAGACGCGGGCGAAGCCCTCGATCGCCGAACCGTCGAAGCCGATGCCCTCGTCGAACGCCTGCTCAAGCTCGGCGGGCGCGACGGCCACCGACTTCAGGAAACCGAGCACGTCGGTGAACCACAGCCGCACGAACCGGATGTCACGCTCCTCGAGCGTCCGGAGGACGAATTCCTGCTGCTTGTCCATTTCCACACCCATCTTTGCTGGTCAGGCCGCCTGTTCCCACCGCCTCGGGTACATCGGGGGGCACCTGAGCATCCCACCACTTGGTTTCGCGCACGTTGCATACCCATAGTGCCTGGTCGCTGTGGCGCAGGTAACAGGGGGACCGGCCGATTCCGGGTGCCCGCCGGGTGCCCCGCGGTACCCACCGGAGGGGCCGCCCCCGTGCCCGCTCCCCCTCGGCCGCGACCGAGGGGTACCCCGTACGGCCCACACGCGGTCTTCTCCTACTACGATCTCGCCCCATGGGGGCCCCGCGGCTCGTACGGCCGCCTCGGCACGCGCGTCCCACGGCACTGGTGAGTGCCGTGGCGACGCTCCTCGCCGCGCTCTTCGTCTGCGCGGGCACCTCCGACTCCGCCGCGCACCACCCCGGGGAACGACGGGTGACGCTCGCCGCTCCGGCCCACCACTCCGGTGCGCCGCGGGCCGCGCTCGCTCCCGGCGGTCCGGCCGTCCCGACCGTACGGGCCGTCGAGTACGTCTGCCCGTACGACCGCGGCGACTGCTCCCTCTTCCCCTCGCTCGGCCCGGCGGTGCTCACCGCGCCGCCGCTCGACCCGCCGCCGCACGCGGAGGGCCGTCTCCCGCGCCTCGACACGCCGCACCACCCCGGCCGGGCGCCCCGCTCGGGCGCGCAGCCCCGCGCGCCCGACCTGCACGTCCTTCAAGTCCTGCGGACGTGACGGCCGGATCTGCCTCACCGCTCTTCCCGTACGCCACGTCACGTCATGACACCCCTCACCGAAGAAGGACGACATCACCATGGCCGCCAACCGCTCCTCCACCGCCGACCGCCGCGCCCGAATAGAGGAGATGCGCCGCGCCGAGCAGTCCCGCGAGCGCCGTGTCCGCTTCCTCACGATCGGCGTCGCCGGCGTCATCGTGCTCGGCCTCGTGGGCTTCGGCGCCTACGTGCTCAACCAGGAGTCCGAGAAGAAGGAGGAGAAGGAAGCCGTCGCGAAGGCCCCCATCAAGGACGAGAAGTCCTGGGACGCCAAGAAGCTCGGCCGCAACCACGTCACCACGGCCGTCTCGTACCCGATGAAGCCCCCGGTCGGCGGCGATCACGACCAGGTCTGGCAGAACTGCGACGGCGACGTCTACAAGACGCCGGTCGCCGAGGTGAACGCCGTGCACTCGCTGGAGCACGGCGCCGTCTGGGTCACGTACAACAAGAAGGCCCCCGAGGGCGAGGTGAAGAAGCTGGCCGAGAAGGTCGGGAAGACGCCGTACTCCCTGATGAGCCCGGTCGACGACCAGGCCGGCGCGATCATGCTGAGCGCCTGGGGCAAGCAGGTGTCGGTGGACAGCGCGACCGACCCGCGCGTCGACGCCTTCTTCACCAAGTACGTCCAGGGCCCGCAGACCCCCGAGCCGGGCGCCGCCTGCACCGGCGGGATCGGCCAGTGAGCGGCGTCCGGCCGAACCGTACGCAGTGGGCGGCGATCACCGCCGTCGTCCTCGCGCTGCTCTTCGCCGGGGGCGCCGTCACCGTCGCCTCCGCGGACCGCGAGGAGGCCCCGGCCACACCCGCGTCGGACTCGGCGGACGCGGGCTTCGCCCGTGACATGTCGGTCCACCACCAGCAGGCCGTCGAGATGTCGTTCATCGTCCGGGACCGTACGACGGACGAGGAGGTGCGCCGGCTGGCGTACGACATCGCCAACACGCAGGCCAACCAGCGCGGCATGATGCTGGGCTGGCTGGACATGTGGGGGCTGCCGAAGGTCGAGTCGGGCACCGAGCCGATGACCTGGATGGACATGGGCGCGGAGCACGGCGCGTCCGGCCACGGCGGGTCGGGGCACGGCGAGGCCGGTCCGGCCGACGGGGCGCTGATGCCGGGCATGGCGACCAAGGCCGAGATGAAGCGGCTGCGGGAGGCCCGCGGTGAGGAGGCCGAGATCCTCTACCTGCAGCTGATGACCGACCACCACGAGGGCGGTGTGCACATGGCCCAGGGCTGTGTGGACAGGTGCTCGGTGGAGGTCGAGCGGGGCCTCGCGCAGGGCATGGTCGACGCCCAGGAGTCGGAGATCCGCCTCATGGCGGAGCTGCTGGAGAAGCGGGGCGCGAAGCCGCGTCCCTGAGCCGACGGAGCCGGTGACGCGCGTGACGCGCGTGACGCGTGGCGGCCCCCGCGACCCGCACCGGTCGCGGGGGCCGCCGCGTACGCGGAGAATGGATGGGGGCTCGGGGAGGCAGGCACCACCACGTTCGACGGAGGGACGCACCCCATGACCACGGCGAAGGACATCATGCACTCCGGGGCCCGATGGATCCCCCGGCACGAGACGCTCGACCGCGCGGCGCAGATGATGCGCGACCTCGACGTCGGCGCGCTGCCGATCGCCGACGAGGAGGAGCGGCTCTGCGGCATCATCACGGACCGGGACATCGTCGTCGGCTGTGTGGCCGAGGGCCACGACCCCTCGAAGATCACGTGCGGTGAGATGGCGCACGGCACCCCGCGCTGGATCGACGCCGGCTCGGATGTGAGCGAGGTCCTCGACGAGATGACGGGCCACCAGATCAAGCGGCTCCCCGTCATCGAGAACAAGCGTCTGGTCGGGATGATCAGCGAGGCCGATCTGGCGCAGCATCTGGACGACGAGCAGATCAAGGAGTTCTGCGCGCGCGTCTACGCCACCTCCTGATCAGCTCACCGGCCGAGTTCAAGCACCGCCCGCGCCACCGCGTCCGGCCGGTCCAGCATCATCAGATGGCCCGAGGGTTCGACCGCCTCGTAGCGGGCGTCGAGCCGTCGGGCCAGCGCGCGTTGCCGGTCGGCCCAGCGGGCCGAGCCGTCGGGGGCGGCGAGGACGGTGACGGGGACGTCCGGAGGCAGGGGGAAGCGCTCGCGCAGGGCGAGGAGTTCGGCGGCGACGGCGCGGTAGTGGGTGTTCTCCAGGAGCGCTCCCCGCATCACGCGGGAGGTGCCGTACACCCGGCGGAGCAGCGCGGCGGGCGCCGGGTCGCCGCCCGAGGCGCGGGAGAGCCGGACGGTGGCGCGCCGGACGGCCGGCCCGGCGGCGGCGGGACCGCCGACGGCGCCGACCAGGGCGCCGAGCGCGCGGGCCGCGGCGGTGCGCAGGGCGGGGGCGGCGGGCGTACGGGCGTGCTCCTCGACGGAGGCGTCGACGAGGACGATCCCGGCGGTGCGGTCCGGGTGCAGCCGGGCGAAGGCCTCCGCGTGGAATCCGGCGATGGAGTGCCCCACGACGGTGGCCGGGCCCGGCATGCCGAGGGCGTCCAGGAGGGCCGCGATCCGGTGGGCCTCCCCCGGGGCGCTGGGGGCGACGGCGGCGGGGGCGGAGAGTCCGTGGCCCGGCCGGTCGAAGCGGACCACCGTGCGGTGCGGGGTGAGCAGCGGGACGACCCGGTCCCAGTCGAACCAGCTCATGGCGAGACCGGCGCTCAGGACGCAGACGGGGCCCGAGCCCTCGACGACGACATGGTGGGCCACGCCGCCGATCCGTACGAACACGCTCAAGAACGCTCCCTGGCCGACGAGTCGGAGAGTAGTCCGGCCAGCCTGCCACGTGCTCGCGCGGCGCCCGCCGCCGGGCACCCGGTGGGCGCCGGGACCCCTGTCCACGCCGGGGAGGCGCCCTGCGGTCAGGGGCTCCGGGGGGCGATCCCAGGACATCGCGTCGCTTTGACGATTACAATGGCCGGGTGCCTCAACTACGCCTCGCTCTGAATCAGATCGACTCGACCGTCGGCGATCTCGCCGCGAACGCCGAGGCGATCGTGCACTGGACCCGGCACTCCGCCCGGCAGGGCGCGCATCTCGTCGCGTTCCCCGAGATGGCGCTGACCGGCTACCCCGTCGAGGACCTGGCGCTGCGGTCCTCGTTCGTCGAGGCGTCCCGGGACGCCCTGCGGGCGCTGGCGCGGCGGCTCGCCGACGAGGGGTTCGGGGAGCTGCCCGTGGTCGTCGGCTATCTCGACCGCTCCGGGCGGGCGCAGCCGAAGTACGGTCAGCCCGCCGGCGCCCCGCAGAACGCCGCCGCGGTGCTGCACCGGGGCGCGGTGGTGCTGTCCTTCGCCAAGCACCACCTGCCCAACTACGGCGTCTTCGACGAGTTCCGCTACTTCGTCCCCGGCGACACGATGCCCGTCCTGCGCGTCCACGGGGTCGACGTGGCGCTCGCGATCTGCGAGGACCTCTGGCAGGACGGCGGCCGGGTCCCGGCGGCCCGGAGCGCGAAGGCCGGGCTCCTGCTGTCGGTCAACGCCTCGCCGTACGAGCGGAACAAGGACGACACCCGGCTCGAACTGGTCCGCAAGCGCGCCCAGGAGGCCGGTTGCGTCACCGCCTACCTCGCGATGACGGGCGGGCAGGACGACCTCGTCTTCGACGGTGACTCGATCGTCGTGGACGCGGCCGGCGATGTCGTCGCCCGCGCGCCGCAGTTCTCCGAGGGCAGTGTGGTCCTCGACCTCGATCTGCCGGCCGCCGCCGCCGACGCGCCGATCGGTGTGGTGGACGACGGGCTGCGGATCGACCGCGTGGTCCTCTCCGAGGAGCCGCTGCCGACGTACGAGCCGGAGCTGACGGGCGGGTACGCGGAGCGGCTCGACGACGACGAGGAGCTCTACTCGGCGCTCGTCGTCGGCCTGCGGGCGTACGCGGCGAAGAACGGCTTCCGGTCCGTCCTCATCGGCCTGTCCGGCGGCATCGACTCGGCGCTCGTCGCCGCGATCGCCTGCGACGCGGTCGGGGCGTCGAACGTGTACGGCGTCTCGATGCCGTCGAAGTACTCCTCGGACCACTCCCGGAGCGACGCCGCCGAACTGGCCCGCCGGACCGGGCTCGACTTCCGTACGGTGTCGATCGAGCCGATGTTCGACGCGTACATGGGCGCGCTCGGTCTCAGCGGCCTCGCGGAGGAGAACCTCCAGTCGCGGCTGCGGGGCACCATGCTGATGGCGATCTCCAACCAGGAGGGCCACATCGTCCTCGCGCCGGGCAACAAGTCCGAGCTGGCGGTGGGCTATTCGACGCTGTACGGCGACACGGTCGGGGCGTACGGGCCCCTGAAGGACGTGTACAAGTCGACGGTGTTCCGGCTGGCGCGGTGGCGCAACCGGGCGGCCGAGGCGCGCGGCCTGACCCCGCCGATCCCGGAGAACTCGATCGGCAAGCCCCCGAGCGCCGAGCTGCGCCCGGGCCAGGTCGACACGGACTCGCTCCCGGACTACGACGTCCTGGACCGGCTCCTGGAGCTGTACGTGGACCGTGACCAGGGCAAGGACGCGATCGTCGCGGCGGGCTTCGACGAGGAGCTGGTGGCGCGGACGCTGCGGAGGGTGGACGCGGCGGAGTACAAGCGGCGCCAGTACCCGCCGGGGACGAAGATCTCCGCGAAGGGCTTCGGCAAGGACCGCCGTCTGCCGATCACGAACCGCTGGCGGGAGTCGACGGCGGGCTGACCCGCTCGGCACGGGTCCCGGCCGCGGCCTCCGTCCCGGTCGTGGTCCCGGTCGTGAGCGGGCTTCCCGCGACGACCCGGGAGGCGCCCTCCGGGGCCGGGCGGCGGCCCGTCCGGTCGAGGAGGCCCGCCGCCACGGCGATCGCGAGCCCCACCACGGCCAGGGCCGCCCCCACCAGGGTCGGGGACGTCCAGCCCCACCCGGCGGCGACGGCCGCGCCGCCCGCCCAGGCACCGCCCGCGTTGGCGAGGTTGAAGGCGGAGTGGTTGGAGGCGGAGGCCAGGGTGGGCGCGTCCTTCGCCTTGTTCATCACCAGCATCTGCAACGGGGTGGTGGTCATGAACCCGACCGCGCCGAGGACGACGACGGTCACCAGCGCCAGCCACGGCACGTGGATGGTGAAGCGGAAGGCGACCAGGACGAGGGCGAGCGCGCCGAGGGAGCCGTAGAGCGTCGGCCGCAGCGCCCGGTCGGTCAGCGGGCCCGCGGCGAGCGCGCCGGCGGTCATGCCGATGCCGAAGAGGGCGAGGACGAGGGTGACGGAGGACTCGCCGAAGCCCATCACCTCCGTGGTCATCGAGGCGAGGTAGGAGTAGACGGCGAAGACGCCCGCGAAGCCGAGGACGGCGGTGAGCAGCCCGAGCAGCACCTGAGGGCGGCGCAGCGCGCGCATCTCCCGGCCGAGGCTCTGGTGCGTCTCGACGGGGACGTACGGGACGAGCCGTGCGAGCGCCGCCATGGCCACCAGGCCGATGACGGTGACGACGAGGAAGGTGGCGCGCCAGCCGAGGTGCTGGCCGAGCAGGGTCGCGGCGGGGACGCCGAGGATGTTGGCGACGGTCAGGCCGAGGAACATCGTGGCGACAGCCCGGGCCTGCCGGCCCTCGGGGACCAGGCGGGCGGCGACGACGGCGCCGACGCCGAAGAAGGCGCCGTGCGGCAGGCCGGCGAGGATCCGGCCGCCGATCAGCCAGCCGAAGCCGGGCGCGAACGCGGAGGCGAGGTTGCCGACGACGAAGAGGGCCATCAGCAGGAGCAGCATCCGCTTGCGCGGGACCCGGGAGCCGAGGGCGGTGAGCAGCGGGGCGCCGATGACGACACCGATGGCGTACGCGGAGACGAGGTGGCCGGCCGTGGGGACGGAGGTGCCGAGATCGCCGGCGACATTGGGCAGCAGGCCCATCATCACGAACTCGGTCGTGCCGATGCCGAAGGCGGAGACGGCGAGCGCGAGCAGCGCCAGGGGCATGAGGAGAGCCTTTCCGAGGGTTAGTTCTTCTTCGGAACAAATACTCTCAGGCGGAATGTTCCCACCGGCTTCGGCCGGGTGAAGGTGAGGTTGCGGGCGCGCGGCCGGGTCAGCGGACCCGGGCGCGCGGGGGGTGGAGCGGGCCCGGGCGCCGGGCGCGGGCGGTGGAGCGGGCCCGGGCGCCGGGCGCGGGCGGCCGGGTGGTCAGAGGCGGACGGTCAGAGGCGGACGCGGGCGGCGATCGGGAGGTGGTCGCTGCGCGTCTGCGGGAGCGTCCAGGAGGAGACCGGTTCGAGGCCCTTCACCATGATCTGGTCGATCCGGGCCATCGGGAACGAGGCCGGCCAGCTGAAGCCGAAGCCGTCGCCCGAGGCGCCCTGGGTCGAGCGCATCTGGGAGGTCACGGCGTTGAGCGAGCGGTCGTTCATGGTGCCGTTGAGGTCGCCGAGGAGCACGACCCGCTCGTTCGGGTCGTGTGCGATGGCCTCGCCGAGCGCGTCGGCGCTGTTGTCGCGCTGGTTGGCGGTGAAGCCGGCGTTGAGCTTGACCCGCACGGACGGGAGGTGGGCGACGTACACGGCGACCTCGCCCCGGGGCGTGTCGACGGTGGAGCGCATGGCGCGGGTCCAGCCCATCTGGATGTCGACCTCGCGCGAGTCGCTCAGCGGGAACCTGCTCCACAGCCCGACCGTGCCCAGGACGGAGTGGTACGGGTACGCCTCGGCCAGGCCCCGCTCGTACACCGGGACCATCTCGCCCTTGAGCTCTTCCAGGGCCACCACGTCGGCGCCGGATCCGGCGATCTGGCGGGCCGTGCCCTCGGGGTCGGGGTTGTCGGCGTTCACGTTGTGGGTGGCGACGGTCAGGTCGCCGCCGGTGGCGGACTTGTCGCTGACCAGGCCGCCGAAGAGGTTGAGCCACACCACGGACGGGAGCAGCAGGGCGATCAGCGCGGTCGCGGAGCGCCGCAGCAGGGCCAGGACCAGCAGGACCGGGACGAAGAGGCCGATCCAGGGGAGGAAGGTTTCGGTGAGGCTGCCGAGGTTGCCGATCCGGTTGGGGATCTCGGCGTGGAAGACCATCAGGAAGGTCAGCAGCACCGCGCAGACGGCGAGGAGGATCCCGCGGCGCCAGATCCCCTGGTCACCGCGCCAGCGGTCGAACGCCGATCGGACCCGCGACGCGGAGCGCTCGTCCCGTGCGCCGCCGCTCTCGGTCTCCGTCATGTCCACCCGCGCCATGTCCGCTGTCCTCACTGCCTTGCCGTCGTGCCGCCCGGCCGTCCGGCCGTGGTGCCTTCGTGCCGTACGGCGGTCGTGCCGTTCTTCTTCCGCGACCCGACGTCGACACTAGGTGATGTCGGGCCGGACCTCCTTCCCCGAGGACGTGGGAAGGCGCGCGGCGGGTTCCTGCGCGGGAGGCGCGCGCCGGGGCTGTGACAGAACGCGCACATTCGTGCGGGTCGCTCAGCCCGGCGGGCGGACGCCCGCCAGGACGGCGTCGACCACCTGCTCCGGCAGGCCGGGGTCGAGCGGGGCGCCCGGCCGGATGATGGTGCGCAGCAGGAGGGGGCCGACGAAGAGGTCGTTGACCAGTTCGATGTCGAGGTCGGCGCGGATCTCCCCGGTCTCCACCCCGCGCCGCAGCGCGTCGAGGCCCATCCGGCGGCGGGGCTCGATGACGGTGTGGTGGTACGCGTCCCAGAGCCGGGGATACGACTGCATCTGCGAGAACACGTTGTGGAGCAGGGCGGAGGTCCGCTTGGCCAGGCCGCGCCGCCGCAGCGCTTCGAGCAGGGTGACGAGATCGTCCCGGACGGAGGTGCCGGGCAGCACCGGGTCCGGGGGTTCGACGGAGCGCAGCAGGTCGACGAAGAGCTCCTCCTTGCCGGGCCACCGGCGGTAGATGGTGGCCTTGCCGACGCCCGCGCCGCGGGCGATCTTCTCGATGGAGAGATCGGCGAGCGGTATCCCGTCCTCCAGCAGCGCGACCGCCGCCGCGAACACGGCCTCCTCCACCCCTTCGCTGCGCGGCCGCCCGCGCCGGGGGGCGGGGGCGGCCCCGGCGCCGGGGGCCGGGGGCGCCGGCGGGTGCCGCTCGTCGCGCGGGTCTTCCGGGGCTCCGCCGTCATCCAGGGACACGTTCCGCTCCACCTCTCACCGTTCTCGCCGCCGCGCGGGGGGCGCGGGTCACCGCCGTACCGATTCTCCCGCCCCGGCGGAGGGCCCCGGCACCGAGGGCCGCGAGCCGGCGGGACCCGGCGTGCCGCCCGCCACGGCCCCCGGGCCCGTCGTACCGCCGCCGTCCTTCCGCGCGTCACCCGGGCCCGCCGTACCGCCGCCGTACCGCCGTGCGTCGCCCGGGCCCGCCGTACCGCCGGACCCCGGGCCGTCGGCGCCCGCGGGCCCGCCGGCCGTCGGGGTGCGACCGGGGAGGAACAGCGCCACCACGACCGCGCCGATCAGGGCGACCGCCGCCGAGCCGATCGCCGTCACGTGCATCGCGTCCAGGAAGGCCTCCTGGGCCGGGGCCACCAGAGACCTCCCGGCCGGGCCCAGCTTCTCGGCGACGCCGAGGGTCGCCTCGATCGATTCGCCCGCCGTCGCCCGCAGCGCCGGCGGCAGCGCCCCCAGGTGTCCCTCGATCTCGCCCCGGTACGTCGTGGAGAGCACCGAGCCGAGGACGGCGACGCCCAGCGCCCCGCCCACCTGCCGGAAGGTGTTGTTGATCGCCGAGCCGGAGCCGGCCTTCTCCCGGGGCAGGGTCTGCATCACCGACACGGTCACCGGCGGCATGATGTGGGCCATCCCGGCGCCCTGGAGGAAGAAGACGATCTCCAGGACCCAGACCGGCGTCGACGCGTCGAAGAAGGTGAAGGCCGCCAGGCCCAACGCGACCGCCAGCATGCCCGCCGTGCACACCACCCGGGCGCCGAAGCGCTCCACCACCAGCCGGGCGCGCGGCGCGAAGACCATCTGGGCGACGGCCAGCGGCAGGATCAGCAGCCCGGACTCCAGCGCGCTGTAGCCGCGCACGCTCTGGAGGTAGAAGGCGGAGAAGAAGGTCACGCCCATCAGCGCGAAGAAGACCAGGGCGATCGCGGCGACGGCGGCGGAGAACGCCGGCTTCCGGAAGTACGCCATGTCGATCGCCGGATGGTCGCTGCGCCGCTCGTACAGCACGAAGCCGACGAGGACCGCCAGCCCGGCGAGGAGCGGCGCGAGGACCGTGGCGTCCGTGAAGCTCGCCAGCTCGCCGCCGCGGATGATCCCGTACACGAGCAGGACGAGGCCGACGACGGACAGCAGCACGCCCGGTACGTCGATCCGGCCCGGCTTCGGGTCCTTCGAGTCCGGAACCAGCCACATCATCAGCGCCAGGGCGAGGAGCACGACGGGGACGTTGACGAGGAAGATCGAGCCCCACCAGAAGTGTTCGAGCAGGATGCCGCCGGTGATCGGGCCGATCGCGATCGCCAGGCCGACGCTGCCCGCCCAGATGCCGATGGCCTTGGGCTGCTCGTCGCGCTCGAAGACGTTCATCAGGATCGCGAGGGTGGCCGGCATCACGAAGGCGGCGCCGAAGCCCATGACCGCTCGGTAGCCGATGAGCTCGGCGGGCGAGCCGGAGACCGCGGCGAGGGCGGAGCCGACGCCGAAGACCGTGAGGCCGAAGAGCAGGACCTTCTTGCGGCCGAGCCGGTCGCCGAGGAGGCCGGAGGTGAAGAGCAGGCCCGCGAAGACGAGCGTGTAGGAGTTGATCGCCCACTCCAGCTCGCTCTGCGTGGCGCCGATGCCGGTGGGGGCGGGGGCCGCGATCGTCTTGACCGCGACGTTCAGGATCGAGTTGTCGAGGACGACGATCAGCAGGCTGAGCATGAGGGCCGCGAGGATCGCCCACCGGCGGCGGTGGACCGCCTCGGAGACGCGGGACGGGGGCGCGGGGGCGGTGGTGGACGGCTGAGACATGTGGTCCAGGCTAGATCGCATTTCGATACGAGACCGTCTCGTATAGGAATCCTGGGGAAATTCTTTGCTCGACTTTGCGCCATCGTTGCCGTCGTGTGAACAGCGCCACTCCGCGCCACTTCCCCCGCTCCGGCACGAAGTGCCACCATGGATGTGGTCCGGGGACGCCGTGAGGGCGCCTCGAGATGACGAAGGAGCCGTTCACCATGACGCTTCAGGCTGCCCCGAAGCAGTCCCCCGACAGCAGCAAGGCGCTGTACGGCGGGACGGGCACACGCCGCATCACCGTCCACGACATCGCCGCCGCGAAGACCCGCGGCGAGAAGTGGCCCATGCTCACCGCCTATGACGCGATGACCGCCTCCGTCTTCGACGAGGCCGGCATCCCGGTCGTCCTGGTGGGCGACTCCATGGGCAACTGTCACCTCGGCTACGACACCACCGTGCCCGTCACGATGGACGAGATGACGCTGCTCTCCGCCGCCGTCGTACGGGGCACCAAGCGCGCCCTCGTGGTCGGCGACCTCCCCTTCGGCTCGTACCAGGAAGGGCCCGTCCAGGCCCTGCGCAACGCCACCCGGCTCGTCAAGGACGCCGGAGTCGGGGCGGTCAAGCTGGAGGGCGGCGAGCGGTCGCTGCCGCAGACCGAGCTGCTCGTCCAGGCCGGCATCCCCGTCATGTCGCACCTGGGCCTGACCCCGCAGTCCGTCAACACCATGGGCTACCGCGTGCAGGGCCGGAGCGACGAGGCCGCCCACCGGCTGCTCAGCGACGCCAAGGCCGCGCAGGACGCGGGCGCGTTCGCGGTCGTCCTGGAACTCGTACCGGCCGAGCTGGCCGCCGAGGTCACCCGCTCCCTGCACATCCCCACCATCGGCATCGGGGCCGGGCCCGAGACCGACGCCCAGGTCCTCGTCTGGACGGACATGGCCGGGCTGACCGGCGGCAAGGTGCCGCGGTTCACCAAGCAGTACGCCGACCTGCGCCGGACGCTCGGCGACGCCGCGCGCGCCTTCGCGGACGACGTGGCCGGCGGGGCGTTCCCCGCGGAGGAGCACACCTTCCACTAGCCATCGCGGCACCAACGACAGCCCGCCGACATCCCCCATCGGCGGGCTGTCGGCCGTCGCGGCCCGAGCCGCGGGACGGCGGTGCGTCGGTGGTGCGTCGGTGGCTGCGGGCGGGCTGTCGGACGCCTGTCGGTGCTTTGTCAGTGGCGGCTGATGTAGTAGGGCCATGACGCGATCCGCACGCAACGCCGTCGAGGTACGAGGCCTCGTGAAGCACTACGGCGAGACGAAGGCCCTCGACGGGGTCGACCTCGATGTCCGCGAGGGCACGGTCCTGGGTGTCCTCGGCCCCAACGGCGCCGGCAAGACCACGCTCGTCCGCTGCCTCTCCACCCTGATCGTCCCGGACGCCGGCACCGCCGTCGTCGCGGGGTACGACGTGGTGCGCCAGCCCCGGCAGCTCCGCCGCACCATCGGCCTCACCGGGCAGTACGCCTCGGTCGACGAGAAGCTCTCCGGCTGGGAGAACCTCTACATGATCGGGCGGCTGCTCGACCTGTCCCGGGGGGACGCCCGGCGCCGCGCCGACGAACTCCTGGAGCGCTTCTCGCTCACGGAGGCCGCCAAGCGGCCGGCGATGAACTACTCCGGCGGTATGCGCCGCCGGCTCGACCTGGCCGCCTCGATGATCGGGCAGCCGGCCGTCCTCTATCTGGACGAGCCCACCACCGGCCTCGACCCGCGCACCCGCAACGAAGTCTGGGAAGAGGTGCAGCGGATGGTCGCGGAGGGGGTGACCGTCCTGCTCACCACCCAGTACATGGAGGAGGCCGAGCAGCTCGCCGACGAGCTGACCGTGATCGACCGCGGCCGGGTCATCGCCAACGGCCAGGTCGACGAGTTGAAGGCGCGGGTCGGCGGCCGGACCCTGAAGGTCCGCCCCGTCGACCCCTCCCAGCTGTCGGCCATGGCCGACGCGCTGCGCGAGACCGGTCTCGACGGCATCGCCGGCTCGACCGTCGTCCCCGACGAGGGCGCGCTGTACGTGCCGATCCTCAGCGACGAGCAGCTGACCGCGGTCGTCGGCCTGTTCGGTGCGCGCGGCTTCGGCATCGCCCACATCGGAACCCATCTGCCCAGCCTGGACGAGGTGTTCCTGGCCATCACCGGCCAGAAGACGTCCCTGTCCGACGCGATTCCCGAGGAGGTCGCCGCGTGAGCGCCACCACGACCACACAGCTCACCGAGTCCCCCGTCGAGACGCCGGGCCCCGCCCCGGCGCGCGGGCCGAGCGGCGAGGGCCGGATCGGCCTGCGGGCCAACCTCCGTCACATCGGCGCGCTGGTCCGGCGCAACGCGCTGCAGATCAAGCAGGACCCCGAGTCGATGTTCGACGTCGTCCTGATGCCGATCATCTTCGTCCTGCTGTTCGTGTACGTCTTCGGCGGCGCGATCTCCGGCAAGGGCAACAACCAGGAGTACGTGAACTACGTCGTCCCGGGCCTGATGGCGATGATGGGCATGAACATCGCCATGGCCGTCGGCACGGGGATCAACGACGACTTCAAGAAGGGGGTCATGGACCGGTTCCGGACGATGCCGATCGCCCGGTCCTCCGTCCTCATCGCGAAGATCGTCGTCGAGATCGGCCGGATGCTGGTCGCCGTCGCGATCCTGCTCGGCATGGGCTTCCTGCTCGGTCTGGAGATCCGGACCTCGGTCGTGGACCTCTTCGCCGCGATCGGCCTGTCCACGGTGTTCGGCGCCTCACTGATGTGGATCTTCATCCTGCTCGGGCTCACCCTGAAGACGGCGCAGGCGGTCCAGGGGATGGCCATGATCGTGCTGATGCCGCTCCAGTTCGGTTCGTCGATCTTCGCCCCGCCGACCTCGATGCCCGGCTGGCTGGAGACGTTCACCGACTACAACCCGCTGTCCAACCTCGCCGACGCGGCGCGGAACCTCATCAACGGCGGTCCGGTCGCCGAGTCGGTGTGGATGACGCTCGGCTGGGCGCTGCTCATCACGGTCGTCACGGCGCCGCTCGCGGTCGCCAAGTTCCGCAAGAAGACCTGAGCCGTACGGGAGCGCCGGGCGTCCCGGCGCCCCGAGGGTCCGGAAGCGCCGGCGTCCGGGTGCCGGGGTCCGGGTGCCGGGGTCAGGGTTCGGCCGGGCCGGTGATCGCGTCGGCGGTGCGGCCGAGCAGGGCGGCGGCCTCCCCGAGGGAGAGCCCGCCGCCTTCGGCGTACGCCGCTTCGTAGGCCGCGTCGCCGAGGGCGGACCTGGTCAGGCGGGTGGCCTGGTCCAGGCTCTCCCGCTCGGGCGGCGTGGGCACATGGCCTGCCGGGCAGAGCGCGGCGCGGGCGCCGAGCAGCCGGGCGGCGACCTCTGCGTGGGGGCCGCCGATACCGGCCAGGGACCAGGCGGCGGTGACCAGATGGACCGTCGGCATATGGGGGGCGACCAGCATCGACAGGGAACCCTCCGCGCGTTCCAGGGCCTGCCGGATGAGCGGAAGCGCCGCTTCGTACCGCCGGTCCAGGTTGTCGAGCCAGCCCAGCATGCCGAGGGTGAACCCACCGAAGATCGACAGGGTCTCGGTGCCGAACTCGCCCAGGACCGCTTCGAGGTGCTCGCGCGCCTCGGCGGTGCGGCCGGTGCGGCCGAGGTGGAGCGCCAGGAAGATCCGGGCGGCGAGCATCGGCTCGTGCCCGCGCGCCGTTCCGGCCTCCAGGACCTCGCGCAGGATCGCCTCGCCCTCCTCGGACCGTCCGGTGGCGTTGAGCATGTCGGCGTACCGGGCCCGCAGCAGGACCTTCTGGGCCTGGGCGCCGATCCGTTCGGCGTAGCCGATGGCGGCGACGTAGTCCTCGGCCGCCTCCTCGAACGCGCCGCGCTTCTCACGGGCCTCGCCGCGCGCCGCGAGCGCCTCGGCCGCGCCCCAGGCGTCGTCGAGGCGGACGAAGAGGGCCAGGCTCTCGTCCGCGTCGGCGTCGGAATCGCCCGCCCAGTCGGCGCGGTTGGCGGAGACGTTGGCACGCAGCCGGAGGGCGTGGGCGAGGTCCCAGTCGTAGCCGTGGGCGCGGCAGGCCTCGACGGTGGTGTCGAGCATCTCCCGCAGGCGGCCCACCTCACCGGTCAGCAGGACGGCGAACACCACGAAGAAGCCCGGCAGTCGGCAGGTCTGCGGCAGCCCCGGGGGGTACATGTCGGTGATCCGGCGCAGGCGCCGCATCCCGTCGGGCGAGATCCAGTCGCCGCCCTGGTGGTCCATGTTGAGCAGCTCGATGAGCCGCACTCCGCGCCGGGCCTCCCACAGCCGGGCCTCGTCGAACGGGGGCGGGGCGGCGGTGCACGGCTCGTGGAGCGGTACGACGGGGGGCGCCGAGGGCCCGAAGGGGTCGGGGCCGAGGGCGGCGACGGCCTCGGCCCAGTGCAGGGCGTCGGCGCGCAGATCGCGCATCTGCCAGTACCAGAGCAGGGCGTGGACGAGGGCGAGGGCCTCGTGCTCGTCGCGGGCGGAGACGGCGCGGCGCAGGGCGGTGCGCAGGTTCTCGTACTCGCGGCCGAACCGGGCGATGGCTTGGATCTGCCCGGCGCCGCGGAGCCGCGGGTCGCCGGTGCGGGCGACCTCGCGGTAGTGGACGATGTGCCGCCGCTCGGCCGCCGCCCGCTCCCCCGCCTCGTCGAGCCGCTCGGCGGCGTACTCGGCGACGGTCTCCAGGAGGCGGTAGCGCATGGCGCCGCCGTCGACGGGCGCGGCGATGACGAGCGACTTGTCGACGAGGGAGCCGAGCACGTCGAGAACGTGGGGTGCGGGTGAGGCGGTGGGGGCTGGGGTGGAGCAGACCGCTTCCGCCGCCTCCAGGTCGCAGCCGCCGGTGAAGACCGACAGGCGGCGCAGGACGGCGCGTTCGGGTGCGTCCAGGAGGTCCCAGGACCAGTCGACGACGGCGCGGAGGGTCTGCTGGCGGGGCAGGACCGTGCGGGCGCCCGAGGTGAGCAGGCGGAAGCGGTCGTCGAGGCGGTCCGCGATCTGGCGCGCGGTGAGCATCCGCAGCCGGGCGGCGGCCAGTTCGATGGCGAGGGGGAGGCCGTCCAGGCGTCGGCAGATCTCGTCGGCGGCCAGCGGGTCGTCCTCGACGCGGAAGCCGGTGCCGGTGGCGGCCCCACGGTCGGCGAGGAGCCGGAGCGCGGTGTCCTGGGGCAGCGGGCCGACCGGGCGGACCGCCTCTCCCGGCACGCCGAGCGGTTCGCGGCTGGTGGCGAGCACGGTCACGCCGGGGCAGCGGGCCAGCAGGGTCTCGGCGAGCCGGGCGGCCGCGCCGCCGACGTGTTCGCAGTTGTCGAGCAGCAGGAGCATCCGGCGGCCGGCGCAGTGGTCGACGAGCCGCTCCGAGGGGTCGTCGGCGCCGCGCAGCTCCTCGGCGCCCGCGGCCCGCAGTACGGTCTCGCGCGCGCCGACGGCCCCGAGCACGGCCTCGGGCACGGCCTCCGGGTCGGTGACGGGGGCGAGTTCGACCAGCCACACCCCGTCGGGCCATCCCCCGCCGCCGGCCGCCCGCTCGGCGGCCTCCTGCGAGAGCCGCGTCTTCCCGGCCCCGCCGGGCCCGAGGAGCGTGACGAGCCGTGCGCGCGCCAGTTCGTCGCGTACGGCGGCGATGTCGTCCTCCCGCCCGACGAAACTGGTCAGCCGGGCACGGAGGTTGCCGACGGAGGGCGGGGCGGGCGGGGCAGGCGTGACGGGCGGGGCAGGCTTGACGGACGGGGCAGGCGTGACGGACGGGGCAGGCGTGACGAGCGGGGTGCCGGTCCCGGGTGTGCCGGCCGGGCGCTCCGGCTCCCGGCCGGGGCTCCGTACCGCCGGGGCGGGCACCGGGCCACCGTCGGCCCCGGGGAGGGCGGTGCGGCCGGAGCCGTGCGGCGCGGCCCGCCTGTCCGGATCCGCGGCCGGCGCGGGGCGGCCGTCCGGCGCCGCGGAGCCGTCCGGCGCCGTCGCAGTGCCCTCCGGCGCCTGCGGGGAGAGGAGTTCCGCGTGCAGGGCGCGGAGGGCCGGGGAGGGGTCGGTGCCCAGGCGGGTGGCGAGTTCGCGGCGGAGCGACTCGTACGCCAGGAGCGCCTCCGCCGCGCGGCCCGTGTCCCGCAGGGCCCGGATGCGGAGCGCCTGGAGCGGTTCGTCCAGCGGGTGGGCCTCGCAGAGGGCGGCCAGTTCGGGGAGGGCCGCGGCCGCCTCGCCCAGGGTCAGGGCCGCGCCGAAGCGGGCGCGGCGGGCGTCCAGGCGGCGGGCCTCCCAGCGCGCCGCTTCCGTGGCCCGGTCGGGCAGGTCGGCGAGGGCGGGCCCGCGCCAGAGGCCGAGCGCCTCGTCGAGGACGGCCGCGGCCCGCGCCGGGTCGCCCGCCTCCAGCTCCCGTACGCCTTCCGCCGCCAGCCGTTCGAAGCGGTGGGCGTCCACGTCGTCGGGGCCCGCGGCCAGGGCGTAGCCGCCGTCCGCCGAGACCACCGCCTCCCGTCCGAGGGCCCGGCGTACCCGGCCCACCAGGGCCTGGAGCGCCGCCCCGGCGTCGGCCGGCGTCTCCCCGCCCCACACCTCGTCCACGAGGAGGGCGACGGGAACGGTCCGTCCCGGGCGGAGGGCGAGGACGGTCAGCAGGGCGCGCAGCCGCGGCCCGCCGACCGGGACGGGCGTCCCGTGGACGGTGTGGACCTGGGTGGGGCCGAGGACGGAGTAGCGCACAGGCCCTATTCTCCGTGAGCCGGGGATCACCGCAGGAACTCACCCCGGCTCCGGCACGTTCCCCGCTCAGACCCGCCGCTTCCCAGGGAGTCCCACCGATGTCCACGGCCACCACCCGCAGCCACGAGCGCAGGATCAGCCCGGTCTTCCTGGCGATCCTCGCCGTCATGGGCGTCACCGGCTGGGCCGTGTGGACCGGCTTCGCGGCCTCCCCCGGGCTCGCGATCTTCCTGTTCGTGACCTCGGCGTGGGTCGTCTCGCTCTGTCTGCACGAGTACGCGCACGCCCGCACCGCCCTGCACGGCGGGGACATCACGGTCGGCGCGAAGGGCTATCTGACGCTCAACCCGCTCGCCTACACCCATGCCGTCCTGAGCATCATCCTGCCCGTCCTCTTCGTGATCATGGGCGGTATCGGTCTGCCGGGCGGCGCCGTCTTCATCGAGCAGGGCCGGGTCAAGGGCCGGTGGAAGCACAGCCTGATCTCGGCCGCGGGCCCGCTCACGAACGTCCTGTTCGCGATCGTGTGCACGGCGCCGTTCTGGCTGGACGCGCTCGACGGCGTGCCGCTCGCCTTCCAGTTCGCCCTGGCGTTCCTGGCGTTCCTCCAGGTGACGGCCGCGCTCCTGAACTTCCTGCCGGTTCCCGGGCTGGACGGTTACGGCGTGATCGAGCCCTGGCTCTCGTACAAGGTGAAGCGGCAGATCGAGCCGTACGCGCCGTACGGCTTCTTCGTGGTGATCGCACTGCTCTTCGTGCCGGCGGTCAACGGCGCGTTCTTCGACGCGATCGACGCGCTGATGCGGGCGCTCGGCGTGCCGGAGCTGTCCCGCTACTGCGGCTCGAACCTCTACCGCTTCTGGCAGGAGCAGCCGGACCTCTGCCGGATCTGACCCGCGAGGCCGGCCCTAGGGCCTGTCTGACAATTCCCTCCTGCCTCGCGACGCCATGCACGCACTCTCGCCGCACCGGGCGCAGAGCCAAGTACATCCAGTACGACGCTCTACGCCCGGCACGCCGAGAGCACGCACCTGACGCCGCGAGGCCGCCTGCCGGCGACGGCGGGAATTGTCAGACACCCCCTAGGAAGCGGGTGACTCGCGGGCGGCGAGTTCCTCGGCCAGTTCCATGCAGCGCAGGCGGGCCGGGGAGAAGTCGTAGGGCATTTTTCCGGTGGCTTCGCAGGCGCTCATGGACTCGTTGCCCCTGCCGGAGCTCCGGCCGGTCTCGTCCTCACACTCATCGGCAGCGACGGGGTGCGACGCGTCCCAGGAGTCGAAGAGCGCATCGTCGCTCCGCGCCAGGCCGGAATCCTCGATGACGGCGTGCAGCACCCTTTCGAAGGCGTGCCGTTCGGCGGCCACCCGGGCCACGCGGGGGTCGTCGACAGCGATCGTGTCATCGAGTGCCTCCTCGGCGGCATCCACACGGTCGGATTCCTCCCGCAGATCCGGGTGAGTGGCCAGGGCGACGAAACGCGTGGCCTGGACCGCCGCACCGAGCGGGCCGAAGATCCGCTCGGTGACCAGCAGGCTGTCCAGGTCCGCCTGGCGCAGGGAGCCTTCGGGAAGATTCTCGAGGCGGCTGGTGACGAGCTCGGAGAGCAGGCCCTTCCTGCTGCCTTCGGCACGCATGCGCCGCACGGCGGTCCGCTTCCGCCGCAGCTCCGCCTCCTGGGCGACAAGGGTCTCCTCCAGCCGTTCCAGGACGACCGCGATGCCGTCCTCGCTGTCGGCACCGGCGGAAGCCGTGTCGGCGAACGCGTCACGGATGTCGTCGAGGGCGATCCCCGCGTCGGCCATCGTGCGGATCCACAGCAGCCGGATCATGTCGTCGTAGCCGTAGCGGCGGCGGTCGTCACCGCCCCGCTCGGGCTCGGGGAGCAGGCCGATCTCGTGGTAGTGACGGATCGCCCGCGGTGTGGTGCCGACGAAGGCCGCCGCGTCACCGATCTTGACCTGGCGCGGCGGGATGAAGGACGCGAACACGAGCAGGGCCTTCCTCAGCGGGGCGGGACGTGGGTCCCCCCAGGGACGTGGGTCCACCGGACCACATACCGCTACGGAAGGTGCAACTCCCGGAAGACCCTGGTGCCCGCGAGCCCGGCCTGGTCCGAACGGAAGACCCTAGACCTCGGCGCGCGTCTCGGACTTGGCGCGGCGGAGGTAGTACCAGGCCATGTTCGAGGAGAGGCCGGCGAGCAGCACCCAGATCACACCGAGCCAGCTGCCCGAGACGAAGGAGACGACGGCCGCGACGACCGCGAGGGCGCAGACGGCGAGGGCGTACAGAGCGAGGCGGGGCATGGGGGTCGGCTCCTGTCCGGGTACGGCTGAGTGCCCGTCCAGTGTCCCCCATGCCCGGGAGCGCTCAGACGTCGGTGACGCGCAGGCCCGCGTGGGCCTTGTACCGGCGGTTGACGGAGATCAGGTTGGCGACGAGCGACTCGACCTGGTGGGCGTTGCGCAGCCGGCCGGCGAAGACGCCGCGCATGCCGGGGATCCGGCCGGCGAGCGCCTGGACGATCTCGACGTCGGCGCGCTCCTCGCCGAGGACCATGACGTCGGTGTCGATCTCGTCGAGGGAGGCGTCCTGGAGGAGGACGGCGGAGAGGTGGTGGAAGGCGGCGGCGACCCGGGAGTCCGGGAGCAGCGCGGCGGCCTGCTCGGCGGCCGAGCCCTCCTCGGGCTTGAGGGCGTAGGCGCCCTTCTTGTCGAAGCCGAGGGGGTTGACGCAGTCGACGACGAGCTTGCCGGCGAGCTGCTCCCGCAGGGACTCCAGCGTCCTGGCTTGTCCGTCCCACGGAACGGCGACGATCACGATGTCGCTGCGGCGGGCGCACTCGGCGTTGTCCGCGCCCTCGACGCCGAGACCGAGCTCGCCTGCCGCCGCTTCGGCGCGGTCGGCGGCGCGCGAGCCGATGATCACCTTCTGGCCGGCCTTGGCGAGGCGATAGGCGAGGCCGCGCCCCTGGTCGCCGGTGCCGCCGAGGACGCCGACGACGAGTCCGGACACGTCGGGGAGGTCCCAGGGGTCCTTGGGCGCGGGGGTGGGGTTCGTGGAAGTCATGGCCCCGACATTACTGGCCGGTCGGTCGGGTCCCCGTCCCTTCCGGGTGGAACCCCCGGCAACCGGCCCCGCGCCCGGTCCGGCTGCGGCAGGATGCGGCTCCATGGATGCCGTACGCGTCGCACTGCTGCGGGACGTGCTCGCCGGGACCGAGTGGCCGCGGGCCGCCCGGCGGTTCGCGGGCGCCCTCCGGTCGTCCGTGGTGCCGCACCGGGGCGGCCTGCTCCTGGTCGGGACGGAGGAGTACGAGCCGTGGCACCTGGCGGCGCACCTGGTGGACGAGGCGGCCTGGTCGGGACTGCCGGAGCTGGCGCCGACCCTCGTACGGCACCGGGCGCGGCCGGGAGACCCGGCGCATCTGGCGGTGGGGCTCGGCCGCCTGGAGTCGGCGGGGCGCGGGGCGACGCTGCTGATGGTGGCGCCCGAGCGGCCGGGCGCCGGGCTCCTGGAACGCGTCCACGACGCCCGGCGGGCGGGGGCGACGGTCCTGGCCCTGGACCGCGGGGACCCGGAGGTGCGCGGTCTGGCCCATGAGGCGCTGGTGGTGGGCGCGACGGCCGACGTCGATCTGGACCTGGTCCAGCACCTGGTGAGCGCGGCGGCGGGCGAGAACAGCCTGACGTCGCCGCGCGGGCGCCGCCGTTTCCGTGACCGTCTCTCCCGGCTGGCGGACCATCTGACGGCGCCACCGCCGCCGCGCTGGTAGCGGTCCGCCGGCCCGGGGTCGGCGGTCCGGCGGCGGCCCGGAGCACCCTGCGGGAAAAAACGGTTTGCCCTCGATGCCCGGGCCCACGGAGCATGGCCGCTCGTGATGCCGAAGCTCTCCTCCCTGCTGCCCGACCCCGCTCCGTGGCGGGCCTCGGCCGACTTCCGGCTGCTGTGGATCCAGGGCCTGGTCACGTACTTCAGCAGCTTCATGGCGCTGATCGCCCTGCCGCTGCAGATCAAGGACCTGACGGGTTCGCCGTTCGCCGTCGGCGCGATGGGGCTCGTCGAGCTGGTGCCGCTGATCGTGTTCGGGCTCTACGGCGGCGCGCTCGCCGACGCCGTCGACCGGCGCAAGGTGATCGTCGCGACCGAGGCGGGGCTGGGGCTGCTTGCCCTGATCCTGCTGGTCAACGCGATGCTCCCGTCCCCCATGCTCTGGCCGCTGTACGTCGTCGCGGCCGGTGTCTCCGCGCTGGCCGGTCTCCAGCGGCCGGCCCTGGACTCCCTGATGGCCCGGATCGTGCCGCACGAGCACCAGACGGCCGCGGCCGCCCTGAACTCGCTGCGCTGGCAGATGGGCGCGATCGCGGGACCGGCACTGGCCGGCCTGGTGGTGGCGTACGCCGGGCACGCGACGGCGTACGGCGTCACGGTCGCCGGCTTCGCCGTCTCCGTGCTGCTCTGCCGCCGGCTGGCCCCCGCGCCGCCCGCGCACGACGCCGAGAAGCCCTCGCTGCGCGGGATCGCGGAGGGCGCGCGGTACGCCTGGTCGCGGCCGGTGCTGCTGGGCACGTACGCCATCGACCTCGCGGCGATGTTCTTCGCCTTCCCGAACACGATCTTCCCGTTCCTCGCGGACGAGCTGGACGCGGAGTGGTCACTCGGTCTGATGTACGCGGCGGGCTCGGTCGGCTCGCTCGTGCTGGGGCTGACCAGCGGCTGGACGTCGAGGATCCGGCGGCACGGGCTGCTCGTGGTGTGCGGCGCGGCCGGCTGGGGGCTGGCGATCGCCGCCGCGGGCTGGTTCTCCAACGTGTGGCTCGTGCTGCTCTGCCTGGGCTTCGCGGGCGCCGGGGACATGTTGAGCGGTCTGGGCCGCTCCACGATCTGGAACCAGACGATCCCCGAGGAGCTGCGCGGCCGGCTGGCCGGCATCGAGGTCCTGTCGTACAGCGTCGGTCCGCAGCTCGGGCAGGCCCGCGCGGGCGCCATGGCCGGCTGGACGGGCACGCGCGCGGCGGTGTGGACCGGCGGCGTCGCCTGTGTCGCCTCCGTGGGCCTGCTCTGCCTCGCCCTGCCGAAGCTCCTCACCTACGACGCGACGACGGACGAGGACGCGGCGCGCCGCAAGGCCCGCCAGGAGGAGGACCGCGACCGGCAGGGCCCGGGCCCCGACCACGGGACGGGGCGCGGCACGGAGGAGGCCGGGGCCGGAGCCCCGGCCTGACCGGCCGGTCCGCGCGACCCGCGCCCGCCCGGCGGGCCCGCGTCCGGGGCCCGGCTACTCCTGAGCGCCGTCCGCCCTGGAGGAGTCGTGCCACTTGGGGTCGTTCTCCCACTCCTGGTTGCGCTCCCGCGCGGTCTCCATCGCGTGGGAGGCCTCCTCACGGCTCGGGTAGGGGCCGAAGCGGTTCTTGGAGGGGCACTCCGGTCCCTCCTCGACCTTCTTGTGCTCCAGGCAGTAGTACCACTCGCCCGCCTTGCCCGCCGTGCGCTTCTTGAACAGGGCCATCGTCGGCTCCTTCCTCTGTCGCCATGCTGCCCCAGACGCGGTCGTTAGACTCGCTGGTATGTCTGGCCAGTCGCTTCTCGAACCGGGGGAGCTCTCCCCCCACCGCTCCGTTCCCGGAGCCATCCGCCGTCCCGAGTACGTCGGCAAGTCCGCTCCTACCCCGTATTCGGGCCCTGAGGTGCAGGACTCCGACACCATCGAGCGGATGCGGATCGCCGGCCGCATCGCCGCGCAGGCGATGGAGGAGGCCGCCAAGCACATCTCGCCGGGTGTGACCACGGACGAACTGGACCGGGTCGCGCACGACTTCATGTGCGACCACGGGGCGTACCCCTCCACCCTCGGCTACCGCGGCTTCCCGAAGTCGCTCTGCTCCTCGGTCAACGAGGTCATCTGCCACGGCATCCCCGACTCGACCGTCCTGCGGGACGGCGACATCGTGAACCTCGACGTCACGGCGTACATCCACGGCGTGCACGGCGACAACAACGCCACCTACCTCTGCGGCGACGTCGACGAGGAGTCGCGGCTGCTGGTGGAGCGGACCCGGGAGTCGCTGAACCGCGCCATCAAGGCCGTGAAGCCGGGCCGGCAGATCAACATCATCGGCCGGGTCATCGAGTCGTACGCCAAGCGCTTCGGCTACGGCGTCGTGCGCGACTTCACCGGACACGGCATCAACTCGTCCTTCCACTCCGGTCTGATCATCCCGCACTACGACTCCCCGCACGCGACCACCGTCATCCAGCCCGGCATGACGTTCACCATCGAGCCGATGCTGACGCTGGGCACGCACGAGTACGACATGTGGGACGACGGCTGGACCGTGGTGACGAAGGACCGGAAGCGGACGGCGCAGTTCGAGCACACGCTGGTCGTGACGGACTCCGGGGCCGAGATTCTCACGTTGCCCTGACGCGTTCGCGGGGTAGCTTTTTACCGACAGGCGGTCGGGAACCAATTGACTTAGGTAAGCCTAAGTAGCAGGATCTGAGCAGGTTCCCGTCCCCATCGGTCGTTCGGCCCCGGAGGCTCGCCTTGGACACGCCCTTCTCGACGCTCATCCGCACCGCCTCGCACGAGCAGCACACCGAGGCCGAGACGTCGACCTTCATGAGCGACCTCCTCGGCGGCCGGCTGGCCGTGGACGCGTACGCGCGCTACACGGAGCAGCTCTGGTTCGTCTACCGCGCCCTGGAGGACGGCGCCGAGGCGCTGAAGGACGACCCGGTCGCCGGGCCGTTCATACAGCCGGAGCTGTTCCGTACGGCCGCGCTGGAGCAGGACCTCGCCCACCTCCGCGGGCCGGACTGGCGCGCCGCGCTCTCGCCGCTGCCCGCGACCGCCGCCTACGCCGAACGGGTGGCCGAGTGCGCCCGCGCCTGGCCGGCCGGGTATGTGGCGCACCACTACACCCGCTATCTCGGCGACCTCTCGGGCGGCCAGATCATCCGGGACAAGGCGGAGCGGACCTGGGGCTTCGCGCGCAAGGGCGACGGCGTCCGGTTCTACGTCTTCGAGGAGATCGCCAACCCGGCGGCCTTCAAGCGGGGGTACCGCGAGCTGCTCGACGGTGTGAACGCCGACGACCTGGAGAAGCAGCGGATCGTCGACGAGTGCAAGCGCGCGTTCGACTTCAACGGCGCCGTCTTCCGTGAGCTGGGGAGCGAGTTCCCGCTCAGCGCGTAGCCGCCGGGAAGCGGATCAGAGCCGAGCGGTCCGGGCGGAGCGAATCAGAAGGGCACGGGCAGAGGGGTACGGATCAGAGGGGCAGCACGAGGGTCCGCTCCAGGCGGACCCGTCCGCCCAGTTCGATCACGCCGTCCGGGCCGGGGGCCGTCAGGATCTGCGACCCCCGGCCCTGCGTGATGTTCAGGGCCCGGCCGAGGGCCGCCGTGAGCAGCAGGGCCGCCGCGCCGGTCGCCTCGTCCTCGTCGACGCCGTCCCCACGGCCCGGGAACGCCCGCGCCCGGACCCGGCCCGCGGCCTCGTCCGCCCAGGCCCAGGCGTAGACCCACTCCCCCGGCCCCGGCACGTCGAGCGCGTCGACCTCGGCCGCGGAGCCGTACTGCCGCAGGGTGCGCGCCGGGGCCCACTCGGCGCGGGCCTCGATCCAGGTGAACTCGCCGTCACCGGTCACCCACACCTCGCCCGCCGGCGGGCGGACGACCTCCAGGTCGAGCAGCCAGGCGGCGCCGACCAGCGGGTGTCCGGCGAAGGGCAGCCGGGTGCCCGGGGTGTAGATGTCGACGTCCCCGCGCTCCGGATCGTCCACGAACACCGTCTCGCTGAAGCCGAGTTCCTTGGCGAGCGCCTGCCGGGACGCCTCGTCGGGGCGGGCCCGCCCGTCGCGTACGACCCCGAGGGCGTTGCCGTACCGGCCGTCGCCCGCGCAGAAGACGCGCAGGACGTCGATGTCGGTGGTGGTGGCGCGGTACCGATCGGACGTGTTCATGGCGGAATTCAAGCATTCGGGCGGCCTTTTCCGCCGGTCCACCGGAGACGGCCTCCCCGCACCGGCGCGCCGCCCGTCGCGCCTCGCCGGCCATCACGGACAAATCGCCCTGCTTGAGGGAGCCGGCGTGTTCGGCAACTATCTGATCGACCTGCGCGAGGGCCCGGAGGCCGGCCTGGTCGTCTGCATCCTCGCGTCGGCCACGATCCCGCCGGACAGCTGGTACGGCACGCTCCTGAAGGGCGTCTTCGACTTCCAGCCCGACCCGACGGTCCTTCAGGTCACGGTGTGGGCGCTCTATCTGATCCCGACGCTCACCCTGTTCCTGGCCCCGGTAGGGTCGGGTCCGTCCGAGAGGGACGAGCGGGTCGAGGGGCAGAAGGCAACCGATGAGAAGGCTGAGGCGGCGGCGACCGCTGACGGCGGTCGTGACGACGACGGTGCTGGCGCTGGCGGCGAGCGGCTGCGTGACGGTGCACGGCGAGCTGGAACTGCTGCCGGCGGCGACGAAGTCCGAGGCCGAGCAGGCGCTCGCCGACTTCACGGCCGCGTACAACAAGTCCGACCAGGCGAACGATCCGGCCTTCTCCGCGGGCCGGGTCACCGGTCCGCTGGGCGAGATCAACCAGGCGGGTCTGAAGTCCCGTTCGGTGACCAGCCCGGGCAACAACGCGAACCACCGGCCGCTGGAGCTGACCGACGCGAAGTTCGTGGTGCCGAGGAAGGCGGGCTGGCCGCGCTGGTTCGTGGCGGACACCGACTCCAACCGGGACACCGACCAGGGCGCGGGGGACAACCGCTGGCTCCTGGTCTTCGTGCGCAACGGCGCCGACCAGCTGTGGGAGGTCGCCTATCTGTCGGTGCTGACGCCGGACGAGATCCCGGTGTTCGCGGCGGACGGCGGCTACGCGGTGCCGGTCCCGGCGGACTCGGGGCGGCTCGTGGTCGCGCCAAAGGATCTGGGCGGGAGGTTCACCGCCTTCCTGCAGGGGGGCGAGCAGGCGCCGTTCGCGGCGGGTCCGCACACGACGGCGTGGCGCGAGCAGCGGCAGCGGTCGGCGAAGCGGGCGGGGCTCGCGACGCAATATCTGGACCGGGCCGAGAACTCCGGGGACTTCGCGCCGCTGGCCCTGGCGACGGAGGACGGCGGGGCGCTGGTGTTCTTCGCGACGCGCTTCTTCGAGCGGCAGACGGCCGCGCAGGGCTACCGGCCGAAGGTGGGGCCCGAGGTGAAGGCCCTGATGACCGGTGAGGTGAGGAACACGGTCACGAAGGAGTGGGTGACGAGCCAGGCGGTCCTGGCGAAGCCGGTGGGCGCGGACCGGGACGGCATCACGGTCGTGAGCCGCCTCCAGGGCGTGACGGCGGCGGTCGGGTCCTAGGGTCGTGTCCGGCCCACGAGTGGGGGCGCCTCCCCTGCCCGCAGGGCCACCCGGAAGCAGGCCGGACGGGACTTCGGTACACGCCCTGAGACGCGCCCCCTAGGGGGTGCCTTGTCGATCAGGCGACCCCGGCAAGCTCGGCAAGAGGCTCCCTAGCGGCCCAGGGGCCAGGCGGCCTCGTGGTCGGTGCGGCGTTCCTCTTCCGTCTGGACGGCGGCGTGCCGGGCGCAGGCCTCGGTGAGGGTCTCCAGGAGGTTCAGCGGGTCCGGCAGGGCGTGCTCGGGGCCGCGGACCCAGGCGACGGACGGCTGTGCGTCCTCGTCACCGAGCAGGCGCGCGGGCGGTACGAGCACATAGCTGCCGCGGCAGTGCCAGCGCAGCCCCGGGTGCTCGTCCATGGTCTCGGGGTGGCAGTCCAGCTCGCAGGGCCACCACTCGTCCTCGTCCTCGGGGGTGCCCCGGGTGGCGGTGAAGAAGAGCATCCGGCCGCCGTCGCCCGCACTCTCGCCCGCCTCGGCGACGGGGCCCACGTCGACGCCGTCGGCGAGCAGGCGCTCCAGCGCGGCGCGGCCGGCCCGGAGGGGGACGTCGAGGACGTCATGGACCATGCCGGTGGCGGTGACGAAGTTCGCCTCGGGCTGGGCGTGGGCCCAGCGCTCGATCTGGGCGCGGTCGGTGGTCGACTGGGTCTGCCAGGCGAAGGAAACGGGGTGCCGGGCCGGGGTGGGACAGCCGATGCGTTCACAGGAGCAGCGGTAGCCGACGGGGTACGCGGCGGGGGCGAGGGGCATTCCAGCGGCGGCGGTGGCCAGGAGCAGCGTCTCGCGGCTGTTCTCGTCTTCGGCGGGGCCCGTGCGTTTGGGGCGCCTGCGCAGCCATTGTGGGAGCTTGCTCTCCGTGCCGCGGTAGCGGCCGATACCGTCGCCCATCTATCCCCTCACACCTCGTGCTCGCCCGTTCGGCTCTGCCCATGGTCCCACCATCCTGCGCTCCGGGTGACCGGACCGCCCAACCGGGGTGGGTCAACCCCGCGGCGCGAGCCCGCGCAGCACGTACCGCACGAGGGTGTCGGCGTAGGCGTGGGTCAGCGGCAGGGTGCGGTGGAGCCAGCGGTGGTTCAGGGGGCCGACCAGGAGTTCGAGGGCGATACGGGGGTCGACGTCCGGGTCGACGTCCCCGGCGGCCTGGGCCCGCTCGATGCGGCGTACGTAGTACTGGAGCTGGGGTTCGAGGAGCCGTTCCACGAACCGGGCGCCGAGCTCGGGGTTGACGATGCCCTCGGCGGCCAGGGCGCGGGAGGGGCCGTCGTAGACGGGGTCGTTCAGCTCGTCGACCGTGGCGCGCAGGACGTACGACAGGTCGGCGGCGAGGTCGCCGGTGTCGGGGATCTCACTGCCGGCCTCGCCTCCGAGGGCTTCCTCGGCCCGGGCGGCGAGGTCGAGGAAGGCGTCGAGGAGGACGGCGGCCTTGGAGGGCCACCAGCGGTAGATCGTCTGCTTGCCGACACCGGCGCGGGCGGCGATGCCCTCGATGGTGGTCCTGGCGTAGCCGGCCTCCGAGACGAGGGCGAGGGCGGCGTCGAAGATCGCGCGGCGGGAGCGCTCGCTGCGGCGGGAGGCGTCGGGCGCCTTGGTGTCGGGCATGGGCCCAATCTAACAGCCTGCGAGACGGCACGTCTCGCGAGAGGGGTGGTGCGGAAGGGAGGGGAGGTACGCCGCCTCGCCGCGCGGTCCCGTCGATCCGCCGCGCGGCCCCGCGTCCGCCCGCCACACCCCGCCGATATTCGGCCGAATCACCCGAACGGTTCACTGCGCGGACGCCGGAGAGGGCGGACCATGGGGCCTATCCGACCCACGTCCGTGAGGAGCCCTCATTGCGCCACACTCCGCGCGAGGCTTCGCCCCGCCGTTATCTGATGTGCCCACCCACGCACTTCCAGGTGACGTACTCCATCAACCCCTGGATGGACCCCACGAAACCGGTGGATCTGCCGCTCGCCCTCGCCCAGTGGGAGGACCTGGTGGACCGCTACCGCTCGCTCGGCCACACCGTCGAGCTGCTCGAACCGGACCCCGCCCTGCCGGACATGGTCTACGCCGCGAACGGGGCGACCGTGGTGGACGGCCGGGTGCTCGGCGCCAGGTTCGCCTACCCGGAGCGCGCGGGCGAGGCGGCCGCGCACCTGGACTGGTTCCGTACGCACGGCTACACCGACGTGCGCGAGCCTGAGCACGTCAACGAAGGCGAGGGCGACTTCGCGGTGACCTCGTCGTGGATCCTGGCCGGCCGGGGCTACCGCGCCAGCCCGCTGTCGCACGGCGAGGCGCAGGAGTTCTTCGGCCGCCCGGTGATCGGCCTCGACCTGGTGGACCCGCGCTACTACCACCTGGACACCGCCCTGTGCGTCCTGGACGACACGCGCGACGAGATCATGTACTACCCCGGCGCCTTCTCCCCCGGCAGCCGGGCCGTCCTGGCCCGCCTCTTCCCCGACGCGCTGATCGCGACAGCGGAGGACGCCGCCGCGCTGGGTCTCAACGCGGTCGGCGACGGGCGGCACGTGCTGCTCCCCCAGGCCGCGACGGGCCTCTTCGGCCCCCTGCGGGAGCGGGGCTTCACCCCGGTGGGGATGGACCTGATGGAGCTCCTCAAGGGCGGCGGCAGCGTCAAGTGCTGTACGCAGGAGCTGCGGCCCCCGGCCCCACGGCCCTGACGTTCTCGCCCCGGGTCATCCGCACCGCGTGGGGTGGCGTCCGGCCTCATTCCGGGGGCCAGGCGTCGCCCCACTCCGCGTCCCGTGCCGCCTTGTACAGCGTCCCGTGGCGCTTGGTGACCGTCTCCCGGGCGAGGCCGTCCGGCCCGCAGAGGTCGAGCAGGACCTGGCCCTTGCGGATCTGGGGCCTGCGGACGACCCGGGCGGCGGCCGGGTCCACCGGGAACCTGGTCGCGGCGACGTAGCTGAACTTCTCGTCCTCGTACGGCAGCGAGCCGCCCTTGACCTGCCGGTGCAGCGACGACCGGCTGACCCGCGCCGCGAAGTGGCACCAGTCCGTGCCCGGCTCGATCGGGCAGGCGCCGCTGTGCGGGCACGGCGCCGCCACCGTCAGACCGGCCTCCACGAGCAGCGTGCGGGCCGCGATGATCCGTTCGTAGCCGTCGGGCGTCCCGGGCTCGACGATCACGACCGCCCGCGCCACCCGCGCCGCCTCGGCGACGACCGCCCGGCGGTCGGACTCGGTCAGCTCCTTCAGGACGTACGACACCGTCACCAGGTCCGTGTCGTCCAGCGTCAGGGAGCCGCTGATCCTGGCCCGCCGCCACTCCGCGTCGAAGGCCCCGTCGGCCAGCTCCCGTCCGAGGGCGAGCGCCGGCTCGGCCCAGTCGAGGACGGTCGTGCGCGCCGTACCCTCCCAGGCCTCCGCGACGGCCCAGCTCGCCGCGCCCGTGCCGCCGCCGATGTCGGTGTGCGTGGCGGGCTCCCAGTCGGGCGCCGCGTCCCGCAGGGCGTCGAGCGACGCCCGTACCGCCTCGAACGTCGCCGGCATGCGGTACGCGGCGTACGCGGCGACGTCGGAGCGGTCGCGCAGGACCGGGGCGTCGGTCGGGGTGGTCCCGCGGTAGTTGGCGATCAGCCGCTCGACGGCCTGGGCGGCCTGCCGCGGCGGCAGCCCGTCGAGGAGCCCGGCGAGGGCGGCGCGCAGCGCGTCGGCGGTGGGAGGGGGCGGGGGTGCGGCGTTCACCCCCGTATTTTAGGGCGCGTGTCGGAAGTAGCGTCGTCCGCCCGCAGGGCGGGGCCGGGGGCGTCTGGTGCGTGCGATCGCAAGGCGGAGGATGGGGGCACCTCCCGCGCCGCCAGGCGCAGGGGGAGAGAGCGCAGCGGGCTGCGCCGACGACCGACAACGCGGCGTGGGGGCACCTCCCGTGCCCGAAGGGCTACGGGGGAGCGCGTGCCAGGCGCCCCCAGCCAGACGGGACTTCCGACACACGCCCTAAGCGGCTGCCGGGGTCCGCCAGGGACGGCACAGTCCCAGGAAGCAGCCGAGGGCCGCGACCGCGCAGACCAGCTGGACCACGGCCATCGGGACGGCCGTCGCCTCCCCCGCGATCCCGACGAGCGGCGAGGCCACCGCCCCGACCAGGAAGGAGGAGGTGCCGAGCAGCGCGGAGGCGGAGCCCGCCGCGTGCGGGGTGCGCATCAGGGCCTGCGCGTTGGTGTTCGGCAGCGCGAGCCCCATCGCCGACATCAGCACGAACAGCCCCGCCGCGACCGGCACCAGACCGGGCTCGCCGAACACGCCGCTCGTCAGCAGGACCAGCGCCACCGCCGCGAGCAGGATCACGCCGAGGCCCAGGCCGAGCGCCTTGTCGAGGCTGACCCGTCCGACGAGCAGCTTGCCGTTGATCTGGCCGACGGCGACGAGCCCGATGGAGTTCAGCCCGAAGAGGAGGCTGAAGGTCTGCGGCGAGGCGCCGTAGATCTCCTGGACGACGAACGGCGAGGCCGAGATGTACGCGAAGAGCGCGGCGAAGGCGAGCCCGCCGGCCAGCATGTAGCCGGTGAAGACCCGGTCGGCGAGCAGTCCGCGCATGGTGCGCAGCGCCTCGCCGACCCCGCCGGAGTGCCGCCGCTCGGGCGGCAGCGTCTCGCCGAGGAACCGCCACACCACGACGGTGAGCAGGACGCCGATGACGGCGAGGACGTGGAAGACGCCCCGCCACTCGGTCACCCGCAGGATCTGTCCGCCGATGAGGGGCGCGATGATCGGGGCGACCCCGGAGATCAGCATCAGGGTGGAGAAGAACCGGGCCATCTCGACGCCGTCGTACAGGTCGCGGACGACGGCCCGGGCGATCACGATGCCCGCCGCTCCGGCCAGGCCCTGCAGCAGCCGGAAGGCGATGAGCAGCTCGGCGGAGGGGGCGAACGCGCAGACGGCGGTGGCGGCGACGTACACGATCATGCCGATGAGCAGGGGGCGGCGGCGGCCCCACCTGTCGCTCATGGGGCCGACGACGAGCTGGCCGAGCGCCATGCCGGCGAGGCAGGCGGTGAGGGTGAGCTGGACGGTCGCGGCGGGTGAGCGCAGCGACTCGGTGACCTCCGGCAGTGCGGGCAGGTACATGTCCATGGAGAGCGGCGGGAGGGCCGTGAGTCCGCCCAGGACGAGGGTGACGAGCAGCCCCGCGCGCCGGGCGGCGGCGACGGGGGTGGGGACTATCGGGCCTTGTGCCGTTGTCGGGCCGCTCTCCGGCATGGACTGCTCTCCGTTTCGTTGAAACTTTCCCTATGCTCTCAGCTCGTCCGGAGTGGTAGAGACCTTGTAGGGGTGGGGCATGGGCGGGACCGTACGGTGGGGCGTGCTGGCGACGGGTGGCATCGCGGCGCAGTTCACCACCGATCTGATGGCGATGGAAGACGCGGAGGTGGTCGCCGTGGCCTCCCGTACGGAGGCGTCCGCGCGGGTCTTCGCCGACCGCTTTGGGATCCCCCGGGCGTACGGCTCCTGGAGCGCGCTCGCCGCCGACCCGGAGGTCGACGTGGTGTACGTGGCGACCCCGCACCACGCGCACCGGGCGGCCGCCGGGCTCGCCCTGGAGGCGGGGAAGGCGGTGCTGTGCGAGAAGGCGCTCACGATCCACGCGGGCGAGGCGGAGGAGCTGGTCGGGCTCGCCCGGGAGCGCGGTCTGTTCCTGATGGAGGCCATGTGGATGTACTGCAACCCGCTGGTCCGGCGGATGCGGGAGCTGGTCGCGGACGGCGCGATCGGCGAGGTCCGCACGGTGCAGGCGGACTTCGGGCTCGCCGGCCCGTTCGCCGCGGACCACCGGCTGCGCGACCCGGCGGTCGGCGGCGGGGCGCTGCTGGACCTCGGGGTCTATCCGGTCTCCTTCGCCCAGCTGCTGCTCGGCGAGCCCGACTCCGTACAGGCGCACGCTCTGCTGTCCCCGGAGGGCGTGGACCTGAACACCGGGATGCTGCTGGGCTGGTCGGAGTCCGGCGCGTCCGCGCTGCTGTCCTGCTCGATCGTCGCCGACACCCCGATGACGGCGTCGGTGACGGGCACGAAGGGCCGGATCGACGTCCCGCACGGCTTCTTCCATCCGGAGCGTTTCACGCTGCACCGCGCCGACGGGAGCGCGGAGGAGTTCGCGATCGCGGGCGACGGGCCCGTCGAGCGGCACTCCCTCCGGTACGAGGCGGCGGAGGTCATGCGGTGTCTGCGGGCGGGCGAGACCGAGTCGCCGCTGGTGCCGCTGGACGGGTCGCTCGCGGTGATGCGGACGCTCGACGCGGTACGGGACCGCATCGGCGTCCGCTACCCCCAGGAGGCGGCTCACCCGGCGCGGGCCCTCCCGTCGGCGCCCCGCACGCCGCCGCCGGCCGCCGGTCTTGCGGTCACGCCGGCCTGAGGCCCGGGTCGCCGGCCTCGGTGACGAAGGACGCGGCGGTGGTGACCGGGGCGCCCGGGGTCGTGACGGCCGCGACCGTACGGAAGTCGGCGCGGGCGCTCCGCTCGCCGAGCGCCACCGTCACATAGCCGCGCCGTCCGTTGTAGAACCGCAGGTGCGGGTTGGCGCCGGTGAGGTCGTCGTAGTTGGCGGGCCGGTCGGCGCCGTCCTTGCCGCTGCTGATGGAGGTGGCGACGATCTCGGTGCCGACGGTCCGGGAGGCCGGGTCGCGGAAGTCGGCCTTGATGTCGAGGCCGTAGCCGACGTGGACGTCGCCGGTGAGGACCATCAGGTTCTCCACTCCGGCGGCGGCCGCCCCGTCGAGGACGCGGCGCCGGGAGGCAGGGTAGCCGTCCCAGGAGTCCATCGAAACCGTGTGGCCGGGGGTCGGGTTGCTGCGGCGCTCGGAGAAGACGACCTGCTGGGGGACGACGTTCCAGCGGGCGTCGGAGGCGCGCCAGCCGTCGAGCAGCCAGCGCTCCTGGGTCGCGCCGGTCATGGTGCGCGCGGGGTCCTCGGACTCCGGGCCCGGCACCCGCCAGCCGTCGCCGTACGCCTGGTCGGAGCGGTACTGGCGGGTGTCGAGGATGTCGAACTGGGCGAGCCGGCCGAAGCGCAGCCGGCGGTAGAGGCGCATGTCGGGGCCGTCGGGCCGTTGGGGGGCCCGCAGGGGCTGGTTCTCCCAGTAGGCGCGGTAGGCGGCGGCGCGGCGCAGCAGGAACTCCTCCGGCGGCACGTCGTTCTCGGGGGTCTCGTCCGCGTAGTTGTTCTCGGTCTCGTGGTCGTCCCAGGTGACGACGAAGGGGTGCGCCGCGTGGGCGGCCCGCAGGTCGGCGTCCGACTTGTAGAGGGCGTAGCGCAGCCGGTAGTCCTCCAGGGTGAGGGTCTCCCGGGCGAAGACGGCGGGCAGGCGCCGGTCGGTGTAGGCACGGGCGCCGCCGGTGGCGTTCACGGCGTACTCGTAGAGGTAGTCGCCGAGGTGGAAGACGACGTCCACGTCCTCCTGGGCGAGGTGGCGGTAGGCGGTGAAGTAGCCGTCGTGGTACGCCTGGCAGGAGACGGCGGCGAGGGTGAGCCCCGCGATCCGGGCGCCGGGGGCGGGCGCGGTGCGGGTGCGGCCGACGGGGCTGATCCGGTCGCCGACGCGGAAGCGGTAGAAGTAGGGCCGGTCGGGGGCGAGAGCGGTGACCTCGACGTGGACGGTGTGGTCGAACTCCGGGTGCGCGGTGGCCGTGCCGCGACGCACGACGCGCGTGAAGCGCTCGTCGTGGGCCAGCTCCCAGCGGACGGCGACCCGTGCGCGGGGCAGCCCGCCGCCGCTCTCGAAAGGCCGGGGCGCGAGCCGGGTCCACAGCAGGACGGAGCCGGGCAGCGGGTCGCCGGAGGCCACGCCCAGGGTGAAGGGGTCCTCGGTGATCCGGCGGCCGTCCAGCTCGGCGGCGCTCGCCGCGCCGGCGGCCGGGAGGTTGACGGCGAAGGCGAGCGCGGCGGCGGCGCCGGCGGTGGTGAGGAATCTGCGGCGGCCGAAGTGCCGGGCGGCCGCGCGGAGTTCGTCGGTGTGGGTCTGTGCGTACGTCATGTGCCCCTCCCCTGACGGATGGTGTCCCTCCGGTATTGGAGTGGGGCGGGACGACCCAGGGTTGTCGGGTACAGAACATCCGCGTGTCGGACGGATGAGTTCCCTGTGCACCGATCTCCCGTACGCTGCGCGCCCATGAGCACTGAGTCGCGCATCGCGGTGGTGACGGGAGCGGGATCGGGCATCGGCCGGAGTGTGGCCGTGGCCCTGGCCGAGGCGGGCTGGTCGGTGGCGCTGGCGGGCCGCCGGCGCGAGCCCCTGGAGGAGACGGCGGCCTCCGCCCCGTCCTCCGACGTCCTGTGCGTCCCGACGGACGTGACCTCACCGGATCAGGTGGCGGCCCTCTTCGCGGCGGTACGGGACCGGTTCGGCCGGGTCGACCTGCTCTTCAACAACGCCGGCACCTTCGCGGGCGGCGGGGTCCCGGTCGAGGAGCTGACGTACGAGACCTGGCGCTCGGTCGTGGACGTGAACCTGACGGGTTCGTTCCTCTGCGCCCAGGCCGCCTTCCGGGCCATGAAGGAGCAGGACCCGAGGGGCGGCCGGATCATCAACAACGGCTCGATCTCGGCCCATGTGCCGCGCCCGCACTCGATCGCGTACACGGCGACGAAGCACGCCATGACGGGACTGACGAAGTCGCTGTCGCTGGACGGCCGGCCGTACCGGATCGCGTGCGGGCAGATCGACATCGGCAACGCGGCGACGGAGATGACGGCGCGGATGCAGTCGGGGATCCTGCAGGCCAACGGGGAGCTGGCGCCGGAGCCGGTGATGGACGCGGCGGACGTGGCGGCGACGGTGGTGCACATGGCGGGCCTGCCGCTGGAGGCGAACGTCCAGTTCGCGACGGTGATGGCGACGTCGATGCCGTACATCGGCCGGGGGTAGGGCGGAAAGGCCCTCCCCCTCCGCGACCCGGGGCGGGGTACGGACCGGGGGACGACGGTCCGGGAGGGCACGGGGCCCGGAGAGGGGCGTGGCCCTACGCCTGGCCGGTCTCGAAGCGGAGGATCTTGCCGTCCTCCACGACGAAGCGCCAGCGGGTGCGCATCTCGCCCCAGGTGTCGTTGCGGAACCGGGCGACGAGGGCGTGGCCGTCCTCCTTCACGGACTCGATCTCCATGTGCCCGCGCGAGGAGAAGATCTCCTTCTCCGTCCACTCGGCGAGGTCACGGTCGGAGCCGTCGTCGGACATGGTCGCGCCGGGGGCCAGGGCGGCCTGGAAGGCCGCCTGGTCGTTGGCGTTGAGCGCGCTCACGAAGGCGCGCACGGCGGGGTCGCCGAGCTTCTCCACGGGGATGGTCATGGGCCTACCCGTACACCGGTCCGCCCGGATCCCGGCGGATCCCGGGCCGCGGCACGGCCCGCGCGGGGGGACGAACTCGGCCACCTGGACGAGCCGACCGGTCCCGGCCCGCAGGGGCGTCCGCCCTGGCACGCTGGGCACCATGACCGACACCTGGGCCACCATCAACCGCCTGCACACCTGGCTGAACGGCCACCAGGACCTGCCGCCAGGCCAGGACGTCCTGCTGCGCGTCCTGAAGCTCTCGGAGGAGGTCGGCGAGGTGGCGGAGGCCGTGATCGGGGCGACCGGGCAGAACCCGCGCAAGGGGACGTCGCACACCTGGGGGGACGTCGAGGCCGAGCTGTGCGACGTGATCATCACGGCGATGGTGGCCCTGCGGACGCTGACCCCGGACGCGGCCGAGGTCTTCGCGGGCCACGTCCGGCGGGTGGCGGAGCGGTCGTCGACGGACTGACGCACCGCGTCGGGAACGGCGGGCGCGGCCGGGGCCGCGATGGCCGTCGCCGGTGGCGGCGCCGCGCGGCTGTCGCGCTGTCAGTGCCGTGCGCGATCCTGGGAGCATGCCCATGCCCCGAGCAGCCTGCCCCGTCTGTGGCCGTACCGTCGCCCTCATGCCCACGAAGAGGGTGGGGCACGGCGTGGTCGTCGACCACAAGCGCGAACGGAAGTCCCTCATGCTCTGCGCCGGCTCGGAGACCCACCTGCCCCTCGCCGAGGCGACGGCGTGGCAGCTGGCACTGGAGGGGGGCGAGCCGACGCCCGCCCGTCCCGACGAGACGACGCCGCTCTTCTGAAGGTGTCCGGCTCCCCGCGGCCCCGCTTGCACGTCCGCTCGAGGGAGACCCGAGCAGCGGTCCGTAAAGAGACGGCAGCAGGCCGTCAGGAAGGAAGGCCTCTCTCCCCGCGTGAAGGACGGATGACTGTGCAGCAATACCCCCAGGCAGGCCTGACCGAGGACGCGTTCACGGAGGTCCGGCGCGCCTTCGAGGACAACTTCGCATCGGGCGAAGAGACGGGCGCGGCCGTCTGCGTCTACCACCGAGGCCGCCCGGTGGTAGACCTGTGGGGCGGCTGGGCCGACCCCGACCACACCGACCCCTGGCGGGCCGACACCCTCGCGGTGCTCGCCTCCCCCACGAAGGCACTGGTCACCGCCGCCTTCCTCCACCTATGGGAGAAACAGGGCCTCGACCTGGACGAACCGGTCGCCGTTCACTGGCCGGAGTTCGCCGCCCACGGCAAAGCCACCATCACCCCCCGCATGATCCTCGCCCACCGCTCCGGGATCGTCTGCCTCGACCACGCACCACTCACCCTCGACGCGCTGCGCGCCCACACCCCCGTGGCCGAAGCACTCGCCGCGGCCCGCCCCGAATGGGAACCCGACACCGCGCACGGCTACCACGCCACCACCTACGGACACCTCCTGAGCGAACTCATACGACGCCGCACCGGCCTGACCGTAGGCCGCTACTTCGCCCGCCACCTCGCACACCCCCTCCGCCTCGACGCGCACATCGGGCTACCGACCGACTCCGGCGCCCACCTCGCCACCATGATGGAATCCAAAGCCGAAGCCCTCATGGCCGGCGCCGACCCCGGTACGGAGCTGGACATGCTCCGGGCCCTCGGCGACCCCGTATCGCTCACCCACCGGGCCATGATCGGCAGCATGCGGCTGTACGACGCCCTGGACCCGGCCGTCGAGGACCCCTCGTACGGCGGCCTCGCCAGCGCCCACGCCCTGGCCCGGCTCCTCGCCGCCCTCGTCGGCGAGGTCGACGGCATCCGCCTCATCGGCCCCGACCGCACCGCCGAAATGGCCCGCCCCCACTCCCACGGCACCTGCCGGGTGGTGCTGCTGCCCAGCACCTGGGGCCTGGGCTTCATGCAGACGGACAGCCCGGTCTTCCCCGCCTCCGCCGGCCTCGGCCCCCGTGCGCTCGGCTTCGACGGCGCCAACGGCACGTTCGTCTTCGCCGACCCGGACCGCGAACTGGCCTTCGCGTACATCCAGAACGCCGGCTCGCGCACCATAGGCCGGATGAACGACCGGGCTCACCACCTCGTGGAGGCCGTGCACCGCTGCGTCGAAGGGGTCCCCGCGCGGGCGGCGTGAGAGACCGGCCGGCCACGGAACCGGCCGGTTGACGCGCGCCCTAGCGGTTCTCCAGGGCACGTGGAGAGCGCTTTGAGCCGGCACTGCGAGCTTGGCGCCTCCCAGCCGACCCACCGGGAGGAAACATGGCCGGCGCCACCGCCGACGCACGCACCGCACTTGTCACCGGAGCCACCAGCGGAATCGGCCTCGAGATCGCCACCCGGCTGGCCCGCGCCGGCCACCGGGTCTTCCTCGGTGCCCGCACCGCCGACCGGGTGGCCGAGACCGTCGCCGCCCTGCGGGCCGAGGGGCTGGACGTCGACGGCCGGAGCCTGGACGTGACCTCCCGCGAGGACATCAGCGCGTTCGTACGGGCCGCGACCGCGCGGTTCGGGCCCGTGGGAATCCTCGTCAACAACGCGGGCCGCTCCGGCGGCGGCGTGACCCGCGAGGTTTCCGACGAGCTCTGGCTCGACGTCATCAACACCAACCTGAACAGCGTGTTCCTGATGACGAAGGACGTCCTCAACCACGGGGGCATGCTGGAGCAGGGCTGGGGCCGGATCATCAACATCGCCTCCACCGGTGGCAAGCAGGGCGTCCTGCACGGCGCCCCGTACTCCGCCTCCAAGCACGGCGTCGTCGGCTTCTCCAAGTCCCTCGGCCTGGAGCTGGCCCGCACCGGCGTCACCGTCAACGCCGTCTGCCCGGGCTTCGTCGAGACCCCGATGGCCGCGCGCGTGCGCGAGACGTACGCCGGCCTGTGGGACGTCACCGTCGACGAGGCGCACGCCCGGGTCAGCGCCCGGGTTCCGGTCGGCCGCTACGTGATGCCCGAGGAGGTCGGCGCGATGGTCGACTACCTCGTCGGGCCGGGAGCCGCCGCCGTCACCGCACAGGCCCTCAACGTCTGCGGCGGCCTCGGCAACTACTGAGGCCCCGCCCCGCATCGCACGTACCGCACCGGCATACCCGGAAGGACACATACTCCCCGTGGAGAACACGACAGAGCTGTACCTGGACCTCTTGGAGAAGGTCGTCACCAACCTCGTCTACGAGGACGCCCCGATCCCCAACGAGTGGTTCCCCGAGCAGGAGTTCCGCCCCGAGAACCGCGAAACGGGCAAGGACTGGCCCAGCGTCGCGCACACCATGGTCGGCCTCAAGCGCGTCCGCAACATCCGCACCCTCCTCGACCGGGTCGTCGCCGACGGGGTGCCCGGCGACTTCATCGAGACCGGTGTGTGGCGGGGAGGCGTGTGCATCCTCGCCCGCGGCTACCTCAAGGCCCACGGAATCACCGACCGCACCGTCTGGCTCGCCGACTCCTTCCAGGGCATCCCGGACACCGGAGAGGAGGGCCACCCCATGGACCAGGAGATGGCCCTGCACCGCTCCAACCACGTACTCGGCGTCTCCGCCGACACCGTGCGGGAGAACTTCGGCCGGTACGGGCTCCTCGACGACCAGGTCCGCTTCCTGCCGGGCTGGTTCAAGGACACGCTGCCGACCGCCCCCGTGGAGCGCCTCGCCATCCTGCGGCTCGACGGCGACCTGTACGAGTCCACCCTGGACGCGCTCGACAACCTCTACCCGAAGCTCTCCACCGGCGGGTTCGTCGTCATCGACGACTACTTCATCCCGGCCTGCCGCAAGGCAGTGGACGAGTTCCGCGAGAAGCACGGCATCACGGACGAGGTCGAGGCCATCGACGAGTACAGCGTCTTCTGGCGCCGCTCCGCCTGACCGACCCGCTCCACGACTTCGGCCTCCAGAACCTGACGGTCTGGAGGCCGAAGTCGTGTCGTCGAGTCAGGCGGAGGTGTGGGCCGCCGCCAGGTCCAACGTGGTACGGCTGTTCCTGCCGAGCGCGTCACGCAGGTACCGGCGCGCGTCGGCCAGTGTGGCTTCCGCGCCCAGCACCTCCGGTACGGCGGCAGGGTCGATCAGGACGGTGTGCTCGGCGGTGACCCGAGCCTCCGTCCCCGTCCCGGAGCCGGTGAAATCCCAGACACCGCTGTGTCCGAGCAGCAGCCGTGGCGGGACCAGTTGCTTGTAGGCGATGCGCTCGCCAGGCCGGCAGATCCGCAGCGAACGGGTGCTGTGCGCCGAGCCGTCGGCGGTGACGGTGTCCATCTCCAGCTCCTGCACCCCGGCGGCGTCCTCCGACAGCTCCACGCGCCGCACGTGCGGCAGCCGCTCGGGCCACAGGTCCGCGCGGTGCACGAACGCGTACGCCTGCTCGGTGGTGCAGTCCAGGGTGACGGTGTCGCTGAAGGAGAGCAGCAGATCACCGACCTCCGCCCCGTGGTCCGCGGCGAGCTCGGCGGCTCCGGCGAGCGCGGCCAGCTCCACCGGGCTGTTCCGGTCCAACACGGCGTTGATCCACTCCACCTGGTCCGGGGCGTCACCGACCGCCGTGAAGTCGTGCAGCAGCACGATGTCCGTGCCGCCGTCCTCCCGCGCCTCGAAGATCCACTCGCCGCCCATCGAGGCGATGGGCGGCGCGCTCTCTTCCTGATCGAAGCGGATCCGGAGGTTCACCGGGTCCAGCGCACGCCGCGAGACCCAGGTCTTCACCTCGCCGCCCACCGACGCCCACAATCGGAAACGCTCGGAGAGCTCGCCGCGCTCCAGGTAGTGCGCGGCAACGCTGGGCGCGAACAGGGCCGGCCACCGGCCGACGTCGGAGGCGAGGGCGTACAGCGCCTCCGGCGGGGCCGTGGAGGTCAGCGTGTGGCGGGTGTGCCGACGCATGGCTCAGCCCGCCGAGGAAAGGGCGCCGTTGACGGAGTCCAGCAGCTCGCGCGGGGTGGCCACCTTGTCCGGGACCTCCACCCCGTACTCGCGCTGGACGACAGCCGTGGTCTCCAGCAGGGCCAGCGAGTCGTAGCCCAGCTCCGCGAACGAGGTGTCGAGGATGTTCCCGTCGAGCTGGCCGCCTTCGCTGCCCGCGGACTCCGACAGGATGCGGCGCAGGTCGTCCAGCGTCATGGTGGTGATGTCGTCGCTCATCGTTCCTTCTTCACCTTTTCTGTTGCTTCCGTCAGTGGTCGTACGTCCGCACGACGGCGGCCGAGTTGAAGCCCGACACGCCCCGGGCGAGGACCAGGGCCGTCGCCAGCCGTGCCTCCCGCGGGGACTTGCGGACCAGGTCGATGCCGTACTCCTCAGGTGTCACGTCGGTGTTCGCGGTCGGCGGGATCACCCCGTCGCGCAGCGACAGCAGCGCGGCCACCACGTCCAGCGGTCCGCCCGCGGACTGCAGCCGCCCGGTCAGTGCCTTGGGGGCCGTGACCGGGACGCCCCGTTCGCCGAACACTCCGCGCAGCGCCTCGGCCTCCTGCCGGTCCGCAGCGGGCAGGCCCGCCGAGTCCGCGAAGACGACGTCCACCTCGGACGGCGCCACGCCCGCCTGGGCCAACGCCGCCTCGATCGCACGGCGCAGCGCCGGTGGCCGTGGGGAGCCTGGCGGCGGATCGAAAGTGGAGGCCTGCCCGGCGAGTTCGCCGTGGATCCGTGGCGCACCGCGCCCGCGGGCCGCCGCAGCGTCCTCCAGGACCAGGATCGCCGCCCCCTCGCCGGGCACGTGCCCGCTCGCCGTCGGGTCGAACGGCCGGTATTCGCCGGTGGTGACCCGGCCGCCGGCCCACTGCGCGGCCCATCCCCACGGGTCCAGGGCCGAATCCGCGCCACCGGTGACCATCAGCTTCGCCTCGCCCCGCAGGAGCGCACGCCGGGCGTGGCCGACGGCGTCCAGCCCACTCGCCTGTTCGGCGACGAGGGCCTTGCCCGGGCCGCGCAGCTGGTGGCGGATGGAGATCTGACCGGTGTTCACGGCGTAGAACCAGGCGAACGACTCGTACACGCTGACGAACTGCGATCCCTTCGACCACAGCTTCGCGAACTCGCGGTGAGTGAACTCGAAGCCGCCGAACGCGTTGCCGGTCATCACGCCCATGTCGTAGTCGACGAGCGCGGCGGGGTCCACGCCCCCGTCGGCCAGGGCCAGCCCGGCGGCGGTCAGCGCGAAGCGGGTCGATCGGTCGGTCTGCGGAAGCAGCCGGTTCGGCAGGTGCGCGGCCGGATCGAAGTCCCTCACCTCGCCCGCCTGCCTGGCCGGGTAGCCGGCGGCGTCGAAGCCGGTGATCTCCGCGATGCCGCTGCGGCCCTCCACCGTCGCGGACCAGAACTCCTCGGTCCCCAGACCATTGGGGGCGACGACTCCCAGCCCCGTGAACACCGTGCTCGTCATGACGCTCCTTCCGGCCGCCGCAGCAGCATCGCGGTCTGAAAGCCCCCGAACCCGCTGCCCACGGTCAGCACGGTGTCCACCCGCTGCTCGCGGGCGGTCAGCGGCACGTAGTCGAGGTCGCACTCGGGGTCGGCCCGGTGCAGGTTGGCCGTGGGCGGCACCACGTTGTGCTTCATCGCGAGCGCGCACGCGGCGATCTCGACCGAGCCGATGGCCCCCAGGGAGTGACCCACCATGGACTTGATCGAGCTGATCGGCGTGCGGTACGCGTGGTCGCCCAGGGCTCGCTTGAACGCGGCCGTCTCGTGCCGGTCGTTCTGCACGGTGCCCGAACCGTGCGCGTTGACGTAGTCGATCGCGTCCGCGTTCAGCCGGGACTGGTCCAGTGCCGTCCGGATGGCCTCGGCCAGCTCACGGCCGTCGGTCTTCAACCCCGTCATGTGGTAGGCGTTGAGACGCGTGGCGTACCCGCTGACCTCGGCGTAGATCGTCGCGCCGCGGGCCCGCGCACCCTCCAGCTCCTCCAGAACGAACACCGCCGCGCCCTCGGCCAGGACGAAGCCGTTGCGGGAAGCGTCGAAGGGCCGGGAGGCGTGCGCGGGGTCGTCGTTGCGGTTCGTGGTGGCCTTGATGGCGTCGAAGCTGGCCGCCACGACCGGGGTGACAGGGGTGTCGGAAGCCCCGGCGAGCATCACGTCGACGGTGCCGTCGGCGATCAACTGGACGGCGTTGCCGACGGCGTCGAGCCCCGAGGTGCAGCCGTTGGACACCAGGGCCACCGGCCCCTCCGCGCCCACCGTCCACGCCACCTCGGCGGCCATCACCCCGGGCGTCAGGTAGTCGTACATGTGTGGCGACAGATAGCGCGGGTCGACCTCCCACTGCCGGCCCGCGTCGGAGAGCACCAGGTACTCGTTCTCCAGGCTGGTGGCGGCAGCGACGGCACTGCCCAGGCTCACGCCCGTCCGGGACGGGTCGAGCGCCCCGAAGTCGAGGCGGCTGTCCGACACCGCGTCGCGGGCGCAGACCACGGCGAACTGCGTCGCCCGATCCATCCTGCGGGTCTCCCGCGGGGTGAGCCCTTCGGCGCCGGCGTCGAAGTCGCATTCGCCCGCGAGCTGGGAACGGAAGGTGGTGGGCTCGAAGAAGCTGATCCGGCGGGTCGCGGTACGACCCGCGGCCAGCAGCGACCAGAACTCCTCCGTGCCGCTTCCTCCCGGTGCGCGCACCCCCATACCGGTTATCACGACACGCCGGGACATCGAATCGGTTTCCTTCTCGCAGAGGTGACTCGGTAAGGCCGGAGAGACCGGCCGACACTCTTGATAAGCGGGGGCGGTCGACGTCTGCTCAAGAGGCGCTCGATGTCCGCTCAGGGAGGCCGTACACCGGTCCAGCGGTTCTCGAGCGCCGCGGTGCACCCTCAGTGCGATGAAGATCCTCTTTGTCACCGGCGGGAGCCCAGCGACCGTCTTCGCGCTCGCCCCGCTCGCCTCGGCGGCCGGCCTCGCCGGGCACGACGTCCTCGTCGCGTCGCCCGAGGACATGGCCCCGTACGTCACGGGCATCGGCCTGCCCGTCCTGCCCGTCACCGATGGGTCCATGCGCCGGTTCATGCTGGAGGACCGGGCGGGGGCGTCGCTGTCCATCCCCGTCGACCCGCAGGAGCGGATCCACTTCAACGGGGAGGGCTTCGGGCGACTGGCCGCCGCGACCCTGCCCCGGCTGCGGTCCCTGGCTGCCGACTGGACCCCGGACCTGGTCGTCGGCGGATCGCTCTGCTACGCGGCGCCCCTCCTCGCCCACGAGCTGGGGGCGCCGTGGGTGCGGCACACCTGGGACCTGGGCGAACCGCCCGGAATGGACGACGGCGCCGCCACCGAGCTGGCGACCGAACTCGAAGCGGCGGGGCTGGACGGGCTGCCCGTGCCCGCGCTGTGGGTGGACATCTGCCCGCCCAGCCTGCGCGCCGCCCACCCGGCCCCGGGTCCTCGCCATTCGATGCGGTTCGTCCCCGCCAACCTGCGCAGGCCGTTGGAGCCGTGGATGCTGCGCCGGGCGGGCCGGCCCCGGGTGTGCGTCACCGCGGGCAGCCGGGTCTCCGGCGCGGACGGGGTGGCCGAACTGGTCGAGCTGGCCCGGACGGTGGAAGGCCTCGACGGGGAACTGGTCGTCGCCGCCCCGCAGGACGTGGCCGACGCGCTGGCCGTCGAGGTCCCCGGAGTACGGGCCGGCTGGTTCGCCCTGGACACGCTCCTCGCGACCTGCGACCTCATCGTCCACCACGGCGGCGGGCAGACCGCCCTGACCGCCCTGCACGCGGGTGTGCCCCAACTGCTGGTGCCGACGATCCCGAAGATGCTGGAGCCGTGCCGCCGCATCGAGGAGCGTGGGGCGGCCGTGGTGCTGGCCGAGGGGGAGCAGTCCGGAGCCCGCATCGCGCGCGCCGCGACCGAGCTGCTGACCGCCCCCGGACCCCGGGAGCGGGCGGCGGAGATCAGCGCGGAGATCGCCGCCCAGCCCTCCCCGCACCGGGTGGTGTCCGTACTGGAGTCGCTGCGGCCCTGACAAGGAACGCCACGTCGGGTGGCCCCGCCCGGTCCCGGGCGGGGCCCTTCCGCAGGTCACAACCGGGACGCAGCCCCGGCCTCCTGAGCGGCGGCCACGGCGGCGACCGTCCGGTCCAGTGCCTCGTCCATCGCGGTGTCCCGGACGGCCAGTGCCCGCCAGCCCGTCGCGGCCGAGAAGGCCGACGGATCGACCGCCAGGCTGCGGAAGTCGGTCGGGTCGGCGTGTGGGGGCGGTTCCACCGACAGCACCGGCACCGCGGGCGTCCCCGTGTACCGGGACACGGCACGCGCCACCGCCTCGAACACCTCGCCCAGCGGCCGCGCCCGCCCGGTCCCGACCAGGTAGTGCCGGCCGGACAGCGCGTCGGCGTGGGCCAGGGCCGCCGTGAACGCTCGAGCGGCGTCCTCCACGTACAACAGGTCGCGGCGGACCGTGCCGTCGTGCCACATCGTCAGCGGCTGTCCCGCCAGCGCCCGCCGGATCATGGTGGACACCACCCCGCGGTCCTCGGCGGTAGGAGAACCCGGACCGTACACGGGAGGCAGCCGCAGGCTCACCGCCCGTGCCAGGCCCGCCGCCGCGGCCCGCTTCAGTACTGTCTCGGCGGCGTGCTTCTGCCGGTCGTAGACCCCCGTGGGCCGGTCCGGCTCGGATCCGTCGATCAGCTCGGCGGTGACCCGCCCCACCTGGGTGTTGCTGCCCGGGAAGACGATCGCGGGCGGCTCCCCGGCGACCGGTGCCCGCTCGGCGAGCAGCGCCACCAGGTCCCCGAGCAGGCCCACGTTGACCCGTTCCGCCTCCGTGTCGTCCTCGGACAGCCGCCACCCGGACGCACCGCGGATCCGCGCCATGAACGGCAGCACGGCGTCCGCACCGGCCACCGCCCGAGCCAGGGCGCCCCGTTCGGTGAGGTCGGCGGTGCACACCTCCACCCGCCCGGCGAACGACTCCGGGACCACGACCGGCCGTCTCGACACCGCTCGCACCCGGACACCGGGGTCGGCCGCCAGCGTGCGAACCACAGCCGAGCCGAGGAACCCGGAGGCGCCGAGCACGACGACCTGACGCGGCGCGCTCACCGTCCGTCCCCGTCCGCCCCGGCCGCCGTACAGTCCGCGTACCGCGGCAGCAGACCCCGGTCGCGTGCCTCGGCCAGCGTAGGCGCCGACCGGTCGCGCTCGGAGAGCACCGGTGCGTGCCCGCCCGGAAGCTCCAGACCCAGCTCAGGGTCGAGCGGGTGCACCGCCCGCTCCTTGTCCGCCCGGTAGGCCGCCGACAGCAGGTACACCATCACCGTGTCGTCCTCCAGCGCGGTGAACAGGTGTCCCACGCCCGGCGGGAGGTAGAGCGCGGTGCCCGCCTCGGGGGAGAGTTCCACCCGCTCGCTGCGCCCGAAGGTGGGTGAGCCGAGCCGGACGTCGACCACCACGTCGAGCGCCCGCCCGCCCGTGCACAGCACGTACTTGGCCATGGAGCCGGGTGTTGCGGTGAAGTGCACCCCGCGCACCGCCCAGCGGCGCGAGCTGCTGGTGCTCACCTGGGCGACCGGGAACAGCGGCCGGCCCAGCGCCGCACCGTACACGGCCTCCTGGTACGGGGAGCGGAACGAGCCGCGCTCGTCGTGGAAGACCTCGGGCTCGAACGCGTACGCGCCGTCGATGGCCAGTTCGCGGACCTTCACACGGCACCGCCGGGGCGGGTGGCGACGAACAGCCCCGGACCGTACAGCTCGTGGCGCAGGTATGCGGGCTCCAGGCCCGCTCGGCGGAAGGCCTCCTCGTACTCCACCCGCTCGAACAGGGTCATGACGTGCGTGTCCGTGAAGTACTCGACACCCGTGTCGGACGCCGCGACCGTGTAGTGCACCTCCATCCGGCTGGTCCGCCCGGCACGGACCGTGTGGGAGACCCGGGCGATCTTCCGCCCGCCGACCTCGACCACGTCGGCGCCGACCCAGCCGGGCAGGAAGTCCTCCGGGAACCACCAGGGTTCGACGACGAGGACACCACCCGGGGCCAGGTGCCCGGCCATGTTCGCCACCGCCGCGTCCAGGCCGCCGGTGGACTCCAGGTAGCCGACCGAGCTGAACATGCAGGTGACGACGGAGAAGGTACGGCCGAGCCGGAAGTCCCGCATGTCCCCCTCGGTCAGGGGCACACCGGGGTTGGTACGGGCGGCGATGGAGAGCATGGGGGCGGACAGGTCCACTCCGGCCGCCTCGGCGAAGAAGCCGCTCAGCTCGGCCAGGTGGGAGCCGGTGCCGCAGGCGACGTCCAGGAGCGATCCGGCGGCCGGGGCCACCGCGGCGCGCTGCTCGACGAGCTCGCGGACGACGGCCGACTCGGCGCGGTAGTCCTTGCCGCGGCCCCGGTAGAAGTCGTGGTAGACGTCGGCGCGGTCGTAGATGTGGGTGTCCGTGCTGGACGGCATGGTGTGGGCCTTTCGATCGGGCGGACGCTGCTGTGCGGACACTCCCTAGAGGGTCCGCAGGACCTCGTGGAGGGCGTCGATGACCTTGTCCTGCACGGCCTCCGACAGCGACGGGTACATGGGCAGGGAGAAGATCTCCCCGGCCAGCCGCTCGGTGACCGGCAGCGAGCCGGCCTCCACGCCGAGGTGGGCGAAGCCGCGCATCGTGTGAACGGGCCACGGGTAGCTGATGTTGAGCGAGATGTCGTAGCGCTCCTTGAGAGCGGGGATGATCTCGTCGCGGCGCGGGTGGCGTACCACGTACACGTAGTAGACGTGTTCATTGCCCGCGGCCGTGGCCGGCAGGGTCAGTCCGTCCGGCCCGCACAGGTCCGAGAGCCCCTCCGCATAGCGGCGGGCCACCCGGCGACGGCCGGCCACGTAGGCGTCGAGCCGGGTCAGCTTCCGGCGCAGGATCTCGGCCTGGACCTCGTCCAGGCGACTGTTGTGTCCGGGGGTCCGCTCGACGTAGTACACCTCCTCCATGCCGTAGTAGCGCAGCCGGCGCAGTGCGCGGTCGGTGTCGGCGGAGTCGGTCAGGACAGCGCCGCCGTCGCCGTACGCCCCCAACACCTTGGTGGGGTAGAACGAGAACGCCGCGGCGTCGCCCATCGTCCCGGCGAGCGCGCCGTGGTGGCGGGCGCCGTGGGCCTGCGCGCAGTCCTCCACGATCGCAAGCCCGTGCTCGCGGGCCAGGCGCCGCAACGGCTCCATGTCCACGCACTGGCCGTACAGGTGCACCGGCAGCAGCGCCTTGGTGCGCGGGGTGATCGCCGCCGCCACCTGGTCGGTGTCCATCAGGTAGTCCTCGGCGCGGACGTCCACGAAGACGGGGACGGCACCGACGGCGTCGATGGCGACGACGGTCGGGGCGGCGGTGTTCGACACCGTGATCACTTCGTCGCCGCGCCCGACGCCGAGGGACTCCAGGGCCAGCTGCACCGCGTTGGTGCCGTTGTCCACGCCGACGCAGTGCGGCAGGCCGTGGTAAGCGGCGAACTCGTCCTCGAAGCCGCGCACACTCTCGCCCAGGACCAGCCGGCCGCTGGCGAAGACCTGTTGCACGGCGTCGAGGATGTCCTCCCGCTCCTCCCCGTACTCCGCGAGGTAGTCCCAGACATGGGTGGTCACGTGTCGTCCTCCTTGTAGAAGCCCGCGAACGTCAGCAGGCTCCGGGCCTCGACGTTCAGGTGGTTGCCGTACCGCACGAAGTCGGTGAGCTGGCGCAGGGTCATCCAGGCGTAGTCGTCGGGGACCCGCAGGGGAAAGCTGTCCCCGACCTCCACCAGCAGGTAGCGGTTCTGCGCGTGATAGAAGCGGCCCCCCTCCTCCGAGTGGATGCGGTCGAAACGGATGTTCTCGGCGGGCGCGTCCAGCACGTCCGACAGGAACCGGGGTCGGCGCGCTTCGGGCAAGCCCCGGTAACTGTCCGGCTGGCATTGCACGGTGGGGGCCATCTCCACGCCGTCGAAGGCGCCCGTCTCGGTACGGGCCTGCATCAGTACGTGCAGGACGCCCCCGATGCGGCGGACCAGAAAAGCGATGACGCCCTGGCTACGCGGCTCGAACATGGGCTGCTGCCAGTGGCTGACCTCGCGGCTGTCGGTGTCGACGGACACCCCGATGACGGCGAAGTGCTGATCCCGGTCATGGACGATGGCACCGGCGCGCCGGCTCCACCCGTCGACCTTGGTCAGCGGGATCTGCTCGCGTGTCAGGGTGCAGACGTTCTTGGCCTCGGTGAACCAGCTGAGCAGCTGCGGGGTGTCGTGCAGGGCGACGGTGCCGGGAGCCCAGGACCGGGCCAGCGCGCCCCGGAAGGTGTCCGCGACCAGATCGGCGCCTCGGTCTCGCCAGGACGCCGCGCCGGCCAGCACCGTGCGGGTATCCATGTTGACCAGGTTCGGCTCGCGCAGCAGCTCGGCGATCTGCTCGAAGTCCAGCCAGCAGAAGTCTTCCAGCAGCGGGACGTCTTCATGTACCTGGACGATCATGTTCCGGTTCCGCTTGGCCAGGAACCAGGACGCCTGCTCGGACTGGAGCACGTCGGACAGGATCCGGCCGGAGCGGGGGGCGGCGAAGTGCTCCAGGTACGGCACCGATCTGCCGCCGTGCGCCCCGGTGAAGTTGGACCGGGTCGCCTGCACGGTCGGGGACAGTTGGAGGCCGTTGACGTTGCCCGGCTCCATCTTCACCTGGAGCAGAAAGTGCGGGACGCCCGCGAACTCCTTCACCAGGATGCCGAGGACACCCTGCTCGGGCTGGACGATGATCGGCTGCTGCCAGGCGTCCACCTCCCGGCCGGAGTCCGCGACGTCCAGCCCCTCGACGCTGAAGAACCGCCCGCTCCGGTGCACGAGGTTGCCGGATTCGGGGTCGGTGCGCCAACCGTCGAGGGAGTCGAGCGGGACCCGATCCACCCGGTAGCGGTGGGCGCGACGACGCCCGGCGTACCAGTCGCGGAATTCGGCTATATCGGAGAACATGTGGCCACCTTCGGTCCGAAAAATGCCCTCCCATTCCCGCGGGGGATAGCTCGGTTTTCGAGGAGAACAGACCTTGCGGGGAATCGCATGACACCGATCCTGCCAGAGGATTTCCGTCGAGGTCACCCCGCCAGGAGCTCTGCATTCCCTTGCGAGCGGAACATGACCGGCATTCGAGTGGGGCCCGAGTGACGGCCGCATCATCACAGGTCGAAGCCGTCTGCCGAGGCGGTCCCGCTCTCCCCGCGTGAAGGACGGATGACTGTGCAGCAATACCCCCAGGCAGGCCTGACCGAGGACGCGTTCACGGAGGTCCGGCGCGCCTTCGAGGACAACTTCGCATCGGGCGAGGAAATGGGCGCAGCCGTCTGCGTCTACCACCGAGGCCGCCCGGTGGTAGACCTGTGGGGCGGCTGGGCCGACCCCGACCACACCGACCCCTGGCGGGCCGACACCCTCGCGGTGCTCGCCTCCCCCACGAAGGCACTGGTCACCGCCGCCTTCCTCCACCTCTGGGAGAAACAGGGCCTCGACCTGGACGAACCGGTCGCCGTTCACTGGCCGGAGTTCGCCGCCCACGGCAAAGCCACCATCACCCCCCGCATGATCCTCGCCCACCGCTCCGGAATCGTCTGCCTCGACCACGCACCACTCACCCTCGACGCGCTACGCGCCCACACCCCCGTGGCCGAAGCACTCGCCGCGGCCCGCCCCGAATGGGAACCCGACACCGCGCACGGCTACCACGCCACCACCTACGGACACCTCCTGAGCGAACTCATACGACGCCGCACCGGCCTGACCGTAGGCCACTACTTCGCCCGCCACCTCGCACACCCCCTCCGCCTCGACGCCCACATCGGGCTACCGACCGACTCCGACGCCCACCTCGCCACCATGATGGAATCCAAAGCCGAAGCCCTCATGGCCGGCGCCGACCCCGGCGAGGTCGTCGAACTCCGCGAACCCACCACGCTCACCTATCGGGCGACCATCGGCAGCATGTCCCAGGACCCGGCCGATCCGGCCGTCGAGGACCCCTCCTACGGCGGCCTCGCCAGCGCCCACGCCCTGGCCCGCCTCTTCGGCGCCCTCGTCGGCGAGGTCGACGGCATCCGCCTCATCGGCCCCGACCGCACCGCCGAAATGGCCCGCCCCCACTCCCACGGCACCTGCGAGGTCATGCTGACCCCGCTCACCTGGGGACTGGGCGTGCAGCTCGCGGACAGCGCGGTGTTCCCCGCCGACACAGGCCTGAAGAATTCGTTCGGACTCAGTGGCGCGAACGGCGTCTTCGTTTTCGCGGACCCGGAACGCGAGCTGTCTTTCGGCTATGCACCGAATATGGGTTCTGCGGTGATGGGCAGCATGGACGGACGTGTCCGCAGGCTCGTCGAGGCGGTTTTCCGCAGCGTCGACAGAATTGTTTGATCCACGCCACCCGTCCGAATCCTAAGGAGTCATCCGCCATGCGGATCCTGTTTCCGGCAGCGCCGGGCTACGGCCTGATGCTGCCCCTCGTGCCGCTCGTCTGGGCGGCGCGCGCGGCGGGACACGAAGTCCTGATCGCCACCACCGCCCACATGGCGAAGGCCGCCGCCTGGTCCGGGGCGCCGGTGGTGGACGTGTTCCCCCGCCGTGACGTCGGCGAGGACCTGGTCGCCGGTCCGGACGGGCCCGTCCCCGACGCCAACCCGGACCTGCCCGAGGGGTACTGGGAACTCGCTCGCACCATGCGCCCGTTCGAGCTGTTCACCCTCGCCATGACCGAAGGAACGGTCGACGCCGGCCGCGACTTCGGCGCGGACCTCGTCGTCTACTGCTCCGACCACCAGGCCGGAAAACTGGCCGCCGTGGCCCTCGGCGTGCCTGCCCTGGAGGTCGGCAACCGGGTGTCCTGGTCGATGCGGGACCCCGGCGTGCGCGAGGCAGCCCGGACCAACGCCCGTCTCGGCGTGGTCCCGGACGACAGCCCCGTCGTCCTGCGACTGCGCGCTCAACTCGGCCTCGGCGAACGTGAGCCGGACCTCCTCGGCCGCATCGACCCCCGCGCCCCCAGTCTCGGCGGCCTGGAGCACGAGGCAGCCGACACGTACGACGGCGTGCCCTGGCTGCCGATGCGCTACGTGCCCTACAACGGCGGCGCCGTCCTGCCCGACTGGGCGCTGCGCCGACCGGCCCGGCCCCGCATCTGCCTCACCCTCGGCACCGTCGCACCGCTCCTGCCGGGCGGCACCGCCAGCCTGCGGCTGCTGATCGACGCCCTCGCCGCCCTGGACGCGGAGGTGGTCCTCGCCGACGACGAGACCGACCTGACCGCGCTCGGCCCGCTGCCCGCCAATCTCGTCCCGGCCGGCTTCGTCCCCCTCTCCGGCATCCTGCGTGACTGCGCGCTCGTCGTCCACCACGGCGGATCGGGCACCACCGCGGCCGCGCTGCACTACGGCGTGCCCCAACTGCTCGTCCCCAGCGGCGCGGACAACGAACTGTGTGCCGGCCGGATCGTCGAGCGCGGGGTCGGCCTGGCCGTGTCGCCGGAGACGGCGGACGCCGACCGGATCGCCGCGGCCGCCGTACGACTGCTCACGGAGGCCTCCTTCCGGCAGGCCGCCGCACAGGTCCGTCAGGAGATGGCGGGGCAGCCGTCCCCCGCCGAGCTGATCCACCGCATCACCGCCGGCGTGGCCGCCTGAGGGCGTCCCTCCCGCACACGAGCGCGCCGCGGGCGGGGCCCTGTCACCAGGTGCCCCGCCCGCGGCGCGTCCCACTGTGCGGGCCGACGGCCGCCTCAGTCGCGTACCCCGGACCGTTCCAGCGCGGTCATCGCCCGCTCCAGGACCGCGATCCGCTCCTCGACCCCGCCGGCCATGGCGGAGATCATGATGCCGAGCGTGGTGACACCCACCTCCGCGTACTGCCGCATCCGCTCCGCGACCCGGTCCACCGGCCCGGTCAGCGCGGTCAGTTCCACGAATCCGGCGGGCACCGCCGCAGCGGCGCCCGCCCGGTCCCCCGCGGCCGCGCGCCTGCCCACCTCGGTGGCGGCCTCGCCGAAGCCCAGCCGTGTCGCCAGTGCGATGTAGAAGTTCCGCTCCGGTGCCCCGATGCCCATCAGGTAGGCGTAATGGGCCCGGAGCAGGTCCACGCAATCGTCGGTGTCGTCGCCGATCGCGGTGGCAAGGCAGGGCATGACGTCGAAGCCTGCCATCGGCAGGCCGGTCCGCGCCCGACCCGCCGTGACGTGCGCCACCGACTCCGCGACCTGCTCGGGTGCGGCGAACACCCCGATCCACCCGTCGGCGATCTCACCTGCCAGCGCCAGGTTTCCCGGGCCGACCGCCCCCAGGTACACCGGTACGGGCGCGCCCTGCGTCTCGGTGATCACGTGCAGCGGGGCCGCACCCGAGCCGGAGGACGGCAGCTGGTAGTGACGGCCGTCGTAGCGGACCGGCTCACCCGTCAGCGCCCGCCGTACGATCTCCACGTACTCCCGGGTCCGGGCCAGCGGCTCCGCGAACGAAACCCCGTACCAGCCCTCGGAGACGTCGGGGTTGGACACCCCCAGCCCCAGCCGGAACCGTCCGCCGGACAGCGACTGCAGGGTCGCGGCGGTCAGCGCGGCCAGCGCCGGGCTGCGGGCGGGGATCTGCATCACGGCGGAGCCGAGCGCGATCCGCTCGGTCCGGCCCGCGACCATACCGAGCACGCTGGCGGCGTCCGAGCGGTAGCCTTCGGGGGCCAGCGCCACGTCATAGCCCAGCCGCTCGGCCGCGAGGGCCAGCTCCACGGCACCCTGGTAGCTCAGGTTCACACCAAGCTTCACGGTGTTTCCTCCTCTCAGATCAGCAGGTGGGCGCCGCCGTCGGCGAGCACCACCTCACCAGTGGTGTACGCAGCCCGGTGCAGGCCCATCACCAGCTCCGCGATGTCCTCGGGGGTGCCGGTGCGACGCAACGGCACGGCTTCCCGCACCCGCGCGCGGATCTCGGTGAAGCCTTCCGTCCACGGGGTGTCGATCAGCCCCGGGGCGATGGCGTTCACCCTCACCTCCGGGCCGACCGAGGCGGCCAGCAGCCGGGTCATGTGGTTGACGGCGGCCTTGCTGACCGCGTACGGGACGGAACTGCCCGCCGGCCGCACCCCGGCGACCGAGGAGATGTTGACGACGTGGCCGGCCCCCGAGGCTCGCAGCAGCGGCATGGCGGCCACGGTGGTCTGCCAGGTGCCGATGACGTTGACGCCGAGGATGTCGCGCCACACCTCCCCGGTCACGGCGTCGAGATCCTTGTGCGGGATGGCTCGGGTGACACCGGCGTTGTTGACCAGGAGGTCGAGGACGCCGTACACCTCGGCGATCTCGTCCAGCAACTGCCGGACCTGCCCCTCGTCGGAGATGTCCGCCTGGACGAAGCGCGCGTCGGGCAACGACTCGGCGAGTCGGCGGCCCGCGTCGGCGCTGCGGGTCGCGTTGACCACCACCGCCATCCCCTCGGCGGAGAGTCTGCGGGCGACGGCGGCGCCGATCCCGGACGATGATCCGGTCACCAGGGCGACGGGCTGACGAGGCATGAGGGGTTCTCCCTTCGGCGGGCGGCCGGGCCGAGCGGATCGGCCGCTCAACGGGACGCGTGCTGGACGTGCTCGGCGTGCTGGTCGTGCGCGACTCGGCGGGAGCGGTTGCGCACCGCCCCGTCCCTGATCTCCAGTACGTCGCGGACCAGGCAGCTGGGGCCGACCTGCGGCTCCTTGACTCCGGGCCGCACGGTGAGCACCAGGGCGTAGAAGACCGCGTCGAAGTCCCCGTCCTCACGCGGGCTGAGGTCGATCATGTTGAACCAGTGCCGGCGCTGCACCGGGTCGTCGGCGAACCGCTCGTGGAAGGCGTGCAGTTCGGCGACGATGCCGGCGGGCGTCCTGGACGGGGGGACACCAGGGGTGTGCTGGAACTCGCCGTCCTGCGTGAAGGTCTCGGCGTACTCCTCGAACCTCCCGCTGTCGAGGAACTGGACCTGGCGGGCGTAGTGCTGCCCGACCGCGGCGTAGAGGTCGGCGAAGCTGCTGCCGGCGGACGTCATCGGGTACTCCAGACGTGCTCGGGAACGACGGAGCGGGCGCCCGGGCACACGGGAGGTGCGCCGGGGCGCCCGCGAGCGCCGATCCTGTGAGCCGGTCCTCAAGACCCGCTCGAAGCGTCGTCCAGCCGCGTCAGGCGTGGCAGACGGGCCGGGACCCGCGGTAGGCGGCCATCTCCTCGAAGACGGTGCGCATCTCGACGATGACGGCCGACATGTCGAGCGCCGCGCCGTGGGCCCTGCCCCGCTCCTCGGCGAAGGCCCGGTGCAGATTGGGCACGAGGCGCTCCGGGTCCAGCAGGGCGGCGAAGGGTCCGAGGTCCGTTTCCCGCGCCAGTTCCAACGGGGACAGTCCGGCGTCGATACCCTGCCGGGCCAGCTCCTGCAGCCGGAGCAGGTACGCCTCCGTGGTGTCCAGCACGTCCACGCCACCGGACATGCCGTGCCCGGCCACGATGACGGCCGGGTCGAGCGCCCGCATCCGCGCGATGGCGCGCAGCGATCCGGCCACCGAGCCCATCGGCAGGAACGGGGTCACTCCGGACATCACCACGTCACCGGTGAACAGCACCCGCCGCTCGGGCACCCACACGGCGGTGTCGTTGGTGCTGTGTGCCACCTCCAGATGGATCAGCCGGGCCGTCAGATCACCGATGTGCAGCTCCAGTTCGGTCTGGTAGGTGGCCTGGGGCAACACGACCTCAACGGCTCCCCACCCCACGTCCGGCCACACCTCGGTGAGGTGCAGACCGGCCGCCGCCATCTCGCGCCGCGTCTCGTGGTGCGCGTACACCACCGCCTCGGGGAAGACGAAGTTGCCGAAGGTGTGATCCCCGTGCGAATGCGTGTTGACCACCGCGGAGGGGACCGGCCGGCCCTGCTCCAGTACCGCCTCGCGCAGCCGACGGGCCCGCGACTCGGTGGCCACGGTGTCGACCAGCACGGAGCGGCCCTCCGAGACGAGAAGCCCTGCGTTGTTCAGACACCAGCTGCCGTCCGGCTGGACATAGGCGAACACCCCGTCCGCGACTTCTTCCAAAAAGCCGTCACCGGCGGCGGTTTCCTTCCCACCCATGGCCGCGCTCACGTGAGGACGTAGTCGCGCAGCGACAGGTCGGTGGCGTTCGACAGCAGCTCCCGGTGGAGATTCTGGAGTCGACCCGAGGGCTCCACGCCCAGTTCCCCGATCAGCGCCTTCCGCAGGTCACGGAAGACCTCCAGGGCGCGCCATCCCGCCCCCGACCGTTGGTAGGCGATCATCAGGCAGGCGGCCAGTTTCTCGTGCAGCGGGTGCTGTTCCACCAGTTTGCGCAATTCCGGAACGAGGGTCGCACTCTTTCCCAGCCAAAGGTCGGACAGGATACGACGCTCAAGCACCTGCATTCGCACTTCGTTGAGGCCCGTCAGTTCCATTGACAGCACCCGGCCCACCGGGACGTCCATCAATGCGGGGCCGCGCCACAATTCCAGCGCCTGATGCAGGTACTTTGACGCGGCGGCAGCATCGCCGCGCTCCAGCGCGTTTTCTCCGGACCCGGCCAGGGACTCGAATTCGACAAGGTCGAATGACCTGGGCTTGACGGTGATCTGGTAGCCGTTGAAGCGGGTGGCCAGCAGATCCTTGGGGGTGACCCCAGCGCCCTCCGGCAGCCCCTCCACGATGAGTCTGCGCAGGTGGAGGACGTACATCTGGAGAGTGGTCATGCCGCTCCGGGGGATGCCCTCACCCCACACCTCCTCCATCAGGGTCGGCACCTGGACGACCCGGCCGCAGCGCAGGGCGAGGAGTGCAAGCAATTGCCGCGGTTTCCCCGCAGTAGGAACGATCGACTGCCCGTCGATTTCAACGCGTAATGGTCCGAGCACACCTATGTCTGCGAACGGCAGCGAATCCGGCGGTCGAAAGGAATTCTTTGACATTCTACTAACCCCCGTTGCAGTGGATCGCCTCTCGTCGGCCGATCCCACGTTCGACACAGGCTACGTCGACGTCAAGTCACTATCAAGGAAGATCCGACCGTCCGGCATGGTTCTGTTTCGGACCTCACTCGCGTCCGATTCGCCTACCCCGCCACCCGCCGACCTGTGGTAGCGCGCGCCGGGGTGATTAGCCGGATGTTCGAGCGGGACATATCGACTGGCCGTACACGAACCCGCACCGGTCGACCGAAGACCCCTGTGACATATGTCCCAAGGCCCGACCCCGGCTCCAGCGGTGCTGTAGCGGGCCTGTAGTGGTGCCCGATCGGTCCGGCCGACGGTGGCTGCCTGCACCGACCGCAAGGAGAGCCGCCTGATGTCCCACCAGATCCGGTCAGCGCCCCCGGCCCCCGAAGCGGCGACAGTGAGCGCGCTCGCCGCAGGCCGGGCCACGGCAGCCGAAGCCGCCCGCTCGCTGGACCCGGACGTCGTACGAGCGCTGCTTCAGGCAGGCTTCGCCCGGCACTTCGTGCCCGAGGCCCACGGCGGCCGGGGCGGGGGCTTCACCGCCGTGACCGACGCGGTTGCCACGATTGCGGCCGCATGTCCGGCCACCGCGTGGTGTGCCTCCATCGCCCTCGGCCTGTCCCGGATGGCGGGCTTCCTGCCCGAGGAAGGCCGCAAGCGCCTCTGGGAGGACGGTCCTGACACCCTGGTCGTCGGCTCTGTCTCGCCGCGCGGCCGGGCCCTGCGGAAGGACGGGGGCTGGCAGTTGACCGGAACCTGGCCGTACGTCAGCGCCGTCGAACACTCCGACTGGGCGCTGGTGCTCGGACTGGCCAAGGCCCCGGATGCCCCGGCCGAACGGCGGATCTTCGCACTTCCGCGCTCATCGTACGCCGTCGAGCGCACCTGGTCGGATATCGGGATGCGGGCCACCGGCAGCCACACCCTCACCGTCGACGACGTCCACGTCCCCGACGCGTTGTCCTTCCCGGCCGACGACCTGATGGCCGGGCGCCTCCCCGCGGACGCGCCCGATGCCGGCACCGGAGCCGACCGTCCGGCCGTGCCGCTCGCCGCCGTGAACGGACTGTTCTTCTGCCTGCCGATGCTCGGCGCCGCCGAGGGTGCTCTCGCGCACTGGTCCGCGTACGCGGAGCGCCAACTGCGGCGCGCGGGCTCCGGGGGCCCGGGGCCGGGACGTGCCTTCTACGAGGAGACCCTGGCCCGGACCTCGGGCTCGATCGACGCCGCCCGCCTGCTGCTGGAGAGGGTCGCTGCGGTGGCCGACTCCGGCCGGGAGATCACCCCGCTGGAGACGGCGCGCGCCCAGCGCGACTGTGCGCTGGTGGGCGACCTGCTGGTCGGGGCCGTGGACCGGCTGTTTCGGGCATCCGGGACGGCCGGGCACAGCGAGGACTCACCGCTTCAGCGGCTGTGGCGGGACGTCCACTCGGCCGCCGGGCACATCGTGCTCCAGTTCGGCCCCAACGCGAGCGCCTACGCAGCCCGGGCACTCTCCACCGACCCGGCCGAACAGTAGGGGCGCCCCGCCCGGCCCCTCCATCGGGGGCCGGCCGAGGCACATCGCGTTCAGGCGGCCGGCGGCGGCCCGGGCGGGAAGGGGATCTCGGAGAGCAGCGGCAACAGCGACTCCTCCTCGTAATCAAGGTGGGCGTTCAACTCCGAGGACATCCGGGCCAGCTCCTTGCGGAACCGCTCCGGGTCGGCACTGGTGATGTCGGAAAGCAACGCGCTCAGCTCCTGCTGCAGCCGCGCCACCGTGACGTGTTCGGTCCGCAGCCGCTCGAAGACGTCCGCCAGGTGCGGGTTGTGGGCCGCGAGCGCGGGGAACAAGTGGGCGTCCTCACCGGTGTGGTGGACCTCCAGCGTCTGGCAGAAGGCCAGGCAGTGCTGGCGGATCTGGAGCCCGAGCCCCACTGTCGGCACCGCCCCCTCGCCCTCGTGCGCGGCGGCCTTCGCGAAGTACTCGTCCACCTCGGCACTCACGTGCCGCAGCTGGCCGCGCAGCCACACGTGCACCTCGACCACCTTGTCGGCCAGGCTCCGCACCTCCGCCGGGCCCTCGCCCGGAGCGGGGTCGCTCTTCTGCAGCGCCACCACGGGCAGGACACGGCTGGTGTTCTTCTGGTAGTCGCCGTAGCCCGGCTGCGCGGCCACCACGTGCGCGAACAGCCGGTCGCGGTCCGCGCCCTCGGCCGGCACCGCGACCGCCTCGAAGGAGTCGGCGCCGATCTCCACCTGCACCAGCGGGTTCGCGAGCACGTTGTGGTACCAGTCGGGGTGTTTGGGTCCGCCCATGTTGGAGCCGACGACCAAGAGCTCGTCGCCATGGGACACATAGCCCAGCGGCGTGGTCCGCTCCTCGCCTGACTTGGCGCCGGTGGTGGTGAGCAGCAGCAAGTCACTGCCCTCGAAGTAGCCGCCGACCTTTCCCTGGTTCGCGCGGAACTCGTCGATGACGGACTCATTGAAGGACATACGAGGTCGGACTCCTTGTGAGGCGACAGAAGAAAGAAGAAGGAGGGGGTGGGGGTACGTGCGTGCGCGCGCATAGGGCCGTACCAGCGACAGTGGCGCTGGAAACGGGCCTGCCGGAATTGGCAGTGCGGACACGGAGTAGAGGGCACGGCCGACTAGAGCAGCGGTGCGGGCACGCCGAGGTGCCTGTCAGGCAAAGCCTGTGAGGAGAGAACGCATGGGATGGTCCCTGATGTGCGGGTGGTCGCCCGGTCACCGGCCGGGCCAATTCTCTTTGGCCGGTGCCACGCGCCACATCCCTCATTAGAACGAGCGCTCAGGGACGTTGTCAACGCGGCCCCATCAGCCCCCTGGCCGGATTCAAGCGGTGCCCGAGTGCCCCTCCCCACACTGCGGTCGACGACCTGACGGAGGGGGCGCAATGCACGCCACGAACACGACACGACGACGTTTCCTCGGTTTCGGCGCGGCAGCGGGCAGCGCCGTGCTGTTCGGCACCGCAAGCGGAGGCGGCACGGCGGTCGCCGCCGACCGGGACCGCCGCCGGACCGGATACCCGGATGTGCTGAACCTGCCCAACGGCTTCCACCCGGCCGGCATCGGCATCGGCCCGGCACCGTATGCCTACTTCGGCTCGCTGCTCGGCGGGGCCGTCTACCGGGCGTCACTGCTCACCGGCAAGGGCAAGGTGATCAATCCGGGCCTTGGGGAGGGCTACTACGCCGTCGGACTGCAGGTGGACGAGCGGCAACGGCTGTTCGTCGCCGGCGGCTGGGGACGGCTGATCACCGTGATGGACGGGATCACGGGGAAGGTCATCCAGACGTACGAGGTCGGCAACGCCGACACCTTCGTCGATCACGTGGTCCTTACGCCGCGCGCCGCCTGGTTCACCGACTCCTTCAACGGGCAGCTGTTCGGCCTGCCCCTCGGGCCGCGCGGAGCGCTCCCGACACGCGACCAGGTGGTGACCCTGAAGCTGGGCGGCGAATGGACCCAGGGCCCTTCGGACGGGCTCACCGCGACGGGCATCGCGGCCACCCCGGACGGTTCCGGGCTCGTCGTCGTCAACATCCACGCCCACGGCGGCAGCCTGTTCCGGGTCACCCCGGCAACCGGCGACGCCCGCCGCATCGACCTGGGCGGGACCACGCTGCCCACCACCAACGGGATACTGCTGCACGGCCGCACCTTGTACGCGCCCCGCATGAACGATCTCGCGGTCCTGCGCCTCGACCCGACCGGCCACAACGCCCGCCTGGTCCGCACGGTCACCGACCCGCGCTTCGAGACCCCCTGCGCTGCCGCCATCCACGGCAACCGCATCTACCTGCCCAACTCCCGTTTCCCGCAGCCTCCGCAGCCGGACCTGCCGTACAACGCGGTGGCGCTCTCCCTGCCGCTGTAGCGGCATCGAGTGAAGACACGTGTCGAGAAAGAGGGAGCATGACCAGCGCACAGAAGGAAGCACCGCCTTCTCCGGATTCCTTGGCAGATCTGCCTGTACAGCTGCATTCGCTGACCGGGCTTCGTTGGATCGCGGCGTGCATGGTGTTCGTTTCGCACGTGGCGTATGTCGCTCTGCCGGCGGGTGAGGTGGGCCAACGGATCGGCACCGTCGCGTACATGATGGGGTACGTCGGGGTCACCACATTCTTCGTGCTGAGCGGATTCGTACTGACGTGGTCCGCGCGCACGCAGGACACTGCACCGAAGTTCTGGCGACGCCGTTTCTTCAAGATCTACCCGAACCACCTCATAGGCTTTCTGGCCGGAGTCGCCTTCATGAACTGGTGGGGTCAGGGGATATTCCTGTCGATGGGTGACCAACTGCCCGGGGCGCTTCCGCAGCTGCTGCTCGTCCACAGCTGGATTCCCGATCTCGACCTGACCTTCTCCTTCAACCTCGTCAGCTGGACCCTGTCCGTCGAAGCCTTCTTCTACCTTTCCTTTCCGCTCCTGCTCACAGCGGTACGGAGAATCCGTCCGGAGCGGTTGTGGGGTTGGGTCGCCGGCGTGGTCCTGCTGATCTTCACCATCCCCCAGGCGGCGAAGCTGCTCCCGGTCGGAGAGGTGACGTTCGAGGGACTGACCACCTGGCAGTACTGGTTCATCTACGTCCTTCCCCTGGCTCGCATCGGGGAGTTCGCCCTCGGCATCCTGCTGGCCCGGATCGTGCTGGAGAAGCGCTGGATCACCGTTCCCCTGTGGCTGGCCTGGCTCGTTCTCGCAGGTGGCTACGCGGTGGTGCTAAACGCCCCGAAGGACTACGCGATCGTCGCGGTCGGCGTCCTGCCGGTCGCGGTACTGATAACAGCGGCGGCCATGTCGGACGTACAGAAGCGCCGCTCCCTGCTGTCCGGGCCGGTCATGGTCTGGCTGGGAAACATCTCCTACGCGTTCTATCTCCTGCACTTCTTCGCGATCCAGGTCGTCCTCCACGTCATCGGGCTCGACTTCCGGGCGACCCCTATGAGTTCCATCGCGTTCGTTCTGGGCTCCCTGGCAGTCTCGGTCGTCGCCGCGTGGGCGCTGTACGAACTGGTCGAGAAGCCGATGATGCGGAGGTTCGCCACGAAGCGCCGCGGCGAGGGCCGGCCGTCCGCCGTCGTACGTTGACGGCGCTGGTGAGCATGCCCCCGTGAGGTGTCTGTCGCTACCCCACGCGGCAAGCCCCCCGAAAGGCAGGAAAGGGCCTCCGACGCAGGTCAGAGGCCCTTTCTCCGGCAAAGCCGCAGGTGAGCGGCAGACGAGTCGGGCTGTACGCCGGGTTCTGTACCCCGGGGCCTCGCGGTCGTCGGGGTGACGGCCATCCATCTAGGACCGGCGTTGCCGCCGGTCTCGTGCGGTCTACCCGCGAACTCGGGCGGGCCGCCCTCGATCGTTCGCGCAGGGACACCGAGGTGTCCCCTCTTGACCTTGCTCCGGGTGGGGTTTACCTAGCCGCCTGAGTCACCTCAGGCGCTGGTGGTCTCTTACACCACCGTTTCACCCTTACCGAGGACCGAGGTCCCCGGCGGTCTGTTTTCTGTGGCACTGTCCCGCGGGTCACCCCGGGTGGCCGTTAGCCACCACCCTGCCCTGTGGAGCCCGGACGTTCCTCGGGAGGATCCGGGGATCCCCACGCGGCCGCCCGCCCGGCTCGTCTGCCGTGCCGACCATGCTACCCGCCGCGCCGCGCCCGCTTGACCTTGTCGCAGCGTCAGGGTTTGTACTGGGCTCATGCGAATCGGCGAGATCGCCGCCCTCGTCGGGATCACCCCGCGGGCCGTGCGGCACTACCACCACCTCGGGCTGCTGCCCGAGCCCGTACGGCGCCCCAACGGCTACCGCGAGTACGGCATCCGGGACGCCGTACTCCTCGCCCGGATCCGCCGGCTGACCGAGCTCGGCCTCGGCCTCGACGAGGTGCGGGACGTGCTCGCCGAGGACGCCGGGCGGGAGCTGGTGGAGGTCCTGGAGGAGCTGGACGCCGACCTCGGCCGGCAGGAGGCCGTCATCCGGGAGCGGCGGGCCCGCCTCGCGGATCTGCTCGGCGAGGCGAGGGCCGGGCGGCTGACCGCCGAGGGCCCCGTCTCGCCCGAGCTGGCCGGCCTCTTCGCCGGCCTCGGTGAGGTCCCGGAGTCCCCGATGGCCGCCAAGGACCGGGAGCTGCTGGCGCTCCTCGACACGGTGGCCCCGGACGAGGAGCGGTCGCAGCTCATCGGTGCCATGCGCGCCATGACCGAGGACCCGCTGATCGTCGCCCGTGCCCACGAGGTGTACGCCCGGCTCGACGCCCTCGCCGACGCGGACGCGGACGACCCGCGCGTCGCGGAGGCGGGCCGGGCGCTCGCCGACATCCTGCCGGACACGCTCGCCGCGCAGATCGGGGACGGGGACGGCCTGCCGTCCGGGCGGCTCACCGACGCCTTCTTCGGCGACTTCTCCCCCGCCCAGTCCGCCGTCGTCCACCTCGCGATCCGCCTCGTCCAGGAGCGGTCCCGGTGACCGCCGTGATCCGCCTCCTGCGCGGCACCGGGTACGCCCTGCTGCCCGCCGAGGCCGTCCTCCTCGTCTGTCTGGTCAGCGGCGTGCGGACACCCGCGCCCGTCCTGGCCGTCACCGAGGCCGCCGGTCTCCTGCTCCTCGCCGCCGGACTCCTGGTGTACGCACGGCTCCGGCGGAGCGGGCTCTCCGCGCGCGGCGCCCTCGGGGAGCTGGTGCCCCTGCCGGTGCTGCGGCTCGTCGGACACGAGCTGCGGCTGCTGGCGAGCCTCGGCCTGTGGGCGGCCCGGCGCCGGGCCGGTGTCCGCCCCGGCGACCGCGTGTTCCCGCACGCCCGCGACCAGGCCGCGCTCCTGTACGGCTTCGCCTTCGTCTGCCTCGTCGAGACCGTCGGGATGTCGTACCTGCTCGCCGACTGGCCCGTCGTCCACGCCGTCGTCCTCGTCCTCGACGTGTACACGGTGCTCTTCGTCCTCGGGCTGCACGCCGCTTCCGTGACCCGGCCGCACGTCATCGGGCCGGGCACCCTCCGTCTGCGGCAGGCCGCCCACGTCGACCTGCTCGTCCCGCTCGACCGGATCGCCTCCGTCCGGCACGAGCTGGTGTTCTCCCACGAGAAGAAGGAGGGGGAGCTGAACCTCGCCGTCGGCTCGCAGACCTCCCTCACCCTGGAGCTGACCGAGCCGCTCGACGCGCCCCGGTTCCTCGGCGGGCCCCGGGCCGTACGGATCGTGCGCTGCCACGCCGACGACGCACGGGCGCTCTACCGCGCGCTCACCCAGGCCACGCAGGCCGCGGCGGTCGCTCCGGCTACGGGAGCTGCGCATGGCGCGGACTCCCCGGAGGTCACGCGGGAGCGAAGCGCACCTTCGCCGCTCCCGGGTCCGCCTGCGTCAGCCTGACCCGGAGCCATTCGCCGAGCGGGAGCCGGTCCGTGCCGCCCTCGATGCGGGCGACGACCGCGGGATCGTCCAGGTGGACGGTCCCGACGGCCGGTTCGCGCTCCTTCACGTCGATCACGTACGCGTCGAAGATCTCGCCGACCCGGCCGCTCATCAGCGCCGCCTCGACGATGTCGACGGAGTCGCGCTCGACGGCGTTCGCGCGCCGCGAGCCGGTGGCCATCTCGTCGGGGAGGGCGCCGAGCGCCGCCCGTACCCATTCCGGCGGCTCCTCTCCGGCCACGGCGGCGACGCACAGCTCTCCCGCGTACCGGTCGACGAGCCGCCGCAGCGGCGCGGTGCAGTGGGTGTACTCGTCGGCGACGGCGGCGTGGACGGCCGGGGAGGGGATGTCGCCGTCGGTGAAGACGGTGTAGCCGGCGCCGCGCAGCAGGGTGGTGCACTCCTGGAGGAAGGCGGCCTGGCGCGGGTCGGTGGGGTCGGCGGCGCGCACCACGTCCGCGTACGAGACGTGGTGCGGCCAGTCGACGCCGAGGGCGTGTGCGGAGCGGCGCAGGCGGGCGACGGCGCCGTCGGGGGCGGTGGGCAGGGTGCGGAGGATGCCGGTGCCGGCGGCGGTCATCAGGTCGGCCGCGGCCATGCCGGTGAGCAGCGAGATCTGGGCGTTCCAGCCCTCGGCGGGGAGCGGGGCGCGGTAGGCGAGGGAGTAGGAGCGGCCCTGTTCGACGATCTCCTGTTCGGGGACGTTGAGGGAGATCCCGCCGCGTTCGGTTTCCAGGGCCTCGCGGAGCAGGCCGATCTCGCGCAGCAGGGCGAGGGGTTCCTCGGCGGTGCCGGTGTCGATCCGCCGCTGCACGTCCGCGTAGTCGAGCTTGGCGCGGCTGCGGACGAGGGCGCGGCGGACGTCGGTGGCGACCCGGCGCCCTTCGGCGTCGAGGTCGATCCGCCACAGGAGCGCGGGCCGGGTCTCGCCGGGCAGGAGGCTGGCGGCGCCTTCGGAGAGGACGGCGGGGTGGAGGGGCACCTTGGCGTCGGGGAAGTAGAGGGTGAGGATCCGGCGGTGCGCCTCGGCGTCGAGGGCGGAGCCGGGGGCGACGAAGGCGGCCACGTCGGCGATGGCGTAGTGGACGCGGTAGCCGCCGTCGGCGCGGCGGGCCAGGTGCATGGCCTGGTCGAGGTCGGTGGAGTCCGGCGGGTCGATGGTGAGGAGCGGCAGGTCGGTGGCGTCCTGCCCGGGGAGCGCGGGTGCCTTCGCCACGGCCTCGGCCTCGGCGAGGACGGCGGGCGGGAAGGCCTGCGGGATCTCCGGCTCGCTGCGGAGCGCGCGCAGGGCGGCCCGCAGCGGAGCCTCGGCTGCGCCGGTCACGTGAAGGGGGCGGCGGGGCATGGGTCGAGCGTAGGGGGTGCCGTGTCGATCCGGCCGGATTCAGGGAGCGGCGTCTGGTGCCGTGGATCGCAAGGCGGAGGAGGGAGTCAACGCGGAGCGTTGGCGACCGACGACAACGCGGCGAGGCATGGTGCCAGACGCCGCGACCCCGGCAGGATCGGCACGGCGCGCCCTAAGGGGTGCCGTGTCGATCCGGCCGGATTCAGGGAGCGGCGTCTGGCCGAAGCCCGGTCCCCACGCCCCCCAGGGCGTGGACGGGGGACGGCGGGTCGTGCGGTGCTTTGTAGGCTGAACAGTCGGGGCCGCACCCCCACCCCGTACGTACGAAGGAGAACCGCCGTGCTCGTGCTGTTGCCGCCCTCCGAAGGAAAGGCCTCCTCGGGCCGCGGTGCGCCGCTCAAGCCGGAGTCGCTGTCGCTGCCCGGTCTGGCCGGGGCGCGGGCGGCGGTCATGGACGAGCTGGTGGAGCTGTGCCTCGCCGACGAGGAGAAGGCGCGCGAGGTGCTCGGTCTGAGCGAGGGGCTGCGCGGTGAGGTCGGCAAGAACGCCGAGTTGCGGACGGCCGGGGCGCGGCCGGCCGGGGAGATCTACACGGGTGTGCTGTACGACGCTCTGGGCCTGGCGACGCTGGACGCGGCGGCCCGGAAGCGGGCGCGGGCGTCGCTGCTGGTGTTCTCGGGGCTGTGGGGCGCGGTCCGGGTGGACGACCGGATCCCGTCGTACCGCTGCTCGATGGGGGTGAAGCTGCCGGGGCTCGGGGCGCTGGGCGCGCACTGGCGCGGGGCGATGGCGTCCGTCCTGCCGGAGGCCGCGGGGGACGGGCTCGTTCTGGATCTGCGGTCGTCGGCGTACGCCTCGGCGTGGAAGCCGAAGGGCGAGGTGGCGGCGCGGACGGCGTCGGTGCGGGTGCTGCACGCGCCGACCCGGAAGGTGGTCAGCCACTTCAACAAGGCGACGAAGGGCCGGATCGTACGGAGCCTGCTGGAGGCGGGTGCGGAGCCGGCGGGGCGGGAGGAGCTGGTGACGGCGCTGCGGGACCTCGGGTACGTGGTGGAGGAGGGCAAGGCGGGCGTGCTCGACGTGCTCGTGGACGAGATCCACTGACGCTTCCGTCTCCTCGCCACCGTCTCGTCGTTGCACTGTGCGCAACGCTCGTTGCGTGGATCGCTCGTCGTCGGCAGGATGGGCGCCATGCCGAGCGTGTATGACCTTGCCCCCGAAGCCCCTGTCGTCCCGGTCGTCGTGATCGAGGACGCCGCCGATGCCGTGCCCCTCGCCCGCGCCCTCGTCGCGGGCGGGCTGCCGGCGATCGAGGTGACCCTGCGGACGCCCGCCGCGCTGGACGCCGTCCGCGCGATCGCGGCGGAGGTCCCGGACGCGGTGGTGGGCGCGGGCACCGTCATCTCGGCGGCGGGGGTGGCGGACGCGGTCGCCGCGGGGGCGCGCTTCCTGGTGAGCCCCGGCTGGACGGACGGCCTCCTGGACGCCATGCGGGCGTCGGGGGTTCCGTTCCTGCCCGGGGTGTCGACCACCTCGGAGGTGGTGGCCCTCCTGGAACGGGGGGTGCGTGACATGAAGTTCTTCCCGGCGGAGGCGGCGGGCGGCGTCCCGTATCTGAGGTCGCTCGCCGGGCCGCTCCCCCAGGCCCGCTTCTGTCCGACCGGCGGGATCTCGCTCGCCTCGGCTCCGTCCTACCTCGCCCTGCCGAACGTCGGCTGCGTCGGCGGTACGTGGATGCTGCCCGGGGACGCCCTCGCGGCCCGCGACTGGGCCCGGGTCGAGTCCCTGGCGCGCGAGGCGGCCGCACTGTCCCGGGGCCCGCAGGGCGCCCCCGCCTGACCCGGCGCGACGAACCGGAGCGACCGGGTGGCCCGGCCGAGTGCTTGGGGGTCGCCCTGCCGTGAGCGGGGGGCTCCGGTTGCCCGGGCCCGCCGCTCACCGCCGGCCGCGGGTCACCTCAGGTGCGAGGTGTCGTTCAGGAGCCGTACGGAGGCGTTGCCGTCGGCGTAGTACGCGACCGCCGACAGCGAGGCGGCCGAGAGCTCCATCCGGAACAGCGACTCCGGCGGGGCACCGAGCGCCAGCCGGACCAGGGTCTTGATCGGCGTGACGTGCGTGACCAGCAGGACGGTCCGGCCCGCGAAGGCGGCCGTCAGCCGGTCGCGGGTCGCCGAGACGCGCCGCGCGACCGTCGCGAAGCTCTCCCCGCCGCCGGTGGGCGTGGCCTTCGGGGAGGCGAGCCAGGCGTCGAGGTCGTCGGCGTACCGCTCCCGCACCTCGGCGAAGGTCAGGCCCTCCCACGCGCCGAAGTCGGTCTCGCGCAGCCCGTCCTCGATCCGGACGTCGAGGCCCAGGCGGGCGGCGACGGTCTCGGCGGTCTGCCGGCAGCGCTTGAGCGGCGAACTGACGATCTCCTGGACCGTCCCGCGCGCGGCGAGCGCGGCGGCCACCGCCTCGGCCTGCCGCGACCCCGCGGCCGACAGGTCGGGATCCGTCCCGCCGCTCCCGGAGAACCGCTTCTCCGGTGTCAGTGCGGTCTCGCCGTGCCGCAGCAGCACGAACGTCGCCGGGGCCCCCAGGTCGGGCGCGCCCCAGCCGGGCGTGGACACGGAGCCCGCGGCGGCCTGTCCGGCGTGGGCCAGGACCCCCGCCTCCGCCTCGAAGTCACCGCCGGCCACGGCAGCGCCGCTCGCCTCGCGCTCGGCCGCGCCGGCCGAGGCGAGGGACGCCCGCGCCCGGGCCGCGACGGTCTCGTCGGCCGCGAAGAGCCCGCCGTCGGACGGAGCGCCGGACGCCCCGCCCGTCCCGGAGACCGCGCCCCGGTCCGGGGCCGCCCCGCTCCTCGCACCGCCACCCGCGCCGGCGCCGGAGAGGGCCGCTCGGGCGCGGGCCGCGCCCGCGGTGGCGTCGCCGGGCGGGCCCGAGGGGGCCGGGGCCGCGGCGTTGCGCGCCGCGCGGCTGTCCAGGCCGGCCGTGGAGGCCGAGGGCTGCCACTGCCGGCCCTGCTTGCCCGCGTCCATCGCCTCGTTCGCGAGGCGGTCGGCGTGCTTGTTCTCCGCGCGCGGAATCCATTCGTAGCGGACCCGGCCGGCGGGGAAGACCCGGGCCGCCTCGGCGGCCAGGGGCTTCATGTCCGGGTGCTTGATCTTCCAGCGGCCGGACATCTGCTCGACGACCAGCTTGGAGTCCATCCGCGCGTGCACCGTCGCGTCGGGGAACAGCTCGCGCGCCGCCTTCAGCCCGGCGATCAGGCCCCGGTACTCGGCGACGTTGTTGGTGGCGACGCCGATGTACTCGGCCGCCTCGGCGAGCGTCTCGCCCGTCACCGGGTCGAGGACCACGGCGCCGTAACCGGCGGGGCCCGGGTTGCCCCGGGAGCCTCCGTCGGCCTCGACGATCAGTTCCCGCACCGCCATTACAAGCCGGACTCTGCCGTGCGGACCAGGATGCGGCGGCAGTTCTCGCAGCGGACCACCGTGTCGCCCGCGGCCGCGCGGACCTCGTTCAGCTCGGTGATGTTCAGCTCGATGTGGCAGCCCTCGCACTTGCGCTGGTACAGCCGGGCAGCGCCGACGCCGCCCTGCTGCTCGCGCAGCTTCTCGTAGAGCTTCAGCAGGTCGGCCGGGACCGAAGCGGCCACCAGCTCCCGCTCCTTGCCGACGGTGGCCGCCTCGCCGTCCAGCTCGCTCTGCGCGGCGTCGCGGCGGGCGACCGCGTCGTCGGCCTTGGCCTGGACGGCGGTGGCGCGCTCGGTCAGCTCGGCGACCCGCTCCTGCGCGGACTCACGGCGCTCCATGACCTCCAGGACGATGTCCTCCAGGTCTCCCTGGCGCTTGGCGAGGGAGGCGATCTCCCGCTGCAGGCTCTCCAGGTCCTTCGGGGAGGAGACCGCGCCGGAGTCGAGGCGCTGCTGGTCGCGGACGGAGCGCTGGCGCACCTGGTCGACGTCCTGCTCCGCCTTGGTCTGCTCGCGGGCGCAGTCGCTCTCCTCCGTCTGCGCGGCGACGAGCAGGTCGCGCAGCTGGGTCAGGTCCTTGGTCAGCGACTCGATCTCGGCGTGCTCGGGGAGGGACCTGCGCTTGTGGGCGAGCTGCTGGAGGCGGACGTCCAGGGCCTGGACGTCGAGAAGTCGGATCTGGTCGGCGGGCGCGGCGTTCAGTTGGGGGCTCCAGGGGAGTGGTGGTGGGAAGACCAGGGGTCGGTGACCGTCGTCGAGACGTGGACCCGGAGGTCCCAGCCGTGGCGGTCGGAGATCTCGTCGAGCTGGGCGGCGGCCTGCTGGCACCAGGGCCACTCGGTGGCCCAGTGGGCGGCGTCCACCAGCCCCAGCGGGGAGTGCTGGGTTGCCTCGGACACCGGGTGGTGGCGGAGGTCGGCGGTGAGGAAGGCGTCCACGCCGGCGGCCCGCACGGCGTCGAAGAGGCTGTCGCCCGAGCCGCCGCTGACGGCGACCCGGCGCACGGTCATGGCCGGGTCCCCGGCGACGCGGATGCCCTGCGCGGTGGCGGGAAGCCGCTTCGCGGCGCGGGCGGCGAACTCGCCGAGCGTCTCGGGGTGGTCCAGCTCGCAGATCCGGCCGAGGTTGTTCTCGGGGACGAGCGGGCCGGTGACCCGCAGGTCGAGGGCTCCGGCGAGGGCGTCGGAGACGCCCGGGTCGGCGGTGTCGGCGTTGGTGTGCGCGACGTGCAGGGCGATGTCGTGCTTGATCAGACCGTGCACGACCCGGCCCTTGAAGTGGGAGGCCGCGACCGTCGTCGTACCGCGCAGATAGAGCGGGTGGTGGGTGACGATCAGGTCGGCGCCGAGCTCGACCGCCTCGTCGGCGATCTCCTGGACGGGGTCGACGGCGAACAGCACGCGGCGGACCTCGGCGTCGGGGTCGCCGCAGACCGTGCCGACGGCATCCCACTGCTCGGCCCGCTCGGGCGGCCAGAGAGCGTCGAGTTCGGCGATGACTTCAGACAGACGGGGCACGAGGAAAGGCTACCTGCCCGCCGCGCCGCGCCGTCCTGCCTGTGGGCAGCGGGGATTCCGCTTGCTCCCGGGCGGCTCCGCGCGGGTGCTGCGGCGGCGTCGGGAAGGGTGTACGGGGGCTCCGGTCGTCGGCGCCGTCGCGTCGTCAGGGGGTCGCGGCGCGGCCGCCGGGCGCCGTGCGCGCCGGCCGGATCCGGCCGGCGAGGCACAACCGTCCCGTCCCGCTCAGCCGAACCGGCACACGGCCACCCTTATGTGTGAAGTGACAGGGGTCGTGTTGTCCGGCTGGACGTGCGAAAACTAGCTTCGGTGGCCGGAGGTGACGAGTCGATGACAGCCTGTGCCATCGAGACGGCGGCGGAGGACGACGGCGCGATGTGGCCGACGAGGTTCACGATCACCGCGAACGGCGCGTACGCGGCCCGGCTCGCGGGGTCGGGAGACGCCCTGTACGCGGAGCGGTGGACCCTCGACGGGCCCGAGCCGTACGCCGTGCCGCTTCCCGTCGGCCAGCCCGAGGAGCCGACCGCGCGGCTGCTGCCGCTGGCGGACGGGCGGGTGCTGGTCGAGCGCCGGGTGGACGGCGACCGGCACACGTTCTCGCTGCTGTACCCCACCGGCCCGGGGACGGGCGAGCTGCCGCTCGGCGCGGTCGCGGCCGAGGAGCTGACGCTGCTGCCGCCGTCGCCGGACGGCATCTGCGCGTACGCGATGGTCGTCGGCCGGGACACCACCACGCTGTGGCTGGTGGCGGGCGGGGCGTTCGGCCCGGAGCAGGTCGCGGAGATCGAGGGCCGCTGTACAGGCGGGGTCTGGCTGGACCGTACGGGGCGGATGCTCGCGCTCGACCGGCGACTCGACGGCGGGCCGGTGAAGGCGGTGGCGGTCGACCTGGAGCGGGGCGGGGAGGTGACGCCGCTGCTCCAGATCACCGACGAGAGCACCGACCGGCTGCTGATGGCGGATCCGGACAGCGGGCTGCTGCTGATCCGCTCCGACGCGCCGTCCCCGGGCCACGAGCGGCTGGGGTGGGGGGTCCTGGGGAGTCTGCTGCCGATCCGCTTCCCCGAGTGCCTGCGTCTGGACGACGCGGCGGTGACGCCGTTCGCGGTGCAGCCGGGGCAGGTACTGCAGCCGGAGAGCTGCTCGGTGGCGCTGCGGATCGACGGGGCGGCGGGCAGCTGGGTGGGCGTGTGGCGGCCGTCGGGCCGCCGGATGCACCACCTCGCGGCGCCGCCCGGCTGGCTGGCGGGCGCGGGGCTCTGGACACCGCAAGGCGTCCTGCGGCTGCCGTACACGACCGACGGGGTGCGGTGCGGGCTCGCCGCGGTCGACGTCCCGACCGAACCGGAACCAGCGCCGCCGGAGCCGGTGGTGTGCCGCCCGGTCCCGTTGCAGCAGGCACCCCTCACGGACCGCAAAGCGGCTGGTTAGACTCACGGCCGCAGCAACAGCGATCAGTACGGGGTGAGTTCCACCATGTCGGAAGCACGCACGGACGGGATGGAGCCGCACGGCTCCGGTAGGCACCGCGGTGAGGCGGCGCCGTCGGAGGACTCCGGGTCCTCCGCACGCGGCCGCCACCGTCGCGACCCGGAAGAGCAGTGACAGGGAACGGGCCCCGGGGATCTCCCCGGGGCCCGTTCCTTTCCGACCGTCCCGACGCGCGGGGCCGTACCCGCCGCGGCCCCGACCGCCCGTCAGCCGGCGCTGTCGAGGAGGAGTTTCGCGGCCACCGCCGCCCCGTCGCGGCGGACCGCGCCGGCCACGGCCTTCGCCCTGGCGCCGGTCTCGGGGTCCAGGGCCGTCGCGAGCGCGGCCGACAGGGAGGCGACGGTCGGGACCGGGCCGTCGTGGGCGACGCCGATGCCCAGTTCGGCCACCCGGCCGGCCCAGTACGGCTGGTCCGCCAGCTGCGGCACGACCACCTGCGGGGCGCCGGCCCCCGCGGCCGTCGTCGTCGTCCCCGCGCCGCCGTGGTGCACGACGGCGGCCACCCGCTCGAACAGCCGCTGGTGGTTGGCCTCGCCGACGGCGAAGCAGTCGTCCCGGTCGTCGACGAGGCCCAGATCCGCCCAGCCGCGCCCGACGAGGACGCGGCGGCCGTGCGCGCGGACCGCCTCGACGGCCGTCCGGGCCGTGTCCTCTCCCCCGCTGACGGCCATGCTGCCGAAGCCGACATAGACGGGCGGCGCACCGGCGTCCAGGAAGGCGAGCAGCTCCGCCGGGAGCGGCCGCTCGTCGGGCAGGACCCACGCGCCGGTCTGGACGACGTCGAGGTCGGGCGTCTCGCGCCACGGGTCCAGGACCGGGTCCGTCGCCAGCCAGGGCCGGTCGCCGAAGGCGTAGTCGCGGACGCCGTCCACCGGGGGCAGGCCGAGCGAGGTCCGGTTGGTGTTGAGCGCCTCGCGGAACAGCGCGTCGATGCTGCGGGCGTCCAGCTCCCACAGAGCCCGGTTGTCGGTCACCTCCGGCGGGAACGGCCGTCCTGGGTACGCCAGCGGCGGGCGCTGCGGCGAGGGCAGGGTCAGCTGCTGGAAGATCGCGGACTCGTAGCGGATGCCCAGCTTCTCGGCCACCGACCGCGCCCCGGCGATGGCGGGCATCGCGCCCGTCGCCACCAGCACGTCGCAGCCCTCGGCCGCGGCGGGTATCACCTCGAACTGGCCGGCGATCAGGGCGGCCGCGCGCTGCGGCAGATTGGCCGCCGAGGGGCGCGTCGCCGAGGTCGTCAGGGCGCGCGCCGACGGCCCGAAGGCCACCACGGACACGCCGACGCCGGCCAGCCGCTCCGCGAAGTCCTCGTCCGGCGGCGCGCACACCCGCACCTCCGCGCCGTGTTCCCGCAACCGGACCGCGAGTCCCACCAGCGGTTCGACGTCCCCCCGCGACCCGTAGGTCGACAACAGCACACGCACGTCGTGCATCTCCTCGTTCGCGTCTTCTCGCGGCCGGGCCGGCCGTCGTGACGTGCGGCCCGGCCGTGCCTCACCTCCGGAGATCCAACCACCTCGAAGATCATTCCGTGCGACGTTCCCGGCCCCGCGCGCTCTCGCTCGGCCTGGTTCGGTCCCGGTCAGCCCTTCTTCAGGGCCAGGACCTCCGCGGCCGCGAACGTCTCGCCGGCCGGGCGCCCCGCGTAGTACGGCGAGAGCAGTCCGTCCAGCTCCTCGTAGGTGAAGGCGTCCTTGGCGGTGTCGAACTTCGCCGCGACCCTCGGCCGGTCCACGATCGCCACCATGCCGCCGTGGACGACGAGGAGCTGCCCGTTCACCCCGGCCGCGGCCGGTGAGGCCAGGTACCCGACCAGCGGGGCGACGTGCTCGGGTGCCAGCGGGTCCGTTTCACCCGCCGCCGGCTCGGCGAACCCCGCGAAGACGTCCTCCGTCATCCGCGTCCTGGCCCTCGGGCAGATCGCGTTCGCGGTGACGCCGTACTTGGCGAGGGCGAGCGCCGTGGACGTCGTCAGGCCCACGATCCCGCCCTTCGCCGCCGCGTAGTTCGGCTGGCCCGCCGAGCCTGCCAGGAAGGCCTCCGACGAGGTGTTGACGATCCGGCCGTACACCCCGGGCTCGCCCGCCTTCGCCCGGGCCCTCCAGTGCACCGCCGCGAAGTGCGTGGTGTTGAAGTGGCCCTTGAGGTGGACCCGTATCACCGAGTCCCACTCGTCCTCGCTCATCGAGAAGACCATCCGGTCCCGCAGGATGCCCGCATTGTTGACCAGGACGTCCAGCTTTCCGTACGTGTCCACCGCCAGGTCGACCAGGGCCCGGGCCGTCTCGAAGTCGGCAACGTCGCCGACGTGCGCGACCGCCCGGCCGCCGGCGGCCCGGATCTCCTCGGCGACCTCCTCGGCGGGTCCGGCCGAGGCCGCACCGGAGCCGTCGCGTCCCGGCCTGCCGTAGTCGTTGACGACGACGGCGGCGCCCAGCCGGGCGAGTTCCAGCGCCTCGGCCCGGCCGAGCCCGCGCCCGGCGCCGGTGACGATCGCGGACAGGCCCTCAAGAGGGAGTGACATCGCGTGGCGGTCCTCTCAGATCTCGATGCAGGTTCGCAGGGCCACACCCGTGCGCATCTGCTCCAGCGCCTCGTTGATCCCGGACAGCGGCACGCGGTGGGTGATCAGCGACTCCAGGTCGATCCGGCCGGCCCGCCAGAGCGCGATGGCCCGTTCGTACGAGCGCAGGACGTCGCCGCCGCCGTACATCGACGGCAGGATCCGCTTCTCGTCGAAGAACAGCTCGAACATGTTGAGCTGCAGGAAGTCGTCGAGGGCGCCCGCGCCGACCACGCACAGGGTGCCGCCGCGGCGGGTGGTGTCGTACGCCGTGCGGGCGGTGGCGGACTTGCCGACGACCTCGAAGACGTAGTCGAAGCCCTCGCCCGCCGTGATCCGCTGCTTCGCGTCGGCGAGGGCGTCGGGGGCGACCGCCTCCGTCGCGCCGAACCGCAGGGCGGCCTCGCGGCGGGACTCCACCGGGTCCACGGCGACGATCTGGGCGGCGCCCTGGAGCCGGGCGCCCTGGATGGCGGAGATGCCGACCCCGCCGCAGCCGATGACGGCGACCGAGGAACCGGCCTCCACCTTCGCGGTGTTGACGGCCGCGCCGAGCCCGGTGGTCACTCCGCAGCCGATGAGGGCGGCGATGTCGAAGGGCACGTCGTCGGGGATCGGGACGGCGCAGCCCGCGTCGACGACGACCTCCTCCGCGAAGGTGCCGGTCCCGGCGAAGCCGAAGACGTCCCCGCCCGGGCGCTTGAAGTTGGGGGTGCCCGCGTTCATGAATCCGGCCAGGCACAGCTGGGTCTGGCCGCGCTTGCAGGCGGGACAGCTCCCGCAGGCGGGGAGCCAGCAGATCAGCACCCGGTCGCCCGGGGCGAGTCCGGTGACGCCGTCACCGACGTCGAGGATCTCGCCCGCGCCCTCGTGGCCGGGGACGAAGGGGGCGGGCTGGGGAAGGACGCCGCTCATGGCGGAGACGTCGGAGTGGCACAGGCCGGTGGCCCGGACCCGGATCCGCACCCTGCCGGGGCCGAAGCCCACCGCCTCGACGTCGTCGTGGACCTCGAGCTTGTCCTGGCCGATCTCGTGCAGCACGGCTGCGCGCATGGTGCGGCTCCCTTCGGGATGGGTCTACGAGTGTTCGACGAGCGTGTCGGCGAGGACGGGCGCGTCGTCCCGCTCCACCGCCGTCACCGACACCTGGACGCGGCCGTCCCCGGCCCACATCCGCAGGCGCAGCGTCTCGCCGGGGAAGACGACTCCGGCGAAGCGCGTGCGGTACGAGCGGACCCGGGTGACGTCCCCGTCGAGGAGGGTGTCGACGACCGCCTTGAGGGTCATGCCGTACGAGCAGAGTCCGTGCAGGATCGGCCGGTCGAAGCCGGCCAGCTTGGCGAACTCGGGGTCGGCGTGGAGGGGGTTCCAGTCGCCCGAGAGCCGGTAGAGCAGCGCCTGGTCCTCGCGGACGGCGCGCTCCACGGTCCGGTCGGGCGCCCGGTCGGGGGTGGCGAGGCGCTCGGAGGGGCCGCGGTCGCCGCCCCAGCCGCCCTCCCCGCGGACGAAGATGTGGGCGTCGCTGGTCCACAGCGGGCCGTCGTCGTCGGCCGCCTCGGAGCGCAGGACGAGGACGGCGGCCTTGCCCTTGTCGTGGACGGCGGCGACGCGCGAGGTGCTGACCGCCCGGCCCTTGACGGGGAGCGGGCGGTGGAGGGTGAGGGCCTGTCCGCCGTGCAGGACGGCGGCGAGGTCGACGTCGATGCCGGGGGCGGAGAGGCCGCCGACGACGCCCATGCCCGCGCCGGCGACGGTGGCGAAGCTGGGCAGAACGTGGAGCTTCGACTCGAGGGTGTAGCGGAGCTCGTCGGGGTCGGTCGCCGGGGTGCCGGCTCCCAGGCCCAGGTGGTAGAGCTGGACGTCCTTGTGGTCCCAGGCGATCTCGGCGCTGCGGGGCTCGGCGGCGACGGCCTTGGCGGCGTCAATGGGCATCGGCTTGCTGCTCCTTGGAGATCCGGGCGGGTCCGTGGGGACCGGTGGACAGGAGAAGACCTCGGCACGACCGTCCGCACCGTCGGCCGCACCGAGGCCGTGCGGGGACCGTCCCGTACGCGCCCGCCGTTCTAGAACGCGTTCTAGGTCGGTGATGCACATGTATAGCCGAGCGGGTGGGAGTTGTGAACCCTCCTGACGGCGCGTCAGATGAACCGGTGCGGACCGGCGGCGCACCGGGGTCACGCCCGGGACCGCGAGCCGAACGAAAGACCCTAGACCTTGGTGCGCTCCGGCCTCGGGAGCCACAGCAGCATCAGGACCGCGGCTGCCACGAGGACGACTCCCGCCGTGCGGAAGGCGAGGGCGTAGCCCGCCGTCAGGGCCTCCGGGGTGTGGCCGCCCGCCGTCCTCGCGGCCGCGACGGTGGAGAGGACCGCGAGGCCCAGCGCGCCGCCCATCGTGCGGGAGGTGTTGACCAGCCCGGAGACGAGACCGGCCTCGCCGGGCTCGGCGCCGGCCGTGGCGAGGGTGGCCAGGGGCGGCATCAGCAGGCCCATGCCGGCCATCATCAGGATGCCCGGGCCCAGGATGATCGACAGGAAGGTCCCGTCCGTCGTCATCGTCGACTGCCAGCCGAAGCCCGTCGCGGCGACCAGGGCGCCGATGACGGCGAGGTTCCGCGCGCCGGTCACGGGCATCAGCCGGGGCGCCAGCTTGGAGCCGATGATGACGCTGACCGAGCTGGGGACCAGGGCGAGTCCGGCCTGGAGCGGGGTGTAGCCGAGGACGTTCTGGGCGTACACGGTCATGAAGAACCACATGCCGAACGAGGTCGAGGCGCACAGCAGCAGCGCCGCGTTGGCCGAGGTGACGGCGCGCGAGCGGAAGACCCGCAGCGGCATCAGCGGGGCGGCCGTCCGCGCCTCCACCGCGACGAAGGCGCCGAGGAGCGCGAGCCCGCCGAGCAGCGGGGCCAGGGTGACGGGGTCGCCCCAGCCCGCCTCCTCCGTCTGCACGATGCCGTACGCGACGGAGGCGAGGCCGCCGGTGACGAGGACCGCGCCGGGCAGGTCGAGCCGCCGGCCGCCGTGGGCCCGGCTCTCGGTCAGCCACACCAGGGCGCCCATGAGCACCAGGACGCCGACCGGGACGTTGATGAGGAGGACCCAGCGCCAGGAGAGCAGGTCGACCAGGAGCCCGCCGACGAACCCGCCCGCCGCGCCGCCGGCCGCGCCGACCGCCGTCCAGGTCCCGATGGCCCGGGTCCGGGCCGGCCCGGCGGGGACGGCGGCGGTGACGATGGTGAGCGTGGCGGGCGCCAGGACGGCGGCGCCGAGGCCCTGGACGGCACGGGCGGCGACCAGTTGCCAGCCCTCCTGGGCGAGGCCGCCGGCTATGGAGGCGGCGGTGAAGAGACCGAGGCCGAGGAGGAACATCCGCTTCCGGCCGAAGAGATCGGCCGCCCGTCCGCCGAGCAGCATGAAACCGGCGAAGGCGATCGAGTACGCGTTGAGGACCCACTGCAGGCCGGTGGCCGAGAGTCCGAGGTCGGCCCGCATCGACGGCAGGGCCACGTTCACCACCGACACGTCGAGGACGACGAGGAACTGCCCCGCGCAGGCGGCCAGGACGACGAGCCAGGCGCGGCGGTCGGATCGTAGGGAGGCGGTCTTGGCGGCGGACTGGGGCGCGGACCGTTCGGCGGCCGAGTCGGTGTGAACCATGCATGTCATGGTCGCAGAGCATGAATGGTCCGTACATGCTGCGAGGGATGTACGGGCCCCCGGCCCAGGGTCCTACGACCTCCCCGCCTCACGGCCTCCCGGCCTCCCGGCCTCATGGCCTCATGGCCTCATGGCCTCATGGCCTCCGGAGCATCGTCACCACCGCCGCGCCGCCCAGGCCGATGTTGTGCGCCAGTCCGACCCGTGCGCCCGCCACCTGGCGCGGCCCCGCCTCGCCCCGCAACTGCCAGACCAGTTCGGCGGCCTGGGCGAGGCCGGTGGCGCCCAGCGGGTGGCCCTTCGAGATCAGCCCTCCCGAGGGGTTGACGACCCAGCGGCCGCCGTACGTCGTCGCCCCCGACTCGACGAGCTTGCCGCTCGCGCCCTCCTCGCACATGCCGAGGGCCTCGTAGGTGAGCAGTTCGTTGATGGAGAAGCAGTCGTGCAGCTCGACCACGTCCACGTCCTCGATGCCGAGGCCGGAGCGCTCGTAGACCTGCCGGGCCGCCGCCCGGGACATGGGGCGGCCGACCGCGTCGATGCAGGAGCCGGAGGTGAAGGAGTCCTCGGTGTCGGTCGTCATCGCCTGCCCGGCGATCTCCACGGCCTTGTCGTGCAGGCCGTGTTCGACGACGAACCGCTCCGAGACGACCACGGCCGCCGCCGAGCCGTCCGAGGTCGGCGAGCACTGGAGCCGGGTCAGCGGGCGGTGGACGGTCCTGGCGGCGAGGACCTCCTCGACCGAGTACACGTCCCGGAACTGGGCGTAGGGGTTGTCCGCCGAGTGCCGGTGGTTCTTGGCGCCGACGGCGGCGAGCTGCGCCTCGGTCGTCCCGTACCGCTCCATGTGCTCGCGGGCCGCGTTACCGAAGATCTGCGCGGTGGGCGGGGACGTCTCGAAGCCGTGGGCGGCGGCCATGATGCCATAGTGCCGGGCCACCGGGGAGGTGCTGAAGTCGGCCGCACCGCCGGAGCCGCCGCCCAGCGAACCGCGCGCCATCTTCTCGAAGCCGAGGGCGAGGACGCAGTCGGAGACGCCGCCCGCCACGAACTGCCGGGCCATCATCAGGGCCGTGGACGCCGTGGCGCAGTTGTTGTTGACGTTGTAGACGGGGACGCCCGTCAGGCCGAGTTCGTAGGCGGCGCGCTGGCCGGCCGTGGAGGTCTGGAAGCAGTAGCCGACGGGCACCTGTTCCACCCGTTCGTAGGGGATCCCCGCGTCGGCGAGGGCGGCCGTCCCCGCCTCCCTGGCCATGTCCCAGTACTGCCAGTCGCGTGTCTCCGGCTTCTCGAACCGCGTCATCCCGACGCCGACGATGTACGCCTTCCCCATGGTCGCGTTCCCCTTCCGTTCAGTCTCGCGGCAGGCCGAGCAGGCGCTCGGCGACGACATTGAGCTGGACCTGTGTGGTGCCTCCGGCGATCGTCAGGCAGCGGGACATCAGCAGGCCGTGGACGGCCCGCTCCCCCGGCCCCTCGCGGACCGCGCCCGCCGGGCCGAGCAGTTCGAGGGTCAGCTCGGCGACCTTCTGCTGGTGGAGGGTCTGGACGAGCTTGCGGACGCTGGCTCCCGCGCCCGGTTCGAGCCCGGAGACCTGGAGCATCGTCGTCCGCAGGCCGATGCAGGCGAGGGCGTGCGCCTCGGCGGCGAGCGCCCCGATCCGGACGCGTACGGCGCTGTCGGCGTCGGCGGCCCGGCCGATCAGGGCTTCGAGGCCGCTGTCGAAGGCGACCTGGTCGGCCATGTGGACGCGTTCGTTGCCGAGGGTGTTGCGGGCGACCCGCCAGCCGTCGTTCACCTCGCCCACGACGGCGTCGGCGGGGAGCGGCACGTCGTCGAAGTACACCTCGTTGAAGAGCGCGTCTCCGGTGATCTCCTTCAGGGGCCGGATGTCGATGCCCGGGGTGTTCCTCATGTCGACGACGAAGTAGGTGAGCCCCTGGTGCTTGGGGGCGTCGGGGTCGGTGCGGGCGAGGAGGATGCCGAAGTCGGCCCACTGGGCGGCGCTGGTCCACACCTTCTGTCCGTTGATCCGCCAGCCGCCGTCGGCGGCGCGTTCGGCCCGGGTGCGCAGGGAGGCGAGGTCGGAGCCCGCGTCGGGCTCGGAGAAGAGCTGGCACCAGAGCAGGTCGCCGCGGAGGGTGGGGCCGAGGAAACGGGTCTGCTGCTCGGGGGTGCCGTACGCGAGGAGGGAGGGGACGACCCAGGTGGCGATGCCGAGTCCGGCGACCCGCACTCCCGCGTCGGCGGTCTCCCGCTGGACGGCGAGCTGCTGGAGCGGCCCGGCGCCGAGTCCGTACGGCGGCGGGAGGTGCGGGGCGGCGTAGCCGGTGGGGGCGAGGAGACGGCGGGCGGCGGCGGGGTCGAGCCCGGCGGCGGGGGCGACGGCCTCCCGGGCGCGCGTGCGGTGCTCGTCCGCCTCCGGGGGGAGTTCGAGGCGGAGTTCGCGGCGGGTGCCGCCGACGGCGAGGCGGACGGCGTGGGCGCGGTGCCGGTCGCCGGGGCCGAGGAGCTGGCGGGCGACGAGGGCGCGGCGCAGGTACAGATGGGCGTCGTGCTCCCAGGTGAAGCCGATGCCGCCGAGGATCTGGACGCAGTCCTTGGCGCAGCCGTACGCGGCGTCGAGGGCGGTGGCGGCGGCGAGCGCGGCGGACAGGGACCGGACGTCGGCGGGCTCGGCGGGTGCGGCCGCCGAGACGCGGGCGGCGTCCCAGGTGAGGGCGCGCGCCTGCTCGACGCGGACGAGCATGTCGGCGCAGAGGTGCTTGACGCCCTGGAACCTGCCGATGGGCCGGCCGAACTGTTCGCGGGTCCTGGCGTGTTCGGTCGCCGTCCGCAGGGCGCGGGCGGCGGTTCCGCAGGCGTCGGCGGCGAAGAGGACGGCGGCGAGATCCTGGACGAGGGCGGAGTCGATGCCGAGGATCCGGTCGGCGGGGACGCGGGTGCCGGTGGCGGTGACCTCGGCGGTGGGCCGGGTGGGGTCGGCGCTCTCGTGGGGCCGGAGGGCGAGGGTGTCGGCGTCGACGGCGGCCCAGACGGTCCCGCGCGCGGTGGTGGCGGCCAGGACCAGGAGCCCGGCCTGTGCGCCGCAGAGGACGGGCGGGGCGCTGCCGTCGAGGAGGAGCCCGTCGGGGGTCTCGACGGCGGTCAGTTCACCGGGCCCGAGGGCGACGGCGGCGATGCGGCGGCCTTCGGCGATCTCCGCGACGAGCCGGCCGAGGCGCCTCCGCCGGGCTCGGCGGGAGTCCCCCGCCTCCCCCGCCTCCTCCGCGCCCCCTGTCTCCCCCCGTTCACAGGCCGGGGGCCGGGCGGCGCGGGTGAGGAGTTCGGCGGCGAGGACGGTCGGGAGGTACGGCCCCGGCAGCGACGCCCCCGCCGCCTCCTCCAGTACGACCGCGAGGTCGACGAGGTCGCCGCCCCCACCGCCGTACTCCTCGGGGAGGTGCACCCCGAGGAGGCCCTGCTCGGCGAAGGCGTCCCAGTAGACGGGACGGCCGGTGGCGGTGGCGGGGACGTCCAGGTGCTTGCGGACCTCCTCGGCCGGTACGACGCGGGCGAGCCGGCCGCGGACGGATCGGGCCAGCTCCCGCTGTTCCTGCGTGATGGCGATGCCCATGGCACGGCAGACTAGAACACGTTCCAATCTGACGGAAGGTCAGATACGCGCCGAGTAGGAGACGACGGCGGGCCGGGGGTTCCCGGCCCGCCGTTCGCGGGATCGGTCGGTCTCAGGCGAACAGTTCGGCGAGCAGCTCCGGGCCGAGGGGCAGGGGGGCGGGCCGGTAGGCCGGCGGCTCTGTGCCCATCAGTGTGCGTACCAGGAAGTCCCAGGAGCGCTTGCGGACATAGGTCAGGCAGTCGATGAAGGTGTGCTCGGCGCCGGGCACGACGAGCAGCTCGAAGTCCTTGTCGGCCGCTATCAGCCGGTCGGCCAGTCGCAGCGTCAGGTCCGGGTGGACCTGGTCGTCCATCTCGCCGTGGACGAGCAGGAGCTTGCCGGCCAGCCGGTCCGCGAGGTCCACGTTGGAGGCGCGTGCCCAGGCCTCGGGCGCGTCCGCGCCGTCGTAGGACTCGGCGAAGCCGGCGTTGAAGTAGCGGAGGTCGTGCGAGCCGGAGAGGGCGGCTCCGGCCTTGTACACCTCGGGGAAGTCCAGCATCGCGCGCACCGCGGCGAAGCCGCCCCCGGAGTGGCCGAACACGCCCACCCGGTCCAGGTCCATCCACGGCCGGGTCTCGGCCAGCTGCCGCAGCGCGGCGACGTGGTCCGCCAGGCCGCCCGCGTCGGCGACACGGCCGTAGGAGGCGTCGTGGAAGGCCTTGCTCCGGCCCGGCGTGCCCCGCCCGTCCAGCGCCACGACCACGAAGCCGAGCGCCGCGAGGGGTTCCGCGTCCATGCCCATGCCGCCGGGGTCGAAGCACGGAGCGACCCGGTTGACCTGCGGGCCGGGGTAGAGGTTGTCCACCACGGGATAGCGGCGGGCGGGGTCGAACCCGCGCGGCCGGTAGAGCACGCCGTAGATGTCCGTGACCCCGTCGGCCGCCGTGACGCGGAAGCGTTCCGGGGCGGTCCAGCCGGTGGCGGCGAGCGCGCCGACGTCGGCGCGCTCCAGCTCGACCAGCACCCGGCCGGCCCAGTCGCGGACGCGGGTCACGGGCGGGGTGTCGACGGTCGACGCGGAGTCGAGGAAGTACTCCTGCCGGCCCGGCAAGGTGTCCGCGTGGTCCGGCAGGGTGACGCCATGGTCCTGGTCGTCGTCCGTGACCCTGGCGAAGCCGGAGCCGTCCAGTCCGACCCGGCAGACGGTGCGGCGGTACGGATCCCCGTCGACCAGCCCGGAGGCGGTGAAGTACACCACCCGCCCGGCCTCGTCGACGCGCAGGATCCGCCGCACCGCCCACGGCCCGGAGGTGACCTGCCCGAGCAACTCACCGGTGCGCAGGTCGTAGCGGTACAGATGGCCCCAGCCGTCGCGCTGCGAGTACCACAGCACCTCGTCGGCGAGGACCCGCACGATCGGCTGCTCGTACGCCCACTGGTTGGGCTCCACGCGGGTGTCGCCGGTCTCGCGGATCACCGTGGTGACCGCGCCGGTGTCCGGATCCAGCCGGTGCAGGGTGAGCGTGCGCACGTCGCGCGGCCGGTCGAGGTAGTACACGGCCGAACCGTCCGGGGCCCACCACGCCCAGGAGATCGCGATCGGCGACATCACCGGCATGAGGAGCGGCTCCGTCCGCGCACGGACCACCGCGCCGGTGGCGACGTCCAGGACGACGAGCTCGGCCTTCGGCACGTGCTCGTCACCGGGGTAGGCGTACCGCTGGGTGTGCGTGCGGGGCGCGCCGCCGTCGGCGGGCCGGCTCTCCCGGAGGTGGGTCTGCCGGACGCGGCGCTCGTCGGTTCGGTGGGCGAGGACCTTCGTCGAGTCGGGCGACCAGGCCACCGCGGGCGGCAGGTGGGGCAGGCCGATCTTGCGGAGCAGGGTGGGGTTGGCGGTGGACTCGGGGCCGTAGCCGTAGCCGTGGCCGGGCTCGCCGTCGGTGGTCAGCGGCCACTCCCTCCCGTCGGAGAGCGAGCGCGCCCACAGGTCGTGGCCCCTTCGGGAGACCGCCGTCTTCCCGTCCGGCGAGAGCACCTCCAGCGGGTTGCCGGGCGGCGCGGGCTCGGCCCGCTCGCAGGCGTAGTCGTCCAGGCGGCAGCGCCAGTGCTCGCCGAAGGCGTCGAACTCGACGGCGTCCTCGGCCGGATCGACGGCCGCGAACGGCAGGGCCTCGGCGTCGACCGGCCTGCCGGAGGCGGCGGCCAGCGCGGCGGCGAGCCGGCCGTGGTCGAAGGCCGGGAGGCGGGTGCCGGCCGCCGGGTCGACCCGCACGAACCGCCGGCCGGGCCCGTCCTCGACCGCGTACCAGAAGCGGGCCCCGCCGTCGGTCCACTGGGGCCTGACCTTGGCGCCGACGACCAGCTCGCCGGGCCGGAGCGGGCGGCGCAGGAGTCGTTCCGCGGCCTGGTAGTTCTCAAGGGTGCTCATCGGGTGGGGCCTTCCTCGGGTGTCGGTCATGGCAGCGGGTCGGTTCCGTGGGCCGCGAGCCCCGTGTCCGTCGGGGGGCTCGCGGCTCTGGCGGCGGGAGCCCGTAAACGTCCGGGGGCTCGCGGCACTGGGGGCGGGAGGCCGGTCTCCGCGCGGAGGCTCGCGGCGCTGGGGGCCGGTCTCCGTTCCGGGATCCGGACCGGGATCCGCTCAGAGGCTTCGGGCGGTGATGTCGCCGTAGCCCGTGGTGGCCTGGATGGTGAGGCCGGCGGCGGCGCCGTCGGCGTTCTTGAGGGAGTTGCGAATGCGGCCAAGGGAGGTGCCGGCGTCCAGGGTGGCGGAGACCCCGCGGGCGACGTCGACCGACACCTCGCCCGACGCGGCGCGCAGGACGACCGCGCCGCGCACGGCCTCGGCGACGCGGATGTCGCCCTTCTGGACGCTGATCTCCGCGGGGCCGCCGAGGCGGCCGACCGAGATGTCGCCGGCGAGGAGGGTGATGCGGGCACTCGCGACCTCGTCGATCTTGACCGGGCCCTGCGCGCTGTCGAGGACGACCTCGCCGAGGCGTCCGACGCCGCGGAACTCGACGCCCGCGCCCTTCGCCTCGACGTGGGAGCCGGCGGGCAGCTGGACCGTCACCTCGACGGAACCGGAGTTGCCGAGGACCGCGCTCTTCGGCCGTGCGGCCGCGATCCGCAGGACCCCGTCGCCGTACGTGACGCCGGTCTGCTCGGCCGCCTTCACGTCGCGGCTCTTGGCGGCGTCCGCGGGGAGGATCTCGACCGTGGTGTCCGCCCGGTCGGCGGCGATGAACCGGACGCGGCCGGCGGGGATGTCGAGGACGACGGAGACGGGGGCGGTGGTGGCGAACTTCTGCATGACGCTCTCCTTCTGCTTCAGCGTCCGCTCTCTGCGGCCGCTGTTTCCGATGAAGGAAAAGCTACGTTGCGTTCACCCAACCGACAATGGCGTTGTCGAGCATCAACGCCATAACTACTGGTCAAACAAGGGAAATTGTTGCACTGGTGCTGCAGCTTAATGCAACGATGCCGCCATGACGCGTTGCAATGAAATGGAAGCGAACGCTACTCTGGCCGCGCGAAGGAACCAGGGACCACGAAGGAGACCCCGACATGCCCGGAGGCAGGCTCACCCAGCAGGAACGCCAGCAGATCGCGCTGGGAGTGGCCGACGGCCTCGCGTACGCCGAGATCGCCCGGCGTCTCGACCGGCCCACCTCCACGGTCACGCGCGAGGTGATGCGCAACGGCGGCCCCACCGCCTACCGCGCCGATCTGGCCCACCGCTCCACCGAGCACCGCGCCCGGCGGCGCGGACAGACCCCGCCCCGGGAGGCACAGGCCCCGCCGCAGGCCCACGGGCGCGACGCCGAGGCGGTGCGGGCGTACGAGGAGGTCTTCGGCGCCGTCCTCATGCAGGCGGGCACGCCCAGGATGATGGCCCGGGTGATGGCCTGTCTCTACCTCACCGACGAAGGCAGCCTGACCGCCTCCGCACTCGTCCAGCGGCTCCAGGTCAGCCCGGCGTCCGTCTCCAAGGCCGTCGCGTTCCTCGAGAGCCAGGGCCTGGTCCGCCGGGAACGCGACGAACGCCGCCGCGAGCGCTATGTCGTCGACGACGACGTCTGGTACCAGGCGATGATGGCCAGTGTGCGGTCCAACGCCCTGATCATCGAGACCGCGCGGGAGGGCGTCGGGGTCCTCGGCTCCGGCACTCCGGCCGCGACCCGGCTGGAGAACATCGCCCGCTTCCTCGACTTCGTCTCCGAGGGCATCACGCGCGCGGCGGAGCAGTCCCGCGCGATCCTCCACACGAAGGCCGACACGGCCCCGGACGCTTCCGTCTGAGGCCGTGTCGGCTCCCGCGTACGCGGTTCGGCCCGCCCGCCCGACCGGCGGGCCGGGGCGGGGCGGGCCGAACCGGGTGCCCGTCAGTCCGTGTCGCGCGGGTCGAACGACCGGGTGTCGACCGTGAGCGGCTTCGGGAAGGCGTGGGCCACCGCGTCCCACGGCGTCAGCTTGAAGTTGGTGCCCTCGCGGTCCCCGTCGGCCGGGGTCGCCTCGCCGTCGTGGGTGACCAGCAGCCCCTTCGGGAAGGCGCCGCCGAGGGGGACGTTGACCACGGTGGAGCCGTCGGAGTGCTGCACCCCGTCGACGGAGGGTCCGTCGGCGAGGGTGAAGGAGCCGAGGTGGTCGTTGTCGCCCTTCCGCCCGTACACCGCGAAGACGTTGTCACCCTGGCTGGAGGCGAGCACGTAACCGGCGCCGTTCGCCGCGTGGTAGACGGTGACGCCCTCGGCGTCGGCGCTCAGGTGCTCACCGCCGAAGCCGGGGTCGGCGGCGGTGTCGAGGACGCACTCCTCCTCGGCCGGGTCGTACGTCCACGGCGTGCCGTACTCACGGACCCGGTCGATCATCTCGGGCCGCTCGAACTCCTCGTCGTCGAGGTCGATGCGCCACAGCCCCACGGCCTCCTGGGCCGCGTAGAGGATGTGCTCCTCCTGGTCGACGGCCATGCCCTCGACCTGCGGGCGCTCCCCGGGGTCGGCGCACGGCTTCCACGCGGTCCCGTCGGGCAGGGTGAAGCCGCCGGGCAGATCGAGGGTGTCCTTGGTCCGGTACCCCACCTTCCCGCCCCGGTCGACCAGTTCGAGGAGCCGCAGACGGGTCTCCGCCCGCTGCGACACCACGACGTACGTGTCGTCGTCGTCGCGGAACGCGGCGAGTCCGTACGCCGTGCGCTGCTCGTCGACCTCGGCCTCGTCGGCGGCGAAGACCGGCCGCACGTCGGCCGCCGTCACGTCCCTCAGGGGCGGCCTGCCGGCCGCGACGGCGGCGGGGTCGATCGCGTAGGCGCGGACCCGGTCGCGGCCCCGGTCGCTCACGAGCGCCAGGTCCGTCTTCCTGCCGCGCAGGGTGAAGCCGTAGACGACGTCGACGTTGTTGAACCGGCCCGGTGCGGCGTCCTCGCCGGGCGCCGCGGGCGCGGCTATGTGCTGCAGGCGCCGCCCGTCGAGACCGTAGACGTCGAGGCCGGCCTCCTTCAGCGTGCCGATCACGATGCTGCGCCCCGGTCGCTTCGGGTCGACCCAGACCGCGGGGTCGTCGGCGTCGGCGTTGCCGCCCGCCTCGTCGTCGTAAACGGCGGGTGTCTCGACGGGCGCGGTCAAGGACACCGGGGCGGGGTGCGCGGGGGCTCCGGAAACCAGCAGGAACGCGGCGGCCAGGGCCGACACAGCGGAAGCGCTCACGATACTCCTCGGTAAGGAAGCGGACGGGCGAGAGGCTAGGGGGTGTCTGACGATTCCCCGGCGACGCCGCGGGGAATTGTCAGACACCCCCTAGGGCCGCCGGGTGAGCGGGGGCGGTCGTCGCCGTGAACATCCGATGACCCGTCAGCTCCGTGCTCTCGCGGCCCAGGAGAGGCGGCCGGCGAGGACGGTCCGGCGCCGGCGGGGCGGCCGGTCCGGCGCGGGCTCCCGCGGACGGTGTGGTTCGGACGGGGCGGGTAGGGCACGATGGCGCTCGCACGAACGTACCCGCCAGTAGGAGGACCCGCCCATGCCCGCCGAGCCCGCCCCCGAGATCCTTGCCGCCTTCGAGGCCGCCAAGGGCTTCATGCCCGCCGAGGAAGGGCTCGCGCTGTACGGGGCCGCCGCCGAGGCCGCCGGTCTCGGCCTGCCGCTCCTGGAGGTCGGGACGTACTGCGGCCGGTCGACGATCCTGCTCGCGGACGCGGCCCGGGCGGCCGGGACCGTCGTCGTCACCGTGGACCACCACCGGGGCAGCGAGGAGCAGCAGCCGGGGTGGGAGTACCACGACCCGACGGTCGTCGACCCGGAGGTCGGCCGTATGGACACGCTGCCGACGTTCCGCCGGACGCTGCACGCCGCCGGCCTCGAGGACCACGTGATCGCGGTGGTCGGGCGCTCGCCGCAGGTCGCGAAGGTGTGGGCGGGCCCGCTCGGTCTGGTCTTCATCGACGGCGGCCACACCGACGAGCACGCGACGGCCGACTTCGAGGGCTGGGCCCCGAAGGTCGCCGCCGGCGGCGTGCTCGTCATCCACGACGTCTTCCCGGACCCGCGGGACGGCGGCCAGGCTCCGTACCGCGTCTATCTCCGGGCCCTGGAGTCCGGTGACTTCGAGGAGGTCTCCGTCACCGGCTCCCTGCGGGTCCTGCGCCGCCGTCCGGGCGCCTGAGGCGGACGGCACTACGTTCCAGCCCCCCTAGAAGCCGAATCCCGTGGTGACGTAGAGGCAGTTCGTGTAGCTGTAGCCGGGTTCGATCGTGGCCGTGCTCGACTTGTTCACGGGAGAGGTCGTGCCCGTCGCGTCCCGCTTCTGCAGGAGGTGGTAGCTGCCGGCGGGGAGCGTGATCGTCGTCTTGGGGTACTTCGACGACGGCCCTGAGCACGCCTTGATCTTCGGCGCGTTGCGGGCGAGGCTCCCTTGGTACGCCTTGCAGGTGCCGCAGGCCTTGATCGTGACGCGTCCCGTCACGGGCCCGGTGTAGAGGAGTTCGACCTCGCCCGGGCCGTCGTTCGAGACGACCATCACCATCCGCGCACCGCCCGGGGCCGTGGCCGGGGGCAGCCGCTTGCCCGCCGCCGCGTCCTCGGCGGCGATCTCGGCGGCGATCGCGATGGACCGGGCGTGCGCGGCCTGGGGGCTGCCCGGGTGCTGCTTGGTGTACTCCGTCATCGTCCCGATGGCGTCGGTGTACTTCTTGTCCCGGAACTGCCGGACCCCGCAGGCGAAGTCGCCCTTGCCGACCGCTTCGCCGTTCGCCCGGGAGAGGGAGGCGAAGGCGGGCCGGGGCAGCAGGTCGACGGTGGTGCCGACGCGGCGCAGTTCGGTCACGGTGTCGCAGGGGTCGGCGGCGGAGCCGTTCAGCGTGGCCTCGCGGCTGCGGATGCTCTCCCGGACCGCGGTCTCCACCTTCGTGGCGTGCGGCGACTGGGGGAACGTCGACAGCAGGGCGTTGAGCTGCTCGGCAGCCGTCGCCTCGGCGCCGGCGACGCCGATGCGGCTGGTTCCGCACGCGTACCAGGAGTGGGCCAGCGGCTCGTCGGCCTTGCCGGCCAGGTCGCCGAGGAGGGCGCGGTCCACGGTCGACGGCAGGCCCCGCAGGTGTTGGAGGCGGGGGACGGCCTCGCAGTAGTTCTTCGAGCCGTACGGCGCGGAGACGGCGGCGTAGTAGGCGTCGAGGCGGCCGGGGACGAGGCGGCCCGCGCGGGAGCCGGCCCGCCGGGTGCCGAGGTCCTGGTAGGTGAGGAGCGCCTCGCGGTAGTCGGCCTGGACGCTGCTGAAGCTCTGGCCCTCCGCCGACTTCACCAGGGCGTCGGCGGCGGCGAGGCGGTCGAGCAGGGACTGCTCCACGGCCTCGTCGCGGGCCGCGCCGTAGGCGAGGGTGCCGCCGACGGGCACGACCAGGAGGGCCAGGGCGAGGGCGATCGGGAGCGCGGCCGGGAGGGCGAGGGAGCGGGCGGGGGCGCGCAGCCCGCGCCGGGCGCCGTCCGCGGCGGCGGCCAGCAGGAAGAGGCCGTAGCCGACGAGGACTCCGGTGGGGACGCCGTCCACGTCGGCCGGGAGGGCGAGGAGGAGCAGGACGGCCGTGGCGGCCCAGCAGACGGCGGCGAGGGCCCACTGTCTGAGCAGCACATAGCCGAGGCCCAGGCAGGAGAGGTTCAGCAGGCCCGCCAGCGCGGCCTGGGCCGGGCGCGCCTCGCCGGGCGGCGGCGGCACCCGCGGCGGCCCCACGGGCGGCGGCGGCACCGCCCCGCCGCCCCAGCCGTCGTAGGGGTGCGCGGGAGCGCCGTACACGGGTGTGCCGCCGCCGGCCCCCGGGCCGTAACCGCCGCTGGACGCACCATCCGAGACCGGCGGAGCGCCAAGCCCCGCCGCCGACCCACCGTCCGAGGCCGACGGACCGCCGTGCCCCGCCGCCGACGCACCGTCCGAGACCGGCGGAGCGCCGTGCCCCGCCGCCGACCCACCGGCCGTACCGTCCGCACGGGGACCTCCCGGACCACTGGACCCTCCGGCCCCGTCCGGCCCTCCGGCCCCGTCCGGTCTTCCGGCCGTCCCCGGCCCGTCCGTGGTCCCCGGAGCCGGCCCCCACCCGCCGGCCGGACCCGCCGTCCGGGGGTCGTGGCCGCGTGCGCCGTTCGGGTCGTTGTCGTCGTGCGCCCCGTGCGGCGCGTCGTTCGGTTCCAAGCCCGCCACAGTGCCCCCCGTGGTCCCGCGCGGTGTCGGATCACCGGCGCGCCCTACCCCTACCCGCCACAGTCCCTCCACAGACTCCTCGCGTCAACGGACTATTCGGCCTGTCGCGAGGCCGCCTCGCATTAGAGTCGCGACGTGCCGTACGACCACCGGAAGACCTTCGCCCCCGTCCTCGCGCCCGCCCTCGCCCTGCTCGGATGCGTCACGCTCGCGGGGTGCGGCGCCACGGCGGGTGGCGGGACGCCGCCCACGCGGCCCGGACAGGCCGCTCCGCCCGCGTCGGCACGGCCGGGGGGCGGGACCGGTGCCACCTCGTCGGTCCCGGCGACGGACACCGGCGCGCTCCCCCTCTCCGGTCGAACCGTCGTCATCGACCCCGGGCACAACCCCGGCAACTTCCGTCACACCCGTGAGATCAACCAGAAGGTCGACATCGGGACGAACCGCAAGGAATGCGACACCACCGGTACGTCCACCGACGCCGGATACACCGAGGCCGCGTTCACCCTCGATGTTTCACACCGTCTCCGCGATCTCCTCAAAGCCCAGGGCGCCCGCGTCGTGCTCACCCACGACGCCGACCGCCCCTTCGGCCCCTGTATCGACGAGCGCGCAAGGACCGGCAACGCGGCCCGCGCGGACGCCGTCGTCTCCGTGCACGCCGACGGCTCGGCGACCGGCAACCGCGGGTTCCATGTGATCCTGCCCGCCCGGGTGACCTCCGGCGGCGCCGACACCACGAAGATCGTCGGCCCCTCCCGTACCCTCGGCGAGGGCATCGCCCGGCACTTCGCCCGCTCGACCGGGACCGCGCCCGCCAACTACCTGGGCGCGGGCACGGGGTTGGACGTCCGCGACGATCTCGGCGGACTCAATCTCTCGACCGTGCCCAAGGTCTTCGTCGAATGCGGCAATATGCGTGACCCGAAGGACGCCGCGCTGCTGACCGACGCGGCGTGGCGAGAGAAAGCGGCGCGCGGAATCGCCGACGGCATCAGGACCTACCTCAAGGGGTAGAACCCGCGGGCGATAGATTCGCTCCGTACGATGGGGCCGCCCCCGTGCTCCGCGCCATCCCTACGAGACGACCCGACGAAGGACTCTTACGTGAATATCCGCTCCCTCACTCGAGGCGATGGCGTGGTGATCGGTGCAGCGGTGGTGCTGTTCATCGCCTCGTTCCTCGGCATCGCCGGCTGTGAAGGCGACTTCTGCGACAACATCGAATCCGCGAACGCGTGGGAGATCTCGCCCCTGGGCTGGGGCGCGTTCCTCCTCGGTATCGCGGGTGCCGCGCTCGTCGTCCTCTCCCACGCGCTTCCGCAGCCGCGGAAGGTCGCCGGGCTGGAGCTGGGGCAGGTCGGTGCCGCGTTCGCCATCGCCTCCGCCTGGACCCTGCTGATGTGGATGTTCGAGTCCAACAACGCCGGTGCGGGCCTCATCCTCGGCCTGATCGCCGCGCTGGTCCTCGCCGGTGCCGCCGTCGCCGCCCCGCTGGTCCCGGCCCTCAAGGCCCCGCTCCTGAGCGCGCCCAAGCCGCAGACCGCGCAGCCGTACGGCGTGCAGCCCGGCCAGCACGGCCAGCCGGGCGTCCCCGGGGGCTACGGCTACCCGGGCGCCCAGCAGGGGTACGGCGCCCAGCCGCACCAGCCGTTCGGTGGCCAGCCGCAGCAGCACGAGGCCCAGCCCGCCGCGCACACCCCGCAGCCCGGACCGGCCCAGGGCCCGTCGCAGGGTCAGGGCCAGGCGCCGGCTCCGGCCGCGGGTCAGGGACAGCCCCAGGCCCAGGCGCAGCAGCCCGCGGGCGACTTCGCCCCGTTCTGGTTCGCGGTCCCGGTCGCCCGTCCGCTGTACGCCGAGGACGGCTCCCCGACCCCGATCGCCGAGCTGGCCCCGGGGACCTGGTACCTCGCGGTCGAGCAGCGCGGCCCCGGCCTCGTCGCCCAGACGCAGGACGGCCGCCGCGGTGTCCTGCAGGACACCACCGGTATCCAGCGCGGCTGACCGGCCGCCCCGCGCGCCGGGTCCGCCCGCGCGCGGCGCACCTCGCCGACGGCCCCTCCCCCGGACCTCTTCCGGGCGAGGGGCCGTCGGCGTACAGTCCCCCTCCAGAACTGACGTACCGTCAGAAAGGTTGGTGGGGACATGCGGCTCGGACTCGCCCTCGGCTACTGGGGCCGCGGCCCCTCCCCCGCCCACCTCGACCTCGCCCGCGAGGCCGAGCGGCTCGGCTACGACTCCGTGTGGACCGCCGAGGCCTGGGGCTCCGACGCGTTCACCGCGCTGACCTGGATCGCCGCGCACACCCGCCGGATCCGGCTCGGCACCGCCGTCGCCCAGATGGCGGCGCGGAGCCCGACCGCCACCGCCATGCACGCGCTCACGCTCGACCACCTCTCCGGCGGCCGGATGATGCTCGGCCTCGGCCTTTCCGGACCGCAGGTCGTCGAGGGCTGGTACGGCCGGCCCTTCCCGCGCAGCCCGCTGACGGCGACCCGCGAATACGTGGACGTGATCCGGCAGGTCCTGCGCCGTGAGGGGCCGGTGGCGCTCTCGGGACGGTTCCACTCCCACCCGTACGCCGGAGCCGACGGCACCGGGCTCGGGAAGGCGCTCAAGCCGATCACCCATCCCCTCCGCCCCGACCTGCCGGTGCTCCTCGGCGCCGAGGGGCCCAAGAACATCGCCCAGACGCTCCGGATCGCCGACGGCTGGCTGCCGCTCTACTGGTCGCCGACGCGGTACGCGGAGGTGTACGCGCTCCCGGAGCGGCTGCCGGAGAACTTCCTCGTCGCCCCCATGGTGCGCGCCGCGCTCTGCGACGACCCGGCCGAGGGGCTGCTGCCCGTGAAGGCGATGCTCGGCTTCTACATCGGCGGCATGGGGCACGCGGCCCGCAATTTCCACGCCGACCTGATGGGGCGGATGGGGTACGCGTCCGAGGCCCGGCGCATCCAGGAGCTGTTCGCCGCCGGCCGTCGCCAGGAGGCCGTGCTCGCCGTCCCGGACGCGTTCGCCGACGAGATCTCGCTGGTCGGGCCGAGGGAGCGGATCGCCGAGCGGCTCGAACTGTGGCGCAAGGGGCCGGTCACGGACCTCCTGGTCACGGCGCCGGACGTGGCGACCCTCCGCGTCCTCGCGGAGCTCACCGGCTGACGCCGAGCGGCCGGAGCCTCAGCCGCCGAGCTGGGAGGTGCTCGGCACCCGGTCGGTGACCTCGGCGCCCGCGCTCTTCCCGGCGTCCTTCACGCTGTTGATGACGTTCTCGAACGCGCCGACGTCCGCGTCGCTCGCCTCGCCCTTCCGCAGCTTCGTGCCGAGTTCCTTCAGCGAGTCGATTCCGGCCGTCAGCGGGGCCACCGCCTTCGACAGCAGCGGGTCGCCCTTGGCGTTGTTCACCGCAGCCTTGAGCCGGTTGTAGGCGAAGGTGCCCGCGAGGCCCGCCTTCACCAGGGCGAACGTCCGTCCTTCCGTGCCCTTCTTGAACTTTCCCGCGCGGTACGGCTTGACGATCCACTGGTACGTGGCACCGGCCGCCAGGCCCGCGTTGGCGACGAACCGGGTCTTGGCGAGCCGCTGCTGCTCGAAGGTGCCGCTGCTCGTCGGGCTCGCGCCGGCGCTCGCGCTCCCGTCGTCACCGCCGCAGGCGGTCGTCGTCAGGAGCAGGGCGCAGGACAGGACGAACGCCACGACCGCACGGCGTAGCGGAACGGGACCGGGCACGGCAGGACCTCCCTGGGGGGTTTCGGCCCCAGCCTCCCGTCGGCTCCACGCCTCCGCCACTCGGGCGACTCCGTCCGGGCGGTGGGCCCCGCCCCGGGGCCCAGGCCGGTGGAGAGGTCACCCCTCGGCCGCCGTCCGGGCGGCGGGGGCCGGCCCCCGCCGGACCCCGGGGAGCCCGGCCACCACCTTCCAGGGCCGCCACACGGTGGTCCCGGCACACTGCCCGGAGCCCGTGCCGGGGGAATGTGCCGGGGACATCCGGGCCCACGACGGGGTCACCCTGAGAGACCGTCGGTCGTGTGACCGGCGCTCCTTGTGCCGGATCGCCGCCAGCCGGGAGCGTCTGAGGTGCGAAAACTCATTCGACGAGCGGCAGGAGGCAGGACCGGAATGTATCCCATCGCTACGCACAGTGATGAGGACCTTTTCATGGATCTGAGCCGCGAGGTGTTCGCCTCGCTGCGAAGGAGCGACCAGCGGCGCACCGCGGACCAGTACCTGCGCGGCATGCTCACGGCGCCGGGGCGGAAGACGGCGCGGAACCTCGCGACGCACTCCGGGCAGCCGGCGGCCGAGCAGCGCTTCCACCACTTCATCGCCAGCTCCGGCTGGGACTGGCGGCCCGTCCGCGAGGCGCTGGCCCACTTCCTGGAGCGGACCGCCCCACCGGCGGCGTGGGTGGTGCGGCCGTTCACCCTCCCCAAGACCGGGGAGCGGCTGGTGGGGATCGACCGGCGCTGGGTGCCGGAGCTCGGGCGGACCGTGAACGGCCAGTTCGGTTACGGGTTGTGGCAGACCTCGTCGAGCGGTGAGATCCCGGTCAACTGGCACCTCGACCTGCCCGAGAGCCTCCTCGGCGACCCGGCCGAGCGGGCCCGGGCCGGCGTACCGGCGGAGTACGCGGCGCCGGTGTCACCGGAGGACTCGACGGTGACCACCGCCCTGGAGCTGCCGCTCCGGCGCGCCTCGGCATACCGGCCCGTGGTCGTCGACGCCCGGCGCGCCGCGCTGGGGACGCTGCTGCACCGGTTCGAGGCGGCGCGGGTGCCGCTGCTGGCCCGGATCAGCGGGACCACCCGGGTGCCGGCCGACGGCAGCGGGCAGTCAGGGGTGCGCCAGGAGTCCGTCATGGCGCGGCAGTTGCTCTCCTCGGCGGGGGTGCGGCGACCGGTGACACGGGCCGACGGGTGCCGGATGGCCGTGACGCTGCGGGTGGGTCTGCCGACGGGAGCGGGTGAACCGGGAGGCCACCGGCGCCCCGGCCAGTCGGGCGAACGGCTCCTGCTCGGGGAGTGGTTCGGGCCGCAGGCGGCGCCGGACCGGTTGTGGCTGACGGACCTGACGACGGCGCCGCTCTCCGCGCTGCTGCGACTGACCGAGCTGGCGGGCCGCCACGCGTCGGCAGCCGCGTCGGAGGACTCGCCGGAGAGCGGGTCGGTCGGCCGGTCGGGGCTGCACGACTACGGCGGCCGGTCCTTCGCCGGCTGGCACCGGCACATGACGATGGTGTCGGTGGCCCGGGCGGTGCGGACGCTCGCGCCACGGGAGCCGGCCGGGCCCGACGTGGGCGGCCCGCTGGCACAGGGGCGGCCCCCGGGGCCGTGGGTCCACCCGCGACCGCACCGGCGGACCGCCGCCGTGCCGGTCTGAGCCGTGCCGGTTCGAGGCGTGCCGGTTCAAGGCGTGGCGGCGCCCCGAAGCGGACCGAGCCGAAGCGGTCCGAGCCGTCGACGTCCGAGCCGTCGCGGACCGCCGTCGGCGCCGACATCCGCGCTGGTGGTCCGCTCCGGCCGGCGGTCGGCTCAGCCTTCCGCCGAAACCGGGCAGGGGGCGAGGGACTCCCGGGTCCGGTGGAGGCGCAGGGCGAGCTGGATGTCGAGGCCCGCGGTCAGGTCCTGCCACTGAGGGCCGAGGAGTTCGGTGATCCGGTCGAGCCGCCGGGAGACGGTGTTGGGGTGGAGGTAGAGGCGGCGCGCCGCCCGGGTGGGGCTGCCGCCCGCCGCGTAGTACGCCTCGAGGGTGACCGCGAGGTCGGCGGAGCGCCGGGCGTCGAAATCCAGGACCGGGCCGATCGTCGCCCTGATGAAGCCGTCGACGTCACGCTCGTGGGAGAGCAGGGTCATCACCGGGCCGAGCTGCCCCGCGGACGCCGCCTTGCCGGTGGCGCCGAGCGCGATGAGGGTGCCCAGGCACCGTACGGACCGGTCGTACGCGGCGGGCAGGGCGCCCGGGCCGCCCGTCACCGGACCCGCGGCGCCCACGGTGGCCGGGCCGCCCATGCCGCGGGCGAACGCCTCGACCGTGCGCGCCGCCTCGGCCGGGTCCTCGCCCGGCAGCAGCAGGACGAGGTGGTCGTCGATCCGGACCCGCAGGCCCCCGTTGTCGCGGGTGTAGGCGGCGGCCCAGGCGAGGGCCCGGTCGGTGAGTCCCGCCACGGGCCGGGCGGCCACCACGACGAACGGCGCCGTGAAGTCGAGGCCCACGGTCCGGCCGTGGGCGAGCAGCCGCTGCCCGATCCATTCGCCGCCGACCAGCAGGGCCTCGGCGAGCTCCTCGCGCAGGACGGTCTCTTCGGTGGCCGCGCCCGGTCGCACCAGCAGCGCCACGGACTGGCCGCAGAGCCGCAGCAGGCCGGCGTCCTCGGGGGTCGGCGGCTTCGCCCGGTGCAGCACCAGGTGGCCGAGCCGGTCGTCCGCGCCGCGGACCGGTGCGATCCACACCCCGGGTGCCGACTCGACCGGTGTGTCCGTCGCCCCGGCCGCCCGGGCCGCCGCCGTGAACACCTCGGGCGCCACCTGTGCTTCGGCGGCCCCGTTCCCCACCACCGTACGGCCGGCCGCGTCCGCGAGCAGGACGCTTCCGCCCAGCAGATCCCCGGCGGTGGCCAGGAGCTGGGGCAGCGAACTGCCGTCCAGGGCACGCTCCATCAGCGCGGCTTGTGCCTCGGCGAGCCGGCGCACGGAGCGCAGCTCCTCGCCGGCCCGCACGGCCTCGGTGGCCCGCGCGGTGGTCTCGGCGCTCAGCTCGTCCAGGAGTCCGGCGTTCTCCAGGGCCGCCCCCGCCATCTCGCTCAGGGTCCCGAGCAGCGCCACCTCCTCCGGGGAGAAGTGGCGGACCGTGCGGTGTCCGGCGTACAGGACCCCGGCGGAGGTGCCCTTGGCGCCGAGCGGGACGGCGATGATCGCGCGCAGCCCCTCCGCCCGCACCACCTCGTCGATGGACGCGGAGTGGTTGATGCGGGCGTCGGCGAGGTAGTCCTGGGTCCACACGGGCGCCGCCCGCCGGGTGGCGGGGTTGGCGAGTCCCGCGCCGGGCGGCACCACGAAGCCCGGTGTCAGGTCGGATGAGTGGCCGTCGACGGCCTCGACGACATGGCTGTCGGTCTTCTGGTCGTACAGGCAGAGGTACGCGATGTCGAGGCTGAGCAGTGTCCGGGCGCGGCGGCAGGTCAGCCGCAGCAGCTCCTCGACGCCGTGGCCGGCGAGGAACTCGCGGGCCGCGTCGAGGAGGGCCGTGCTCCCCATGTCCCGGCGCTGCTGCCGTTCGAACATCCCCCGTATCTCGCGGGCGAGCTGCCGCGCCCGGTCGGAGGTGGCGCCGTCGCCCGGGGCGTCGGGGTCGGCCCCCGGGACGTGGAGCAGCGGGTCGTCGAAGTGGGCGGCGGGCGCCTCGCGCGCGAGCAGCTCAAGGTAGGCAAAGGCGTCGCGGGTGGCGGCGGCCGGCCCCTCGTCCACGGTTCCCCCCGACGACTGCGGATCTCTCCGTCATGACTGGTCAGCGCCTCATCGTAGGGAAGTTCGACCGAGGTCACGAATGCGTCTCAACAGGCGTGCAACGACGGTTCCCGGAAATGGCCTGAACATTTCGGCGGGCCCGGTGGGCGGGAGAGAGTGGCGTCCTCCGCCGCCTTCGGCGGCACCGTTCCTTCCAGCCGAGGTTTCCGTGCGAGAGACGCAGAGTTACGAACGATCGCTGGCCCGTAGCGCCGAGTCGCGCGCACGGGCCGACCGCCCCCGGGTCTTCTCGATGCGGGGGTACGAGTGGGATCTGCTGGACGAGGTGTTCGCGCCGGTCCACTCCCCCTCGACGGAGACCGCGCTCGACTTCCTGGGCCTCGGTCCCTCCGGCCCGGACGCGCCGGCCGAGCGGCTGGGCGCCTTCCTGGAGATCGGCTGTGGTGCGGGGGTGATCTCCGTGCTCGCCGCGCTCGCGGGCTGCGACCGGGTCGTGGCGTCCGACATCAACCCGAAGGCCGTGCGGAACACCGAACTGAACGCGGCCCGGCACGACATGACCGGGCGGATGCGGGTCGTGCACAGCGACCTGTTCGACGCGCTGGACGCAGGGGAACGGTTCGACACCGTGTTCTGGAGTTCCAACTACGTCCTCGCGCCGGACGGCTACCACTACGGCAACGACCACGAGCGCGCCTATGTGGACCCCGGCTACGCCGCCCACCGGCGCTTCCTCGCCGAGGTGACCGGCCGTCTGACACCCGGCGGCCGGGCCCTGCTCCACTTCAGCAGCCGGGGGAACCTGCCCCTGCTGCACGGGCTCGCGGAGGAGTGCGGGCGCGAACTGCGCCGGGTGGGGTCCGTGGACGTGCCGGAGGGCGACGGGCCGGTGGAGCACCTGCTCCTGGAGATCCGGGAGGCCGGGCCGCGCGCGACATGACGGACATCGGGGCCACTTGACGTGATGCCCGCGCGTGCGTTGCCGCATGCGCGGCCCTTCAGGATGCTCGACCGGGCAGCGCGGGCCAGGCGCCGACGCCGGTCCCCGCGGACGCTCCGCGACCGAAGGGTTTCCCGCATGTTCCTGCAACGCATCGGCAACAAGGGCATCCGGCTGGGCACGGTCTTCGACCGGGCCGCCGCGCGCCACCCCGCGAACCCGGTGTACCTCGATCACGACCTGGACATCGCACCGCGCCTGGGGCGTCGGCCGACCCTCACCGAGCTCGCCGATCTCGTGGACGATTTCGCCTCCCGGCTGTGGGCCGCGCACGTGCGGCCCGGCCAGCGGGTCGCCGTGTTCAAGACGGACAACTTCGACATCTCCCTGCTCGCCTACGCCGTGGCCCGGGTCGGTGGCGTGCCGGTGCTCCTCTCCCCCAAGCTCGACGGCGAGACGGTGGCCCGGCTCCTGGAGCGGCTCGACGGGCCGGTGCTGCTGACCGACGCGGCGAAGCTGGAGGGCGAGCTGCCCCCGGAGGTGTTCACGCTCGCCGACCGTGTGGTGACGGCGGTCGGCGACTTCCCGGGCGCGGTGGGGCTCGAAGGGCTCGCGGGCGTTCCCCGGGTCGCCCCCGTGACCATGCCCCAGGACGGCCCGGCGCTGGTCACCCACACCTCGGGCACGACCGGGCTGCCGAAGCTGGCGGTGCAGACGGGGCTCACGATCCAGGCCCGCTGCCGCCCGCAGTCGGCCGTCCTGGCGGCCGTCGGCCGGCACGAACCGCTGGCCCTGCACGTCTCGTTCGCGCACTCCCGGATGATCAGCGGGGTCGCCCTGTTCGCGCTCCGGGGGCACCCCCTGATCGTGTTGCGGGACGACGACCCGGAGTCGGTCGCCGAACTGTTCGCACGGGTGCCGCCGGGGGTGATCGAGGCCCATCCCAACACGCTGCTCGCCTGGGAGGTCCTCGCCGACCACCCGGCCCGCCCGTTGGCCCGGGTCACCTGCTTCAGCAACACGTTCGACGCCATCCATCCGAGGACCGTCCGCACCCTGCTGGCCGCCTCGCGGCGGCGGGCGCCGTACTTCGCCCAGACGTACGGGCAGAGCGAGACGGGGGCCATCGCGGCCCGCACCTACACGCGCCGGCACCGGGCGGGCGCGGAGGGCCGGTGTGTGGGGAGCACCTTCCCCGGCATGACACGGGTGCGGGTGGTCAGCCGCGACGGACGGCCGGTGAGCCGTACCTCCCCGGGGCGCATCGAGGTCCGCAGCGGAGGAAGGATCCTCACCTATCTGGGCGAGGAGGAGCGGTACGACGAGCAGGTCACGCCGGACGGGTGGTGGCGGATGGGGGACCTCGGCTACCGGACGAAGTACGGCTGTCTGCACCTGCTCGACCGCGAGGTGGACGAGATCCCGGGCATCCCCAGCACGCTGGAGATCGAGGACCGGCTCTTCACCCGCCTCCCCTCGCTCGTCGAGGTCATCATCGTCCCCGGTCCCGACGGCAGGGCCGTCCCGGTGGTGTGCACCCGGGACGACGAGCCGCTGGACCCGGTGGAGTGGCAGCGGGCGGTGGCCGGTCTGCCGGTGCTCGCCCGGCCGGTGCAGCGTCGCCTCGACGAACTGCCGCACACGGCGACGACCAAGGTGAAGCGGCTGGAGCTGGCCCGGCAGCTCGCGGAGAGCTGACGTCGGAAGGGCGGCACGCAGCGGGGAGGGGGATCCGCCGGACGCGGATCCCCCTCCCCCGTGGTCCTTTCAGGCCGCTTCGGGTGCGACCACTTCAGGCCATGTTCGGTGCGATCCCGGATCGGTTCCGCCCGGGACGATGCACTCCACGAGCACGGGCCGGTCGTGCACGGCGTGGGCCCGCCCGACGGCGGCGGTGAGACCGTCCGGATCCGTGGGGCCGAGGGCGGAGCAGCCCATCGCCTCTGCCATGCCGCCGAAATCGGCGACGGCCCCGCCCTCGTCCCGCAGCACGAGGACCTTCAGCGGCACCTGGTTGAGCGCCGCCGTGACCAGCTCCCGACCGGTGGCCAGGAAGCAGCCGGGGTCGGTGACCACCCAGACGTCGCGGTCCGGCAGGCCCATCCGTGCGCCCAGGCCGGCCGGCAGGGCGTAGCCGGGGGTGCTCCACTGGTGGGAGGCGAGCGTCGAGTCGCCGCTTCCCCGCCACACATGGTGCAGTTCGCCGCCGAGGACGTGCAGCGAGTCCGGGCCGGTGGCGCGGGCCAGGGTGGCCAGGACGGCACCCACGGGGGTGTCCGGGCACGCCGCATCGGTGGGGGCCACCGGGGGCGCGGGCCTCGGGCGGACCGGGGCGGGCCGGTACGGGAGGGCCGGTTGCCGCACCCGCCGCTGGAGCGCGTCCTTGGTGATGTCGACGACGACCGGGCCCGGGTGCTCGCCGCCGGCGATGCGGAAGGCCCTCAGGACGCGGTCCGCGATCTCGGCGGGGTCGCTGACGAGGTAGCTGTGCCGGGTGACGGGCCGGGTGACGCCGCAGAAGTCGACCTCCTGGAAGGCGTCGGTGCCGACGAGGTCCTTCGGCACCTGACCGGTGATCACCACCAGGGGCACGTCGTTGACCTGTGCGTCCGCGATGGCGGTGACCAGGTTGGTGGCGCCGGGCCCCGAGGTCGCCATGCAGACGCCGACCCGGCCGGTGGCCTGGGCGTATCCGACGGCGGCGTGCCCGGCGCCCTGTTCGTGCCGGACGAGGACGTGCCGGATCGAGGGGGCGTCGAGGAGTGCGTCGTACGCGGGGAGGATCGCTCCGCCGGGCATGCCGAAGACGAGGTCCGCCCCGGCGGCCTCCAGGGCGCGCATCAGGCAGTCGGCGCCGGTGATCTCGGGCGCGAGGTCCGGTGCGGGATCCGGTGCGGGGTCCGGCGCGAGGTCCGGAGCGGAGTGGGGGGCGGGGCGCGGTGCGGGGTTGGGTGCGACGGTCATCGTGGTGGTCCCCTTCACGGACGCTTCATGAGGAGCGCGCCGGCGCGGAGCCAGACGAGCGAGGCGACGGCGAGGATCCCGCCGATCAGGTAGACCAGCCAGACGCCGGTGGGCAGGGCGAGACCGCCGATGACCGTACCGATGCCGATGCCGAGGTAAATGCCGGAGGAGTTGAGCGACACCACGAGGGCGGCCTCCTGCGGGGCGGCGGAGATCAGGCGGTGCTGCTGCGGGGGCGTCTGGCACCAGCTGCTCGCTCCCCAGGTCAGGGCGAGCACTCCGACCAGGACGGGGATGTGCGCCGCGGCCCCGGCGAGCCAGGCCAGGATGCCGAAGGTGGCGGCCATGACGACATAGCCGACGGTGAGCACGCGGACGGAGCCGACGCGGTCGGTGGCCTGTCCGGCGACGAAGTTGCCGACGACGGCGCCGACTCCGTACAGGAAGAGCATCAGCACCACGCCGGACTGCGGCACGCCGACGGCCTTCAGGGTGGGCACGCTGTAGGCGTACGCGGTGTAGCAGGCGGCCATGCCGAGGACGGTCAGCGGCAGCACGGCGATCACTCCGGGCTTGCGCAGGACGGCGAGCCGCGTGGCGAGCGGGACGCGGGGGCCGCCGGGCAGGTGGGGCATGACGAGCAGGACGCCGAGCGCGCAGATCAGGCCGAGCACCGCGACGGCTCCCAGGGCGACGCGCCAACTCGTCCACTGCGAGGCGGCGTTGCCGAGCGGCACGCCGAGCGCCGTGGCGATGGTGAGGCCGCCGATGACGACGGCGAGGGCGCGGGCGCGCAGTTCGGGGCGGACCAGGGCGGCGCTGACGGCGCCGGCGTTGGGGGTGTACGCGGCGGCGCCGGCGGCCGCGAGGACCCGGCTGATCAGCAAGGTGGGGTAGTCCTGGGCGAGCGCGGAGAGCAGGTTGGCCAGGGCGAGGACGACCAGCGCCGACACGAGCAGGGTGCGTCGCGGGACGCGCGCGGTGAACGTGGCGAGGACGGGCGAGAGGACCGCGTAGGCGGCGGCGAAGAGGGTGACGGACTGGCCCGCCGCGGACGTGGAGACGTCCAGCGACTCGGCCATGGAGGGCAGGAAGCCGGCCACGACGAAGGCGTCGGTGCCGACGGCGAAGGTGCCGAGCGCGAGGACGAAGGTGGGGCCGAGTCCCCGGCTTCCCACCTCCTGGTCCGCCGCCTTCGGTTCCTTATTCTGGATAGTTTTCATCTCGAATCTCCCGCTGGGAGGGTCAGGTCAAGGTCGGGGGTGCGTCGGGGTCAGGGGCAGCCCGCTGAGCCCACGCCTGATGTGCTCGCGAGGCTCAGGTGGAGACGCGGTCGTAACTCCTGCGGATCCTGCGCGGCGTCGTGGCCGGGGCGGATGTCATCAGATCGGCAAGGGTCTGGCCGGCGAGTTCACGTCGCCACGCCATCTCGGCCCGGCGCATCACGGTGGCGATGCCGCACGGCTGCAGGGACTCGGATGCGGGGATCTCCGCTCCGCCCGCTCCCCGCTGCCGCAACTCCGAGCAGCGGAAGAGTTCGTCCCGGCCCTCCAGGGCCGAGACGATGTCCATGACAGTGATGGCTGCGGGGGCCTTCGCCAGGCGAACGCCCCCGCGGGGCCCGGAGGTGGAGGTCAGAATCCCCGCCCGGACCAGTCGTTGCAGGCACTTGTTGAGGTACGAGGGCGACAGGTCGAACAGCGCCGCCAGCTTCGCCGACGGTGCCGGCTGCTTCTCGTCGAGCCAGGCCAGGGTCAGACAGCAGTGCAGACCCCACTCGACGACTTCACCCGTACGCATAATCCGGAGTCTAACTATCCAGGATGTGTCGCGCCAGCCACCTCGCGCTCGACGACGTCCTTGACGCGCCGCACCGTGGCCTCGAGGTCGCCGGCCACCTTGGTCTGCCACTCCGCGAAGAAGCGCGCCCGGGTGGGGTCGTCCATTTCCGCGGTGATTCCCCGGATTCCCTCGGTGGGATTCCCCATGCGGAAATGATGCGTCAGGAGGCTGCCGGATCCGTACGGTTCGACGTCGAATCCCCAGACGCTGTCCTGACGTTCTCCGGAACTGTTCCGCATCGACCAGCGAAACGTCACCCCGAACTCGGCGGCGACCACTTCGGCCTCCGTGCGCCAGGTGCCCCGGACCACGGGAGCCCAGGCCACGACCTCGGCGCTGCGCTCGTTCTCCCCTCGGAAGACCGATCCGACCGCACCCGGTTCACCGGACACCCATGCGCCCCCGAGGCATTCGGGGCTCCATTCCCCGCTGCGGGGGAGATCACTGACGACGGAATAGACGACATGCGGCTCGGCGGAGATCACGACGGCCGACCGCGCTTCCAGCAGCACACTCCGGGAGTTCTCTGTCTGAGGCATGTCCCGAGCGTCCTCCGGGCGACGGGCACGGGTCAAAAAACCCGCGCCCCGATGTGTCACGTCACGCCGCACCGCCGCCGGCCCGGCCGGGTGGACCGGCCGGGAGCCGTTCCGGACAACCCCTAGGGGGTGCCTAGCCGCAGCAGTCCGGTTCCAGGCCCGCCGGAAGCCGTTCGCCGCCGAAGACCGCGACCGTCGCCTCGTCGCCGCCCAGGGCCGCGACCGCGAGCAGCAGGGAGCCGGCCGTCCACGAGGTGAGCTCCTCGGGCCAGACGGCCCGGTCGCCCTCGAAGACGTACCCCGTCCAGTACATGCCGCCCTCGGCGCGCAGGTGCTGGATGGACTGGAGGATCTCCAGGGCCCGGTCGGACTCGCCGATCGCCCAGAGGGCGAGGGCGAGTTCGCAGCTCTCGCCGCCGGTCACCCACGGGTTGGGCAGGACGCAGCGGACACCGAGGCCGGGGACGACGAAGTCGTCCCAGCGCGCGTCGATCCGGGCCCTGGCCGCTTCGCCCGTCACCGCGCCGCCGAGGACCGGGTAGTACCAGTCCATGGAGTAGCGGGACTTGTCGAGGAAGCGCTCGGGGTGGGCGCGCAGGGCGTGGCCGAGGGCGCCCGCCGCCAGCTCCCAGTCGGGCTGCGGCTCCTCGCGGGCCTCGGCGATGGCGAGCGCGCAGCGCAGCGCCTGGTGGATGGAGGAGCTGCCGGTGAGCAGCGCGTCCTCGACGGCGGTGCCGTCGGCCTCCCGCTTCCAGCCGATCTGGCCGCCCGGCCGCTGGAGGGCGAGGACGAACTCGACGGCGGCGTAGACGACGGGCCACATCCGGTCGAGGAAGGCGTCGTCGCCGGTGGCGAGGTGGTGGTGCCAGACACCGACGGCGATGTAGGCGACGAAGTTGGACTCCCGGCCGCGGTCGGTGACCTCCCGCGGGTCGCCGTCGTGGTAGGCGGCGTACCAGGAGCCGTCGGCGTTCTGGTGCCGGGCGAGCCATTCGTACGCCCGGGCGGCGGCGGCGTGTTCGCCGGCCGTGTCCAGGGCCATGGCGGCCTCGGTGTGGTCCCACGGGTCGAGGTGGTGGCCGCGGAACCAGGGGATCGCCCCGTCCTCGCGCTGGACGGCGAGGATCCCGGCGACGGTCTCGGCGGCCTGCTCGGCGGTGAGGACCCCGGGCAGCAGAAGGTGCTCGGCGATGCGCTCGGGAGAGGTCACCGGGCGACGTCCGCGACGGTCCCGGCGTCGGCGGCGGGCAGGTGCGGCTTGGTCGCGTACACCACGAAGCTCTTGCCCACGACCGGGTTGAGGAGCTGCTCGGCGACCCGGGTCAGCGCGGGCTTCTTCATGATGTCCCAGACCAGGAGCTTGTGGTACGCGCGGACCGGGAGCGCCTTGTCGTTGTCCACGCCGAAGGCGCACTTCAGCCACCAGTACGGCGAGTGCAGCGCGTGCGCGTGGTGGGTGCCGTACGGCTTGAGGCCGGCCTGCCGGATCTTGCCGAGCAGTTCGTCGGCCTTGTAGATGCGGATGTGGCCGCCCTCGACCTCGTGGTAGGCGTCCGACAGGGACCAGCAGACCTTCTCGGGGCCGTAGCGGGGGACGGTGACGGCGATCCGGCCGCCGGGCTTGAGGACGCGGACCATCTCGGCGAGCACGCCCTTGTCGTCCGGGATGTGCTCCATGACCTCGGAGATGATCACGACGTCGAAGGACTCGTCGGGGAAGGGCAGGTTGAGCGCGTCGCCCTCCATCGCGGTGGCGGTCGCGCCGGCGGGAGCCTCGCCGGCCTCCTTCATCGCGGCGAACCAGGTGGCGACCTCGCGGATCTCCTCGGCGTTCTGGTCGAGGGCCACGACCTGGGCGCCGCGCCGGTAGCACTCGAAGGCGTGCCGGCCCGCACCGCAGCCCAGGTCGAGCACGCGGTCGCCGGGGGCGAGCGGGAAGCGGGTGAAGTCGACGGTCAGCACGAGGGCCTGCCTTCGCGGTCGGGGTGGTCCACGGATGGGGCCGCTGGGCGGCCGTGAGTCGTGCCCGGGGCCGGCGAGCGGCCGTGGGGCGTGCCCGCGCTGCGGGCGCGGGGGTGCGCCTCGGGGCGGGCGGGGGGCTGCGCCACCACTCCGGCGCGGGGGTGCGCCGGAGGGTGACGGAAGGGTGCGGTCACCTGCGGGCCACCCGGCCCTGACGGGCGATCGCCTCGCGGTACAGGTCGGCGGTGCCCTGCGCGGCCCGGGCCCAGGTGAAGCGGTCCAGGACGCGGGCGCGTCCGGCGGCGCCGAGGCGGGCCCGCAGCTCGGCGTCGCCGAGGACCAGGCGCAGGGCCTCGGCCAGCGCGTCGGGGTCGGCCGGGGGCACGGCGAGGCAGGTCTCGCCGTCGCGGCCGGCGACCTCGGGGATCGCGCCGCCGGTGGTGGCGACGAGCGGAGTACCGGTGGCCATGGCCTCGGCGGCCGGCAGCGAGAACCCCTCGTACAGCGACGGGACGCAGGAGACCTGGGCGGAGCGGACGAGGTCGACGAGCTCGGCGTCGGTGATGCCCTTGACGAACCGGACGGCGTCCTGGAGTCCGTACCGCTCGATGGCCTGGGCGACCGGCCCGTCCTCGGCGCGCTTGCCGACGACGACCAGGTGGGCGGCGGGGTGGTCGGTACGGAGCTTGGCGAGGGCCTCGACCAGGTGGACGAGTCCCTTGAGGGGTACGTCCGCGCTGGAGGTGGTGACGATCCGGCCGGGGACCTCGGCGACGGAGGGGTCCGGGGACCACAGGGCGGTGTCGGCGCCGATGTGGACGACCCGGATGCGGTCGTCGCGGACGCCCAGGTGCTCGACGATCTCGCGGCGGGAGGTGCCCGAGACGGTCAGCACGGACGGCAGCCGGCGGGCGACCCGCTTCTGCATCCGGGTGAAGCCGTACCAGCGGCGGACGGAGGCGCGCCGCTTCCAGTCGGCGGCGGCGTCGAGGTCGAGCCGCCGGTCGACGGTGATGGGGTGGTGGATCGTGGTGACGAGCGGTGCGCCGATCGCGCCCGGGCCGCCGAGGAGTCCGTAGCCGAGGGTCTGGTTGTCGTGGACGACGTCGAAGTCGCCGCGCCGGGCGGCGAGCATGCGCCGGGCCCGCAGGGAGAACGTGAGCGGCTCGGGGAAGCCGCCGGTCCACATGGTGGCGACCTCGAGGGCGTCGATCCAGTCCCGGTACTCGTCGCGTCCGGGCGTGCGGAAGGGGTCCGGCGAGCGGTACAGGTCCAGGCTCGCCAGCTCGGTGAGGGTGAGCCCGGGCAGCCCCTCGTCCAGGACGGGGTACGGCTGCGAGCCGATGACCTCCACGCTGTGGCCCAGCCGGGCGAGTTCGCGAGAGAGGTGGCGGACGTAGACGCCCTGGCCTCCGCAGAACGGGTTGCCCTTGTACGTGAGCAGAGCGATCCGCAGCGGACGGTCGCCCTCGTCGGTGACGCCCTGGCGGGGGCCTGACTCTATGGCCTCAGCGGTCACTCGCTGCCCCCTTCGAGCGTACGTTTCGCCGGAGCGTAACCGCTCGCGCTAATCTAGAACAAGTTACAGACTTGATCGCTCTTGATCGTTCAAGGTGCACTGAATCTACCGGCAGGTAGCCCCCGCTGTAGGAACCGGATCAGGTGATTCGCGCCACGGCGGAACCCCCGCCATACTGTCGCTCCCCACCGCACGGAACGGGACTCCATGACCGCGGAAGACAGACCCGCCTCGCCGCCCCTGACAGAGCGCCAGGAGGCGCGCCGCCGGCGCATCCTGCACGCCAGCGCGCAGCTGGCCGGGCGGGGCGGGTTCGACGCCGTGCAGATGCGCGAGGTCGCCGAGGCCGCCGGGGTGGCCCTGGGCACGCTGTACCGCTACTTCCCTTCCAAGATCCACCTGCTGGTCGCGACCATGCAGGACCAGCTCCAGCACATGCACACGACCCTGCGGAAGCGGCCCCCGGCGGGCGACAGCTCGGCGGAGCGGGTGGCGGAGACGCTGATGCGCGCGTTCCGGGCGCTCCAGCGGGAGCCGCAGCTCGCGGACGCGATGGTGCGGGCACTGACGTTCGCGGACCGGAGCGTGAGCCCGGAGGTGGACACGGTGTCGCGGCTGACGACGGCGATCATCCTGGACGCGATGGAGCTGGAGCACCCGACTCCGGAACAGCTCTCGGCGGTCCGGGTCATCGAGCACACCTGGCACTCCGCGCTGATCACCTGGCTGTCGGGGCGCGCCTCGATCGCCCAGGTGAAGATCGACATCGAGACGGTCTGCCGGCTGATCGACCTGACCGTCCCCGGCGGCCCGGCCGCGCCCACGACGGCGCGCCCGCGCGGACGGGCCGGATCCACCGCGTAAGTCGTGTCCGGGGCTCGGAGCCGCCAAGGCCGCCCGTCGGCCACCGCGTCCGGACGCCGGGCCGCCGGGCCGCTCCCCGTCGCCCGCCGGCTACTCCTCGGGCGGAAAGACCGGTTCCCCGCCGTCGAGGAGCGTGATCAGGATCGCCTCCACCGGGCAGCCCTCGGCCGCCGCGAGCACGCCCTCGTTCGCGTCCGCCTCCGGGCGCGTCGGATGCGACTGACGGGCCGAGTCCAGCCGGAAACCGTCCGGCGCGTGGTTCACGCACATGCCGGAGCCGATGCACACCCCCCGGTCGACCTCGACGTGCCAGCGGTCGCCCATCACGCCCCACCCGGCCCCTCGTACCCGGCCGGCAGGTGGATCATCTTGTGCTCCAGGTACTCGCCGAAGCCCTCGGGCCCGAACTCCCGGCCCAGGCCGGAGTTCTTGTAGCCCCCGAACGGGCCGAGCATGTCGAGGCTGAAGGTGTTCACGTTGAAGGTGCCGGTCCGCACCCGCCGGGCGAAGTCGATGCCGTGCTCCACGTCCCCGGTCCAGACGCTGCCGCTGAGGCCGTAGTCGGAGTCGTCGGCGATCCGGAGCGCCTCCTCCTCGTCGCCGTACGGCAGGAGGCAGATGACCGGCCCGAAGATCTCCTCACGCGCGATGCGCATGGAGTTGTCGACGTCGCCGAAGAGCGTCGGCTCGACGTACCAGCCGCGCTCCAGGCCGGCGGGGCGGCCGCCGCCCGCGAGGACCTTGGCGCCCTCCTCCTGGCCGATGCCGATGTAGTCGAGGGAACGCTGCTGCTGACGGCGGGCGACGAGCGGGCCGACCTGGGTGGCCGGATCGAGCGGGTCGCCCACCACCAGCGCGCCCGCGGCGGCGGCGAGCGCCTCGGCGATCTCGTCGTAGCGGTTGCGCGGCGCGAGGATCCGGGTCTGGGCGACGCACGCCTGGCCGTTGTTCATCCAGGCCGCCGGGACGATCCCGGCGACGGCGGTCGCCACGTCGGCGTCGGGCAGGATGACGGCGGCCGACTTGCCGCCCAGTTCGAGGGTGACGCGGGTGAGGTTGCGGGAGGCGACCTCCATCACGCGCTTTCCGGCCGCGACCGACCCGGTGAAGGAGACCTTGTCGACCCCGGGGTGCCCGACCAGGTACTCGCTGACCTCGCGGTCGGCCGGCAGGATGCTCAGGACCCCGTCGGGGAGTCCGGCCTCGGCCGCGATCTCGCCCAGGATGTACGAGTCGAGGGGGGATTCCGGCGACGGCTTCAGGACCACCGTGCAGCCGGCCAGCAGCGCCGGGCCGAGCTTCGCCGCCGCCGTGAACTGCGGGACGTTCCACGGCACCACGGCCGCGACCACGCCCACCGGTTCACGCCGCACCATGATCGGCCCGAGGACCCCGGCGCGCCGCGACTCGTAGGTGAACTCCCGGGCGACGGTGATCGCGGAGTCCCACACCATCATCGCGCCGAGCGCCTGGGCGAGCACGCTCCAGGAGTACGGGGAGCCGTTCTGCGCGCTGATCGAGCGGGCGATCTCCTCGTGGCGTACGGCGATGGCGTCCTTGATCCGGGTGACGACCTCGATCCGCTCCTCCAGCGTCGCCCGGGGCCAGGGGCCGTGGTCGAAGGCCTCCCGGGCGGCGGCGACGGCCCGGTCGACATCGGCCCGCGAGGCGTGCGGCACGCGGCCGACGACCTCCTCGGTGTGGGGCGAGATCACCTCGATGACCTCGCTGCCCAGGGGATCGGTCAACCGCCCGCCGACGAAAAGCCTTCCGTGCTCCACAAGCTCGGTCATGACCGACTGCCTCCCGGAACCCGCGACGTTATCTGACTGTGTTTCAGAACTGATACCAGTTCTACTTATGATGGGCAATGCTCGAACGGATGCCGTCGGATGCCGTGCCGTCGCGGCGCAAGCCGCGGAGAGATGAGGGCCCATGAGCCAGGTGACCGAGCACGGCGGAGGCGTCTGGTCCCTCCGCGTCCCCATCCCGGACAACCCGCTCGGCCACACCCTGGTCCACGTCGTCGACACGGACCGCGGCCCCGTCCTGATCGACACCGGCTGGGACGACCCCGCCTCCTGGGACGAACTGGCCGCCGGGCTCGCCGCCCTGGGCACCTCCGTGGGGGACGTCCACGGCGTCGTCATCACCCACCACCACCCCGACCACCACGGCCTGTCCGGCCGGGTACGGGAGGCGTCCGGCGCGTGGATCGCGATGCACGCCGCCGACACCGCCGTCGTCCGCCGCACCCGCGAGTCGGAGCCCGAGGTCTGGCTCGACTACCTCGCCCGCAAACTCGCCGCCGTCGGCGCCCCCGAGGAGCACACCGCTCCGCTCCTCGCCGCCCGCGGGAGCGGCCGGATGCGGACCCTGCCCGGGCTGCGCTCGGCCCTGCCCGACCGCGAGATCGTCCCCGGCGAGCTCCTGGACCTCGCCGGGCGGCGGCTGCGCGCCGTCTGGACCCCGGGCCACACCCCCGGCCACGTCTGCCTGCACCTGGAGGAGGCCCACCCGGCGGGGTTGCCCGGCCACGGCCGTCTCTTCTCCGGTGACCACCTGCTCCCCGGGATCTCGCCGCACATCGGCCTCTACGAGGACCCGGACGACGACACCGTCACCGACCCCCTCGGCGACTACCTCGACTCGCTGGAGCGGATCGGCCGCCTCGGCGTCGCCGAGGTGCTCCCGGCCCACCAGTACGCCTTCTCCGACGCGGCCGGTCGGGTCCGCGAACTCCTCGTCCACCACGAGGAGCGGCTGACCGGCCTCCTCGGCCTGCTCGCCGCCCCCCTCACCCCGTGGCAGCTCGCCGAGCGGATGGAGTGGAACCGCCCCTGGGAGCAGATCCCCTACGGCTCCCGGACCATCGCGGTCAGCGAGGCCGAGGCGCATCTGCGGCGGCTGGTGAAGCTGGGCCGCGCGGAACCGGTGCCCGGCTCGGACCCGGTGGCGTACGTCGCCGTCTGAGGCGGCACGCCGACGGGCCGGGGCGGACGGGGGCACGCCGACGGGCGCGGCGGGGGGACAGGGCGGGGGCGGGGGCCGGGGCGCTCCGCGGGGGCCGGCCCGGGCACGGGCGCGTCGCCGACGGGGCCGGACCGCGGGCGCCGGCCCCGCCCCCGGTGTGAGGCACCTCGCACTCCCCGGCCGCCCCCGCTACGGGCCGGTAGAGTGGGCCCGTCGTCATCATGCCCGTACGGGGGGAAGCCGGTGGAAATCCGGCACTGACCCGCAACCGTGAGCCACCCCGCGTGGTGAGTCGGAATGCCCCGCCCGGGACGTGAACGCCGGCACCGTCGAGGAATACGGAGCCGAGCCTGGTGCCCTTGCGCGTGCCGGTCCTCGGCCGCAGGAGAGGCCAGCACCCATGACCACCGTCCGCCGCGGCGCCGCCGCGTTCGCAGCCGCCGCGCTGCTCTGCACCGGAACGGCTGCCGTCGCGTCCGCCGCGCCCTCCCCGACCCCGGCTCCCGCGATCCCCTCCGGGCTGTACGGCACGAAGGACCCGACGTACGACGGCGTCTGGCGCCAGTCGCTCGCCTTCATCGCCCAGCGGACCAACGGCGTCCAGCCCGCCGAGCAGGCCGTGAGCTGGCTCCAGCGGCAGCAGTGCGACAGCGGCGCCTTCTCCTCGTACCGCCCCGACCCCACCAAGCCGTGCGCCCCGGCCACCATGCTGGACACCAACGCCACCGCCGTCGCCGTGCAGGCGCTCTCCGGCGTCAAGCGCGACAGCGCCGACCCCGAGGCCCTCGCCAAGGCCGCCACCGCGGGCGCGGGCTGGCTGAAGGGCGTGCAGAACAAGGACGGCGGCTGGGGCTACAACCCCGGCAGCCCCAGTGACGCCAACTCCACCTCGATCGTGATCGGCGCCCTCGCCGCCCTCGGCGAGAAGCCGGGCGAGGTCGAGTCCGCCGACGGGAAGACGCCGTACGACGCGCTGCTCGGCTTCGCCCTCCCCTGCACCGACAAGGACGGCCCGGGCGCCTTCGCCTACCAGCCGGACAAGGCCGGCAAGCTCCTCGCGAACGCCGACGCCACCGCGGCCGCCACGCTCGCCGGGCTCGGCAAGGGCGTCACCGCCCGCGGCGTGAAGCCCGCCCAGGCCCCCGCCTGCGTCGGCCAGCCCCGGCAGACGGTCGAGCGGGCCGCCCGCAACGGCGCCTCCTACCTGGCCGGCGCGCTGGCGAAGACCGGGCACCTGAACACGCCGCCGATGCCGGGCGCCGCCGAGTCGGCCCCGCTCCCGGACTACGGCAACACCGCCGACGCCGTCGTCGCGCTCGCCGCGACCGGCGCCACCGAGCAGGCCACCGGGGCGCTGACCTGGCTGGAGAAGAACTCCGCCGCCTGGGCCAAGGAGAACGGCCCGGCCGCCTACGCCCAGCTGGTCTTCGCCGCCAACGCGATGGGCGCCGACCCGCGTGCCTTCGGCTCGGCCGACCTCCTCGCGCAGCTCGCCGCCACCGGCCCGGCGCCGCAGTCCTCGCCGTCCGCCTCCGCGGACGACCGGAAGGCCGCGGAGGACGGGGACTCCGGCTCCTTCAACATCTGGTGGATCGTCGGCATCGGCACGGTGGTCGGCGTAGGCATCGGCTTCCTGCTGAGCGGCCGCAAGAAGTGAGGTCCCGGCGCTCCTCCGCCGCCGCGGCCGTCACGGCCGCGGCGGTCGCCGTCCTGGCCGCGTCCGTCGCCACCCCCGCCCACGCCGGGACCGGATACCGCTACTGGTCCTTCTGGGAAGGCGACGGCGCCGGCCGGTGGACGTACGCCACCCTCGGCCCGGCGAGCGCGCGGCCCGCCGACGGCGCGGCGATCGGCTTCCGCTTCGCGGTCAGCCAGGACACGAAGGACGCCACCCGGCCGTCCGCGGCCGCCGACTTCGCGCGGATCTGCGCCGGTACGGAGGAGAAGCCGGACACCAAGCGGATCGCGGTCGTCGTCGACTTCGGCACCGCGGCCGACGCCCCCGGGGGCGAGACGCCCCCGGACCCGGCGCTCAAGACCGGCTGCGCGCGGCTCCACGAGGACGCGACGGGCGCGGAGGCGCTGGCGGCGGTGGCGAAGCCGCTGCGGTACGACAGCGCGGCGATGCTCTGCGGGATCGAGGGCTACCCCGCGAAGGGCTGCGGCGAGCAGGTCGCCGGGACGCCGACGTCCTCCGGGACCGGCTCGGAGACGGCCGGGACCGCGAAGCCCGAACGGACCGGCCCGACGTCCTCGGCCACCGCCGCCGACGGCGGCGCGGGGAACGACGGCGGGCCCGCCCTCGGGATCGCCGCCGGTGGAGCGGCCGTCCTCGTCCTCGGTGGCGCGGCGGTCTGGAAGGCCCGCCGCCGCGCATGATCCGTGCCCCCGAGGCGAACCGTTCCAACGCCCTGCACGCGGGCGCCTGGTGGCTCTGGGCGCTCGGTCTCGCCGTGGCCGCCTCCCGTACCACCAACCCGCTGCTCCTCGGTCTGATCGTCGGGGTCGCGGGCTATGTCGTCGCGGCGCGCCGCACCGACGCGCCCTGGGCCCGTTCGTACGGCGCGTTCGTGAAGCTCGGCCTGTTCGTGGTGGGCCTGCGCGTGGCCTTCTCGGTCGTCCTCGGCTCGCCGATCCCCGGCACCCACGAGCTGTTCACGCTGCCCGAACTTCCCTTGCCCGACTGGGCCCAGGGCGTCCGGATCGGGGGTCGGGTCACCGCCGAGCAGATCGTCTTCGCGGTGTACGACGGGGCGAAGCTGGCGACGCTGCTCATCTGCGTCGGCGCGGCGAACGCGCTCGCCAACCCGGCCCGGCTCCTCAAGTCGCTGCCGGGGGCGCTGTACGAGGCCGGGGTCGCCGTCGTCGTGGCGATGACGTTCGCGCCGAACATGGTCGCCGACGTGGTCCGCCTCCGCACGGCCCGGCGGCTGCGCGGCCGCCCGACGGGCGGGGTGCGGGCGGTGCTCCAGATCGGGCTGCCCGTCCTCGAAGGCGCGCTGGAACGGTCGGTCGCGGTGGCGGCGTCCATGGACGCGCGGGGGTACGGGCGGACCGCGCGGGTCCCGGCGGCGGTGCGGCGGACCACGAACGTGCTGACGCTGGGCGGCCTGCTCGGGGTGTGCGCCGGTTCGTACGGGCTGCTGGCGGCGGAGGGCGCCGGCTACGGCCTCCCGCTGGTCGGCGCCGGTCTCGCCGCCGCCGTGGCCGGTCTGTGGCTCGGCGGCCGGCGGACGGTGCGCACCCGCTACCGCCCCGACCGCTGGGGCGTGCGGGCCTGGGTGGTCGCGGGCTCGGGAGTGGCGGTGGCGGCGTTGCTGATCGCGGCGGACGCCTCCGCGCCCGAGGCGCTCCGGCCGGGAGTCGTGCCGCTCGTACCGCCGACGCTGCCGGTGTGGCCGGCGCTCTCGGTGCTGGTGGGCCTGGTGCCCGCGTTCGTGGCCCCGGTGCCCGCCCCCGCCCCCGCCTCCGCTTCCCCTCCCGCTGCCGCGCCCGGACCCGCTTCCGGGTCCGCTTCCGTCGCCGCGTCCAAGGAGTCCCGAACCCCGTGATCCGCTTCGAGAACGTCTCGGTGACGTACGGGGACGCCGACGCGCCCACCCTGCGGAACCTGGACGTGACCGTCCCCGAGGGCGAGCTGGTGCTGCTCGTCGGCCCGTCCGGTGTCGGCAAGTCGACACTGCTCGGCGCGGTGTCGGGTCTCGTCCCGCACTTCACCGGCGGGACGCTGAGCGGCCGGGTCACGGTCGCGGGCCGGGACACCCGGACGCACAAGCCGCGCGAACTGGCCGACGTGGTGGGCACGGTGGGCCAGGACCCGCTGGCGCACTTCGTCACGGACACGGTCGAGGACGAGCTGGCGTACGGGATGGAGTCGCTGGGCCTGGCCCCCGCGGTGATGCGGCGACGGGTGGAGGAGACGCTGGACCTGCTGGGCCTGGCGGAGCTGCGCGACCGGCCGATCGCCACCCTGTCGGGGGGCCAGCGGCAACGGGTGGCGATCGGCTCGGTGCTGACCCCGCACCCGAAGGTGCTGGTCCTGGACGAGCCGACGTCGGCGCTGGACCCGGCGGCGGCCGAGGACGTCCTGGCGGTGCTGCAGCGCCTGGTCCACGACCTGGGCACGACGGTCCTGATGGCCGAGCACCGCCTGGAACGGGTGGTGCAGTACGCGGACCGGGTCCTGCTCCTGCCGGAGGGCGTGATGGGCCCGCCCGCCGACATCATGGCCGTCTCCCCGGTCCACCCGCCGGTGGTCGCCCTGGGCCGCCTCGCGGGCTGGTCGCCCCTCCCGCTGACGGTCCGCGACGCCCGCCGCCGCGCGACCGGCCTGCGCGCGCGCCTGGAGGGCCTGACCCCCACGACGCCCGCCGCCCCGACCACGACCGAACCGATCACACCCACGACCACGACCGAACGGCTCACGACCGAACCGCCCGAGGCCGGACCGGAGCCGCGCACCCGGCTCGCCTTCCTGCGGCGGCGCCGGACCCGGGCTGCCTCCCCGCCCGGCGAGCGCCCGGACACGCGCCCGGGCACGCCCCTGGTCGAGGCCGACGGGCTCGGGGTCCGGCGCGGCCGGATCGAGGCGCTGCGCCGCGTCGACCTGCGGGTGACCGCCGGGGAGACCGTCGCCCTCATGGGCCGCAACGGCGCCGGCAAGTCCACCCTCCTCGGGAGCCTCGTCGGGATGGTCCCGCCGACCTCCGGGAGCGTGCGCGTCGGCGGTCTGGTCCCGCACAGGACCGAGCCCCGCGAGCTGATCCGCCGCGTGGGTCTCGTACCGCAGGAGCCGCGCGACCTGCTGTACGCCGACACGGTCGCCGCCGAGTGCGCCGCCGCCGACACGGACGCGGGCGCCCGCCCGGGGTCCTGCCGCGCGCTGGTGTCCGAACTGCTGCCGGGCGTGGCGGACGGCACGCACCCCCGTGACCTGTCCGAGGGGCAGCGCCTGGCGCTCGCCCTGGCCGTGGTCCTCACCGGGCGGCCCCCGCTGCTGCTGCTCGACGAGCCGACCCGCGGTCTCGACTACGCCGCCAAGGCGCGTCTCGTCGCCCACCTGCGGACGCTGACCGCCGAGGGGCACGCCCTCGTCCTGGCCACCCACGACGTGGAGCTGGCCGCCGAGCTGGCGCACCGGGTGGTGATCCTGGCGGGCGGCGAGGTCGTCGCGGACGGCCCGACCGCCGAGGTCGTCGTCTCCTCCCCCGCGTTCTCCCCGCAGGTGGCGAAGATCCTCGCCCCCGAGCCGTGGCTCACGGTCGAGCAGGTCGCCCCGCACCTGCGGGAGGTCCGGTGACCTCCCGCCGGGGGGTGGCCCGCCCGCTGCGCCTGGGCCCCCGTGCGGTCGCCGCGCTGGTCCTGATCTCGGTCGTGGGCGTCCTGGCGTTCGGCTGGCCGCTGCTCGCCGACTCCTCGGCGGCCGTGACCTCGCACGCGGCCGACGCCCCCTGGCTCTTCGCCGCCCTGCTGCCGCTCCTGGTGGCGGTGGTCGTCGCCACCATCTCCGACGACGGGATGGACGCGAAGGCGGTCGCGATGCTGGGGGTGCTCGCCGCCGTGGGGGCGGCCCTGCGGCCGCTGGGCGCGGGGACGGCCGGTCTGGAGCCGATGTTCTTCCTGATGGTGCTGAGCGGCCGGGTCCTCGGCCCCGGCTTCGGCTTCGTCCTCGGCTCGGTGACCATGTTCGCGTCCGCCCTGCTCACGGGCGGGGTGGGGCCCTGGATGCCGTTCCAGATGCTGTCGATGGGCTGGTTCGCGATGGGGGCGGGGCTGCTGCCGGGCCCCGACCGGCTCAGGGGCCGCGCGGAGCTGCTGATGCTCTCGGCGTACGGCTTCCTGGCGGCGTTCGCGTACGGCACCGTCATGAACCTGTACGGCTGGCCGATCGTGGCCGGGCCGACCGGTGCCTCCTTCGTGCCCGGCGATCCGGTGCACGAGAACCTGGTGCGGTTCGCCGCCTACGTCCTGGCCACCTCCCTCGGCTGGGACCTCGGCAGGGCGTCGCTGACCGTCGTCCTCACCCTCACCGTCGGCGGGACCCTCCTGAAGGCGCTCCGGCGGGCGACGCGGCGGGCGAACTTCGAGGCCCAGGTCACATTCGAGGCCCCTGCGGGGTCCCGTGACGGTGAGGCGCCCCACAGGACCTAGGTCACGTACGGTCCGGGTTAGGAGACGGAGGGAACGGGCCGAATGCCCTCCCTTCACCCGGCTGACCTGCGCGGACGCGGGGGCCGCCGGGCCGGGGCCGTTCGCGGGCGGTGCGATCGGGGGTAGTACCGGGGGTCGTTGCCGACGCGCTCCCGCTTTGCTTCTCTGGTGGACGTCGCCAGGCAGCCGGCGCTCAGCGCAGCTCCTCGGACGGGCCGATTCCGCACGTTCCCGGTCATCCCGGGCTCTGGTTCCGGCTTGCCTGAAACGCCCGGCGCAGTCCACGTCCCCGACGACAGGTGCCTGCCTTGTTCCGCTCCCTCGCCACTCGTGTCTCCCCCCGCAAGAAGACGCTCGCCGCCTCCGCGGCCGTACTGCTGAGCGCCTCGGGCGCGGTGCTGGGCACGACGGCCACGGCCTCGGCCGCGACGCCGCAGGAGATCGCCAAGAAGATCGTGCCCGCCTCGCAGTACCAGGCGTTCAGCAAGATCGTCGAGCACGAGTCCGGCTGGAACTTCACCGCCACCAACTCCTCCAGCGGTGCCTACGGCCTGGTCCAGGCCCTGCCGGCCTCGAAGATGTCCTCGGCCGGCTCCGACTGGAAGACGAACCCCGCCACGCAGATCAAGTGGGGTCTGAACTACATGAACGAGCGCTACGGCAGCCCGAACGCCGCCTGGTCGTTCTGGCAGGCCAACGGCTGGTACTGACCGGCCCGCCGGCACCGGCCTTCCGCACGGCCCCGCCGGCCCCACGGCCTTCCGCACGGCCCCGCCCTCCGCACCGGAGGCGCGGGGCTCGTCGCGTTCCCGGGGCCCCGCGCCGTCCGGACGGCCGGCCGGCGCCGGCTTCCCGCCCGCCGTGCCCGCCCGCTCCGGCCGTTCCGCCCCGCTACAGCCGTTGGATGATCGTGCCGGTGGCCAGCGCCCCGCCCGCGCACATCGTGATCAGCGCGAACTCCTTGTCCGTCCGCTCCAGCTCGTGCAGCGCGGTGGTGATGAGCCGGGCCCCGGTCGCGCCGACCGGGTGGCCGAGTGCGATCGCTCCCCCGTTCACGTTCACCTTCGCCAGGTCCTGGTCGAAGACCTGCGCCCAGCTCAGCACCACCGAGGCGAAGGCCTCGTTGATCTCGACGAGGTCGATGTCCCGGAGCGACATCCCGGCCTTGCCGAGCACGGCGCGGGTGGCGTCGATGGGCCCGTCGAGGTGAAAGTGCGGGTCCGAGCCGACGAGGGCCTGGGCGACGATCCGGGCGCGGGGCCGGAGCTTGAGCGCGCGGGCCATCCGCTTGGAGGCCCACATCAGCGCGCAGGCGCCGTCGGAGATCTGCGAGGAGTTCCCTGCGGTGTGGACGGCGGTCGGCATGACCGGCTTGAGCCGGGCGAGGGCCTCCATGCTGGTGTCGCGCAGCCCCTCGTCACGGTCCACCAGCCGCCACATGCCCTGTCCGGCGGCCTGCTCCTCCTCCGTGGTGGGCACCTGGACGGCGAAGGTCTCGCGCTTGAAGCGCTCCTCGGACCAGGCGACGGCCGCCCGTTCCTGGGAGAGCAGCCCGAGCGCGTCGACGCGTTCGCGGGTGAGTCCGCGCTTGCGGGCGATGCGCTCGGCGGCCTCGAACTGGTTGGGCAGGTCGACGTTCCACTCGTCCGGCCACGGCTTTCCCGGCCCGTGCTTCGATCCGGAGCCGAGGGGGACGCGGGACATGGCCTCCACCCCGCAGCTGATGCCGATGTCGACGACCCCGGAGGAGATCATGTTGGCGACCATGTGGCTCGCCTGCTGGGAGGAGCCGCACTGACAGTCGACGGTGGTGGCGGCGGTCTCGTAGGGCAGCCCCATGGCGAGCCAGGCGTTGCGCGCCGGGTTCATGGACTGCTCGCCGGCGTGGGTGACCGTACCGCCGACGATCTGCTCGACGCAGTCGGCGTGGATGCCGGTGCGGCCGAGGAGTTCGCGGTAGGTCTCGCCCAGGAGGTAGGCGGGGTGCAGATTGGCGAGCGCGCCTCCGCGCTTGCCGATGGGGGTGCGTACGGCTTCGACGATGACGGGTTCCGCGGCCATGAGCTCGTCCTCTCCTCGCCCCGGCGGGGTGTCCCGGCACTCCGCCCCAGGGAACTAGTACGCGTTCTAGTTCTGAGTGCAGTCTTATGACTGCTACCGCCGGTACGCAAGGGTCGTGCACGTACCCTCTGCACCCTTTCCCCGCAACAGTTCCCGCCACGGCCCTTGCCACTTGTAGAACTCGTTACTACCTTTCCGGGAGCTTCTGATGGACCGTCAGACGAACGCGTCTCAGACATGGAGTGTGTTGCCGATGCCCTGCCCTCACCTCCCCGAAGGGTTCGACGCCACCGACCCCGACCTGCTCCAGGCCCGCATCCCGTTCCCGGAGTTCGCGCGGCTGCGGCAGACCGCGCCGGTGTGGTGGTGCCCGCAGCCACGGGGCATCACGGGGTTCGACGACGAGGGCTACTGGGCCGTCACCCGCCACGCGGACGTCAAATACGTGTCCACGCGCCCGGAGTTGTTCTCCTCCACCGAGAACACCGCCGTCATCCGCTTCAACGAGCACATCACCCGGGACCAGATCGAGGTCCAGAAGCTGATCATGCTCAACATGGACCCGCCCGAGCACACCCGCGTCCGTCAGATCGTCCAGCGCGGCTTCACCCCGCGCGCGATCCGGACGCTGGAGGCGGCGCTGCGCGCCCGCGCCCGCGCGATCGTCGAGGAGGCGAGGCGGAACGCCGGCACGGACGGCACCTTCGACTTCGTCACCCAGGTCGCCGTCGAGCTGCCGCTCCAGGCGATCGCCGAACTCATCGGCGTACCGCAGGAGGACCGCTCCCGGATCTTCGACTGGTCGAACAAGATGGTCGCGTACGACGACCCGGAGTACGCCATCACCGAGGAGATCGGCGCCGAGGCAGCGATGGAGCTCATCGGGTACTCGATGAACCTGGCCGCGGCCCGCAAGGAGTGTCCGGCCCAGGACATCGTCACCCAGCTGGTCGCCGCCGAGGGGCAGGGCAACCTCTCCTCGGACGAGTTCGGCTTCTTCGTCCTGCTGCTCGCGGTGGCCGGAAACGAGACCACCCGCAACGCCATCAGCCACGGCATGCACGCCTTCCTCACCCACCCCGACCAGTGGGAGCTCTTCAAGCGGGAGCGGCCCGCGACCGCCGCCGAGGAGATCGTGCGGTGGGCGACCCCGGTCGTCTCCTTCCAGCGGACGGCCACGCAGGACACCGAGCTGGGCGGGCAGAAGATCCGCAAGGGCGACCGGCTGGGACTCTTCTACTCCTCCGCCAACAACGATCCCGACGTCTTCGAGCACCCCGAGGCCTTCGACATCACCCGCGACCCCAACCCCCACCTCGGCTTCGGGGGCGGAGGGCCGCACTTCTGCCTGGGCAAGTCCCTCGCCATCAACGAGATCGAGCTGATCTTCAACGCCCTCGCCGACGAACTGCCCGACCTGACCCTGGCGGGCGAACCCCGCCGGCTGCGGGCGGCCTGGCTGAACGGCATCAAGGAACTGCGGGTCCGCGTGGCCGGCTGACGTGGGAGGCGGGGGCCCATCCCCCCTGCGCCCGGCCCCCGCCTCTCTCGCCTCGCCCTCGCCTTCCCGGCCCCGCCTCTCCCGGCCTTCTCTTCTCCCGCTCGGGGCGTCCGGGACGCTCGGGACACCCGGGAGCAGCCGCGCACGGAACCGGACGCCCGGGCCGCGCGTCTGAGCCCGCATGCGGGGGAGACAGAGAATTCTGGCCATGATCGTCGCGCTGTTCGCGCTCCAGCTCGGCTCGCTGGTCGCCCCGGCGTACGCGTGCGGCTGCGGCGCCATGGTGACCGACCGCGCCCAGGCGATCGGCGTGGACCGGGAGACCTCGGCCGTACGCTGGGACGGCCGCACGGAAGAGATCGTCATGCGGTTCACCGTGCGCGGGAACGCCGAGCGGGCCGCCTGGATCATGCCCGTACCGAGCCGGGCAGACGTCCGGCTCGGCGACGCGGCGCTCTTCGACGCACTCGACCGGCTCACCCGGCCCGCCCACGTCGACCGGCACTACTTCTGGCCGCGCGGGGGCGACTGGCCCTTCACCGACGGCGACACCGACGGCGCCGGGGCCGCCCCGCCCGGCAGCGCCGCCGGGGACGTCGGGGTCGTCGGACGCGAGCGGCTCGGCCCCTTCGACGTGGCCCGGCTGACCACCGCCGCCCCCGAGGCGCTGAGCGGCTGGCTGGAACGGAACGGCTTCGAGCTGTCCGACCGGCTGGCGACCGAACTCAGGCCGTACACCGACCGGAAGTGGGAGTACGTCGCCGTGCGCCTCGCGCCCGACGACGAGGGGGCGGTGCTGCGCGGGGAGCTCGACCCGCTGCGGATCCGTTTCGCCAGCGACCGGCCGGTCTATCCGATGCGGCTCTCCCGGCTGGCGAAGACGCCCCAGTCGCTCCACCTGTACGTCCTCGCCGACCACCGCATGGAACCGCGCGACACCATCGGAGGGGCACGGCCCGAGGTCCGCTTCGCCGGGCCCGTACAGCCCCAGGGCGCGGTCGCGGACCTCACCGGCGGGCAGCGGGTCTACCTCACGGCGCTGCGGCAGGAGTTCCCCCGGCCCGCGCGCATCGACGGCGACCACGAACTGAAGGCGGTGGCCGACACCCCCTACCGGGAGACCCTCTACTCCGACCGGCTGCTCACGGTCGGCGACGGCGTCCCGGTGTGGCTCCTGACCGTCGCCGGAGCCCTGGTCGCCGGGGTCGCGGCGGTCGTGGCGATCCGCGGACGGCGACGGAGCGCCGGGGTAGGTTCGGCCGTATGAATCAGGAGCAATGGACCGCTGTCGACCACTACTTCACCGATCGGCTCGTCCCCGCCGACGAGGCGCTGGACGCCGCGCTCAGGGACTCCACGGCGGCCGGGCTGCCCGAGATCGCCGTCGCGCCCAACCAGGGCAAGCTGCTGCACCTGCTCGCGGCGACGACGGGGGCGCGGTCGGTCCTGGAGATCGGCACGCTCGGCGGCTACAGCACGATCTGGCTGGCCCGCGCCCTGCCCGCCGACGGCCGGCTGATCACCCTGGAGTACGACCCCGCGCACGCCGACGTGGCCCGCGCCAACGTCGCCCGCGCCGGGCTCGACAAGGTCGTCGAGGTCCGCACGGGCGCGGCGCTCGACACCCTCCCCCGGCTGGAGGCGGAGGGGGCGGGCCCGTTCGACCTGGTCTTCATCGACGCCGACAAGGTGAACAACCCGCACTACGTGTCCTGGGCGTTGAAGCTCGCCCGCCCCGGAACGCTGATCATCGTCGACAACGTGGGGCGGGCCGGCAAGGTCGCCGAGGAGCACCCCGACGACCCGGCGATCACCGGCACGCGCGAGATGTTCGACCTGGTCGCCCGGGAGCCCCGCCTGGACGCCACGGCGTTCCAGACGGTGGGGACGAAGGGGTACGACGGGCTGCTGCTGGCCCGCGTGGTGAGCTGACGCCCGGGGCGCCCGGGGGCGGCGGGGACGGGACGCCCGGAGCGGGAACTACGCCTCGCCGTCGGCGCCGGTGCGGGGCCGGGGCGCGCTCGACCGCCAGCCGGTGAAGAGCGGCGTCCCGCCCGAGGCGTCCAGCACGACCACACCGAAGGGCCGGTCGAAGGCGATCTCCTCGATCACCTTCCGGCGAGCGGCACCGCTGCGGGTCATGGCGACGGCCGTGACGGCGGCGGCCTCCACGCCCTGTTCGGCGACCTCGACGAGGGCTTCCTGGACGGCCTTGGCGAGGTACAGCGGCCGGGGCGAGAGGCTGGAGAAGTCGGCCCCGGGGCGGATGGCCCGGGTGATCCCGAGCGCGGGAAGCCGACCGTGCACATCGGTCCTGGTCCGCAGGGAGAAGCGCGGCAGGGCGAGGGCGACACCGTCGGCCCGGAGCGCCTCGCGCCTGCCGTCCCCTGCCCAGGCGGCGGCGAGGGTCCCGGCCGGTTCGGCGCCGGCCGCCCCGAGGACGAACCGCACCCGCGCGGCGCTCCCTTCGAACTCCTCCGCCTTCTCGGTCCCTTCGGCCCTCCCCGTCCCTGCGGGTCCTTCGCAGGGCAGTTCGACGACGGTCGTCCCGCCCACCCGCCAGGCCCAGGAGGAGGGAATCCGCTGGTGCATGGTCGGTACGGAGGTGGTGTCGCCGTGCCTGTCGGTGAACGGCTCGTCCCGCGTCGCCTCGACGGGGAACGCGTGGCGCCAGGCGACCTTCAGGGCCAGGGCGTTGGCCAGGACCAGATCCTCGGAGCCGTCGAGCGCGAGCGGGAGCCGGCCGATCCGGCCGCCGGTCGCCTCCGCCACCCATGCGTCGATCACCCCCTGCGCGCCACCCGCTCCCGCTTCGGCTCCGGCTTCGGGTCCGGCTCCCGCTTCGGGTCCGGCTCCGGCTCCGGCTCCGGCTCCGGCTCCGGCTCCGGCTCCGGCCAGCGTCCCGAACCCCACGTCGGGCAGCCCGCGCCGGAAGCCGTCGAGGAGCGGCACCGCGCTCCACAGGCCGGTCGCCACGGCCAACCCTCCGGTCCGGCCCAGCCACCGTCCGGCCCGGGTCACGGCCCCGGCCGCCTCTCCGGCGTCGACGCCGAGCAGCTCCCCCAACTCCCGTGCGGTATCCGCCCGCGCCCCGGAGGCCACCGCCCCGAGCGCCAGCCACAGCCCGGCCGGCGAACACACGAAGTCCTGGTCGCCGAACCGCGGCAGCCACCGTTCCGCGAGCGCCCGCACGGCCTCCGCGTACGCGCCCGGATCCCTTCCGCCCATCTCCACGCCCTCCCTCTCCCGCCCCCGGCCTTCCGACGACCCGGCCTTCCCGGGACCGCTCGGTCCGCCTGTCCGCCTGTCCGCCTGTCCGCCCCGGGGGTGCCGGCCGCCTCCAGGGGTCGCCTCGCCGGTTCCCGTCATCCGTACCCGCCCACCGATGTAGCAGACTGCACGCAGGTGATCGAGGCCCGGCTCCCCGCCCGGCCCGTGTTCTCTGAGAGGTGTCGTGTGCCCAGCGTCGTAAAGATCAACGTCCTGACCGTGCCCGCCGAGCAGCGCGAGGTGCTGGAGCGGCGCTTCGCCTCTCGGGCCGGGGCCGTGGAGGGGTCCGACGGGTTCGAGTGGTTCGAGCTGCTGCGCCCGCTGGAGGGCACCGACCAGTACCTGGTGTACACACGCTGGCGGAGCGAGGAGGACTTCCAGAACTGGATGAACGGTTCGATGAAGGCGGCCCACCAGGGCACCTCCGGAGGCGAGGCCGAGAGCGGGGCGGAGCGGCCGAAGCCCGCGGCGACCGGGTCCACCCTGTGGTCGTTCGAGGTCGTCCAGCAGGCCTCCCCGAAGTAGCCGCCCGAGGCGGGCGCGTAAACGGGAGGCGGCCCCGGCCCGGCACGCCTCACAATGGCGCGCATGACCTGGCACTTCTCCCCCGAGCGCGTCGACACCCCGGCCGCCACCGCCCTGCGCCGCGACTACTACGCCGAGGTCGCGAGCCGCTACTGGAAGCGGCCCGCGACCGAGGCGGAGATCGACGAGGGACTGGCCGGTGACGGCGTGGAGCTGCTGACCCCGCCGACCGGCAAGTTCCTCGTCGGCACCTTCAAGGGCGAGCCGGCGGCCTGCGGCGGTGTCCTGCTGCTCGACGGCGAGCGCGCCGAACTGACCCGGGTGTACATCCGGCCGGCCTTCCGGGGGAACGGCGGTGCGGGACTCCTGATGGGCGGTCTGGAGGCGGCCGCGCACGCGCTCGGCGCCCGGCGGATGGTCCTCAACACCCGTCTCGACCTCATCGAGGCCCGCACCCTCTACGTCCGCCACGGATACGCGGAGATACCGGCGTACTGCGAAGGCCCGTACATGGACATCTGGTACGGGAAGACCCTCACCCAGGCGGTGTAGCGAAGCACCCGGCGAGCCCGGCGACCGCGCCTCGCGGGTCGGGGCCTCGCGGGTCGGGGCCCGGCCCGTCAAGCGTCGAGCGTCGTTCGTCAGGCGTGGTGGTCGCGCGGTGGCTGGTGTCCGTGCGGCCGTTCCGCGTCCGAGCCGCACAACTCGGCCGTCAGTTGCTCCACCAGCTGGACCAGGTCCGTCGGCCGCTCCGGCCCCCACCAGTCGCCGAGCAGTTCCGCCAGGGACTCCTCGCGCGCCGTGGCCAGCCTGGCGGCCGTCTCGACGCCCGCGTCGGTCAGGATCAGCTGCAGCCCCTCCCGCCGGGCCAGCCGTCGCTCCTCGACCTGCCGGGCCGCCTCGGTGACGGCCCGCAGCGGTACGGGTGTGGTCTCGGCGAGACGGACCGGCTCGACGGTGCCGTGGCGGCGAATCCGCAGCAGCAGCCAGCTCGCGGCCGGCAGCAGGTCGAGCCCCGCCTTGTCGGTGATCTTCTCGTAGACCGCCTTGCGTCCCTCCCGGGAGCCCAGCACCGACAGGGCGCGGGCGCACTCCTCGTACGACGACCGCTGCACCGGGTTGGAGGCGAGCGTCTGGCTGGTGTCGGGGGCGGTGACGGAGCCGCGCAGCTTGTCCTCCTTGAGGAACCAGGCGACCACGAAGGCGACCAGGACGACCGGCGCCGCGTACACGAACACGTCGGTGATCGAGGTGGCGTACGCGTGCAGGACCGAGGGGCGCAGGCCGGGCGGGAGCGCATCGATGGTGCGCGGGTCGGCGGCCAACCGCCCCCCGTCGACGCCCGGCGGCACCTCCTGCCCGGCGAGGGCGTCGCCGAGGTTGTCGATGAGCCGGTTGGTGAAGAGGGTGCCGAAGATGGCGACGCCGAAGGAGGCTCCGATGGAGCGGAAGAAGGTGGCGCCCGAGGTGGCGACGCCGAGGTCCTCGTAGGAGACGGCGTTCTGCACGACGAGCACCAGGACCTGCATGACCAGGCCGAGTCCGGCGCCGAAGACGAAGAAGGTGACGCTCATCGCCCAGGTGGAGCTGGTCTCCGTCAGGCGGTGCAGGAGGAGCAGTCCGAGGGCGGTGACGGCGGTGCCGGCCAGGGGGAAGACCTTCCAGCGGCCGGTGCGGGAGACGATCTGGCCGGACGCGGTGGAGGTGAGGAGCATGCCGACGACCATCGGCAGCATGTGGACTCCGGACATGGTCGGGGTGACGCCCTGGACGACCTGGAGGAAGGTCGGCAGATAGGTCATCGCGCCGAACATCGCGAAGCCGATGACGAAGCTGATGACCGAGACGAGGGTGAAGGTCCTGATCCGGAACAGCTTCAGCGGGAGGACGGGCTCGACGGCCCGCTTCTCGACGTGCACGAAGCAGACCAGGAGGACGGCGCCGAGAACGGCGAGCCCGATGATCTGCGGTGATCCCCAGCCCCAGGTGGTGCCGCCGAGGGAGGCCACCAGGACGAGGCAGGTGGCCACGGAGGCGATGAGGAAGGTGCCGAGGTAGTCGATGGTGTGCCGGGTGCCCCGGGCCGGGATGTGCAGCACGGCGGCGATGACGAAGAGGGCGACGACACCGATCGGCAGGTTGATGTAGAAGACCCAGCGCCAGGAGAGGTGTTCGGTGAACAGCCCGCCGAGCAGTGGTCCGAGGACGCTGGTGGTGCCGAAGACGGCACCGAACAGGCCCTGGTACTTGCCGCGTTCCCGGGGCGAGACGAGGTCGCCGACGATCGCCATCGACAGGACCATCAGACCGCCGCCGCCGAGGCCCTGGATGCCGCGGAAGGCGATGAGCTGCGGCATGTTCTGGGCGATGCCGCAGAGGACGGAGCCCACGAGGAACAGGACGATGGCCGCCTGGAAGAGCTTCTTGCGGCCGTACTGGTCGCCGAGCTTGCCCCACAGGGGCGTGGCCGCCGTGGAGGCGAGCATGTAGGCGGTGACGACCCACGACAGGTGCTCCATGCCGCCGAGTTCGCTGACGATCGTCGGCAGGGCGGTGGAGACGATGGTCTGGTCGAGTGCGGCGAGCAGCATGCCGAGCAGCAGCGCACCGATCGCGACGATGACGGTCCGGTGGCTCTGCCCCTCCCCCGGGGCGGGGCCTCCGCCGACGTCCGGCGCGCGTACTTCCTGGGCCATGGGCACTCTCCTCGGGTCTCCTCCGCGGATCCTGCGTACCCCCCATATTGATCGTTATGTCCTGTTATGGCCTGCCGAAGGGAACGGCTGTTCCTGGGCCGTTCGGGTGGGCCTGCATAATCGCTCGCAATCGGAATGGGGAGGGGACCCACTGTGGCCGGACGCGTCTGTCCAGATTGCGGTGTAGAGAGACGGGGCTGCGCCTGCGCCCGGGCGGAGATCGCGGCGGCGGAGGACTTCGACCCGCTGCGGATACGGCCGTACGTGACGCTGGATCCGCCGAGGGCGGCGCCCGGGGACGCTCCCGCGCCGCCCCAGGGGGCACGGTCTCCCGGCGCGCGGCCGGCGGAGCGGCCGGGGACGGCGGGCCGCACCGGGTCGGCGGACGGCACGGGGACGGCGGACGGCACGGAGTCGGCGGGGGCGGATGGGCCGGGACCCTCGCCGTCGGCGTTGCCGCCCTCACCGCTCTCATCACCCTCACCGCTCTCACCGTCCTCTCCACTCTCGCCGCCGCCCCCGTCGTCGTCGGAGGTGACCGCGCCGCTGCCGGTGACGGCGCCCGCGCCCGGCGCGCCGACTCCCCCACACACCCCGCACATCCCGCACGCGCACCCCGCCGGCGATCCGTCCGAGACGATGCCGCTGCTGCTGCGCGGGGTGGTCGGCGACCCCGGCTTCGAGACCGGCCAGGGTTCCGGGGCCCGGCGGGAGGGGCCGGCCACGCGGCGGCGCGGCGTGTTCGTGGCGCTCGCGGCGGCCGTCGCCGTGGCCGTGATCGGTACGGCGGCCCTCGCGGCCGGGATGCTCGACGGCGGGGACGACGCCGAGGACCGGGCGGCCGTGCCCACGGTCACCGCGAGCGCGTCGGAGAACGTCGCCGTGACGGAGTCCCCGAACCCCTCGCCTTCCGGGTCCACCTCGGCGAGCGCGTCGCCCTCACCCACGGCGTCGAGGACCCCGTCCGCCTCCGCCTCACCCTCCGCCCGCACGGCGAGCCCCTCGGCCTCGGCGTCCCGAAACTCGGTGGCGCCTTCTTCCCCGGCGGCCGGAGGGCCCGGGTCCCCTTCGCCGAGCCGCGCCCCCTCCGCCCCGGCCGTCGCCCCGACCGAGACCCCCGAGGGGACGACCCTGCGCCCGGGGGACACCGGGGGCGAGGTCAAGGAGCTGCAGCGACGGCTGCGCCAGGTGGGGGCGTACGACGGCCGGGCGGACGGCAGGTACGACGACGAGGTCGAGGAGGCGGTCGCGCTCTACCAGTCGTACAAGCACATATGGGAGGACCCGTACGGCGTCTACGGACCTCATACGCGCCGCACACTGGAGGCCGAGACGAGCGGGTGAGGTCCGTCATACGGAACGGGTTGGCGTGAGCGCCCCCTGTTTTGTATCGTGTAGGAACAAAGTGGCCCCGCTCGCACTCCCTGACCGGTGAGCGGGTCCACTTCGTTCTCCGCCCACCCCTTTTGGAGACCGTTCATGGCCGCCGTCACCCCGGCAACGCTCACCGCCCGCGCCCTCCTCCTCGACATGGACGGCACACTCGTCAACTCCGACGCCGTCGTGGAGCGCTGCTGGCGCCGCTGGGCCGTCCGCCACGGACTCGACCCCGAGCAGGCGCTGAAGGTCGTCCACGGCCGCCAGGGGTACGCGACGATGGCCGTGCTCCTTCCCGACCGTCCGATGGAGCAGAACTACGCGGACAACCGGGTGATGCTGGCCGAGGAGACCGCCGACCTGGACGGTGTCGTGCCCGTCCCGGGCGCCCCCGCCTTCATGGACGCGATCGCCGCCCTGCCGCACGCCCTGGTGACCTCGGCGAACGCGGCCCTCGCCGCGGCCCGGATGAGCGCGGCGGGGCTGCGGATGCCGGACGTCCGGGTCACCGCCGAGTGCGTCGGGGCCAGCAAGCCGGACCCGGAGGGCTTCCTCAAGGGCGCGGCCGAGCTGGGCTTCGGTCCGGCGGACTGCGTCGTCTTCGAGGACTCCGAGGCGGGCATCCAGGCGGGTCGCGCGGCGGGCATGCGCGTCGTCGGCGTGGGCCCCCGCGCGGCCGCCCTGGCACCGGACGCCCATGTGGCGGACCTGACGTCCCTCCGGGTCACCACCACGGCGGACGGCACGATCGAGCTGACGGTCCTGTAGCCCCTACGGGGCTCTCGCTCCCGCGGCTTGGTTCGCCTCCGGCGCGCTTCGTGCGACTGCCGACGGTCGGACGTGCTCGGTCCCTCGTACCTCGGGACCTGCGCGCGACCTCCCTTTCGACAGCCGCGCGCCCCTTCGGCTCACTCGCCGAAGAGGCTCCGGCGGGGGCGAGCCGCCCGTCCACCGGCGGGTCGCTCGCGCCGGCCCGTCAGTGCGGGGCGCCCCGCGCCGGCCTTCCCCGCGCCGTGACCCGTCAGCGAGGCGCCCGCGCCAGCCTTCCCCGCGCCACCAGTTCGAGCACCACCGCGACCGCCACCGCCTGGACCACCATCAGGGCGACCAGGACGAACAGCTGCACCGCCCCCGCCTCCCAGGGTGACGCGCCGCCGAGCAGCATCCCCACGAAGGCCCCCGGCAGGGTCACCAGGCCCACGGTCCTCGTCTGGTCGAGCCCCGGCAGCAGCGCGTCCGAGGCCGCCTTCCTCGCCACCTCCAGTCGGGCCTCCCGCACGAGGAGGCCCAGGGCGAGCCCGGCCTCCACCTCGCCCCGCCGCGTCTCCAGTTCGTCCAGGGCGCGGCGCCCGCCGAGCACGGTGGCCGTCAAGGCACCGCCGATGAGGATCCCGGTCACCGGGATCAGCGCGACCCCGCGCACCGGCACCAGACCGGTCAGCACGAGCGTCCCCACCACCGGCGCGACCCCCGCCGCGATCGGCGCGGCGGCCCACCACCAGCCGCGCCCCGGCGCGGGGACGACCCGTCGCCCCGCCGTCCACACCGCGACCGCGAACATCAGCAGCAGGAACCCCAGCAGCAGCGGCACATGGCGCATCACCCAGCCGATCACCAGCGACACGGCCACGAGCTGGACGGCCGCCCGCCCGCCGGCGATCAGACTGTCGCGCGGCCGGCCCAGGCGCGCGACGGCGACCACCCCCGCGGCCACGGCGAGCAGAACGGCGAGAACCACCCCGAAAGTGACATTGACGTCCAGGAGCACGCCGCAACCCTAGGGGGTGTCCTGCCCATCGGGCCCGGCCCGATCGACAAGACACCCCCTAGGGCCGAAAAGGGATCTGTCGGCCCGTCACCCTCCCCGCACCTCTTGATGTGACGTGCCCATGTCGTCACGCTGTTACCCGGCGCACCCCCTACCGCAACCCGGCGCCGCCACGATGACCGGGCCGCCCGGCGCCCGCCGGCGCACGGCACGGACAAGGTCCCCCCACGTCAAGGGAGTTCACATGCTCGCCGCCAGCGTCTACGCGCGTCGCACCCTCCGTCGCGCGAGCGTCCTCACCGCCACCGCCGCCCTGGCCGTCACGGGCCTCCTCGCCACCGCCCCCGCCGCCCAGGCCGCGCCGCCCACCCCGGTCAGCGCCGCCACGGCCCGTACGTACCTCGCCTCACTCACCGTCAAGGCGGAAGGTTCCACCAGCGGCTACAGCCGGGACCTCTTCCCCCACTGGAGCACCCAGTCGGGCGCCTGCAACACCCGCGAGGTCGTCCTCAAGCGCGACGGGGTGAACGTCGTCCAGGACTCCAGTTGCGCCGCCGTCAGCGGCAGCTGGTACTCCGAGTACGACGGAGCCACCTGGACCGCCGCGTCCGACCTCGACATCGACCACGTCGTGCCGCTCGCCGAGTCCTGGCGCTCGGGCTCCAATGCCTGGACCACCTCCCAGCGCCAGGCCTTCGCCAACGACCTCACCCGCCCGCAGCTCATCGCCGTCACCGACAACGTCAACCAGGCCAAGGGCGACCTCGACCCGGCCAAGTGGATGCCGTCGCGCACCGCGTACCGCTGCACGTACGCCCGCATGTGGGTGCACGTGAAGTACCACTGGAACCTGAGCGTCGACTCCGCAGAGAAGAGCGCCCTGCAGTCCGTCCTCAACGGCTGCTGACGAGCCTCGACGCCCCTCGACGGCACGCGGGGAAAGCTTCCTGCACCCTCCGTCGTTCCGTACCGTACGGCGGAGCGACGGAGGGGATGCCACGATGGACGCCGGACACGGACCCGGAGAAACACCCAAGGACACAGCGACCCGCGGAACCCCGGACGGGCCGAGCGGCGCGGCGCGACCCACGGTCCCGCCGGGGATCCCCGATACGCCGGGGCTCGCGGTCACGCCGGAACGCGTGCCCGGACCCGCGGTCGGGCTCAGACTCGGGCCCGTGCTGCGGTACGTCGACGGGGTGACGGGCGACAGCGCGACGGTGTGGGTCGAGGCCGACCGCCCCTGCACGGCGGAGATCCGCTGCGCGGACGGGGCCGGCGGCCGGACCCGTACGTTCCAGATCGCCGGTCATCACTACGCCCTGATCCCCGTGACCGGCCTGACCCCGGGCAAGGCGAGCCCGTACGAGGTGCTGCTGGACGGCCGCCGGGTGTGGCCGCTGCCCGACTCGCCGTTCCCGCCGAGCACCATCCGCACCCCGGCCCCCGACGGCGAGGAGACCCTCCGGGTCGCCTTCGGCTCCTGCCGCTGGGCGGCGAGGCCCGCGACCGGCCGCGACCCGGTCGGCCCGGACGCCCTGGACACCCTGGCGACGGCCCTCGCCACCGGAGCGGACGCCGATCGCCCCGATGTCCTGCTGCTGCTCGGCGATCAGGTGTACGCCGACGAGACCTCCGCCGTCACCCGCCGCCGGCTGGCAGCCCGCCGCGACCCGCGCGACCCGCCGGGCTCCGAGGTCGGGGACTACGAGGAGTACACCTGGCTCTACGACGAGTCCTGGCGCGCCCCCGAGGTCCGCTGGCTGCTCTCCACCGTCCCCAGCTTCATGATCTTCGACGATCACGACATCGTCGACGATTGGAACACGAGCGCCGCCTGGCTGGCGCGGATCCGGGCCACGCCCTGGTGGCGGGAGCGGATCCTGAGCGGGCTGATGTCGTACTGGGTCTACCAGCACCTCGGCAACCTCTCCCCGGCGGAGCTGACGGCCGACCCGCTGTACGCCGAGGTGTGCGCCGCGCCCGACGGGACGGAGCGGCTGCGGCGGTTCGCGGCGGAGGCGGACACGGATCCGGCGTGCGTGCGCTGGAGTTACCGGCGGGACTTCGGCCGGACCAGGCTGCTGATGATCGACACCCGGGCCGCCCGCGTCCTGCGGGAGGACGCCCGGGAGATGCTCGACCCGGCCGAGGCCGACTGGGTCCGCGCGCAGGCGCTGGCGGACCCCGGCTCGTACGACCACCTGCTCATCGGCACCTCCCTTCCGTGGCTGCTGCCTCCGCTCGTCCACGACGCCGAGGCCTGGAACGCCGCGCTCTGCCGGGGCGAGCGGGGCGGGCCCGACGGGCGCTGGGCGCGACTGGCGGAGGACCTGCGCCAGCGGGCGGACCTGGAGCACTGGGCGGCGTTCCCGGAGTCCTTCGAGGCGCTGACGGCGCTGGTCGCGGAGGTGGCCGGCGGGCCACAGGCGCCGGCCACGGTGTGCGTGCTGTCGGGGGACGTCCACCACGCGTACGTGGCGGAGCCCGAATGGCCGGAGGCGGGGGGCCGCCTGGGGTCCGTCGCGACGGGTCCGGGTGCGGGGTCTCGCACGTCGGGGCCGGGCGCGCACGTGGTGCAGCTGACCTGCTCGCCGCTGCACAACGCGGTGCCGGCCTCGATCCGGGTCGGCTTCCGCTTCGGCTGGAGCCGGGTGGGCCGCCGCCTGGGACGGGCGCTCGCCCGGCACGGCCGGGTGGGCCGGCCGGTGATCGACTGGCGCAAGGCGGGCGGCCCGTGGTTCGGCAACCAGCTGATGACGCTGACCTTCCGCGGCCGCCGGGCTCACCTGTCACTGCGTCAGGCGCGGGCGGGAGACCGGCTGGTGACGGCCGATGAGCGGATGCTCCACGACGGGGGCGACGCGGGGTGACGACGGCGGGGGGTGATAGCGCAGGGAGGACGGTGACGACGCAGGGAGAACGGTGACGGCCGGACGCGAGCGCGGGTGACGCTCGCCACAGTGGCACCCTCAGCCGAATGTTGAACTTGCAAGTACTACTGAGGCCAACCTAACCTGACGACCTCATCGGTTCCGTCCCCCCGCGTTCCGTTCTCCGTGAACGGAACAGACCGAAGGAGTCCGTCCCCCATGAACACCCTGGTCAACCGCCTCCATCACGCCCAGCCGTACGCGCTCGGGCTGTTCCGTATCGTCGTCGGCCTGCTCTTCGCAAGCCACGGCGCCGCCTCGCTCTTCGGCGTCCTCGGCGGCGCGATGGGTGGCGGCACCATCGCGGCCGGCACCTGGCCGGGCTGGTACGCGGCCGTCATCCAGCTCGTCGCCGGCGTCCTGGTCATGGCCGGGGTGGGGACGCGCAGCGCCGCGTTCGTCGCCTCCGGCTCGATGGCCTACGCGTACTTCAAGGTGCACCAGCCCGAGGCGCTCTTCCCGCTGCAGAACAGCGGCGAGGGTGCGGCGCTCTTCTGCTGGGCGTTCCTACTGCTGGTCTTCACCGGCCCCGGGGCCCTGGCGCTCGACCGGCTCTTCGGCGCCCGCCCCGCCGAGCCGGCCCGCACGGAGGAGCAGCGCGCCCCCGCGACGGCCTGACCCGACAGGCCGCGCGGCCGGCGCCCGGTCCGTCCTGGGGCGGCCTTCCCTCGTCTCGGGGCGGCCCGCGCACGGTGGGGGGCGCACCCCTTCTTCACCGCGCCCCCACCCCGTCCCCCACCGCTTCCGCACCCCCGCGTACGCTCTGCCTCTGTGAACGTGCTCGACAGCATGGGGTCACTGAGGTCACTGACCGCGGGCCCGTGGATCTACGCGGCGGTGGTGACGTCGGTACTTCTCGACGTCTTCCTGCCCGTGCTGCCGAGCGGAATCCTGGTGATCACGGCCGCCACGGCGGCGGCGACCGCCACGGCCGCGTCCCCGGACGTGCCCTCCGTGCTGCCGCTGCTGCTCTGCGCGGCCACGGCCTCGGTCCTCGGCGACTTCGTGGCGTACCGCCTGGCCTGGCGCGGCGGGGCCCGGCTCGACCGGGCCATCGCCCGCTCGCGCCGCCTGACCGTCGCGCAGGAACGTCTCGGCGCGGCGCTGGCACGGGGCGGTGGCCTGCTCGTGGTGATCGCCCGGTTCGCCCCGGCGGGCCGGTCGGTGGTCTCCCTCGGCGCGGGCGCGGCGAAGCGCCGGATCAAGGAGTTCCTGCCCTGGTCGGTCGTGGCGGGGGTGGCCTGGGCCGGTTACAGCGTGGGTCTGGGCTGGCTCGGCGGGCAGTGGCTGGGCGCGACCTGGTTCAGCGCGGGTGTCTCGGTCCTCGCGCTGTTCCTCGCCGGATCCCTCGCGGCCTACGTCATACGGCGTCCGGCTGCGGCTCCCGCTCCGGCGTCCTGACGCGCTGACGGGCACCCCGCGCCCCGGTGTCACCGTGCGCGTCCCGCTCGTGCCGGCCGTTCTCGGCGTGGGCGTGGTGCCCGTCATGACTGTCGTGGTCGGCGTGACCGTGGTGAGCGGCGCGCGTGGCGCCGGTCGTCCCGGCGGCTCCGGTCTGCCGGTGCGCGCCCCGCACCTCCAGTCCGTCGAGGAGTCGTGCGGTGGCCTCGGCGATCTCGGCCACGGCCCGGTCGAACACCTCCCGGTTGTGCGCGGCGGGCGCGCGGAAGCCGGACACCTTGCGGACGTACTGCAGGGCTGCGGCGTGGATGTCGTCCTCAGTGGCCTCTTCGGGCAGGACGGGCGGTCGGAGGGTCTTGATGCTGCGGCACATGCCTCCAGTGTGACGCGCCCCACTGACAGACGCCCCGCACAGCCGCCGGCCCCCGCATGCGACCTGCGTCTTTCCCCACCGGGCTCATCCGCCGCGGGCGCGCCGGCTCCGGGCGTTGATCTCCGCGGCGCGGGCCCTCAGCTCCCTCAGGGGCGTGGCGGGCTGCACGTCCGTCGGCTCGGCCTCCCACGCGTGGCCGCCGTCGACGGGCCGGATCAGGCACCGGCCGGCGACGCTGTCCAGATAGAACCCGACCCGCCCGGTGGCGGCGTCGCGCACGAGGTCACCGGCCTCGGGCAGCGGCAAGGGCAGTGGCTGCACGAATCGCCTCCGTCCCGGAAATCCTGTCGTCCCAGCTCTCCAGAGATACACCCAGGGAAGCGGCGCGCCCCCTCCCTGTCAACGTATCTCTAGAGATGTCCCCCGATGGATGGATCGGCCTCCGGCGTCGGACGGACGACGCCCGCGGGCGTGCGCCACCGCCCGGAAGTGCGCCGTAGGGTGTCCCGCAGACGAAGGGAGTGGCCCACCCATGGCTGACCGGGACAGCGGTCGTCGGCCCAAGTACCAGCGGATCGCCGACGAGTTGAGAACCGCCATCGAGTCGGGCGCCTTCGCCCCCGGCGACCGGCTCCCCGGCGAGAACGACCTCATGACGACGTACGAGGTGGCCCGGATGACGGCCCGGCAGGCGCTGTCCGTCCTGCGCAACGAAGGTCTCGCCGAGGCCCGCAAGGGCGCCGGCGTCTTCGTCCGCACCTTCCGCCCGTTGCGCCGCCACGGCATCCCCCGGCTCGCGCGGGAGCACTGGGGCACCGGCCGTTCGGTCTGGGCCGCGGACATCGAGGACCGGGCGCTCACGGTGGACGGGATCGAGGTCGGCGAGGCGCCCGCGGGCGCCCGGGTCGCCGAGGCGCTGGAGCTGCCGCCGGACGCGCCCGTCTGCGTCCGCAGCCGCCGCTTCGTCCTCGACGGCAAGCCGGTGCTGCTCTCGGTGTCGTACCTCCCGGCCCGCCTCACCCACGGAACGCCGATCACCACGCCGGACACCGGCCCCGGCGGCACCTACGCGCGGCTCGCCGAACTGGGCCACCAACCCGTCCGCTTCCGCGAGGAGATCCGCTCCCGGATGCCGACGGCCGACGAGTCGGCGCGGCTGGCGCTGGGTCACGGCACGCCGGTCATCCTGATCTGCCGAACGGCGTTCACGGCGGCGGGCGTCGCGGTCGAACTCAACGAGATGACGCTGGACTCGGCGTCGTACGTCCTGGAGTACGACTTCGACGCATGACGGCGAAGACGCCGCCGGGCGCGGCGTACTCCACGCTCCCCGGGAACCGCTCGGCCGCGGCCGCACCGCCTGCTGGTCGGGGGCGTGTGAGGTGGTCCGGTGCGGCGGTCCCGGGGCCGTACGGCGACGATCCCGGGCCGTACGGCGGCGCTCTCGCGGTCCGCTCCGGCGCTCCCCCGGCACTTTCCGCGCCGCGCGAGTGACTCCGTGCGCCGTCGTCGGCGGGCCTGGGGGTTCTCCGCGACGGGTAGACCCGGCGAGGAGGAGGTGGGGGGATGCCGACGGTACGACCCGAGGACTACGGCGCCGTTCCGGGCAAGGACGCGACGGCGGCCTTCCGGAAACTGTTCGCCGATGTCGACGAGCGGCTCGTCCGCGACGCGGGCGGCGGGGTGCCCGTCGCGACGACGGACATCCTCCTGACCGGCGTGTACACCGTCTCGGGCAGCATCATGCGGCCCGCCGCCGGCCGCGCCCAAGGTCTGACGGTGCGGGGCATCGGGAAACGGGCCTCGGAGATCGTGATGACCGGCCCGGAGCCGCTGTTGGTCAACAAGGACCGCTGGATGGGCGTCCGCTGGTACGACGTGAGCTTCCGTTCCACCAACCCGAAGGCCACGTATCTGTACGCGTCGTCGACGGGCGCCTGCCAGGACTGGGGGTGGACGAACTGCGAGTGGCGCGGCACCTGGCAGCGGGGCATCGGCCTGGACGGCCCCCGGGCCAGCAACACCAACTCCGAGATGTTCTGGACGAACTGCCACGTCAACGGCGCCTACGCGGACGCCTTCCTCCGTATCGGCATGACCCCGGCCCACCCGCAGCAGGACCAGTTCCTCAACTACTGGTTCACCGGCTGCAAGATCGAGTACGAACACGGCGACTTCATCCGCGCCGACAAGGGCGGGTTCATCTGCGTCGAGAGCGGTTCCTTCATCGTCAAGGGCCGGCGCCCCGACGGCGGCCCGTCGCGCTTCTTCCATTTCCCGACCGCCGGCCACCACGACTCGGTCCAGCACCTCCACGTACGCGCCGTCCGCTTCGAACTGCGGCACGCGACGACCAAGGTCATCGAGTCGAAGTGGGCCGGCCACACCGTCTTCGACGGCTGCTCCGACACCGCGCTCGGCTTCCAGCAGCACTCCCCCGCGCTCGTCGCCCACGAGTACACCAACCCCGGGGTCGTCACCTACCGGAACTGCGACCTCGTCGGGAAGCACGCCTACCATCTGACGGCTGCCAACCCGAGACAGCGCGTCATCTACGAAGCCTGCACCCGCCGGAACAACCGCACCCGCGCCGCCTTCCTCGCCGTCGACGGCCCGCACGCACCGAAGGCCCCGCCGATCATCCACGTGAACGACGCGGACGGCATCAGATAGCCGCCCGCGCCATGCACCTTGTTCTCCGTTCAGGCGGTTCAGGCCGTTCAGGCCGCTTACGCCGTTCACGGAGACGGCGTCACCTCGTCCGCACCGCCCCCTCCGGCTTCAGGTGCGGGGCGGCAGGTCCCGAACCGCGTCGAGGGCCGACCGCCACGGGAAGGCCGCCGGATCGCCCTGCCCCGGCGGGTGCGGCACGAACCCGCCGTCCCCGTACAGCACCGTCACCCCGGCGCCGCGCAGCGCCGCCACCGACCGCTCGAACTGCGGGTGCTGGACGTACGCCGCGTTCACGCACGGCACCGTCACCATCGGGATCCGCTTCCCGATGCCCTCGGCCATCACCCCGACGACGAACGTGTCCGTGATGCCGAGGGCCCACCGGTTGACCGTGTTGAAGGTGGCCGGCGCGGCGAGCACCGCGTCCGCCGGTGGCCAGACGTCGGGCTCCCCTGGCAGTCCGTAGTCCCAGCGCACCGGGTGCCCGGTGAGCGCCGCGAGCCCGTCGAGGGACGGGCCGAGCCAGCGGGCGGCGGTCGGCGTGAGGCCGAGGCAGACGTCCCAGCCGTCGGCCTGGGCGCCCTCGACCACCCGGGCGATGTCGAACACCGGCGGGGCGGCGCTGCTGAACAGGTACAGGGTCCGAGTGCTCATCCGCCCATCCGATCACATGCGGCCGCGCGCGTCCGGAGCGGAGCCGGAGCACGGGCCGGCGGACGGTCGGGAGCCGGACACGGATCGAGGCCGGAGCCGGGAGCCGGGGCCGGACACGGATCGAGGCCGGAGCCCGGAGCCTGGGCCGACACGGGTCGGGCCGGGACCGGGTCGCGCGCATGTCGGACCGGAAGGGCCGGCCGGTCAGGCCCGGCAGCGCAGCATCTCCAGCGGCGGCTTCGCGATCAGGTCCGCCCAGAACTCCTCGCCGTACTCACGGACACCGGCCTCGGACACCGTCAGCGGAACCCACTCCACCTCGCGGAACCCGGCCGCGTCCAGACAGCGTTCGTAGACCTCGCGGCGCGGGGCGGCCGCGCGAATCCTGATCGGCTGCGGGTCGAGCAGCGCCGTCACCCACACCCCGGGCCCCGTCTCGGTCTCCTCGCCGGTGGGCTCGCAGCGGAACCCGTACCGCTCCAGGGACGGGCAGTCGAAGCCGTAGTCGGGCTTCTGCGCGAAGACGAAGAACTCCCCGCCCGGCACCAGGTTCTCGTGGATGTTGCGGCACATCCGCTCCATCGTCGCGATGTCCGGAGCGTAGTTGAGGCACTGCACCGCGAGGGCGACGTCGAAGCGCCGGCCGAGCGGCGCCAGCTCGGCGACGTCGCCGACCTCGTAGCGCACCCCCAGCGGGTCGCGCCGTTCGATCTCCCGCGCGGCGGCGATCATCTCGCCGGAGATGTCGACCCCGAAGACCTCCGAGGCGCCGCGCCGCTTGAACTCGCGGCTGTAGAAGCCCGTCCCGCACGCCAGGTCGAGCACCGACTTCCCGTCGACGTCCCCGACCATCCCGAGGAAGCTCGGCACCTCGCCGAACCGCGTCAACGGCAGCGCCTTGAAGCCCTCGAACGCCTCACCGATCTCGTCATACTGCTGCACGCTCATCGTGCCGCCCCCTTCTGTACGTCGTCCGGTACGCGACCGCGCCGGCCCTCCGGCAGCGGAGGCCTCATCGGGCCGCGGTCGTGGCAGAGAGTCTGCTCCGCCCAGGTCCGGCGCCCGTACTGGCGGATCACACAGAGAAGCCGACGGGTCGAACCTCGTATCAACCAACACACCCGCGCCGAGCAGCCACGACCCCGTACCGCCCCTGATAAACCGTCACGACCGTTCACCACAACCGGTGTTCCCTTCGGGCCACCTAGGCGCTTCCGTCGAAGACGGGCGTTCCCCGGTGGCATATCGCGGGCGTATCGAAAATCGCATACGCCACCACTACGGCCCTCGGTCTGTGATGGGGCCATGAACCACACGGCACCCCTCTCCGCACCGCCGCCCCGCCGCGCGCGCGGGGCGGTACCCCTCGGCCTGGCGTTCCTCGCGGTCCTCGGCGTGGCGGGCGCCCTGTTCTTCCTGCGGCGGCCGCTGATGATGTCGGCTCCGACGTGCCTGGCGGGGCGGTGGCACGGCTGCTTCGACACGTTCAACGGCGTGGTGCTCATGACCTTGGTGACGCTGCCGTTGGCCGTGCTGGTGGCCGGGGGGCTGGCGTGGCGCCGACGGGCGGTCGGCGTGCCGTCGGCGTGGCGGCTGTCGCTGGCCGAGGTGGGCATGGTCCACGGGACGGTGCCGTTCGTGTGGCTGACCATGATGCCGGGGGGCGGGGCCGGCGTCGTCCCCGCGCGGGTGAGCCTGGTCCCGTTGCGGGACCTGGTCACCATGGGGTCCCTCGGGATCGTCGGCAACCTGCTGGTCTTCGCCGCGCTGGGCTTCTTCGCGCCGATGCGGTGGGCGGCGATGGCGTCCGTGCCGCGGATCCTGGCGCTCGGGGCGGGCTGCTCGGCCCTGGTCGAGATCGCGCAGTACGCGCTGCGGCTGGACCGGGTGTCGTCGGTGGACGACGTCCTGGTCAACGCCACCGGGGCCGTGCTGGCGGGGCTGGCGTCCCGCCGCTGGTGGCGCACGGAGGGCTGAGCACCCCGCCCGCCCCCGCGCATACGTCATCGATATGCGGCGCTGCTTAGGCTTCGGACATGCGTGTACTGATCGTGGAGGACGAGCCCTACCTGGCGGAGGCGGTCCGGGACGGTCTGCGGCTTGAGGCGATCGCCGCCGACATCGCGGGCGACGGTGACTCCGCCCTGGAACTGCTCGGCGTCAACTCCTACGACCTCGCGGTCCTGGACCGCGACATCCCCGGCCCCTCGGGCGACGAGGTCGCCCGGCGCATCATCGCGTCCGGCAGCGGGATCCCGATCCTCATGCTCACCGCCGCCGACCGGATCGACGACAAGGCGTCCGGGTTCGCGCTGGGTGCCGACGACTACCTCACCAAGCCGTTCGAGCTGCGGGAGCTGGTCCTGCGGCTGCGGGCGCTCGACCGCCGGCGCGCGTACGCCCGGCCCCCGGTCCGCGAGATCGCGGGCCTGCGTCTCGACCCCTTCCGCCGGGAGGTCTTCCGCGACGGACGGTACGTCGCCCTGACCCGTAAGCAGTTCGCGGTGCTGGAGGTGCTGCTCGCCGCGGAAGGCGGGGTCGTCAGCGCGGAGGAACTGCTGGAGCGGGCCTGGGACGCGAACGCCGACCCCTTCACCAACGCCGTCCGGATCACTGTCTCCGCCCTGCGCAAGCGCCTCGGCGAACCGTGGGCCATCGCCACGGTGCCGGGCGTCGGCTACCGCGTCGAGACCGGCAGCGCCGGAACCGTCGGACCCGGCGGTACGGGTGCGTAGACGATCGGGGCTCAGCGCCCGGCTGAAGCTCACCCTCAGCTACGCCGGCTTCCTCGCCGTCGCCGGTGCTCTGCTGCTGGCCGTGGTGTGGGGGTTCCTGCTGCGTTACGTACCCGACAACGCCCAAGGCCTGCTCGGGATCTCTCCCAACCGCTACCTCCTCGTGCGCACCTTCGTCCCGGCGGCGGCGGTGGCGATGGGATTCCTACTCGTGTTCGGCCTCGTCGGGGGCTGGATCCTCGCCGGCCGGATGCTCGCACCGCTCACCCGGGTGACGGCGGCGGCCCGCCTGGCGGGAACTGGTGCGCTGTCCCACCGGATCCGGATGGAGGGCCGCCGGGACGAGTTCCGGGAACTCGCCGACGCCTTCGACACCATGCTCGACCGGCTCGAATCGCACGTCGCCGAACAGCAGAGGTTCGCCGCGAACGCCTCCCACGAACTGCGCACGCCGCTGGCCGTCTCCCAGGCGCTCCTGGAGGTCGCCCACGAGGACCCGACACGGGACCGGGGCGAACTCATCGCACGCCTACGGGCCGTGAACACGCGCGCGATCGGCCTCACCGAGGCCCTCCTGCTGCTCAGCCGCAGCGGCCGCGGGACGTTCACCCACGAGGAGGTCGACCTCTCCCTCCTCGCCGAGGAGACCGCCGAAACCCTGCTCCCCCTGGCCGAACGGCGCGGAATCACCCTCGACGTGACGGGCGGCCCGGCACGGACCAGCGGCTCGGCGGAGCTCCTGCTGCGGATGGTGACGAACCTCGTCCAGAACGCCCTCGTCCACAACCTGCCCACCGGCGGCACGGTGACGGTCCACACGGAGACGCGGGACGACACGAGCCTGCTCCGGGTCGAGAACACGGGCCCTCCCGTCCCCCCGGACCTGGCCCCGACCCTGATCGAACCCTTCCAACGCGGCACATCCCGCACCCGCACCGCCGAACACGCGGGCGTGGGCCTCGGCCTCGCGATCGTCCACACGATCACCCAGACCCACGCCGGCACCCTCACCCTCACCCCCCGCCCGACAGGCGGCCTCTCGATCACGGTCCGCCTCCCCGGCCAGCCGTAAGAACAGGCCGCGGGCCGGAAGCGGCCGGCCGGCCGCCACGCGGTGCCGCGACCGCACCAGATCGCCGTCACGTCCGCCGTCAGGCTTTCGTGTCATGGATGGTCAATCAGCCTCCGCCAGCCGCGCGTGCGCCGCATGATGAACGCCTCTCATCCGCAACACCGAGGGACGATTATGCGCACCCCCACCACGACCGCTGCCCTCGCCGCCGGCCTCCTCCTCACCGTGACCGGATGCGGTGCCGACCACGTGCGACCGACATCCGGCCCCACCGCGACGGCAGCCTCAGCCAAGCCCAGCCCCTCACGAAGCCCCACTGCGATGGGCCCGCTGCCCTTCGGTGCAGCGATGAAGGTCACGGACACCGAGGACGGCACCGCCGGCACCGTCACCGTCCTCGGCTACGAGCAGCGCGGGATCACAGCACAGACCAGCGCTGACGAGGAGTTCGGCACCAGCGGATACGTGTGGGCCACGATCGAGCTCAAGGTGTGCAGCACGAGGGGCACACTCGGCGCGACCCGTTACCCATGGGCCCTCGCCTACGCCGACGGCTCCCGCATCGAGCCGAGCGGTGTCACCTACGGCGACTTCCCCAAGCCCGAGTACCCCTACGAGGCGAAAATCAAGGCGGGCGACTGCGTCCGCGGCAAGACCGTGTTCGCCGTCCCCGGCGCACAGCGGCCCGAGCGCGTCCTCTACACGACCGACCTCTTCGACACCCCGCCCGAGTGGACCGTCTTCCTGGCATAGAGGCAGAAGGCTCCCGTATCCGGCCGCCCCGGCGGCGGTGGTGCAATCCCGTGATTGCACCACCGCAACTTCACATCAGGTGATAGGCGCCGACCCCGCCATGATCGGGGGGACCTTTTCCCTGGTGGCGCGTACAGTTTCGAACCACCGACACCTGCTTCGTAAGCTCGCCCGACGGCGACTGAGACCCTGGCGGCCCTGGCGATCACTGCCGCCCTCAGCCCTCCGGAAGTGCCTCTGTGCGCCGACGTTGATGCCAGCAGTTGGTGTCAGATCACGGGTTCGGCATCTGCTCGTCAGCCGCCCTGCGTGGCCGTGCAATGGCTTCCGCGGCACGCCTGTCAGCTGCATGCTTTCGCTCGATGGATGCCCGCAGTTCCTCAGGGGTCGGCCATGGCGCATGCCGGTGGATCATGCGGTGACAGTTGGCGCATATGAGGGCGAGATCGCTGAGCTTGGTCCGCCCCTCCCCCGCTTCGTGCAACGGCACGACGTGATGGCACTCGATGTACCCAGCACCACGGTCACCGTAGACCTGCTCGAAGTCGAACCCACACGCCTCACACGCCAGCCGCCCACCGCGCTGAACCACAGAAGCGATCTTCTTCTTCCGCAGGCTCTTGTTCCGCTCCCGGGCCTGATGTCGGCGCATGAGGAGCCGTCCCTCGGGAGCGCTGTAGTCGTCGAACTCCTCGTCTTCGGTCGGCGCAAGGCTCTGCAGCTCGCCGATCGCGATGCCCTGCCGCAGGAGCCGAGCGACTTCGGTCATCTCGTCGGGCCGGGCAAGGAACTGCATCAGCACCTCAACGTCGAGGGCGCCGCCGTTGGTGGGTCTGCCCTGGTACTGCGGATGGCGCGTGGCGATGTCGAACGTCTTGCGCGCCACTCCGTTCGGGTTGCGGAACTTCTCGTTGCGCTCCGCCTCGGCGTGGAGGGGAAGCAGCTGGAGCAGGCCGGACAGCTCGACCACTCTGGCGTCCTGAGCGTCCAGCCCCTTCCAGCCGTTCTCCATCACGAGCTGACAGGCAAGGATGATCTCGTCCCGGGCCCAGTCAGGATTCTTGACGGCCTTGACCTGGAAGCCTGCCCGCTTCAGCCACGCCGCGGCGTGCTCTTTGCCTCCGCTGAACTCATCCGGTCTGAGGGCTCGCCCCTGATCCCACTGGTGCGCCACGCCCGCTATGGCTTTGGAGTCGTACTCCCGCCCGTCGTACACCACAACGTACGAGCGGGCCTCTCCGAAGCCGTACCTCGCCAGGAACTCATCCCGCCCCAACTTGTCATACTCTGCGATGGCTTTGAGTACGGACGCCTGTGTGATCGCTCCTCTACGCATGGCGGCAGCGTACGACCCCACGCTGACGGCCACCTGCCGCCCGAAGCAACCGACGCCGGGCGCCGGGCGCCGTGCGCCTCGTCATGCGCCCCATGCCCTCTTGCGCGGCTCACACCCAGCCTGCACGGTTTCGTTAATGCTGCTCGGCACTCAGGTGCCACGAGGGGGAAGGGCGGTAGGCCGTGGCAACCGTGACTGGGTGGGCCGAGAAGACCTTCGGCGACGCCGCAGGCCCGTTAGCCGACCTGGTCCGCGCCAGCTTGGTTCGAGCCCATGCCCGAGCCCGCAGCGGCCACGAGGGAGTACAGACCCAGACGCTGGAGGCATACGGACACGGCCTGTACGCCGCGCAGTACGAGGAACTGGAAGTGGGCCTCGCCGCACTCCCCGAGGCCACGCCTGTGCGCTTACAGGGACGAACGCTCATGATCCTTGGCGACCATGTGATCTACCCGCTCCGCTACGCGAAGAAAGACGTCCCCGTCACGGCGGCACGACTGCGACGCGCCACAGGCTTCCGGGCCGACCTGATTCGCCGGCACGGCCCCGAGCCCATGCAACAAGCCTTCGACCTGGGCCTCGACGAGTTGGACGAGCAAGAAGCCCATCCCGACCTCGCGCTGCTGTCAGAGGACGTCAAGCTCGTACTCGTGGCCTACGCCTGTTCCATGACGCAGGGCGTCATGCGCATCGAGTGGGGCTCCGCCGAACTGCGCCGCGAGGACCGCTACCTCATCTGGCACCACCATGAGCCACTCCGCTCACCACCGCGATAGAAGACACCCCATCAGAGGTCGGCGGAGCGGCTCTGGGCTGGAACTGCTTTGAGGCGAGTGATCACGGCCCCGTAAGCTTCTGGCGCGTCGGGAAGCTAATGGACCTGCCCGGTGCAGTACGACGTTGGAACCATGCCCTCAGAGGCTCGCCCCAGTAGCTGCTCTCAGCCGTAGAGCTGACCGCTCCAGCCACAGAGGGGTTCCCCACCCATCGACCCGAGCCGTCAGGCGAGGTCCCTGACCCGCGTCGCGAAGAACGCCGGTCTCCGCTCGTCCGGCTGCACAACGCCCGGCACGGTACGGCGACGCTCCTCACCCGCCGCCACCAGGTCCCACAGGGGCGCTACCGGACGCGGGCGACAGCCGGGGTTGCGGAACCGGGCTGCTGCACCGCAGGATCCTGGCGGGGGTGATCATGGAACGGCACGATCTGGAATCGCTGTTGTCCGGTCATGACGAGGCGTCCGTGATGGCTCTGGCCACCCTCCGCAGCGGCGCCACCTACTGGGTGGGAGACCGGGCACAGCCCGCAGGCCAGCATGCCGGAGTCTTCAAGCGCCGACTTCAGCGCATGCGGATGTACGGACTCGAACCGCTGGGGCTGGAACGGGCAGTACAGCTCGTCCGCGAACATGGCCGACCCGTGCGCACAGGGATGATCCATTCTGCCGATCGAACATGGACCACCCTGCTCTTCCTCACCGAGGACGGCAACGCGCTAGTGGCCTGCGCCGGCTGGCAGCTGCCGCTGGTAAGGAAGCCACCGCTTTAGGAGTTCGATCGGGCGGTGCTGGCCGGGGAAGGAGCGTTGCTGACGGCTACTGTGGCTGACCGGGCGCGACTGCTGCTGTCCACCGTCGTTGATGTCAGCAGTCGATGTCAGAGCGCCCTGACACCCTGCGCGCGTGAGAATGACATGGGCCGACTTCTGGGCGCTGATAGCCACCCTGAACGGCGAAGCGACTGAAGAGAGCTGCCACCGCCTCGCCGAGGAGCTGAGCCGCCGTCCCGCCGCCGACATCGTCGGTTTCGCGGAGCGGCATGCCGAGGCGCTCTACCGCCTGGACCAGGAGAAGTTCGGCGCCCTGCCCGTGGTCGACCTGACGGCCCGGTTCGGCAGTCCGTTCCCGCAGTCGTCCGACGGGTTCCTGTACGCGCGCTGCGCCGTGGTGGCCGCGGGTCAGGCTGTGTGGGAGAGCGTCTTCTTTGACGTCGACAAGTTCGCTCCGTACACCTCAAGCGAGCGTGACGGCGAATGGTTGCTGTACGTGCCGGACAAGGCCTACGAGCTGGCCACCGGCGAGGAGTGGGACCGCTCGACCCGATACTGCTTCGAGAGCTACTCCAACAGGGACGGATGGCCGGACCTGCGGAGCTGAGGCGAGCTACCGCTTGATCGGGATAACCGCATCGTCGGGCTCGTCGGAGGCACGCCGTGCGGTCACCAAGTAGCCCGCGAAGCAAACGTCCGGCCTGGCCTTCGCCCACCCGTCCGCCGCCTTGACCGGGACCAGTACGGTCGTGCCCGGAACGGGGTAGTTCACCTTGTCCGTGGCGCCTGGGGGTACGCCGTAGCTGCAGTGCACCTCGACGATCGACACCACCTCCACCGAGGTGGGCGCGTGCCCCTCCCCCTGGCCGTGATGCTCCTCGCGGAAGTCGATCTCATCCGCACGTTCGCTACCGACGACGGCGGCGTAGTCCTCCGGATCGACCTTCAACAGCGTCCACGAGACAACATCCCCCGACGCGAAGTTCTCTCCGCAGCACTGCATCTGCCAGTCATCAACCCAGATCGTCAACGTCATGTCGCCGTTGTCTGCTGCCCTGAAGCCCGTCGTTGTCGACGGTGGGCGTCAGCGATCCAGGTTGGGGATGGGGCAGCGCTCCAGAGGTTCGTGCTGGCGGTCGGCCCAGTGCCACCAGAGACTTCGGTCCGGGCAACGCCACAGGGAACGACAGACTCGCTTGTCGTCTTCCTCGCGCAGGCAGAGGAAGAATCCCTTCCACTCCATGGATCGGTTGCACTCGGGGCAGTGAAGGGGCCAGTCAGCCATTGTGTGCAACCTGTCTCGGTTGTTGCCAGTGGTCGGTCGTAGCGTCCGTCAGCCGATGGGGATCTCGTAGACGATCTCGCACAGTGCTGTGGGCACGACGATGTCCGCAGTCTCCACGGGCTGGCTGCCGCTTGGTCGCTGTAGTAGGTCCGCCGGATGTGCGTGACGAGGGCGGGCTTCCGGACCCCAAGGAGCGACGCTTCCTCAGCGGTGGCCTGCCGCGGCTCGGGCTGCTCGATGGCGTGGCTCGCGCGCTGCGGACCGCACCATCCGTACCCGCTGCCGGGGTTCGGCCACATAGGTCCCGGATCCGGCCCGCCCCGGCGAGGACGGGTATGGCCGGCATAACTCAATCCGCTCCGCCCTGCGTCTCGATGGCGACGCCGCAGGGCTAGGGGCTGTCCCGTAAAAGATCTCCGGACCTCTGCGGTGGGCTACCCCATGACGGCGCGAGCCGTGTCGAGAAACGCCGATCGGTTGCCCTCGAGGTAGTCACGCACGCTCTCGCCATCGGGCAAGCCTTCCCACACGGTTCGGTTGAGGTCGAGGAAGTGTACGTGTGCGGCTTCATGCACGGCTGGAGGGAACTGGATGCGGATGAGCCGGTCCGCGACCCAGAAGCGGTACATCACATCCCGGGTCGTGAGGTACCAGTCGTCGGTGTCCTCCCAGTCGGAAGGCCGGGCGTACGCGCAGCGTTCCGCCTCTGCCGACACCTCGATGAATCGCTCCAACAGTGACAGCCGCTCCGCGCGCCGGGTTTCCGACAACGCGATCTGCTGCCGTTCCTGTTCAGCGCGTTCCGCTGACCGCTGAGTCCTGTGCTGGACGAGGTAGGACAACATGCCGCCGAGGACAACGCCGCCCAACGATATGAGTGACAACCAGACCTGACCTGACATGACGATCATCATTTCATGACGTCGATCTCTGAGACGATCGCAGTGTGGCTGGTGTGACCACGGCGTCGACGCCGCCCTGGATAGCCCCGATAAACACGCACCTGACGACGCGTCAGCTCGCCCTGTTGTTCGGGGTGTCCAAGTCGGCGGCGGACCGCACCATCAACCACCTCGGGCCAATGCTCGCACTCCAACCCCGCAAACGGTTCTCCAGGTCGCCATCGACGCCGACACCCGCCTGGTCGTCGCGGTCGGTCGGCCCCTCGCCGGCTAGACGAGGCGCCCCCACGAGGGACAACGACGCCTGAGGCAGCTCGTAGATCATTTACGGGACAGCCCTCAGGCGCAGCGTGCGCAACTCGAACACCTGTTCACGCGAAGAGTGAATAACGGATCGTCCGTACATCCGTTAGGCGCGGCGGGCGGTCGTCCCTATAGACGTGTCGGGGCGCTCAACTGCCGGCCCCGGGTCGGCGCCTCCGGCGCAAGGCGACCCCCCTCCGACGCTCCGAGGGGGGCGCCGCTCGTGGGCCCATCGACCTGCTTCTTCCGGCCGGTTCCCGCAGGGTTGAGGGCCGGGAAGGTGTGGCGAGACTGCGCGAGAGCGCGTCCAACGTGCAGTCACAGTGCGGTGGAACGACTAAGGCCCAGGCTGAGCAACGCTCTGACCTGGGCCTTCGTTGACCTATGGCAAGGTCAGCGCGGTGGGCGCGGACGGTTTCGAACCGCCGACATCTGCTTTGTAAGCCTGGCGCCCGCAGCCGAGCCGTCGCCGCAGCCCACCCCGTCTGCACGCTGCGACGGCTCTCACGAGGTGTCGATCCCGCAGCAACCCTCTAGTGACCATGGTTGACCACTCGATCTGGCACGCATCTGGCACGCACGCTCAGAGCTCAACCCGCTTGCTCAGGACGTTTTCATCAGGCTCCCCGTAGCGCAGCACTACGTGCGCCGGCCGAAACGGAAGCGCACGCAAGCCCGGCTCCATCACGCGGTATAGAGCGTCCGCATCAGGCCCGTAGGCAAAGATGACCACCTCGCCCCCACCGAACTCGTTGCCGTCAACCTCGCCAACACCCGCAGCTGCGACCGTGGCCCCGATGGACCGCTCGGCCTCGAAGACCAGTGACCACTGATCAGGTTCACCGAGGTCGTCGCTACCCAGCTGAAAGCGAGCAATCACGGCGTGCTCAGGAGGTGCCGCCGGCAAGTCGAGAGGTGAGTCCTGCATGGCGGCACCCTCCCATCAGGCACTGACAGTCGGCGTCGGCCGGAGCATCCGAGCCTGCGACAGCCCGCTACCGCTTCTTCCGAAGCTTCTTCATCTTGGCTTCGGCTTCCTTCTTCTTCCGCTGCTCGACCCCGTACGGGGACCACGGCCCCTGGTGCTTGGAGCACCGAGAGGTACCTGTGATCGCCTTGTTCTGGCAGCGGCCCCCGCTCTGGGTAGGAGCACCGCATTTCGACTGAACCATCCTGCCCCCTTCTTCGCCGGACGCTGGAATGCTTCCAGCGCTCGATGCAGAGCGGGGAGGCGCAACCACGGCGGACAGCAGCACACCGACAGCACGCGACCCGGGAAACGGCCTCAGACTTCGCCCGCCGCGCCAACCGCCTGCCCGGATGCGCACTGCCCGTCCGCCTCCGGCTCCCCGCCCTTCAAGGCCGCAATGGCCGTTCGACGCCATCGGCTGACCACGACGGCTACAACCACCAGCACCACGAGAGCGGCAACAGGTGAATCCCAGATCAGACCGCCGATGGCGAAACCGAGTGACTCCATGACTCCCCCGTGCGTGGTGTTCCGTCAGCGATTGATCGGGATCTCGTAAACGATCTCGCATAGTGCAGCGGGCACGACGATGTCCGCCGTCTCCACGGGCCGGCCCTGGTCGCTGTAGTACGTCCGCCGGATGTGCGTGACGAGCGCGGCCTTCTGGACCCCGAGAAGCGAGGCTTCCTCGACGGTCGCCTGCCGCGGCTCGGGCTGCTCAACGGCATGGCTGACAGTGACGCCGATCTCCGCCATCCGGTTCACAACGCCAGCCCCGGCATGCGGCCCGCCCTCAGGAAGGACGACAAGGGTCCCGCCGGTGAGGTCGTACGGCTCCCAGCTCGTAGACAGCTGCACAGGCCGTCCGTCGGCGAGGAACTCGTACACGGTCCGGACGCACAGCTCACCCTCACCGATCCCGAGCCGCGCAGCGATCTCCGCCGGCGCGGGCACCTTCGCATCGGTCCGGCTCTCCCAGCCACCGTTCCGCCCGACGGCCTTCATGTCCGCCCGGAACGGCGACCCGTCGGGCTGCTCGCGCGCTGCGGACCGAACCATCCGCACCCGCTGCCGGGGCTCGGCTACATAGGTCCCGGATCCGGCCCGCCCCTCCAACACCCCCTGGGAGATCAACAGCTCCTGGGCCCGGCGAACGACGTTCTCGCCCACCCCGCACTCCTGGCCGATCTGGGCCCGCGAGGGCAGCCGGTCTCCAGGACTCCACTCGTGCTCCGCGATCCGCCGCCGCAGTTCGTCGGCGGTACGGAGGTATGGCGGCTGCTCAGGCATATGGAAAATCTAGTCCACTAGCTCTAATCTAGTTAACTAGCTTCACTTAAAGTGATCACCGGTAACGGAGGCTCCCCTGTGCCTGCTCCCGAAGTAAGCGCGGAGGCCCTCGCCGCCCGGTTGTCCGCCCTCGGACTCACCACACGCGTGCTGGCCCACACCAGACACACGTCGATCGAAGGGGAGGTACCGGAATCCCTCCCGGCAGAGACATGGCGGGAGGTCCTGGAAGTCCTGGCACAGGCAGACCGCTTCGGTCTCCTCGCCACCAGCCTGGGCGGCCGGACCCTCTGGGCCGCCGTGAACAAGCGGTCCCCGCGACACGCGACGTCCGGGGACCCGGCCATCAGCGATGGGAGCTGATCAGTATGTTCAACCGTATGCGTCACGCCATCAGGCGCACCAGGGAGCGGCACGCCCCAAGGGGCCGACACCCCATGGCCTTAACGCCAACGCGCCCGACGCTCATCCAACCCAAACCGTCCGACGAACTAACGCTGTTCCTCCGGCAGCTCGGAGACCGCACGAACTTCCTCCCGGGTGAAGAGACGGCCCTCGTCCGCCCGTACGTCCTGGCCGACAAGCATTCCACTCGGCATAGCTCGGTGCCGGTCCCGCACCTCCTCCCCGCCCACACCTGCTTCGCGCCAGCGGAGTCCCTCGGATGACCCGCGTTCCCTCGACGCCGGCCATGCCCTACAAGTCCAGCGCATGCCGGATCGGCACCCATCAGGAGTGCACGCACTCCTCCCCGGCGGCGGCGCCGATCGGCATCCCGGTCGTCTATGAGGTGTGCGCCTGCTCCTGCCACTCCGCGACTACGCCACCGGAGGCGGCCTCGTGAACGGTATGCCCCCTGGTGGCGCGCTCGCCTCCCCGGTCGAGATCACCACGACCACCGTGCAGCGGGGCGACATCATCCAGATCGGCGGCCAACCGTGCCGAGTAGCTGACCTTCGCCAACTACCCGGCGGCGCCAAGCGCCTCCTATTCGAATCGGGCGAACTCCTGACGATGCACATCCGCACGCGCCTGATCGCCGTACGCGTGCTCAGAAGGTGGTGAGCACCCTCATGCCGTCCCTACGCCAGACCATCGCCGCCGACCTCCGGGCTCAGATCACCACCGGGCAGCTAGCGGCCGGCGCCCGCCTCCCCTCGGAGCCCCGGCTCGCCGCGGAGTACAAGGTCAGCACCCCGACCCTGCGCAATGCCCTTGCACTCCTCCAGGCCGAGGGTCTAATCGAGAAGATCCACGGCAAGGGCAACTTCGTCCGCTGTCCTTTCAACAGACTCACGTACGCCGAAGGTCGCCTCACCCCGGAGACAGACCTCCACGTCACAATCCGCACCACTAACCTCCAAGCACGCGGAGACCTCATCCCCCTACTTAAGGTCCCTTCGCGCACCCCGCTGACGGAGTTCCTCTGCCTCACCCACCAGGGAAAGAGGCCGCACAGCCTGGCCCGCATCTACATGCCGCGCGACCGGGAGCCGGCTGAACTGCCGCGGCCTCGCCCCGGAGGGGCGGAGACCCGAGAAGTGGTCACCGCCCGACTCCCCACCCCAGAAGAGGCATCCACTCTCCGGCTCAGCACGACGCTGGCCGTGCTTGCGATCACGCGAGTGTCTGCCGACATCACAGGCCGCGTGATCGAGGCGGCTCGCCTGACCCTTCCCGGCGACCGCGCCGAAGCACTCTTCACCACTCACCACACGACCCAAGAGAGGGGAACGGAAGGATGACGGCCCACAGCGAGCTTCGCCTCCTCCCGTGGTCGGGCCCCAACGGAAAGCCCTGCCACCTGAGCACCGACGACTCAAACAGCCACCTGTCCCGCCTCGCCGATACCACTGAAGCAATCCAGCTCGGCCTAGCCGACAAGCTCGTGACACATGCGCTGGAAGTACTCGATGACAAGCGGACGGATGCGAAGGACCTTCGAGAACTGTCTGCGGACCTGGTCGGAGCCCTGCGGGACGCCCTCCGCGTAGCGACAAGCCGCGGCCAACGCCTGTCAGCCGCGCAACCCTCTGCTGAGGACGAGGACGACACCCCTCGGCCGCGGGCAGCAGCCTTCGAGTAACGGTGCTGCCCCGACCTGAAGGGAATGGCCCCGGGACTATCCCGGGGCCTACTTGCGCCGCTGAACGTCAAGCAGGGAGTGGCCGTTCCGCGCATCTTTGCTGGTCACCGACCCTCTGTGCAGAGGTCCGGCCGCGTCTGTCCACGAATGGGCCGAGCCCAATGGCGGCGGAGAACGGTTCGGGCGAGTCGCCGAAACTACCACGCCATTCAGCCCGCCAGCAGTTGCTGCGCGCTTGCGCTCCGTCCGCGCCCCGCCCACCCCGCGGCGACATGGCTGCTTGGCGCGGCGTCACCGCAGTTGCCACGGCTGCATCACGCACGACCCTGGCACCTCGTCAGGCCACTGCAGATACTTCTGCAGTAAGACCCCAAACGACGTGGGACAGCTATCCTGGGCAGATCAGCACGCCGGTGAGGAGACACATGCGTTCCGGACTTGACACCCAACCGAGCGCCACCACTTTCGACCTTGAGGAATTGGTCGAGAGGGCCTGGAGCGGCCATGTGCGAGTTCCTCATTTCCAGCGCGACTTTCGATGGACCCGAGCGGATGTAGCCCGTCTATTCGACAGCATCGTTAAGGGATACCCCGTCGGAAGCTTGCTCCTGTGGGTACGCCCCGCCCCCAAGGGCATCGTCCGTCTAGGCCAGCTGGAGATCGATGCACCTCAATCAGATAACGCCCTTTGGGTCGTCGATGGGCAACAGCGCGTAACGAGCCTAGCGAACGCGCTTCACCCTGAGAGTGAACGCGACTCCCGCTTTTCCCTGGCCTACGATCTGCGCACTTCCCAGTTCACCCCTCAGCCTGCACAAATTGATCCGTGGGTCGTCCCCTTGCCGGTGATTTTCGACCTGCAAGGCGTTCTCACATGGTTCTCGAAGTATCCAGAGGTTTCCAGTCACCTACAGGAAGCCACGTCCGTAACGAAAAAGCTCCGACAATTCAATATTCCCGCGTACCTCGTCAGACAGAATGACGAGGCCGTTCTTCGAGACATCTTCGATCGCATGAATAACTACGGCAAGCGACTGAGTCGAGCTGAGATCTTTTCGGCTCTCTTTGCCGGACCGGAAGAGGGCGCCAATGAACGCCTAGACATTAGCCTAATCGCAGAACACATCAACGACTCGTTCGGATTCGGCATCATCGATGACGACACCGTTCTGCGCGCCATTCTCGCTCGTCGCGGACCTGACCCGGCACGTGAGATCCGAAGTGAATTTTCCGACGAGATTCGTCGTGGGCTAGTTGAATTTCCGGGCGAAGACAGAGATGCCGCATACCAGGCTGGCGAAGAGGCACTAAGGCGAGCGGTCCAGTTCCTCCAGAGCGTCGCTGGCGTTCCACACTTCACATTCCTTACCTACCGGTATCTACTTGTTGTATTGTGCAGATTCTTCGCCCATTTCCCTGAACCGGATGACCGAAGCCTTCAGCTTCTCCGACGGTGGTATTGGCGTACCACTCTGGCTGGACCTGAAATCTTTAAGGGCAGCTTTACGAACGCCATGCGCGTACTCTGCTCGCGCATCCGGAAGGGCGACCTGATTGGTTCTGTGCAGCGTCTCCTTGAGCCCGTTGATCGACTTGATCAGCCGATGCCAGACCTTAAGCGTTTCCGAACAAACGAGGCCGTTGGGAAAATGGCGCTCTGTGCGCTCTGGAGTCTCCAACCTCGATCTCCACGTTCGGGCCAGCCGTATGAAAGGGCGCAGCTTACAGAGGTCCTTACTGACCGCCCGACGGCGGCGGATGCAGTTCGACACGTCGTTAGCCAGCGAGTCACCCCTCCGGAATATCGCCTCTGGGCCGCCAATCGAATCATTGTCCCTAATGATTTCGAATCTGTAGATGAGATCCTGGGACGCCTTGCTCAATATCCCCTCGACATGGAAGAGGGCAGGTGGCATGACGTCCTTGCTTCGCATGCCATAACCCCTGCTATGGCACACTGGCTTGCTGCAGGTGAGGTTGTCCGGTTCCTTCGTGCACGCCAGGAATCTCTTAATATACTGTTCCGGGACTACTTGCAGGCTATGGCTGAATGGGGTTTCGAGAACACGCCTCCCCTTAACGATCTGGTAATTCCCGACGACGAAGAAGATGCCGATGAGCCTTCCTGAGTCCGCCTATGGGGTATGGCTGCACGGCAGAAGGGTGGGGACACTTCACCAGCGTGGGGATCATACTCGTTTTCTTCTCGACAGCGCATATGTATCCGACGGCAGAAGGCCCGTAATGGGCCTTCGCTTCGAACAGAACCTTGAAGGGCGTTACGCGGCGGCTCTTCGGCTCCCCCCATGGTTTTCGAATCTCTTGCCCGAGGGCCCTTTGCGTGAATGGATCGCAGAAGACAAGGGTGTTTCGCTGGATCGCGAGATGGAGTTGCTTTCGCGAGTCGGGCACGATCTTCCTGGGGCAGTCGAAATCATCGCCGAAGACGCAGTGGGCGATTGTCTCGAATGGGGGCCAAGCGAATTTTCCGAGGAAGTCCCGGCAGGGATAGTCTTTTCTGACCCATCGAGCCGATGGCGATTTTCACTAGCCGGCGTGGCCCTCAAGTTCTCCATGCTCGCTAGAGGGGATCGCCTCAGCCTTCCCGCATTCGGGGTAGGCGGTGACTGGATCGTAAAGTTGCCCGATCACCGCTACCCTAACGTTCCGCACAATGAATACGTCATGATGGCCTTTGCCTGCGCTCTAGGTTTGGACGTCCCCCAGGTTCGGATCGTTCATCGAGATGACCTAGACGATATTCCATCGAACATGTGGCCTAACGATGAAGAGTGGGCCTATGCGGTTCGCAGGTTCGATCGCGACGAAGATAGACGAAAGATCCACATAGAAGATCTAGCGCAGGTGCGCGACTTTTATCCAGTAGCAAAATATCAGGGCAATTACGAAACAATCGCCTCACTGGTTTACCGAAAGAGGGATCTCGACTCCCTGCGCGAGTTCGCTAGAAGGCTCGCATTTTCAGTAGTCATCTCGAATGGTGATGCGCATCTGAAGAATTGGTCGCTGATCTACAGGGACGCTCGAATTCCCACCCTGTCGCCTGCTTATGACCTGGTTTCAACGTCGCCTTACAGAACCGACATGGATGGCCCGGAAGATTTGGGCCTGAAATTCTTCGGCTCTAAGCGCTTTGAGACCGTTTCCCTGGCAACTTTCCAGAGACTGGAAAGGCGACTGGACGCCACTGGAGCTGACCTTGTAGGGGTAGTTTCCCAAGTCGCAGAGAAGGCTACCCTCCTCTGGCCTGACTTTGAGCATTTGCTTGACATAAACCCTAAGCTTCGCGACCTAATCGGCGCAAGTATTCGGCAAAACTCTGCGACGCTCCTACGGGCTAGCCCGCGCTGAATGACGTAGATAGGTCGGCGGAGCGGCTTTGGGCTGGAGCTGCTTTGGGGCGAGTGATCATGGCCCCGTAAGCTTCCGGCGCGTCGGGCAGTCTGTGGACCTGCCCGGTAAAGCACGACGTTGGGGCCATGATCTTAGAGGCTCGCCCCAAAGTGGCTGCCTAAAGCCGTGGAGCCGACCGCCCCAGCCACAGCGGGTGTTCACCACCCATCAACCCGAGCTGTCAGGCGCGCGGTCGGCGGCCGGGCTGGAGCGGGGCGGAGACAGGAGCGCAGGCCCGGGCAACGGGCCGCGCGCGTCGCGCCTTGCGCGGCGGGTGCCTTGATGAAGTAGAGAAAGTTTTACCGCGCTGTCCTCAGAGGGCGATCGGCTTGTAGGCCATGGCCCTGTCGACGACCTTCTCAGGCGTCAGATCGGGATCGGGGTCCCAGAAGACGTAGTCGCTGATGTGCGGGCAGGACAGGCCCCATTCAAGGGCGGCCAGGATCTGGGAGGACTCTTCCTCTGGCGTCTCTGGGTTCATGAGGCGTTCGACGAGGAGGATCGCTTCTTCGCGGGTCATCCGCGGTGCCGGTTGCGTGGTCACTTATGCAGGATCAGCTGGCGACCGTCGTGGCTGCGGACGTGGGGGCCGTTTTCGTCCAGGGCGTCCAGGAGGCGGATCGCGTAGACCTCCGCCATGCGCTCCTTGACCTCGGCCGGCGTGAGCCAGTCGACCGCAGTGGACTCGTCCGAGGTTCGCTCCGTGCCGCCGGTGGGCTTGCAGCGGAAGACCAGGGCAACGATGCCGCGCGTCGTGTTCTTGTAGACCCCGGTCAGCTCGTCCACCTCGACGTGGATGCCCGTCTCCTCCAGGACCTCGCGGGCGACGCCCGCTTCCGGCGCCTCGGTGAGCTCCAGGACTCCGCCCGGGAGTTCCCACGTGCCATTGTCCGCTCGGCGGATGGCCAGGAGCCGGCCATCTTCGCGCACTACCGCTCCGGCCACGGACACGGAATGCAGCGGCGTTGACTTTGTTCCCGCGCTCCCACTACTCATGTACAGGAGCATATGAGAGTGGGTAGGACTGTGGGAACTCCAGCAGGAGCTGGCAGGGCCGTACCTCGGTACGTGCAGATCGCCGACGAGATCGTCCAGCAGATCCGGTCCGGCGTACTGAAGCCCGGCGACATGGTGCCCAGCGAGTCCGAGCTCGTCGAACGGTACGGGGTCGCCGGCGGGACCATTCGTAAGGCCATGGTCGAGGTACGGGCCAGCGGGCTCGTCGAAACCCGACACGGCAAGGGCTCGATCGTGAAGGACCGGCCTCCCGTACGACTTCGGTCCTCGGATCGGTTCCGCGCTTCACATCGGCGGGGCGGTAAGGCCGCCTACCTCGCCGAGTCCGAGCAGTCCGGCGCCACGGCCAAGGTGAGCGTCCTCTACATCGGGCCCATGGAGGCGCCGGCGGACATCGCTGAACGGCTCGGTGTCGACGCGGGGACTCAGGTGCTCGCGCGGCGTCGGCTGTACTTCCGGAATGGGACGCCCGTCGAGACCGCCTCGTCGTATCTGCCGTGGGACGTAGTGAAGGACATCCCCGAGCTGTTCGCCGAGAACCCCGGCCCCGGCGGCATCTACGCCCGGCTCGAAGACCACGGCCACACCTTCGCCGAGTTCGTCGAAACGCTTCAGGCTCGGCTAGCCGCCAAGGCGGAGGCATCCGAGCTGGCGCTGAGCCCCGGGGCGCCCGTCGTCCACCTGTTGCGGGATGCCATGACGAAGAAGGGGCGGGTCGTGGAGGTCTGTGACACGCTCATGGCCGCTGACCAGTTCGTCTTCCAGTACCGGATCCCCGCGACCGACTGACGCTCACTCAACTCCCCTCAACCCGCCGCGGTTTCTTCCCGCGGCGGGTTGACTCATGTACAGGAGTGATGCACTCTTCTTCATGTCACTCCTATACAGGAGTGAAGGAGACCAGCCTCTATATAGGAGTGATCCACTGTGCGTCAGATCCCCGTCGACACGTCCGCCGCGATGGTGATGGTGGCCCAGCCCCCGGCCCCGAAGATCGCGAACCGTCAGACCGGTGAGATCGCCACCGATCGGGACACCGGCGCGCCGCTGATGACGGTCGACGTCATGTTCGTCATGGACGGCAACGCCGAGATCCTGAACCTGACCGTTCCCAAGACCGGCATCTCCGAGGAGCTGTCCATGGGCACCCCGGTCGCCTTGACCGGTGTCGTCGCCCGGCCGTGGGAGAACGAGTTCAACGGCCAGAAGCGCCACGGCATCAGCTTCCGCGCCGTCGCCGTCACCTCGCTCGCCGCCGCAAAGGTCGGCTGACCCATGACCGCCTTAACGGTCACCCTCGCGCTGGTCACCTCGGTCGCGCTGCTGCTGCGCTGGCAGCGTCCGGCCTGGTACTGGATGAGCTTCGGCGTCGTCTTCGCCGTGGTGCGGATCCTCGCCCGGTACGCGTCGGTCATGGACGCGTGTGGGCTGACCGTCCCGCCCTCGCGCTGGAGCCTGGCACTGGCCCGGATGACCGGCCGGCCCATCCCCGACTCGCGGGCGCCCCGGATCCTGCGGCTGCGGCCGACGCGTACCGGGCTCGTACTGCGGGTGAAGCTGCGGCCCGGTCAGGACGCATTCGACTTCTCCGCTGCCTCGGCCCGGCTACGGCACTCGTTCGTCATGCAGAACGTCACCGCCAGGGAGGTCCGCTCGGGTGTCGTCGAGCTGCGGATGACCGGGTACGACGTCCTTAAGCGGGTCCAGATGCCCGCGGCTGCCCGCGGTGGGGTGATGCGGGTTCCGGTCGCCATGCGGGAGGACGGGGAGGTCTACTACCGCGACTACCGCCAGACCCCGCACGCCCTGAACGTCGGTGCCACCCAGTCCGGGAAGTCCGTCTATCAGCGCAACCTCGTCGCCGCGCTCGCCACGCTGGATGTCGCCCTGGTCGGGATCGACTGCAAACAGGGAGTTGAACTCGCCCCGCTCGCCCGACGGTTCACCGCCTTGGCCGACAATTCTGACGCAGCTGCCGACCTCCTCGACGCCCTCGTCGAGCACATGGAGGAGGTCTACCAACTGATCCGACGCGAGCAGAGATTGAGTGCAGACCTGCCAGACGCGGAGATCACCGCCGACATCTGGGACCTGTCCGATCACCTGCGACCGACGCCGATCGTGCTCCTGGTCGATGAGGTCGCCGAACTCGCCCTCTTCGCCACGAAGGAGGAGGAGAAGCGACGGGATCGAATCATCACCTCCCTCGTCCGGCTCGCCCAGCTCGGCCGTGCCGCCGGCATCTACCTGGAGATCTGCGGGCAGCGCTTCGGCTCCGAGCTCGGCAAGGGCATCACGATGCTTCGCGCCCAGCTCACCGGCCGCACCGCCCACCGCGTCAACGACGAGACCTCCGCCAACATGGCCTTCGGCGACATCGCCCCGGACGCCGTCCTAGCCACGGTCCAGATTCGCACCGACCGTCCCGGCACCGCTGTCGCTGGCGACTCCTCTGGTGGGTGGGTCCGCATCCGTACTCCCCACCTCACGCTCCGGCGGGCCGTGAACATCGCGAACTCCCACGCTCACCGCACGCCCGAGATCCCCGCGCTGGAGGCCTTCCGGACCGTCCTGCCGCCCCTGGGCAAAGCCGCAGCGCCCTCGACCGTCACGGCTCCCGCGATCGCCTGAACCCCCTCGCTCCACGGCGGCGTGACCCCTTCACGCCAGGTCCCTACCCCGCCCATCCCCGAAACCGGAAGGAGGACCCCCGATGCGTCCCATCCGCCGACCGGACGCCGTCCTCGTACAAGCCGTGATCGCCGGCGCCCTGTCCTTCGCTCACCTCCACGACCTGGCTGCGGCTGCCGGACAGTCCGGTTGGAAGGCTTGGGCCTACCCGGTCTCCGTGGACCTCCTGCTCGTCGCCGCCTGGCACCGGCTGCGGACCGCGCGGGCCGCCGGTGAACCTGCCCGCTCCGCCTGGACGTGGTTCATGGTCGCCCTGGCCGCGTCGCTCGGTGCGAACGTCGCCACCGCCGGGCTCCTCAACCTCGGCGACGTCCCCGCCTGGCTGCGCATCCTCGTCGCGGGCTGGCCTGCGCTCGCGTTCCTCGGCGGGACCCTTCTTATCCACTCCCCTGGACATCCGGCGGTTGTCCAACCTGCCGAACTCAACACGGACACCAAGCAACCCTCAGCCGCGGAAGCGGTCATCGAGCCGGAGCCGGAGATCTCCGCCGCACCGGCCCTCCCCTCTCCGGAACTGGAGCCGATCCCGGAACCCGCGCCGGAGCCCGAACCCGCCCCCGTGGCCGTACCGCCGGCGCTCGTCGCTCACGCCCGGAAGGTCGCCGACGACTACCGCGCCCGCACTGGCTACCCGATCGACGCCGACGCCCTCCGCGCCCGCCTCGGCGTCCCGCCCCTGATGGCCAACGCCATCGCCGCCCAGATCGTCTGAAGGGAGACCCTCATGGCCCCTCGCGATCACTTCCACTCCGTGATGCGGATCGGTCCGGTGCAGATCGGCACCCACCGCGACCGTCACGGCCGCACTAAGCACGCCGCGGTGTGCACGGCCGACGACTGCGGCTGGTCCGCCGAGTACTCCAGTTCCTCGGCCGCCCAGCTCGCCGCCCGCACCCATCGCTGCAAGCCCCGCTGATTTCGGAGGAGTCCCGCGTCATGGACGTTCCGCTCTGGCTCGCCCTGATCGTCATCGGCGGCCTCGGCATCAAGCTCATCCGCCCGCCCTGGTGGCTCGTCGCCGTGATCCTCCTCGGCGGCTTCCTCCTCGCCGACAGCGTCCTCGCCCCGCTCATCGACAGCACGATCAACAAGTAGGGAGAACCGTCATGTTCCAGCCGCGCATCCCGGTCAACCCGCTTCCGACCGGCATCGTCGCCCCGCTCGTCCAGCCGACCGTCACCGGCGACATCGAGCCCCACCACGCCACCAACACGGCGGCCTGCAACCACCACGCCCCGGCCCCTGCGCCGTCCTCGGCCCTGCGCCTCACCCCCGCCGGCCTGGCCGTCGTCGTTACCGGAGGTGCCGGAGCCGTCCTGGTCGTCGGCACGGTCCTGGTCTCCATGCTCCTCGCCGTCGCCATCAGCGCCGCGTCGGTCGCCGTCTGCGCCGTCGTCCTGCGCTCGCTCCTCAACGGCCAGCAGCGGCGCCGTTAGTCGGGCCTCCGGGCGGCTCAACCGCCAAGTCTCCACCGCCCGGAGGCCCCGCTCCTAGCCAGCTCGCAGAACCAGAAGGAAGCACTCCATGATGACCGCCCCAGCCGCCTCGTCGGCGGGATTCGATACCGCCCCCCTGGGCGACATGCTCCGGGTGGCCGGGTCCCCCGACTTCGACCGCTGGAAGGAGCAGATCCACCGCACCGGCGGCTGCTCCCACCCCATCCACCTCCAGGGCTGGACCCTCACCCGGGACAAGACCACCGGCGAGACCCTGCACCGCTACTCCACCGACTCCGAGCCGGGGAACCGTCTCCGGATCGCCTGCGGCAACCGCCGGGCCTCCCGCTGCCCCGCCTGCGCCTGGACCTACGCGGGCGACACGTACCACCTCATCCGCGCCGGCCTCGCCGGAGACGACGCCCGCGACATTCCCGCCACCGTCCGCGAACACCCCCGCGTCTTCCTCACCCTCACCGCCCCGTCTTTCGGCCCGGTCCACAACCGCCCCGGCGCCCGGCCGTGCCGCTGCGGGACCCACCACTCCGAGGACGACACCGCCCTCGGCACGCCACTCGCCCCCGGGTCGTACGACTACGCCGCCGCCGTCCTCTTCAACAACCACGCCGGACAGCTCTGGCAGAGGTTCACGAACCGGCTCCGCCGGGAGATCGCCGCCGCGGCCGGCCTCTCGCAGAGGGAGCTGAAGGCTGTCGCCCGGGTCTCGTACGGGAAGGTCGCCGAGTTCCAGAAGCGGGGCGCCGTCCACTTCCACGCCGTTGTCCGCATCGACGGCCCGGACGGCCCCGACTCCCCGCCGCCGTCGTGGGCGACCACCGAGCGCCTCACCGATGCCATCCGCGCCGGCGCCGCCCACGCGTACACGACCGTCACCGTCCACGCCTCCGGTGACCAGCCCACCCGTCGTCTCCGCTGGGGCACCCAGATCGACATCCGGCCCGTGAAGGCGTTCGGCGACGGGTCCGACATCACCGAGCAGGCCGTCGCCTCCTACAGCGCCAAGTACGCCACCAAAGCCGCCGAGACCACCGGCAGCCTCGACCGCCGCGTCGGCAACCGTGAGGCCCTGGTCCTCCTCGGCGTCCCCGACCACACCCGGCGCCTCGTCGAAGCCTGCTTCGACCTCGACCCTCTCTACCCGGACCGGCGCCTCCTCGCCTGGGCCCACATGCTCGGCTTCCGGGGGCACTTCTCCACCAAGTCCCGGCAGTACTCCACCACCCTGAGCGAGCTCCGCCAGACCCGCGCCGACTACCGCGCCGCACAGGAACGTGCTGCCCGCGGCCTCGACGACATCGAGCCGGGCACCGTCCTCGTCCTCACCTCCTGGACGTACGTCGGACAGGGCCACTCTCCCGGCGAGGCCGCCCTCGCCGCCTCCATCGCTCGGGACATCCAGCTCAACCGCGAGACCGCCCGCGAAGCCCTACGCGACCAATTCGCCTTGGAAGGAGCAACCGCATGACCGGCCGACTGCTGACCGTGGGCCAGGCCGCCGAACTCCTTGGCACGACAGAGAGGTTTCCTCGTCGGCTCATCGCTGAGCGCCGGATCGTGTTCGTCAAGGTGGGGCGCCATGTACGCATCCCTGAACGGGCCTTGGAGGAATTCGTAGCCGCCCATACCGTCCAGCCGATCACTACTAGTCGCCGGTTCGGGGCGGTGGCCTGATGGCGAACACCAAGGGCAAGCGTCGCCGCTTCGGTGCAGTGCGCAAACTGCCGTCAGGCCGGTTCCAAGCTCGCTACCACGGGCCGGACGGGCTGACGCGATCGGCACCCGAGACTTTCGCCTCGCAGACCGATGCCGATCGGTGGCTCGTCCGCAAGGAAGCGGAGATCATCGACGGCAAATGGAAGAACCCGGACGACAAGGTTCTCTTCGGGGTGTACGCCGATGCCTGGTTCAAGGAACGCGACTACGCGGCGACCACCCGCGAGCGCAACGGCAGCGCGCTTCGCCTCCACATCCTGCCGGCCTTCGCGGACGTGGTCCTGAGTGAGATCACCACGCCCCAGATCCGCCGCTGGCGTGCCGGCCTCCTGGAGTCGGGTGTCGGTGAGCCGACAGTCGCCAAGGCGTACCAGATCCTCCGCGCCATCATGAACACCGCGGTCGACGACGAGCTGATCCAGCGCAATCCCTGCCGCATCAAAGGCGCCGGAGCGGCCAAGACGGCTGAGCGGCCGTTCCTCGACGTTGCCGAGGTCTTCCAACTCGCCGACGCCGTGCCGTCGCGCTTCCGAGTGTTCATCCTGCTGGCGGCCTTCACCGGCCTCCGCTTCGGGGAGCTCGCCGCACTTCAGCGCCATGACGTCGACCTCGACCGGCGAACCGTCGCCGTACGGCGTTCTCTGGCCGAGACCCGTACCGACGGCATTCTGATCAAGACGCCCAAGAGCGCGGCTGGCGTGCGCACCGTCGCCTTTCCGGCCTCGCTGGCGGAGAGCCTGGCCACTCATCTCGCCGTCTACGCCGAGCCGGGTCGGACCGGGCTGGTCTTCACCGGAGCCCGCGGCGGGCAGCTGCGCCGGAACAACTTCCGCCGACTGTGGCTGCAGGCCCTGAAGGCCACCGGCCTCCGCGACGTCCACTTCCACGATCTGCGCCACACCGGGAACACCCTCGCCGCGACCGGCGGTGCCACGACGCGTGAGCTGATGCAGCGGATGGGGCATTCGTCGGTACGGGCCGCGCTGATCTATCAGCACCTCGTGAACGGGCGTGACCACGCCATCGCCGCCCACGTCGACGAGCAGATCAGGAAGGTCCGGCCGGGCGAGTCCGGCGACGCTTCTGGCACGTAACTGGCACGGCGCCCCGTAGTCGCCTTCCCGGCTGGAGAACGAACAGGGCCCAGGCTCCCGGTTCAGTACCGGTGACCTGAGCCTTTGCCTATCTACCTGCTGGTGGGCGCGGACGGTTTCGAACCGCCGACATCTGCTTTGTAAGAGCAGCGCTCTACCCCTGAGCTACGCACCCGTGGAATGAGGCAACAGCGTACATGGCCCATGGGTGGGTCCCGCAAACCGATACGGGGGCGGGGGGGTAGCCCTACCCCGGGGCGGTGGGTCGCCGGATCGTGGGGGTGGGGGGTCGGTGCGTACCGTGAGGGGACAGTCAGCGTGTCACCAGGGGGTTCGATCGTCATGGCCGCTCGTCGTCGTATCCGTACGTTCCTCGTCGCCGGTGGAGCCGTCGTCGTCGCCCTCGGGGTCTCCGGGTGTGGGGGTGCCGATGTCGAGGGGGCGCCCGTCGAGAAGAAGAGCTTCGCGTTCTCCGGGGAGACGCTCACCATCGACGCCGACAACTCCGAGCTGGAGATCGTGCCCGCCGACATAGAGGACGTGCGCGTCAGCCGGCAGGTCGACGGATGGGTGTTCATGGGGTCGGGGCCCGAGGCGTCGTGGCGGATGGAGGGCGAGCGGCTGACCCTGCGGGTCGACTGTGACGCCGTGGCCAGTGACTGCGACTCCGTGCACCGCATCCAGGTGCCGCGCGGCGTCGCCCTCACCGTCGAGGACGACAACGGGCAGGTCACCGCCGACGGCTTCGACACCGCCCTGACCGTACGGTCCGATAACGGCGCCGTCCTCGTGCGGAACGCCTCCGGCGCCCTCGATCTGTCCAGCGGCAACGGCGAGGTCGTCGTCGAGGGCGGCACCACCTCGCAGCGCGTCGTCGCCCGGAGCGACAACGGGGCCGTGCGCCTCGCGCTCAGTGCCCCGCCGGCCCGCCTGGAGGCCACCAGCGACAACGGGGAGATCGACATCGCCCTGCCGAAGGGGACGTACGACGTCGACGGCCGCGCCGACAACGGCGAGGTCCGGATCGACGTGCCGAGCACCAAGGGCGCCGACCGTGTCGTGACCGCTCGCAGCGACAACGGGGAAATCGTCGTGCGCAGCGCGAACTAAAGGGTTCGTGTGTTCGTCCTTACCTGGTGGGAGAATGAACCGGACCGGGCAGCGCGGCGATCACAGCACGGGAGAGGGACGTGGCGGCGACTCACGCGAGGGGCGGGGCGAGCGCTTCGGCGTCCCCGCGGCGCCCCTGCGGCCTGGGGCTCGCGTTCGCGCTTCCGCTTCTCGGGCTCGCCCTCCTTCCCGCCTCGTTCGCCGGTGGCGGGACCCGCCGCTGGTTCGGCGGGCGTGGCGAGAGCCAGCGGGCCGAAGCCCAGGCCGCCAAGGATGCCGCCGCCGCCGCGTTCTACGAACTCGACACCGCCCAGCGTGACCTGCGCATCTCCATCGAGACGATCACCGCCGTCGACGATTCGCCCGGTGCCCGCCGCGCCGTCGAGGGCTTCGCCGCGCTCGGACGGCGGATCGACGAGGCCAGCCTCGCCTACATCACCGCCGTCGACGCCCACGACCTCGACCGGGACGAGCTGGACGCGGCGACCGCGAGCCGGGCCCGCGCCGAGCTGACCCGCGCCAAGGACGAGCTCCTCCGGGTCAAGGGCGAGCTGGACCGCTTCGAGCAGGGGCTCGGGCCGCTGCTCGACACCGCCGAGACGCAGCTCGCCCGGCTCGCCCCCGCCGTCGAGCGGGCCCGACAGGCCCTTCGCTCCGCGAGCACCGCTCTCGACACGGCCCGCGAGGCGGGCCTGCGCGCCGACGACCTCGCGGCCCGGCTCGCCGCCCTCGGCCCCGACCTCACCAAGCTCAACGAAGGCGCCGGCCGGCACGGCGTCCCCGCCACCCTCCAGCGCGCCGACCGCGTCCTGCGGGACGCCGAGGCCGTACGGTCCGAGGCGGAGCGGTTGCCCGAGCGCGCCGCCGAGACCGACAAGCGCCTCGTCTCCCTCCGTACGCGCGCCCAGGCGCTCACCACCCGGGCCGGGGGCGTCGAGCCCGTCCTCTCCGAGCTGCGGCGCCGTTTCTCCGCCGCCTGCTGGCAGGACCTGCAGCACGTTCCCGACCAGGCGGCCGACAGCCTCCGCCAAGCCGAGGAGAGGCTGGAGGAGGCCGCCGCGGCCCGCGCCGAGCAGCGCTGGCCCGACGCCACCAGCCTGCTGGCCACCGCCCGCGCCCTGCTCAACCAGACCGACGAGGCCGTCTCCGCCGCGGGCGACCGGCTGCGCCGTCTCGACGCCGTCGCCAAGGACCCGCAGCACGAGATCGACCGCGCCCGCTTCGCCGTACGCGACGCGCAGCGCCTCGCCATGGCCGGCCGCACCACCCCCGACCCCCGCCACGCCCGGCCCCTCGACGACGGCGTCGCCCGCCTCGACCGGGCCGTCGCCGCCCTCGACAACGGCCGCCACCCGGACTACTGGCACTTCCTCACCGAGCTGGAGGCCGTCCGCGCCACCGCCGCCCGGGTCGTCGAACTCATCCGCGAGGAACGGGGCGGTGGCGGCGGCGGCCGTTAGCCTGTCCGTATGCCTCGATACGAATACCGCTGCCGGACGTGTGGCGACACCTTCGAACTCAGCCGGCCCATGGCCGACTCCTCCGCCCCCGCCGCCTGCCCCGAGGGGCACGACGACACGGTCAAGCTGCTCTCCGCCGTCGCCGTCGGCGGCACCGCGACCGGCGGCGGCCCCGCCCCCGCCGGTGGTGGCGGTGGCGGATGCTGCGGTGGGGGCTGCTGCGGCTGACCGCCGGTCGGGTGGGTGGGCGCCTCAGCGTCGGCGGCTTCGGGCGGGGCACCTCATTCCGGTACGGGTCCCCCCACGCCGGTCGCGGCGTCCGCCGCACCTCCGGCCACCCCCGTGAGACCGGCTCCGGCCGGCCCCGCGAGACCCGTAGCGCCTGTCGTGCCCGTAGTCCCCGCAACCCCCGCGATGCCGGTGATCGTCTCCGTGATCCCGCCGCCGGGCAGCCGTGCCGCGCGGTGGGCGCGGATCGTCGTCAGGAAGCGGCGCAGGATCTCCTCGCCCGCCGCCACGCCCCGTTCGGCGAGCACCTCCACGTGCGGGGCGGTCCAGCCCGTGTCGGCGAGTTCGCCGTGGCCGGGGCGCCAGGCGCGGTCGGCGGCGAGCAGCAGGTCGGCGTCGAGGAGGGAATCCCCGGCCGCCAGGGTCAGGGCGGCGCCGGACCGGCGGGCGACCTCCCGCATCGCCGCGCTCTTGGTGAGCGGCTTCGGTACGGCGTACACCTTGCGACCCTGCAAGGAGACCGTCCAGCCCCGGTCCCCGGCCCAGTCGCCGAACCGCTTCAGCCACTCCTCGGGCAGCCGCTCCCGCTCGACGACGAGGTACGCGAAGAGGTCCTCGGCGACCCGGTGCTTGCGCACCCAGGACAGGTCGGTGGTGGCGGTGAAGTAGGCGCGGATCTCGGCGAGCGGCGCGCACTCGTCGGCGAGGCGGCGCAGCACGCTCTCGTGCCAGTCGAGGTCGGTCACGCCGTCGACGAGGAGATGGCCGCCGTTGGCGCAGATGGCATACTTCGGCGCGGGGCCGGGGAGTTGGATGCGCTGGTACTGCTTGCGGGTGCGGGTCGTGGTGGGGACGAAGACGGCCTCCGCGGACACCTCCGCCAGCAGCACGGCCGCGTCCTCGGTGAGGTACGACAGCGGCTTGGACTCGTGGACCTCGATGCTGAGAAGGCGGGGCGCCTGCGCGTCGGGCATGCCGAGGGCGAGGGCGGCCGCGGAGTAGATCAGCGTACGGTCGAGGTCGCTGGCGACCATCACGGTCTCGGTGCTCACTGGGAGACCACCGCCTTCCCGTCGGCGCCCGTGGCGCCACGCGTGTACTGGGGGTGGATCAGTCCGACACAGGTGTACGGGAGGTCGTCGACCTCCTCGACCGGCACCCCGCGCTGTTCGGCGAGGAGCCGGACGTGGGCGAGGTCGGCGCCCGCGCCGCGCTGGGCGAGGATCTTCCAGGGGACGCGGCGCAGCAGGACCCGGGTCGTCTCGCCGACGCCCGGCTTGACCAGGTTGACGTCGTGGATGCCGTACTCCTCGCTGATCCGCTCGACGGCCGCCCAGCCTTCCCAGGTCGGGGTCCGGTCGGCGGAGAGCAGCTCCTTGACGTCGGTGTCGACGGCGTCGCCGACCTCGTCGAAGCGGGCGGCGACGGCGTCGAGGAAGTCGTTCGACACATCGGCGCCGGCCAGCTCGCGGTAGTACTTCCCGCCGTGGAAGTCGTCGGGTCCGACCAGGTCGGCGCGGAGGACCGTACGCGATATGAGGCCGGAGACGGTGGAGTTGAGGCAGGCGGAGGGGATGAGGAAGTCCTCGCGGGTGCCGTAGGTGCGCACACAGGAGCCGGGGTCGGCGAGGACCGCGATCTCCGGGTCGAATCCGGGGAAGTCCCGCAGGGCCTCGGCGAGTTCGCGGGTGATGGCGCCCTTGCCGGTCCAGCCGTCGACGAAGACGACGTCGGCGGGGTCGTGGTGGGCGGCGAGCCAGCGCAGCGCGTTGGCGTCGATGCCGCGCCCGCGCACGATGGAGACGGCGTAGTGGGGCAGGTCGAGACCGTGCCGGGCCTGGGCCCAGCGGCGCATCAGGACGCCGACGGGGGTCCCGGCGCGGGCGAGGGAGACGAGCACCGGCGTGCCGCTGCCCCGGCCGGAGCGCTCGGCGAGGACGGTCTCGGTGACCGTGCCGACGGCGCGGGCGATGCGGGTCGCGGAGGTCTCCAGGGCCGCGTGGAACAGCTCCTGGTACTGCGCGGTGGGCTGGTACTCCACCGGCAGCGACTCGGCGTAGTGGGCGCCGCCGCTCTGGATGGCCTCCTCCCGCTCCTCGGTCGGGGCCTCCAGCTCGACGTCCGAGAGGTCCTGGAGCAGCCAGCCGACCTCCTCGGGTGCGTACGAGGAGAAGGCGGGGCCGCGGAGGGGCTCGGGCAGCATGGAGGCCCTTTCTGGGGGAGCGGCGCACGTGTAGGTCGGGACGACGGCGAGGACCACGTGCGGAATGTGCGCGGCGAGCTGGGCCAGGAGGCCGTCCGGGGCGTGCAGCTCGGGCGTGTCGGCGGCGGAGTCGACGACGGCCACGACCGCGTCGAAGCCGGCGCCCGCGACGTTGTAGGCGTACCGCCGGCCGGGGCCGTCGGCGGGCCTGTCGTGGGCGGGGAAGACGAGACGGGTGCGGATGGCGTAGCCGGGGTCGTCGACGGCGAGGACCGGCGAGCGGGTGGTGGTGGAGTACGCGATGTCGAATCCGGCGCGCTCCAGCTCGACGGCGAGCCGCAGCGGGGCGTACATCAGCTCCTCGAAGCCGAGGACGAGGACCCGGCCGGATGCGGACGGGGTTCCGGAGGCCGCGATGGGTACGGACGGGGCCCCGGAGGCCGCCCCCGGTGCGGACGGGGCTGCGGAAGCCGCCCCCGCCCCTGCCGTGAGGGCCGTCGCCAGGCGTCGGGTCATGGCCGGCAGAGCCGCCGTCAGGGCCAGGGCGTGGGAGGCGGTGAAGCCGTGGCGGCCGCCGTCCGGGAGGCCCTCGGGCCAGCCCAGCTCGACCCGTACGGGCGGGGCGCCGAGCGGCGGCCCGGGGGCCGGGGCCGGCTCCGTGTCGTACTCCGCCACCAGGGCCTGGCCCCGCTCCAGGACGCCCTCGGGGAGGCGTACCGTCCCCGCCGCTCCGGCCACGAGGTCGACGCGGGCGCCGATCTCCTCCGCGAAGGCGCGCAGGCGGTCGTGGTCGGCGGGCCCGCGCATGTCCACGAGGGCGACGACCACGTAGCGGTCGCGGGGGTAGCGCTCGTGCAGGTCGCGGATGGTGTTGAGGACGGTGTTGCCGGTGGAGAACTCGTCGTCGACGAGGACCAGCGGCCCGTCACCCGCCAGCAGCTTGGGGTCCTCGGGGAGGAGGAGGTGCGAGGTGGCGTGCGAGTGGGACTCCTCGAAGCCGCCGGCCCGCGCGACCCCGTCCACCGGACGCCGGGTGGAGTGCAGGTACGGCGCGGAGCCCAGCCCGTCGGCGACCGCGTGGCCGAGGGCGGTCGCGGTCTCGGCGTAGCCGACGACGACGGCCCGCCCGGCCTCCTCGCCGCCCAGGAGGTCGCGGACCCGCTCGCCGAGGGCGACGCCCGAGCCGTACACCACCGTCGGGCGCTGGGGTATGTGCTTGCCCAGCACGTGGGAGACGAGGAGGTGCGCCCGCTTGGGGTTGCGGCGCAGTGCGAGGCCCAGCAGTCCCGGGAGCGTCTCGTCGCCGACCAGTTCGACACCGAGTCGCTCGGCGACCCATGTACCCGACCACACCACGTTGTCGATCACCCTTCGTCAGCCGGCCAGTCCGGCGGTCAGCAGATCCACGAAGCCGACGTCCTCGCGGGCGACGCCGAAGACCTCGGCGCGCAGCAGGGTCCGTTCCGCCCAGGCGCGGTGCGGCTTCACTTCGTTCATCTTGTTCGTATACGCGGAACGCATCACCCCGCCGGCACACCGCTCGGGGCGGAGGATGTCCTGGGCGTCGCTGAACTCCTCGTGACTGACGACGGAGAGCGCGTGCACGGGCACCACGTGGGTGGGGTGGATGCAGGTCTTGCCGAGGAGGCCGTTGGCCCGGTCGAGTTCGATCTCGCGCAGCAGCCCGTCGAGGTCGTGCTCGATGAGCGCGGTACGGAGGTCCTCGGCGCTGCCCTCCAGGAAGGGGCTGCGGCGCAGCTGTGGCTTGAACATGCGCTCGCCGGGCCGGAAGTACTCCCAGACCGGGCCGGTGATGGTGAAGCCGCTGCCGTCGGAACGGCCGAGGACGTTGACGACGTCGGCGATGACGTGCGCGACGATCTTGACGTCGTACGCCGTCATGTCGGGCGAGCGGCGCAGTCCGTAGGCGGAGCAGAAGTCGGTGACGCCGAGCCGGAGCGCGAGGACCCGGTCGCGGTACTTGTCGACGATCGCGGCGATGCCGGCGAGGGTCGCGGCCCGGGTCTCCAGGTGGAGCAGCTCGGGGGACTCCAGGACGGGCATGGCGAAAAGTCGCCGTCCGCAGGCCCTCTCCGCCTCGGCGAGGGCCTCCAGGAAGGCGCGGCCGCGACACTCGTCGAACTTGGGCAGGACGAAGCCGGTGAGCAGGCGCACGTGGTCGCCGAGCCGGGCGACCAGATCGGTGATCTGGCGGGGCTCACGGACCCGGATGAAGAGCAGGGGCACATCCGCGACCCCGCCGGCGCCGGGGGCCGTGCCCGCGCCGGAGGCCGTGCCCGCGCCGGGGCCGGTAGCCCCGCCGGGGCCCGTACCCGCGCCGGGGTCCGGCCGGGTCGCAGGGTCCTCGCCCGCCGTGCGGGCCGTGTCGGCGGCGGCCCGCGTGGCGGCGGGCGACACGCCCGTCGCGAGGTCGGCGAACTGGCTGACCAGGTTGGACTCGGCGGCCTCCACATCCGTGTCGGCGATCGAGTCCTCCAGGCACAGCACCATGGAGACGACCCCGCGCGCGGCCTGTTTGCGGACGTCGTCGGCGAGCCGCGGCCGGGTGGCCGGGCTGTACAGCGTGGCACCCAGGGCCACGGCGAGCGTGCTCGCGGGTGAGTCGGCCGTGAACTCGGCCGGCTCCTGGTGGAACAGCCCGGCCCGCGAAGCGGACGGGATGTGCCCGAAATGACGCATGTAACTCCCCCGACTGCCTTTGCGGGCCCTGATGACATGTGGCCGGTAATAGTACGTAGGTGCGGGTGTCCGTAGTTCCCTCCCATCATGAAATCCAGGTAACTCGTCCGCATCCGATCGGTCTCGCCCGGCTCGCCGCGCCCCCCGCGTTGTCCGCGGGCCCGCCCAGCAGGCAGGATGACCGTCATGACGCACGCGATGCTGAAGGGCTCCAACGTCCCTCTCGACACCGCGGCCGTACGGGCCGTGCTCCGCTGGACCCCGGGCCCCGGGGTCCCTGACGTGGACGCCTCGGCCCTGCTGCTCGGCACGAACGGACGCGTGCGGTCCGACGAGGACTTCGTCTTCTACAACCAGCCGCGCCACCCCTCGGGGCTGGTGCGGCGGCTGCCCAAGAAGCGGGTCGCCGAGGGGCTGACCGACACCGTCGAGGCCGATCTCGGCCGGCTCGACCCGTCCGTCGACCAGGTGGTGATCGCGGCCTCCTCGGACGGCGACACCTTCCGGAGCGTCTCCGACCTGCGGATCCTGCTCTACGACGCGGGGGCGCCGGACCGGGAGCCGCTGGCACTGTTCGACGTGACGGCGGAGACGGGCGAGGAGACGGCGATCATCTGCGGCGAGCTGTACCGGCGCGGGGACGCCTGGAAGTTCCGGGCCGTGGGGCAGGGCTATCCGACCGGGCTCGTCGGCCTGGCCACCGACTTCGGGATCTCGGTGGACGAGGCCGCGGAGGAGGGCGCCTCCGGGTCCGGCGACCGTGCGAACGACGGCGGGGCCCCGCGCCCCCAGGGCGGCCGGAACACGCCCGCCGCCCCGGATCTGGACCTCGGCCCCGACCCGGACCTGGACCTCGACCTGGACGCGACCGTCGTCCACGCGCCCGTGACGGCGCCGGCACCGCCGGTCGTACCGCCGCAGCCGGCCAACCCCCCGGCCTACGGCTACCCGCAGCCCGCCTACGGCTATCCCCAGCCGTACGCCCAGCCCCAGCCGCATGCCCAGCCGTCCTCGGCGCAGCCCGGCTACGGCTATCCCCAGCCCGCCGCGGCCGCCGCGCCCGCTCCGGACCCGAACTTCCGGCTGCCTCCGATGGGCCCGCAGTTCGTACGCCCGTAAGCGGTCCGGCCGGAACCGCACCCGCTACGCCTTGGTCTTGTAGCCGCGCCCCCACTGCAGGCCCCAGCCGTACAGCCGGTCCAGTTCCGCCTGGAAGCCGTACACGAACTTCACCTCACGGCGGACGACCAGCTCGTCCTTGACCTTCTCGACGGTGAACACCGCGCAGGAGCGGGCCTGGGGGGCCCGCTCGTCGAGTTCGATCTCGATCCGCGGGCCGTTGCTGGGGTAGAGCGTCACCTTGGCGTGCGTACGGTCGAAGGCGGGCGTCTGGTCGTAGATGTAGACGAAGAACAGCAGGCGCTTGATCTCGTCCCGGTGGTCGAGGTTGACGAAGATCGTCTCGCCGGACGAGCCGCCGAACCGGTCGTCGCCGCTCAGGTTCACATACGGCGGCGCGTTCAGGGAGCCGAAGAAGTTGCCGAGCGGCTGCACCACGCCCCTGCTGCCGTCCGCCAGCTCGTACATGCAGCCGAGGTCCAGGTCGACGTTGACCATGCTCTGGGTGTGCGCCTGGACGACCTCGGGCTTGAAGAGCTTCGAGGGGTGCCGGAGCAGTTGGCCGCTCTGGCGTGAGCGGCCTTCTATGTCGGAGGTGCGCATCCGCCAGGAGAGGTTGACGCGCAGGTTGCCGGTGGCGGCGCCCTGTTTGGTCAGGGAGACCGCCGGGCGCCGTCTGGTCAGGTCGATGGTGTTGCTGGCGGCGTTGCCCGAATCGAACTGCGCGGCCCGCCCCGGAAAAAGGCCGTCCCAGAAGCCCATGCGCCCCACCCCCCACTCGAAAACCTATGACACGCCGAGGGGCGGCCGGGTGCACCGGCCGCCCCTCGGTGAAGCGTTCCTCGCGCGCGGGGGTGTCACACCCCGGACGGCACCTCTGTCTTGTCTCCGGAGGAGCCGGAGCTTCCCTCGGCCGCCGCGAGGGCCTTGTTGCGGCGGACGGAGGACCAGAAGGACCAGGCGATCAGGATGACGCCGATGGAGCCGGTGATGAGCTCGCTGATCTGGTAGCGGATGGTGACCATGAGGATCACCGCGAGCGCGCCGATGGCGTAGTGGGCGCCGTGCTCCAGGTAGACGTAGTCGTCGAGGGTGCCCTGGCGGACCAGGTAGACCGTGAGCGACCGGACGTACATGGCGCCGACGCCGAGGCCGAGCGCCATGAGGACGATGTCGTTGGTGATGGCGAAGGCGCCGATGACGCCGTCGAAGGAGAACGACGCGTCGAGGACCTCGAGGTAGAGGAACATGAAGAAGGCGGCCTTGCCGGCGAGCTGCACGGCCGAGACCTGCTTGCCGGACCGCTTGGCCTCCTCCTCGGCCTCGTGCTCGCGCTCTTCCTCCTCCTCGAGCTTGTTCTCGAAGAAGCCGGAGAGACCGCCGACGACGAGGTACGTGATGAGGCCGAAGACGCCGGAGAGCAGGACGGTCGAGGCCTTGTCGACGTGCGTACCGCCGTGCTGGTGTGCCTGGGTCGCGAAGGTCATGGCGCTGATGGCCAGGACGATCAGGGCGACGCAGACCGACAGCATGTCGACCTTGCCGAGCTTGGCGAGCGGGCGCTCCAGCCAGCCGAGCCACTTGATGTCACGGTCCTCGAAGATGAAGTCGAGGAAGATCATCAGGAGGAACATCCCACCGAAGGCCGCGATCGACGGGTGCGCGTCGGTCACCAGCTGTTCGTAGCGCTCGGCGTCGTTGAGCGCGAGATCGACGGCCTCGATGGGGCCGATCTTGGCGCTGATCGCGACGATCACCACGGGGAAGACCAGCCGCATGCCGAAGACGGCGATCAGGATGCCGATCGTGAGGAAGATCTTCTGCCAGAAGGGGCTCATCTTCTTCAGGATTCCGGCGTTGACCACCGCGTTGTCGAAGGAGAGCGAGATCTCGAGGATGCACAGGATCGCGACGACCCCGAGCGCTTCCCACCCCCCGAAGAGCACCGCTGCGACCAGTCCGAGCGCCGTGACGGCGAACGACCAGCCGAAGGTTTTCAGTACCACTGTCTACCTCATCGTGTAATTACGCGGCTTTACGAAACGTTGACCCCGAAGTCTAGAGCGATGCCCCGGAGCCCGGACGCGTACCCCTGCCCCACCGCTCGGAACTTCCATTCACCGCCGTACCGGTAGAGCTCGCCGAAGATCATCGCCGTCTCGGTGGAGGCGTCCTCGGAGAGGTCGTAGCGGGCGAGTTCCTGGCCGTCCGCCTGGTTCACGACGCGGATGAAGGCGTTGCTGACCTGGCCGAAGGTCTGGCCGCGGTTGTCGGCGTCGTGGATCGACACGGGGAAGATGATCTTGTCGCAGTGGGCCGGCACCTTGACGAGGTCGACGATCAGCGACTCGTCGTCGCCGTCACCCTCTCCGGTGAGGTTGTCCCCCGTGTGTTCGACAGAGCCTTCGGGGCTCGTGAGGTTGTTGTAGAAGACGAAGTACTCGTCGCCGAGCACGCGCCCCGACTGGCACAGCAGGGCGCTGGCGTCGAGGTCGAAGTCCGCCCCGGTGGTGGATCGCGCGTCCCAGCCGAGGCCGATCAGCACCTGGGTGAGATTCGGTGCGGCCTTCGAGAGGGAGACGTTGCCTCCCTTGGCGAGCGTGACGCCCATGATGTGTTCCTCCCCGGTGAGTACCGCTGCTACGGCTGGTGGTGCGGGTGGTGCTCGTCGTGCGCGTGTGGCTGGTCATGCGGGTGTGGCCGACGGTGCTGGTGGTGCTGGTGGTGCTAGTGGTGCTGGTGATGAGGCACGTCCGGCGCCGCACGAGAGGTGCGGCGCCGGACGGTTCAGTGTCGCGTGGCTCAGACGTTGACGCCGAAGTCCTGCGCGATGCCGCGCAGACCCGAGGCATACCCCTGGCCGACGGCGCGGAACTTCCACTCCGCGCCGTTGCGGTAGAGCTCGCCGAAGACCATGGCGGTCTCGGTCGAGGCGTCCTCGGACAGGTCGTACCGGGCGATCTCCGCGCCGCCGGCCTGGTTCACGACGCGGATGAACGCGTTGCGCACCTGACCGAAGGACTGCTGGCGGTTCTCGGCGTCGTAGATCGACACCGGGAAGACGATCTTGGCGACGTCGTCGGGCACGGTGGCGAGGTTGACCTTGACCTGCTCGTCGTCACCCTCGCCCTCGCCGGTGAGGTTGTCACCGGTGTGCTCGACGGAGCCGTCGGCGCTCTTCAGGTTGTTGAAGAACACGAAGTCCTGGTCGTTGCGGACCTTGCCCTCCGCGCTGACCAGAATGGCGCTGGCGTCGAGGTCGAAGTCCGTCCCGGTGGTGGTGCGGACGTCCCAGCCCAGACCGACGATGACGGCGGTCAGGCCAGGGGCCTCCTTGGTCAGCGAGACGTTGCCGCCCTTGCTGAGGCTGACTCCCACGAGTCCCTCCATTGGTTTCCAGGGGCAGCGCCCCCGTCGTGCGTTGGCATCGGATCAACGTCTGGATCCTAGTGACGGGTTCCCGGCCGAGACAGACGATTCGCCCTGATCCTCAGAGAGTGTCGAGCGCCTTGAGGTAGTCGTCGAGGTCGCGGGCGTCCGGAAGGGCGTTGACGACGGTCCAGCGGACGACGCCCTCCTTGTCGATGATGAAGGTGCCGCGCACGGCGCAGCCCTTCGCCTCGTCGAAGACGCCGTAGGCGCGCGAGGCCTCGCCGTGCTTCCAGAAGTCGGAGAGCAGGGGGTATTCGAGGCCCTCCTGCTCGGCGAAGACGCGCAGGGTGTGGATGGAGTCGTTGGAGACGGCGAGGAGCTGGGTGTCGTCGTTGACGAACTTCGGCAGGTTGTCGCGCAGCTCGCACAGCTCGCCGGTGCAGACCCCGGTGAAGGCGAAGGGGTAGAAGAGCAGCACCACGTTCTTCTCCCCGCGGTAGTCGGAGAGCCTCACGGTGCGGCCGTGGTTGTCCTTGAGCTCGAACTCCGGGGCCTGGGTGCCGACCTCGATCGCCATGCGTACGCGTCCCTTCCGCTGGACCTTGTGGACCTCGTGGACCTTCACTGGACCGAACAGGTGAGAACAGCTTAGGGCGGCCCTCGGGGGGCGCACGCACAGAGCCCCCGCCGACTGGGTCGGCGGGGGCTCCTGCTGCTTGGGGTCAGCGCTTGGGTGCCACCAGTCGGCTGCCCGACCAGTCCTTGGCGACGCTGATGCTCTTGGTCTGGGAGAAGCCGGCGGTCTGCGCGGCATCGCTGATGTCGCTCGGCTCGACGTAGCCGTCTCGGCCCGTCTTCGGAGTCAGGAGCCAAACGACCCCGCCGTCCTCCAGCAGGCCGATGGCATCGACCAGGGAGTCCGTCAGGTCTCCGTCCTCGTCGCGGAACCAGAGCACGACGGCGTCGGCGACGTCGTCGTAGTCCTCGTCAGCGAGGTCCGACCCGATGATGGACTCGATGCCTTCGCGGAGATCGAAGTCGACGTCGTCGTCGTAACCGATCTCCTGGACCACCTGTCCGGGCTCGAACCCCAGCCTCGCTGCCGGGTTGGTCCGCTCCTCCGCGTGGTCCGCGGTCGCGCTCACGGCTTGCCTCCTGATCATGTATCGGAAAATGCTTCGGCCACGCGCGTACGCGCGGCGCTGGCCGTAGTCCACACGGGCTGGGCGGATCGCGCAAGTACCCGGCCGTCGAGACCGCCGAAACGGTGACGTTTGGGGCCGTCTCGCCGAAACCTCCGACCCGATTCCACTCCGCTCCGTAATAGAGGACACACGCTTCGTACCGGTTTATGGTCTTCCGCGGTTTCAGTCTGCCGAACGTGCGGACGAAACGCATGCGCGGGTTGGGCGTAAGGTTGCGATTTGACCCAACCAGGCGCCCCTCGGGGGTTACCCCTCGGTAGAGATGACGTTTGACACTGACGGGGTACACGATGGACACCCCGGCCTCCTGTGGGCTCCACCGAACAGCGAAGGAACAGCGTGGCTTCCGGATCCGATCGCAATCCGATCATCATTGGCGGCCTTCCCAGCCAGGTCCCGGACTTCGATCCGGAGGAGACCCAGGAATGGCTCGATTCCCTCGATGCCGCAGTCGACGAGCGGGGCCGTGAGCGAGCCCGCTACCTCATGCTCCGTCTGATCGAGCGGGCCCGCGAGAAGCGCGTGGCCGTGCCGGAGATGCGCAGCACGGACTACGTCAACACCATCGCCACGAAGGACGAGCCGTTCTTCCCCGGCAACGAGGAGATCGAGCGCAAGGTCCTCAACGCGACCCGCTGGAACGCGGCCGTGATGGTCTCGCGCGCCCAGCGGCCGGGGATCGGCGTCGGCGGCCACATCGCCACGTTCGCCTCCTCCGCCTCGCTGTACGACGTCGGCTTCAACCACTTCTTCCGGGGCAAGGACGAGGGCGACGGCGGCGACCAGATCTTCTTCCAGGGGCACGCCTCCCCCGGTATCTACGCCCGCGCGTACCTGCTCGACCGGCTGACCGAGACGCAGCTCGACGCGTTCCGCCAGGAGAAGTCGAAGTTCCCGAACGGTCTCTCCTCCTATCCGCACCCGCGGCTGATGCCGGACTTCTGGGAGTTCCCGACCGTCTCGATGGGCCTCGGCCCGCTCGGCGCCATCTACCAGGCGCGGATGAACCGCTACATGGAGGCGCGCGGCATCGCCGACACCTCCAAGTCGCACGTGTGGGCCTTCCTCGGCGACGGCGAGATGGATGAGCCGGAGTCGCTGGGCCAGCTGTCCATCGCCGCCCGTGAGGGCCTGGACAACCTCACCTTCGTCGTGAACTGCAACCTGCAGCGGCTCGACGGCCCGGTGCGCGGCAACGGCAAGATCATCCAGGAGCTGGAGTCGCAGTTCCGCGGCGCCGGCTGGAACGTCATCAAGCTCGTCTGGGACCGCTCCTGGGACCCGCTGCTCGCCCAGGACCGCGACGGCATCCTGGTGAACCGGCTGAACTCGACGCCGGACGGACAGTTCCAGACGTACGCGACGGAGACCGGCGCCTACATCCGCGAGCACTTCTTCGGCGACGACCAGCGGCTGCGCTCGATGGTCGAGAACATGACCGACCACCAGATCCTGCACCTGGGCCGCGGCGGGCACGACCACAAGAAGATCTTCGCCGCCTTCGCGGCGGCCAAGGCCCACAAGGGCCAGCCGACCGTGGTCCTGGCACAGACCGTCAAGGGCTGGACGCTGGGTCCGAACTTCGAGGGCCGCAACGCCACGCACCAGATGAAGAAGCTGACGGTCGACGACCTGAAGCGCTTCCGCGACCGGCTGCACATCCCGATCACGGACAAGCAGCTGGAGGACGGCGCCCCGCCGTACTACCACCCCGGGCCGAAGTCCGAGGAGATCCAGTACATGCACGACCGCCGCAAGGCGCTGGGCGGCTACGTGCCGACCCGGGTCGTGCGCGCGCAGCCGCTGAACCTCCCCGAGGACAAGACCTACGCGGCGGTGAAGAAGGGCTCCGGGCAGCAGTCGATCGCCACCACGATGGCGTTCGTCCGGCTGCTCAAGGACCTGATGCGGGACAAGGAGATCGGCAAGCGGTTCGTGCTGATCGCCCCGGACGAGTACCGCACCTTCGGCATGGACTCGTTCTTCCCGAGCGCCAAGATCTACAACCCGCTGGGGCAGCAGTACGAGGCCGTGGACCGCGAGCTGCTGCTCGCGTACAAGGAGTCGCCGACGGGCCAGATGCTGCACGACGGCATCTCGGAGGCCGGCTGCACGGCCTCGCTGATCGCGGCGGGCTCGGCGTACGCCACGCACGGCGAGCCGCTGATCCCGGTCTACGTCTTCTATTCGATGTTCGGTTTCCAGCGGACCGGCGACCAGTTCTGGCAGATGGCCGACCAGCTGGCCCGCGGCTTCGTGCTGGGCGCCACCGCCGGCCGGACGACCCTGACGGGCGAGGGCCTCCAGCACGCGGACGGCCACTCGCAGCTGCTCGCCTCGACCAACCCGGGCTGTGTCGCCTACGACCCGGCCTTCGGCTTCGAGATCGCGCACATCGTCCAGGACGGCCTGAAGAGGATGTACGGCCCCGACGCCGAGGACGTCTTCTACTACCTGACCGTTTACAACGAGCCGATCCAGCACCCGTCGGAGCCCGAGAACGTGGACGCCGAGGGCATCCTCAAGGGCATCTACCGCTTCAAGGCGGGCGAGTCCGGCGAGCTGCCCGCGCAGATCATGGCCTCCGGCGTCGCGGTGCCGTGGGCGATCGAGGCGCAGCGGATCCTCGCCGAGGAGTGGAACGTCCGGGCGGACGTCTGGTCGGCGACGTCGTGGAACGAGCTGCGCCGCGAGGCCGTGGACGTCGACCGCCACAACCTTCTCCACCCGGAGGAGGAGCAGCGCGTCCCGTACGTGACGCGGAAGCTGTCCGGGTCCCAGGGGCCGTTCGTGGCCGTCTCCGACTGGATGCGCTCGGTGCCGGACCAGATCGCCCGCTGGGTGCCGGGGACGTACACCTCGCTCGGCGCGGACGGCTTCGGCTTCGCCGACACCCGTGGCGCTGCCCGTCGCTTCTTCCACATCGACGCCCAGTCGATCGTGCTCGCCGTCCTCACCGAACTGGCCCGTGAGGGCAAGGTCGACCGGTCGGTGCTGAAGCAGGCCGTGGACCGCTACCAGCTGCTCGACGTCTCCGCGGCGGACCCGGGCGCCGCGGGCGGCGACGCCTGACGCGTACCACCTGGTGAGGGGCGGTGGGGCTGGTGGTCCCGCCGCCCTTCGGCGTTCCCTACGATGCCTGGCATGAAGGAACCCACCCCACAGCTGCGCTGGGAAGCGCGCACCCGGACCGCGCTGCTGGGGCTCGCCGTCGCCTTCGGTGTCGCCTACGCCGTGCCGATCGTGACGCCCGACGCCGACCCCCGGGTGCACCGGCTATGCGGATACGTCGAGTGGGCGGTGTGGGGGGCGTTCGCCGTGGACTACGTCGTGCGGTTCGCCCTGGCACCGGCCAAGTGGCCGTTCGTCCGCCGTCACCCCCTCGATCTACTGGCGGTCCTGCTGCCGCTGGTGCAGCCGCTGCGGCTGCTGCGGGTGGTCTCGACGCTCCTCCTCGTGGGCCGGCGGGCCCGGATGGCCCCGCAGATCACGCTCACCGTGTACGTGGCGGGCGCGGTGGTCGGGCTGCTGATGTTCGGCTCGCTGGCCGTGCTGCACGTGGAGCGTACGGCGCCCGACGGCAACATCAAGACACTGGGCGACGCGGTGTGGTGGTCGTTCACCACGATGACGACGGTCGGCTACGGCGATCACGCCCCCACCACCGGCCTGGGCCGCGTCCTCGCGGTGGGTCTGATGCTGTCGGGGATCGCCCTGCTGGGTGTGGTCACCGCCAACATCGCCACCTGGTTCATCTCCCGCTTCGAGCGGGACGACGCGGCCGAGCGCCGGCAGACGGAGCTGCTCGAAGCCCTGACCCATGAGGTGAAGGAGCTGCGCGCGGAGGTCGCCCGCCTCTCGTCGCCCGCCGCTCCCGGCCGGACCCCCGGAGCGGCCGCCGTGGCCGGACAGCCGACCGGCTCGGCCACGCTGCCCGGGCAGCCTGCCGGTCCGGCGGCCGCCGCTAACGCTCCCAGATCTTGAAGGCTCTGATCTGATACGGGGTCTGGGGCGCCCAGACCCCCCGGCCCGGGTACGTCTCGAACTCCCCCGTCTCCGCGCACTCCGCCGACTGGTAGACCGTCACGGGCCGCCCCGTGCGGTTGGCGAGGGCCTGGGCCGTGCCGCCCGCGGGCAGCGGGACGCAGCTCTCGATGTCGGTGTCCGACAGCTCGTGCGCCAGCGCCCGTCCCCGGAATTCGGCCTTGGGCCAGAGGCAGAGCTGCCCCGGAGCGCAGGCGCCGAGCCGGGGCGCGGGAGCGGCGGTGGTCGCCGGGGAGCCGGTCGCCGTGGCGGCCGGCAGGGCGGTGAGCAGGCCGGCGACCGCCAGGGCGGCGGTCGTGAGAACGGTCTTCGTACGCATGTCCATGATCCCCCGTCTTTCGTCACTCTCTGTGACCAAAACTGTGGACCATGACACCCTCCGTCCGGAAGGGGGTTCTCGCCGGTTCACCCGGATAGGTGACAGCCCCGCCGGAGGGATCCGACGGGGCCGCGGGGTGGAACGGAGGGGAGCCGTTGGGGCGGATCAGATGTGGGCCGCGCCCGCACCCGCCTCCGCGTTCTCGCCGCGCTTGGTGAACATGGCCACCAGCGCCGCGACGACGGCGACGACACCGGCGACGGTGAAGGCCAGGCCCATGCCCTCCATGAAGGTGTCGTGGATGACGCCGCCGATCGTGTCGAACAGGTCCGGGGTCACCCCGGGGGCCTTGGCCAGCTCCGGCGGGACCATGCCGAACTCGGCGGCCTGCTCCAGCTTGGGGTCGGCCGGCACCGGTATCCCGGCCGCCTTCCAGTTCTCCTCGAAGGCGCTCGAGACCTTGGAGGACATGACCGCGCCGAGCACGGCCGTACCGAGTGCGCCGCCGACCTGCATCGCGGCCTGCTGCAGACCGCCGGCCACACCGGAGAGCTCCAGCGGGGCGTTGCCCACGATGACCTCGGTGGCGCCGACCATGACCGGCGCGAGGCCCAGGCCGAGGAGGGCGAACCAGAGGGACATGGCGAAGGTGCCGGTCCCCTCCGTGAGGGTGATCATGCCGAACATGGCGGCGGCCGTGCAGACCATGCCGCCGACCAGCGGGATGCGCGGGCCGAACTTGGTGATGAGCACACCGGCCAGCGGCGAGGAGACGATCATCATCGCGGTCAGCGGCAGCAGGTGCAGACCGCTGTCGACCGGGCTGAGGCCCTTGACGCCCTGGAGGTAGAAGGTCACGAAGAACAGGCCGCCCATGAAGGCGAAGGCCATCAGGACCATCAGCACCACACCGGCCGACAGCGGGACGGAGCGGAACATCGCCAGCGGGATGAGCGGCTCCTTGACCCTGGTCTCCCAGAAGGCGAAGAGCGCGAAGAGCAGGACCGCGCCGCCCAGGAAGCCCCAGGTGTTGCCGCTCGCCCAGCCCCAGGACTCACCGGCCTTGATGATGCCCCAGATGAGGGACCCCATCGCCGCCGAGAGCAGCAGGATGCCGAGGACGTCGAAGGAGCGCGGGGCGTTCGCGGCGCGGTGGTCCTTGAGGATCACCAGGCCGAAGACGAGCGCGAGGACGCCCACCGGCACGTTGATGAAGAAGACGGACTGCCAGCTGACGTGCTCCACGAGCAGACCGCCGACGATCGGGCCGCCGGCGGTGGAGGCGCCGATGACCATGCCCCAGATGCCGATCGCCATGTTCAGCTTCTCGGCGGGGAAGGTGGCGCGGAGCAGCCCGAGCGCGGCCGGCATCAGCAGGGCGCCGAAGACGCCCTGCAGGACACGGAAGCCGATCACGAGCGCGATCGAGTCGGACATGCCGATCGCACCGGAGGCGAGGGCGAAGCCGGCGATGCCGATGAGGAAGGTCTGACGGTGGCCGAAACGGTCACCGAGCTTTCCGGCCGTGATCAGTGCGACGGCGAGCGCGAGGAGGTAGCCGTTGGTGATCCACTGGACGTCGGCGAGCGTCGCGCCGAGGTCCTTCTGGATGGCGGGGTTGGCGATGGCGACGATCGTGCCGTCGAGGGCCACCATCATCACGCCGATGGCGACGGCGAACAGGGTCAGCCAGGGATGGCCTCGCAGTCCCTTCGCCGGGGCCGGCGCGGAGTCCCGGCCACCCCCCTGACCCTGCGGGGCCTTTTCCACGGTGGTCTGACTAGTCATACCGACGAGGCTAGTGTCAGCCACTGACAATTGACAAAGCGATTCACGCGCCGGTAACTGTCACGTAGCTCACAGGTACCCTGAGCTGCACGCGGCGACGAAATGTGGCGGAAAGAGGACCATGCGGTGACGGTTTCCGGGCTGCGGGAACGGAAGAAGCAGCGCACGCGCAACGCGCTGCTTCGGGTGGCCCTCGAGCTGTTCACGACGCAGGGGTACGAGCAGACCACCGTCGACGAGATCGCGGACGCGGTCGAGGTCTCCCAGCGCACCTTCTTCCGCTACTTCGCCTCCAAGGAGGAGGTCGCCTTCGCCGTCCAGCAGATGGTGGAGGAGCGTTTCGTCCGGGCGCTGGCCGAACGGCCCGCCGAGGAGGGCCCGCTCGACGCGATGCGCAACGCCGTCCTCGGCTCCTGGGACACCATCGGCGAGGCGATCATGGAGGTCGTACCCGTCGAGCTGTACCTGCGGACCTTCCAGATGATCGAGTCGACGCCGGCGCTCCTCGCCGTCCATCTGCGGCGCTCCACCGAGATGGAGGAGAGCATCGCCCGCCTGATCGCCGAGCGGGAGGGCCTGGACGTGGACGCGGACCCGCGCCCGCGCATCGCGGTGGCGGCGTTCAGCGGCGTCATGCGGGTGACCGCCCAGATGTGGGGCCGGGGGACGGACCCGACCCTGGAGGCGATCCGCGCGCTGACCGAGCGGTACCTGGACCACCTGGGGCCGGCACTGGAGCCGCACTGGCGCGCTTGAGGAGGGAGCGGGGCCGGGAGAGCGTGTCCCCGCCGCTTCCCGTACTGCCGGCGGCTGCGCCACCCGTACCGCCCCGCTCACACCGCGTCACCTAAACTCGCTCGTCCGTGTGATCCCGGTCACCGGTGGCACGGCGCCGTCCGCGCGTCTCCTAGGGTGGGCGGCGGTGACTTCCTTCGACTCCTCCCCCACCCTCTCCGTCTGGCGCATGCTCCTCGCGCTGGCCGTCGTGTTCGTCCTCCTGGCGACCACCGGCTGGACGACCCTGCGTGATCAGCAAGGCCCACGGCTCCCGCGCGACAGCGCGCTCGCCTCCTGGGCCCGCGACAGGATCGGCCTGCGGACGCTCCCCGACCCGGCCGCCCCCGCCCGTACGATCGCCGCGTTCTTCACCTCGATCGGCCCCGCCCAGAGCGCCCGGCTCGCCGACGCCCACCCTTATGTCGTCGGCAACCTCGACGGCGCTCCCGTGACCCTCCGCTACCGCGCCAACCGGCTGGCCCTCTCCCGCGCGCACAGCGCCGAGCAGGGCAGGGTCCAGGACGTCCGGCTCACCCAGGCCGGCCGCCACGAAGCCCTGCGCCGGGTGCACCGGTTCGCCTCCCTGATGCGGCCGGGCCGGCAGATCCTCGCCTTCGACCCGGCAGGCTCCGGGCGCACGGCCGAGGTCCTCGGCGATCTGAACCGGGCGCAGCGGGTCTCGGTGATCGTCCCCGGCGTCGACACCAACCTCCTCACCTTCCAGAAGAGCCACGGCAAGTACTCGGCCCCCGCCGGCATGGCCGAATCGCTCTACGCCGCCGAGCGGCGCGCCGCGCCCGGCACCCGTACCGCCGTCATCGCCTGGGCCGACTACACCGCCCCCGTCGGCGTCGGCATCGACGCGGCCATCGGCCGGCTCGCCGAGACCGGGGCCGACCGCCTCCTGGACATGGCCACCGCCCTGCCCGGCAGCTCGCGCGTCAGCCTCTTCTGCCACAGCTACGGCTCCGTCCTGTGCGGGGTCGCCGCGCCCCGGCTGCCCGAACGGGTGACGGACGTGGCGGTGGCGGGCAGCCCCGGCATGCGGGTGCAGAGCGTGGCCGAGCTGTCCACCCGGGCCCGGGTCTGGGCGATGCGGGACACCGACGACTGGATCCAGGACGTGCCGCACCTGGAGTTCGGCGGGGTCGGGCACGGCGCGGACCCGGTGGAGCCGGAATTCGGGGCGCGGCTGCTCTCGGCGGCCGGAGCCGTCGGCCACGCGGGCTATTTCGAGCCGGGCACCGACAGCCTCGACAACTTCGCCGCCATAGGCGTCGGTTCGTACGACAGTCTGACCTGTGCGAGCGCCGACAGCGCTTGCCGCAGTGGAATCTCCGGTGCCGAAGGGGCCTGACGCGCGTAGAGCGCGCGCGGACCGGCCCCCGACCGAGGGGCGACGCGCGGGCGCCCGGCGCATACGATGAGGCACATGGGTGATGTGCTGGCCGGAATTCATGCCACCTGGGAGTTCGAGAGCGACGCCGTCGTCATCCGCTTCGAACGGGGGATCCGCACACCGAAGCTGTTCCAGACGCTGCGTGAACGACGTGTCCCGCACGAGGCTTTGGCGTCTGTGACGCTCGCCCCGGGCAAGCGGGGCACCGTCGTGCTGCACGCCGTGCCGCGGCCGGGCGCCGACCCCCTGATGGAGGCGGCCGCCGGGCAGCTGAAGGCGGGGCGCGACCCCTACCGGCTGGTGCTGCCGGCCGAGCGCGAGACCCTGGCCGAGTACTACGCGGACGAGCTGCGCCCGCTCCTGGCACGGGACACCGGCCCGACCGACGGGTTCCTGGTGACGGCGCCGGAAGGGCCCCAGTCCTTCAAGGCCTTCGACGGGAGGGCCGGGTTCGACGGTCGGTCGGAGGTCACCTTCCGCTGGTTCGGTACGGGCGCCTCCTCGGAGAAGTGGAAGGCCGGCGACCAGACATTCTCCGTCCAGGACCTCAGCGGGGTGGAGTGGCGCTCGCCCGACGTCTTCGACGGGTACCTGCGGCTGCTGCCCCGGGGCACCGAGCCGCTGCACGCGCAGGTCGACCAGGACCCGGCCGCCGTCGTCTTCGGCCTCGGCTACGGCCTGGTCCACGAGTCCCTGCCGTTCGCGGCGTCGGTCCTCGCGGCGATCCGGGGCGCGGGGCGGGCGGCGGCGCCGCTGGAGACGGACCGCTTCGATCCGGCGGGGGTGGCGGAGCGGATACGGCACCTCGGGGAGCTGCACCAGGCGGGTCTGGTCACCGACGAGGAGTTCACGGCGAAGAAGGCGGAGCTGCTGGCGCAGCTGTGAGGGGTGGGACGCGGGGGTTCGCCGGGAGCGGGCGGGCCACGCGGGTCATACCTCCGTAGGGGGTGCGGGACGGCTCTGCGGTATGACGCCCTCCCGCGCCGGTGCTGCCTAGTCTGGGCAGGCCATGAGTACCGACACCCCCTCCTCCCCCGAACCCGCCGAGCCCCCCGCGTCCCCTAGGGATCCCGAAACCGGGCGCGCCGGCCGGTTCTCGGCTCGCGCCGGGCGGCTCGCCGCCCCCGCGCGGAGCCTGATGCAGGCTTTCGGCACGGCCCTCGCGACGCCGACCGCGCCCGGCGAACCGCTCCTCGCCCATGCCAGGAAACGCTGGCTTCGGCAGCTCCCGTACGGCGTGGCCTTCGCCTTCGTCGCCTCCCTGCTCCCCGTCACCATCACGGTCCTCGTGCAGGACTACGAGGTCAACGGCGCCCTCGCCGGCGCCCTCGCCACCGCGCAGACCGCGCCGCTGCTGCTCGCCGTGACCCGCCCCCTCCAGGCGTGGTGGGTGATCGGCATCGCCGATGTCGCCGGAGCGCTGGTCCTGTTCGGGGCGGACGGGGTCGTCGGGCGCCCCTGGCCGTGGACGCCGATGGTCGTCATCGGCTACCTCGCCCTGATGGTGGCCCTCGGGCTGCGCGAGTCGCGCCGGGCACTGCTCGGGGTGTGGCTGGTGACCGGCGCCGTCGGCTTCGCGTTCGAGCTGGTCTCCCAGCGGCACAGCGACGGCACCCACGTCCTCCTCTTCGTGCTGAGCGGTGTCGTCCTGCTGGTCACCGCGACGCTCCGCGAACGCGGCGACGCCGAACGCCGTACCGCGGAGGAGCGGGCACGCACCACCCTCCTGGAGGAACGCGCCCGGATCGCGCGGGAGTTGCACGACGTCGTCGCCCACCACATGTCGGTGATCACGGTCCAGGCAGACTCGGCGCCGTACCGAATCCCCGACCTGCCCGACGCGGCCCGGGAGGAGTTCACCTCGATCGCCGCGAGCGCGCGGGAGTCGCTCGCCGAGATGCGGCGCCTCCTCGTGGTGCTCCGCAACGAGGGCACGGAGGGCGAACGGGCGCCGCAGCCGGGCCTCGACCGGGTGCAGCAGCTGATCGAGGCGACGGTACGGGCGGGGCTGCCGGCCGAGCTGTCGCTGGCGGCCGACCTCGGGGACGTACCGCAGGCGGTGGACCTGTCGGCGTACCGGATCGTGCAGGAGGCGCTCGCGAACGCCGTCCGGCACGCGCCGGGGGCCCGGACCCGGGTGTCGGTCCGCACCGAGGACGGCTGGCTGAGCGTGCTCGTCGTCAACGGCCCCGGCGCCCGGCGGACCTCGCCGCTGGAAGGCGGGCCGGGGACGGGGCACGGGCTGGTCGGGATGCGTGAACGCGTACGGTTGACCGGCGGCACGCTGGACACCGGGCCGCTGCCGGACGGCGGCTTCCGGGTCGCGGCCAGGCTTCCGCTGCGTACGAAGGACGGACTTCCGTGACGCCCATCCGCGTGATCATCGTCGACGACCAGGCCATGGTGCGGGCGGGGTTCGCCGCGCTGCTGGCGGCGCAGGCGGACATCGACGTGGTGGGCGAGGCGCCGGACGGGCGGGCGGGGGTCGAGGTGGCCCGGTCGACGCGTCCGGACGTGGTGCTGATGGACGTACGGATGCCGGAGATGGACGGGCTCGCGGCGGCGCGGGAGATCCTGTCGCCGCCGGTCGGGGTCGTGCACCGGCCGAAGGTCCTGATGCTGACCACGTTCGACGTGGACGACTACGTGTACGAGGCGCTGCGCGCGGGCGCGTCGGGCTTCCTGCTGAAGGACGCGCCGCCGGCGGACCTGATCGCGGCGGTGCGGGTGGTGGCCGGCGGCGAGGCGCTGCTGGCGCCGTCGGTGACGCGCCGCCTGATCGCCGACTTCGCCGCGTCGCGGCCGGCGCCGCGGGGGGACCGGGCGGCGCTGCGGCTCAACGGGCTGACGCCGCGCGAGACGGAGGTCCTGGAGCTGATCGCGCGGGGCCTGTCGAACCAGGAGATCGCGGACCGGCTGGTACTCGCGGAACAGACGGTGAAGACGCACATCGGCCGCGTCCTGTCGAAACTTGACCTGCGCGACCGGGCCCAGGCGGTGATCTTCGCGTACGAGTCGGGGGTGGTGGCGCCGGGGGACGGGGGGCGGTGACGGGGGTGGCGGTGTGAGCGTCGGGCGGGGCTTCGCCCCGTCGGCGGGCGGGCGCGCGGGGCCGGTGGTGCCGTCCGGCACGGGCGGTGCGTCTCCGGTACGCGGCACGCGGTGAACACCCCAGTCCGCCCCCTCCCGAAACCCTGACGGGACCAGGGCTCCGCCCCCGACCCCGTCACCCGGTCGCTCCGTGGGCCGACCCTCACCGGACCGGCCACCGCCGGGAGGCCTCCCCCCTTTCAAGACCGCGGCCACGCGCCAGGGTCGGCCCGTATACAGCCCCCCTGGGACCCGCCCCCCAGCCCTCCCCCTGGGGAAACCCCCACCCCCGCCCCCCAGTCGGCCCCTCGTCCACCCCCTACCCCGGTAGCAGCTCGGAGTTGGCGCTCCGGGGTGACGTGGTGGGGGGCGTTTCCTTCCTACCTTCCTCTCGCTACGGACCAGACGCACGAGAGACAGCGAGAAGGAGGGCAGCCACATGCGCCGCTTCAAGAGGACCTTGGGGGCCGTCGCGATCGTCGGCACGGTGGTCGGGGGAACGGCGGGGTGGGTGTCCGGGAATGGGCAACGGGCCGTGACCGGAGGGCCGGTCGGGGTGGCGGCGTGGCGGGACGCGGGGCTGCCCGATCCGGAGCGGATGACGGCCGCCCGGACCGCCGCGTTCTTCGCCTCCCTGAGCCCCGCCCGGCAGCGGCAGCTCGCCGCCGCGCACCCCGCCGTCGTCGGCAATCTCGACGGCGCCCCCCTCCCCCTGCGGTACGAGGCCAACGCCCGCACCGCCGGGCCCCGTTACGCCGGACAGCAGGTCCTCGCCTACGACCCCCGGGGCCGGGGCCAGGTCGCCGTCGTGCGCGGGGACCTGGCCACGGCCCGGCATGTCGCCGTCGTCGTGCCCGGCTCGGACATCGACGCCGGGAACGTCCGGCCGCTCACCGACATGGCCGACGCCCTGCACCGTGCCACCGGCGGCGGCACCGCCGTCATCGCCTGGGCCGGCTACACCACCCCCGTCGGCGTCGGCCTGGACGCCGCCTCCGGCGATCTCGCCGAGGCGGGAGCCGAGCGGCTCACCCGGCTCGTCGACGGGCTCGACGCCGTCGGCGCCGCCGACCCCGCCGTCTTCTGCCACAGCTACGGCTCCGTCGTCTGCGGCCTCGCCGCCCCCGAACTCAAGGCCAAGGACCTCGTCGTCCTCGGCTCCCCCGGCATGCGCGCCGACAACGTCGCCGCACTGCGCACCTCCGCCCGGGTCTGGGCCGCCAAGGACCCCTCCGACTGGATCGACAAGGTCCCGAACGTCCGCTTCGCCGGGCTCGGCCACGGCGAGGACCCCACCAGCCCCGCCTTCGGCGCCCGCCGCGTCCCCGCCGAGGACGCCCACGGCCACAACGGCTACTTCACCGCCGGCACCCGCTCCCTCCGTACCTTCGCCGCCATCGCCCAGGGGGACCTCCGATGACCAGCCTCGCCCAGCGCATCGAGCACCGGACCCCCGCCCACCGCGACCGGGCCGTCGACGGCCTGCGCGCCCTCGCGCTGCTCGCCGTACCGACCGGGCACTGGCTCCTCGGCGGCTTCACCCTCTCCTCCGACGGGGCCCTGCACAACGCCAGCCCGCTCTCCGCCTTCGGCGCGTTCGCACCCGTCAGCTGGATCCTCCAGATGCTGGGGATCTTCTTCCTCGTCGGCGGCTACGCCTCCGCCCTGTCATACCGGAAGCGGCAGGGCTCCACCCGTGACTGGCTCAAGGGCCGCCTCGCCCGGCTCGGCCGGCCCGTCCTCGGCGTCACCGCCGTGTGGGCGCTGCTGCTCCCGGCGCTCCACTACGGCTTCGGCGTGCCCGGCGACACCCTGCGGACGGCGTCGACGCTGGTCGTCCAGCCGCTCTGGTTCGTCGGGGTCTACACGGTCGTCACCGCCCTCACCCCGCTCTGCCTGCGCGCGGCCAGCCGCCTGGGCGTCTGGGCCGCCGCCCCGCTGCTCGGCTCCGTCGCCGTCGTCGACGTGCTGCGCTACGGGCCGTACGCCGAGGCCGTGCCTTCCTGGCTGGGCCTCCTCACCATCCTTCCCGGCTGGCTCTTCGCCTACCAGCTCGGTGTCTCCTGGGCGGAGGGCCGGCTCACCAGGCGGCACGCGTGGGGGCTGCTCGTCGGCGGCGCGGCGCTCTTCGCCGCCCTGCTGCTCTTCTTCGGCTACCCCGCCTCCATGGTCGGCGTCCCCGGCGAGGCCCGCACCAACTCCCACCCGCCGTCGCTGCTCGTCCTCGCCCTCGCCGCCGCCCAGAGCGGCGCCGCGATCCTGCTGCGCGACCGGCTCGGGAAGCTGCTGCGGCGACCCGCGCTGTGGGCGCCGGTCGTCGTCGTCAACCTGTCGGCGATGACCATCCTGTGCTGGCACCAGACGGCGATGCTCGCCGCCGCGATCCCGGCGTCGTACGCGGGTGAGGTCCCCGGGCTCGTCGGTGCGCCGGACACCGTCGGCTGGGTCCTCGCCCGACTCGCGTGGATGCCGCTGTTCGCCGGGCTGCTGGTGCTGATCGGGCGGTTCGCCCGGGGCTTCGAGTCCCCGTGGACGCGGACCGGCCCCGCCCGCCGCACGATGGCCGGCCTCCTGGCGGCGGGGTTCGCGGTCTTCGCGCTGGGGCTGGCGTGAGGTCGCCGGGCGGGAGGCGGGCCGTGTCGTGGCGTGGTCCCGGCGCCGCGACCGGCCCGGCTCCTACTCCCGCGCCGCCGACGTGGAGCTCATGTCCGGGTAGCGGTCCCCCGACACCCGCGCCGCGATCGGCTCCAGTTCCGCCAGTTCCGCGTCCGTCAGCGTGATCCGGGTCGCCGCCGCGTTCTCCTCCAGGCGGGCGCGCTTGCGGGTGCCCGGGATCGGCACGACCGTCAGGCCGTGCACCGTGGCCCGCTGCTGCACCCACGCCAGCGCGATCTGCGCCGCCGTCGCCCCGTGCGCCGCCGCGATCTTCAGGACCGGTTCGAGGAGCGCCGCGTTCCGCTCCGCGTTCTCGCCCGTGAAGCGCGGCTGGTGCTTGCGGAAGTCTCCGGGCGACAGGTCCTTGGACGCGTCCACGAAGGCACCGGTCAGGAAGCCCCGGCCCAGCGGGGAGTACGGGACGAACGCCACCCCGAGCTCCGCCGCCGCGCCGACCGCGCCGCGCTCCACGTCCCGGGAGAACAGGGACCACTCCGACTGGAGGGCCGCGATCGGGTGCACGGCGTGCGCCTCGCGCAGCTCCGCGCCGGTGACCTCGCTCAGACCGAGGTGCCGCACCTTGCCCTCGCGCACCAGCTCCGCCATCGCGCCGACCGACTCGGCGAGGGGGACGGCCGGGTCGCGCCGGTGCATGTAGTAGAGGTCGATGGTCTCGACTCCCAGCCGGCGCAGGCTGGCCTCGGCCGACTTCCGGATGTAGGCGGGGTCGTTGTTGATGCCCCGGTAGTGCGGGTCGTCGGCGCGGCGCTCTATGGCGAACTTGGTGGCGAGGACGATCTCGTCGCGGTGAGCGGCCACGAACGGGGCGAGGAACTCCTCGTTGGCGCCCTGCCCGTAGACGTCCGCCGTGTCGATCAGGGTGACACCGGCCTCCAGCGCCGCGTCGAGGGTGTCCCGCGCGGCGGCCTCGTCCGTGTCGCCGTAGAACTCGCTGATGCCCATGGCTCCAAAGCCCTGGACGCCGGTCTCGGGTCCGTCCGTGCCCAGTCGGACCGTGGAAATCCTGCTCATCGGTTCATCCCTCCGCGTAGTGGCCGATCTTGATGTCGAGGACGGCGAGGGTGTCCTGGAGTTCCGCGATCCGGGACAGCACGTCCCGGCGGGTGGTCTCCAGCAGCTCGCGCCGCTCGACGAAGGTGTGATCGCCCTCCCGGACCAGCTCCGCGTACCGCACCATCGCGGCGACCGGCATCCCGGTCAGCCGGAGCTTGCCGACGAAGGTCAGCCAGCCCAGGTCGCGGTTGGTGAAGCGCCGCTGGCCGGTGTGCGAGCGGTCGACGTGCGGCATCAGACCGATCCGCTCGTACCAGCGGAGGGTGTGGGCGGAGAGTCCGGTCCAGGCCGCCACCTCGCTGATGGTGTAGCGGTCCTGGCCGTCCGGCCGGGGGAAAGCGGGGTCCTGCGAGGTCGTGCGGGCGATCACGCTCATGGGCCCCACGCTAGAACCTTGGAGTGCACTCCAAGCAAGTAGGCTCGGCTCCATGCAGAGCCTGGCGTTGATCGAGAACTGGCCCGTCCCCACCGCTGCCGCCGCCGTCGTCCGCGCGGACGGCACCCTCGCCGGGGCGCACGGCCCCACCGGACAGCGGTTCCCGCTCGCCTCGGTGACCAAGCCGCTCGCGGCGTACGCCGTCCTCGTCGCGTACGAGGAGGGGGCGATCGACCTCGACGAGCCCGCCGGGCCCGAGGGCGCGACCGTGCGGCACCTGCTGGCCCACACCTCCGGCCTGGCCTTCGACGAGCCCCGTGTCATGGCGGAGCCCGGTGCGCGCCGGATCTACTCCAACACCGGCTTCGAGGCGCTCGGCGACCACGTCGCCAAGGCGACGGACATCCCCTTCGCCGACTACCTGCACCAGGCGGTCCTCGAGCCGCTCGGCATGACGTCGACGTCGCTGGACGGTTCGCCCGCCAAGGACGGGGTGTCGACGGTCGACGACCTGGTGCGGTTCGCGGCGGAGGTGCAGGCGCCGCGGCTGCTCGACCCGCGCACGGTGCTGGACGCGATGACGGTGACGCACCCCGGTCTGACCGGCATCCTCCCCGGGTACGGGCATCAGCGGCCCAACGACTGGGGCCTCGGCTTCGAGATCCGCGACTCCAAGTCCCCGCACTGGACCGGGGCCTCGTCCTCGCCGCGTACGTTCGGCCACTTCGGCCAGTCGGGCACGTTCCTGTGGATCGACCCGGACGCCCGGGCCGCGTGCGTGGCGCTGACGGACCGGGCCTTCGGCCCGTGGGCGGTGGAGGCATGGCCGCCGTTCACCGACGCGGTCCTCGCGGAGCTGCGCGGCTAGGTCCTGTCTGACAATTCGCGTCGTGCCCGAAGGGCGGCCGCGCGGCGTCAGGTGCGTGCTCTCGGCGTGCCGTCCCCTGACCCGCGTACTGGACGTACTCGGGTCAGGGGCCGGTGCGGCGAGAGTGCGTGCATGGCGTCGCGCGGCAGACGGGAATTGTCAGACAGGACCTAGGGGTCAGGACGGGGACGGCTCGGGGCCGGGGGTGCCGAAGCCCGGGGCGGTTTCGCTGCCCCGCCGGTCGGCCGGGGTGGTCCCGGTGGTCTCCCCCGGGGTGTCCGGTTCCGGCTGGGACGGGGTGCCGACCTCGAAGTCGTCGCAGCGTTCGGCGGGACGGGTGCTGCCCGGACCGGACAGGACGACGGGGATCCGGCCGTCGGTCTCCTCCGCGTAGGCGGCCGTGCACACGAGCTGGCGGGCGGCCGTGCCGTCCAGGTCGCCCAGCGGGAAGTCGACGCTGACCCGCAGCGTGGGCTCCCCGTCCTCGCCGGGTTCCACGTTCACCAGGGGGCCGCGCTTGTCGTCGGTCCACTTCCGTCCGGGCTGGGGCAGCCGGGTCGACAGGCCGGCGGCGCGCTCGGCGGCCGTCGGGCCGCGGAGCAGCGCGGAGAGTGCCGGGCGGGCGGCGACGCCCATGCCGCGCGGGTACGTGGGCGGGACCTGACCCTGCGCGAGCCGGTAGTCGTCTCCGAAGAGCGGGGGCAGCGAGCGGGCGGCCGGGGTCAGCCTGCCGTCGGCGTCGACGTAGAACAGCAGCATCCGGTTGCCCTCGCCGGGGGCGACGGCGATCGTCGCCGGCCCGCCGGCCTCCACCACGTCGCTCTGCTGGATGCCGCAGCCGGTCAGCGCGAGGGCGCCCGCGAGGAGGACGCCGAGGGCGTGCGGCAGGCGTCCGAGCCCGGTCCGGCGCCTCACCGCGGGATCCTCACCGTGAAGACGGCGCCGCCGTCGGGATGGTTGGCGGCCGTGACGGTGCCGCCGTGCAGCCGGACGTTCTCCAGGGTGATGGCGAGGCCGAGTCCGCTGCCGGCGGAGCGCGTACGGGCCTGGTCCGCCTTGAAGAAGCGGTCGAAGACGTGCGGCAGGACCTCGTCGGCGATGCCGGGGCCCCGGTCGGCGACCTCGATCACCAGCCAGTCGCCCTCGGCCCGCAGGCTCACCGTCACCGGCGCCTCGCCGTGCCGCAGCGCGTTGCCGACGAGGTTGGCGACGACGACGTCGAAACGGCGCGGGTCGAGCCGGGCCCGCACCCCGGCGGGCAGGTCGGCGCGGACGGCCTCCGGGTCGGTCCAGTGCCGGCGCTGCAGGGACTTGCGCACGCTGTCGGCCGCGTCCACCTCGTCCACGTGCAGCTCCGCGGCGCGGGCGTCGAACCGGGAGATCTCCATCAGGTCCTCCACGAGGACGGCCAGCTTGCCGGTCTCGGCGCTGATGAGCCGTACCGCCCGGGCGGTGTCGCTGTCGAGGGTGGCCGCGTCCTCGTCGAGGAGTTCGGTGACGGCGAGCATCCCGGCGAGCGGGGTGCGCAGCTCGTGGGAGACGTCGGAGGCGAAGCGCCGGGCGCGGGCCTCGGCTTCGCGGAGCTCGACGACGGAGCGTTCCAGGGCGGCGGCGGAGGTGTTGAAGGTCCGTGCGAGGTCGGCGAGTTCGTCGCTGCCCTTGGCGTGGATCCGGGTGTCGAGTTCGCCGCGGCCCATGGAGTCGGCCGCCCGCCGCAGCTCCCGTACCGGCCGGAGCACGCTGCGGGCGGCGAGCAGGGCGGGGATGAGCGCGACGGCGAGCGCGGGCAGGGCGCCGTCGCGGGCGGCGAGGACCATCGCCTCGACGTTGGCCTCCTCGACGTCGAGGTCCATGACGGCGTAGAGCACGAGGCCGGTGCGGTGGACGGCCTTGGCCGGGGTGTGCGCCCGGAAGACGGCGGGGACGGCGACGGTCAGATAGGGCCGGCCGTCCTTGACGACCCGCTGGAAGGAGCCGTGGGCCGAGGCCCGGGCACGGGAGCGCAGTTCGGGGGTGATGACGGTGGAGGCGGGGCGGTCGGCGGAGGAGACGCGGAGGGAGCCGTACTCGGCGTAGACCCGCCAGGGGCGCGGCTTGCCCTGGCGGGCGATCTGCTGGAGGTCGTAGCGGAGGGATTCCTTCTCGATCGGCAGCGAGACGTTGAGGACCTGGACGCGCTCGCGGAAGGCGGACACCGCGGTGTCCTGGGCCTGTTCGAGGACGGCGTTGCGGGCGGCGCGGTAGGTCAGCGCGGCGGTGGTGCCGCAGCCGACGGCGGCGACGAGGAGGAAGGCGAGGACGAGCCGGGTGCGCAGGCCGAAGGGGCGGCGGCGCTGGGCGCGGCGGGCGCTCACAGCGGGCCGAAGCGGTAGCCGAAGCCGCGCAGGGTCTGGATGTAGCGGGGGGCTCCGGCGGGGTCCTCGATCTTGGTGCGCAGCCGGCGGACGCAGGCGTCGACCAGGCGGGCGTCGCCGTGGTAGCTGTGCTCCCAGACGTGTTCGAGGAGCTGCTGGCGGCTGAAGACCTGCTCGGGGGCGGCGGTCAGATGGAGGAGGAGCTTCAGCTCGGAGGGGGCGAGGGCGAGGCGTTCGCCGTTCTTGGCGACGGTGAGTCCGGCGCGGTCGACGGCGAGTTCGCCGTGGAACTCGACGGCGGGCCGGCCCGCGCCGGGCTCCTCGATCCGCCGCAGGACGGCGCGTATGCGGGCTTCGATGACTTCGGTACGGGCGGGCTTGACGATGTAGTCGTCGGCGCCGGCCTCCAGCCCGATGACGACGTCGAAGTCGTCGCCGCGGGCGGTGAGCATGATGATCGGGAGCTGGCTGGTCTCCCGGACCCGGCGGCAGACCTGGACCCCGTTCATGCCGGGGAGCATCAGGTCGAGGAGGAGCAGATCCGGCCGGAACTCCCCGAGCGCGGCGAGCCCCGCCTCTCCGGTGGCGGCGGTCCGCACCTCGTGGCCCCGGCGGCGCAGGCCGAGCTCGACCCCTTCGCGGACGGAGGGGTCGTCTTCTATGAGGAGCACGCGGGGCATGAGGTCGAGTATCCCAAGGTGTCGGGCGGACGATCGGGGCCGGGTGCCGGGGCCGCGGTGCCCCGGCCGGTCCTCGCGGGGCCGGGGGCGGCGCCCGGCCGGGTCCGGTGCGGCGGGGCAGGGGCGGCGGGGCGGGCGGGGCCCCCACCGGGTCAGGTGCGGCGGGTGAGGGTGCGAAGGCGGGCGGTGGCGCCGGTCAGCAGGGCCCGCACCTCCGTGAGCCGGAGCGGGCGGGCCAGCAGCGCGAAGACGCCGAGGATGCCCGCCGCACCGGCGGCCGCGGCCGCCGGCGGACCGGCGGGGGCGGTCGCGTCGGCGAGGAACAGCCCGAGGCCGGTCGCGGGGACGGCGGCGAGCAGGAGCCGTCCGAGCGCGCCCGCCGCCCCGGCGCGACCGGCGCCGTCCGTGCCTTCGGGGGCGGGCGTCGCGGGAGCCCCCGCCGACGCCCGGTCCGCGCCGCGCGTCAGGCGCCGGTGCAGGACGTACGCGGTGAGCGCCCAGCCCGCCCAGAGCGCCAGCGAGTACGCCGCCGCCATGCCCGCCACCGCCCAGGAGGCGGGGAGGACGGCGTAGGCGGTCCAGGACAGGCCCGCGTTGAGGCCGGCGATCGCCAGGTTCAGCAGGAACGGGGTGCGGGTGTCGCGCAGCGCGTAGAAGGCGCGGGTGCAGACGTACTGGCCGGACAGGGCGATCAGACCCGGCGCGAAGGCCGTCAGGATCCAGGACATCCGCCGGATGTCCTCGGCGTCGGTCCTGCCGTACTCGAAGACGAGGCCCATCACCGGCACCGCCAGCGCGAACAGCGCGCACGCCGCCGGGACGACCGCCGCCGTGCTCGTCCGCAGCGCGTACGAGACGTCCCGCCGCACCCCCGCCAGGTCGCCGTCGGCCGCCGCGCCGCTCATCCGGGGCAGCAGGGCGGTCATCAGGGAGACGGTCACGATGCCGTGCGGCACGGCCCACAGCAGATAGGCGTTGTTGTACGCGGCGAAGCCGACGCCCCCGTCGATGCCGAGGTCGGCCGCCCGCAGGCCGGCCGCGGTGGCGAGCCGGGTGGTCACCCAGTAGGCCGCCTGGTTGGTGAGGACGAGGAGCACCAGCCAGCCGGCCGACCGCAGCGGCGCGGTGAGTCCGCTGCCCCGCCAGTCGAAGCGGGGACGCCAGCGGAAGCCGGCCGCGCGCAGGGAGGGCACCAGCGCGAGGGCCTGGAGCGCGATCCCCGCCGTCGTGCCCCAGCCGAGCAGGGCCGTCTCGCCGGCGGTGAGGGACCCGCCGCCGGTCGCCACCGTGGCCAGGTAGAGGCCGAACACGGCGATGACGACGACGTTGTTGAGGACCGGGGTCCACATCATCGCGCCGAACCGGCCGCGCGCGTTCAGGACCTGCCCGAGGAGGGTGAAGAGTCCCAGGAAGAAGATCTGCGGCAGGCAGTACCGCGCGAAGGCGACCGTCGTCGACAGCCGCTCGCCGGTGTAGTCGGTGTAGAGGTCGACGATCGCCGGCGCGGCGAGCACGGCGCCCGCCGTGAGGAGCAGCAGGCCCAGGACGCAGAGGGTGAGCAGCCGGTCGGTGTAGGCGACCCCGCCGTCCTCGTGCTCCTTGGCCGCCTTGACCAGCTCGGGGACGAAGACGGCGTTGAGGGCCCCGCCGAGGAGCAGCATGTAGACAATGGTGGGGACGGAGTTGCCGACCGCGTACCCGTCGGCGATCGGGCCGATGCCGAGCGCCGCCGCGACGACGGCGGAGCGGACGAATCCGGTGGCGCGGGAGACCAGCGACCCGCCGGCCATCAGCGCCCCGCTGCGCAGCACGGACGTCCGTCGCGCGGCGGGGCCGGGGACGGCCTCGGTGGCGGGCGCGGACGCCGGGCCGGGCACGGAGACGCGCACGGCCCCGCCGGGCCCGGCCCCGGGCACCGGGCCGGGGCCCGGCGCGGGTTCGGGAGCGAGGGAGGCCGAAGGCGTCATCGGCGGGCCAGATAGGCCTGGAAGGCCCGGTACAGCGTGTGATTGGTCGTGCCGGCCAACGGTGTCTCCCACTCCCCCAGCGTCTCGACGGCCTGTCCGCCCGTGCCGAGCTTCCAGCGCAGCAGACCGTGGGCGCGGACGTCCGGATCAAGGGTGGAGGGTACCCCGCGCATGTCGTAGACGTCGGCGCCGAGCGCGTGGGCGTCGAGCAGCATCCGCCACTGCAGGGCGTTGGAGGGGCGGACCTCGCGCCGGTGGTCGGCGGAGGCGCCCGTCTGGTACCAGACCCGCTTCCCGACGGTGATCATGGTGTGGGCGGCGAGGGTCTCTCCCTCGTGGCGGGCGAGGTACAGCTTCATCCGGCCCGGTTCCTCGGCGTTGAGGACCGCGTACTGACGCTCGTAGTACGCGAGCGAGCGGCCGAGCCGGAAGCCGTCGCGCTCCTCGGTGATCCGCAGCAGCCGGTAGAAGTCGGGCAGGTCGGCGGCGGAGCCGACGACGACCTCCACGCCGCGGGCGCGGGCCTTGCGGATGTTGCGCCGCCACTCCTGGTTGAGGCCGTTCCACAGGTCGTCGGAGGTGCGGCCGGCGAGCGGCACGCGGTAGACGAGCCGGGGCTGGGCGTCGGCGCCGTCGGAGTCCTGGGTGGAGTCCCCGCCGCAGCGGCGCCAGCCGCGGGAACGGAGCCGTTCGGCGACGGCGGTGCCGAGCGGGTCGACCTCGTCGGCGAGGACGTCGGCCAGGCGGCGGCCCGGCCCGGTGTGGGCCTTCAGGGTGGCGGCGTTCCAGCGGCGGAAGTCGGGCGAGGGCCCGATGCGTACGGCGAAGGCGCCGGCGGCCTTCAGGTGCCCGAGCAGCGGGGTGAGCCAGCCGTCGATGTCGGGGTCGGACCAGTCGGCGACGGGCCCTTCGGGGAGGTAGGCGAAGGACTTGCGGGTGCCGGGGAAGGTGCGCAGCAGGACGAGGGCGACTCCGGTGAGGTGTCCGTTCTCGGGACCCCAGCCGAGGAGCCGGTGGCTCCAGCCGTCCTTCACCCCGGCCCAGGAGGGAAGCTGGAGGAAACCGGCGCCGGCGCCGCTCCTGGTGAGGAAGGCGCGGTACTCCTCGGCGGTGAGGGGCTGTACGCGCGTGGTCGGGTGGGGCGCGGCCGTCACGAGCAGAGCTGACACAACGGAAGCCTCCTTGTTCCGCCCCCTCGGTCGGGGGGCGCACAGGATGCTCACAGCCGTCCTTGACCGTGCCGCGCGTCGTGTGTGACGGGACGATGACCGTTCCGCCCCAGCCCTTGTCACACGGGGTGCGGGCCGTTCTCCGCGGCCTCTCGGCGGCCTACAGTCCGGGCATCCCACACGTTTCCCGGAGGCCTCCGTGATGCCCGCACGTACCCGTTCCCGCGCTCGCATACGTCCGCTGCTCGCGGCCGTGGCCCTCTGCGGCTCGCTGGCCGCCTGTTCGGCGGGTGCGGCGAGCGCGCCCCGGGCGGCGGAGGACGCGAAGCCGGCCGAGAGCCCGGCGAAGGTGACCGTCGTGAGCCCGGCGGCCGGGCGGACCGTGACCGTCACCGCGACGGGCGGGGCGCTGACGGTGGTGAAGGTCGTCGACGCGGACGGCGGCGTGCTGGCGGGCCGTACCGGCGCCGGCGGGGCGTCCTGGGTCTCGGACCGGAAGGCGGCGCCGGGCACCTCGTACCACGTGGAGGCGACGGCCCGCACGGCGGGCGGGAAGGAGACGACGACCCGGTCGACGTTCACCACGCCCGAGGCGACGCGGGTGAACAAGGTGACGCTGGCGCCCGGGAAGGACACGACGGTCGGGGTCGGACAGCCGCTGTCGATCGTCTTCGACCGGCCGGTGACGCACAAGGCCGAGGTGGAACGGCAGCTCAAGGTCACGACGTCGAACGGCACCGTCGGGTCGTGGGGCTGGCTGAAGGACTGGTCGGGCAACGACCGGGTGGACTGGCGGCCGAAGGAGTACTGGAAGCCGGGCACCAAGATCACCCTCGACGCGACGCTGAACGGCACGGACTCGGGCGGGGGCTGGTTCGTGCGCGACTACCGCACCGGGTTCACGGTCGCGGGCGCGGCGCAGGTGGTGAAAGTCGACCTGGACCGCAAGAAGCTGGTGCTGGAGAGGGACGGGCGTCCGCTGCGCACGATTCCCGTGTCGGGCGGGACGCCCGGTGGCGACAAGCGGTCCTGGCGCGGGACGGCGGTGCTGATGGCGAAGGAGGGCACGATCAACATGAACTCCGAGACGGTCGGCCTCGGCGACGCCTACGACAAGATGGTCGACTTCTCGATGCGGCTGACCTGGTCGGGGATGTACGCGCACGCCGCCCCGTGGAACGCGGCGCACTTCGGCCGCGCCAACAGGAGTTCCGGCTGCATCGGCATGAGCGACGGCGACGCGGCGTGGTTCTACGGCCAGGTCCGGGCGGGGGATCCCTTCGAGATCCGGGGCGCGGACACGAAGGGGACGGTCGCGGAGGGGAACGGCTACGGCGCGTGGAACACGAGCTGGGAGCAGTGGAAGGCGAAGAGCGCACTCGCGTGAGGCGCGCGCCGCGCGACGGCGGGGCTGTGCGACGAGCCGGGCCGTGCGACGAGCGGGGCCGCGCGCCGCGTGACGGCGGGGGCTCGGCGGGGTCACGCTCCGGCGCGCCGCCAGGCGGAGGCGGGCCCCCGGAGCGCCCCCGGCCGGTGGTCAGTCGGCGCGCATCTCCCAGAGCAGGACCTCCGCGTCGGCCGTCGCGAGGAGCGCGAGGTCCCGGGTGCCGGTGAGGCGGGCCGCGTCCCCGGCGGCCAGCTCCTCCCCGTCGAGGCGCACCGCGCCCCGGACCACGTGCGCGTACACGAGGCCGGCGTCGGGCACGGCGGTCCGTGCCCCCGCCTCCAGGCGCCGGACGTGCAGCATGGCGGCGGCCCGCGGGAGGGCGTACGGCGTCGAGTCGGCGATGCCCCGGACGATCTCGTACGACGGGTCGCCGCCCGGCTCCAGAGGGGCGAGCCACATCTGGACGAAGACCAGCGGCACGTCGGCGTCGTTGCGTTCCTCGTGCCGTACGCCCCCGGCGGAGCTGAGCCGCTGGACGTCGCCGGCGCGGACGACGGTGGTGTGCCCGGCCGAGTCGTGGTGGGTCAGCTCGCCCTCCACGACCCAGGTGACGATCTCGGTGTGGCTGTGCGGATGCTCCGCGAACCCGGCGCCGGGCGCGAGACGCTCCTCGTTGCAGGCGAGGAGCGCGCCGAAGCGGATGTTGTCCGGGTCGTAGTGCGCCCCGAAGGAGAAGGCGTGACGGGTGTCGATCCCGGCGTCCGGATCGCCCCCGTGGTAACGCGCCCCGGCGCGCTGAATCGTCATCACGCCCCAGACGGTAGCCCGACCCCGCACGCGGTCGGCCCGATAAGGCACCCTTGGTCCGTGCCTGAACCCACGAACGCCGCTCATCCGCATCCCGCGACCCTCAAGCGCCTCGAACAGTCCTCCGGGCGGCTCGCCGCCAACGCCATCGCGCGCATGGACGAGACGCTGCCGTGGTACCGGGCGATGCCGCCCGAGAACCGGTCGTGGATCGGTCTGGTCGCCCAGGCCGGCATCGCCGCGTTCACCGAGTGGTTCCGGCACCCCGAGACCCCGCAGGCGATCTCCACCGACGTCTTCGGCACCGCGCCCCGCGAGCTGACCCGTGCCATCACGCTGCGGCAGACCGTCGAGATGGTGCGCACCACGATCGAGGTGATGGAGACCGCGATCGAGGAGGTCGCCGCCCCCGGCGACGAGTCCGTCCTCCGTGAGGCGCTGCTCGTCTACGCCCGTGAGATCGCCTTCGCGACCGCCCAGGTCTACGCCCAGGCCGCCGAGGCACGCGGCGCGTGGGACGCCCGGCTGGAATCCCTGGTCGTCAACGCGGTGCTCTCCGGCGAGGCCGACGAGGGCGCCGTCTCCCGCGCCGCCGCCCTCGGCTGGAACTCCCCCGACCACGTCTGCGTCGTCCTCGGCACCGCCCCCGACGGCGACAGCGAGCTGACCGTCGAGGCGATCCGCCGCGCCGCCCGGCACGCCAAGCTCCAGGTCCTCACCGGTGTCCTCGGCGACCGCCTCGTGGTCATCGCCGGCGGCAACGACAACCCCCTCCACGTCGCCAAGGCCCTGATCGGCCCGTACGCCGCCGGGCCGGTCGTCGCGGGCCCGGTCGTCCCCGACCTGCTCGCCGCGACCCGGTCCGCGCAGGCCGCCGCCGCCGGGCTCAAGGCCTGTTCGGCGTGGCAGGACGCCCCGCGGCCGGTCCTGGCGGACGATCTCCTTCCGGAGCGCGCGATCGCCTCGGACCCCTCGGCCCGCGACCAGTTGGTGGAGGAGATCTACAGACCGCTGGAGGAAGCCGGGTCGGCGCTGCTGGAAACACTGAGCGTCTATCTGGAGCAGGCGAGCAGTCTGGAAGGCGCCGCCAGGATGCTCTTCGTCCACCCCAACACCGTGCGCTACCGGCTTCGACGTGTGACCGACGTCACCGGTTGGTCACCCTCCGATGTCCGTTCCGCCTTCACCCTGCGGATCGCGCTCATCCTGGGACGCTTGGCCGACGCCGATACGCAGTCCTAGACTTTTGTCGAACACCAACAATTCCCCCGACGGTTCTTCGTCCCTGTCCCCACGGGCGCCCGAGACCGTCCACAAGAGAGAGTGTGAGGGTGCTCGTACTCGTCGCTCCCGGCCAAGGCGCTCAGACGCCCGGCTTCCTGACCCCCTGGCTCGAACTGCCCGGCGCCGCCGACCGCGTCGACGCCTGGTCCGAGGCCATCGGACTCGACCTCGCCCACTACGGCACGAAGGCCGACGCGGACGAGATCCGCGACACCGCCGTGGCCCAGCCGCTGCTCGTCGCGGCCGGCCTGCTCTCCGCCGCCGCGCTCGGCGCGGGGACGTCCGCCGCTGACGCGGCCGGCGCCGTCGCCGGCCACAGCGTCGGCGAGTTCACCGCCGCCGCGTTCGCCGGCGTCCTCGACGACACCGCCGCCCTGCGTCTCGTACGGACGCGCGGGCTGGCGATGGCCGAGGCCGCCGCGATCACCCGGACCGGTATGTCCGCGCTGCTCGGCGGCGACCCCGAGGTGACCGTTCCCCACCTCGAGAAGCTCGGCCTGACCCCGGCCAACGTCAACGGCGCCGGCCAGATCGTGGCCGCCGGCACCCTGGAGCAGCTGGCCGCGCTCGCCGAGGACAAGCCCGAGGGCGTCCGCCGGGTCGTCCCGCTCCAGGTCGCCGGCGCGTTCCACACGCACCACATGGCTCCCGCGGTCGAGAAGCTGGAGGCCGCGGCACGGGAACTGACCGTCTCCGCTCCCTCCGTGCGGTACGTCTCGAACAAGGACGGCCGGGTGGTCACCGAGGGTGCCGAGATCATCGCGCGTCTCGTCGGCCAGGTCGCCAACCCGGTCCGCTGGGACCTGTGCATGGAGACCTTCCAGGCCCTGGGCGCCACGGCGCTGATCGAGGTGTGCCCCGGCGGCACGCTGACCGGTCTCGCCAAGCGCGCGCTGCCGGGTGTCCGCACGGTCGCTCTGAAGACGCCCGACGACCTCGACGCGGCCCGCACGCTGATCGCCGAGACTGCAAGCGCAGCCTGAGAAGGAGCCGAGAAGCATGTCGAAGATCAAGCCCAGCAAGGGCGCCCCGTACGCGCGGATCCTGGGTGTCGGCGGCTACCGCCCCACCCGGGTCGTGCCCAACGAGGTGATCCTCGAGAAGATCGACTCGTCCGACGAGTGGATCCGCTCGCGCTCCGGTATCTCCACCCGCCACTGGGCCTCCCCCGAGGAGACCGTCGCCGCGATGTCGGTGGAGGCCTCGGGCAAGGCCATCGCCGACGCCGGGATCGACCCGGAGCAGATCGGCGCGGTGATCGTCTCGACGGTCTCCCACTTCAAGCAGACCCCGGCCGTGGCCACCGAGATCGCCGACAGGATCGGCGCCGGCAAGCCGGCCGCGTTCGACATCTCCGCCGGCTGCGCGGGCTTCGGCTACGGCCTGACGCTCGCCAAGGGCATGATCGTCGAGGGCTCTGCGGAGTACGTCCTCGTGATCGGCGTCGAGCGGCTGAGCGACCTGACCGACCTGGAGGACCGCGCGACGGCCTTCCTCTTCGGCGACGGCGCCGGCGCGGTCGTGGTCGGCCCCTCGGACGAGCCGCACATCGGCCCCTCGGTCTGGGGTTCGGAGGGCGACAAGTCCGAGACCATCAAGCAGACCGTGCCGTGGAACGAGTTCCACGTCGGCGACGTCTCGAAGCTGCCCCTCAACGAGCAGGGCGAGATCAAGTTCCCCGCCATCACGCAGGAGGGTCAGGCGGTCTTCCGCTGGGCCGTCTTCGAGATGGCGAAGGTCGCCCAGCAGGCCCTGGACGCCGCCGGCATCACGGCGGACGAACTGGACGTCTTCATCCCGCACCAGGCGAACATGCGGATCATCGACTCGATGGTGAAGACACTGAAGCTGCCGGAGCACGTGACGGTCGCCCGTGACGTCGAGACCACCGGCAACACCTCGGCCGCCTCGATTCCGCTCGCGATGGAGCGGCTCCTGGCGACCGGGAAGGCGAAGAGCGGCGACACCGCGCTCGTCATCGGCTTCGGGGCGGGTCTCGTCTACGCCGCGACGGTCGTTACCCTCCCCTAGGCACACCGGATCTTCCGGAAGCCCTTTTACCGAAGCAATCACAGAAGGAGCGCCAACATGGCCTTCACCCAGGAAGAGATCGTCGAAGGTCTCGCCGAGATCGTGAACGAGATCGCCGGCATCCCGGCCGAGGACGTCCAGCTGGACAAGTCCTTCACCGACGACCTGGACGTCGACTCGCTGTCCATGGTCGAGGTCGTTGTGGCCGCCGAAGAGCGCTTCGACGTCAAGATCCCGGACGAGGACGTCAAGAACCTGAAGACGGTCGGCGACGCGACCGACTACATCCTGAAGCACCAGGGCTGATTCGGCCCCTGCTGACTCGGTATGCCACCCGGCGGTGGCGCCGTCATTCGACCATCAACACGTGGAGAAAGAATTCCTGTGAACTCGACCAATCGCACCGTGGTCGTCACCGGTCTCGGCGCAACCACACCGCTGGGTGGCGACTCCGCATCGACCTGGGAAGGTCTGATCGCGGGACGCTCCGGCGTCAAGCCCCTCGAGGGCGACCGCTTCGCCGAACTGCCCGTGCAGATCGCCGCGCCCGCCGCGGTCGACCCGGGCGAGGTCCTGCCCCGCCCGCTGGCCCGCAAGCTGGACCGCTCGGCGCAGTTCGCGCTGATCGCGGCCCGCGAGGCGTGGGCCGACGCGGGCTACACCGCCCCGGCCGGTGAGGACGAGAAGATCGCGCCCGAGCGGCTCGGCTCCGTCATCGCCTCCGGCATCGGCGGTGTCACGACTCTGCTCGACCAGTACGACGTGCTGAAGGAGAAGGGCGTCCGCCGCGTCTCCCCGCACACCGTTCCCATGCTGATGCCGAACGGCCCCTCCGCCAACGTCGGTCTGGAGGTGAACGCCCAGGCGGGCGTGCACACTCCGGTCTCCGCGTGCGCGTCGGGCGCCGAGGCGATCGGCTACGCCGTCGAGATGATCCGTACCGGCCGGGCCGACGTGGTCGTGGCCGGCGGCACGGAGGCGGCGATCCACCCGCTTCCGATCGCGGCCTTCGCCAACATGATGGCGATGTCCAAGAACAACGACGAGCCGGCGAAGGCCTCGCGTCCGTACGACACCGCCCGGGACGGCTTCGTCCTCGGCGAGGGCGCGGGCGTGGTGATCCTCGAGTCCGAGGAGCACGCGAAGGCGCGCGGCGCGCGGATCTACTGCGAGGTGCTGGGGCAGGGCCTGTCGGCCGACAGCCACCACATCGCGCAGCCGGAGCCGACCGGCCGGGGCATCGCCGCCGCGATGCGCAACCTCCTGGAGTCGACGGACCTGAAGCCGTCCGAGGTGGTCCACCTCAACGCGCACGCCACGTCGACGCCGCAGGGCGATGTCGCCGAGATCAAGGCGCTGCGCCAGGTCCTGGGCGACGACCTGGACCATGTCGCGATCTCCGCGACGAAGTCGATGACGGGTCACCTGCTGGGTGGCGCGGGCGGCATCGAGACCGTCGCGACGGTCCTGGCGCTGCACCACCGCGTCGCCCCGCCGACGATCAACGTCGACGACCTGGACGAGAGCGTCGACGCCGACATCGTCCGCGACGAGCCGCGCGACCTGCCGCAGGGCACGATCGCCGCGATCAACAACTCGTTCGGCTTCGGCGGCCACAACGTGGTCCTGGCGTTCCGTACGGTCTGACCGGACATCCCGCGCGGGAGGCCCGTCCCCGGAAGGGGGCGGGCCTTTCGCGTGCCGGTACGGGGGCGGTGCGGATCCGCCGCGAGCCGGGGGTCAGACGACCTGGTGGAGCCAGCGGACCGGGGCGCCCTCGCCCGCGTAGCGGAAGGGCTCCAGCTCGTCGTCCCAGGGCTTGCCGAGCAGCTTGGCGATCTCCGCCTCCAGCTGGGTCTCGCCCTGCGCCGAGCGAGCCAGGGCGGCGCGCAGGCGGTCCTCGGGGATGAGGATGTCACCGTGCATGCCGGTGACGGCGTGGAAGATGCCCAGCGCGGGGGTGGCGCTGTAGCGTTCGCCCTCGGCCGTGGCGCAGGGCTCCGCGGTGACCTCGAAGCGGAGCATCTGCCAGCCGCGCAGCGCGGAGGCGAGTTTGGAGGCGGTGCCGGTCTGGCCCTGCCAGGAGAACTCGGCTCTCCAGGTGCCGGGGGACGCCGGCTGGCGGATCCAGTCGAGCTGGACTCTCACACCGAGGACGCCCGCCACCGCCCATTCGACGTGCGGGCACAGCGCGCGCGGTGCGGAGTGAACGTACAGGACTCCACGTGTCGTCACCGGGACCTCCAGTGTGGGACGAGGTTCGCCTTTCCCAGCGGCCTCAGTAAACAGCATTGGGGGAGAAACTTCGCAAACCACCGAAAAAGGGACAGTATGTGACGTGATGTAATTTACCGGAGCCGGTCGGCACGGGTGCCGCTGGTTCGACGGGGGAAAAGCTACCGTGCCGCACCGCCCTTGGGGTGACGTACGGTCGGTCCGAGGGCGGCTGGACACCAAGCTTTCACCCGCCAGGACGCCGAACGGAAGCCGCAGGAGGGATCGGGCCATGCGCGGCCGACATCGTTTTCGTACCGCGGTCGCCGCCGCGGCCGGGTTCCTGCTGTGCGGGGGCGTGCTGACGGGTTGTGACACGGCGGGGAGCGAGGCCGCGCCGGACTCCTCGGCGAAGCCCCGGCCCCGGCCGAAACCGGCGTTCGTCTGGGACCCCACCCCCGCCTCCCTCGCCGCCGTCGGCGACTCCATCACCCGCGCCTTCGACGCCTGTACGGTCCTGGCGGACTGCCCCGAGGCCTCCTGGGCGACCGGCACGGACGCCGCCGTCAACAGCCTCGCGCTGCGGCTGCTCGGCCCCGAACGAGTGGCCGGGCACAGCTGGAACCTGGCGCGGACCGGGGCGCGGATGGCCGAGCTGCCGGGGCAGATGGAGCGGGCCGCCGCCGCGCGGCCGGAGCTGGTGACGGTGATGATGGGCGCCAACGACGCCTGCCGCGACCGGACGGAACTGATGACGCCGGTCGAGGAGTTCCGGACCTCCTTCGCCTCGTCGCTGGCCGCCCTGCGCGCGGACGCGCCGAAGGCGCAGGTGTACGTGACGAGCGTGCCGGACCTGCGGCGGCTGTGGGCGACCGGGCGGGTCAGCGCCATGGGCCGCGAGGTGTGGAAGCTGGGGATCTGCGCCTCCATGCTGGCCGACCCGCTGGACGCGTCGCCGGCGGCCGAGCGGCGCCGCACGCTGGTGGCCGACCGGGTGGCGGCGTACAACACCGCCTTGAAGGAGGTCTGCGCGAAGGACGTGCGCTGCCGGTACGACGGCGGGGCGGTCTTCGCGTTCCCCTTCGGCGGGGCGCAGCTCAGCCCCTGGGACTGGTTCCATCCGAGCCGGGACGGACAGGCGCGGCTCGCGGAGATCGCCCACCGGCAGGTGACGGCGATCGAGCCCCCCGCGTAGGGTTCCGGATCATGAGGATCACGAGTGAGCCCTTCGGTTCGGTCGACGGTACGGACGTGCGGCGCTGGACGCTGGAGCGGGACGCCGTGCGGGTGCGGGTGCTGACCTACGGCGGCATCGTGCAGTCGGTCCTGACGCCGGACCGGGACGGCACACCGGGCGAAGCGGTCCTCGGCTTCCCGGACCTGGGCGGCTATCTGAAGCGCCCGGAGCCGTACTTCGGCGCTCTGGTGGGGCGTTACGCCAACCGGATCGCGGGCGGGGCCTTCACCCTGGACGGCCGGACGCACCGGCTGGCCCGCAACGGCGGCCCGCACAGCCTGCACGGCGGCGAGCGCGGCTTCGACAAGCACGTGTGGGACGCGGAGGAGGTCGAGGGCGGCGTCAGGCTGTCGCGGGTGAGCCCGGACGGCGAGGAGGGCTTCCCGGGCCGCCTGGACGTCTCCGTCACGTACGCGCTCGACGAGGACGGGCTGCGGATCTCCTACCGCGCGCGGACGGACGCCCCGACGGTGGTGGCGCTGACGAACCACGCGTACTGGGACCTGGGCGGCGCGCACGAACTGCGGGTGTCGGCCGGGCACTTCACTCCGATGGACGGGACCGGGGTGCCGACCGGGGAGATCACCCCGGTGGGCGGCACCCGGCTCGACTTCCGTACGCCGCGGCCGGCCGGCGTCGGCATCGACGACAACTTCGTGCTCGACACGGGCGCCGCGGACGCGTGCGAGCTGTACTCCCCGGTGACCGGGCGGGTGGTGACGGTGGTGACGAGCGAACCGGGGCTCCAGGTCTACGCGTCGGAGGCGCACACCGGGATCGCGCTGGAGACCCAGCGGTTCCCGGACTCGCCGAACCGGCCCGCCTTCCCGTCCTCGGTGCTGCGTCCGGGCGAGCTGTACGCCTCCGAGACGGGCTACCTCTTCTCGACGCGCTGATCCGGCGGCGCGGGTCCCGGCACAGGCGCGGGCAAGCCCCGGGGCGGATGTCAGGGTCCGCCCCGGGGCTCGTCTTCGGGGGTTCCGGCCGTCGGCGACGGCCGGTCCGGGTGGGCCGCTGACGGCCGGTCCGGCGGCCGGTCACACGTCCAGGACGGCCGTCCGGCGGGTGTCGGCCAGCGAGTGCGCGGCCCTGACCTCGTAGGTTCCGGGGACGAGGGACCAGGCGTGCTTCTCCTCGTCCCAGATCTCGAATGCGCGGCGGGGCAGCGGGATCTCGACCTCCACGGACGCCCCGGGCTCCGCCTCCGCGCATCCGAATCCGGCGAGCCATCGGGCCGGCCGCTCGACGGTGTCCGCGGTCGGCGCGAGGTAGATCTGGACGACTTCGCGGCCGGTGCGGGTGCCGGTGTTGGTGAGGCGGACGGTGGCGCTGTCCGGGGTCACGTCCAGTGCGTCGTACGTCCAGGTGGTGTAGCCCAGGCCGTGGCCGAAGGCGTACGCGGGGACGGCGCCCGCCTTGTCCCAGGCGCGGTAGCCGATGAAGACGTCCTCGTCGTAGGAGAGGGCGCCGTCGGTCGGGGTGGTGGCGGTGACCGGGACGTCGGCGAGGGCGACGGGCCAGGTGGTGGGCAGGCGGCCGCCGGGCTCGGCGGCGCCGGTCAGGACGTCGGCGAGCGCGGCGCCCCCCTCCTGTCCGGGGAACCAGCCGAGGAGGACGGCGGCGACCTCGTCGCGCCAGGGCATCTCGACCGGGGAACCGGCGTTGACGACGACGACCGTGCGGGGGTTGGCGGCGGCGACCGCCCGTACGAGGTCGTCCTGGCGGCCGGGGAGGGCGAGGTCCTTGCGGTCGAAGCCCTCGGACTCGACGCGTTCGGTGGTGGCGACGACCACGACGGCGGTGTCGGCGGCGCGGGCGGCCTCGACGGCTTCGGCGATCAGTTCGTCGGGGTCGCGGCGCGGCGCGAGGTGGACGAAGGAGAACATCACGGCCGGCAGCGGGGCGGCGAACTCCTTGTCGAGGACGTGGAGGAGCGACACCTCGACGCTCTCGCCCGCGGTGAGCGGGATCGAAGCGCGTTCGACGGGGGCGCCGAAGAACGCCTCGAAGGGGTCGGTCTCCGGCCCCATCGCCTGGACGCCGTCGAAGACGGTCTCGCCGGCGACGGTGAGGGTGAAGGCGCCGAGGCCGCGGGTGCCGAAGGAGTGGGCGCCGCTCTCCCGCGGGGTGAAGGTGCCGACGACCTCGATGGAGGCGAGGGCCTCGTGGGTGACGCCGGCCGGGAGGTCGTCGCCGATCCACTGCACCTGGCCGTTGGGCAGGCTGCCCTCGCCGAGGACGGTGCCGGCAGCGTCGCGGCAGACGGCACGGAGGGTGAACCCCTGCCCGGCGGGGACGAGTTCGTCGCTCGGGTCGGCGCCGACGGAGAAGGTGAGGGCACCTTCCGGGAGGGCCGCGGTGAGGCCGTCCAGCGGGGAGACGGTGTGCGCGGGGAAGACCTGGGCGGAGCCGCCGCCGAGGATCCGGGCGTCGCGGGCGGCGGCGCCGGAGAGGGCGACGGTACGGCCGGCGGCAACCGGGAGGGCGCCGTTCTCGTTGCGGACGAGGACGAAACCGCGGTGGGCGATCTCCCGGGCCAGCGCGTCGCCGTCGACGGTCTCCGGGATCTCGGTGACGGCCGGCGGGGCGCCCTCCAGGGCGCCGACCCGGGCGGCGAGCCGCAGGACGTTGCGGACGGCCGCGTCGACGGCCGTCTCCTCGACCTCGCCTGCGCGGACGGCGGCGGCGAGCGCCTCGCCGTAGACGGTGGTGGGTCCAGGCATGGCGACGTCCAGGCCGCCCTCGATGTCGCCCCGGGTGGAGCGGGCGGCCATCCAGTCGGAGACGTTGCAGCCGTCGAAGCCCCACTCGCCGCGCAGGACCTCGTTCACGAGCTGGTGGTGCTCGGTCATCGTGACGCCGTTGACCTGGTTGTACGCGGTCATGATGCCCCAGGGGCGGGCGTGGGTGACGATGGCCTCGAAGGGGGCGAGGTAGAGCTCCCGCAGCGGGCGGGGGGCGATCCTGTTGTCGACGGTGAAGCGGTCGGTCTCGGCGTCGTTGGCGACGAAGTGCTTGACCGTGGTGCCGACGCCGCCGTCCTGCACGCCCCGCACATAGCCGGTGCCGATCTCGCCGGTGAGGTACGGGTCCTCGCTGTACGCCTCGAAGTGGCGGCCCCCGAGCGGGGTGCGGTGCAGGTTCACCGTGGGGGCGAGGACGACGTGGACGCCCTTGCGGCGGGCCTCCTGGGCGAGGAGACGGCCGGCGCGGCGGGCGAGGGAGGGGTCCCAGGAGGCGGCCAGCGCGGTCGGGGACGGCAGCGCGACCGACGGGTCGTCGGCCGTCCAGCGGACCCCGCGGACGCCGACCGGCCCGTCGGACATGACCAGGGAGGCGAGCCCGATCTCGGGCAGGGCCGGGAGCGACCACATGTCCTGCCCGGCGAGCAGCCGGGCCTTGGTGTCCAGGTCGAGCCGGGCGAGCGCCGCCTCGACGGCCCGCTCACGGGCCGCGTCCGCGCCCGTACCCGCACCGGTCTCCGCACTGATCTCTGCCACGGCGTTCCTCCTCGTCGAGTGGTGTGGCAGCCATGGTGGCCCGGTTACCTGTAGAGCGGTAGGTTACGTTATGCCTTCGTTATCTTCGGATGGCGTACGGTCCTCTCGGACAGGACGTCCGCCCACGTCCGTGGCGGACCCCCGACGAGGAAGGGGCCGGGCGATGGTGCGGGCCAGGAGCGAGGAGCGGCGCGCGGACATCGTGCGGGCGGCCCTCGAGGTGATCGCGGAGCGCGGCTACCGCGGCGCCTCGCTGGGCTCCGTCGCCGAGCGGGTCGGCCTGACCCAGCAAGGGCTGCTGCACTACTTCCCGACGAAGGAGGCCCTGCTCGTCGCGGTCCTGGAGGAGCGCGACCGGTGGGACACCAGCGGCGGCCGGGACCGCGAGGGCTGGCGGATCGACCTGCTCGACTCGCTGGTGGAGTACAACGCGATGCGCCCCGGGATCGTGCAGACCTTCTCCGCCCTGCTCGGCGAGAGCGTGACCGACGGCCACCCGGCGCGGGAGTTCTTCACCGAGCGGTACGCCCAGGTCCGCGGGGAGATGGCGAAGGTCCTGCGCCTGGAGTTCGGCGAGCGGCTGCCCGGCGGCCTGACCCCGGAGCGCGCCGCGCCGCTGCTCACGGCGGTGATGGACGGCCTCCAGTACCAGTGGCTGCTCGACCCGGGCTCGGTGGACATGCCGGGGGCCTTCCGCGACTTCCTGACGCTGCTGCGCGGGGACGGGGAGACGGACGGGGCCTGACGGCCGGGAGGGGGACACCGGGGCGGCCGGGCGGGCTGTCTCCGGACGCGCGGCGCGTGGGACGGCCGGGGCAAGCGGAGGCGCCGTAGCGGGAGTTGCGGGTGGGGCGGGATACTTCCCGGGCCCGTCACCGGCCCCGTAAGGAAGGCTCGACCGTGCCCCGGATACGCACCGCCCCGCTCGGACTCGCCCTCGTCGCCACCGCCCTCGCCCTCGTCCCACCACCGGCCTCGGCCGTCCCGAGCGGCGGCGCGGGCGGCGGGGCCGCCGTCGGTGCCGGGGACGGCGTCCGGGCCGGCACGGTCGAGGAGGCCAGGCTGGACCGGGCGGTGCCCCAGGAGATCCTGCGGCGCAGCGGCTTCGACACCGTGGCGGCCGGCTTCGGCCGCTCCCTGGCGGCCGCCGGCTCCTACCGCGAGGCCGAGCGGACCGTCGACCGGGAGGGCGCGCGTCTGTGGCGGCGCGCGGTCGACCGCGCCCAGGGCCGGGGGCCGGTGCGAGGGGACCTCAGCCGGGACGACGACCGGCCGCTGTACTGGGCCCGGCTCGGCATGACCCGCGAACTGCGCTCCTGGAGCCCGGGGTTCGCCCTCGACGACACCGCGCGGACCCGGCTCCTCGACCGCCTCGAACGCTCCTCGCGCGGCCAGGACTCGATCCTCCACCCCGCCGGCAAGGGCTTCAAGAAGGTCCTGCTGACCGGCTTCGACCCCTTCACGCTCGACCGGGACGTCCGCATCGGCAACCCGTCAGGGGCGACCGCGCTGGCCCTGGACGGCACCTGGATCCGCACGGCGGACGGCGGGCTCGCCCGGGTCGAGACGGCCGTCTTCCCGGTCCGCTGGGCGGACTTCACCGACGGCACGGTCGAGCGGACCCTGCGCGACCGGCTGCCGCACGTGGACCTCTTCACCACCGTGAGCCAGGGCCGGGTCGGCCGCTTCGACCTCGAACGGTTCAACGGCGCCTGGCGGGGCGGCTTCCCGGACAACGAGAACCTCTCCCGTACGGAGACGGTTCCGGTCACCGACCCGGCCGGCCGGCCGCAGTGGACGACGACCACCCTCCCGTACCGCGCGATCGTCGCCGCGGGCACCGGGCCCTTCCCCGTCTACGACAACACGACGGTGACCGAGATCCCCGCCGGGGCGACGGCCCCGGTGACCCGCCCGGAGGGGCCGACGGCCGGCTCCACCGCCCGGGCCGGGGGCGGCGGCGACTACCTCTCCAACGAGATCGCCTACCGCGCCACCCTGCTCCGCGACCGGCTCGGCCTGTCCGCGCTGCCCGGCGGCCATGTCCACACCCCTGTCCTCCGGTTCGGCGCGGGCAACACGGACCCGGCGACGGGCACGGTCACCGACCCCGAGTTCGTCCGCGAACGGCTCGCCATCATCGCGCAGGTGCGGGCGATCCTCGCGGTGGCCGCCGGCTCCTCCTGAAGGGTTCCGCCGGGGCCGGGACGGCGGGGATGATGGGCACATGATCATCGCAGCGGCGCAGTTCACCCCGGCCCCCGGGGACATCGAGGCCAACGTCCGGACCATGGCGGCGCTGATCCGGTCGGCCGGCGCCGACGGCGCGCGGCTCGTCGTCTTCCCCGAGCTGGCGCTGACCGGGTACGAGCCGACGCTCGTCCACCGCGACCCGGGGCTCCGGCTCGCCGAGGACGACGAGCGCCTGGCGCCGCTGCGGGAAGCCTGCCGTTCCGTGGCGGCGGCCGCCGTCGTCAACGGCCCGGTGCGGACGCCCGAGGGGCGGCCCGGGGTCACCTCGCTCGTACTCGGCCCCGACGGCGGCCTGCTCACCCGCTACGACAAGCGGTGGCTGTACGGGGTCGAGCGGGAGGTCTTCGCGGCGGGCGACCGGGACGGCCGGTTCGTCCTCGACGGCGTCCGGTTCGCCCTGGCCACTTGCTACGACAACCGCTTCCCGGAGCTCGCCGAGCGGGCCGCCGCCGACGGCTGCCGGGTCTATCTCGCCAGTTCGGTCCTCACCCTCGACAACGACTCCTTCGAGAAGGTCTATCCCGTACGCGCCCGGGACTTCGGGCTCCACGTGGTGCTGGCGAACGTCCTGGGCCGGAGCGAAGCGGGCGAGTGCGGAGGCGCGAGCGGTGCCTGGGGGCCGGACGGCGAGCGGACCGCGGACGCGGGGACGGCCGACCCGGGGTACGTCCTCGTCGCGGTCGGGGATCACGAGGCCGGGGCTCGATGAGGAGCCGCGGCTGAGCGGCGGCGCGCCAGGCCGGTGGGGCGGCGGCCCGGCGCGGGAGGCGTACGGCGGCTCGCGGGGGCGCGGGGGGCGTTCAGCGGCGCAGGTGCTGTGTCTCCTGAGGCGTACAGCGGCTCGGGGGCTCAGCGGCGCAGGTGCTGCGTCGCCTTACCGCCCGCGGTGGAGGGGTTCCCGGGCGCCGGGACGGCGTCGCCCTCGTCGTCGCGGGCCGCCTCCCCGGTCAGTTCACGGGCCATCAGGGTGGCCCCGGCGACCGCGCCGGGCATCAGGAACACCGCGAGGAAGGGGACGAGGAACGAGAGCGTCAGCGGGACGCCGAAGCCCAGCGTCAGCATCCGGCGCCCGCGCAGCATCCGCAGCCGCTCCTTCTGCTCGACGTTCCGGCGCTGGAGGGCGACCGACGTCAGCTCGTGGGCGAGGAAGAAGCCGGAGACGCAGAAGCCGAGGACCGGCACCACCGTCTGGCCCAGCACCGGGATGAAGCCGGCGGCGAAGAGCAGCACGCCGTAGAGCGCGACCCGGAGCAGGATCCGCACGCTGTCGCGCGCCGAGATCCACAGCTCGCGCCAGAGCGGCAGGCCGGACTCGGGGACGTCGCCGCCCTCGGTGCGGTCGACCTGCTCGGAGAGCGACTCGTAGAACGGCTGGCCGACCAGGAGCGTCACCGCGGTGAAGGTGATGACCGCGAGGAAGAGCCCGAAGACGAAGACGAGGGCGGTGAGGAAGCCGCGGACGAGTCCCTGCCAGGGCGAGGTCCAGTCGTCGGCGAACGGGGTGGCCCAGGCCGCCAGGCCGTCGGCGCCGTAGCCGAGACCGATGAGGGCGCCGACGTACAGCACGAGGGTGACGAGCCCCGGCAGCAGGCCGAACCCGAGCCACCGCCCGTGCCGGCCGACCCACTTCTGACCTTGCAGCAGATAACCGAACCCGGCCCCGAAATCACGCATGCCGATCACCCTATCGGGCGCGCGCCCGCGGCTTCCTTGACGTCCGGTCCACGGCGAAGAGAAGAGGCCGCACCCCGGTCGGTCGGGGTGCGGCCTCTCATCAGCTTACGCGCAACTCAGACGGCCAGCTCGACCGTGATGTTGCCGCGGGTGGCCTTGGAGTACGGGCAGACCTGGTGGGCCTTCTCGAGAAGGCTCTTCGCGGTCTCCGCGTCCACGTTCGGGATGGTCGCCGAGATCTTGACGATGATGCCGAAGCCGTCGTCGTTCTTGCCGATGCCGACCTCGGCGGTGACCGTCGAACCCGATATGTCGGCCTTCTCGTTGCGGGCCACGACGCCCAGCGCACCCTGGAAGCAGGCGCTGTAACCGGCGGCGAAGAGCTGCTCGGGGTTGGTGCCGGCGCCGGAGCCGCCCATGGCCTTCGGCGGGTTGACGACGACGTCGAGCTGACCGTCGTCGGTGGCGACACGGCCGTCGCGCCCGTTCTCGGCGGTGGCGACGGCGGTGTACAGGACGTCGGACTGCTGGATGGACATCTGTCTCTTCCTTCTGCTGGTTCGCCGCGACTCGCGCCCACGATCGCGACGGCTGAGGAGAGACTAGCCGGTCACCGAAACGATCATCTTCCCGGTGTTGTCGCCGCGGAGCAGACCGAGGAAGGCCTCCGTGCCGTTCTCGATGCCCTCGACGAAAGTCTCGCGGTACTTCAGCTCGCCGGAGCGCAGCCAGCCGCCGACCTCTCGCACGAACTGTTCCTGCAGGTCGTAGTGGTCGCCGACGAGGACGCCCTGGAGGCGCAGCCGCTTGCCGATGATCATGGCCATGTTGCGCGGTCCCGGCACCGGTTCGGTGTCGTTGTACTGCGCGATCATGCCGCAGATGGTGGCGCGGCCGTGCACGTTGAGCGAGGAGATCGCGGCTTCGAGGTGGTCCCCGCCGACGTTGTCGAAGTAGACGTCGATGCCGTCGGGGGCGGCCTCGCGGAGCTGCTGCTTGACCGGGCCGTTCTTGTAGTTGAAGGCGGCGTCGAAGCCGTACTCCTCGACCAGGAGCTTGACCTTCTCGTCCGAGCCGGCGGAGCCGATGACCCGGGAGGCGCCCCGGAGCCTGGCCATCTGGCCGACCTGGCTGCCGACCGCGCCGGCCGCGCCGGAGACGAAGACGGCGTCGCCCTCCTTGAAGGAGGCGACCTCGAAGAGGCCGGCGTAGGCCGTCAGGCCGGTCATGCCGAGCACGCCGAGGTAGCTGGAGAGGGGGGCGAGGCCCGGGTCGACCTTGGTGGCGTGCTCGGCCGGGACGTCGGCGTACTCGCGCCAGCCGAGACCGTGCAGGACGTGGTCGCCGACGGCGAAGCCCTCGGCGTTCGAGGCGATGACCTCGCCGACCGCGCCGCCGTCCATGGGCTTGTCGAGCCGGAACGGGGGAATGTACGACTTCACGTCGTTCATCCGGCCGCGCATGTACGGGTCGACGGAGAAGTGCAGGTTGCGCACGAGGACGCGGCCTTCGCCGGGCGCACTGACGGGCACCTCGCGGAGGGCGAAGTCGGCGGGGGTGGGCCAGCCGTGCGGGCGGGCGACGAGGTGCCACTCACGGCTGGACGCGGGAAGTACGGACATCTGCACGGCCTCCTGGGAAAGCTTCACATCGAGAAAACTTCAGGCTGCGGATACTTCACAACCTCAAACAACCATGCTCCTGGATATTTCATGTTGTCAAGTATCTGGGTACGATGAACCCCATGGCCTCACCCACAGATCCCGTGACCCGCGAAGTCGTCGAACTGATCGGCGCGGTCGTCTCGCGGTACTACGCGGAGTACGAGCAGGCGGCCGCTCAGCACTCCCTCACCGGGGCGCAGGCCCGGGTCCTCGGGCTGCTCTCCCTGGAGCCCGTGCCGATGCGCAAGATCGCGCAGAAGCTCAGGTGCGAGCCGTCGAACGTCACCGGGATCGTCGACCGGCTGGAGACGCGCGGCCTGGTGGAGCGGCGCCCCGACCCGGCCGACCGCCGGGTCAAGCTCGCGGCGCCCACCCCGGCGGGGCTGGAGACGGCGGGCAGGCTCCGGGACTCGCTGGACTTCGCCCGCGAGCCGCTCGGACAGCTCACCGAGGTCGAGCGCACCCTGCTGCGGGACCTGCTGAAGCGGATGCTGGGCCAGGAAGCGGAGTAGGCCCGCGTCGGACGCGGCCGGGCAGGCCGGCGGCCGTCAGGGGCGCGAGCGGCCCGTCCGCACGGACACCGGGCCGCCCTTCACCAGCACCAGAAGAGGACGCAGGTCGTCTTGGTGGGAGCCGGGGGCGGTGGAGGCGGAGCGGGCGTCGTCGGAGCGCCGGGTCCCGGAGGCCCGGTCGGCGTGGTGCCGGGGGTGGGCGTGCTCTCCCCCGGAGAGGGCTCCCCCGCCGGGGGTGACGCGGACGGCGGCGCGGACGGCGGGGCGTCGCCCGGCGGTCCCGCCGGGTCTCCGCCGGAGCCCTGGGAGTCGCCGCCCGAGCCCGCGGCGCCCGCGCCGTTGCCACCGGAGCCGCCGGAACCTCCCGAGGCGCCACCGGAGTAGCCGCCGGACGAGCCGTCCGGGGACGGCTCCCGCGAAGCCGTCGCGGAGACCGAGGCGGGCACGTCGACCGCGCTCGGCCCGTCCGAGGGGTCCGCGCTCCGCGAGGGCAGCGGAGGCAGCGAGGCCTCGACGACGTCCTCCTCCTCCACGGCGACGGCGGCGCCGCCCTCACCGGGCGGCTCCAGGGCCAGCTTCGCCAGGCTCAGCGTTCCCGCCGCCAGGACGATCCCGAGGGTGCCCACCAGGACGTTGCGCCCCTTGCGGCCGCGCGCCCGCCGGCCCTTGCGCGAGGCGCCCCGCCCGGGCGTGCCGGGAGCCGCCCCGGCACCCCGGCGCGCGCCCCGACGGCCCGAGGGCCCGGGGCGCGGCGGCTCGACCACGTCCAGTTCGTAGACGTGCTCCCCCTCGGGGGCAGGCTCGGCGACACGGTCCGGCGACTCGGCGGCACCCGGCTGCGGCTCGACGGTCCGGTACGACGCCTCGGCGGTCCCGTACGGCGTCTCGGCAGGGCGGTACGGCGACTCGGCGGCGCGGTACGGATCCTCGGGCGCGTACCCGGCCGCGCCGTACGCAGCCTCGGCACCGGTCCCGTACCCGGCCGCGCGGCCCGGGAGGGGCTGTCCGGCGTCGGGCGCGTACCCGGTGGCGCGCTGCTCGGGGGCGCGGGGAGTGTCGTACCGCAGCTCCTCGACGGGGGTCCCGCACCCGGCACAGGCGAGGGCGCCGTTGAGATGCCGTCGGCACCGGTGGCAGTAGTCCATGGCGCCCGCAGGCTATGCGCACCCCGCACCACGCAGGTAGCCATGGACGTGAGGATCCTGTGTGGAAACCCCAGGTCCACGGCGTGCCGTCACCAATCTCCCGCTTCGGGCAGGATGGGCACATGCAGCCGTCCGCACCGACCGGGCCCTTCGGACCGCGCGAGTTCCAGCTCGTACTGCTGCGCCGGATGGCCGACCACCAGCCGGACCTGGCCGAGGAAGCGCGGCTCGCCCTCGGCGCGAGCCGGACCGAGATGCGCGAGGCCAACCGGCGCTGGCAGGCCTGGGCCCACGCCCGGCGCGGAGCAGCCGAACTCCACCGCTACCGGTCGGCCCTCGGCGAACCCGAGTCCCGCCGGGTCGTCGAGGAGTACTCCTCCGAGATCCTGCGGTGGCCGCTGCCGCTCTGGCCCGAGCTGCGCTGGGAGGTCATGGCCGGCCCGCTCGGCCGCCGCACGCCGGAGGTGTGGGGCCGGGGCCTGGTCCGCGCGCCCGGCGCGCCCTCCCCCGAGCTGCGTACGGAGGCCGATCTGCGCCCCTGGGGCTGCACCCTGGGCGAGGTCGGGAACGCCTTCCCGCCCGCCCGGGTCCGCGACGGCAGCGCCCCCACCCGGCTGCGGCTCGACTTCACCCTGCCCGACGGCTCACCGCGGTCCGCCGAGTTCACCTGGGGCCTGTTGCAACGCCTCCTCTGACCTGCCCCTCGCGATCCACGGCACCGGACACCGCTCCCCGACCCGGTCCGAGCGACACGACACCCCCTCGACCGGCCGCACACCCCCGGGCGGCGCAGCCCAGCGCGCGCCGGGCCCGCCGGAAACGCACGATGCGAACAGGACGCCGAAGCACCACCGCGTAGCACCTCGCCCCGTGCCAGCACCGCACTCCGGAGGATCTGCCGTGACCGTCAGCCTTGACCAGCTGCGCCGTTGCCATGTCGCCGTCGACCTGGGGGCGGCCCGTACCCGGGTCTTCGTCAAGGGCGCCGGCCTCGTCGTCGACGAGCCCAGCGTCGCCGCCGTGAACACCCGTACCGGCGCGCTGATCGCCGTCGGCGCGCTGGCCGAGAAGATGACCGGCCGCACACCCGACTACATCCGGGTCGTACGGCCCGTCTCCGGCGGCACCGTCGTCGACATCGACATGGCCCAGCGGATGCTGCGCCACCTCCTCGGCGAGAAGCTCCGCCGCCAGCTGCGCCGCAAGCCCCGGCTGCGCGCCGCCGCCTGCACCCCGCACGACAGCGACCCGCTCGCCCAGCGCGCGGCCGTGGAGACCCTGGTCGGCCTGGGGGCGCGCCGGGTGGAGCTGGTCGACACCCTGATCGCTGCGGCCGTGGGGTGCGGGCTCCCCGTCGAGCAGCCCACCGCCACCATGATCATGGTGTGCGGCGCGGCGACCACCCAGGTCGCGGTGCTCTCGCTGGGCTCGATCGTGACGGCCCAGCGCATCCCGGTCGGCGGCGACGCGATCGACCACGCCGTCATCCAGCACCTGCGCCACCAGCACGAACTGATGCTGCCGAGCCAGTCCGTCCGGCCGCTGCAGCTCGCCCTCCGGGGCAACGGCCTGACCCTCCAGGGCCCGACCTCCACCGAGATCCACGGACGGGACGTGGCCACCGGCCTGGCCCGTTCGGTGACGGTCGACACCGCCGCCGTGCGGGACGCCATCCACACCCCGCTGACCGCCGTCCTCGACGGCATCGGCAAGATCCTGCGCGAGTGCCCGCCCGACCTGGTGGCCGACCTCGCCGAGCGCGGCATCATGATGGTCGGCGGCAGCGCGCTGCTCCCCGGCCTCGACGAGATGCTGCGCGAGGCGACGGGCATGCCGGTGCACATCGCCGAGCGGCCCGACGTGTGCGCGATCCTCGGGCTCGGCGCGATGCTGGAGGGCAAGATCCAGCCCATGGTCCTGGACGCGGACCCGCTGGTCGAGGCGGGCGTGGAGTGACCGACCCGGCCGCCCGTCTCCTCTCGCCCGTACGACAATGAACCCATGCCGATCATGGACGCGGACGAACCGGCCGAACCGGCCCCCCGCCTGCCGGCCCTGCTGGAAGCGGTCCTCAGCGTCGGCAGCGACCTCGAACTGCGGGCCACGCTCCAGCACATCGTGGACTCCGCGGCCGAGCTGACGGGGGCGCGCTACGGTGCGCTCGGGGTGGTCGACCCCGAGCGCCACCGGGTCACCGAGTTGTTCACGACCGGGCTGACGGAGGCCGAGCGGGAGCGCATCGGCCGCCTCCCCGACGGCCACTCCGGCGTCATCGGCCTGCTGCTGGAGGACCCGCGGCCGCTGCGGCTCGACGATCTGACGAGCCATCCGCGCTCCAGTGGGGTCCCGGAGGGGCACCCCGCGATGCGTTCCTTCCTCGGTGTCCCGATCCGGGTGCACACCGAGGTGTTCGGCGATCTCTACCTGACCGAGAAGCGGGACGGGCCCTTCACCGACGAGGACCTGGCGCTGCTGCGGGTCCTCGCCTCGCAGGCGGGGATCGCGATCGGCAACGCCCGGCTGTACGAGACCGCCCGGCAGCGCGAACGCTGGATCGAGGGCGCGGCGGCGGTGACGACGGCCCTGCTCACCGGCGAGCCGGCCGAGGGCGCGCTGCGGACGGTCGCCGAGCAGGCGCGGCTGCTCGCGGACGCCTCCGCCGGGGTCGTCCTGCAGCCGACCGAGGAGGGCGGCATGGAGATCGTGACGGCCTCGACGGTCGGCGACCCCGGTGATCTGGTCGGGACGACGATCGCGCCGGGGTCCGACGTCCTCGCGCAGCTGCTCGGCGGCGAGCCGGTGTTCGTGGAGGACTCGGCGACCGATCCGCGGATGACGACGCACGTACGGTCGCGGTACGGCCCCTCGATGATGCTGCCGCTGCAGAGCGGCGGGCGGCTCATCGGCACCCTCGCCCTGCCCCGGCGGCGCGGCGGGCGGCCGTACACGGCGGTGGACCGGCTGCTGGCCTCGCAGTTCGCCTCCCAGGCGGCGCTGGCGCTGGTCCTCGCGGACGCGCGGCACAACAGGGAACGGCTGGCGGTGTACGAGGACCGCGACCGGATCGCACGCGATCTGCACGACCTCGTCGTCCAGCGGCTCTTCGCCACCGAGATGATGCTGGAGTCGACCCGGCGGCGGGCGGCGGAGTCCTCCGCCGAGAACACGCTGCTCGGGCGGGCGGTGGACGAGCTGGACTCCACGATCCAGGAGGTGCGGACGGCCATCTTCGCGCTCCAGCAGCCCCCGGCGGACGCGCCGACCTCCTTCCGGGGGCGGGTGCTGCGGGAGACGGGCGGCGCGGCCGTCCTGCTGGGGTTCCCGCCCTCGGTCCACTTCTCGGGGGCCGTCGACACCCTCATCGGCGAGGCGGACGCGGACCGGCTCCTCGCCGCCCTGCGCGGGGCGCTGGCGGCGGCCCACCGCCGTCCGGGCGTCACCGCGATCACGGTCGGGGTGTCGGCGCCGCCGGACGGGCCGCGGCTGACGGTGACGGACGACGCGGAACCGCCGACGACGGTGACCTGGCCGTGACCCGGCGCCCGTCCCCTCCCCCGGCCGCACCGCCCTAGGTCGTGTCCGTGAAGTCCCGCCCGGCCCTAGGCTTCCCCGCCCCTCCCCCGGCCGCCCGGCCCTAGGGTTTCCCGCCCCTCCCCGACCGCCCCCCCGGACGGCGCAGTTCCGCGCGACCCGCGCAGGGAGCCGACCTTGACTGGTGGGGTGGACACCGACGCGAAGCCCTCCCCGGCCGCCTACCGCAACCTGGCGCTGGCCACCCTCGGTTTCACGCTCACCTTCTGGGCGTGGGACCTGATCGCCCCGCTCGGCAGCTGGTACGGCGACCGGCTCGCCCTGAGCTCCTTCCAGCAGTCGCTGCTGGTCGCCGTCCCCGTGCTGGTCGGCTCGCTCGGCCGGATCCCGGTCGGCGCGCTCACCGACAAGTACGGCGCGAAGGTGATGTTCCCGCTCGTCTCGGCGTTCACGATCGTGCCCGTGCTGCTGCTGATCCCGGCGAAGCACTCGTACGGCGCGATGCTCGCCGTCGGTTTCCTCCTCGGTCTTGGCGGCACGACGTTCGCCATCGGCATCCCGCTCGTCAACTCGTGGTTCCCGCCGGCCAAGCGGGGGTTCGCCCTCGGCGTCTTCGGCATGGGCATGGGCGGGGTGGCGCTCTCCGGTTACTTCACCCCGCGCATCGCCGAGCACGGCGAGGACCTGCCGTTCCTGGTCGTCGCGGTCGCCCTCGCCGCCTACGCCGTCCTCGCGTTCCTCCTCATCACCGACCGCCCCGACCGGCCGGTCCCCACCGCCTCCCTCGGCGCCCGGCTGGGCAAGGCGGGGCGGCTGCGGGTGACGTGGGAGCTGTCGGCGCTGTACGCGATCGGGTTCGGCGGGATCGTCGCGTTCGGCGTCTACCTCCCCACGTACCTGAAGACCTGGTACGCGCTCGACCCGACCGACGCCGGTACCAAGGCGGCCGGGTTCGCCCTGGTGACGGTCGTCTTCCGGCCGATCGGCGGCTGGCTCTCCGACCGGGTCCACCCGGCCCTCGTCACCGCGGGCGCGCTCGGCTTCGTCGCCCTCCTCGCGATCGTCCAGGCGTTCGACCCGGCGCTGGTTCCGGGCGGCACGATCGCCCTGCTGTGCATGGCCGCCGGGCTCGGCACCGCCAGCGGATCGGTCTTCGCGCTGGTCTCCCAGGTCACCCCCCAGCCACAGGTCGGCAGCGTCACCGGCATCGTCGGCGCGATGGGCGGACTCGGCGGCTTCGTGCCGCCGCTGGTGATGGGCGCGATCTACAGCGCCAAGGACTCGTACTCCATCGGCTTCATGCTCCTCTCCGACCTGGCGCTCGCGGGCTGCGTCTACGCGTACGGCCGGATGCGGACGATCCGCCCCACCGGGGAGGACAGCGGCTCCCCGGAGGTGAGCAAGGTCGCAGCGCGCCCCTCCTGATACCGGAGAAGAATGCCTCTCGCATTCCCTACGCGAGGAGGACGACCGTTGAGCGCGCTCTTCCCGGCCCTGCGGGCCGACCCGGACCGGCCCGCACTCCGCTTCGGCGCGGACGCCCTGACCTACGAGGAACTGGCCGGGGCCGCCGGGGCCCTGGCCGCACGGATCGGGGGCGCGGGACGCGTCGCGGTCTGGGCCACGCCCACCGCCCGGACGGCGGTCGCCGTGGTCGCCGCGCTGCTGGCCGGCATACCGGCGATCCCGGTCAACCCGCGCACCGGGGAGCGGGAGCTGGCGCACATCCTCGGCGACAGCGCTCCGAGCATGGTCCTGGCGGGACCGGAGGACGTCCTGCCGGCGGCGTTCGCCGAACTGCCCCGCATCGACGTCGAGACGCAGGCCGCCCACCTCGGCCCGGTCCCGGCGGCCTTCGCCCGCGGCGGCGTGCCGGACGACTCCGAGGCGCCCGCCCTGATCGTCTACACCTCCGGCACCACCGGCCCGCCCAAGGGCGTGGTCCTCTCCCACCGCGCGATCGCCGCCTCCCTGGACGCCCTGGAGGAGGCGTGGGCGTGGACGGCGGACGACGTGCTCGTCCACGCGCTGCCGCTCTTCCACGTCCACGGGCTGATCCTGGGGATCCTCGGCCCGCTGCGGCGCGGCGGGTCGGTGCGCCACCTCGGCGGCTTCTCCGTCGAGGGCGTGGCGCGGGAGCTGGGTGCGGGCGGCACGATGCTGTTCGGGGTGCCGACGATGTACCACCGGCTCGCGGACGCGGTCGGCTCCGACCCGGCCCTGGTACGGGCCCTGGCGGGGGCGCGGCTGCTGGTGTCCGGCTCGGCGGCGCTTCCCCTCCACGACCACGAACGGCTCACGGCGGCGACGGGCCGTCAGGTCGTCGAGCGGTACGGGATGACCGAGACGCTCATGCTGACGAGCGTGCGCGTCGGCTCCGGCCCGCGCCCCGGCTCGGTGGGACTGCCGCTGCGGGGCGTGGACCTGCGGCTGGTGGAGGAGGACGGGAAGGAGATCGGGGCGTCCGACGGGGAGAGCGTCGGCGAGATCCAGGTCCGTGGCCCGAACCTCTTCAGCGCGTACCTCCACCGGCCCGACGCGACGGCGGCCGCGTTCGACGGGGAGTGGTTCCGTACCGGCGACATGGCGGTCCGGGACGCGGACGGTTCCCTACGGATCGTGGGCCGCAAGGCGACCGACCTGATCAAGAGCGGCGGCTACAAGATCGGCGCGGGCGAGATCGAGAACGCGCTCCTCGACCACCCGGAGGTCCGCGAGGCGGCGGTGACCGGCGAACCGGACGCGGACCTGGGCGAACGGATCGTGGCCTGGATCGTCCCCGCCGACCCGGACCGGCCCCCGGCGGCCGCCGACCTGACCGCGCACGTGGCGGCTCTCCTCGCCCCGCACAAACGCCCCCGGACGGTGCGCTTCCTGCCGGCCCTGCCGCGCAACGACATGGGCAAGGTCCTGAAGAAGGCGCTGCCGGGGGCGGCGACGCCCGATGCGTGAGCGACCGACGGCGCGCGAGGTGATCGCGCTGGTGACGGACGACTTCGCGGCGGCGGCCGGCTCGGGAGCCTCGGGACCGGTGGCAACCGCTCCGGCCGGCGGGCCCGACGGGCCGCTCGGCTGGGCGGGTTACGGCTCCGCGCGGGCGCGGGCCCGCGAGCGGACCGGCGAGGAGGAGTCCGTCCTCCACGGCACGGCGACGGTCGGGGGCCGGCCCGTCGTCCTGGTGGCCTTCGAGTTCGGCTTCCTGGGCGGATCGCTCGGGCGGGCGGCCGGTGACCGGCTGGTCGCCGCCTACGACCTGGCGCGGGAGCGGCGGCTCCCCCTGGTGTCGCTGGTCGCGACCGGCGGCAGCCGGATGCAGGAGGGCATGGTCGCCCTCACCCAGCTCCAGCGGGTCGCGGCGGCGACGGTCCGGCTGCGCGCCTCCGGCGTCCCCCATGTGGCGGTGCTCCGCGACCCGTCCACGGGCGGCGGCTGGGCCACCGTCGGCGCGGGGGCGGACGTCGTCCTCGCGCTTCCCGCCGCCCAGGTGGCCTTCGCGGGCTCCCGGGTCCGCCCGCCGGACGCCGACCCGGCGGCCACCACCGCCGAGGGCCAGTGGAGCAGCGGTCATGTGGACGCGGTCGTCCCGCCGCGGGAGCTGCGGGAGACCCTGGCCCGGTGGGTACGCCTGCTGAGCGGCGCGCCCGGTCCCGCGCCGGAGCCCGCGCCGGTCCCCCGCGCGCTGGTGGCGGTCGGCCCGCCCGGGACGGGATGGGTCGCCGTCGGCCGGGCCCGCGATCCGCGCCGGCCGCGGGCCGGGGCCTATCTGGACGCCTACTTCGACGAGCGGGCGACCGTGCGCGGCGATCGGGCCGGCGGGGTGGACCCCGGGATGGAGTGCGGTTTCGGACTCCGCGCCGGGCGGGTCGTGGCGTACGCCGCGCAGGACGGCTCCGCGACCCGGCCCGCGGGGTTCCGGACGGCGGCCCGTCTCGTCCGCCTCGCCGACCGGCTGGGGTTCCCCGTGCTGACCCTGATCGACACCCCGGGCGCCGCCAACGACGCGGAGGCGGAGCGGGCGGGCGCGGGGCCGGCCATCGCGGAGGCGTTCGCCGCGATCGCCGGAGCCCGGGTGCCGGTGACCTCGCTGCTGATCGGCGAGGGCGGCTCCGGCGGGGCGCTCGCCCTGGCCGCCGCCGGTTCGACCTGGGCCACGCCCGACAGCTACTTCTCCGTCATCGCGCCCGAACTCGCCGCGGCGATCCTCAAACGGCCGCCCGACCGGACCCCCGCCACCGCCGACCAGCTGCGCCTTCGCCCCCAGGACCTCGTGGACCTCGGCGTGGTGCGCGGAATCGTCACCCCCGGCGACGACTGACGATCGGCGACGCCTGACGCTCGGGGACGACTGACGATCGGCGGCGCCGGACGCCCCGTGGCGCCTGACGTCCCGTCACGCAAGGGCCCGGTACGGCGGCGCGCCGTACCGGGCCCTTCCGGATCGGTGGGGTCGGTCTACCTCACCCCCACCGCCCGGATGATCTCCTGCTTCACCGAGCCGCCGCGGTCGTCGCTCGCGCCGGCGCGCAGCGACACGGACGCCGCCACGCGCGGGACCCGCACGTCACCGGCCCAGCCGCCCCGCACCGAGGGCTTCAGCGCGACCTTCGACCAGGTCGTGCCCTCGTCGTACGAGACCTCCAGCGTCCCGCCGCCGATCCGGCCGGTGTCCGCCGCGCCCTCGACGTACTCGGCGAAGATCCGCACCGGCAGCCGCTGCCCGGCGCGCACGTCGCCCTTCAGGTCGGTGTCCACGTCGAAGCCGAGGTTGATCAGCGGCAGGTACGTCCTCCGGTCGGCCGGGGTCTCGGCGGAGCGGAAGGTCCACTCGGCGTGGCCGCGGGTGGAGAGCCGCCAGCGCGCCGGGTCGAGCGTGGTGTCGGTGACGACCTTGTACTCCGCCTCCTCGGCGGGGGCGTCCCAGGCGTACGCGGCGGAGCTGGTCTTGCGGTCGACGCGTACGCCGTCGACGTACACCTCGGTGAACTGGGTCATCGAGTCGTCGCTCCACACGTTGCCGAAGCCGGTGTGGTCGGGACCGGAGTCGCCCCAGCCGGGGGTGTTGAAGCTCAGGGAGTTCCCGGTGCGCTCCTGGCCCCAGCCGAGCCCGGTGCCGAGCCAGGGGTGCCAGACCGGCGCGAACCAGTCGAGGGTCCGGTGGCTGCCGCCCCGGTAGGAGTTGACGCCTCCGCGCTGCTCCAGCGCGTCCCCCAGGTCGACCGACTCGTGCCAGCCCTGCCCGGTACCGGTGGAGACGTACTCGGTGCGCTCAACCGGGAAGGCGATCCACTCCTTGAACCCGAAGCCGATCGGGAAGGTGTCGGTGATCGAGTAGCGGAACTCGCCGCCGAGCTCCTTGCGGCCCGTGGGCATGTGGAAGGAGGAGCGGACGGTGGCCAGTTCGTGCCTGCCGGGCCGGAAGACGAGGTCCGTGCCGATCGCGCCCGGGTGCCCCTCGGAGAGGTCGTAGGTGAACGGGGTGTAGCGGGTGCCGGTCAGGTCGACGCGCGTGCCGCGCTTCGCCGCCTGCGCGAGCCGTGCGGCGTCGGCGGAGTTGACGGTGGAGACGGGCAGCGGCCGGTCCTGGTAGTCCTCCGTGCCGAACCAGGACATCAGCCGGCCGGGCTCGTCGTCGGTGACGAAGAGCGCCGCGGCGCCCGCGTCCTGCGCGTCCTGCGCCATCCGCGCGGTGTCGGCGCCGGGCGCGCGGCGGACGAGGACGGCCTTGCCGCGGGCGTTCCTCCCGGCGTACTCGGCGGCGGTGCCGGTGCCCGCGTCGACGACGCCGAGGCGGTGGCGGCCTTCGAGGAGGGCGGATCCGGCCTGCGGGGTGGCGTCGGAAAGCCGCTGCCCGTCGGTGCTCGCCTCCAGGAGCGGCTTGCCGAGCCGCCACACCGTGCGGTACTCGAAGGTGCCGGTGGCGGGCTTGCGGGTGGGGGCGGCGAAGACCGAGTCGTACTTCGGCGGCACCTGGACGGCCCCGCCGTAGGAGACACCGCCCGCGTCCCGGTCGAACTCCATGAGGAGCTGGCGGGTCTCGGTCCGCTGCTCGACCTCGGCGCGGATCTCGCGCAACCGCCGTCCGTCGAGGGTGATCTCGCGGTCCCGGTCGAGGACGATCTCCGGCTCGGTGAGGAAGCCGAGGCCGAGGGAGTCCTCGCCCTTGCTGCCCCGGACGTCGAGGAAGGTGTCGACGGTGTACGTGCCGGGCTGCAGGCGCAGCCGAAGCGTGCCGGACTCGCCGACCGTCTCCGGGAACGGGTCGTGGCCCTCGGCGAGCCGCTGGACGCCCAGGTGGGCGGGGGCCGGGGCGCCCGCGCGGTCCTTGACGTGGACGGTGAGGGTGTGGCGCTCCCCCTCCTTGACCATGCCGACCGCGGTGTGCGCGAGGATCGCTTCACCGGCGGAGGCGGTGATCCGGCCGAAGGACTGGCCGACGGGGGCCTTGGTGCCGTCGCCGGTGACGGTGGTCGCCGCGGTGCCGTGGGCGGGCACGGTGAGCGTGGTGTCGGCGAGGGTGGCGACGCCCGCCGGGACGCCCTCGACGGCGAGGCTCAACTCGACCGGTGAGGCGGTGTGGTTGGTGTAGGTGACGGTGCGGGTGACCGGCTCGTTCTCCTCGTACGGCCAGGAGACGAAGCCGAGGTCGGCGGAGCCGGTCGCGGTGACCTGCGCGGCGACGGCGGCGCCGACGTCGACCCGGCCGGCGCCGAGGGCGTACGGGGAGTCGGCGAGCGGTTTCGACGAGGACATCAGGGCGTTCTTGAGCTGCGCGCCGGTCCAGTCGGGGTGCTGCTCGGCGAGCAGGGCGGCGACGCCCGCGACGTGCGGGGTGGCCATCGACGTACCGCTCATGGCGGTGTAGAGGCCGCTGCCCTCGGCGAGTTGGGAGCGGGCGGCGAGGATCTCCACGCCAGGCGCGGAGAGGTCGGGCTTGAGGGCCTGGTCGCCGTGGCGGGGGCCCTGGCTGGTGAAGGAGGCCGGGGCGTCGGCGGAGTCGACGGCGCCGATGGTGAGCGCGGAGCCGGCGGCGCCGGGCGAGCCGATGGAGCCGGGGGCGCCGCTGTTGCCGGCGGCGATGACGAAGAGCGCGCCGGTCTCGGCGGAGAGCGCGTCGACGGCCTGGGCCATCGGGTCGGTGCCGTCGCTCGGCTCGGGCGAACCGAGGCTCATCGAGACGACCTTGGCGTCGATGTCCCGGGCGGCCCACTCCATGCCGGCGATGATCTGCGACTCGGTGCCGGAGCCCTCGTCGCTGAGGACCTTGCCGACGGCGAGGGTCGCGCCGGGGGCGACGCCCTTCTCCTTGCCGTCCGAACCGGCGCCGCTGCCGCCGACGGTGGAGGTGACGTGGGTGCCGTGGCCGTCGCGGTCGGCGACCTCCTGGCCCTCGATGAAGGAGGCGGACTCGGCGACCCGGCCGGCGAGGTCGGGGTGGGTCAGGTCGGCGCCGGTGTCGAGGACCGCGACCTTGACGCCCTTGCCGGTGTAGCCGGCTTCCCAGGCGCGGGCGGTGCCGATCTGGGCGTTGGAGTCGGCCATGGCCGCCTCGACCCGTCCGTCGAGCCAGACCTTGCCGAGGCCGGCGGAGCGGGCGCCGGGGCCGGTGAAGCCGCGCCAGAAAGCGGCCGGGTCCTTCGCCTCGACCGCGGCGCCGCCGATGCTGGGCAGGGCGCGGACGGTCTCGGTGCCGCGCGGGGCGGCCGCGCGGGCGCCCTTGCCGTACGTGACGATCAGCGGAAGGGCGTCGGTGACGCCCTGTTCGACGAGGCCGCTGACGTCGAAGAGCCGCGGGTCGAGGACGCCGGAGTCGAGGTAGGGGCGGGCCTCGTCGGGGACGACGGTGACCCGGCCGTCGGTGATCCGGCTGCGGACGGCCCCGGTGGCGCCCTTGGCGCGTTCGACGGTGACCGTCTTCTCGCCGGCGCCGAGGTCGGTGACGGTGACGCGGTCGCCGGTGACGAGGGTGACGGTGGTGCTGCCGCCGCGGGAGGGGGCGAAGGTGTCCGGCACGGGGGCGGCGGCGTTCCCGGCGGCGGCGGTCTGCCCGGCCGAGAGCATCACGAGGGAGAGGCCGGCGGCGAGCAGCCCCGCTCTCCCTCTGGCGGATGATCTGGTCATCGACGCAACTCCTCGCACACCCGGGGGAAGGGGTGGTTCCGGGTGGTGCGACGAGTCTCGGGCGTACGGCGGTGGTTGGGCCCCGAGCCGCCTGGCGACTATGCGCCGTGGCGGTCAACCGCCAGGTCAGGCAGCGGGATTGCGGGCGTCATACCGGCGGAATCCCCGCCCGTACAGGGCAAGCACGGCAACCGCGAGAACGCAGGCGATACCCCCACCGGTGATCGCGACGGCGGGTGAGGTGAGGTCGGCGACCGACCCGGCGAGGAAGTCGCCGAGGCGCGGCCCGCCCGCCACGACGACGATGAAGACGCCTTGGAGCCGGCCGCGCATCTCGTCCGGGGCGGCGACCTGCATCATCGTGTTGCGGAAGATCATGGAGACGGTGTCGGAGTATCCGGCGAGGGCGAGGAGGAGCAGCCCGAGCCAGAGGTTCCGGGTGAGTCCGAAGACGGCGATGGCGGTGCCCCAGCAGGCGACGGCGAGCAGGATGGCCTGGCCGTGGTGGTGGATGCGGCCCTGCCAGCCGGAGAGGACGCCGCCGAGGAGCGCGCCGGCCGCGGGGGCGGCGGCGAGCAGGCCGGTGGTGCGGGCGTCGCCGTCGTACCAGAGGACGGCGACGACGGGGAACAGCGCGCGGGGGTGGGCGAGGATCATCGCGCAGAAGTCGGAGAAGAACGTCATCCGCAGATTGGGGCGGGTGGCGAGGAAGCGCAGCCCGTCGAGGACGGAGGCCCGCTTGGCGCCGGTCCGTTCGGGGAGCATGGGAGGCAGCCGCCACATCGCGTAGAGGGCGGCGGAGAAGGCGACGGCGTCGACGAGGTACGCGGTCTGGAAGCCGCCGACGCCGACGAGGAGACCGCCGAGGCTCGGGCCGACGAGCGTGCCGAACGTCATCGTCATGGAGTTGAGCGCGTTGGCCGCGCGCAGCTGATCGGGCGGCAGGAGCCGGGGGATCATCGAGGTGCGGGCGGGCGAGTTGAGCGCGGCGCAGACGGACTGCAGGGCGACGACGGCGTACAGGAAGAGGACGTCGTGGAAGCCGGCGAAGGCGGCGGTGGCGAGCGCGGCGGAGAGCGCGGCGGAGCCGGTGGCGCTGAACAGGCCGAGCCTGCGGCGGTCGACGGTGTCGGCGACGGCGCCGCCGTACAGCCCGAAGACGACCAGCGGGACGAGGGAGCAGAGGCCCACGAGTCCGACGGAGAACGGCGAGCGGGTGATCTCGTAGACCTGGAGCGAGACCGCGAGGGCGGTCATGCCCTGGCCGACCCAGGAGATGGTGTTGCCGAACCAGAGGCGGCGGTAGTGCACGGAGGTACGCAGCGGGGTGAGGTCCGCGAGGACCCGGCGGCGGTCCTCCTGCCCGGTGGCGCTCACGCGACGTCGTAGCGCAGCTCGGGGCGCGCCCAGTGGATCGAGCCGGCGGGCGGGACCGTGCCGGTGCGGCGGGCGCCGGTACGGAGGTAGAAGTCCTCGGCGGGCGGGTGCGCGACCACCCGCACGGAGGCGAGCCCGGCGGCGCCGGCCTGCGCGGTCATGTGCTCCATCAGCATCCGCCCGATGCCGAGGCCCTGCGCCTCGTCGACGACGAAGGCGAGATCGAGCTCGGCCTCGTCGAGGAGGAGGGCGTAGAACCCGACGATCCGCTGCCGGTCGTCGACGGCGACGAAGACGGGGTGGTGCTCGATGTACGACCCTCCGACGACATAGCCGTCGACCATGGCGGCGTAGCCGTCGCGGTAGGCGCGCGAGGTGCGGACGAGACGGGTGAGCCGCTTGGAATCGTCGGCGGTGGCGCGGCGGAGGGTGACGGAGGGCATGGAGGGAGTATAGGGACGGGCGGGGATACGGGTCCTTACAGGAGGTCCGTCGGGTCGACGGCGTCGAGGCGGGCGGCGAGCGCCGTGAGCTGGTCGCGCAGTCCGCGGATCTCCTCCAGCGACATCCCGGTCGCGGAGGCGATCCGCCGGGGCACACCGAGGGCCTTCTCCCGCAGCGCGGCCCCGGCCTCGGTGACCCGGGCGGTGACCGAGCGCTCGTCCTCGGCGCGGCGCCGGCGCTCGACGAAGCCGGCCGCCTCCAGCCGCTTGAGCAGCGGCGAGAGGGTCCCCGAGTCGAGGCGCAGGTGCTCGCCGATCCGCTTGACCGGCAGCTCCCCGTGCTCCCAGAGCACCAGCAGGACGAGGTACTGGGGGTAGGTGACCCCGAGGTCCTTGAGCGCGCCGCGGTAGACGCCGTTGAAGGCGCGGGTCGCGGCGTGCAGCGAGAAGCAGATCTGGTGGTCGAGCCGGAGGAAGTCCGCGTCCGGGGTCGAGTCGAGCGTCTCCATGGCTCCAGGGTACGGGACACCCCTCACGAACGATTGAGTTGTGCACAACTGAATTGCGCGCTAGAGTCGCTGCACACCCCACCGAACGGAAACGAGGACCCCATGAACGCGATCTACACCGCTGTCGCCACCGCCAACGGCCGCGAGGGCCGCGCCATCAGCTCCGACGGCCACATCGACCTCCCCCTCGCGCACCCCCAGGCCCTCGGCGGCAACGGCCAGGGCACCAACCCGGAGCAGCTCTTCGCCGCCGGCTACGCGGCCTGCTTCGCCAGCGCCATGGGTGTGATCGCCCGCCAGGAGAAGATCGACATCGCGGACGTCTCGGTCACCGCCGAGGTCTCCATCGGCAAGGACGAGGCGGACAACGGCTTCGGCCTCGCGGTCGTCATGCGCGCCGAGTTCCCCGACCATCTCCAGGGCGAGCCCGGCCGCGAGCTCCTGGAGAAGACCCACGCGTTCTGCCCGTACTCCAAGGCGACCCGCGGCAACATCGCGGTGGACCTCGTCATCGAGTAGTAGTCGCCCCGCACACATGGTGGAACGAGGTGCGGCGGGGGGCGTCGGGATGCGCGAGCGCCCCTTCCGCGCGCCTCCCCGCTCGGCTCGTGCGCACCCCCTGAACCGGAGAGCTGTTCGACTCGAACTCCCCGCCCCGCCCGGGCGGGCAGGGGGCGAGCGGACGGCCCCGGAGACGCGGAAAAGGCCCTCTCCACGGAGAGGGCCTTCCTGTCGCAGCAGGTCAAACGGGTGAACCTGCGGCGTGTCCCGGTGGGGCGGGTGGGACTCGAACCCACGGCCGACGGATTATGAGTCCGCTGCTCTAACCGGCTGAGCTACCGCCCCGGAGCGTGTGGCGCGTACATGTGTGCGCGCCGTCTGCCGCAGCATAGCCGCTCATACGATCTCTCGCTGTGGATGGTCGGCAACGCACGACCATGAGGACTTCCGTCGGAGCGGCGCGGTTCCCGGAGACAAGAAAAAGGACCCCGAAGGGTCCTCTTCCTCTCTGCTCCCCCGGCTGGACTCGAACCAGCAACCCTCCGGTTAACAGCCGAATGCTCTGCCAATTGAGCTACAGGGGATCGCGCTCCCCCGACTGGACTCGAACCAGTAACCTGCCGGTTAACAGCCGGCTGCTCTGCCAATTGAGCTACAGGGGATTGCTGCGGTTGCACCGAACGTACCCACCTCGGGTGTCTCCGAGCGGCGCTCGTTCGCTGCGACACATACATTAGCGCAATCAGGGGGGTGCTCCGCCAATCGGTATGCCGCGCCCCGTCGCGGGCACCAGTGAGGCATCAGCGAAGCTCCAGGGAAGGGTGGTGCCGCCGTGCGGTACAAGCTGACGTTCGTCGTGGGAGTGGCCCTCGGTTACGTCATCGGCACACGGGCCGGGCGCGAGCGCTACGAACAGTTGAAGAAGTCCGCGCGGGACCTCTCGCGGAACCCGGCCGTGCGCAACGCCGCCGAGTCCGCCGCCCAGACCGGGCGTGAGGTCGCGGGCAAGGCGATGCACGTGGTGAGCGACAAGGTCGGGGACAAGTTGCCCCCTTCGGTCGCCGACCGGGTGCACGCCCTGCGCGGACACAACGGGCAGGTCAGGGGCTCCGGGACCGATGACGACTGGGGCACCAGCAACACCTGAGGGCGCGGGGGCGGGCCGCCCGGACGGGCGTGCCGCCCCCCGCTCGCTCCCCCCGCCCCGCCGCGTGCGGCAGAATCTCCCGTATGGGGATAGTCGCCGGTCTGGACAGTTCTGCTGAGTTCACCCGCATCGTCGTCTGCGACGCGGACACGGGTGCCGTGCTGCGCCAGGGCCATGCCCCGCACCCGGGTGAGCCGAAGGCCGCCGACGTCGACCCGCAGAGCTGGCTGCTCTCGCTCGGCGAGGCCGCGGCCGGCGGGCTGCTCGAAGGCGTCCAGGCGATCGGCGTCTCCGCCCAGCAGCACGGGCTCGTCCCGCTCGACGCGCAGGGCGGTCTGGTGCGCGCCGCGCTGGTCGGCAACGACCGGCGGGCCCAGGTGGCCGCCGCCGATCTCGTCGAGGCCTTCGGCGGACGGCAGGCGTGGGCCGAGGCCGTCGGCTCCGTCCCGCAGGCCGGTCTGCCCGTCGCCAAGCTCCGCTGGCTGGCCCGCACCGAGCCGGAGAACGCCCGGCGGGTCGCGATGGTCCTCCAGCCGCACGACTGGCTGGTCTGGCAGCTGCTCGGCCGGCCCCTCCGGCGTACGACCGACCGGGGCGCCGCCTCGGCGACCGGCTACTGGTCCGCCGCCACCGGCTCCTACCGCCCCGACCTCGTCGAGCTGGCCCTCGGCCACCAGGCGGTACTGCCCGAGGTGCTCGGCCCCGCCGAGGCCGCCGGAACCACCCCCGAGGGGCTGCTGATCTCCGCCGGCACGGGCGAGACCATGGCCGCCGCCTTCGGGCTCGGCGTCCGCACCGGGGACGCGGTCGTCTCCCTCGGCGCCTCCGGCTCCGTGATGGCCGTCCACCACCAGGCGCTCGCCGACCCGCACGGAATGATCACCTCCTTCGCCGACGCGACCGGCATGCACCTGCCCGTCGTGCACGTCTCCAACGCGGTGCGGGCGCTGCGCGGCAGCGCCGAGATGCTCGGCGTGGAGAGCCTGGAGGAGCTGTCGGCGCTCGCCCTGAAGTCCACGCCCGGCGCCTCCGGTCTCGTCCTGCTCCCCTATCTGGAGGGCGAGCGCACCCCCAGGCTCCCGCACACCGCGGGCACCCTGAGCGGTCTGCGCCGCGAGTCGATGAAGCCCGAGCACTTCGCGCGGGCCGCCTTCGAGGGCATGCTCTGCTCGCTCGCCGACGCCATGGACGTGCTGCGCGGGCGGGGCGTGGAGGTGCGCCGGGTCTTCCTGCTCGGCGCGGCGGCCGAACTGCCCGCCGTCCAGGCGCTGGCGCCCGCGGTCTTCGGCGCCCAGGTGGTCGTCCCCCAGCCGGCGGACTACACCGCGCTCGGCGCGGCCCGTCAGGCCGCGTGGGCCCTCGGGGTGGCCCACGGAACCCTCTCGCCCTCCGCTCCCCCCGCCTGGCAGGGCGCCGCGGCCCAGGTCTTCGAGCCGGGCGAGGAGCTGGCGGTGGGCCAGGCCGTACGCCAGCAGTACGCCGCGACCCGGGACCAGATCCACCCGGGGGCCTTCGGCTCCTGAACACGCGCCAAAACGAGTCGTCACGTCCCGGGGGCACGGGCGATAGTAGAAGCCGTGCTCATAAGACTTCTCCGGACCCACCTCGGACCGTACAAGAAACCCATCGCCCTGCTGGTGTTCCTGCAGCTGCTGCAGACCTCCGCCTCGCTCTACCTGCCGACCCTCAACGCCGACATCATCGACAACGGTGTCGTCGACGGGGACACCGGCTACATCCTGCGCTTCGGCGCGCTGATGATCGCGGTCTCCGTGCTGCAGGTCGTCTGCAACATCGGAGCGGTCTACTACGGAGCACGGACCGCCTCCGCCCTCGGCCGTGACGTGCGCGCGGCGGTCTTCGAGCGGGTGCAGTCGTTCTCCGCCCGGGAGGTCGGGCAGTTCGGCGCGCCCTCGCTGATCACCCGTACCACCAATGACGTCCAGCAGGTCCAGATGCTGGTCCTGATGGGGTTCACGCTGATGGTCTCCGCGCCCATCATGTGCGTCGGCGGCATCGTCATGGCGCTGGGGCAGGACGTGCCGCTGTCGGCGGTGCTGCTGGCCGTGGTGCCGGTCCTCGGGATCGCGGTGTCGCTCATCGTGAAGCGGATGCGGCCCCTCTTCCGGACCATGCAGGAGCGGCTGGACACGGTGAACCGGGTGCTGCGCGAGCAGATCACCGGCAACCGCGTGATCCGGGCGTTCGTGAAGGACGGCTACGAGCGCGAGCGGTTCAAGGGGTCGAACACCGAGCTGACCGACGTGTCGATGGCGACCGGACGGCTGATGGCGCTGATGTTCCCGACCGTGATGACGGTCGTGAACGTCTCCAGCGTCGCCGTGGTCTGGTTCGGTGCCCACCGCATCGACAGCGGCGGGATGCAGATCGGCGCGCTGACCGCGTTCCTGGCCTATCTGATGCAGATCGTGATGGCCGTGATGATGGCCACCTTCATGTTCATGATGGTGCCGCGGGCCGAGGTGTGCGCCGAGCGCATCGAGGAGGTGCTGTCCACCGAGAGCAGCGTCGTGCCGCCCGCCGAGCCGGTGCGCGCGCTGCGCGGCCGGGGGCACCTGGAGGTGCGGAGCGCGGACTTCCGCTATCCGGGTGCCGAGGAGTCGGTGCTTCGGGAGGTCGAGCTGGTCGCCCGTCCGGGCGAGACGACCGCGATCATCGGCTCGACGGGCAGCGGGAAGTCGACGCTGCTCGGGCTGGTGCCGCGGCTCTTCGACGTCACGGGCGGCGAGGTCCTCGTCGACGGTGTCGACGTCCGGACGCTCGACCCGGTGCTGATGGCGCGGACGGTCGGTCTCGTCCCGCAGAAGCCGTACCTCTTCTCGGGGACGGTCGCGACCAACCTGCGGTACGGGAACCCCGACGCGACCGACGAGGAGCTGTGGCACGCGCTGGAGGTCGCGCAGGCGGCCGCGTTCGTGAGGCAGCTGGACGCCGGTCTCGACGCGCCGATCGCGCAGGGCGGCACCAATGTGTCCGGCGGGCAGCGGCAGCGGCTCGCGATCGCGCGGACGCTGGTGCAGCGGCCGGAGATCTACCTCTTCGACGACTCGTTCTCGGCGCTCGACTACGAGACGGACGCCCTGCTGCGGGCGGCGCTGGCGGCGGAGACGGCGGACTCGACCGTCGTGATCGTCGCCCAGCGGGTGTCGACCATCCGGGACGCCGACCGGATCGTCGTCCTCGACGAGGGGCGGGTCGTGGGCTCCGGACGCCATCGCGAACTGATGGCGGGCAATGAGACGTACCGGGAGATCGTGCTCTCCCAGCTGACCGAGGCGGAGGCAGCCTGATGGCCGGTCCAGGCGGACGGATGATGGCCGGCGGCGGCCCCGACCAGCGGTCCATGGACTTCAAGGGGTCGGGCAAGCGGCTGCTGAAGTCCTTGGCTCCCGAGCGGGGCGCGCTGTGGCTGATGCTCCTTACCGGTGTGCTGAGCGTGGCGGGCTCGGTGGTCGGGCCGCTGATCCTCGGCAAGGCGACCGACCTGATCTTCGCGGGGGTCGTCGGACGGCAGACGACCGACGGCACCACCAAGGCGCAGGCGATCGAGGCGCTGCGGGCCGCGGGCGACGGCGGAATGGCCGACATGCTGTCCGGGGTCGACTTCACGCCCGGGCAGGGCATCGACTTCGCGGCGGTCTCCACGGTGCTGCTGTGGGTGCTGGCGGTCTATGTGGCGGCCGGGCTGCTGATGCTGGTCTCCACCCGGATGTCGATCAAGGTGATCAACCGGACGGTCTACCGGATGCGGGAGGACGTCCAGGCGAAGCTGGCGCGGCTGCCGCTGTCGTATTTCGACAAGGCCAAGCGCGGTGAGGTGCTCAGCCGGGCGACCAACGACATCGACAACATCTCGCAGACGCTCCAGCAGTCCATGGGGCAGCTGATCAACTCGCTGCTCACCATCGTCGGCGTGCTGGTGATGATGTTCTGGATCTCGCCCCTGCTCGCCCTGGTGGCGCTGGTGACGGTGCCGGTGTCGGTGGTCGTGGCGACGCGGATCGGCAAGCGGTCGCAGCCGCACTTCGTGCAGCAGTGGAAGTCCACGGGCGCGCTCAACGCCCATGTGGAGGAGATGTACAGCGGTCACGCGCTGGTGAAGGTCTTCGGGCGGCAGGACGAGTCGGCGGCCGGTTTCCGCGAGCAGAACGAGGCGCTGTACGAGGCCGGGTTCAAGGCGCAGTTCAACAGCGGTGTCATGCAGCCGGTCATGTTCTTCATCTCGAACATCAACTACGTCCTGGTGGCCGTCGTCGGCGGTCTGCGGGTGGCGTCGGGCACGCTGTCGATCGGCGACGTCCAGGCGTTCATCCAGTACTCCCGGCAGTTCTCGATGCCGCTGACGCAGGTGGCGTCGATGGCGAACCTGGTGCAGTCGGGTGTCGCCTCGGCCGAGCGGATCTTCGAGCTCCTCGACGCGGAGGAGCAGGAGCCGGACTCTCCGGTGAGCGAGCACCCCACCGGAGTGAAGGGGAAGGTCGCCCTGGAGTCGGTCTCCTTCCGCTACGAGCCGGACAAGCCGCTGATCGAGGACCTGTCGCTGACGGTGGAGCCGGGGCAGACGGTCGCGATCGTCGGCCCGACCGGCGCCGGGAAGACGACGCTGGTGAACCTGCTGATGCGGTTCTACGAAGTGACCGGCGGCCGGATCACCCTCGACGGCGTCGACGTGGCCCGCATGTCCCGGGACGAGCTGCGCTCCGGGATCGGCATGGTCCTCCAGGACACCTGGCTCTTCGGCGGGACCATCGCCGACAACATCGCCTACGGCGCGTCGGGCGAGGTCACCCGGGAGCGGATCGAGGAGGCGGCGCGGGCGGCACATGCCGACCGGTTCATCCGGACCCTCCCCGACGGTTACGACACGGTCATCGACGACGACGGGGCCGGGGTCAGCGCGGGTGAGAAGCAGTTGATCACCATCGCGCGGGCGTTCCTGTCGGATCCGGTGATCCTGGTCCTGGACGAGGCGACCAGCTCCGTGGACACCCGTACGGAGGTCCTGATCCAGAAGGCGATGGCGCGGCTGGCGCACGGGCGGACGAGTTTCGTCATCGCGCACCGGCTCTCCACCATCCGGGACGCGGACGTGATCCTGGTGATGGAGGACGGCTCGATCGTCGAACAGGGCACCCACACCGAGCTGCTGGCCGGGGCCGGCGCCTACGCCCGGCTGCACGCCGCCCAGTTCGCCCAGGCGGTCGCCGAGGTGGACTGAGCGGCACGGGACGCCCCGCCCCCGGCCGGGCGGGGCTCTCGGAACACGTCTCAGTCGAGGTAGCCGCGGAGCTGGTCGGCGAAGGCGTGGTCCCGCAGCTTGCCGAGGGTCTTGGACTCGATCTGGCGGATGCGTTCGCGGGTCACGCCGAAGAGGCGTCCTATCTCCTCCAGTGTGCGGGGCCGGCCGTCGTCGAGGCCGTAGCGGAGCTGGACGACCTTGCGTTCCCGCTCGCCGAGGGTGGAGAGGACCGCCTCCAGGTGTTCGCGGAGCAGGAGGAAGGCGGCGGACTCGACGGGGGACGCGGCGTCGCCGTCCTCGATGAGGTCGCCGAGGGCGACGTCGTCCTCCTCGCCGACCGGGGCGTGCAGGGAGACCGGTTCCTGCGCGAGGCGCAGCACTTCGCCGACCCGTTCGGGGGCCAGGTCGAGCTGGGCGCCGACCTCTTCGGGGGTGGGTTCGTAGCCGCGCTCCTGGAGCATCCGGCGCTGGACGCGGACGACGCGGTTGATCAGTTCGACGACGTGGACGGGGACGCGGATGGTCCTGGCCTGGTCGGCGAGGGCCCGGGACATCGCCTGGCGGATCCACCAGGTGGCGTACGTCGAGAATTTGTAGCCGCGGGCGTAGTCGAACTTCTCGACGGCCCGGATGAGGCCCAGGTTGCCCTCCTGGACCAGGTCGAGCATGGTCAGGCCGCGTCCGACGTACCGCTTGGCGACGGAGACGACGAGCCGCAGGTTGGCCTCGATGAGCCGGCGCTTGGCCATCCGGCCCAGGACGACGAGCCGGTCCAGGTCGAGGGCGAGCTGGGAGTCCAGGTCGGCGGCGGTGGCGAGTCTCTCCTCGGCGAAGAGGCCGGCTTCGACCCGGCGGGCCAGCTCGACCTCCTCGGCCGCGGAGAGCAGGGGTATGCGGCCTATCTCGCGCAGGTACTGGCGGAACAGGTCGGAGGAGGGCCCGCCGGCGCCGGCGTCGGCCCGCCGGGGGGTGGCCTCCGGTTCGGGCGCCTCGTCCGCGAAGTCGGCGGTCTCGGACGGCTCGGAGGGCTCCGGCGCTTCGGAGGTCTCCGACGCCTCGGGGCGGGGGGCGGCCGGGCGCCCCTCGGACACGGCGTCCGTCGGGGACAGGGTCTGGGTCTGCACGGGGGCGACCTCCAGGTGATCGCTGCCGGTGCTCCGGGGGCTCAGGCACCGCCCCCAGTGTGGGGTACGACACATCACCGCCACGAGGGGCGTGCGGTGACTTTTTGAGTTCGGCGGGTCACCGAACGTCAGAGGAGGCCGGTGGGGCGGCGCGGCCCCCGGCACGATCGGCCGGACACCTCAGAGGGCCGCGGCTCCGTTGTTGCGGAGCGAGCGGCCGTACTGGGTGAGGATCCACAGCTCGTTCTGGACGGCCGCGAGGCGCTCCGGGTCGCCGTGGGCGCCGAGGCGGGCGAGGGTGCCCTGGATGTCGCGGATGCGGCGGTCGACGGCGCGCAGCCGGACGGTGACGAGCTGGTCGCCGGCGTAGGCCTCGTCGACGATCTTGGCGAAGATCGCCTCGACGGCGAGTTCGGTGACGAGGGCGCGGACGGTGTCGTCGGGGGCGGCCTCGCGGACGGCGGCGAGGTAGTCGGCGGGGGCGCCGGTGGCGCCGCCCGCGTCCTGGATGCACTGGCGCACGGCGGCGTAGGGCGGGGCGGTGAACTCGTCGGCGCCGTATGCGTCGAAGGCCGGGGAGACCAGCTCGGGGCGCTGGAGGGCCAGTTTGAGCAGCTCGCGTTCGGTGCGGTGAGCGGGGCTGCGCAGGTTGAGCGCCGGGCCTGCCTGGGCGGCGGGGGCCTGGATCGGGGAGGGGGCCTGGCGGGTGCCGGGGGCGGGCGCCGGGCCGCGGCCGCCCCGGTCCCGGGCCCAGCGGGCGATCTGGGCGACGCGGCGGACGACGAACTGGGTGTCGAGGATGCCGAGCATGCCGGCGAGCTGGACGGCGACCTCGTGCTGGGAGGCGACGTTCTTGATGCGGGCGACGATCGGGGCGGCCTCGTCGAGGGCGGCGGCGCGGCCCGCCGGGGTCTCCAGGTCGTAGCGGCTGACGATCTGGCGCAGGGCGAACTCGAAGAGCGGGGTGCGGGGCTCGACGAGGTCGGAGACGGCCTGGTCGCCCTTGGCGAGGCGCAGATCGCAGGGGTCCATGCCGTCGGGGGCGATCGCGATGTAGGTCTCGGCGGCGAACTTCTGGTCGTCCTCGAAGGCCCGCAGGGCGGCCTTCTGGCCGGCCGCGTCGCCGTCGAAGGTGAAGATCACGCGGGCCGAGCCGTTGTCCATCAGGAGCCGGCGCAGGATCTTGATGTGGTCGCCGCCGAAGGCGGTGCCGCAGGTGGCGATGGCGGTGGTGACGCCGGCGAGGTGGCAGGCCATGACGTCGGTGTAGCCCTCGACGACGACGGCCCGGCTGACCTTGGCGATGTCCTTCTTGGCCAGGTCGATGCCGTAGAGGACCTGGGACTTCTTGTAGATCGGCGTCTCGGGCGTGTTGAGGTACTTGGGGCCGTTGTCGTCGTCGCGCAGCTTGCGGGCGCCGAAGCCGACGACCTCGCCGCCGATGTCGCGGATCGGCCACATCAGGCGGCCGCGGAAGCGGTCGATGGGGCCGCGGCGGCCGTCCTGGGAGAGTCCGGAGAGGATCAGCTCCTTGTCGGAGAAGCCCTTGCCGCGCAGGAAGCGGGTGAGGTGGTCCCAGCCGGCCGGGGAGTAGCCGACGCCGAAGTGTTCGGCGGCGGCCTGGTCGAAGCCGCGCTCGGCGAGGAACTTCCGGCCGATCTCGGCTTCGGCTCCGCCGAGTTGGTCGGCGTAGAACCGGGCGGCGGCCTGGTGGGCCTCGACCAGGCGGATCCGCTCGCCGCGCTGGTGGCCGGGGTTGTAGCCGCCTTCTTCGTACCGCAGGGTGATGCCGGCCTTGGCGGCGAGGCGCTCGACCGTCTCCGAGAAGGAGAGGTGGTCGATCTTCATCACGAAGGCGATGGTGTCGCCGCCCTCCTGGCAGCCGAAGCAGTGGAACAGGCCCTTGCTCGGGCTGACCTGGAAGGAGGGGGACTTCTCGTCGTGGAAGGGGCACAGCCCCTTGAGGTTGCCGCCGCCGGCGTTGCGCAGCTGGAGGTACTCGGACACGACGGCGTCGATCGGGACCGCGTCCCGTACCGCCTTCACGTCGTCATCGTTGATCCTGCCTGCCACGCGTGAAGTCTACGGCGGGTCGGGGCGGTCGCCCCCCGGGCGGCGCCGCCGCCGGCGGCCGGGCGGCGGGTCAGGCGAGGCTCTCCAGGGGCACGGAGGGGTCGGCGAGGGCGTCCGGGTCCAGCCGGGCGCCGGATCGGATGAGCCGCTGGATGTCGTCTGTGACGTCCCACACATTCACGTTCATTCCGGCGAGGACCCGGCGGTCCTTCAGCCAGAAGGCGATGAACTGCCGCTTGCCGGCGTCGCCGCGGAGGACGACCTGGTCGTACGAGCCGGGCGGGGCCCAGCCGGAGTACTCCATGCCCAGGTCGTACTGGTCGGAGAAGAAGTACGGGACGCGGTCGTAGGAGACCGGGCGGCCGAGCATGGCGCGGGCGGCGGCGGGGCCGCCGTTGAGGGCGTTGGCCCAGTGCTCGACGCGCAGCCGGGTGTGCAGCAGCGGGTGGTGGGCGGCGGCGACGTCGCCGGCCGCGAAGATCTCCGGATCGGAGGTGCGCAGCGACTCGTCGACCGCGATGCCGCCGCCGTGGGCGCGGTCGACGAGGGCGAGGCCGGCGGCTTCGGCGAGGGCGGTGCGGGGGGCCGCCCCGATGGCGGCGAGGACGGCGTGGGCGGGGTGCTCCTCGCCGTCGTCGGTGCGGACGGCGAGGACCATGCCGTCCTGGCCGACGATCTCGGTGAGCCGGGCGCCGAAGTGGAAGCGGACGCCGTGCTCGGCGTGCACGTCGGCGAAGAGCTGGCCGAGTTCGGGGCCGAGGACGTGGTGGAGCGGGGTGGGCTCGGACTCGACGACGGTGACCTCGGCGCCGTAGCCGCGGGCGGCGGCGGCGACCTCCAGGCCGATCCAGCCGGCGCCGGCGATGACCAGGTGGCCGTTGTCGCGGCCGAGGGCGGCCAGGACCTGGCGGAGCCGGTCGGCGTGGGCGAGCCGGCGCAGGTGGTGGACGCCGGCGAGCGCGGTGCCGGGGATGTCGAGGCGGCGGGGCTCGGCGCCGGTGGCGAGGAGGAGCCGGTCGTAGCCGATGGTGGTGCCGTCGCCGAGGCGTACGGTGCGGGCCTCGCGGTCGACGGCGGTGACCGGCTGGCCGAGGTGGAGCTCGATGTCGTGCGCGGCGTACCAGGCGGGTTCGTGGACGAAGACGGTGTCCCGCTCCTCCTTGCCGGTGAGATAGCCCTTGGAGAGCGGTGGGCGTTCGTAGGGGTGGTCGCGTTCGTCGCCGATGAGGATGACCCGGCCGTTGTACCCCTCCGACCGGAGCGTCTGTGCCGCCTTGGCTCCGGCGAGCCCTCCGCCGACGATGACGAAGGTCTGATCTGCGTCGACCACGTTGATGCCTCCTCGTTGCGACCGGTTCCACGCTACGCCTCCGGGCGTTCGGCGAGCCGTACCGCCCCGGGCCCCCGGACGAGCGTCCCGTACGCACGGTGATGACGGAAGGGGGCGAACGGCCGGTGGGGCGCCGGGCCCGGGGGCGCCCGGGGCGCGGTCTCAGGCGGGGCGGGGGCGGAGGCGGGCGTGGAGGGCGCGGGCGGAGGCGTCGGTCAGGGAGGAGATCTGGTCGACGATCACCCGCTTGCGCGCGCGGTCGTCACCGGCGGCGTCGAACAGGGCGCGGAACTGCGGGTCGAGGCCCTCGGGGGCGCGGGCGGTGAGCCCCTCGGCGAGTTCCGCGAGGACGACGCGCTGGTCGGCGCGGAGGACCTCCTGCTCGGCGCGCTGCATGACGTACCGGTCGGCGACGGCCTTGAGGACGGCGCATTCGTGGCGGGCCTCGCGGGGGACGACCAGTTCGGCGGCGTACCGGGTGAGGCGTCCGGTGCCGTACCGCTCGCGGGTGGCGCCCTCGGCGGCGAGGCAGAAGCGGCCGATGAGCTGGCTGGTGGCGTCCTTGAGGCGGGCCTGGGCGACGGCCGATCCGTCGTAGCCGTGCGGCCACCAGTCCTGCTCGACGAGCCGGTCGAGGGCGGCGGCGAGCTCCTGCGGGTCGGTGTCGGACGGGACGTACCGCCCGATGGCGACGCTCCAGATGTCGGCGCGCTCGGGTTCGGAGAAGAGCATGTTCGGGTCGATGTGGCCGGCGTGCAGGCCGTCCTCGAAGTCGTGGACGGAATAGGCCACGTCGTCGGACCAGTCCATGACCTGGGCCTCGAAGCACTTGCGGTGGGCGGGGGCGCCCTGCCGGGCCCATTCGAAGACGGGCAGGTCGTCCTCGTACACGCCGAACTTGGGCGAGTGGGGGTCGTCGGGGTGACCGCCGCGCGCCCAGGGGTACTTGGTGGCGGCGTCGAGGGCGGCGCGGGTGAGGTTGAGGCCGACGCTGACGACGTCGCCGCCGTCGGTCTCGACGAACCGCTTGGGCTCGATGCGGGTGAGCAGGCGGAGCGACTGGGCGTTGCCCTCGAAGCCGCCGCAGTCCTTGGCGAAGTCGTTGAGGGCCTGTTCGCCGTTGTGCCCGAAGGGCGGGTGGCCCATGTCGTGGGAGAGGCAGGCGGCTTCGACGAGGTCGGGGTCGCAGCCGAGGGCGGCGCCCAGCTCGCGGCCGACCTGGGCGCACTCCAGGGAGTGGGTGAGCCGCGTGCGGGGGCTGGCGTCCCAGGCGTGGCTGCGGGTGCCGGGGGTGACGACCTGGGTCTTGCCGGCGAGGCGGCGCAGGGCGCTGGAGTGCAGCACGCGTGCGCGGTCCCGCTGGAAGGCGGTGCGTCCGGGCCGTTTGTCGGGCTCGCCGGCCCAGCGTTCGGTGGCGGTGTCGTCGTAGCCGGGGGTGTCCGTGATGCCTTCCATGCACCGAAGGTAACCGCCGGGACCGACAGCCATGCCCTCAGGCGGAGGCGAGTTCCCAGGGGAGGGCGGCGAGGACGGCGGGCGCGGGCGCGGCGAGGGCCCGGTCGTAGCGGTGCAGGACCAGCCGGGCGAGGGCGGGATGGGCGCCGAGGGGGGCGGCGGCCGTCCAGGGCGCGGCGGCGGCGGTGCGGGTGGCGAAGAGGCCGGGGGCGGTGAAGCAGGAGGCGACGGCGACCCGGTGGCGGCCGCGGGCGGCGAGGAGGCGGACGGCGTCCGGGACGGTGGGGGTGGCGGCGGAGGCGTAGGCGGGGACGACGGGGACTCCGCCGAGGCGTTCGCCGAGGAGCGCGGCGGTACGGCGGATGCCGGCGAGGGATTCGGGGTCGCGGGAGCCGGCGGCGGCGAGGACGACGGCGGCGGAGCGCGAGGCGCTGTCGGCGGGGGTCCAGCCCGCTTCGGCGAGCCGGTCGGCGAGGGCCTCGACGAGCAGCGGGTGCGGGCCGAGGGGGGCGGCGATCCGGGTGCGCACGGCGGGTGCGGCGCCGGCGGCGGCGGGCAGGTCGTGCTTCACGTGGTAGCCGCGGCCGAAGAGGAGCGGGACGAGCACGGCCTCGCGTCCGCCCTCCGCGCCGAGCGCGGTGAGGGTGTCGGCGAGGAGCGGGGCGTTCAGCTCGACGTGGGCGAGCCGGACGTCGAGCGAGGGACGCAGCTCCCTGACCCGGTCGAGCAGCAGGGCGAGCGTCTCGCGCGCCCTCGGGTCGCGGCTGCCGTGCCCGACGGCGACCAGGGTGGGGGCCGGGGGGCGGGAAGGACGGACGAGGGCGGGGGCGCAGGCGGGGGCTGGAGCTGGAGCCGGGGCGGACGCGCCTTCGACCGCAGGGGTGTCTTCGGGCGCGGAGGTGCCGTCGACCGCGGGGACGCCTTCGGGCGTGAGGGCGCCTTCGGGCGTGAGGGCGCCTTCGGGCACGAGGGCCAGGGCCGGGCCGGCGAGGGCGGTTCCCGGTACGGGGGCGGTTCCCGGCGCGGGGGCGGTTCCCGGTGCGAGGGCGGTTCCCGGTGCGAGGGCGGTTCCCGGTGCGGGGGCGGTTCGGTCGGTCATGGGCGGGGGCGTTTCGTCGGGGTGCTCGGGGGTCTCGCCCGTGATTCGGCCGGGGCGCCCGACCGGATGCACCCGGCTCAGCCGTTCGCCGAGCCGGGCCGTGATCCGGCCGAGCAGCTCGGCCGTGCTGTCGAAGGTGCAGTCGGGCTCCGTCATGGACCGATCCTGACCCCGGCACGTTGCCTGCCCGTTGCGCGGACGTCACGGGTGTTTACACGGCCCTCACCCGCGCCCCGGCCGCCGTGTCAGGCGCCGGCGTCGAGCCAGACGCGCAGGGGGCCGGTCTCCCGGAAGCCGAGGGAGAGAGCCGGGGGCAGGTCGTCACCGGATTCGTAGCCGACGACGGGCCGGGCGGCGTCGAGGAGGGAGAGGCAGCCGGCCCACGCCTCGGCCGGGTCGGCGCCGTCCACGGCGAAGAGGTTGGAGACGCCGGTCACCGGGCCGCTGTCGCTGAGCACCGCGCCACCGACGATCCGCCGGTCCGTGCCGTATCCGGCGACGATCGTGGTGGCGGGGTCGGCGAGCAGTCCGGGCCGGAAGAGAACCGCCTCGTCCGGGTCGCCGCCGCTCCAGGCGGCCGCCCAGTCGGCGAGCTCCGCCGGGGTGCGGACCGGGCGCCACGCCGCCTCGGCCGGGGGCACGGGGAGGCCGGCCGGGCGGTGGATCCACCGGGCCTCGAAGAGGAGCCGGAAGCCCTCGCCCGCCAGGTCGAGGCGGGCGAAGGCGTCCTTGACCGAGGCACCGGGGGCGGTCCGGTCGATGCCGTCGAGCACATCGCGTACGGAGGCGTCCTCGGTGAGCGTCACGGCGTCGGGGTAATACAGCGGCGTGCGGCGGCCGTTGGTCCAGGCGCGGGGCCCGAAGGTGCCGGGGCGGCCGTGGGCACGGCACATCGCCTCGCACCACTCGGCGTTGTTGCGGACGGCTTCCTTGATCATGTGCGGATCGTACGGGTCCGCACCTCTACCCCGCCTCCCCCTTTCCATGCTTCCACAGTGCGAAATATATTTTCCGCTATGAGAATGTCCCCGTCGCCCGTCCCCGGGCTCCCCCGGCGCGTCGCCGCCGAACTCGTGGGCACCGCCGCCCTGGTCGCCGTCATCATCGGCTCCGGTATCCGCGCCGACTCCCTCAGCCAGGACATCGCCGTACGGCTGCTGGCCAACTCGCTCGCCTCCGCCGTCGGGCTCGGCGTCCTCATCGCGCTCCTCGGGCCCCTCTCCGGCGCCCACTTCAACCCCGTCGTCACCCTCTCCGAGTGGTGGGCCCGCCGTGGCGAGGACGGGGCGCCCGACGCGCGCGAGGTCGGGCTCTACCTCTCCGCCCAGCTCGCCGGGGCCGTCGCCGGCGCGCTGCTCGCCGAGGCGATGTTCGGGCGGTCGCCGGGCGGCTGGGCGACCCAGGTGCGTTCGGACACCCCGCTCCTGCTCGGCGAGACGGTGGCCACCGCCGGGCTCGTCCTGGTCGTCCAGGGCCTGCGCCGCATCGGCCGCCCCTCCCTCGCGCCGGTCGCGGTGGCCGCCTACATCGGGGCCGCCATCTGGTTCACCTCCTCGGGCTCCTTCGCCAACCCGGCGGCCACGGTGGGCCGGGCCTTCAGCGACTCCTTCACCGGCATCGCCCCCGGATCGCTGCCCGGTTTCATCGGCGCCCAGCTCCTCGGGGCCCTGGTCGGCATCGCCCTCGCCACGGTTCTGTACGGCTCCGACGAACCGAAGGGCCCCGTTCTGCGTCGAACGGGGTGACGGCGCGGGCATGATCCGCGCAGGCGGGATCCACGGAGGTTCGTCCATGCCACGCGTACGCATACCCACCCGGCCCCGGCGGGCCGCCCGGTGGGCGCTCCCCCGCACCACGCGGGCACGCCGCCGCACGGTCCAGGCCCTGATGCTCGGGGCCGTCCTCGCGCTCGCCCCCGCGACCTGGATGCACGCCGCCGCCGACGGCCGGCTGCGCACCGCCGCCGACGTGCCCGCCCAGGACGTCGCCGTCGTCTTCGGCGCCGGCCTGTGGAAGGGCCGCCCCACGCCGTACCTCGCGCACCGGCTCGACACCGCCGCCGAGCTCTACCGCGCGGGCAAGGTCAAGGTCGTCCTCGTCACCGGCGACAACAGCCGTGTCGAGTACGACGAGCCCGACGCCATGCGCCTCTACCTCGCCGGACGCGGCGTGCCCGACGGCCGGATCGTCAGCGACTACGCCGGATTCGACACCTGGGACTCCTGCGTCCGCGCCAAGAGGATCTTCGGCGTGGACCGGGCGGTCCTGGTGACCCAGGACTTCCACATCGAGCGGGCCGTGGCCCTGTGCGGGGCCGCCGGGGTCGAGTCGTACGGCGTCGGGGTCGCCGAACCGCACGACGCCACCTGGTACTACGGCGGCACCCGCGAGCTGTTCGCGGCCGGCAAGGCGGCCCTGGACGCCGCGCTCCGGCCCGACCCGCACTTCCTCGGCGAGCGCGAGCGGGGCGTGACGGAGGCACTGGCCGCCGCCCACCCGTGATCCACGCCGCCCACCGTGACCCGCGCCGCCGCCCGCTCCCCCGGCCCTCACCTCCGCCGGCCCGCGCGGCTGAGCACGCCGCACCGTCGCCGTAATGCGGGGCGCCCCCGGACGTAACACGACCGTCGCACGCTTCTCTCCATGTCCGAGGTCGTCACCACCCCCACGCACTGCCCCTACTGCGCCCTCCAGTGCGGTATGTCGCTCCGCCCGGCCACCACGACGGCCGAGGCCGACGGGTGGCCGGTCGAGGTGGTCGACCGCACCGACTTCCCCGTCAACCAGGGCGCGCTCTGCGGCAAGGGCCGCACCGCCCCGGCCGTACTCTCCTCCCGGGTCAGGCTGACCGAGCCCCTGGTCCGATGCCCTGACACGGGTGCTCTGCGTCCGGCCACCTGGGAGGAGGCCCTCGCCGCCGTCGCCGACGGGCTGCGCCGGACCCGCGCCGCGCACGGGCCGGACGCCGTGGGCGTCTTCGGCGGTGGCGGCCTCACCAACGAGAAGGCGTACGCCCTCGGCAAGTTCGCCCGGCTCGTCCTCGGCACCTCGCAGATCGACTACAACGGCCGCTTCTGCATGTCGTCGGCCGCGGCCGCCCACACCAGGGCGTTCGGGCTCGACCGGGGCCTGCCCTTCCCGCTGGAGGACGTCCCGCGCACCGGCTGCGTCATCCTGGTCGGCTCCAACCTCGCCGAGACCATGCCGCCGGCGCTGCGCTACCTCACCGAGCTGAAGGAGAACGGCGGGAAGCTGATCGTCGTCGACCCGCGCCGCACCAGGACCGCCGAGCAGGCCGACCTCCACCTCGCGCCCCGCCCCGGGACCGACCTCGCGCTCGCGCTCGGGCTCCTCCACCTCGTCGTGGCCGAGGGCCGCACGGACGAGGCGTTCATCCGGGACCGTACGCAGGGGTGGGAGGCCGCGCGGGCCGGGGCGATGGCCCACTGGCCGGAGCTGGTCGAGCGGATCACCGGAGTGCCGGTGCCGCTGCTGCGGGACGCCATGCGGATGTTCTGCGACGCCGAGAGCGGGATGGTACTGACGGCGCGCGGACCCGAGCAGCAGTCCAAGGGCACCGACACGGTCGGCGCGTGGATCAACCTGTGCCTGGCGACCGGCCGGGCCGGGCGCCCGCTGAGCGGTTACGGCTGCCTCACCGGCCAGGGCAACGGCCAGGGCGGCCGCGAGCACGGCCAGAAGGCCGACCAGCTCCCCGGCTACCGCAAGCTGGACGACCCCGCCGCCCGGGAGCACGTCGCCCGGGTGTGGGGCGTGGAGCCGGAATCGCTGCCCGCGCCGGGCCGCAGTGCGTACGAACTCCTCGACGCGCTCGGCGGTGACGTGCGGTCCCTGCTCGTCATGGCCTCCAACCCGGTGGTCTCCGCCCCGCGCGCCGCCCACGTCGAGGAGCGCCTGCGCTCGCTCGACTTCCTGGCCGTCGCGGACGTGGTCCTGTCCGAGACCGCCGCCCTGGCCGACGTGGTGCTGCCCGTCACGCAGTGGGCGGAGGAGACCGGGACGATGACCAACCTGGAGGGCAGGGTGCTGCTGCGGCAGCGGGCGATCACCCCGCCGCCCGGGGTCCGCAGCGATCTGGACGTGCTGCACGCGCTGGCCGGGCTGCTCGGCTGGGAGAAGGGCTTCCCGACGGACCCGGAGGAGGTCTTCGACGAACTCCGCCGCGCGTCGGCGGGCGGGCCCGCGGACTACTCGGGCATCAGCTACCGGCGCATCCGGGAGGAGGACGGCGTCTTCTGGCCGTGCCCGGACCTCACCGGGAGCGCCGGCCCGGAGGGCGTCCACCCCGGGACGCCGCGGCTCTTCCTCGACCGGTTCGCCACCCCCGACGGGCGGGCGCGGTTCGCCGCCGTCGTCCACCGGGAGGCCGCCGAGGAGACGGACGAGGCGTACCCGATCGTGCTGACGACCGGGCGGGTCGTCGCCCACTACCAGTCGGGGGCCCAGACCCGGCGCGTCGACGAGCTGAACGCCGCCGCTCCCGGCTCCTTCGTGGAGCTCCACCCGCGGCTCGCCGAGCGGCTGGGGGTGGCCGAGGGCGAGCGGGTCGCGGTGGTCTCGCGGCGCGGCAGGTCGGTGGTGCCCGCGCGGATCACCGCGGCCATCCGGCCCGACACCGTCTTCATGCCCTTCCACTGGGCGGGCGAGGGCCGGGCCAACACGCTCACCAATCCGGCGCTCGACCCGGTCTCGCGGATGCCGGAGTTCAAGGTGTGCGCTGTGCGTCTCGAACGGGAGCGGCCGTCCGCGTGACCCAGTCGCCGCCCGGGATGAGCGGCCCGGGCAGGGCGGCCGGCGCGGCGAGATAGACCCAGGCCGGCACGGCGGCCCCGTCCCGGACGCGGACGACCGGCCGCTCCACCCGCTCGTAGAGGTTGCGCGGGTGCCCGGGCCCTTCGTACTCCTCCAGGCGGTCCAGTACGCCGAGCAGTTCGCCGTACGCGCCGGGCGCCGCGGTCACCAGTTCGCCGACGATCCCGCTCCCGGCCTTCCCGGCGTACGGGCCGGGGTCCTGCACCGCGTACGGATAGCCGGGCCCGTCGTGCAGCCGCGTGCCCGGCAGGAGGGCGGGTTCCTCCCGTGCCGTGCGGCCGCGCAGGAAGAGGTCGTGGTTGTACTGGCCGGGGCGCAGCGTCCCGTACACGAAGAACGGCAGCTCGGGCGGGGTCGCGGTCATGGTGCGATCGTCTCCTGCGCGAGCCAGGCGAGATAGCCGGCCGTGCCCCGGACGACCGGGGTGGCGATGATCTCCGGCGTCGCGTAGTCGTGCGCGGCCAGGAGATGGGCTTCGAGGGCGGTGTAACAGGCGTCCGTCGTCTTGAAGAGCACCTGCCACTCCTCGCTCGTCTCGATCGCCCCCTGCCAGTGGTAGACGGAGGTCACCGGTCCGGAGACCTGGGCGCAGGCGGCGAGCCGCGCCTCGACGGCTCCGCGGGCGAGCGCCTCGGCCTTCTCGGCGCTGTCGGTGGTGGTGAGTACGGTGAGTGCGAGGGTCACTCCCTCACCGTACCGACGCTCCCGGCGCTCCGGGGCCGCCGTCCGCACCGGCCTTGTGCGGCTCGGTTCGCCTCCGGGGCGCTTCGTGCGGCTGTCGACTCACTCGTCAGGCGGCGGGCGCGAACTGCGCGGCGTGCAGCCGGGCGTAGGCGCCGTCCCCGGCCAGCAGTTCGTCGTGGGTGCCCTGTTCGACGATCGAGCCGTCCTCCATCACCAGGATCACGTCCGCGTCCCGGATGGTGGAGAGCCGGTGCGCGATGACGAAGCTCGTCCTGCCCTCGCGGAGCGAGGACATGGCGCGCTGGATCAGGAGCTCCGTGCGGGTGTCGACGGAGCTGGTCGCCTCGTCCAGGACGAGGATCCGCGGCTCGGAGAGGAACGCCCGGGCGATGGTGATCAGCTGCTTCTCGCCCGCGCTCAGTCCGGCGCCGTCCTCGTCGAGCACGGTGTCGTAGCCGTCGGGGAGAGTGCGGATGAACCGGTCGGCGTGCGCGGCCATGGCGGCTTCGACGATCCGTTCGCGGGTGGCCTCGCCGGGCGCGCCGTAGGCGATGTTGTCGGCGATGGTCCCGCCGAAGAGCCAGGTGTCCTGGAGGACCATGCCGATCCCGGAGCGCAGCTCGTCCCGGGACATGCGGGCCACGTCGACACCGTCGAGGGTGATCCGGCCGCCGGTCACTTCGTAGAACCGCATCAGAAGGTTCACCAGCGTCGTCTTCCCGGCGCCGGTCGGGCCGACGATCGCGACCGTCTGCCCCGGCTCCACCGTCAGCGACAGATCCTCGACGAGCGGCCTGTCCGGCTCATAGCGGAAGGAGACCTTCTCGAAGGAGACGCGTCCGGCCCGTCCGGCGGCCCTCCCCCGGCCTCCGGCGCGCGGCTGCTCCGTCCCGTCCGGCCGCGTCCCGCGGTCGGCGGCGGACGGGGCGGGGGACTCCTCGTCCGCGTCGAGCAGATCGAAGACGCGCTCGGCGGAGGCGACTCCGGACTGGAGCAGGTTCGCCATGGCGGCGATCTGGGTGACCGGGCCGTTGAAGTCGTAGGAGTACTGGATGAACGCCTGGACGTCGCCGATCGACAGCGTGCCCGACGCCACCCGCAGACCGCCGACGACCGCGATCAGGACGTAGTTGAGGTTCCCGACGAGGGTGAGGGCCGGCTGGATGAAGCCGGACATGAACTGGGCGCGGAAGCTCGCCGCGTACAGCTCCTCGCCCAGTTCGTCGAAGCGCGCCACGGCCTCCTCGCGCCGCCCGAAGGCGACGACCTCGGCGTGGCCGGTGAACATCTCCTCGACGTGGCTGTTGAGACGCCCGGTGACGGCCCACTGCCGGACGAACTGCGGCTGGGCGCGCTTGCCGATCCGCGCCGCGACGAGCACGGACACCGGCACGGTCGCCAGCGCGACGAGCGCGAGGAGCGGGGAGATCCAGAACATCATCAGCAGCACGCCGACGAGGGTGAGGAGCGCCCGGACCATCTGGCCGAAGGCCTGCTGGAGGGTCTGGGTGATGTTGTCGATGTCGTTGGTGGTGCGGCTGAGGATCTCGCCGCGGGCCTGCCTGTCGACGTACGACAGGGGCAGCCGGGAGAGCTTTCCCTGGGCGCCGGCCCGCAGCCGGTGGCCGGCCCGTTGCACGACCGTCGTCGCGAGCCGCTGCTGGAGCCAGTTCAGCGCGGCGGAGCCGACGACCAGGGCCATCGCCAGGGTCAGGGCCCGGGCGACCGCGGGGAAGTCGACGCCCGCCGGGCTCGCCGCGCCGGAGACGACGAGGTCGGTGGCGCGGCCCAGGATCAGGGGGCTGAGGACGGCGAGGGAGACGGCGCCGATGGCGGCGACGAGCATGCCGAGGAGCAGCGGGCGTTCGGGCGCCATCGTGCGCAGCAGGCGCAGGCCCGAGGAGCGGAAGTCCAGGGACCGTTCGAGGGCCGGGGTGTTCAGTCCGGGCCCGCGCTGCGGGAGCGCGGGCCCCCGGCGCTCGGGGGTACGGGCGGGGGCGGTGCGGGAGGCGCCCCGGAAGCGGTGGCGGGTGGGGGCCGGGTCGGCGGGAGCGACCTCGTTCGTCGGCCGGGTGTCGCTCATGCCGCTTCCTCCTCGGTGAGCTGGGAGAGGACGATCTCCCGGTAGGTGGGGTTGTCCCGCATGAGTTCCTCGTGGGTGCCGCTGCCGACGGCCCGGCCCTGGTCGAGGACGACGATCCGGTCGGCGCCGCGGATGGTGGAGACGCGCTGGGCGACGATGACGACGGTCGCCCCGGCCGTCTCCCGTGCCAGTGCCTCCCTGAGCCGCGCGTCGGTGGCGGGGTCGAGGGCGGAGAAGGAGTCGTCGAAGAGGTAGAGCCGGGGGCGGGCGACGAGGACCCGGGCGATCGCGAGCCGTTGGCGCTGGCCGCCGGAGAGGTTGGTGCCGCCCTGGGCGACCGGCGCGTCGAGCCCCTCGGGCAGGGCGCGGACGAAGTCGGCCGCCTGGGCCACCTCCAGCGCCTGCCACAGCTCCTCGTCTCTCGCCTCGGGCCTTCCGTACCGCAGGTTGTCCGCCACCGTGCCGGAGAAGAGGTACGGCTTCTGGGGGACGATGCCGACCGTGCGGGAGAGCAGGGTGCGGTCCATGGCGCGGACGTCGACGCCTCCGACGCGGACCTCGCCGCCGGTCGCGTCGAAGAGGCGCGGGACGAGCCCGAGGAGGGTGGTCTTGCCGCTGCCGGTGGAGCCGACGACGGCCGTGGTACGTCCGGGCAGGGCGGTGAGGTCCACCCCGCGCAGGACGGGTTCCTCGGCGCCGGGGTAGCTGAAGTCGGCGCCCCGGATGTCGAGCCGGCCGGGTCCCGCCAGCTCCCGGACGGGGTCGGCGGGCGCGGTGACGGAGGGTTCGGTGGTGAGGATCTCCTGGATGCGTTCGGCGCTGACCTCGGCGCGGGGCATGTGCATCAGCAGGAACAGGACCATCATCACCGACATGAAGATCTGGAGCAGATAGCCGAGGAAGGCGATCAGCGAACCGGCCTGGATCGCCCCGGACTCGAGCCGGTGGGCGCCGACCCACAGGATGCCGACGGTGGCCAGCTCCCAGACGATCAGGACGATCGGGAACATCAGGGCCTGCAGGCGCCCGGCGCGCATGCCCACCGCGCGCAGTTCGTCGTTGGCAGCGGCGAACCGGCGCTGCTCGTGCCGGTCGCGGACGAAGGCGCGGACGACCCGGATGCCGGTGATCTGCTCGCGCATCACGCGGTTGACCCCGTCCACGCGCTCCTGCATGCCGCGGAAGAGGGGCCGCATCCGCACCACGACCGCGCCGACGGCGCCGGCGATCAGCGGGATGAAGACGAGCAGCAGCAGGGCGAGCGGGAGGTCCTGGTCGAGGGCCATGACGATGCCGCCGACGCACATCAGGGGCGCGGCCACCAGCAGCGTCAGGACGAGGACGGCGAAGGTCTGGATCTGCTGGACGTCGTTGGTGGTCCGGGTGATCAGGGAGGCGGTGCCGAAGCGGCTCATCTCCCGGGCGGAGAAGTCCTGGACGCGGCGGAAGACGGTGGCGCGCAGGTCACGGCCGACGCCCATGGCGATCGTGGCGCCGAAGTAGACGGCGCCCGCCGCCGCGGCGGCCTGGAGGAGGGTGACGGCGATCATCAGGCCGCCGCCGGAGAGGACGTGCGCGGTGTCGCCGCGCAGGACGCCGTTGTCGATGACGTCGGCGTTGAGGGTGGGCAGGGTGAGGGAGGCGAGGCTCTGGAGGAGCTGGAGGAGGATGACCAGGGCGAGGGTGCGCCGGTGGGGCCGGAGCCGGCCGGCGACGAGCCGCAGCAGCATGGGTGGGCGCTCCCGCTCAACCGGTGTAGGCGCGGACGGACTTGGCATCGCGCAGGGCGCGCGCCCACCAGGCGGTCTGGTCGAGCATGGTCTTGGCGGCGGTGTCGGGGCCGGTGGGGTCCTTGTGCCGGCCGTCCTCGCCGAACTGCCCGTGCACGTAGGGGAAGGCGACCGAGTCGCGCATCGTGACCGCGTGCAACTCGGCGTAGATCTGCCGCAGTTGCTCGACGGCCCGCAGGCCGCCGGAGATCCCGCCGTAGGAGACGAATCCGACCGGCTTGGCCTGCCATTCGACGTAGTGCCAGTCGATGAGGTTCTTGAGGGCGGCGGGGAAGGAGTGGTTGTACTCGGGGGTGAGGACGACGAAGGCGTCGGCGGCGGCCAGGACCGGGGAGACCTTGGCGAGTTCGGCGCGCACCTCGGGGCCCGGGGAGTGCGAGAGGGAGGTGGGCAGGTCGGTCTCGGCCAGGTCCACGACGTCGACGGTGAAGTCCTCGCGCTCGGCGACCCGGGCGAGGAACCAGTCGGCGACGACGGGTCCGAACCGGCCTTCACGGTTGGAGGCGATGACGACGGCGAGCTTGAGCGGCATGACGGAGTCGGTGGACTCCGTGGAGTTCGTGATGTCCATGCCGATGATCGTGGTACCTCAAGTTTGGTTGAGGTCAAGCGCCGTTCCGCGGTCCGTTCCGCGGTCTGTTCCGCGGTCCGTCCCCGGCATACGGTGGGGCCATGACGACGGCCCCCGTACACGTCGAGACCGACGGCGTCCCCGCACCCGACCCGGAAGCCCTCGCCGCCCTGATGAGCGGCTACGGCCACTTCACCGCCGCGCAGGTGCGCGACGGGCGGGTGCGCGGTCTCGGACTCCATCTGGACCGGCTCGACCGCGCGACCCGCGAGCTGTTCGGCCGGCCGCTCGACGGCGGGCACGTCCGCACCCTGCTCGCCGGCGCCCTGCGGACGGCGGGGCGGCGGGACGCGGCGGTCCGCGTCCACGTCCACGAGGGCGCGCGCGTCACCGTGACCGTCCGGGCGCCGGCCCCGATGCCCCGCACCCCGCAGAGCCTGATGGCGGTCGACTATCTGCGCCCGGCCGCCCACATCAAGCACCTGGGCGGCTTCGGCCAGCGCTTCCACGGCGACGCGGCCCGCCGGGCCGGCTTCGACGAGGCCCTGCTGACGGGTCCGGACGGCGAGATCGCCGAGGGGGCGGTCACCAACATCGCCTTCTGGGACGGCGCGGCGCTGGTCTGGCCGTCGGCGCCGAGCCTGACCGGGATCACGATGGCCCTGCTGGAGGCGCGGCTGGACTCGCTGCGGCGCCGGGTCACGCGGGCGGACCTGCCGGGGTTCCGCGCGGCCTTCGTGACGAACTCGCGCGGCATCGCCCCGGTGGAGCGGATCGACGCGGTCCGGTTCGAGGTGGACGAGGAGCTGATGGAGCGGGTGTACGCGGCGTACGGATCCGTGCCCTGGGAGACCGTCTGACCCGTCCGGCCCGGACGCCGTCACCCGTTCGGCGCGGAACCCGAGCTGACGCCTCGTAACCCACTCTGACCTGCACGTACGCGGCCCGCACAAGCCGACACACCGCACCGGACGGCGTAATTCTGACCCCCCATCAGCAGGCGCGTGGCGCGCCACGGCTCTTACCTCGGACAAGAGGAGACGGCTCGCAACGGCCGCTCGGAAGACCGCTCGCGCGCCACGGAGGACCCCATGCGCACCACTGCCCGCCTGCTCACCGGTACCGCGTTGTCGGTCGTCGCGATCGGCGCCTTCGCCGTACCGGCGGCGTACGCCGGGGACTACCACACCCTGGAGGTGTACCCGTCCTCCGCGACGCCCGGCACGACCATCACCGTCAACACCCTCGCGTGCGGCCACAAGGGCCACGGCATCGGCGACGCGCAGTCCCTCGGGGCGGGCGACTTCCAGCTGAACCCGAGCACGCACAAGGAGGTCGTGGTCGGTCAGTTCACGGTCCCCCACCACGCCAGGCCGGGCACCTACGGCATCAGCGTGGCCTGTGACAACGGCAAGACGGCCCGCGGTGACCTCGTCGTCAAGCACCGCAGCCCGAGCGGGCACGTCCAGACCGGCGTCGGGGGCAGCGTGGGCCCCGACACCGCCCAGGTCGCGGCGGGCGCGGCGGTGCTGGCCGCTACCGCCGTCGGCGGTACCTGGCTCCTGCGCCGCCGGGCGAGCGGCGCGCAGGGCCGCTAGGCCGTGTCCGGAAAGCCCCGGCCCTCCCCTGCGGGCGGACGGCGCTGCTTTCCGGACTCGACCTGGGCGTACCGCACGTCCTGCCCCCGCCGCGCGCCCGCATACGGCCCGGCGGGGGCAGGGCCACATCCGGCCCCGGCCCCGCTCCGCGCGGGCGCACCGGGGCCCGCGCACCGTCCCCCCACGCAGCCGAGAAGGGAGACCCGAGCACCGTGAGCAACAGGAGCAAGGGCTGGGGCATCGCGATCGCCGCGTGCGTCGGCGTCTGGCTCGTCCAGAACGGGTCGGAGAACATCACCCCGCCCGTCCCCTCCGCCGCGCAGGCCTTCGCCGCGGGACCCAACGCGTACACCGACGCCGCCGCCGACCCGCTGCCCCCCTCCGCGCCGGTCCGGCTGCGCATCCCCGAGATCGACGTCGACACCCCGATGACCGGGCTGGGCCTGAGCGCGAAGGGCACGCTGGAGGTGCCGCCCGCGAGCGACCGCAATCTCGCCGGCTGGTTCCGGGAGGGCACCACGCCCGGCGCCGAGGGCACCGCGATCGTGGCCGGCCACGTCGACAACGCGAAGGGGCCGGCGGTCTTCTACGCCCTCGGGGCGCTCAAGAAGGGCGACCGCGTCGAGGTGGACCGCGAGGACGGGCGGACCGCCGTCTTCACCATCGACGCCATCGAGGTCTACGACAACGCGGACTTCCCCGACCGGAAGGTCTACGGCGAGCGGGACAGGGCCGAGCTGCGCCTGATCACCTGCGGCGGCGGCTTCTCCGAGAAGTCCGGCTACCAGGGGAACGTGGTGGCGTTCGCCCATCTCATCGGAGTGCGCGGGGCGTCCTCATGACCACTGGTCGAAGGCGAGCTTCGCGATGAGGGAGAGCACGACGACGAGCAGCACCCCGCGGACGAAGCCGGTGCCCTTCCGCAGCGCCATCCGCGCACCGATCATCCCGCCCGCCAGGTTGAAGACCGCCATGATCGCGGCCAGCTGCCACAGCACCGTGCCCTGGTAGGCGAACATCGCGAGCGCCCCCGCGTTGGTGCAGACGTTGACGATCTTGGCGGTGGCGGAAGCGGTCACCAGGTCGAGGTGGAGGACGGCGGAGAGCGCCAGGACCAGGAAGGTGCCGGTGCCGGGCCCGAAGAGGCCGTCGTAGAAGCCGATCCCGCCGCCGACGACCACGATCGCGGTGACGACCCTGGCCCGCCCGACGGGCGCCGTGTCCTCGCCCCGGGCGCCGAAGGACGGCCGCAGCACGACGAACGCCGCCACGCCCAGCAGGACGACCATGATGACCGGGCGCAGGACGTCGCTGCTGATCCCGGCGGCGAAGAAGGCACCGCCCATGGACCCGGCGAGGGCCGCGAGACCGATCCGTACCGCCGTCTTCACCCGCACCGGCGCCTTGCGGACGTAGGTGACGGCGGCGCCCGAGGTGCCGACGATCGCCACGGCCTTGTTGGTGCCGAGGACGTGCGCGGCCGGCACGTGCGGCAGCCCGAGCAGCAGCGCGGGCAGCAGGAGCAGCCCGCCCCCTCCGACCACGGCGTCGATCCAGCCGGCCACGAGGGCGGCGGCGCAGAGCAGCAGGAGCGCGGTCAGGGATATGTCAGGCATGATCGCGAGCCTAGGCAGGAGACGGATGGACCGTCCACGGCCCCCGGGAGAGCTGAGCTACATCTGAGGTTGACGCCCGTGGGCGGCGCGCGCCTCACAGCGCCCTCACCCGAGGACTGAGATCAGCGTTCCGTCCGGGAAACAGTCGGGATGCCGACGGGTAACACCCGCCCCGCACTCTTCGAGCATGAGTACACGGATCGTGGTGGTCGGAGGCGGAACGGCGGGCGCCCGGCTCGCCCAGCGCCTGCCCGTCACCCTCCTCGGCGAAGAGCCGCACGCGCCGTACAACCGGGTGCTGCTCGCGGACGTCCTCGCCGGGCGGTACGCGCCGGAGGTGATCGCGCTGCCCGCTCCCCTGGAGCCGGTGCGGCGCGGTGTGCGGGCGGTACGGATCGACCGCGCCGCCCGGGTCGTGCACTGCGAGGACGGCACGGCGGTCGGCTACGACCGGCTGGTCCTGGCGACCGGCTCCAACCCCGTGCTGCCGCCGCTGCGCGGACTGCGCGGCGCGCGGCTGCCGTCGGGCGTCCACCCGTTCCGTACCCTCGACGACTGCCTGGAGCTGCGCGCGCTGGTACGTCCCGGGGTCCGCGCGGTCGTCGTCGGCGGCGGGCTCCTCGGGGTCTCGGCCGCCCGTGCGCTGGCCGCGCTGGGCGCCGAGGTGGTGCTGACCCAGCAGGGCGAGCGCCTGATGGAGCGGCAGCTGGACGAGCAGGCGTCGGCGCTGCTGCGCGCGCACATGGAGTCGCTCGGGGTGGAGGTGCACACCGAGTGCCGGGTCAGCGGGCTGCGCCAGGAGGGCGGCGCGGTGACGGCCGTCGAGCTCGCCGACGGCTTCGTGCTGGACGCCGGGGTCGTGGTGCTGGCCTGCGGGGTCAGGCCGCGCACCGGTCTCGCCCGCGACGCGGGCCTGGCGGTCCGCACCGGCGTCGTCGTCGACGACGAGCTGCGGACCTCCGACCCGTTCATCCACGCCATCGGCGACTGCGCCGAGCACGACGGCCGGGTGTACGGCCTGGCGGGCCCGGCCCTGGAGCAGGCGGACGCCCTGGCGGGCGTCCTGCTCGCCACGGCGACGGAGCCGACGGCGGGCACGGCGACGGCGCCCGCCGCCCGGCCCCCCGAGGCCGCGCCCGCCCCCTTCGCCCCGTACACCGGCACCCGGGCCCTGACCCGTCTCACCCTCGGCGGGGCCGAGGCGCTCGATCTCGCCGCCTTCGGCGAGGCCACCCCCCTGCCGGGCGACGACGTCGTCCAGCTGACCGACGCCACCCGCCGCGCCTACCGCAAGGTCGTCGTCCGCGGCGACCGCCTGGTCGGCGGCGTGCTCCTCGGCGACCTCGCGGCGGTCGGGGCGCTCGCCCGGGCCTGGGAGGGCGACGAAGCCCTTCCGCCCGCTCCCCTGCTCCACCTGCTCACCCACGACGGAGGCTCCTGAGATGTCGACCAAGCCCGCGCACACCCCCACTGTCGTCCTGGTCGGCCACGGAATGGTCGGCCAGCGCTTCCTGGAGGCACTGGCGGACCAGGGCGTCACCGAGCGCGCCCGGATCGTGGTGCTCTGCGAGGAGCCGCGCCCCGCCTACGACCGCGTCCACCTCACCTCGTACTTCGACGGCCGCACCCCCGACGACCTCTCCATGGTCGAGACCGGCTTCATGGAGCGCCACGGCATCGAGCTGTACGTCGGCGACCCGGCCGAGTCGGTCGACCGCGCGGCCCGTACGGTCACCGCCCGCTCCGGACAGGTCTTCGCGTACGACACGCTGGTCCTGGCCACCGGCTCGTACCCCTTCGTGCCTCCCGTCCCCGGCAAGGACGCCCGCGGCTGCTTCGTCTACCGGACGATCGAGGACCTGCTCGCCATCGAGGAGTACGCCAAGACCGCGACGACCGGCGCGGTCGTCGGCGGCGGGCTGCTGGGCCTGGAGGCGGCCGGCGCGCTCAGCGGGCTCGGCCTCGACACCCACGTCGTGGAGTTCGCGCCCCGGCTGATGCCGGTGCAGGTCGACGAGGGCGGCGGCGCGGCGCTGCTGCGCACGATCGAGCAGATGGGGCTGAGCGTCCACACGGGCACCGGCACCCAGGAGGTCGTCACCCAGGACGGCGTGGTCACCGGGATGCGCCTGTCGGACGGGTCGGAACTGGCCGTCGACATGGTGGTGTTCTCCGCCGGCGTACGCCCCCGGGACCAGCTGGCCCGGGAGTGCGGGCTCGACGTCGGCGAGCGGGGCGGCATCGCGGTCGACGAGCAGTGCCGCACCTCCGACCCGGCGGTCTTCGCCATCGGCGAGTGCGCCCTGGCCTCCGACGGCCGGGTGTACGGCCTGGTGGCGCCGGGCTACGAGATGGCGCTGACCGCCGCCGCCACGATCGCCGCCGCCGGGGAGCTCTCCTTCACCGGTGCCGACATGTCGACGAAGCTGAAGCTGCTCGGCGTGGACGTGGCCTCCTTCGGCGACGCGCACGGCACGGCCGAGGACTGCCTCGACGTCGTGTACTCCGACTCCCGCTCCGGGGTCTACAAGAAGCTCGTGATCGACCGGGAGGGCAGGCTCCTCGGCGGTGTGCTGGTCGGCGACGCCGACTCGTACGGCATGCTGCGGCCGCTCACCGGCTCCGTGCCGCCCGTCCCGCCCGAGCAGCTGGTGCTGCCGGCGGGCGCCGGGGCGCCGGTCGCGCTCGGCCCGTCCGCGCTGCCGGACGACGCCGTCATCTGCTCCTGCCACAACGTCACCAAGCACGCGATCACCCAGTGCGCGACGCTGCCGGAGGTGAAGAAGTGCACCAAGGCCGGTACGGGCTGCGGCAGTTGCGTCAAGCTGATCGGCCAGCTGCTGCCGACGGCCGCGGACAAGGGCCTGTGCGGCTGCTTCTCGTACACCCGCAGCGAGCTGTACGAGGTCACCCGCACGCTGCGGCTGACCTCCTTCGCCGAGCTGATCGACTCGCACGGGCGGCCCGAGGCGCGCGGCGGTGAGGGCTGCGAGGTCTGCAAGCCGACCGTCGGCTCGATCCTCGCCAGCCTCGCCCCGGCGCTGGAGCTGGGCGGTTACATCCTCGACGGCGAGCAGGCCGCCCTCCAGGACACCAACGACCACTTCCTCGCCAACATGCAGCGCAACGGCTCCTACTCCGTGGTGCCCCGCATCCCCGGCGGTGAGATCACCCCGGAGAAGCTGATCGTGATCGGCGAGGTGGCCCGCGACTTCGGGCTCTACACCAAGCTCACCGGCGGCCAGCGGATCGACCTCTTCGGCGCGCGCGTCGACCAGCTCCCGGCGATCTGGACCCGGCTCGTCGACGCCGGCTTCGAATCGGGGCACGCCTACGGCAAGTCGCTGCGCACGGTGAAGTCCTGCGTCGGGCAGACCTGGTGCCGCTACGGCGTCCAGGACTCCGTGAAGATGGCGATCCAGCTGGAGCTGCGCTACCGCGGCCTGCGCTCCCCGCACAAGCTGAAGTCCGCGGTCTCCGGCTGCGCCCGGGAGTGCGCGGAGGCCCAGTCGAAGGACTTCGGCATCATCGCGACGGCGAGCGGGTGGAACCTCTACGTCGGCGGCAACGGGGGCGCGACCCCGCGCCACGCGGACCTGCTCGCCCAGGACCTCTCGGACGCCGAACTGGTGCGGCTGATCGACCGGTTCCTGATGTTCTACATCCGCACCGCCGACCGCCTGGAGCGCACCTCGACCTGGCTGGAGCGCCTTGAGGGCGGGCTCGACCACCTCAAGGACGTGGTGGTGCACGACTCGCTGGGGCTCTGCGACGAGCTGGAGGCGCTGATGGCGGCGCACGTCGACGACTACCAGGACGAGTGGGCGCAGACCCTGGACGACCCGGACCGGCTGCGTCGCTTCGTCTCCTTCGTCAACGCGCCGGACGCGCCGGACCCCTCGGTGAAGTTCGTGCCGGAGCGTGACCAGATCAAGCCGGACCTGACGGTCCTCACCATCGGATCTCTGGAAAGGGTCTGAAGCCGATGAACCTCGAACTCTCCCACGACGTGACCGCCGACGCATGGACGGTGATCTGCGAGGAGTCCCGGCTGACGCCGGGCCGGGGCGTGGCGGCGCTCCTCCCGGACGGCCGGCAGGCCGCGCTGTTCAAGGACCGGTCGGGGCGCGCGTACGCGATCGACAACCGCGACCCGTTCACCGGCGCGCAGGTGCTGTCCCGGGGTCTGGTGGGGTCGGCGGGCGGGCGGCCGTTCGTGGCCTCGCCGCTGCTGAAGCAGCGCTTCGATCTGGAGACCGGCCGGTGCCTGGACGACGACGACGTGACGGTGACGGTGTACCCGGTCCGTACGAGCCGGGAGGCGCACGCGCCCCGGACGGTGGCAACCGAGGCCCTCGCGTAGTTGACCGTACGTTCCAGATCGATCTAGGGTCCTCGGTGTGGCCAGGACCAAGGAGTTCGATCCGGAGGCCGCGCTCCAGGCGGCACTTGAGCTGTTCTGGAGGCGCGGGTACGAGGCGACGTCGATGGCGGACCTCGTCGAGCACCTCGGGATCGGCCGCGCCAGCCTCTACGCCACCTTCGGCAACAAGCACGAGCTGTATCTGAAGGCGATGGACCGCTATCTCCGGACGCGTGACCCGCAGATGACCGAGGAGCTGTCCCAGCCGGGGCCGGCGCTGCCGGCCGTGCGCACGCTCGTGCGGCGGTTCGCCGCCGAGGCGGGGAGCGAGGACACCCGGTTGACCGGGTGTTTCATCACCAACTCGGCGGCCGAGCTGAGCCCGCGCGACGACACCGTGGCGCGCCGGGTGGAGTTGAGCTGGGAGCAGATCGAGACCCTGCTGCACGCCTCGCTCGTCCGGGCCCGGGCTCAGGGCGAGCTGCCCGTGGACCGCGATCCGCGGGCGCTGGCGCGGATGCTGCTGGTCCTGATGCAGGGGATCCGGCTGGTCGGCAAGGCCTCGACGGACCCGGCGAGGGTCCGCGACGCGGCGGAGCAGGCGCTGGCGCTGCTGGACTGATCACGGAGGAGAGGGCGCCCTGGGCGCCCTTTCTTTCGGCCCGCATTCTGGAACGTACGGTCAAATAAACATCCGTTTCCTCATCAGGGAGTCGTCACCGCATGTCCGCTCGCTTCACGCACAGGACCGTCCTCGTCACCGGCGCCGGCGGCGGCCTCGGCCGGGGCATCGCACGCGCCTTCGCCGCCGAGGGGGCAAGGGTGGTCGTCTCCGGCCGTGGCGCCGCCGCGCTGAACGAGACCGTGGCCCTGATCGAGGCGGCCGGTGGCACCGCGGCCGCCGTCACCGCCGACGTGTCCCGGGCCGAGGAGGTCCGCGCGCTGGTGGCGCGGACCGTCGAGACGTTCGGCGGTCTCGACGTCGCCGTGAACAACGCCGGGATATTCCGGGGCGGGCACGCGGCCGCCGACTTCCCCCTCGACGACTGGCAGGCGCTGCTGGACGTCAACGTCACCGGCGTCCTGCACGCGCTGCAGGCGGAGGTCGCCCACATGCGGGCCCACGGCGGAGGCGCCATCGTCAACATCTCGTCCAACCTCGGCGCGCACGTCCGCGTCCCGGGCGTCTTCGGCTACCAGGTCTCCAAGGCCGCGGTCTCCGCGCTCACCCGGGCCGCCGCCCGCGACCACATCGCCGACGGCGTCCGGATCAACGCCGTCAGCCCCGGCGCCGCCGAGTCCACGATGTCGCTGCACCCGGGCGAGACCGAGGCCGAGCGGGAGGTCCGGATGAAGGACCAGTCCCCGCTCGGCCGCATCTCGTCGGCCGCCGAGGTCGCGGCCGCCGTGCTCTACCTCGCCTCGGAGGACGCCGGTTCGGTCGTGGGCGCGGACCTGGTGATCGACGGCGGCGTCTCGGCCTGACGGCCGGGGCGGGGGGCTCCGACGGCCGGGCGGGGGCTCAGCTTCGGAGGGCGGCCGGGCGGGGGCTCAGCCCTGGGTGGCGGCCGGGTCCATCCAGACGACCTCCCAGTGGTGGCCGTCGGGGTCCGTGAAGGAGCGGCCGTACATGAAGCCGTGGTCCTGGGCCTCGGTCGCCGCGGACCCGCCGCCGGCCAGCGCCGCGTCGGCCAGCCGGTCGACCTCCTCGCGGCTGTCGGCGCTGAGCGCGAGCAGCACCTCGGAGGTCCTGCCGGCGTCGGAGATCTCCTTGCCCGGCTTGAGGAAGTCCTTGAAGCGGGGCTCGGTCATCAGCATGGCGAAGATCGTGTCGCTGAAGACCAGACAGGCGGTGCTCTCGTCGCTGAACTGCGGGTTGAAGGAGAAACCGAGCTTGCTCCAGAAGCTCTTCGTGGTCTCGAGGTCCTTCACCGACAGGTTGACGAAGATCATCTGGGGCATGGCGGTCTCTCCTCTGTCCGGCGTTGGTGCCGTCCGCTCCGTCGCGGCGCTTTCAAGAGGTAAGACGGTGGGGCGGGGCGGAACTCATCGGCGCTCCGAAGATTTTCTCGGAGATTTTTTCGAGCCGGGCGCCGAGGCGCGGCGCCCGCGCCCGCACCCGCTCCCCCGGCCCGCGGCCGGCCCCCGCCGAGCCATCAGGCACCCGCCGCTTCCCCTTCACCGATTGTTGCTGCACAGTCAATTTGGCACCTCTAGCTTCCGGAAGCGCGCGACCCCGCCGCCGTCCGGGCGGTGGGGCGGTTTTCACCACCCCCTCTGGAGTGAGACGTGGAGCGACGCAGTTTCCTGCGTGGAGCGGTCATCGGCACGTCGGCCGCCGCCTTCGGCGGCACCCTGATGCGCGGGGCCGCCTACGCCGCCCCCGCCCAGCCCGGCGCCGGCCCCTACGGGCCCCTGGGCACCGCCGACGCCAACGGCATCCTGCTGCCCAGCGGTTTCACCAGCCGGGTGATCGCCCGGTCCGGCCAGCAGGTCGGCAGCACGTCGTACACCTGGCACAACGCCCCCGACGGCGGCGCCTGCTTCGCCGCCGGCACCGGCTGGATCTACGTCTCCAACTCGGAGATCAACCCCGGCGGCGGCGCGGGCGCGGTGAAGTTCGACGCGTCGGGCAACGTCGTCGGCGCGTACCGCGTCCTCTCCAACACCCGCCAGAACTGCGCGGGCGGCAAGACCCCCTGGAACACCTGGCTCTCCTGCGAGGAGGTCAGCCTCGGCTACGTCTACGAGACCGACCCGTACGGCGTGAACGCCGCCGTCCGCCGTGACGCGATGGGCCGGTTCAAGCACGAGGCCGCCGCCGCCGACCCCGTCCGCAAGGTGATCTACCTGACCGAGGACGAGACCAGCGGCTGCTTCTACCGCTTCATCCCCACCACGTGGGGCAACCTCTCCTCCGGCACGCTCCAGGTCCTGGTCGCCGGAACGGCCACCTCCGGCTCCTTCACCTGGCGGAACGTCCCGGACCCGGACGGTTCGCCGACCGCCACGCGCAGCCAGGTCTCCGGAGCGAAGAAGTTCAACGGCGGCGAGGGCTGCCACTACGCCAACGACACCGTCTGGTTCACCACCAAGGGCGACAACCGCCTCTGGCAGCTCAACCTCGCCACCAGCACCTACGAGCTGGCGTACGACGACTCGCTGGTCTCCGGCGGCGCCCCGCTGACGGGCGTCGACAACGTCACCGGCTCCTCCTCGGGCGACCTGTTCATCGCCGAGGACGGCGGCAACATGGAGATCTGCGTCATCACCCCCGACGACGTCGTCGCCCCCTTCCTGCGGATCAACGGCCAGTCCGGCTCCGAGATCACCGGACCGGCCTTCTCCCCCGACGGCCGGCGGCTGTACTTCTCCAGCCAGCGGGGCACGAGCGGCAGCTCTTCGGGCGGCATCACCTACGAGGTGACGGGGCCGTTCCGCGCGTAACACCGCTCCTCCGCGCGCCGTTGGGCGCTGCCCAGCAGGGCGGCGCCCAACGGCGTCAGTGTGTGCAGGACGGCGTTGCCGTGGCGCAGGGTGGAGACGAGCCCCGCCTCGCGGAGGACGCCCGCGTGCTGGCTCGCGGAGGCGAGGGAGACCCCCGCCCTGCGGGCCAGTTCACTCGTGGTGCCGCCGTCGCCGATGGCGTGCAGGACCGCGGAGCGGGTGTTGCCGACGAGCTTGGCCAGGGAGGAGCCGCCCGGCGCGCGGACGGTCGGCGCCTCGCAGTGCGTGACCGGGTAGACGAGGACCGGGGGCAGCGCGGGGTCGCGCAGCACCACCGGGGTGCCCCGGCAGAAGTACGAGGGCTGGAGCAGCAGCCCGCGGCCGTCGAGGTGGAGATCGCGGTCGACGGGATAGTCGGCCTCCAGGACCGGTGCGCGCCAGCGGAGCATCGGCGGCAGCGAGGCGAGCAGTTCGTCGGCTCCGCCGTCGAGCAGGGCGCGGCCGCGCACGGCACGGTCCGCCTCGACGCGGGCGCGGACATCGGGCCAGTACGGCTCGATGGCGGCCCGGTGATAGCTGCGCAGGGCCCCGATGAGCCGGTCGAACGGTTCCGCGCCGCCCTCGGCGAGGGCGCGCAGCGAGTGCGGGACGGACCTGCCGCCGGCCCGGTCGGCGCCGAGCAGGGCGAGTTCGGCCCGCAGTCGGGCGTCCGGGGTCGCGCGGATCGCCTCCAGGCCGTCGTCGAGGCCGCTGACGCCCTCCGCGGGGGTCAGGAAGTCGGGGAAGTAACCGCGACTGGGAACGAGCGCGGCGAGCAGTCGCGTCTCACCGTTGAGCCGTGTGCGGGTTTCCGAGCGCCATTCTCCGTAGACGACGGGGCCGCGCCGGTCCCTTAAACGGTGAAAACTGAGAATCGTTTCCCATAGAACATCCGGCCGGGCGGCCATACGCACGCCCGCCAAGTCGTTTCCTGTGAAATGAATCCGGAGCATCGAACCCCCACCTGTGCACTCGCAACCACCCCCTTCAATGAGTATGCACAGCATCACTGCACGTTACCAGGGTGTTTCAGCCACACTTGAAAAGCATCGCGGAGGACGGGGGCAAACCGAAAGGCTGTGCGTGTCGGGCAGGAAACCTTCAGGACCGAGGTGACGCGACGAAGACCGTGGGGGGCTTCGCGCGTCCGGCGGCGGTCGGCGAGGTTGTGGCTCACCTGCCTGGCACGGGTAAACGGGCGCGGCCACCGGGTGGGGATCCGGTGGCCGCGCCCGACTCGTTCTTTGCGGTACCAATCGTGAAAACGTTCAACAGCGAATATTTCAACCGCGCTCGATTGAACATGAACTCACATCGGTCCGAACATCCGGGAACGGCCGAACCGACATCGGTGCGCGGACGAAATGCGACGGGGCGGACACCTCCGCACAAGGTGTCCGCCCCGTCTCTCTTGCGACCCGGAGCCGCCGCCCGTCGGTGAGGGTGGTGGTGACCGACGGCGGCTCCGGTGGCCTTTGCTACTGAACGGAGGGTCAGCGGCTGTCGCTGCCGCTCGACTGCGCCGCCGCACGGCCCGCCTCCAGGCGCGCCACCGGGATCCGGAACGGCGAGCAGGAGACGTAGTCGAGGCCCACCTCGTGGAAGAAGTGCACCGACTCGGGGTCGCCGCCGTGCTCGCCGCAGACGCCGAGCTTGAGGTCCGGGCGGGTGGCCCGGCCGGCCTCGACCGCGCTGCGGACGAGGGAGCCGACGCCGTCCTTGTCGATGGTCTCGAACGGCGAGACGCCGAAGATGCCCTTCTCCAGGTACGCGGTGAAGAAGCTGGCCTCCACGTCGTCCCGGGAGAAGCCCCACACCGTCTGGGTGAGGTCGTTCGTGCCGAAGGAGAAGAACTCGGCGGCCTCGGCGATCTGTCCGGCGGTCAGCGCGGCGCGCGGCAGCTCGATCATGGTGCCGAGCGCGAGCTTCAGCTCGACGCCGGTCTGCGCCTGGACCTCGGCGATGACGCCCTCGGCCTCCTCGCGGACGATCTCCAGCTCCTGGACGGTGCCGACGAGCGGGATCATGATCTCGGCGCGCGGGTCGCCCTTGGCGTCGATCCGCTGGGCCGCGGCCTCGGCGATCGCCCGGACCTGCATGGCGAAGAGACCGGGGATGACCAGGCCGAGGCGGACACCGCGCAGACCCAGCATCGGGTTCTGCTCGTGCAGCCGGTGCACGGCCTGCAGCAACCGCAGGTCGTTCTCGTTGGCGTCCTTGCGGGACTCGGCGAGGGCGACGCGGACCGACAGCTCGGTGATGTCGGGCAGGAACTCGTGCAGCGGCGGGTCGAGCAGCCGGACCGTGACGGGCAGCCCGTCCATCGCCTCGAACAGCTCGACGAAGTCCTGCTTCTGCTGCGGCAGGAGGGCCTTCAGGGCCTCCGTGCGCTCCTCGTCGGTGTCGGCGAGGATCAGCTTCTCGACCATCTCGCGGCGCTCGCCGAGGAACATGTGCTCGGTGCGGCACAGGCCGATGCCCTGGGCGCCGAAGCGGCGGGCCCGCAGGGCGTCCTCGGCGTTGTCGGCGTTGGCGCGGACCCGCAGCCGGCGCACGCGATCCGCGTAGGCCATGATCCGGTGGACGGCGGAGACCAGCTCGTCGGCGTCGTCGGCGCCGGCGTGCATCCGGCCCTCGAAGTACTCGACGACCGGGGAGGGCACGACCGGGACCTCGCCGAGGTACACCTTGCCGGTGGAGCCGTCGATGGAGACGACGTCGCCCTCCTCGACGACCTGGCCGCCCGCGGTGGTCATCCGGCGGCGCTTGGTGTCGACCTCGAGCTCCTCGGCGCCGCAGACACAGGTCTTGCCCATGCCGCGGGCGACGACGGCGGCGTGCGAGGTCTTGCCGCCGCGCGAGGTCAGGATGCCCTCGGCGGCGATCATGCCGTCCAGGTCGTCCGGGTTGGTCTCACGGCGGATGAGGATGACCTTCTCGCCGGAGCGCGACCACTTGACGGCCGTGTACGAGTCGAAGACGGCCTTGCCGACGGCCGCGCCCGGGGAGGCGGCGATGCCGCGCCCGATCTGCTCGACCTTGGCGTTCTCGTCGAACTTGGGGAACATCAGCTGGGCGAGCTGGGCGCCGTTGACGCGCTGGAGCGCCTCGGCCTCGTCGATCAGGCCCTGGTCCACGAGCTGGGTGGCGATCCGGAAGGCGGCACCGGCGGTGCGCTTGCCGACACGGGTCTGCAGCATCCACAGCTGACCGCGCTCGATCGTGAACTCGATGTCGCAGAGGTCCTTGTAGTGGGTCTCCAGCGTCTCCATGATCTGCATCAGCTGGTCGTACGACGCCTTGTCGATCGACTCCAGCTCGGCGAGCGGCACGGTGTTGCGGATGCCCGCGACGACGTCCTCGCCCTGCGCGTTCTGGAGGTAGTCGCCGTAGACGCCCTGGTGGCCGGAGGCGGGGTCGCGGGTGAAGGCGACGCCGGTGCCGGAGTCCGGGCCGAGGTTGCCGAAGACCATCGAGCAGACGTTGACGGCGGTGCCGAGGTCGTGCGGGATGCGCTCCTGGCGGCGGTAGAGCTTGGCGCGGTCGGTGTTCCAGGAGTTGAAGACGGCCTCGATGGCGAGGTCCATCTGCTCGCGCGGGTCCTGCGGGAAGTCGCGGCCGGCCTGGGCCTTCACGATCTTCTTGAACTGCTTGACGAGCTTCTTGAGGTCGGCGGCGTCGAGGTCGGTGTCGACGGTGACCTTCTTGGCGGCCTTGGCGTCGTCCAGGGCCTCCTCGAACAGCTCGCCGTCGACGTCGAGGACGGTCTTGCCGAACATCTGGATGAGGCGGCGGTACGAGTCCCAGGCGAAGCGCTCGTCCCCGGCCTGGGTGGCGAGCCCGGCCACGGACTCGTCGGAGAGGCCGATGTTGAGGACCGTGTCCATCATGCCGGGCATGGAGAACTTGGCACCGGAGCGTACGGATACGAGCAGCGGGTCGTCGGCCTGGCCGAGCTTCTTGCCCATCTTGCGCTCGAGGGCGTCGAGGTGCGCGCTGACCTCGTCGCGGAGCTCGGCCGGCTCGGTGCCGCTGTCGAGGTAGACCTTGCACGCCTCGGTGGTGATCGTGAAGCCGGGGGGAACCGGGAGGCCGAGGTTGGTCATCTCCGCCAGGTTCGCGCCCTTGCCACCGAGCAGGTCCTTCAGGTCCCTGTTGCCCTCGGTGAAGTCGTACACGAACTTCTGATCTTTGTTTTCCGACACGTGTCTCGACTCCTCGAGGACTCGGTGGCTGCCCTGACGGCGAGGAACATACCCAGATCGAAGGCTTCTGGGGAGGTACGCCTAGCGGTCATCAGGCCTTAACCACCCGTCCGCCACCAGATCGAAAGTAACTGACGGGTAGCTTCCGCTTTCAGGGCTCGAAGTCCGCTTGACTCAATGTTGCACTTAGGCGCTCGGATGAGCGCACAGACCGGCATCCGTGTTCAACTCTTGAACGCAAGAGGGGTGGCACCCAGTGCCACCCCTCCAGGAGTCCAATGCCCCGCCATCCGCTCATCAGAGCAGACCCCCTATCAAGGGTGGCGAGGATCACGCCGTGAAAACGGCCGGTTTCCCATCATCCGGACGGGGCACGGCCGCTTCGTGGACGGCTCCGGACCCGGCCGGACGGACCGGCATCAGCCCCCTGACGTGTCCAGTTCCGCTTCTTCGCCGACGCCCGCGCAGTCGTACGGGTCCTTGAGCCAGCCGTCCGGGAGGACGACGCGGTTGTTGCCCGAGGTGCGCCCGCGCGGGCCGTCCGCACCCGCCGGCCACGGCTGATCCAGATCCAGCTCGCTCAACTGAGCGCTCAGCTCGTCCAGGGACGAGGTGATCGCCAGCTTCTTGCGCATCTCGGAGCCGACCGAGAAGCCCTTCAGGTACCACGCCACGTGCTTGCGGAAGTCGATGACACCGCGTGCCTCGTCCCCGAGCCACTCGCCGAGCAGCCGCGCGTGCCGGACCATCGCCTCCGCGACCTCCCGCAGCCCGGGCCGGGCGTAGGAGCCCGTGCCCTCGAAGCCGGCGACGAGGTCGGCGAAGAGCCAGGGACGGCCCAGGCAGCCGCGGCCCACGACCACGCCGTCGCAGCCGGTCTCGCGCATCATCCGCAGCGCGTCGTCGGCCGACCAGATGTCGCCGTTGCCCAGCACCGGGATCTCCGGGACGTGCTCCTTGAGACGCGCGATCGCGTCCCAGTCCGCCGTGCCGCCGTAGTGCTGGGCCGCCGTCCGCCCGTGCAGCGCGATGGCCGTGACGCCCTCCTCGACGGCGATGCGCCCGGCGTCGAGGAAGGTGATGTGGTCGTCGTCGATGCCCTTGCGCATCTTCATGGTGACCGGCAGGTCGCCCGCGCCGGTCACGGCCTCGTGCAGGATCGCGCGCAGCAGGGGCCGCTTGTACGGGAGGGCGGAGCCGCCGCCCTTGCGGGTCACCTTGGGCACCGGGCAGCCGAAGTTCAGGTCGATGTGGTCGGCCAGGTCCTCGTCCACGATCATCCGCACGGCCTTGCCGACGGTCACCGGGTCGACGCCGTACAGCTGGATCGACCGCGGCTTCTCGCTGTCGTCGAAGCGGATGAGCTGCATGGTCTTCTCGTTGCGCTCGACCAGCGCCCGCGTCGTGATCATCTCGCTGACGAACAGCCCCTTGCCGCCGCTGAACTCGCGGCAGAGGGTGCGGAAGGGGGCGTTGGTGATGCCGGCCATGGGGGCGAGCACCACCGGCGGCTGCACGATGTGCGGCCCGATGGCGAGAGGGGAGAACGCGGTCATTCAGCCATTGTCGCGCACCGCCGAAGCGTTCGGCCCGGCCGCCTTGGCGGTACGACCCCGCGGGTGCGCGGGCCCTCGGTGCCGCCGGACGTACGACCAGGTCACCGCGGTCATCAGGACGGGAATCGCCGCCAGCGGGGCGAAGGCGAAGCCCCAGACGGTCTCAGCGGCACCGCTCGACAGGTACGTCCGGCTCTCGACGGTGAAGGCGACCACGGTCTGCCACAGGGCGACCAGCACGAGGCCGGCCGAGGCGGTCCGGGCCAGGGCCGCGAGGGTCCGGGGGGACAGCGGCCGCCACCGGTCGCTGACGAGGAGCAGCGGGAACAGCGCCGCCAGTTCGCCGAGGACGGAGAGTCCCACGACGTACGCGATGCCCCAGCCGGGGATGTCGAAGACCTCGCGCAGGGTGCGGTCGCTGTAGCCCACCGGGACACCGCACGCCATGGCGATGCGCCAGAGCCCTGACGGCACGGCGCACAGGGCGATGGCGTGGGCGGCGCGGCGGGCCCAGCGGGGTGCGGGGGCGGGAAGGGAGGCGGGCGTCGTGGACATGGCACCCATGCTCGTTCCGGCCCTGCCCGCGGCGCGTCACCCGCGGCGCCGGTCCCTCTCCGCCGCGCGGGGGAGCCGGCGTCCGCCCTGCGGAGACGCGAAGGGCCCGGGTCGCGGCTGCGACCCGGGCCCCTGGCCTAGGGCGTGTCACGCCCTAGCGGTCGTTCCTACTCCTCGCCGCCCGTGGCGGCGTCGGTGCTCTCCGCGCCGAGTGCGCGCTCGCGCATCTTCCTCAGCAGGTCCTGCTTCTGGTCGACCGACGCCTTGCGGTCGGCGTTGCTGTTCTGGACGGCGCCCTGCTGGTCGGCGCGGGACAGCTTCTTGCGCTGTCCGCCGACGCCGAGGAGGTTGTTGCGGCCCTTGGACATGGGGGTTCTCCCGTCAGTGAGAAATGCGGTGGTCGAATCGGCCGGCGCTGCGCGGGAACGGGTCCCGCGGCGCTCTCACTCGTAGATCTGGAAGAACGAAGACATGCCGCAGACGGTACCTCCCCCTTCACCCGCGGTCACACCATTTCCTGCCCCGGAGCCTCCCCACGGACGAGTGAATGACAAACATTGAAATCTGTCAGTCGTCATGCCATAGTTGTCGTGTGCCGCTCCCCCGGCGCTCCGACTCCCTCCCGAGGAGACCCCCATGACCTCCGCCCGCACCCTCCCCACCCGCCCCCTCGGCGCCACCGGCCCCCTGGTCTCCGCCCTCGGCCTCGGCTGCATGGGCATGTCCGCGCTGTACGGCGAGAGCGACCGCGCCGAGTCGATCGCCACCCTCCACGCCGCACTCGACGCGGGCGTCACGCTCCTGGACACCGGAGATTTCTACGGCATGGGGCACAACGAACTGCTGATCAACGAAGCCCTGCGGACCGCCCCCGCAGCCGCCCGCGAGAAGGCGCTGACCAGCGTGAAGTTCGGCGCTCTGCGCACGGTCGAGGGCGGCTTCGCCGGCTATGACGGCCGGCCGGCGGCGGTGCGGAACTTCGCCGCGTACTCCCTCCAGCGGCTCGGCACGGACCACATCGACATCTACCGCATCGCCCGCGTCGACCCCGACGTCCCGATCGAGGAGACCGTCGGCGCGATCGCCGAGCTGGTCGAGGCCGGCCATGTCCGGCACATCGGCCTCTCCGAGGTCGGCGCGGACACCCTGCGCCGGGCGGCGGCCGTCGCCCCGATCTCCGACCTCCAGATCGAGTACTCCCTGATCTCCCGCTCCATCGAGGAGAAGATCCTCCCGACCGCCCGCGAGCTGGGCATCGGCATCACGGCGTACGGCGTGCTCTCGCGCGGTCTGATCAGCGGCCACTTCTCCCGCGACCGGGAGCTGGCGCCGGGCGACTTCCGCGGGATGAGCCCGCGCTTCCAGGGCGACAACCTCGACCGGAACCTGGACCTGGTGGACCGGCTGCGGGCCGTCGCCGAGGCCAAGGGCGTCACGGTCGCCCAGACCGCGATCGCCTGGGTCCTCGCCCAGGGCCCCCGGCACGGCGCCGACATCGTCCCGCTCATCGGCGCCCGCCGCCGGGACCGGCTCGCGGAGGCGCTCGGCTCCCTGGACGTCACGCTGGACGCGGCCGACCTGGCCGCGATCGAGGAGGCCGTCCCGGCCGGCGCGGCGGCCGGCGAGCGCTATCCCGCGGCTCAGATGGCCCACCTCGACAGCGAGCACTGACCGCCCCGCGGCTGACAGGTACTGTCACCCCATGGCCACCGAGACCCTGACCGCAGAGCGCATCCTGGAAGCCACCGAAGAGGTGCTCCGGCGCTATGGCCCGGCGAAGGCCACGGTGGTGGACGTGGCCCGGGTCCTCGGCGTCAGCCACGGCAGCGTCTACCGCCACTTCCGTACGAAGGCGGCGCTGCGCGAGGCGGTGACGGAGCGCTGGCTCTCCCGGACCGAGGCCGCCCTCGCGGATCTGGTCGCCGCGCCGGACCGGCCGGCCCCGGAGAAGCTGCGGGCCTGGCTCGCCACGCTCTTCGAGGCCAAGCGCCACAAGGCGGGCGACGACCCCGAGCTGTTCGCCACGTACCAGGTGCTGCTCGGCGAGAGCAGCGGTGTGGTCGAGCAGCACCTCGCGGTCCTCGTCGACCAGGTCCGGCACATCGTCGAAGAGGGCTCCCGCCAGGCGGAGTTCAGCGCCGCCGACCCCGACGCCACGGCCCGCGCCGTCTTCGACGCGACCGCCCGCTTCCACGACCCGGCCTATGCCCCGGAGTGGCGGCGCCCCACGATCGAGGCCGAGTTCGACGCGGTCGTCTCCCTCCTGCTGCGCGGCCTGCACCCGCAGACCTGACCCGGGACAGGGCGAAGCCCCCGGTTCCTCCTTCGGAGCCGGGGGCTTCGCCGTGCGCGACCGGGTGGGTCAGCAGCCGAGCTGGCGGCTGCCGAGGTAGCCCTGGATCTGGTCCAGGGAGACACGCTCCTGCTTCATGGTGTCGCGCTCGCGCACGGTCACCGCGTTGTCGTCCAGGGTGTCGAAGTCGACGGTGACGCAGAACGGCGTGCCGATCTCGTCCTGGCGGCGGTAGCGGCGACCGATCGCGCCCGCGTCGTCGAACTCGATGTTCCAGTTCTGGCGCAGGTCGGCGGCGAGGCCCTTGGCCTTCGGCGACAGCTGCGCGTTGCGGGAGAGCGGGAGGACCGCGACCTTGACCGGCGCGAGGCGCGGGTCGAGGCGCATCACGGTGCGCTTCTCCATGACGCCCTTGGCGTTCGGGGCCTCGTCCTCGTTGAACGCGTCGAGCATGAACGCCAGCATCGCGCGGCCGACACCGGCCGCCGGCTCGATGACGTACGGCGTCCAGCGCTCCTGCGCCTCCTGGTCGAAGAAGACCAGGTCGTTGCCGGAGGCCTTGGAGTGCGCGCTCAGGTCGTAGTCGGTGCGGTTGGCGACGCCCTCGAGCTCGCCCCACTCGCTGCCGCCGAACTGGAAGCGGTACTCGATGTCGGCGGTGCGCTTGGAGTAGTGGGAGAGCTTCTCCTGCGGGTGCTCGAACCAGCGCATGTTCTCCTCACGCATGCCCAGGCTCGTGTACCAGTTCCAGCGCTGCTCCATCCAGTATTCCTGCCACTGCTCGTCCTCGCCCGGCTTGACGAAGAACTCCATCTCCATCTGCTCGAACTCGCGCGTGCGGAAGATGAAGTTGCCCGGAGTGATCTCGTTCCGGAAGGACTTGCCCATCTGCGCGATGCCGAACGGCGGCTTCTTGCGCGAGGTCTGCAGCACCTGGCCGAAGTTGGTGAAGATGCCCTGGGCGGTCTCGGGACGCAGGTAGGCGACGGAGCCGGAGTCCTGGGTCGGGCCGAGGTGGGTGGAGAGCAGGCCCGAGAACTGCTTGGGCTCGGTGAACGTGCCCTTGTTGCCGCAGTTGGGACAGTTGAGGTCGGTGAGGCCGTTCTCGGGGAGACGGCCGTGCTTCTCCTCGTACGCCTCCTCCAGGTGGTCGGCGCGGTAGCGCTTGTGACAGGAGGTGCACTCGGTCAGCGGGTCCGTGAAGGTGGCGACGTGACCGGAGGCCTCCCAGACCTCGGTGGCCAGGATCACCGACGAGTCGATACCGACGACGTCCTCGCGCGCGGTGACCATGTAACGCCACCACTGACGCTTGATGTTCTCCTTCAGCTCGACACCCAGCGGGCCGTAGTCCCAGGCGGCCTTCTGGCCGCCGTAGATCTCACTGCACGGGTAGACGAAGCCACGGCGCTTGCTCAGGCTGACGATGGTGTCGATCTTGTCGGCGGCCACGGTGCTCTCTTCATTACGACGACGAAGTGCGAAGCCCTCAGATTACCGGCGCCGCCACCCCCTGTATCAAATCGGTTCGGCCTCCGGGCCCGCCCCGAGCCCGCCCGCGCACGCCGCCGGAGCCCGTGGGCGGGAACACAGGGAACACAATTGACAATCGTTTCCAGTTTTGTTGAAAATGAGTGTCATGAACGTACGCCGTCTGATACCCGTCACCGCCGTCGCCGGAGCCGTCTCCCTCGGCCTCGTCACGCTCTCCGCCTGCGCCGGGACCTCGGGCGCCGCCGACAAGAAGAGCGACGGGAAGCTGAGCGTGGTGGCGTCGTTCTACCCCATGCAGTACCTGGTCGAGCAGATAGGCGGGGAGCACGTCTCCGTCGACACCCTCACCAAGCCGGGCGTCGAGCCGCACGACCTGGAGCTGAAGCCGAGGCAGATCGGCGAGCTCGGCGAGGCCGACTACATCCTCTACCTCAAGGGCGTCCAGCCCGCCGTCGACGAGGCGATCACGCAGGCCGAGGTGCGGCACACCGTCGACGCCGCCACCCTCACCACCCTCGAGAAACACGGCACCGGCGCCGGTCACGAAGGCCACGACCACGGCGCCGGGGACACGGCGCACGCCGACGAGCACGGCCACGACCACGGCTCCGAGGCCGGCACCGACCCGCACATCTGGCTCGACCCGGTGAAGTACGCCGAGGTCGCCAAGGGTGTCGGCGCCTCCCTCCAGAAGGCCGACCCCGACCACGCCGCCGCCTATGCGAAGAACACCGACGCCCTGGTGAAGAAGCTCGGCGCCCTGGACACGGCGTTCGAGACCGGCCTGAAGAACGCCACCACCAGGACCTTCATCACCACGCACTCCGCCTTCGGCTACCTCGCCGAGCGCTACGGCCTGGAGCAGGAGAGCATCACCGGCGTCGACCCCGAGTCCGAGCCGAGCCCCGCCCGGATCAAGGAGCTGCAGACCGTCGCGCGGAAGGACAAGGTCTCCACCGTCTTCTTCGAGACCCTCGCCAGCGACAAGACCGCGAAGACCCTCGCGAAGGACACCGGCCTCAAGACCGACGTCCTGGACCCGCTGGAGGGAATCACGGACGCGTCCCGGGGCGATGACTACATCGAGGTCATGACCTCCAACCTCGCCGCGCTGAAGAAGGCGCTCGGCGCCAAGTGACAGCCACGCACGCATCGGAGGCACGAGCCATGGGCATGGACCCCGTCATTTCCGTCCGCGGAGCCACGGCCGCCCTCGGCGCGCGCCCCGTCCTGCGCGGCATCGACCTCACCGTGGGCCGCGGCGAGGTCGTCGCGCTGCTCGGCGCCAACGGCTCCGGCAAGTCGACGGCCGTCCGCGCCGTCATCGGCCAGGTGCCGCTGACCGGCGGTTCCATCTCCCTGTTCGGCACGGAGCAGAAGCGGTTCCGCGACTGGGCCCGCGTCGGCTACGTCCCGCAGCGCACCACCGCCGCCAGCGGTGTGCCCGCCACCATCCGCGAGGTCGTCTCCTCCGGCCGGCTCTCCCGCCGGAGGCTGGGCTGGCTGGGCAAGGCCGACCGGGCCGCCGTCGAGCGGGCGATCGAGCTGGTCGGCCTCGCCGACCGCGCCAAGGACTCGGTGAGCGCGCTCTCCGGCGGCCAGCACCAGCGGGTCCTGATCGCCCGCGCCCTCGCCTCCGAGCCCGAGCTGCTGATCATGGACGAGCCGATGGCCGGCGTCGACCTCGCCAGCCAGGAGATCCTGGCCCGCACCCTGCGCGAGCAGGTCGCCGGCGGCACCTCCGTCCTCCTCGTCCTGCACGAGCTGGGCCCGCTGGAGCCGCTGATCGACCGGGCCGTGGTCCTCCGCGACGGCTGCGTCGTCCACGACGGCCCGCCGCCGAAGGCGGTCGGCCAGCACGCCCTGCCCGGCCACGACCACGTCCATCCGCACGCGGCCGACGAGCCGCTCCGCACGGGTCTGCTGACCTGAGGAAGCTGACCTGACCATGGAATTCCTCGAACCCGCCTTCATGCAGCGGGCGCTCCTCGCGGCCGTCCTCGTCGGCATCACCGCCCCCGCCGTCGGCATCTACCTCGTCCAGCGCCGCCAGGCGCTGATGGGCGACGGCATCGGCCATGTCGCCATGACCGGTGTCGGCCTCGGCTTCCTGCTCAACAGCAGCCCGGTATGGATGGCGACGCTGGTCGCCGTCGCCGGCGCCGTCCTGATGGAACTCATCCGGGCCTACGGAAAAACCCGCGGTGACCTCGCCCTCGCGCTGCTCTTCTACGGCGGTATGGCGGGCGGCGTCATGCTGATGAGCATCGCCGACGGTTCCAACGCGAACCTGCTCTCCTACCTCTTCGGTTCGCTGTCGACCGTCTCCGACGCGGACGTCGTGGCGATCGCCCTCCTCGCTGCCTTCGTCATCCTCGTCACGATCGGACTGCGTCGCCAGCTCTTCGCGGTCAGCCAGGACGAGGAGTTCGCTCGCGTCACCGGCCTCCCGGTCCGCGCCCTCAACCTGCTCGTCGCGATCACGGCCGCGGTGACCGTCACGGTCGCGATGCGGGTGGTCGGCCTGCTGCTGGTCAGCGCGCTGATGGTGATCCCGGTGGCGGCCGCTCAGCAGCTGACCAAGTCGTTCCGTGCGACCTTCGTGCTCGCGGTGGTGATCGGCGTCGGCGTGACGCTGTCCGGCACGATCACCACGTACTACCAGGACGTGCCCCCGGGCGCGACGATCGTGCTGCTCGCGATCGCCGTCTTCATAGGCCTCACGCTCCTCGCGGCGCCCCTGGCCAGGCGCCGCGCCAGGGCCGCGGAGGCGGCGCCGGCGGAGTGCGACATGGCCGTTCCGGTCAGCCGCCGCCCGACGGACGACGTCCGGCTGTAGCGGCCTGGCAGAATGACGGGGGCAACGGAGACAACAAGGAGGCCCCTGTGGCGACGGCAGGACCCCCCGTACGCGGTCGCTCGACCAAGCAGCGGGCCGCTGTGTCGGCCGCTCTGAACGAGGTCGACGAGTTCCGCAGCGCCCAGGAGCTGCACGACATGCTCAAGCACCGCGGTGACTCGGTCGGCCTGACCACGGTCTACCGCACGCTCCAGTCCCTGGCGGACGCGGGCGAGGTCGACGCGCTGCGCACCAGCGACGGCGAGACGGTCTACCGCCGCTGCTCGACCGGCGACCACCACCATCACCTGGTGTGCCGGCTGTGCGGCAAGGCGGTCGAGGTCGAGGGCCCGGCGGTGGAGCAGTGGGCGGAGACGATCGCCTCCCAGCACGGCTTCGTGAACGTGGCGCACACGGTCGAGATCTTCGGCACGTGCGCGGAGTGCGCGGCGAAGTAGCCGAAGCAGCCGGGCTTCCGGCCGGTACGACGAAGCCCCACCGGAGGGATCCGGTGGGGCCTTTTCGCGTACGGGGGCGGCTCGCGCCCCGGGGTCAGGCTCCCGGCCCCTGCTGCGGCACCGTGCCCATGGCCTCCCGGTCCGCCGCCGGGATGGCGCCGAAGCGGCGGTCGCGCGAGGCGTACTCGACGCAGGCCCGCCACAGGTCGCGCCGGTCGAAGTCGGGCCACAGGACGTCCTGGAAGACCATCTCGGCGTAGCTGCTCTGCCAGATCAGGTAGTTGGAGGTGCGCTGCTCGCCGCTGGGGCGCAGGAAGAGGTCGACGTCCGGCATGTCCGGGTAGTACAGGTACTTCTGGAAGGTCTTCTCGTTGACCTTCGACGGGTCCAGCTTCCCGGCCGCCACGTCCCGCGCGATGGCCTGCGCCGCGTCCGCGACCTCCGCCCGGCCGCCGTAGTTCACGCAGAAGTACAGCGTCATGGCGTCGTTGTCGACGGTCTGCTCCTGGGCGACCTGAAGCTCCTGGACGACCGACTTCCACATCTTCGGCATCCGGCCGACCCAGCGGATCCGGATGCCCAGCTCGTCCATCTCGTCACGGCGGCGCCGGATGACGTCCCGGTTGAAGTTCATCAGGAAGCGGACCTCCTCGGGGGAGCGCTTCCAGTTCTCGGTGGAGAAGGCGTAGAGCGACAGGTTCTTGACCCCGAGCTCCAGGCAGCCCTTCAGGACGTCCAGGACGACGCCCTCGCCGACCTTGTGCCCCTCGGTGCGCGGCAAGCCGCGCTCCTGGGCCCAGCGGCCGTTGCCGTCCATCACACAGGCGACGTGGTTCGGCACCAGCTCGGCGGGAAGCTTCGGCGGGCGCGCGCCGGACGGGTGCGGCTCCGGGGACGTGTACTCCCGGATCTTCCGCCCGAGGATTCCGCGTCGTGCGATGGCCATGCGATGGGTCTCCCTAGCTCTTCTCTACGTACCGCAGCGAGCGCAGCCCGCGCTCCAGGTGCCAGTGCAGATAGGCGGACACCAGTCCGCTGCCCTCCCTGACGTGACGCGGCTCGCACGCGTCCGCCGTCGCCCAGTCGCCGGTGAGCAGCGCGCTGAGCAGGCCGATGGCCTCCGGAGAGGGTACGACGCTTCCCGGCACCCGGCAGTCGCCGCATATGACTCCGCCGGCCGCGACGGAGAAGAACCGGTTGGGTCCGGGCAGACCGCACTTCGCGCAGTCGTCGAAGCTGGGGGCGTAGCCGTTGACGGCGAGCGAGCGCAGCAGGAACGCGTCCAGGATGAGGTGCGGCGCGTGCTCGCCCCGCGAGAGGGTCCGCAGCCCCCCGACGAGCAGCAGGTACTGCTGGACGGCCGGCTCGCCCTCGTTGTCCGTGAACCGCTCGGCGGTCTCCAGCATCGCGGTCCCGGCGGTGTAGCGGGCGTAGTCGGTGACGATGCCGCCGCCGTACGGGGCGATGGTCTCGCTCTGGGTGCACAGCGGCAGTCCGCGTCCGACGAGGTCGCTGCCCCGCGCGAAGAACTGCACGTCCACGTGGGAGAAGGGCTCCAGCCTGGCCCCGAACTTCGACTTCGTCCGCCGCACCCCTCGCGCTACGGCGCGTACGCGGCCGTGACCGCGGGTGAGGAGGGTGATGATGCGGTCCGCTTCACCCAGCTTCTGGGTGCGCAGCACGATGCCGTCGTCGCGGAACAGACTCATGGGCCCATTCTCCCGTACGGCGGGAGCGCCCCGGGGCGGTCCGCGGAAGCCCGCCCGCCGGATGGGCGGCGAGCGGCCGCGCCATCCGGACATGCGTCGTGGGCCGCCGGACGTTACGACGGCCACGACGGGCAACGGCCCCACGCCCCCGCGCCCGGCGTTCGGGCGGGGGGGGGCGGGGCCCCCCCCCCCCCGGGGGGGGGGGGCCCCCCCCCCCCCCCCCCCGCCCCGGGGGGGGGCCCCGCCCCCCCCGGGCCCCCCCACGACGGCCTACGGCACCTCGCCCCGGCTCCGGGCGTTCACGTGCGCCGTCGCGGCGCTCAGCCGCTCCCCCGAGGTCGCCTCGCGGACCCCTTCCGGCTCCGCGTCCCACTCCCGCCCGCCGCCGAGCGGTCTCAGCTGGAGGTACGGGCCTTCGTGTCCCATGACCGTGCCGACCCTTCCGGTGCGGATGTCGACGACGTACGAGCCGATGGGCGGTTTCACGACCGTCCCCCTTCCCGTGGAAGCACGGCGGCCAGTCGGCGCGCCGTCTCCACCGTGCAGCGTCCCAGTTCGATGAGCGGTCGAGGGGGATCGGCGGAGAGGGTGACGGCGTCGAGCCCCAGTGACGGCAGGATGATTCCCGCCCCGGCGAGCGCGTCGCGCAATTCCTCGGCCACCTCCTGTGCTTCTCGTACGGTCCTTGTTCCCGGCCGCTCGTGTTCTTCCTTCACCCACACATCCCTTTCCGAATCCATTTCTCGTATACCGCATCCAGGGTGACGTCCCCTCTCTAGAATCGGCAGATGCGCAGGTCCTACAACTGCGGCGTAGGACAAGGGGGTTAATCCATGGCCAGAGGTCGGCGTCAGGACACGTGGGAGTTCTTCGGCGAGCTGCTGAAGGAGCTGCGGGAGACGGCGGGGCTTTCCCAGGGACAACTGGGAACACAGGTGTTCGTGTCGGGTGGATACATCGGTCAGTTCGAGCAGGCGATTCGCAAGCCGCAGGTGGATGTGGCCCAGCGAATCGACGAGGTGCTACAAACCGGCGGTATTTTCGAACGGACATGTCGCAAACTCATCGACCGATCGCCGTACGCCTCGTATTTCCACGCCGTGGCGGAGCTGGAGGCGGTGGCGACGAAAATCTGCGAGTTCGCGCCGACGGTCGTGCCGGGCCTGCTGCAGACGGCGGCTTACGCCCGGGCGGTGACGATCGCGGCCAACCCGTTCGAGAGCGACGACTACGTCGAGGAGAAGGTCGCCGCCCGGCTGGAACGGTCGCTGATCCTGGAGGGCGTCGCGCGGCCGGAGTACTGGGTCGTCCTGCACGAGAACGCGATCCTCACACCGGTGGGCGGCCCGGCCGTCATGGCGGCGGCACTCGACCACATCGCGGCGCGGATACGAGCACGGACGGTACTGGTGACCGTCCTGCCACGAGCGGCCGGCGCACACGCCTCCATGAGCGGCATGCTGACCCTCATGGAGTTCGCGGACGCACCGCCAACGGCCTATACAGAGACGTCGTTTTCGGGGACGCTCCTCGACGATCCGGCGGTGGTGAAGCGGGCGCAGCGCGCCTACGATCTGCTCAGGGTCGCCGCGCTGTCGCCGGAGGCGTCCCTGGCCCTGATCGAGTCGGCGGCGGAGGACTACAGACGATGCGCGAGCACTCCCTGAGCAACGCCCGGTGGTTCAAGAGCTCTTACAGCAACGGGTCGGGCGGCGACTGCGTCGAGGTGACGTACGACTTCGCGGGCGCCGCCTGGCGCAAGTCGTCCTACAGCAACGGCGAGGGCGGCAGCTGCGTCGAGGTCCTCGACCACGTCCCCGGTGTCGTCCCCGTCCGGGACTCCAAGAACCCCGCCGGCCCCGCCCTCCTCGTCCCCGCCCCCGCCTGGGCCGCGTTCGTCGCCGGGCTGAAGGTCTGACCTGGGCGTCTCCCCCAGCACTCCCTTGGGGAAGTCATAAGGTCGGCTTATGGGGTCATAGACAGGGGGCGGGTACCGCTACGCTACGGTGATTAATTAGGGTGACCTAAGTGACGGCAGTCCTCGCCGTCGCGTCGCTTGCGAAGGGAACCCAGACATGCCCCGCCCTCTCCGGGTCGCGATCGTCGGCGCCGGCCCCGCCGGAATCTACGCCGCCGATGCGCTGCTGAAGTCCGAGGCCGCCGCCGAGCCGGGCGTGTCGATCGACATCTTCGAGCGGATGCCGGCTCCCTTCGGCCTGATCCGCTACGGCGTCGCCCCCGACCACCCCCGGATCAAGGGCATCATCAACGCCCTGCACCAGGTGCTCGACAAGCCGCAGGTCCGCCTCTTCGGCAACATCGACTACGGCACCGACGTGCACCTGGACGACCTGCGGGCGTTCTACGACGCGGTGGTCTTCTCGACCGGCGCCATGGCCGACCGCGAGCTGCGCATACCCGGCGTCGAGCTCGACGGCACCTACGGCGCCGCCGACTTCGCCTCCTGGTACGACGGCCACCCCGACGTGCCGCGCACCTGGCCGCTGCACGCCGAGAAGGTCGCCGTGCTCGGCGTCGGCAACGTGGCCCTCGACATCGCGCGCATCCTCGCCAAGACGGCGGACGAGCTGCTGCCGACCGAGATCCCGCCGAACGTCTACGACGGCCTCAAGGCCAACAAGGCCGTCGAGATCCACGTCTTCGGCCGCCGGGGCCCCGCGCAGGCGAAGTTCAGCCCGATGGAGCTGCGCGAGCTGGACCACTCGCCGAACATCGAGGTCATCGTCAACCCCGAGGACATCGACTACGACGAGGGCTCGATCGCCGAGCGCCGCAAGAACAAGCAGACCGACATGGTCGCCAAGACTCTGGAGAACTGGGCGATCCGCGACGTCGGCGACCGCCCCCACAAACTCTTCCTGCACTTCTTCGAGTCGCCGGCCGAGATCCTCGGCGAGGACGGCAAGGTCGTCGGACTGCGCACCGAGCGGACCGAGCTGGACGGCACCGGCAACGTCAAGGGCACCGGCACCACCACCGACTGGGACGTCCAGGCCGTCTACCGCGCCGTCGGCTACCTCTCGGACGAGCTGCCCAAGCTGCCCTGGGACACCCTCTCCGGCACCGTTCCGGACGAGGGCGGCCGGGTCATCGAAGAGAGCGGCGCGCCCATGCCGTCGACGTACGTCACGGGCTGGATCCGCCGCGGTCCCGTCGGCCTCATCGGCCACACCAAGGGCGACGCCAACGAGACGGTCGCGAACCTGCTCGACGACTTCGCGAACGGCCGGCTCCTCACCCCCGAGACCCCGGAGACGGACGCGGTCGTCGCCTTCCTGGAGGGCAAGGGCCTCACGTACACGACGTGGGACGGCTGGTACGCCCTGGACGCCGCCGAGAAGGCGCTCGGCGAGGCCGAGGGCCGCGAGCGCGTGAAGATCGTGGAGCGCGAGGACATGCTCCGCGCGAGCAACGCGGTCACCCCGCCCCAGTAGCGGCACCCCCCTGACGGCCGGTCCGGGCCCGACACGTACGCGCAGGCGACGGGTCGGGCCCGGACCCGTGTGAGGGGCGCGGGCCGGCGGGCGCTCCTACCCTGGGAGGACGGGAAGGGAAGTGAGCGGCGATGGCCGTCCCCGTCGACGAGGTGCCAATCCTGGAGCGGGCGCGGGGCGCGGGGGCCCGGGAGTCCTGGGCCGAGGCGTACGCCCTGCTGCGCGAGGCCGACCTCCACCCGTCCGCCGCCCTCGGCCCGAACGACCTGGACGTCCTCGCCGACGCCGCCTGGTGGACGGGGCGCGTCGACGAGTCCGTCGCGGCCCGGCTGCGGGCCCAGGCGGGGTACGCGGCGGCAGGTGACCGGCGGGGCGCGGGGCGGGCCGCCTGGTGGCTCGCGTACGCGTACCGCAGGATGGGACGGCCCGCGGCGGCGGCCGGCTGGCTGCACCGCGCCCGCCACCTCCTGGAGGAGGCCCCGGACGGCCCCGAGCAGTGCTATCCGGCGTGGAGCGACGCGGAAGAGGCGCAGGCGCACCACGACCCGGCCGCCGCGCTCGCCGCGGCGCGGCGGATGGAGCGGGCCGCCCGCCGTTCCGGCAGCCCGGACCTGATCGCCCAGAGCCTCCGGGTCCACGCCGCGGTCCTGCTGGTGAACGGCCGCAGAGCCCGCGGGCTGGCGCTCCTGGACGAGGCGATGGGCCCGGTGACGGCGGGCGCCCTGTCCGGCCTCACCACCGGCCGGCTCTACGCTCTCGCCCTCACCCACTGCCTCCAGGCGGCGGACCTCCCGCGCGCGATGCGCTGGACGGACGCGGCGATGGCCTGGTGCTCCTCCCCCGGGCCGCCCCCGGCCCCGGAAGGGGGCGGCGTGGGGGCGGGCCGGGTGGTCAATCCGTTCCGGGGAGTCTGCCGGGTGCGGCGGGTGGAGGTGCTCGACCTGCTCGGGGAGTGGGGGCTCGCCGAGGCGGAGGCCGGGCGGGCCTGCGCCGAGGTGCTGCCGGACGAGGCGGAGGCCGCCGCCGCGGCCCACTACGCCACCGGGGAGATCCGGCGTCGGCAGGGGCGGCTCGACGACGCCGTCATGGCGTACTCCCACGCCCACGACCTGGGCCGCGTCCCCCAGCCGGGGCTCGCGCTGCTCCGGCTGGCGCAGGGCAGGACGGACGCGGCGGTGGCCGGGCTGCGGCTGGCCGAGGCCTGCCGGGAGGTGCCGCTCCACGACCTCCTCGGCCGGGCCGGGCTGCTCGCCGCGCGGACGGAGGTGGCGCTCGCCGTCGGGGACCCGGCCGACGCGGCGCGGGCGGCCGCCGAGCTGACGGCCCTCGCCGACGGCGCGCCGCTCCTGGTCGCGATGGCCGGGACCGCCCGCGGCGCCCTGGCCCTGGCCCTGGGCGAACCCGCGCTGCCGACGCTGCGCCGGGCCCTCGCCCGGTGGCGGGAGCTGCCCGTGCCCTACGGGACCGCGCGGGCCCGGTTGCTGCTCGCCGCCGCCGAACGCGCGGCGGGTGACGAGGAGGCCGCCCGCCGTCAGCTCACGGCCGCCCGGACCACCTTCGAGGCCCTCGGCGCCATCCCGGACGCGGCCCGGGCGGCCGCCCGCCTCGGAGAGGCGGGCGCCTGAGGTCAGAGCAGGGTGCGCGCCGTCGTCAGCAGGCGGGCCGTGTCGTCCGCGCACAGGGCCAGGGCGTTGCCGACCGTGCAGAGCACGTCCCGCTCCGCCGGGCTGTACGCCCCGTCGGCGAGGGCGATCCGGGCGCCCTGGAGCAGGATCGTCTCGCGGCCGGAGGCGGCCAGGTGCGGGGTGAGGGGCTCCAGGGCCTCGTGCAGCTCGATGGCGAGCGCCGCGCCCCCGCTGCCCACGTCCGGCAGGAAGCGTCCGGTGTCGGCGGCCAGCGCCTCGACGAGGTCGGTGAGCTGGGTGGCGGTGCACTCGTCGAACCCGGCGGCGCGGACCGCCGAGACCGCGGTGTCCACCGCCGTACGGGAGGAGGTGCCGCCGGCGGCCAGGACGGCGAGGGCGACGGTGTGGACGGCGTCCCGCAGCATCGCGGAGAAGCGGCTCGTCGTCGGGTGGTCGAGCACCTCCGTACCGAAGTGGGTGTGGCAGGCGGCGCACTCCACGACCGGGCCGGTGTGCCCGCGGGGCAGCACCGGGACTCCCAGGACCGCGAACCGCCGACGGCCGGTACGGCGCCGGTAGTTGCGGTCGCCGCCGCACTCCTCGCAGAAGAACTCGCCGTCCCCGACGGTGTTCCAGGAAGTACGAATGCCGCAGACGCCCACTTTGCGACCACGTGACTCTCGGACAGACCGCACGTCGCACCTCCCTTAACGACACGGCAACACTGCCGACGTGGGCGTGATGTTAGCCACATCCGTGATGTGACGTCAGCACCTCGTCGGCAGATCGCCGACGACATGGCCGAGACGCGCCACGGGCCCCGCCCGCCCCGAAGGGGCGCACGAGGCCCGGAACAGGCGCTCCACCGACCGCTTCCCGGTCACCCGCCCGGCCGCCGGCCAGGCCCGGCGGGCCGGGAGGACCTGCGGCGCCGCACAGACCTGGCCGGATTCGATCGGTGCGCGGCGGCCCGTACGGAGGGTCAGCGCGCGGCGCGGTTGACGGCCGAGATGACCGCCTTCAGGGAGGCGCGGGTGGTGTTGGCGTCGATGCCGATGCCCCACAGGACCTGGCCGTCGATGGCGCACTCGATGTACGAGGCGGCCTGCGCGGAGGCGCCCTCGCTCATCGTGTGCTCCTGGTAGTCCAGCAGGCGGGCGTCCACGCCGATCGACTGCAGGGCGGCGAAGAAGGCGGAGATCGGACCGTTGCCGGAGCCGGTCAGCACGGTGTCGACGCCGTCCACGACCGCCTCGACGGTCAGGGTGTCGGTGCCGTCCGTGTCGGAGGTGGTCTGGCCGGAGCGCAGCTGGATGCGGCCCCAGGCGTTGTCCGGGTTCGGCAGGTACTCGTCCTGGAAGACCGACCAGATCGCGGCCGGGGTGACCTCGCCGCCCTCGGTATCCGTCTTCTGCTGGATGATCTTCGAGAACTCGATCTGCATCCGGCGGGGCAGGTCCAGCTTGTGGTCGTTCTTCAGGACGTACGCGATGCCGCCCTTGCCGGACTGGGAGTTGACCCGGATCACGGCTTCGTAGGAGCGGCCGACGTCCTTGGGGTCGATGGGCAGGTACGGCACCGCCCACTCGATCTCGTCGACGGTCTTGCCGGCGGCGGCCGCGTCGGCCTCCATGGCGTCGAAGCCCTTCTTGATGGCGTCCTGGTGGGAGCCGGAGAAGGCGGTGTAGACCAGGTCGCCCGCGTAGGGGTGGCGCGGGTGGACCTCCATCTGGTTGCAGTACTCGGAGGTGCGGCGGATCTCGTCGATCTGCGAGAAGTCGATCTGCGGGTCCACGCCCTGCGAGAACAGGTTCATCCCCAGGGTCACCAGGTCGACGTTGCCGGTCCGCTCGCCCTGGCCGAACAGGCAGCCCTCGATGCGGTCGGCCCCCGCCATGATCGCCAGCTCGGCGGCGGCCACCGCCGTACCGCGGTCGTTGTGGGGGTGCACGGACAGACAGATGTGCTCGCGGCGCGTCAGGTTCCGGGACATCCACTCGAACCGGTCCGCGTGCGTGGACGGCGTCGAACGCTCCACGGTGGCGGGCAGGTTCAGGATGATCTCGCGGCCCTCCTCGGGCTGCCAGACGTCACAGACCGCCTCGCAGACCTCCAGGGCGAAGTCCAGCTCGGTGTCGGTGAAGATCTCCGGGCTGTACTGGTAGCCGAAGACGGTCTCGTCGCCCAGCAGCTTGTCGGCGTACTCCATCACCAGGCGGGTGCCGTCGACGGCGATCTGCTTGATCTGCTCCTTCGAGCCGCGGAAGACGACCCGGCGGAAGGTGGGGGCGGTGGCGTTGTACAGGTGGACGGTGGCGCGCTTGGCGCCGACCAGGGACTCCACGGTCCGCTCGATCAGGTCCTCGCGGGCCTGGGTCAGGACGGAGATGGTGACGTCGTCCGGGATCGCGCCCTCTTCGATGATGGAGCGCACGAAGTTGAAGTCGGTGTCGCCGGAGGACGGGAAGCCGACCTCGATCTCCTTGTAGCCCATGCGCACCAGCAGGTCGAACATCTCGCGCTTGCGGGCGGGGCTCATCGGGTCGATCAGCGCCTGGTTGCCGTCGCGCAGATCGGTCGACAGCCAGCGGGGGGCCTCGGTGATGCGCTGCTCGGGCCAGGTGCGGTCGGGGATGTGGACGGCTTCGTAGCGGCCGTACTTGTGGATCGGCATCCCGGACGGCTTCTGCATCCGGGTGGCGTTGGTGACGGGCGTCGGGCGGCCGACGGGCTGAGACATGGCGCGGGGCTCCTCGGGGTCCAGCGGGGGACGGCCGACTGTCGAACGCAACACCAGGTCCCGCGGGGAGGGGGTCGGCCTACGACTACAGGCCCTCGCCGCGGCAGCTAAGGAGAAGCAGCCCGAAACGCATGATGTGCCGCAGCCTAGCTCAGGGACGGTGGAGGCGGACGTCCCGTTTCAGTATGCGGGACGGTCGGGGCGTCAAGCCCAAAGAGTGACCATCATCCCATTTCGCCAATCATCGTCTCACCTCGTGACAGTGAGGTCACGGAGTGCGACATTGCGGGGTATGACCAGCCCCGCGCAGACCCACGCGCAGCACCGCCCCGTCTTCTGCCCGATCGTGCCCCCGCACCTTCTGGAGAAGCTGGCCCGCAGCGAGAACCCCGCCGTCGCGAGCGCCGCCCGCCACACCCTCATGGCGGACGCCCGGCACCGCACCGGCCGCGGCCTGACCGCGAACCTCACCTCCCCCGCACCCCCCGCCCCCAGTGAGTCCGCACCGCCGGCCGTGCGGCCCCGGCCGCGGCGCACGGTGTACGACGCGCAGCGCCGCACCGCCCTTCCGGGCGTCGAGGTGCGCGGCGAGGGCGGCGAGGCGACCGCCGACGCCACCGTCAACCGCGCCTACGCCGGACTCGGCGCCACCTTCGGTCTCTTCCTCGACGCCTTCGGCCGCGACTCGATCGACGGCGCCGGCCTGCCGCTGCTCGCGACGGTCCACTACGACGAGAACTACGGCAACGCCTTCTGGAACGGCGAGCAGATGGTGTTCGGCGACGGGGACGACGAGATCTTCCTCGACTTCACGCTCCCCGTGGACGTCATCGGCCACGAGCTGACCCACGGCTTCACGCAGTACACCGCCAACCTGGAGTACTTCGGCCAGTCCGGCGCGCTCAACGAATCCGTCTCGGACGTGTTCGGTTCGCTGGTGAAGCAGTACACCCTCGGCCAGAGCGCCGCGGACGCCGACTGGCTGATCGGGGCGGGCCTGTTCCACCCGGACGTCCAGGGGACCGCGCTGCGCTCGATGAAGGCGCCGGGCACGGCGTACGACGACGACGTGCTGGGCAAGGACCCGCAGCCGGGCCACATGGACGACTACGTCCGCACCAGCCAGGACAACGGCGGGGTGCACATCAACTCCGGCATCCCGAACCACGCCTTCTATCTGACGGCGACCGAGCTGGGCGGCCATGCCTGGGAGCGGCCGGGCCAGATCTGGTACGACGTGATGACGGGCGGGGGGCTCACCCCCGAGACGCGGTTCGGCGAGTTCGCCCGCGCCACCGCGAAGGCGGCGAAGGCGCGGTACGGCGACGGGCTGGAGATCCAGGCCGTCCTGAAGGCGTGGACGGCCGTGGGCGTGCCGACGGAGTGACGGGCGGACCGGCGGACCGGCGGCGGGCGGACTGGTAGACAGAACGCATGCGGATTCGAGTGCGGCGTACCGGCGGCTTCGCGGGCATCGAGCGGGCGGGCGAGGTGGACACCTCGGCCCTGCCCGACGCGGTGGAATGGCACACCCTGGCCGTCGCGGTCCTCGGCGGGGACACGGACGACGGCCGGGGGGTGCCGGACGGTTTCTCGTACGAGATCACGATCGACGGCGAGACGGTCCGGTGCGGGGACCCGCACGTGACCGAGGCCCAGCGCGCCCTCATCAGGAGGGTCCTGAAGGAGGGCGCCTGACGCCTTCGCCGCGGGCCGTAGCAGGTGCCCTAGAAGCCGAGCTTGCGCAGCTGCTTCGGGTCCCGCTGCCAGTCCTTGGCGACCTTGACGTGGAGGTCGAGGAAGACCGGGGTCCCGAGGAGCGCCTCGATGTGCTTGCGGGACTTCATGCCGACCTCCTTCAGCCGACTGCCCTTCGGGCCGATGATGATGCCCTTCTGGCTGGGGCGCTCGATGTAGACGTTCGCGTGGATGTCGAGCAGCGGCCGGTCGGCGGGGCGGTTCTCCCGGGGGATCATCTCCTCGACCACCACGGCGATCGAGTGCGGCAGCTCGTCCCGTACGCCTTCGAGCGCGGCCTCGCGGATCAGCTCCGCGACCATCACCTGCTCCGGCTCGTCCGTGAGGTCGCCCTCGGGGTAGAGCGGCGGGGACTCGGGCAGCAGCGGGATCAGCAGGTCGGCGACGAGCTGGACCTGCTGACCGCCCAGGGCGGAGACCGGGACGATCTCCTGCCACTCGAAGCCCAGCTCCTTGCCGAGCTGGTCGATGGCGATGAGCTGCTCGGCGAGGGTCTTCGAGTCGACCAGGTCGGTCTTGGTGACGATCGCGACCTTCGGGGTCTTCTTGATCCCGGCCAGCTCCTTGGCGATGAAACGGTCGCCGGGGCCGAGCTTCTGGTCGGCGGGCAGACAGAAGCCGATCACGTCGACCTCCGCCCACGTCGCGCGCACGACGTCGTTGAGGCGTTCGCCGAGGAGCGTGCGCGGCTTGTGGAGACCCGGCGTGTCCACCAGGATCAGCTGGGCGTCCGGGCGGTGCACGATGCCCCGGACGGTGTGCCGGGTGGTCTGGGGCCGGTTGGAGGTGATCGCCACCTTCTGGCCGACCAGAGCGTTCGTGAGAGTGGACTTGCCCGCGTTGGGGCGGCCTACGAAGCAGGCGAAGCCGGCCCGGTGGACGGCTTCGGATTCTGGGTTACGAGCGCTCATGGAGGCCATTCTCCCCGATGCGGGAGCCCGTCACGTACGCGGAGCCCGCCGGCGTCGCAGCCACAGCGCCCACAGCGCCGCCGCTCCCCCCATGAGCACCGTCGCCGCGGCGAGCCACGGCAGCGCGAGGAAGGAGACCCGCGCCGACTCCCGGACGTCCTTCGCCGTCGCCGTCAGCGTCACCTCGCCCCAGTCGAGCTGCGGCGATCCCGTCCACCGCTCGGTCAGGCGGATCTTCTGCCGGGGCAGCAGCTCGGCGGGGATCCGCGCCAGGTCGCGGTCGAGCAGGGTGCGGCCGAAGAGCCCCTCGGCGCGCAGCGCGACCCGCGGGTGGAGGGTGACATTGCCGCGGTTGTGCAGGGTGTACGAGACGAGTGCGCTGCTCGGGCCGGCGCCGGGGATCAAGGGCCGGTCCTGGGCGAGGGTGACGTCCTCGACGGCGAGGGCGGGGACCGTGGGGCCGGTGACCCGGAGGTAGACGCGCGCCGCGACGGCCCGCCGCACCCCGACCGCGACCCCGCCGCCGGCGGCGGCGATCCGCTCGTCGAGGGCGACGACGGCGCCGGGATGGTCGCCGGGCTCGGCGTCGGCGGGGACGGTGAGGGTGTAGGGCACGGTCACGGAGGAGCGGGCCGGGACGGTGACCCGGGTGCGCCGGGGGGTGATCCAGGCGCCGGGGCCGGTCTGCTTCTCCTGCTGGGTGCGGACGGCGAAGCCGCCGTCGCGTTCGGTGTTGTAGGCGTCGGCGCCGTAGATCCGGAAGGTGAGCGGGGCGCCGGTCTTGTTGGAGACGGTGACCTGGTCGGTCACCGTGGTGCCGGGGTCGGCGGAGAGGTAGAAGTAGGGGCGGCTGCCCAGCTGGGAGGCGGCCGGGTAGACGGCCCACTCGCCGTTCTCGGCGGCCTGGGCGGGGACCTGGCCGCCGAGCGTGAGCAGCACGGCGGCCAGGAGGAGTACGTACAGCTTGCGCACGGTGCGGAACTCCTTGTCTCGCCCGGGGTCAGGACAGGGTCAGCGTCAGGACTCCGGAGTAGGCGCCGGGGGCGGTGAAGGCCGGGACGTCCAGCGAGAGCTTGGCGTCGACGGTGAACTCGCCGCCGGTGAGCGCGCCGTTCGGGGTGGAGGCGAGGGTCGCCCCGCCGCCGACGGTGCCCGCCGAGCCGGGGACACAAGTGCTGGGGCTGCCCGCCTTGGTGGTGCAGGCGGGGGTCCAGCTGAGGGCTCCGGCGCCGAGGGAGCCGCCGGGGCCGGTGAAGTCGGTGACCTTGCCGGTCAGGGACCAGCCCGCGGGGCCGCCGCGGAAGTCCTTCACCGTCACCGTCCGCAGGTCGCCGGTGGCCGCGCCGCCCCGTCCGAAGTCGACGGACGACAGCTGTACGGCGTCCCCGGCCTGGGTCATCGACAGTTCGCCGGCGGTGACCGCCGCCGTCAGCCGCTGGCTGTTCGGCGGTTGCGGGGTGTCGTCGACGACGGTGTACGCGGCCGGTCCTGCGCCCTTGTCCGGGTCCCAGGCCGTGCCCTCGTACGCCACGATCCCCGTGGTGGCCTTGTCGTTCACCTTCAGGCGGGCGGCGAAGCCGCCCTCGCTGTCGGTGGTGACGGTCATCCGGTCGGCGGTCTCCGCCGCTCCGGCCCGGCCGACGACCGTGACCTCGGCGAGCGGGGAGAACTTGGCGCCGGTGACGGTCACCCGGACTCCGGGCGCGCCGGAGGCGCTGTCGAGCTGGAGGTTCCGTTCGTTGGCCCCGGGCTGGGTGCTCGCCGTGATCGTCTCGGAGACGGGGGCGGGCGGGTCGGTGACCGTGCAGGGGGTGTCCAGCTCCATGAGGTAACTGGTGTGGATGTTGTAGTCGCCGGGCGAGAGGGTGATCGAGCCGGGCGCGGTGACCGTGAACGTGCCGGTCATCGAGAACGGCGGGAAGGCTCCCTTGCCGGGGACGGGGTCGTTCTTCTTGGGGCCGGTGACGGTGACGGCGCCCGTCTGGGCGCCGCCGAGGACGACCTTGCCTGACGGGGTCATGATGTCGGCGGGGAGGGCCAGGTCGACCGGGTTGGAGGCGGCCGGCTTGGTGACCTTGTAGGTGACGGTGACCGTGTCGCCGACCTTGGGCGTGGGCTTGTCCACGGTGATCTGGGCGGTCGTGGTGCCGTCGATGGGCGGGATGCCGGCGATCGGCGGCGGGACGCAGTGCGTGGGGAAGTCCACCGCCTGGGACGCGGTCGCCAGGGCGCCGGCCGGGGCGGCCAGCGCCCCGCCGGTGGCGAGCGCGAGGGCGATGACGCCGACGGCGGCGGTCCAGCGCCGTCTTCGGGTCCGGGTGTGACATGCCATGGGGCCCCTCCTGAGGGATGAGAGGGCGCCATTGACGGCCGCGCGCCGAGAGAAGTCAAGGGAAGCGCGACGCATCGCCTGATGACCCATCAGTTCCTGTCAAGATCGGTGCGTGTGGACCCGTTCGAGCAGGTCAACACAGGTACCGGCGCCGCCTGGGGCGACGCCGGTGGGGGGCGGGCGGTGGTGCTCCGGATGGCGCTCCGGGGTGGTGACCCGGGTGGTGGCCCGGTTGGTGGCGCTAGAAGACGAACGGGCCGGGCGATTGCGAGGTGACCGCGTCGCAGTTCACCGTCATGCCGAAGATCGTCATCGTGAGGGCGGTGCCGGCGAAGTACGAGTTGAGGCTGTCACCGGTGGCCACGGTCCCCGCGAGGGGGCCGATGGTGACGGCCTGGCCGGCCCCGAGTGCCGGGTTCTTCTTGCCGCTGAAGACGCGGGTGCCGCCGCCCGCCTTGGCCATCGTCAGCTTGGCGTTGATCTGGTCGACGCCGACCGCGACCGGCGTGGTGACGGCCGAGGTGAGCGTGATCGTCGCGGCCGTGCCGCTCTGCGTGGCCTGGAGGGTGGCGAGACCGCCGCCCCAGAACCCGCAGTCGTACGTGGCGGTCGCGGTGCCCGGCGTCACGGCGGCGGCCGCCGGGGCGAAGGCGAGTCCGGTCACCGCGAGAGCTCCCGCGAGGACCGCGCCGATTCCTAAGTTGCTGCCTCTCATGAGGGCGTACCCCTTCCCGATGGAGCACGCAGGGGTGCGGGCGCTGCGTGAGGACGAAGAACTGACGGTCCGTCGGTCGGACCGCTGTTCATTGATGCGCAACGGGCCGGGGAAGGCAAGAATATGTCCGGTGATTCTTCACAAGCGCGCAAAGAGGGCCCGGCATCACGCCGGGCCCTCTCCTCGCACCTCGGCCTCAGCCCGCGGTGACCGCCACGCGCAGGTGCCCGTCCGGGCCGGCGAGCAGGACCGGGGTCTCGGGCCCGCCGAGGTCCCGTACCGCCGCGCGGTCCGCTTCGGAGGCGGCGTCGGCGGTCGAGACGACGGCGGCGGCCTCCAGCGACCGGGCCCCGCTGGCCACCGCCATGGCGACCGCGGTCTGCAGCGCGCTCAGCCGGAGCGACTCCAGGGCCACGGTCCCGGCGACGTACGTCCGCCCGGTCTCGTCCCGTACCGCCGCGCCCTCCGGCACACCGTTGCGGGCGCGGGCGCTGCGCGCCAGCGTGATGATCTTGAGGTCCTCGGCGCCGAGGTCGCCGTGCTCGCGGTTGAGTGTCATGCCCCGAGCATAGGTCGGGGGACGGGGTCAGCTCTGCGCACCCTTGACGAACTTGTCGGCGGCGAGCTTGGCCAGGCCGTCGAAGTCCTTGTGGCCGGAGGCGTTCGCCGGCACGTGGACGATCTTGGCGACACCGGTCCCCTGCCGGACGACCATCATGTTCGACTCGACGGTCATGGCGACGGTCGCCAGCTTCATCTTCAGCCGGAAGGCGTGCGACTCCTCACCGGCCTTCGGGCCGGCGAGCTTCTCGAACGTGACGTCCATCTTCATGCCCTGGAGGTCGGCGGCGAACCCCTTGCAGGTGTCCAGCGAGGTGCCGATGGACGTGACGAAGTCGCGGGCGCCGTCGGACGGGTAGGTGAAGACGTCCGTGCTGAGCACGCTCTCGGCGTTGCCGCGCTCGAAGTCGGGGGACGGCCCCATCGCCGCTCCGGAGATCTTCTGGGCGACCACACCGGCCAGCGGCTGGCACTCGGGCTTGTCCGCCTTCGGCTCGGGGGTGTCCGGGCCGGCGGAGGTCCGCCAGCCGGACGGGAGGTCGGTCAGCGCCAGCGTCGCGGCCTTCATCTGCGCGGCGGTCAGGGGCACGGCGGCGGCAGGCGCGGTGGGCTCGGCGGACGTGGTCTGCCCGGCCGAGGGCTTGTCCGCCGCCTTCTTGGTGTCGTCCTTGGCCTCGCCGCCACCGCACGCGGCGGTGAGGGAGAGCGCGGAGACGGCGAGGACCGCGGCGAGGCCGTGGCGAAGGCGAGTGCGCATGAGGAAGTGCCCCTTGGGGTGACGAGGGTGAGCGGAGGATCCCGTATCACCGCGCCGCGATGATCGGACCGGTGGAGAATATACGGATCATGTGAAATTCCTGTGCGCGGGTCGCCGTTCAGCCCGCCAGCGGGAACATCGCCCCCCGACGGCCCTCCGGGGAGACCAGCCACTCCAGCTTCGCCTCCGTGTCCGCCTCCGCCAGCGGCGTGTGCATCACGATCACCAGGTCCGGCCGGGCCGGGACCCTGAGCTGGGTCGACTCGACCACCAGCGTGCCGACCAGCGGATGTTCCAGCTCCTTGCGGACCTGGCCGCCCGGCATGACGTCCCGCCGCTCCCACAGGGCGGCGAACTCGGGACTCGCCTCCTTCGCCTCCTCGACCACCGCGCGGAAGCCGTCGTCCTCCGGACGGTCCGAGCAGGCGGCCCGGTACTGGGCGACGACGCGGGGCGCGAGCCGCTCCCAGCCGCCCATCCGCGACCGGTACAGCGGGTCGGTGAAGAAGGCGATCAGGCAGTTCTGCGAGATCCCCGGCCGCATCCCGAGCACGATCGCCGCGGCGTCGTTGTACATGACCGTGTTCCAGTACGCGTCCATGATGTGCGCCGGGAACGGCATCCACGCGTCGATCAGCCGCCGCAGCCCCTGGCACATGTCCCGGGCCTCCGGATCGGCCTCCGGCGCGGGCGGGTTGAGCGCGGCCAGGGCGTACAGATGGCGGCGCTCCGCCGGGGAGAGCCGCAGCACCCGGGCGACGGCGTCGAGGACCTGCGGGGAGACGGTGATGTCCCGGCCCTGTTCCAGCCACTGGTACCAGGAGACGCCCACCCCCGCCAGGACGGCGACCTCCTCACGGCGCAGGCCGGGCGTGCGGCGCCGGGCACCGCCGTCCGGAAGGCCCGCCTCCGCGGGGCTGATCCGGGCCCGACGGCTCATCAGGAACCCGCGCAGTTCGGCGAGTCGCCGCGCCTTGGCGTCGGTGCCCTCCACCGCAGTGGCCACGTCTGCTTCCTCCCCCGGAACGCCTGGTGGTACGACCAACAGGATAAGTACCCGCTCCCCACCGTTGTTCCCGCGCGCCGAGGGTGGGGCCATGACCACCCTGACCCCGTCCCCGGCCGCCCCGCCACGACCCGCCGCGACGCCCCCGGCGCTGACCGGCCGCTCCCGGCTGATCCTCTTCGTCCTCTGCGCCGCCCAGTTCATGGTGGCGCTCGACTTCTCCGTTCTGAACGTCGCGCTGCCGGTGCTCGGCGCGGACCTCGGCCTCGGCCGCTCAGCCCTCACCTGGGCGGTCACCGCCTTCGCGCTGCCGGCGGGCGGCTTCCTGCTGCTCTTCGGCAGGATCGGCGACCTCTACGGCCGCCGCCGGCTGTTCCTCGGCGGGCTGGCGCTCTTCGGCGCGGCCTCGCTGCTCGCCACCCTTGCCTGGGGCCCAGGCGCCTTCCTCGCCGCCCGCGCCCTCCAGGGCCTGGGCGCGGCGGCGATCGTCCCGGCCGGCATGTCGCTGCTGACGACCACCTTCCCCGAGGGGCCGCTGCGGGACCGGGCGCTCGGCATCTCCGGCACCCTGCTCTCGCTGGGCTTCACCGTCGGCATGCTCCTCGGCGGTGTCATGACCGACACGCTCGGCTGGCGCTCCACGATGGGTCTGCTCGCCCTCTTCGCCGCGGTCGTGCTGCCGCTGGCGCCGGGCCTGCTGCCCGAGTCCCGCAACCCCGAGCGGCCCCGGCTGGACGTGCCGGGCGCGGTGACCGTCACGGGCGGACTGCTGGCCCTGATCTACGCCCTGTCGACGGCGGCGGAGCGCGGCTTCGGCGGGGCGGACGTCCTGGCCGCCCTGGTCGTGGGGGTGCTGCTGCTCGTGGCGTTCGGCGTGGTCGAGTCGCGGCACCCGGCCCCGCTGGTCTCGCTGCCGATGCTGCGGCGGCGGACGATCGCCTTCGGCAACCTCGGCGGTCTGGTCACCTTCTCGATGATGTCGGCGGTCGTCTTCGTCCTGACGCTGTACCTCCAGGAGACGCTGGGGCTCTCCGCCTTCGCCACCGGCCTCGTCTTCGGCGTGCAGGGCGCGCTGTCGGTCCTGGCCGGAACCCTCGCCCCGAAGGTGATCGGCCGGCTCGGCGCCCGCCGCACGCTCGTCGCCTCCCTCGCCGGTCAGGGCCTCCTGACGGCCGCCCTCCTGGGCATCGGTACCGGCTCGGGCGTGGTCCTGGCGACCGTCGCGGTCTCGCTGGCGTCCATGTGCCACCTCGGCGCGATCATCTCGTACGGCCTGACCGTCACCTCCGGCGTCCCGGACAACGAGCAAGGCCTGGCGACGGGCCTGGTGACCACGACCCAGCAGGTCGGCCTCACCATCGGCATCCCGCTCCTCGGCTCCCTCGCGACGGCCGGCGGGGAGCTGTACGGGGGTGTCCGTACCGTCCTCGCCGTCGACACGGCGGTCGTCCTGGCGACGGCCCTGCTGGTGGCGGCGGGCCTGCGCCGGCGGGCATAGCGGGTCGCCGCCTCCCGGAGGCGGCCTCGGGCCGGCCCGGGCGGGACCTTCCGGTGCTAGGGGGTGTGCCGATCAGACACCGGCAAGATCGACACAGACGCCCCCTAGGGCCGGTCCAGGCGGAGGCGGACCGCCTTGGGGAGGCCGGCGACCACCAGGTCGTAGGAGTCCTCGACGAGCTCCCGGACCATCCGGTCCGGCAGCCCGCCGACGGTCACCGTGTTCCAGTGGCGCTTGTTCATGTGATAGCCGGGGACGACGGCGGGGTGCTCCTCCCGGAGCCGTTCCGCCTCCTCCGGTTCGCACTTGAGATTGATCCGCAGCGGCTCCGCGTCCAGCGCCGAGAGCGCGAACACCTTCCCGGCGACCTTGAAGACGGAGGTCTCCGGGGTGAAGGGGAACTCCTCCGTCGCGTCGTTGAAGTCCAGGCAGAAGGCGCGCAGCTCGTCGGGGGTCATGCCGGACTCTCCTCCGGTTCCACCAGGACGGTGACGATCTTGTTCCGGCGGCCCGCAGGGGACTCGGCGGTCAGCCGCAGCGAGCGGCCGTCGGGGAGCTTCACGGCCGCCTTGGCGCCGGCGATCGGCACCCGGCCCAGGGCCTTGGCGAGGAGGCCGCCGACCGTCTCCACGTCCTCGTCGTCGTACTCGTCCGCGCCGAGGCCGTACAACTCGCCGAGGTCGCCGATGTCGAGGCGGGCGGTGACGCGGTAGCGGTCGTCGCCCAGCTCCTCGACCGGCGGCAGCTCGCGGTCGTACTCGTCGGTGATCTCGCCGACGATCTCCTCCAGGATGTCCTCGATGGTGACGATCCCGGCCGTGCCGCCGTACTCGTCGATGACGACGGCGACGTGGTTGCGCTCCTGCTGCATCTCCCGCAGCAGGTCGCCGGCGTTCTTGGTGTCCGGCACGAACGCGGCCGCCCGCATCGCCGTCGAGACCAGATCGGCCTCCGCGTCGCGGTTGATGTGCGTCTTGCGGACCAGGTCCTTCAGATACACGATGCCGACGATGTCGTCCTCGTTCTCGCCGGTGACCGGGATCCGCGAGAAGCCCGAGCGCAGCGCGAGGGTGAGGGCCTGGCGGACGGTCTTGAACCGCTCGATGCAGATCAGGTCGGTCCGCGGCACCATCACCTCGCGGACCAGGGTGTCGCCGAGCTCGAAGACGGAGTGCACCATGCGGCGCTCGTCGTCCTCGATGAGCGACTCCTGCTCGGCGAGGTCGACCATGGCCCGCAGCTCCGCCTCGGAGGCGAAGGGGCCCTTGCGGAAGCCCTTGCCGGGGGTGAGGGCGTTGCCGATGAGGATCAGGAGCTGCGGGATCGGGCCCATGATCCGGGCCAGCGGCAGCAGGACGTACGCGGCGGCGGTCGCCGTGTTCAGCGGGTGCTGGCGGCCGATGGTGCGGGGCGAGACGCCGACGGCGACGTACGAGACCAGCACCATCACGCCTATGGCGATGAGCAGCGCCTCCCAGGTCCGGGGGAACTCCTCCAGGCAGGCGTAGGTGACGAGGACGCCGGCCGCCATCTCGCAGGAGACGCGCACGAGGAGCGCGACGTTGAGGTAGCGGGTGGGGTCGGAGGCGACCTGGGTGAGCTTGTCGGCGCCGCGCCGGCCGGACCGTACGGCCTCGGCGGCGCGGAAGCTGGAGACGCGGGCGATGCCCGCCTCGGCGCAGGCGGCGAGCCAGGCGACGATGACGAGGGCGACGGCGCCGAAAATCAGCGAGGCGTTCATCGGATACCGCGCGGCCTCAGGAGACGGTCGGGGCGGGGGACGGGCCGGTGAGGCCCTTCTCCGCGCGCCAGCCGTCGACGATGGCCGCCTGGAGACCGAACATCTCGGCCTTCTCGTCCGGCTCCTCGTGGTCGTAGCCGAGGAGGTGCAGCACGCCGTGGACGGTCAGCAGCTGCAGCTCCTCGTCCATGGAGTGCTGGGTGGGGGCGTCCTCGCCCTGCTTCTTGGCGACCTCGGGGCAGAGCACGATGTCGCCGAGGAGCCCCTGCGGGGGCTCCTCGGTGTCCTTCGACGGCGGACGCAGCTCGTCCATCGGGAAGGACATGACGTCCGTGGGCCCGGGGAGGTCCATCCACTGGATGTGCAGCTGCTCCATGGCCCCTTCGTCCACGACGATCACCGAGAGCTCGGAGAGCGGGTGGATGCGCATCCGGGCGAGGGCGTAGCGGGCGATGTCGAGGATCGCCTGCTCGTCGACCTCGGTTCCGGACTCGTTGTTGACGTCGATCGACATGGTGCGGCTGGTCTACTTCCCGTTGCGGCTGTCGTACTGCTCGTACGCGTCGACGATACGGCCGACGAGCTTGTGCCGGACGACATCGTGGGACGTGAGCCGGGAGAAGTGGACGTCGTCGAGGCCTTCGAGGATGTCCTGCACCTGCCGCAGACCGCTCTTGGTGCCGCCGGGGAGGTCGACCTGGGTGATGTCGCCGGTGATGACGATCTTCGAGTCGAAGCCGAGCCTCGTCAGGAACATCTTCATCTGCTCGGGGCTGGTGTTCTGCGCCTCGTCCAGAATGATGAACGCGTCATTCAGGGTGCGACCACGCATATAGGCCAGGGGCGCCACCTCGATCGTGCCCGAGGCCATCAGCTTCGGGATCGAGTCGGGGTCCAGCATGTCGTGCAGGGCGTCGTAGAGCGGCCGCAGGTACGGGTCGATCTTCTCGTAGAGCGTGCCGGGGAGGAAGCCGAGGCGCTCGCCGGCCTCGACGGCCGGGCGGGTCAGGATGATCCGGGTGACCTGCTTGGACTGCAGGGCCTGGACCGCCTTGGCCATCGCCAGATACGTCTTGCCGGTACCGGCCGGGCCGATGCCGAAGACGACCGTGTGCTTGTCGATGGCGTCGACATAGCGCTTCTGGTTGAGCGTCTTGGGGCGGATGGTGCGGCCGCGGCTGGAGAGGATGTTCTGGGTGAGCACCTCGGCCGGGGTCTCCTGGCCTGCCTCCGTCGAGCCGTTCTCGCTCGCCCTGAGCATGGCGATCGAGCGTTCCACTGCGTCCTCCGTCATCGGTTGCCCGGTGCGGAGCACCAGCATCATCTCGTCGAACAGTCGCTGGATCAGCGCGACTTCCGCCGCCTCGCCGACCGCGCTGATCTGGTTGCCCCGGACGTGGATGTCGGTCCGGGGGAAGGCGTTCTCGATCACGCGCAGGAGCGCGTCACCGGAGCCGAGGACGGTCACCATCGGATGCTTGGCCGGGACGCTGAAGTGGGCGCGGGCCTCGCCCGGCGCGCCATTGCGGGATGTGGGTGTCTGAGTCATGGGCCGGCACTGTGGCCTGCACATACCTCCCGTTGCAGGGTTCTCGCCGCTCGACAACCTCTGGAGACCAAGCCTACGACTTGGGGGTGACAAGGCCGAAGCCTTTTCTCCGGGCGGTGCGCCGAGCCGGGAGGGCGCCGGGGGCCGCGCGGGCCGCCCGCGCAGGTCAGGCGCTGCGGCGGAAGCCGATCGTGGGGACCGCGCGGCGCAGGGGCCAGGGCCGGGCGGTGGCCGGGAGCAGCCGTTCGAGGAAGGCGTAGCGGCCGCGCAGCGCCTCCGGGTCCTGGCAGACGTGGCCCTGGACGTGCTGCCACCAGGCGGCGACCTCGCCCCAGCCGGGCGCGGAGAGCGAGCCGCCGAACTCCTGGACGGAGAGGGCGGCGGTCAGTCCGGCGAAGGCCAGGCGGTCGGCGAGCGGCCAGTCGGCGAGGGTTCCGGTGACGAAGCCGGCCACGAAGACGTCACCGGCGCCGGTGGGGTCGAGGGCGGAGACCTGGATGGCCGGGACCTCGGCGGTCTCGCCGGTGGCGCCGTCGACCGCGTAGGCGCCGTCGGCGCCGAGGGTGACGACGGCGTAGCGGACCTTGTCGGCGAGGGTGCGGGCGGCGGCGCGCGGGCAGTCGGTGCGGGTGTAGCGCATCGCCTCCTGGGCGTTGGGCAGGAACGCCTCGCAGTGCTCCAGGTCGGTCAGCCCCGCGAGGTCCCAGCGGCCGGTGTCGTCCCAGCCGACGTCGGCGAAGACCTTGGCGCCGCCGCGGGCGGCCTGGGCGACCCAGTCCTCGGCGCGTCCCGGAACGAGGGAGGCGACGGCGGCGCGGGCGTGGGGCGGGTAGGCGGGCAGGGCGCCGTCCAGGGGCGGGGCCTCGTGGCCGTGGGAGACCATCGTGCGTTCGCCCTCGTAGGCCATGGAGACGGTGACCGGGGAGTGCCAGCCGGGGACGGTGCGGGAGAGCGAGAGGTCGATGCCCTCGCCCTGCTCCAGGGCGTCCCAGCAGTACTCGCCGTAGTGGTCGTCGCCGAAGGCGGCGGCGAGGGAGGTGCGCAGGCCGAGGCGGGCGAGGGCGGTGGCCATGTTGGCGACGCCGCCGGGGCTGGAGCCCATGCCCCGGGCCCAGGACTCGGTGCCGCGGACGGGGGCGCTGTCGAGACCGGTGAAGATGATGTCGAGGAAGACCGTTCCGGTGAGGAAGACGTCGCAGTCGGGATCGTCGGGCTGGCGCAGGCCGACCAACGGGTCGACTCCGGCGTCGTGTTGCTGGTCTCCCCTTGCTGTGGTCACGGCAGGCTCCCCGGTCGTGGTGCGGATCAGCTCAGTGTGCCTGATGGGGGTCGGGTGGCGGGGGTGACGGCGCCAGGAACGGGCCGGAGGACGCCGTCCGCCATCGGGTCCGAGGGAGGGGGGCAACGCCGCCTGCGAGCATCCGGAAAACGGGCGCGTCTACCCCTCGAACAGACCACCAAACCCATTGTGACTCAGATCACACACCGGGAGAGTGGTCCCGGCTTCTCCCGGGCCTCGGTCCCTTGGTTACATAGGTCCGCGATCCCGTGCAACACCGGGCGCTCCACCCCCTCTTCTTCTTCCTTTCCTGGAACGCCCATGTTGTCGCGCCCGCGCGCCCTGGGGCCTCTCGTCGCCCTGTTCACGGCCGGTTACCTCGCTCCGTACCTGCTGCCGACCGTCGTCGGCCGGCTCTCCGCCGGTCTCGGTCTCACCCCCGCCCAGGCCGGTCTGGCGGGCTCGGTCCTGCTGCTCGCCTCCGCGTGCGCCGGGTTCACGCTCGCCGCGCGCGTGGAGCGGATCGGCCCGCGCCGTGCGGCGCGGATCGGCCTGCTGGCCATGGCCGTCGGCTACGGCACGGCCGCGCTCACCGCCACCGTCCCGCTGGTGGTCGGCGGTGCGATCGTCGGCGGCTTCGGCTCCGGTACGGCGACGGCGGTGGCCGCGACCGGCATCGCCGCCCGGCGGGACCCGCACCGCGCCTCGACGCTGGGGCTCCTGTCCGTCTCGGCGGCGGCGGGCGCGCTCTACCTCACGCTGCCCCACCTCGGCAGCGGCCACGCGCTGCCGTTCGCCGCGATCGCCCTCGCGGCCGTGCTGGTATGGCCCCTGACGGCGGGTCTGGCGAGCGGGCCCCGCCGGGGCGCCGCCCGCGCCACGGTGCCGGTGGCGGACCCGGCCGGCTCGCCGCTCCCCCACCGGCGCTCGGGCCTGGTGCTCGCCGTGGGCATCGTCCTCTGGTCGATGGCCCAGAACGCCCTGTGGGGCGTGAGCGGCCGGATCGGGCTCACCCAGGCGGGGCTGAGCGAGGTCACCGTCGGCGCCGTCTTCGCCGTGGCGCTCGGCGCCGGTCTCCTCGGGGTCACGGCGGCGGGCGCGCTGGGTGCGCGGCTGGGCCGCGCGGTGCCGATCGGGGCCGGTACGGCAATCATCGGCTGCTGCGTCCTGCTGAGTTCGGCGGCCGGCAGCCTGCCCGCCTTCGCGACCGGCGAGGTCCTCTGGAACCTCTTCTACCCGGTGGTCCTGTCGTATCTGCTGGGCCTGGCCGCCTCCCTGGACCCGCGCGGCCGCTGGGCGGTGCTGGTCGGCTCCGCGTCCTCGCTCGGGGTGGCCTGCGGGCCGGTCGTCGGCAGCGTCCTCTCGGAGGCGGCCGGGTATCCGGGCATGGGACGCGTGCTGTGCGTGGTGCTGCTGCTGGTCGCGGCCCCGATGACGGCGGTCGCCCTGCACACCTCGGGCCGGCCGCTGGTGCCGGGCTCCGTCCGCCGCCGTGGTGGCGCCCCGGCGGCGGTGGTCGCGGGCACCACGACCGCCTCCACGGGCCTGCTGCCCCAGATCGGCGCCCCGGAACAGGAGGTCGCGGAAGTCGCCGTACCGGCCGCCCGCCGGGCCGGCCAGCGCTCCTTCCGGCTGGCCCGCCCGTCCGACCGGGGCTAGCGCCGGTGGGGCGCTTGTGTGACGAGATGGGATAGGGGACATCCGGGTGGTGAACGGGGCCCGCCGCAACCGCCGTCGGCCGTCCCGTACTCCTCCTCACCAGTCGCACGACACCTGAGGAGGCATTCATGAACGGGCTCCAGACCTTCCCCATGGCCCCGACCGCGCTCTCGGACCTCGACCCCTACCGCTTCCCCGCCGTGCTCGCCCATGACGACTCCGACGACCCCCGCACGGTCCTCGGGACCATGGAGCCCCTGGAGTACCCGCTGCCCGCGCCGGCCCCCGCCAGTCGCCTGCGGATGGTGCTGGAGCCGGAGGACCGGCGCCGTCTCGACCTGCACGCGGCGCTCACCACGGCCGGCATCGCGCCCCTGCCGGGGGATCTCGCTGCGATCGAGGCGCTGTGCCGGCTCGACGACGCGACCCACCTCACGCTCCAGCGGTGGATCGCCGGTCTCCGGTGATCCACCGCCGTGGCGGGCGTACGCGGGACCTGCGGATCAGAAGTCGTCCGCGCCGTCGCGCAGCTGGGGCGTCCAGTAGCCGGTCGCCCACGCCGCCGGGTCGACGGCGATGCCCCCCGCGCCCGGCGCCCGCACCGCGATCACCTCGTCGCTTCCCCGGAGCGTGACGGAGAAGGCGGTCACCGGCTCGTTGTGCTCGTCCACACCGCCGTCGGAGAGCCGCACCCGGGCGTAGGCGGGGGCGCCGGCGGTCAGGACGACGGGGGCGGCGGGCTTGCTCGCGGCGACCGCCGGGACGTTCTCCCGGTGGCTCTCCAGGAACTGGATCTCCGGGTAGCCGTCCAGCCGGCAGCTCTGGCGGGAGGTGTTCCGCGCCGTCAGGACGAGGTGGGTGTAGGGCGGTCCGTCGTCCAGGGTGGCGCTGACCGTGACGTCCCGGGGCGTGCAGACGCGCGTCGTCGCGGCGTCGGCGGAGTTCCGCGCGCCGGAACCCTGCGCGGTGCGCTTCCCGGTGGCGGTGTGCTGCCCGGCGGTGGCGGCGCCGCCCGTCGACGTCCCGCCGCCCGTCGCCGTGCCACCCGTCTCCGTACCGCCGCCCGCCGTCGGCGCGGGGGCCGGGGCGGCGGCCGACGGGGAGGCGGGGAGGGAGGCCGGGCCGGCCGCCTTCGGCGCGGATCCGTCCCCTCCGCAGGCGGTGAGCGTCAGGGTGAGGACGGCGCTCGCGGCGGTGGCGAGGACGGCGGTGCGGCTGCGGAACGTACGCATGGGTGTTCCCCCGTGGCTGGTGGCGTCGGATCTGTCCGGCGCCGCCGGGTGCTCCCCGGTGGCGCCGGACAGAACGGTGCCGGGCGGACCACCGCCACCGCCAGCTTTCCCGGCCGACGTGGGACGCGGGGACGTTCCACCCCAGGTGACCTGCGCGAACGCCTCTTCCTGGAACGCCGGAACGGGACGGCGAGCCCCTCGCCACCCGCTCGGCCGCCGCGGCGGCGGCTACTCCGCGTCGAAGTCGTACGCCTCGACCTCGGCGAGGTACCGCCGCCTGCGCTCCTCGTCGTCGTCCAGGAACGACGCCTCGAAGGAGTTGCGGGCCAGCGTCCGCAGCTGGTCCCGGCTCAGCCCGAGGGCGCCGCGCACGGCGGCGAAGGTGTCCCCGACGTAGCCGCCGAAGTAGGCCGGGTCGTCGGAGTTGACCGTCACCATCAGACCGGCGTCCATCATCGAGGCCAGCGGATGGTCCTCCAGGACGTCGATCGCCCGCAGCCGTACGTTCGACAGCGGGCAGAGCGTCAGCGGGATCCGTTCCCGGGCGAGCCGTTCGACCAGCTCCGGGTCCTCCATCGCGCGCAGACCGTGGTCGACGCGCTCCACGCCGAGGACGTCCAGCGCCTCGCGGATGTAGGCCGGCGGGCCCTCCTCGCCCGCGTGGGCGACCTTGCGCAGCCCCAGCGCCTCGGCCGCCGCGTACACCTCGCGGAACTTCGACGGCGGGTGGCCGACCTCGGCCGAGTCCAGGCCGACGCCGGTGATCCGGTGCAGGTACGGCTTCGCCGCCTCCAGGGTCGCCATCGCCGACTCGGCCGACTCGTCGCGCAGGAAGCACATGATCAGCCGGGTGGAGACGCCGTACCGCTCCTCCGCGCCGTCCAGCGCCGCCGCCAGGCCCTCCACGACCGTGCCGATGTCCACGCCGCGCGCCGTGTGCGCCTGCGGGTCGAAGAAGACCTCGGCGTGCCGCACCCCCTGGGCCGCGGCCCGCGCCAGATAGGCGTCGGCGAGTTCGGTGAAGTCCTCGGCGGTGCGCAGCACCGCCATCAGCCCGTAGTAGAGGTCGAGGAAGGACTGCAGGTCGCTGAAGAGGTACGCCTCGCGCAGCCGCTCGGTGTCGGCGTACGGAAGGGTGACGCCGTTGCGGGCGGCGAGGGCGAAGGCCAGCTCCGGTTCGAGGGTGCCCTCGATGTGGAGGTGCAGCTCGGCCTTGGGGAGGGGATGGGGCATGGATCTATCTTTTCGGTAGGGGAACCCTCATGAGGTCCCGGGCGATGGTCAGCTCGCCCTCGAACCCGGCGGCCCGCGCCTGGCGTTCGAACTCCGCCGGGTCGTCGTAGCGCTGCGAGAAGTGGGTCAGCACGAGATGGCGCACCCCCGCCTCGCGCGCCACGTCGGCGGCCTGTCCGGCCGTCAGGTGGCCGTGGTCGGTGGCGAGCCGGACGTCCTCGTCCAGGAAGGTCGACTCGATGACGAGCATGTCGGCGCCGTCGGCGAGCACCCGCACACCGTCGCAGAGCCGGGTGTCCATGACGAACGCGAAACGCTGGCCGCGTCGTGTCTCGCTGACCTCGTCGAGGGTGACGCCGTCGAGGACGCCCTCGCGCTGGAGCCGGCCGACGTCCGGGCCCGCGATCCCGCGCTCGGCGAGCTTCGCGGGCAGGATGCGGCGCCCGTCCGGCTCGGTCAGCCGGTAGCCGTACGACTCGACGGGGTGCGAGAGCCGGTGGGCGTCGAGGGTGTACGCGTCGGTGACGGCGAACGGGCCGTCGGCGGCGAGGGGGACCTCAGTCAGGCGCACGGTCTCGCGGTAGGCCGTGGCGTACCGCAGCCGGTCGAAGAAGCGCTGTCCGCTCGCCGGGTAGTGCGCGGCGACCGGGTGCGGGACCTGGTCGAGGTTGATCCGCTGGATCACCCCGGCCAGGCCGAGCGAGTGGTCTCCGTGGAAGTGCGTGACACAGATCCGGTCGATGTCGTGCGCCGCGACCCCGGCCCGCAGCATCTGGCGCTGGGTGCCCTCACCGGGGTCGAAGAGGATGCCCTCGCCGTCCCAGCGCAGCAGATAGCCGTTGTGGTTGCGGTGCCGGGTGGGGACCTGGCTGGCCGTGCCGAGGACGACCAGTTCGCGTACGGACACGACCGGTTCTCCTTATCCGGGGGGCCAGTTGAGGCCGCGGCCGCCGAGCACGTGGGCGTGGGCGTGGAAGACGGTCTGGCCCGCGCCGGCACCGGTGTTGAAGATGATCCGGTAACCGCTGCCGTCGACCTTCTCCTGCGCGGCGATCTCCCCGGCCTCGCGCAGCACGTCGGCGGCCACGGTCGGCGCGGCGGCCGCGAGGGAGGCGGCGTCGGGGTAGTGGAGGCGCGGGATGACGAGGACGTGCGTGGGCGCCTGCGGGTTGATGTCCCGGAAGGCGAGGGTCGTCTCCGACTCCCGGACGATCGTCGCCGGGACGTCCCCTTCCACGATCTTGCAGAACAGGCAGTCGCTCTGCGGCTCTCCGGCCATGGCCCGGGCCTCCTCGCCTTCGATGATCAGTACACCGGCATCGTATCGGCCGCGCGGGCGGCGGGGGCGGGGGCGGGGGCGTACGTCGACGAGCGGGCGTTCCGTCAGATCGCCGGGCGCCGGCCGGACCACAGGACGGGCCAGAGCAGGGTGAGGACCGCCAGGCCGGTGACCGCCCCGGTGTGCTCCGGCCACGAGGTGGCGGCGGGGACGACGGCCACGAGCAGCGGCGGGCCGACGGCGGCCGTCGTCCACCAACGGCCCCGGCCCGAGGCCAGCGCGCCGACGGCCGCCACCAGCAGGATCACCACCAGCGCACCGCCCATCAGGAGCCGCGCCGGGGAGGGCAGCGCCTCCTCGGCCTCCCCCATCGCGCGGCCGAGGGCGGCGGCGAGGGCGGCGACGGCTCCGGTGAAGACGCAGTGCAGCGGCAGTACGCGCCGGACCGGCAGCGCCCCCGGTGCCAGCAGGGGCAGGCCGGAGGAGCCGGAGCGCAGCGTCAGGGACCAGAGCAGGACGAGGACGGTGAAGACGGCGACGCCGACCGTGCGCAGCGGCCGGTCCCACACCGCCTCGCCGGCCGCGTCCACCGACTGCACGAGCCCCTCGCCGAGCACGATCAGGGTGAAGAGGCCCAGCCGCTCGGCGAGATGGGGCACGTCCGCGCTCACGATCCGCGGCTTGGCGCGGGCCGCCGGCGTACGGTCCCCGGGGGCGGGGCCCGGCGGTGCGGGGGCTTGCGGGGCGGAGGGCCGTTCGGCGGGGCCCTGGGCGGCGGAGTCCGGAGCGGCGGAGTCCGGAGCGGCCGCGTCCGGGGCGGCGGGGCCGCGTCGGGCGTGCCGCCGCTCCTCGTGCGTCCAGTCCTCGTCGATCTCGCGCTGCAGCGTGGTGCGCGAGACCTTGACCATCACGAACATGTCGATCGTCAGGCCCACCCCCCACAGCCACAGCCGGTCGTCGCCGTCGGCCCACAACGACACGATCCAGGGGACGAGCCCACCGCCGAGCCTGACCACCGGCAGGTCCGCGAGGACCTGGCCGCGGGCTTGCCAGACGCGCGAGGCGGCCACCCGCACCAGGACGAAGGCGAGCGCGAAGGCGAAGGCCCGGTCGTCGGACCCGCTCACGCCGGGGACGGCCGCGGCCATCACGGACATGCCGAACATCCCGGCGACCATCGGCAGGAGCCGGGTCCCCTCCCCGGCGATGTTGCCGTACATGGTGAAGAGGGCCCAGGTGAGCCAGAACGCCAGGAAGAGCAGCACGTACTCGGCGAGGTCCGGGCCGGTCGGCCCGGTGTGCAGCAGATGGGCGATCTGCCCCACCCCGGCGACGGCGATCAGGTCGAAGAACAGCTCGAGCCAGGAGGCATGGCGTTCGCCGGCCGGCAGCGGCTCGGGGACGCGTACCGCCGCTTCCTCGGGAGATGCGGGCATACCGGAATTATTCGGGCCCGACCGGGTCAGGCGACCGCACCGACACCCGGGGGCGCGGTGCGATCAGCTCTTGGGGGCGCGGCGCTGGAGCGCGGCGCGGCTGACCCAGTAGGTGATCACGACGACCCAGAACAGCGGGAAGCCGAGCGCGCCGACGGCGGCCGCGTCCGTCGGCCAGAGCGCCACGGTCACCACCGAGTGCAGGCCGAGCAGCCCGACGGCGACGCCCATCGCGACCACCGGGCGGCAGTTGCGCGCGACCAGGCGGAGCGGGCGGCGCAGCCGTGGTGGGACGCGCCGGGCCATCCACAGCGCCCAGCCGCCCCACCCGCCGAGGATCACGGCCATGCCGACCAGGAGCGGGACGAGCGCCTCGCCCGCGCTCGCGCCGGGGTCCACGGCCGCCGAGCCGACGGCCGACGCGACGAAGCCGAGGAAGGCGACCCAGCGGGCGCCCGCGACGGTGCCCCAGGCCATGGCCTCCAGGTTGTAGCGGGCCTGCCGGTCGTTCAGGTCGAGGGCGGCGGACTCGACGAAGCCCTCGGCCGCCTTCGTCCAGGCTCCGGGCCGCAGCCAGCGGCGGCGCAGGTGGATCAGGGAGAGGTTGTTGTGCGCCTCGCTGCTCTCGGGGTCGAGGCGCAGCGCCGTCTCGTAGGCGCGCTGGGCCAGCCGGTGGTCGCCGACGCGGTGGGCGGTGAGTCCGACGAGGAAGTGCGCGTCGCTCTCCTCGGGCGCGAGGGAGACGGCGGTGCGGGCCGCCTGGTAGGCCTCCAGCTTGCGTTCCCTGCGCACGGAGCGGTCGAGGACGCTGCCCAGGGCGTAGTGGCTCCCCCAGTACTGGGGGGCGAGTTCGACGCAGTAGCGGGCGGACCGCTCCGCCTCCTCGTACTGCTTCATCGCGAGCAGGACGTGCGTGCGCATCAGCCAGCCGCCGAGCGAGTCGGGTTCGGCGAGCAGGGCCTGTTCGACGGCGTCGAGGGCCTCCTCCTCGCGGCCCAGGCGGTGCCGGCAGCGGGCGAGCAGGACGAGCGCGGCGGCGTCCTGCGGGGCGTCGGCGAGGTGCCGGGCGGCGAGGGCGGCGGCCTGCTCGTACCGGCCGGTGTCGAAGAGCACGTCGGCCCTGGCAAGGGCGGGGCTCGTCGGTCCGGTCACAGCTTCCGCTTCCGCTTCAGATAGGCGAGGAGGTCGTCGTAGGTGCCGCCGTCGTTGGCGAACATGGCGACGTTGCGGGCGGCGGCGAACCAGGACTCGCTGGACGGCTTGATCTGCTTGGCCGCGCCGAGGAGGTCCTTCATCCCGATCATGCGGACGGTGCCGGTACGGGCGGAGTCGAGGAGCGCGGACTCGGCGGCGGTCTCGCAGAGATGGGCGAGGTCGGCGCCGGAGAAGTCCTCGGTGACCTTGGCCAGTTTGCCGAGGTCGACGGCTTCGATGGGGCGTTCGCGCAGGTGGTAGCGGAGGATCGCCTCGCGGGCCGGGGCGTCGGGCGGCAGCACGAGCAGGGTGCGGTCGAGCCGGCCGGGGCGGCGCAGCGCGAGGTCGACGTCCCAGGGGACGTTGGTGGCGGCGAGCACGAAGACGCCGTCGTTGCCCGGGCCGCTGTCGACGCCGTCGAGTTCGGTGAGGAGCTGGTTGACGACGTTGCGCAGGCCGCTGTGGTGGGTGCGGGAACGCTTGGCGCCCAGGGCGTCCAGCTCGTCGAGGAAGACGACGCAGGGCGCCTGGCGGCGGGCGGTCTCGAAGATGTCGTGGACGTTCTTCTCGGACGTGCCGATGTACATGTCCAGGATGTCGGAGAGCGAGACGGACAGGAAGCTCGCGCCGAGTTCGCCGGCGACGGCGCGGGCGATGAAGGTCTTGCCGCAGCCGGGAGGGCCGTAGAGGAGCAGTCCGCCGCGCAGCGACTTGCCGTAGAGCCTGCGCAGTTCGGGGTTGCGCATGGGGGCGAGGAAGGCGGCCTCCAGGCGGTCCTTGACCTGCTGCATGCCGCCGACGTCGGCGAGGCGTACGGATCCGGGGGCGTCGACGTCCCAGGCGGACGCGTCGCCGGGGTCGCCGCTCCCGTCGGCGGTCAACGGCCGCTCCAGACCGCCGCCGCCGTCCCCGTCGGGGCCGCTCTCCACGAACCGCGGGCCGACGACGTCCCCGACCTCGCGCTCGGCCGCGTCCCAGTCGAAGGGGGCGGGTGCGGCGGGTGGGGCGGTGGGGGCGGGTGGGACCTCCGGGGCGTCCGGGGCCTCAGGGGCCGCTGGGGTCTCAGAAGCCGCCGGGGCTGCCGGGGCGTTGTCCGGGAGCTCGGGAGCCGCCGAAACCTCCGGGGTCGCCGGGCCGGTCGCGGGCAGGCCCATCGCGCGGGCCATCACGGCGCGGGCGGCCGCGTCCCCCGGGGCGTGCTGGAGCGCGACGGCCGCCTCCGCCACGGCCTCGTCGTTCCGCCCCTCGGCGAGGAGGAGTTCGGCGACGTGCAGCCGCAGGGGTACGTCTCCGGGGGCGGCGGCGACCGCGGCGCGCAGACTACGGATCAGAGGGGATTCGTCGGCCATGCCAGCAGCCTAAGGAGCCCGCCCCCGCCCCTGTCCACCGGGCCGGGCCACGACGGAGGCCGGACCGGCCGCCGCGGCGGGTGCCCGCTCAGGACCAGCGGCCGGTGCGGCCCAGCAGCAGGGCCGTGGCCGCCGTGCCGGCGGTGGAGGTGCGCAGGACGCTGTGGCCCAGACGGTACGGCTTCGCGCCCGCCTCCTCGAAGAGGGCCAACTCCTCCGGGGAGACGCCCCCTTCGGGCCCGACGACCAGCACGATCTCGCCGTCGGCCGGAAGCGGGGCGTCGGCGAGGGCCCCGCTCGGGTGGGCGCGGTCCTCGTGCAGGACGGCCGCGAAGTCCGCGCGCGCGAGCAGCGCCGCCACCTGCTTGCCGGTCATCGCGTCGGCGACCTCGGGAAAGCGGGTACGGCGGGACTGCTTGCCGGCCTCGCGGGCGGTGGCCCGCCACTTGGCGAGGGCCTTGAGCCCGCGGTCGCCCTTCCACTGCGTGATGCAGCGGGAGGCGGCCCACGGGACGATCGCGTCGACGCCGGTCTCCGTCATGATCTCGACGGCGAGTTCGCCCCGGTCGCCCTTGGGCAGGGCCTGGACGACGGTGATCCGCGGCGCCGGCTCCGGGTCCTGGTGGACGGCCTCGACCTCGACGGTCAGCCGGTCCTTGCCCTCGGCGGCGGTCACCGCGCACGCTGCCCAGGCGCCGCGCCCGTCGGTGAGGACGAGCTCCTCGCCCGCCCGCAGGCGCTTCACGGAGACGGCGTGCCGGCCCTCGGGGCCGTCGAGCACGAAGGCGCCGGGGCCGGGTACGGCGTCGACGACGAAGACGGGGGCGGTCATGTCACATTCCTCTGGGCGGGCGCGGAGAGCGCGCGGAGCGCGGTGTCGAGTTCGGCGGCCAGCACCTCCACGAGCTGGCCGGCCGGGAGTTCCCGGGCGAGGCGGTGGCCCTGGCCGGCCCACAGGGCCATGCCCTGCGCGTCTCCGGCGGTGGCGGCGGCCTTGCGCAGGGGGGCGGTGAGGTGGTGGACCTCGGGATAGCCGACGGGGGCGTACGGCCCGTGCTCGCGCACGAAGCGGTTGACGAGCCCGCGCGCCGGACGGCCGGAGAAGGCGCGCGTCAGCTCGGTCCTGGCGAACAGCGGATGGGTCATGGCCTGCTTGTGCAGCGGGTGCGCGCCCGATTCCGGGCAGACGAGGAAGGCGGTGCCGAGCTGGGCGGCGCCGGCTCCGGCGGCGAGCACGGCCGCGATCTGCGCCCCGCGCATCAGTCCGCCGGCCGCGACGATCGGCAGCTGGACGGCCTCCTTGACCTGGGTGACCAGGCTGAGGAGTCCGGTCCCGGCGTCGGCCTCCGGATCGTCGCGGTGGGTCCCCTGGTGCCCGCCGGCCTCGACGCCCTGGACGCACACCGCGTCGGCGCCCGCCCGCTGGGCGGCCTGGGCCTCCTCGGCGGAGGTGACGGTGACGATCGTGAACGTACCGGCGCGGGCGAAGGCTTCGAGGGTGTCGCCGCCGGGGCAGCCGAAGGTGAAGGAGACGACGGGGACCGGGTCCTCCAGGAGGATGGCCAGCTTCGCGTCGTACGCGTCGTCGCGGCCGCTGTCCGTGTCGCCGAGGGCCGTCTCGTACCAGGTCGCCTCGCCGGCGAGCTGATGGCGGTACACCTCGACGGCGGCGGGGTCGGCGGGCTGCCCGCTCTGCGGCATGAAGAGGTTGACGCCGAAGGGCTGCCCGGTCAGCCCGCGCACCTGTTTGATCTCCTGGTACAGGCCGCCCGCCGTCTTGTAGCCGGCGGCCAGGAAGCCGAGCCCGCCGGCCTCGCAGACCGCTCCGACCAGCTGCGGACAGGAGGCGCCACCCGCCATGGGGGCCTGCACGATCGGGTATCGGGACAGATCGCTCAGTGCGGTGGTGGACATGCAGGCATCGTGTCATGAGCGGGCCGGGTGACCGAAACGCCGCGGGGCGCCGCCCGCGGTGTGCGGACGGCGCCCTGCGTACGTACGGCTCCGGCGGTGTGCCGGCCGGGTCCGGCGGTGGTGCCGGCCGGGGCTACCGGCCGTTGAAGGCGTCCTTCAGGCGCGAGAAGAGGCCCTGCTGGCCGGGCTGGAACTGGCCCGTCGGGCGCTCCTCGCCGCGCAGCTTGGCCAGTTCGCGCAGCAGGCGCTCCTGCTCCGGGTCCAGCTTGGACGGCGTCGTGACCTCGACGTGCACGATCAGGTCGCCGCGTCCGCCGCCGCGCAGGTGCGTGATGCCGCGCCCGTGCAGCGGGATCGACTGGCCGGACTGGGTGCCCGGCCGGATGTCGATCTCCTCCACGCCGTCGAGCGTCTGCAGCGGCACCTTCGTGCCGAGCGCGCCGGCCGTCATCGGGATGGTGACCGTGCAGTGCAGGTCGTCGCCGCGCCGCTGGAAGGTCTCGTGCGGGACCTCGTGGATCTCGACGTAGAGGTCGCCGGCGGGGCCGCCGCCGGGGCCGACCTCGCCCTCGCCCGCGAGCTGGATCCGCGTGCCGTTGTCGACACCGGCCGGGATCTTGACCGTGAGCGTACGGCGCGAGCGGACCCGTCCGTCGCCCGCGCACTCCGGGCAGGGGGTCGGGACGACCGTGCCGAAGCCCTGGCACTGCGGGCAGGGGCGGGAGGTCATGACCTGGCCCAGGAAGGACCGCGTGACCTGCGAGACCTCACCGCGGCCGCGGCACATGTCACAGGTCTGGGCGGAGGTGCCGGGCGCGGCGCCCTCGCCCGAACACGTCGTACAGACGACGGCCGTGTCGACCTGGATGTCCTTGGTGGTGCCGAAGGCGGCCTCGTTGAGGTCGATCTCCAGCCGGATCATGGCGTCCTGGCCGCGGCGGGTGCGCGAGCGCGGCCCGCGCTGCGACGCCGTGCCGAAGAACGCGTCCATGATGTCGGAGAAGTTTCCGAAGCCGCCCTGGCCGAAGCCGCCGGCCCCGCCCGCGCCGCCCGAGGCGGACAGCGGATCGCCGCCGAGGTCGTAGACCTGCTTCTTCTGCGGGTCCGACAGCACCTCGTAGGCGGCGTTGATCTCCTTGAAGCGCTCCTGCGTCTTCGGATCGGGATTGACATCCGGGTGCAGCTCGCGGGCGAGCCGCCGGAATGCCTTCTTGATCTCGTCCTGGGAAGCGTCGCGGCGCACGCCGAGTACGGCGTAGTAGTCCGTGGCCACTTACGACTCCGCCAGGATCTGTCCGACGTAACGTGCCACTGCGCGTACCGCTCCCATCGTTCCGGGGTAGTCCATGCGGGTCGGTCCGACCACGCCGAGTTTGGCGACTGCCTCGTCGCCCGAACCGTAGCCGACCGCGACGACGGACGTGGAGGTGAGGCCCTCGTGGGCGTTCTCGTGCCCGATCCGTACGGTCATGCCCGAGTCCTTGGCCTCGCCGAGCAGCTTGAGGAGCACGACCTGCTCCTCCAGCGCTTCGAGCACCGGCCTGATCGTGAGGGGGAAGTCGTGCCCGAAGCGGGTGAGATTGGCGGTGCCGCCGATCATCAGCCGTTCCTCGTGCTCTTCCACCAGGGTTTCCAGCAGGGTCGCGAGCACCGTCGACACGGTGCCCCGGTCCTCCGTCTCCTCGAAGGACTCCGGAAGATCCTGCACCAGTTGCGGCACGTCCGCGAAACGGCGGCCGACGACCCGGCTGTTGAGCCGGGCCCGCAGGTCCGCCAGCGAGGCCTCGCCGAACGGCGCCGGGCAGTCGATCACCCGCTGTTCGACCCGGCCGGTGTCCGTGATCAGTACGAGCATCAGCCGGGCGGGGGCCAGCGCGAGCAGTTCCACGTGCCGGACCGTCGAACGGGTCAGCGAGGGGTACTGCACGACCGCGACCTGGCGGGTCAGCTGCGCGAGCAGCCGGACCGTGCGGCCCACGACGTCGTCGAGGTCGACGGCGCCGTCGAGGAAGTTGTGGATCGCGCGCCGCTCGGGCGTCGACAGCGGCTTGACGCCGGCCAGCCGGTCGACGAAGAGGCGGTAGCCCTTGTCGGTCGGGATGCGTCCGGCGCTGGTGTGGGGCTGGGCGATGTAGCCCTCGTCCTCCAGGACGGCCATGTCGTTGCGCACGGTGGCGGGCGACACGCCGAGCTTGTGGCGCTCCGTGAGCGCCTTGGAGCCGACCGGCTCCTCCGTCCCGACATAGTCCTGGACGATGGCGCGCAGCACCTCGAGTCTGCGTTCGCTGAGCATGGCGCACACCTCCAGCTGTCGATCGGTCGTTCGTTCCGGTTGCTCCGTGTTTGGCACTCGCCCTGTCCGAGTGCCAGGAAACCCCCGGCAAGTGTACGGCGGCGGGCGTCGATCCTGGCAAGGAGGCCGCGTCCGAGCCGCCGTGTGGCCACCCCGTGGCCGCGCTGTGGTCTCGCTGTGGTCTCGCCGTGTCCGGGTCGTGTCCGCGCCGTGTCCGCGCCGCTGCGGGGCCGTCGTCGGGCTTCGCCGGTCGTCGCCGCGCTCGGCGGCCGGGGGCCCGCACGGGCTCTCGCCGTAGCGGATAGCGTCGCCGTATGGACGTCGATTGGGAAGAGTTCGGCTGGGAGCGGCTCGCGGACGGGGTCGCGCGGCGGCGGCTGCCCGGATGGGACGCGACGGTGGGTCTGGTGCTCGGCGAGAGGTCGGTCCTCTTGTACGACACGGGTTCCACGCTCCGGGAGGGCGGGGAGCTGCGGGGCCAGGTCGAGGCCATGACCGGGCGCAAGGTGACGCACATCGCACTGAGCCACCCCCACTTCGATCATGTCTTCGGCACGGCGGCGTTCTCCGGGGCGGCGGTCTTCGGCGCGGTGGGCGTCGACGACACGATGCGGCGGGACCGGCACGGCCTGCGGCTGGACGCGGTACGCCAGGGGGTCGACGAGGACGCGGCGACGGAGGCCGCCGACACCCTGGTCCTGCCCCGCCACACCGTGTCCGGCGAGTGGACGCTGGACCTCGGCGGCCGTCAGGTGCTGCTGGCCAACGTGGGCCCCGGCCACTCGGGGCACGATCTGGTGCTCCTGGTCCCCGGCGACCCTGACCCGGAGATCGTCTTCTGCGGCGACCTGGTGGAGGAGTCGGGCGAGCCGCAGGCCGGGCCCGACGCGGTCGGCTCGCAGTGGCCGGCGGCGCTCGACCGGCTGCTGCGCCTGGGCGGCGAGGACGCGGTGTACGTGCCGGGGCACGGGGCGGTGGTGGACGCGGCGTTCGTACGGACGCAGCGCGATGAGCTGGCACGGCGCTTCGGAGTGTCATAACGTCGCGCGAATGCGGAGCTACAACCCGGATCTGACGCCCCCTTGGAAGAAGTCGGCCCCCGTACCGGAGGTGCCGGCGGACGTCGACCTCGTCGTGGAGGAGGTGGCGACGGGCTTCTGCGGGGCGGTGATCCGCTGTGAGGCGGGCACGGTGACCCTGGAGGACCGCTTCGGCAAGCACCGGGTCTTCCCGCTGGAGCCGCGCGGCTTCCTCCTGGAGGGGCGCGTGGTCACTCTGGTGCGCCCGTCCGCCGGGGGGCCGGCGCGGCCCACCCGTACGGCCTCGGGGTCGATCGCGGTCCCGGGCGCCCGGGCTCGGGTGGCGCGCGCGGGCCGGATCTACGTGGAGGGCCGCCACGACGCCGAGCTGGTGGAACGGGTCTGGGGCGACGACCTGCGCATCGAGGGCGTGGTCGTGGAGTACCTGGAGGGCGTCGACGACCTCCCCGCCATCGTCGCCGAGTTCGCCCCGGCCCCGGACGCGCGCCTCGGCGTCCTGGTGGACCACCTGGTGGAGGGCTCGAAGGAGTCCCGCATCGCCTCCCGTGTCTCCTCGCCGGACGTCCTGGTCGTCGGCCATCCGTACATCGACATCTGGGAGGCGGTGAAGCCGTCGTCGGTGGGCATCCCCGCCTGGCCGTCCGTCCCCCGGGGGCAGGACTGGAAGACGGGCGTCTGCCGTGCGCTCGGCTGGCCGGAGAACACCGGCGCGGCCTGGCAGCACATCCTCTCGAAGGTGCACTCCTACAAGGACCTGGAACCGTCCCTGCTGGGCCGGGTCGAGGAACTGATCGACTTCGTGACGGCGCCGTAGCCCCCGCGGGGCCGCCCTCCGGGCGCGATCAGTCCACCAGGTCCCTCACCACCGCGTCCGCGAGGAGGCGGCCCCGCAGGGTGAGGGCCGCGCGGCCGGCGGCGTACGGCTCGGCGGCGAGGAGGCCGTCCGCCAGGGCCTTGCGGGCCGCGGCGAGGCCGGCGGGGCGCAGGAGGGCCAGCTCGACGCCCTCCCGGAGCCGCAGCTCCAGCAGCACCCGCTCCACCCGCCGGTCCTCCGCCGCGAGGACCTCGCGCCCGGCTCCCGGGGAGCGCCCCTCCGCCAGCGCCGCCGCGTACGCGCCCGGGTGCTTCACGTTCCACCACCGCACCCCGCCCACGTGGCTGTGCGCGCCCGGCCCCGCGCCCCACCAGTCGGCGCCGCGCCAGTACAGCTCGTTGTGCAGGCAGCGCCCGGCGTCGGTGGTGGCCCAGTTCGAGACCTCGTACCAGTCGTAGCCGGCCTCGGCGAAGACGGCGTCGGCTATCAGATACCGGTCCGCGTGCACGTCGTCGTCGGTCATCGGCACCTCGCCGCGCCGGATCCGCCGCGCCAGCTGCGTGCCCTCCTCCACGATCAGGGCGTAGGCGCTGACGTGGTCGGGACCGGCGCCGATCGCCGCGTCGAGCGAGGCCCGCCAGTCGTCGTCGGTCTCCCCGGGCGTGCCGTAGATCAGGTCCAGATTGACGTGCTCGAAGCCGGCCGCCCGCGCCTCCGCGACGCACGCCTCGGGGCGCCCGGGCGTGTGCGTGCGGTCCAGCACCTTCAGGACGTGCTGCCGCGCGCTCTGCATCCCGAAGGAGACGCGGTTGAACCCTCCCTCGCGCAGCTCGGCGAGATACGCCGGGTCCACCGACTCCGGGTTCGCCTCGGTCGTCACCTCGGCGTCGTCGGCGAGCCCGAACTCCTCCCGGACCGCCCCCAGCATCCGCACGAGATCGCCGGCGGCGAGCAGGGTCGGCGTCCCGCCGCCGACGAAGACGGTCCGCACCGGCCGGGGGTCGTTGCCGAGGACCTTGCGGGCGAGCCTGATCTCCTCGACGACCTGCTCGGCGTAGTTGTCCCGGGACGCGAGGACGCCTCCGGTGCCGCGCAGCTCGCTCGCGGTGTAGGTGTTGAAGTCGCAGTAGCCGCAGCGCGTCGCGCAGTACGGCACGTGCAGATAGAACCCGAGGGGCCGCTCGGCCGCCCCTTCCAGGGCGTGCGCGGGCAGCGCCCCGGTCTCGGGCATGGGCTCACCATCGGGCAGTACGGAAGGCATGAGCCCATTGTCCCGTACCGCCCGAGGTGAGCCGCCGGCCTGTGGATAACCCCGGCCCGGAGCCCTCAGGCCTCGCGCGACCCCGCGTACATGTCCTCGATCAGGTGCTTGTACGTGCGCTCCACGACGGGCCGCTTCATCTTCAGGCTCGGCGTGAGTTCGCCGTGCTCGACGTCGAGGTCGCGCGGCAGGAGGCGGAACTTCTTGATCGTCTGCCAGCGCTGGAGGCCCTCGTTGAGGCGGTCGATGTACCCCTGGACGAATTTCTCGGTCTCGGGGGCGGCCACGACCTCCGCGTACGTCTTGCCGCCGAGGCCCTGCTCGGCGGCCCAGCCGAGGATGGCGGGCTCGTCGAGGGCGATGAGCGCGCTGCAGTAGTTGCGGTCGGCGCCGAGGACCACGATGTTGGAGACGAAGGGGCAGACGGCCTTGAACTGGCCCTCGACCTCGGTCGGCGCGATGTACTTACCGCCCGACGTCTTGAAGAGGTCCTTCTTGCGGTCGGTGATCCGCAGATAGCCGTCGGCGGACAGCTCGCCGATGTCCCCGGTGTGGAACCAGCCGTCCGCCTCCAGGACCTCGGCCGTCTTCTCCGGCAGCCCGTGGTAGCCCTCCATGATGCCGGGGCCGCGCAGCAGGATCTCGCCGTCGTCGGCGATCCGGACCTCGCAGCCGGGCAGCGGCTTGCCGACGGTGCCGGTGCGGTAGGCCTCGCCGGGGTTGACGAAGCTGGCCGCGCTGGACTCGGTGAGGCCGTACCCCTCCAGGATGTGGATGCCGGCGCCGGAGAAGAAGTAGCCGATCTCGGGCGCCAGCGCGACCGAGCCGGAGACGGCGGCGCGCAGCCGGCCGCCGAACGCCTCGCGCAGCTTCTTGTAGACCAGCGCGTCGGCGATCTTGTGCTGGGCGGTGAGGCCGAAGGGGGCGGAGGCGGTGCCGGTGCGGCGGAAGTTGTCCTGGGTGACCTTGGCGTACTCGCGGGCGACGCCGGCCGCCCACTGGAAGATCTTGTACTTCGCGCCGCCGGCCTCGCGGGCCTTGGCGGCGACGCCGTTGTAGACCTTCTCGAAGATCCGGGGCACGGCGGCCATGTACGTCGGCTGGACGATCGGCAGGTTCACGATGATCTTGTCGATGCGGCCGTCGACGGCGGTGACGTGGCCGACCTCGATCTGGCCGGAGGTCAGCACCTTGCCGAAGACGTGCGCGAGCGGCAGCCAGAGGTACTGCACGTCGTCCTGGGTGACCAGTCCGGTGGAGGCGATCGCCTTGGCCATGTACGACCAGTTGTCGTGCGGGAGGCGGACGCCCTTGGGGCGGCCCGTGGTGCCCGAGGTGTAGATCAGGGTGGCGAGCTGGTCGGCGGTGATCGCCGCGACCCGCTCCTTGACCGCCTCGGCGTGCTTCTCCAGGTACGCCTTGCCGCGCGCCTCCAGGTCGGCGAGGGTCAGGACCCACTCGTCGGTCTCGACGCCCGTGGGGTCGATGACGACGACGTGGTGCAGGCCGGGCAGCTCGGCGCGGCGCTCGCGGGCCTTCGCGACCTGGGCCGCGTCCTCGGCGATGAGGACCTTGGACTCGGAGTCGGAGAGGATGAACGCCGACTCCTCGGCGTTGGTCTGGGGGTAGACCGTGGTGGTCGCGGCGCCCGCGCACATCACGCCGAGGTCGGCGAGGATCCACTCGACCCGGGTGGCGGAGGCCAGGGCGACCCGCTCCTCCGAGCGGACGCCGAGGTCGATGAGGCCCGCGGCGATGGCGTAGACCCGCTCGGCGGCCTGCTCCCAGCTGAGCGACTTCCAGTCGTCGGGGCCCTGCCCGGAGGCGGCCGGGACCGGGTAGCGATAGGCCTCCGCGTCGGGAGTCCGCGCCACGCGCTCAAGGAAGAGGGTCGCCACGGAGGGCGGCCGGTTCTCGATCTGGGTCAGTGTGTCGCTCACGACGTCCTCCGGGCGGCGGCGGTGCCTGCTGGTGGTGCGATCTGGCGGTGCGTAGCTAACTGGCGAGTAACCTTCGAGCCGGGTTCAGACTAGATGGCCGAAGTCCGGTGCGTAAGAGCCTGCGGGCCGCCGCTTCATACCCGGTTGATAACAGAACGAACGCCGTACCGACGCCGAACGGGCCCCCGCACGTACCGTGCGAGGACCCGTTCGATGTATCTGTCAGCTAATCGCCGGTCCGATCATCCGATCGCGGCGCGCGCCGGTCGGGACCGGGCGGGGGCGGCCGGCCGCCCCCGGCGGTCACTTCTTGCTCTTGCCGCCCGCGGAGTCGTCGCTCGACAGCACGGCGATGAAGGCCTCCTGCGGGACCTCCACCGAGCCGACCATCTTCATCCGCTTCTTGCCTTCCTTCTGCTTCTCCAGCAGCTTCCGCTTACGGGAGATGTCACCGCCGTAGCACTTGGCGAGGACGTCCTTGCGGATGGCGCGGATGGTCTCGCGGGCGATGACCCGGGATCCGATGGCCGCCTGGATGGGCACCTCGAACGCCTGGCGCGGGATCAGCTCGCGCAGCTTGGCGACCAGCCGCACGCCGTAGGCGTACGCCGCGTCCTTGTGGGTGACCGCCGAGAAGGCGTCCACCTTGTCGCCGTGCAGCAGGATGTCGACCTTGACCAGGCTGGAGGCCTGCTCGCCGGTGGGCTCGTAGTCGAGGGAGGCGTAACCGCGCGTCTTGGACTTCAGCTGGTCGAAGAAGTCGAAGACGATCTCGGCGAGGGGGAGGGTGTAGCGGATCTCCACCCGGTCCTCGGAGAGGTAGTCCATGCCGAGCAGGGTGCCGCGCCGGGTCTGGCACAGCTCCATGATCGCGCCGATGAACTCGCTGGGGGCGAGGATCGTGGCGCGTACGACGGGCTCGTACACGTCGCTGATCTTGCCTTCGGGGAACTCGCTCGGGTTGGTGACGGTGTGCTCGCTGCCGTCCTCCATGACCACGCGGTAGACCACGTTGGGGGCGGTGGCGATCAGGTCGAGGCCGAACTCGCGCTCCAGGCGCTCGCGGATCACGTCGAGGTGGAGCAGGCCGAGGAAGCCGACGCGGAAGCCGAAGCCGAGCGCGGCGGAGGTCTCCGGTTCGTAGACCAGCGCGGCATCGTTGAGCTGGAGCTTGTCGAGGGCCTCGCGGAGGTCCGGGTACTCCGAGCCGTCCAGCGGGTAGAGGCCCGAGAAGACCATGGGCTTCGGGTCCTTGTAGCCGCCGAGCGCTTCGGTGGCGCCCTTCGACAGGGAGGTGATCGTGTCACCCACCTTGGACTGGCGGACGTCCTTCACACCGGTGATGAGGTAGCCGACCTCGCCGACCCCGAGGCCGTCGGACGGTGTCATCTCCGGCGACGAGACGCCGATCTCCAGCAGCTCGTGGGTGGCGCCGGTCGACATCATCCTGATGCGCTCGCGCTTGTTGAGCTGTCCGTCGACGACACGGACGTACGTGACGACACCGCGGTACGAGTCGTAGACCGAGTCGAAGATCATCGCGCGGGCGGGGGCGTCGGCGACGCCGACCGGGGCCGGGACGTTCTCCACGACCCGGTCCAGGAGCGCCTCGACGCCCAGGCCCGTCTTGGCGGAGACCTTCAGCACGTCCTCGGGCTGGCAGCCGATGAGGTTGGCCAGCTCCTCGGAGAACTTCTCCGGCTGCGCCGCCGGCAGGTCGATCTTGTTCAGTACGGGGACGATGGTGAGGTCGTTCTCCATCGCCAGGTACAGGTTCGCGAGGGTCTGCGCCTCGATGCCCTGGGCCGCGTCCACCAGCAGGACCGTGCCCTCGCAGGCGGCGAGGGAGCGGGAGACCTCGTACGTGAAGTCGACGTGCCCGGGGGTGTCGATCATGTTGAGGATGTGGGTCCTGCCCTGCCCCGCGCCCTCGGTGGGCGCCCAGGGAAGACGGACCGCCTGGGACTTGATCGTGATGCCGCGCTCGCGCTCGATGTCCATCCGGTCGAGGTACTGGGCGCGCATCTGCCGTTGGTCGACGACACCGGTCAGCTGGAGCATCCGGTCGGCGAGGGTCGACTTGCCGTGGTCGATGTGCGCGATGATGCAGAAGTTGCGGATCAGCGCCGGGTCGGTACGGCTCGGCTCGGGCACGTGTGGAGGAGTCGCGGGCACGCAGGGTCTCGTCTCGGGGCGGTGTCGGATCGATACGTAGGCTCCATGGTCCCACGAGTGCGGTGCGGCGCTCGGTTTGGGCGGCGCCGAGGGCGCCTGATACCGTGGACAGCTGTGTCTCGTACGCCCTCTCAGCGACGGGGTCACACACTCAGAAACATCATCGAACCTGAAAAGGCTCTTTTCGTGGCGAACATCAAGTCCCAGATCAAGCGGAACAAGACGAACGAGAAGGCGCGCCTGCGCAACAAGGCCGTCAAGTCCTCGCTCAAGACCGCGATCCGCAAGGCCCGCGAGGCCGTCACCGCGGGTGACGTCGAGAAGGCCGTCGTGGCTTCTCGCGCCGCCGCCCGCGCGCTCGACAAGGCTGTCTCGAAGGGCGTCATCCACAAGAACGCCGCCGCCAACAAGAAGTCGGCGCTGGCCACCAAGGTTGCCGCTCTGCAGGGCTGAGCCCCTCTGATGTAGCGCCGGACGGGACTCAGCGGGCCCTCTCTCCCGCTCCCGACCGGCACCCCGGACTCGTGCGCGATACGCGTTCGCCACGCGTGCACGAGCCCACCCGTCTCACGCCGAAGGCCCCGCACCTCTCCTTCCCCAGGAGAGAGCGGGGCCTTCGCCGTACCGTCGCACGGGGGTGCGGTTTCAGCGTCGGAGGCGGGCGGGACGTGCCGGGGGTGCGGGGCGCCGCACCGGGCGGGACGTGCCGGGGGGGCGCCGCGCCCGGGCGGGACGCGTCGGGGTGCGGGTCCTAGCGTCGGAGGCGGGCCGCGCGGGCCACCGCGACGACCGCCTTCTCCAGGGCGTACTCCGGGTCGTCCCCGCCACCCTTCACTCCCGCGTCCGCCTCCGCCACCGCGCGCAGCGCCAGCGACACCCCGTCCGGCGTCCAGCCCCGCATCTGCTGGCGGACCCGGTCGATCTTCCACGGCGGCATGCCCAGCTCCCTGGCCAGGTCGGCGGGCCGGCCGCCGCGCGCCGAGGACAGCTTGCCGATCGCGCGGACGCCCTGGGCGAGGGCGCTGGTGATGAGGACCGCAGGGACGCCGGTGGAGAGCGACCAGCGCAGCGCTTCGAGCGCTTCCGCGGCCCGGCCCTCCACCGCCCGGTCGGCGACGTTGAACGAGGAGGCCTCCGCCCGGCCGGTGTAGTACCGCCCGACGACCTCCTCGTCGATCGTGCCCTCCACGTCCGCGGTGAGCTGCGAGACGGCCGAGGCCAGCTCCCGCAGGTCGCTGCCGATGGAGTCGACCAGCGCCTGGCACGCCTCGGGCGTGGCCGACCGCCCCAGCGAGCGGAACTCCTGCCGTACGAACGTCAGCCGCTCCGCCGGCTTCGTCGTCTTGGGGCAGGCCACCTCCCGGGCGCCCGCCTTGCGCGCCGCGTCGAGCAGCCCCTTGCCCTTGGCCCCGCCCGCGTGGAGCAGCACGATCGAGATCTCCTCGATCGGGTCGTCGAGGTAGGCCTTGACGTCCTTGATCGAGTCGGCGGAGAGGTCGTGGGCGTTGCGCACGACGAGGACCTTGCGCTCGGCGAAGAGCGAGGGGCTGGTCAGCTCCGCGAGCGTGCCGGGCTGGAGCTGGTCGCTGGTGAGGTCGCGGACGTCCGTGTCGGCGTCGGCGGCCCGGGCGGCCGCCACCACCTCCTGGACGGCGCGGTCGAGGAGCAGGTCCTCCTGACCCACGGCGAGCGTCACGGGGGCGAGGAGGTCGTCGGTCGAATTCTTCCTGGGTGCCATCGCGTCCCAGCATCCCACGGGCCACCGACACCCCCGCCCGGGCGCCGGGCGCCGTACCGGAGAATGGTCCGGTGAGCGAACGACACGTACTCGTCCTGCCCGACCGCGACGCCGCCGAGGAGGTCGCCGAGGAGCTGCCGGCCCGTTTCTCCGTCGCGGAGGAGCCTCAGCTCGTCAGGGACGCCCTGGCGGGTGAGGACGACGCGGAGGACGCCCAGTGGCTGGTCGTGGTGGAGGACCCGGAGAGCCGTCTGGACGCCTCGGCGCTCGACGCGCTGGCGGCGGAGTACGAAGGCTGGCTGGAAGCGCCGTAGGCGGTCGGGGCGGCCGGGGCCGGCGGGCCTCGGCCTCGGCCTAGGAGACGGTGACGGTGCCGGTCTCGTCGGCCGGGGCGGGCAGGTCGCGGGTGCGGGGCAGCGGCGACGGCAGCAGCCACAGGACGGCGAACACCGCTCCGGCAGTCGCGATCCACAGCGTGGGGCGCAGCCCGATCGCCGTGCCCAGGAAACCGCCGGCGAGCGCGCCGAGCGGCCGGAAGCCGTGGTTGAGGGTGCGGAACGCGCCCAGGACCCGCGCCCGGACGGCCTCGGGTATCAGCGCCATCTGGAAGGATCCGGCGGCGATGTCGACGACCATCACCCCCACGCAGGAGAGGAACTCGGCCCCGAAGAGCAGGGCCACGACCACGGCGGTGGGGCCTTCGGCGAGCGGGATCAGCAGCAGGGGCAGGGTGAAGCCGAGGAAGCCTCCCATGATCGAGGGCCCGATCCCGAACCGTCGTACGACCGTCCCGGCGCACGCGGCTCCGATCAGCCCTCCGACGGCGCCCGCGCCGAGCACCGCGCCGAGGACGCCCGCACTCAGGCCGAGTTCGGCCGTCACGTACAGCACGAACAGCGTGTGGAACATGTAGTTGAAGAACTGCACCGTCCCGGAGGCCGCGAACAGTGCCCGCATGGAGGGGTTCCGCACGACCCAGCGCAGCCCGGCGGTGAAGTGCCCTTTCCCGACCGGCGCGGGCGGGGGCTCGACGGGGTCGATCCTGGTGAGGTAGGCGGCCGAGAGCAGGAAGGTGAGGGCGTCGGCGAGCAGCGCGAAGGGCGCGGTCAGGATCTGCACCAGCACGCCGCCGGCACTGGGGCCCGCCAACCAGGCCGCCGAACGGGCACCGTTGACGAGCGAGTTGGCCTGGACGTAGCGCTCGGTGGGGACGAGGGCCGCGAAGAGCGTGACGTTGCAGGCCTCGAACAGCACGCTCAGTGCCCCCACCCCGAACGCGACGGCGTAGAGCTGCCCGAGCGTGAGGGCGCCGAGCAGGTGGGCGACGGGCAGTGTCACCAGGAGCGCCGCCCGGCCGAGATCGGCCGCGATCATGGCGCGCCGCCGTCGGGGCTGCCGGTCGGCCCAGGCGCCGAGCGGCAGGTTGAGCAGCAGCGCCGGCAGGAGTTCGGCCGCCTTGAGCCAGCCCATCTCGGCCGCGTCCGCGCCCAGGACGAGCACGGCGGCGAGCGGGATCGCGATCAGCGAGATCTGGTCACCGACGAGCGAGACCGTCTGCCCGGTCCAGTAACGCCGGAAGGACCGTTCGCGCAGCAGCACCGGTATGTGAGCGGCGGCTCCCATCCCTCACTCCTCGCCCTGGTCGGCACGCCCGCCGGGAGCGTCCTGCTCGCCGCGGTCGTCGCCGTGGCCGGCGGGCACGTCGTGGTCGGTCGTGTCTGCCGGGGGGATCTCGCGGTCGAGGAACGCGATCCGCAGCAGGCTGACGGGCCTCGCCCCTTCGGGCCGCAGGGACGCGTCGGCTCCGCGCTCCTCGTAGGGCCGCAACAGCTCCTCCACCCGTTCGCCGAACGCGGTCAGCTCGGCGGGCGTGAGGTAGAGGAGCGAGTCGCCGAGCTGCTCGGCCTCCCGCCACTCCTTCGGCGTGTTGCGGCGGTCCCCCATGGCCCGCAGGAACCGCCGGAAGTACTGCTCGGCGGCCGCCGTACTCAGCGCGTCGACAGCCTCGGCGACCGACGCGTCCTCGCTGTCCGCCGGCCAGTCCGTGTACCGCGCCGTCGCCCGCCACGGCTTCTCCCGCCCCCGCCCGCCCGGCGCCTCCTCCACCAGCCCGTACTTCGCGAGTATCCGCAGGTGGTACGAGCAGCTGGCCACCGATTCCCCGGTCAGCTCGGCGGCCCGGGTGGCGGTGAACGGCCCGCTCTGCCGGAGCAGGCCGACAAGCGTCATACGGGTCGGGTGGGCGTATGCCCTGAGGGCTCGGGGGTCCGTGAGACGGATGCTGCGGGGCTGTTCCGGCCCCTCTTCCTGCTTCTCCATGATGTAAAGCTAGCTTTAGAAAGACTCCTTTACAAGCATTCCTTTACATCGCACCCCCTCTCGGCAGGGCGTGCAGGCCGGCGCCCGCCCCCGCGACCGCGATCGCTCCGTCCCGGTCCGTCCTGAGTACCCTCGCTCCCCCGGCCCGCAGCGCGTCCACGGTCCGGGGCGAGGGGTGCCCGTACGGGTTGCCGCTCCCCGTCGACACCAGCGCGAGCCTCGGCCGGACGGCCCGTATCAGCCCGGGATCCTGGTGCGCCGAACCGTGGTGGGCAACCTTGAGCACGTCGACGCGAGGCAGGTCCGGCCGGGCTCGGGCCAGGCCGCGCTGAGCGGGCGGTTCGAGATCCCCCAGGAGGAGCAGGGTCAGGCCGCCCGCCGTCCGCACCAGCAGCGTGACGCTGGCGTCGTTCGGCCCGGACTCCTCCGCGCCCACCGCCCCCGGCGCGCTCCGGGGCCACAGCACCTGCCACTCCAACGGCCCGAGGCGCCGTCGCTCACCGGGCGTCGCCCGGACGAGCGGGATGCCCGCCGCGGCGGCCGTGCGGCGCACGGCGGCGGCCTGGCCCGGCGGCTCGTCGAGGCCCGTCGTCTGGATCGCCCCCACGGACCGGCCGCGCAACACGCCTGCCAGCCCGGCGACATGGTCGGCGTGGAAGTGCGTGAGCACGATCAGGGGGACCCGGCGGACTCCGAGGTCGCGCAGGCACCGGTCCACCAGCGCCGGGTCGGGCCCGGCGTCCACCACGACGGCCGTGTCGCCACCGGCCGCGAGAACGGTCGCATCCCCCTGCCCGACCTGGCACATCGCGAACGCCCAGTCCGGCGGCGGCCATCCGGTGACCAGCCGGGTCAGCGGCGCCGGCCGGACGACCGCCAGGAGCAGCAGGACGGCGCACCCGGCCCCGATTCCCCGGCGGTACGGCAGCTTCCGCGCCCCGAGCACCACCAGCGCGCCGACGGCGGCCAGGAACAGCCCTCCCCACCAGCCGCCCGGCCACTCCATCTCCGCGCCGGGCAGCGCCGCTCCCGCGCGGGCCACGGTCGCGACCCACTCGGCGGGCCAGGCCGCCACCCGCGCGACCAGCTCCGCGACCGACGGGGAGAGGGGGGCCAGCGCGAGCACGGCGAAGCCGAGCACCGTCGCGGGCGCCACCGCCGGCTCCGCGAGGAGGTTGGCGGGGATGGCGACCAGGCTCACCCGGGCGGCGAAGACCGCCACCACGGGCGCGCAGACCGCCTGGGCCGCCAGGGCCGCGGCCAGTGCCTCCGCGAGGCGGCCCGGGACCCCGCGCCGCCGCAGCGCCTCGCTCCAGCGCGGGGCGAGGGTCAGCAACGCCCCGGTGGCGAGCACGGAGAGCAGGAAGCCGTAACTCCGCCCCAGCCACGGGTCGTACAGCACCAGCAGCAGGACCGCCGCGGCGAGCGCCGGAAGGAGTGATCTGCGCCGGCCGGTGCCGATGGCCAGCAGCGCGACCAGGCCACAGGCCGCCGCCCGGAGCACGCTCGGTTCGGGCCGGCAGACGATGACGAAGGCCAGGGTGAGGCCCCCGCCGAGCAGCGCCGTGGCACGCAGCGGGATGCCGATCCGGGGCGCGAGCCCCCCGCGCTCCGCGCGCAGCGCGCTGCCCGGGCGGCCGATCAGGAGCAGCAGGACGATGGTCAGGTTGGATCCGGAGACCGCCAGGAGGTGAGTGAGGTCCGTGGCCTGGAAGGCGTCGCTGAGCTCGGGCTCGATCCGCGAGGTGTCCCCGACGACCAGGCCCGGGAGCAGCGCCCGGGCGTCCGGCCCGAGGCCCTCGGTCGCCCGTCGCAGACCGGCACGCAGCTTCCCCGCCGTCCGCTGCGGGGCGCTCGGCCGGCCGGTGACCCGCGGTGGGCCCGCCGCGTCGATCCGCAGCACCGCCGTCATCGGCTCCCCCGGACGGGCGGGCGGGGCGAGACGTCCCTCGGCCCGCAGCCGGGTGGAGGGCAGCAGTCGCAGCCACCGCTCCCGGCCCTCCCCCGCCGGGACGATGACGAGCACCGGCGTCCTGGTCCGGTGCGCCGCCCGGTCGGCTGTCTCGATCCGGGTCACCTCCGCGGGCAGGACGACGGAGAGAGGAGCCGCGTGGTCGCCCCGGACCCGGGGCCGGGTGAGACGCGGATCGGCGGTGACCGTCAACTCGGCGCTCACCCGGGCGTACTCACTCGCGAGAGCCGGCACCGGTCCCCGGGTCAGATCCGCCGCGTGCAGCCCTCCGGACGCGGCTCCGGCCGCCGCGCAGAGCAGCGCCGCCGCCCCCGCCGTGGCCCTGAGCCGCCACGCCCCTTCGCGCCGCCCCCGCCGTCCCGTACCGGTCCACAGCAGCGCCACCGCCCCGGCGACACAGGTCAGCGCTCCGGCGAGCGCCCACCACCCGGGGGCACCGACGGCGAGCGCGGCCGCCCCCCAGGCCGCCAACGCCGGTGGTACCAGCCGCAGATCGGCCGGCCCTTCGTCATGGGGAAAGCGCCGGTCAGGGGTCCTGTCGGAGACCACCCCTCCGTGAGTGCCCTGAGTGCCCGGAGGGTCCGGGGCGCGCAGGCCGGCCGGGCCCGCTGCCTCCCCTTGCCGGTTCACGGCCGGACCAGAGGTTCGAGGTCGGCGAACCGGCGGTCGCCGATGCCGTTGACCTCGCGCAGCTCGGCGACCGAGCGGAACCCGCCGTGTTCCGCGCGGTGGTCGATGATGTGCTGCGCCAGCACCGGACCGACGCCGGGCAGGGTGTCGAGCTGTTCCACGGTCGCCGTGTTGAGGCTCAGGGGCATCGCCCGCGTCCCCGCCGCCCCGCCACCGCCCGCGCCCGTGCCCCCGTACGCGGCCGAACCCCCAGGGGCGGCGGGGCCCGGGGGCGCCGGGAGGCCGACGACGACCTGCTCGCCGTCCATGAGGACCCGGGCCCGGTTGAGGCCGGTGACGTCCGTCCCCGGCCGGACTCCGCCGGCCGCCCGCAGGGCGTCCGCCACCCTCGATCCGCCCGGCAGGGTCAGGACCCCGGGGCGCAGCACCTTGCCGCTGACGTCGACCACGACCTCCGTCGGGGGCGACCCCGACGTCGGCGGCGGCGCTGTGCCCAGGGAAGACTCCCGGGAAGACGCCCCGCTCTCGGGCGGCGGCACGGCCCGCACGATCTCCGGGGCGCGAACCGCCTCGGGCCGCCCCGCCCAGAAGTACCGTCCGGCGAACCCCGCGGCCACCACCAGCACCACCGCCAGGGCGGCCAGCGTCCTCGGTTCGAGGCCGCACCTCGCCTGCACCCACAACGGCAGCCGCTCCCGGCACGCGAGCCCCAGCCGCGCCCACCGCCCCGCCCCGGCCCGCTCCCGTACCGGCTCGACCGGCTCGACCGGCTCGACCGGCTCCACCGGCTCCACCGGCTCCACCGGCGCGACGGGCGCGACCGGCTGGACGGGAGGCGGGGCGTCGGCAGGCGGGAAGAGGGCGTCGCCCCGGTCCCGCACGGCCGAGCCGGCCGCCGCGAGCGCGTGCCTCCGGCGAGCCCGCCGGGTTCGCCCGGGAGCAGAGCCGCGCCCGCCGCCCCGGTCCCGGCCGTCCGACCCGGGCGCCCTCCCGGGACCGCTGGTCGCGCCGGGCCTCCTCACCCGTGTCCCGCCCGCGGGCACGGAAGGCGGCGCCCCCGGCGCCACCGCCGCTGTCGCTGCCGCCGGCCTGGCCCCAGGAGTCGAGGACCGAGCGGACGCGGAGACCGGCGTGGAGGCGGCGGACGCGGCCGACACATCGGTCGCCGAAGCCGTCGCCGCTGCGGAAGGTGAGTCGAGAGATGTGCGAAGAGCCATGCACGAGACGGTAGGGACGTCGCGGTCCCCGTGCCGCGATGCCCCGAATCCGGTGCACAGCACCCCAGTTGTGGATAACTCAGCCACTCACACGAGTGAACGGGGACGGGCCATCAAGGACGGGCGGGCGGCGCCGGGGATCAGCGGCGCCGCGTCAGCGGGGCGACACCACCACAGCGAGAAGCCCCGGCCCGGTGTGGGCGCCGATCACCGCACCCACCTCGCTGACCTGGAGATCCTCCACGCCCGACAGCCGCTCACGCAGCCGGTCGGCCAGGACGGCGGCCCGCTCGGGGGCGGCGAGATGGTGGACGGCGACATCCACCGGTCCGTTCGCGGCCCGATCCACGGCGATCTCCTCCAGCCGGGCGATGGCCTTGGACGCCGTGCGCACCTTCTCGCGCAGCTCGATGCGCCCGCCGTCGAGTTCGAGGAGCGGTTTCACGGCGAGCGCGGAGCCGAGCAGCGCCTGGGCGGCGCCGATGCGCCCTCCCCGGCGGAGGTACTCCAGGGTGTCGACGTAGAAGAAGGCGGAGGTGCCGGCGGCCCGTTTCTCGGCGGCCGCGACGGCCTCGTCGAGCGAGCCGCCCGCCTCCGCGACCTCGGCCGCCGCCAGCGCGCAGAAGCCGAGCGCCATCCCCACCATGCGGGTGTCCACGACCCGTACGGGCACGGGGGCGTCCCTGGCCGCCAGCACGGCGGCGTCGTACGTCCCGGAGAACTCGCCGGAGAGGTGGAGCGAGACGATGCTCCGCGCGCCGGAGTCGGCCAGCGAGCGGTAGGTGGCCGCGAAGACCTCGGGGCTGGGCCGCGAGGTGGTCACCGACCGTCGTTTCTGGAGGGCCTGAGCCAGGGAGCGCGCCGAGATCTCGGTGCCCTCCTCAAGGGCCCGGTCACCGATGACGACCGTCAGCGGGACCGCTGTGATGCCGTGCCGCTCCATCGTCTGGGGTGGCAGGTAGGCCGTGGAATCGGTGACGATCGCGACATGCCGGGACATGAGCGGGAGGTTACCCGCCATGAGCGCCCCTAGGCAGCCCGGCCCCGGTCGTCGTCCGTCCGCGTCGCCGCGCCACGGGCCCCGGCATCGCCCCGCCGCGACCGCCTGCGCCGCCCCGCCGCAGGCCTCCGCGCTCCTGCCGCCACGTCAGGCCCCGTCAACTCCAGGCGCCGCCAGGGTCGTTCCCCCGGGACGCCGCAGGTCAGGTGGTGGTCTCCGGGCGGGCGGACTTCTCCCACGGATGGCCCGCCTGCCGGGGATCGCGCGCCGTGATCGCGGGCGGCGGCTGCTGCCCCCGCTCCCGGCCGGCGGCGCCGGCCGTCCCGGACCCGCCGGGTGCCGCGCTGCCGTGCTCCGCTTCGGCTTCCGCGGGCCACACCTGTTCCCGCTCGGCCTCCGGCCCGGCCGTCCCCGCCTCGGGCCACGAGAAGTCGGCAGCGTCGCGGCCCTGGCCGTGCGTCCCGGCACCCGCGCCCGTCCCCGCGTCCGCGCCCGCATCCGGGCCCGCCCAGTGGCGCAGCGCCCCGGCCTCGAGGTCGATCTGCGCGCTGAGCGAGGACAGGTCGTCCTCGGCGAACTTCTGTGCCCGGTCCCGGGCCGCCCAGCGCAGCGAGTCCGCGGACCGCGTGATCTGTTCCGTGCGCTCGCGCAGCTCGGTGAGCTGTCCGGCCACCCTCACCCGGTCCGGCTCCCGCTCCAGGCGCTTGAGCTCGCCGTCCAGCTCCTGCCCGTGGGCGCTGAGCCGGTGGAAGAGGTCGAGCGTCTCCTTCAGCGAGGCGTCCTCGGCGACACCTGCCCGCAGCGCCTCCTGCGTGGCGCGCATCGAGGTGCGCAGCGACAGCCGCAGCTGGGCCAGCTCACCGGCGACGCCGACCTGGCCGAAGCTCTTGGCGCGCAGCGTCGTGTCCTCGACCGTGCGCCGGGCCTGCGTGATCGTCCGGTCGACGCCGCGCTTGGCGGCCTTCACGACCTTCACGGTGGCGTACACCCCCAGCGCCACGAAGGCGAAGAAGAGCAGCGCCATGATCACAATCGCGGCTTCCATGGGCGCCCCTCCGGCGGTGGTCGAGTCCTCGGCTGTCGAGTTCCCTCGACTGTCGTTCCTCCACGGTAAACGGAAGGGGCAGGCCGAGGGTTCCATCGGAACCCCCAACCTGCCCGTAGGGGATGCCCCCCATGCCTCGCGGCCGACCGCGGACAGCGGTGACCGGGTCAGCCGGCCACGATGTTGACCAGCTTCGGGGCCCGCACGATGACCTTGCGGATCTGCGCCCCGCCCAGCGCGGCGACGACGTGCGCGTCGCCCAGCGCCAGCGCCTCCAGCTCGGCGTCGGTGATCGACGGCGAGACCTCCAGACGCGCCTTGACCTTGCCCTTGATCTGGACGACGCAGGTCACCGTCTCGTCCACGACGTAGGCCGGGTCGGCGACCGGGAAGTCCTGGTGGACGACCGAGTCGGTGTGGCCCAGCCGGCGCCACAGCTCCTCGGCGATGTGCGGGGCCAGCGGGGCGACCAGCAGCACCAGCTGCTCGGCGACCGTGCGGGAGACCGCGCCGCCCGCCTTCGTCAGGTGGTTGTTCAGTTCGGTGACCTTGGCGATGGCGGTGTTGAAGCGCATGCCCGCCATGTCCTGCGAGACGCCGTCGATGGCCTTGTGCAGGGCGCGCAGCGTGTCCTCGTCGGGCGCGCTGTCCACGACGGTGACCTCGCCGGTCGACTCGTCGACGATGTTGCGCCACAGCCGCTGCAGCAGCCGGTACTGGCCGACCACCGCGCGCGTGTCCCAGGGGCGGGAGACGTCCAGCGGGCCCATCGCCATCTCGTACAGGCGCAGGGTGTCGGCGCCGTACTCGGCGCAGATCTCGTCCGGGGTGACGGCGTTCTTCAGGGACTTGCCCATCTTGCCCAGGACGCGGGAGACCTTCTCGCCGTGGTACCAGAAGCCGCCGTCACGCTCCTCGACCTCGGCCGCCGGGACGGCGATCCCGCGCGCGTCGCGGTAGACGAAGGCCTGGATCATGCCCTGGTTGTACAGCTTGTGGAACGGCTCCGCGGAGGAGATGTGCCCCAGGTCGAACAGCACCTTGGACCAGAACCGCGCGTACAGCAGGTGCAGTACGGCGTGCTCGGCGCCGCCGACGTACAGGTCGACGCCGCCGGTCGGCATGGACTCGCGCGGGCCCATCCAGTACTGCTCGATGGCCGGGTCGACCAGCTTCTCGGAGTTGTTCGGGTCCAGGTAGCGCAGCTCGTACCAGCAGGAACCGGCCCAGTTGGGCATGGTGTTGGTCTCGCGGCGGTACTTCTTCGGGCCGTCGCCCAGGTCCAGGGTGACGTAGACCCAGTCCTCGTTGCGCGACAGCGGCGTCTCGGGCTGGGTGTCGGCGTCGTCCGGGTCGAAGGTGCGCGGGGAGTAGTCCTCGACCTCCGGCAGCTCCAGCGGCAGCATCGACTCGGGCAGCGAGTGCGCGACGCCGTCCTCGTCGTAGACGATCGGGAAGGGCTCGCCCCAGTAGCGCTGGCGGCTGAACAGCCAGTCCCGCAGACGGAAGTTGACGGTGCCCTCGCCGATGCCGCGGTCGGCCAGCCAGGCGGTGATCCTCTCCTTGGCGTCGGCGACGCCCAGGCCGTCCAGGGAGACGTCCGCGCCGGCCGAGTTCACCAGCTTCGCCTCGTACGAGGAGAAGGCGTCGTCCCAGGTGGAGGGGTCGGTGCCGCGGTCGTCCGACGGCTCGACGACGCAGCGCATCGGCAGCTCGAAGGCGCGCGCGAAGGCGAAGTCCCGGGAGTCGTGCGCGGGGACGGCCATGATCGCGCCGGTGCCGTAGCCCATCAGGACGTAGTCGGCGATGAAGACGGGGACCTTCTCGCCGCTGACCGGGTTGACGGCGTACGCGCCGGTGAAGACGCCGGTCTTGTCCTTGGCCTCGGCCTGGCGTTCGACGTCGGACTTGGAGGCGGCCTGCTTGCGGTAGGCGTCGACGGCCTCGGCGGGGGTGGCGTGGCCGCCGGTCCACACGTCGTGGGTGCCCTCGGGCCAGGCGGCCGGGACGATCTTCTCGACCAGGTCGTGCTCGGGGGCCAGGACCATGTAGGTGGCGCCGAACAGGGTGTCCTGGCGGGTGGTGAAGACGGTGATGGCGCCGGCGTCACCGACCGGGAAGTCGACGCGGGCGCCCTCGGAGCGGCCGATCCAGTTCCGCTGCTGCAGCTTGATGGCCTCGGGCCAGTCCAGGGCGTCCAGGTCGTCCAGCAGGCGGTCCGCGTAGGCGGTGATGCGCATGTTCCACTGGCGCAGCTTGGCCTTGAAGACGGGGAAGTTGCCGCGCTCGGAGCGGCCGTCGGCGGTGACCTCCTCGTTGGCCAGGACGGTGCCCAGGCCGGGGCACCAGTTGACGGGCGCGTCGGAGGCGTACGCCAGGCGGTACTCGCCCAGGACGTCGGAGCGCTCGGCGGCGCTCAGCTCGCTCCACGCGCGCGTGGAGCCGGCGGTCTCGCGGGCGCCGGGGACCTCACGCGTGCCGTTCTCGAACTGCTCGATCAGCTCGGCGATCGGGCGGGCCTTCCCGGCCTCCCGGTCGTACCAGGAGTTGAAGATCTGCAGGAAGATCCACTGCGTCCACTTGTAGTACTCGGGGTCGATCGTGGCGAACGACCGGCGCTTGTCGTGGCCCAGGCCCAGCCGGCGCAGCTGGACCTTCATGTTCTCCATGTTGGCCTCGGTGGACACGCGCGGGTGCGTGCCGGTCTGCACGGCGTACTGCTCCGCCGGCAGGCCGAAGGCGTCGAAGCCCAGGGTGTGCAGCACGTTGTGGCCGGTCATGCGCTGGTGGCGGGCGAAGACATCGGTGGCGATGTAGCCCAGCGGGTGGCCGACGTGCAGGCCCGCACCCGAGGGGTACGGGAACATGTCCATGATGAACTTCTTGGGGCGGGCGGCGACCTCAGGGTCGCCCGCCAGGTCGCCGGTGGGGTTCGGCGCCTCGTAGGTGCCCTCGGCGTCCCAGAAGTCCTGCCAGCGTGCCTCGATGTCGGCGGCCATGACCGCCGTATAACGATGCGGGGCCGCCGTCTCGGCAGCCGAATTCATCTCGCTCATGATCCTTGAAGCTCCATCGATCGTCTCTGCCGACTGCCGCGCAATGGCGCGAAATGAAAAAGCCCCTCGCACAGGAGGGGACGCCGCGCCGATTCCGACCGGATCTTTCATCCGTCGGGACTGATCAGCGCGGCTCGCTAAGCAGAAGGCGTACGGCACGCATGGCGTCAGGGTACCGCAGGGCCCGAGCGGCCCGCACCGGCGTTCCACGCTCCGGTCGAACACCGTCCGCACCGGCGTTCCCACCCGGCCTGACCCCGGCCGGACACCTCCCGGACCGGCGCTCCACGCCCCGGCGGGCGCTCTCCGCGCCGGTCCGACCCCCTCCCCGGCGCGCGCCACGGGCGTGGACACGGGAGCCGGGCAGGCGCACCGCCCACGGAAGCGGCTCAAGTTACTCCGCGTAACGACCCTATCCGGGGCAACCCCAGAGTCAGTTGGCCTTCGAACGCCCCGTAAACCAGCAAACCACCTACTGCCTGGTATGGAGCGACTTAGCATGCGGCAACGGGACCGCTTATCCGCACCATTCCGGAGTCGCCCCCATGAACCCTCATCGCAAGATCCGTTCTACTCCCGTCACGCGAACCGGTATGAGCCGGCCGGTTCGGGGCGGACTTTCGGTCGCGGCACTGGTGATCATTCCGCTGCTCGCCATCGGCGGCAGCGACGCTTTCCGCGCCGCGCTCGATTTCACCACCGGCGTGCTCTCGCTGGTCTCCCTGACGGCCTCGATCGTCTGGGGTCTCATAGCCAGCGACCGCCTGCTGCTCTCCACCCGCCACCGGCTGATCGCCCAGGGCGTGCACCGCGCCACCGCCGTCGCCTCCCTCGGCTTCCTGCTGCTGCACGGCACGGTCAAGGTCTCGCTGGGCCACGTCGAACCGATCGGGGCGCTGATCCCGTTCGGCCTCGGCATGACCGGCGCGGCCGGTCTCATCGGCTTCGGCTCGCTCGCCGGGCTGCTCATGGTGATCGTCGCCGCGACCGGCGCCCTGCGGAGCACCCTGGCCGGCCGGAGCCGGTTCGCGGCCCGCTGGCGTCCGCTGCACATGCTGGCCTACCCCGCCTGGTGCTTCGCGCTGGTCCACGGCCTCTACGCGGGCCGGCAGGCCGCCACCTGGGTCGTCGTCATGTACTGCCTGGCCCTGGTCTCGGTCGCCGCCGCCTTCTCGCTGCGGCTGTTGCCCGCCCCCACGCAGCGCGAACTCGCCGAACGGCTCGCCGCGCTCCTCGCCGCCGTCGAAGGGCGCCGGCGCGCCCGGCCCGCCGGGCAGCACGCGGCGACCGGCCCGGCCGCGTCCTCCCCCTCCTCCCCTTCGTCCACCGCCGCCGCGTCCCCCGGCGAGCGGGAGCGAGGCTTCGGGGAGGAGAGCCGTGACGAGGCCCCCACCCTGTCCGCCGAGTGGCTGGACCGCCCCGTCGCACGCCCCCCGTTGAACACACCGCTCCCTCCGCCCGTACCGCAGTTGTACGAGGCCGCGCCCGAGCTGTTCGAGACGGCGCCGCCCCGCTACGAGGCGACGCCACCGCGTTACGAGGCGGCGGAGCCGTACGAGGCCGCGCCGCCGCCGCGCGGGGGCGCCGGATTCTCGGCCGCCTACCGCGCGGTCTCGCGCAGCCCCTTCCCCGCCCCGGGGGCGCCCGACCCGGGCGCATCCGACCCCGGCACGTCCGGCGCCCCGCTCGCCGAACGCGTCCCGATGACCGAGGAGCTTCCCGTCGTCCCCGATCTGCCACTCCGCGATCCCGCCCAGCGCCCCGGCTACTGGCCGACGCCGTCGCCGCCGATGCCGACGCCGACCTACGCGAGTCCGCCTCCGGCGGGTGAGCCGTGGACGGCGCCGGGAGGGGACCGCCTGTGAACATCCCGCTTCCCGACGTCCCGGAGGTCCGCGTGGTCGGGCTGCCGCAGCTCACCCAGGGCTTCGACCTGGTCGAGCGGCTCGACCTGTCCATGCACCTGAAGGTGCACGGGCCGCTGGAGCCCATGGGCGGCGAGCGGCTGGCCCAGCTCGCGGACGACATCTCCCTGCACGGGCGCGGTGGCGCCGGTTTCCCCTTCGGCCGCAAGCTCAGGGCGGTCGCCAAGGCGGCGATCCGCCGGGGGGTGCGGCCCGTCGTGGTCGTCAACGGCAGCGAGGGGGAGCCGGCCTGCCGCAAGGACACGGTGCTGCTCAACCGGGCCCCGCACCTGATCCTGGACGGGGCCCTGCTGGCCGCCGAGGCACTCGGCGCCCGGACCCTGATCGTCGCCGTGACCCGTAACTCCACGGAGATATCGATCCGTTCCGCGCTGGCCGAGCGGGGCCTGTCCGACCGTCGGGGCCAGCCGCTCCGCGCGCGGGTCGTGCGGACTCCGGAGCGGATGGTCTCCGGCGAGGCGTCCGCCGTCATCCGCGCGGCCGGCGGTGGCCCGGCGCTGCCGCAGGGCCGCCGTGAGCGGGCGGCGGAGTCGGGGGTGGGCGGGGCGCCGACGCTGCTGTCCAACGCGGAGACGTTCGCGCAGCTGGCGATCGCCGCCCGGATCGGGCCCCGCCGCTTCGGCCACTCCGGTCTGGACACCGAGCCCGGCACCGTCCTGCTGACGCTGTCCGGCGCGGTCGCGCGCCCCATGGTGGTCGAGGTCCCGACGGGTGTCCCGCTGCGGTACGTGCTGATGCTGGCCGGGGCCCCGCAGGTGCCGCAGGGCGTGCTCACGGGCGGGTACCACGGCAACTGGATCGACTCGACGGCCGTCCACAACGCCGTCGTCTCGCGCGCCTCGATGGCGGCCGTGGGCGGCGCCCTGGGCGCCGGGGCGATCCTGCCGATCGGCCCCGAGACCTGTCCGCTGGGCGAGTCGCTGCGCGTGGCGAACTGGCTGGCGGCGGAGACGGCCGGCCAGTGCGGTCCGTGCCGGCTCGGGCTGCCCGCGGCGGCCGGGGGGCTTTCGGACGTGCTGAACGGCGGGGGCCCGGCCGCGCTGGAGGCGCTGCGGGAGGTGACGCAGGCGGTGAAGGGACGCGGGGCGTGCAAACACCCCGACGGCTCGGCCCGCTTCTTCGCCTCGACCCTGTCGGCGTTCACGGACGATCTGGCCGCCCATGTCCTCGACGGGGGCTGCGGCCGCCCGACGGTCGGGGTGCTGCCGCTGCCCTCGCCCGGCTACCAGGACGCGGAGGAGTCGATTCCGAGCGGCGAGAAGCTGGCCGTGGACTGGACGCTGTGCCAGGGCCACGGGCTGTGCGCGGATCTCGTGCCGGAGCTGATCAGGCTGGGCCCCGACGGTTTCCCGGTGTTCGCCGACGCCTCGGTGCCGATGCACCTGCGGGAGCGCGCGCAGCGGGCCGTACGGCGCTGCCCGGCACTGGCGCTGCGGATCGAGGCGCCCTCTCGCGAGGCGCCCGCCCTGCCGCCCGCGACGGGCCGCAAGGCGCTGGGGTCCGGCCGGGGTTGACCGGTGGCGGCCGGGGGAGCCCCCCGGCCGCCGTCGCCGTACGCGCGGAGACCGCACGCGAAGAGCGGAGACCGCACACGAAGAAGCGGGCCATCCGATTCGGATGACCCGCTTCTCTGCTGTGGAGCTAAGGAGAATTGAACTCCTGACCTCCTGCATGCCATGCAGGCGCTCTACCAACTGAGCTATAGCCCCTCGCTGTCGGCCCGCGCTCCGGGTTCCCCCCGCGGCGACAGACAGAACATTAACCGGCCTCCCGTGGGATCACCAAATCGTTTCCCTGGGGGTCCGAGGGCGGCGGGTAGGGTCCCCCTCTGTGACCGCGTCCGTCCTCATCCGAGCCCGTGCCCGCCAGTGGCCCCTCGCCACCGCCGCCGCGGTGTGCCTGATCTCGTTCGTCGCCTTCTGGGTGGCGCAGCGCCTCGCCCACGTGAACATGCTCGACGTGATGGTCTATCGCGCCGAGGGCGAGACGGTCCGGGCCGGTGGCGACCTCTACGCGATGCGCGCCACCTCGGCGAACCTCGCCATGACCTATCCGCCGTTCGCCGGGCTGCTGTTCGTCCCGCTGACGCTGGTCGGCGTGCCGCTGATGCGGACGCTGACCACCGCGGGGAACCTCCTCCTCGTCGTCGCCCTGGTGCAGCTCTCGCTGCAGCTGGTCCGCCCGGCCCTGACGCGTGAGGAGCTGTGGCGCAGGACGTTCTGGGTGGCCGCGGTCGTGGTCTGGTGCGAGCCGGTGTGGACGACGCTGCGGTACGGCCAGATCAATCTCCTGATCGCGGTCGCGGTGCTGTGGGACGTCACCCGGCGCGCCGGTCACCGGTGGGCCGGGGTCGGGATCGGTCTCGCCACTGCGGTGAAGCTCACACCCGGGCTGTTCGTGGTGCTGCTGCTGGCCGCCGGGGTGCTGCTGTGGCGCCGCGAGCGCGGGTGGAACCCGTGGCTGCGCACGGCGGCGACGGCCACCGCGACGTTCCTCACAGCGACCCTGGTCGGCGCGCTGGTCCTGCCGTCCGACTCGTGGCGCTTCTGGACGGGGACGCTGTTCGAGAGCGGCCGGGTCGGCTTCGCCGAGGAAACCGCCAATCAGTCGTTGCGCGGGGTCCTGGCGCGGGTGATGCACACGGACGACCCGGGGATGTGGTGGGCGGTCGCCGCCGCCGTCCTGGGGGGTGCGGCGATGGTGCTCGCGGTACGGGCGGCGCTGCGCGGGGACAAGGCGCTGGCCGTGGTGGTCTGCGCGGTGACGGCGCTGATGATCAGCCCGATCTCCTGGTCCCACCACTGGGTGTGGTGCGTTCCGCTGCTGCTCCTGCTCGTGGAGCGGGTGCGGCCGGCGTGGCCGGTCCTGGCGCCCGTGGCCCTGGCCTTCGCCTCGTTCGCGCTGTGGTGGGTGCCGCACGACCCGGGGCGGCCCGAGCTGGACCAGAATCCGGTGCAGATGGTGCTGTCCGCCGTCTATCCGCTGACCGTGACGGCGCTGTTCGTGGGGTACGGCGTCAGGCGGTGGCGAAGGAGTAGAACCGCTTGAGGGTGCAGTGCTCGTCGAGGAGCCGGCCGTAGATCGGCTCGCCCTCCAGCTCGCGGTAGGTCTCGATCGGGTCGCCTTTTATGATCAGCGCCCGCGCGCACTCCTCGCACCAGTACTGGTACGAGGCGTTGACCGGGTCCATGTCCCGCACGATGGGCGTACCGCTGCCGCACCAGTCGCACTTCCGCCTGTGGGCACCCATCACTCAGCTCCAGCTGTGGCCGCAGGACGTGCACACATAGGACACTCCGCCGTTGTCACCGAGTACTTGGGCGATCCGCGCGGAGCCGCAGGCGGGACAGCCGAGGGGTGCTCCGGCGCCGTCGGCGCCGCTGTGGTCCTCGACGGGCTCCGCGACGCCGTCGACTTCGGCATCCTCGGCACCGCTCGCGACCATCGCACGCTCCCTCCCGTCCGGGCCGTCGTCCCCCTCCGGCCGTCCGATTCTGCCATGGCCGCGCAAGGGGGTCGGCGAGCTCGCGAGAGGGCGCGCGCGGGAGAGGGAGACGGGGGTACGGAACGACGAATCCCGCCCCCTGATGGGGACGGGATCCGGTGTCTGTGGAGCTAAGGAGAATTGAACTCCTGACCTCCTGCATGCCATGCAGGCGCTCTACCAACTGAGCTATAGCCCCTCGTGTTCTTCGCGCTCCGCGCTGCGAACAAGAAGAACTTTAGCCTGTGACCTGCCGGAAAGTGAAATCCGCTTCCGGGCCGGTCCGGCGGTGGGTCAGTCGTCGTCGCCGAGGACCGGTTCGGGCAGCGTGCCGGCATTGTGCTCCATCAGGCGCCAGCCGCGGGCGCCCTCGCCCAGGACGGACCAGCAGCAGTTGGAGAGTCCGCCGAGGCTTTCCCAGTGGTGCGCCTCCAGGCCGAGGAGGCGGCCGATGGTGGTGCGGATCGTGCCGCCGTGGCTGACCACGACGAGGGTGCCGTCGACGGGCAGCTTGTCGACGTGCTCCAGGACCACCGGCGCGGCCCGGTCGGCCACCTCGGTCTCCAGCTCGCCGCCGCCCCGGCGCACGGGCTCGCCGCGCTTCCAGGCGGCGTACTGCTCGCCGTAGCGCGCCACGATCTCGTCGTGGGTCAGGCCCTGCCACTCCCCCGCGTACGTCTCGCGCAGGGCGGAGTCGTACGCGATGGTGTGTCCGGTCAGGGAGGCCAGCTCCCCCGCGGTGGCGGCCGCCCGCTTCAGGTCGGAGGCGATGATCGCGTCCGGCTTGAGCGAGGCGAGCAGCCGGGCGGACCTGCGGGCCTGGGAGACGCCGGTCTCGGTCAGCTCGATGTCCGTGGAGCCCTGGAAGCGGCGCTCCAGGTTCCAGGAGGTCTGGCCGTGACGCCACAGAACGATCCGGCGGCCCCTGCCGCCCTTGGTGCCGTTCAGCTCAGCTCACCGTCCGCTTCGTCGGCGCCCGTGAGCCGGGCGTGCTCCTGGGCCTTGCCGCGCGTCTGCAGCGCGTCCTCGGGCAGGGACAGCTCGGGGCAGTCCTTCCACAGCCGCTCCAGGGCGTAGAAGACCCGCTCCTCGCTGTGCTGGACGTGGACGACGATGTCGACGTAGTCCAGGAGGATCCAGCGGGCGTCGCGGTCGCCCTCCCGGCGCACCGGCTTGGCGCCGAGCTCCTTGTTCAGGCGCTCCTCGATCTCGTCGACGATCGACTTGACCTGGCGGTCGTTGGGCGCGGAGGCGAGCAGGAAGGCGTCGGTGATCGACAGCACATCACTGACGTCGTACGCGATGATGTCGTGCGCGAGCCGGTCGGCCGCCGCCTGGGCGGCGGCGTTGACGAGCTCGATGGAGCGATCCGTGGCGGTCACAAGCAGGCTTTCGTCGGCGGTCAGAGACACCTCAAGGGTCTCACGTGCCGCCGACAGCCCCGCATCCCCGACGCCGGGCGTCCCGCGGGCGGCCCGCGAAGGCCGCCCGCGGGCTCAGTCGCCGGCGCCGGGGATCTTGTAGTCCTCTCCCAGCACCACGGTGACCTCGGCGTTTCCGGCGGTCTTGCCCTTCTTCACCGCGCCGGTCGGCAGGCCGAGGGTCTTGGCGACCTCGACCGCGGTCGCCTTTCGGGCGTCGTCCGCGTAGAGGACCTGCGACTTCGCCTCGGTTCCGGTGCCGGAGCCGCCCGCGTAGGTGAAGCCTCCGTTGATCAGGACGATCCGGGCGGCCTCGGTGGCGGCGTCCTCGCCGGTGCCGTTGCGCAGCGCGACGCGGGCCGCCGCGCCCTGCTCGGGGGCGCTGACCTTTCCTCCGAGGATGTCCTTGACGACGCTGTCGGCGGCGCTCTCGCCGAGCGAGCCGTCCTGCTCCACCGGGAGCAGGGCCGTCTTGTGGTCGCCGACCTTGGCGTGCTCGGCCAGCTTGGCGAGCGAGGCGCCGAGGTCCTTCTCGGGCAGCGAGGGGTCGAGGATCTGGGCGAGCGTCTCGACGGTGACGGTGGCGGCCTTCGGGTCGTCGGAGATCTTCCGCAGCACCCCGTACAGGACCTGCCCGAAGCGCTGGAGCTGCTTGGCCTCGGCCTCGCCGGGCGCGCGGTGGGTGGCGTAGGCGACGGCGGCGCGGCCGTTGAGTGTCTGGTTCTCGCCCTTGGCGACGAGCGGCGGGTCGCCCTTCTTCGCGCCGGGCACCTCCGCGTCGGTGGTGACCTCGATGTTGCTGACCAGCTCGACCAGGTTCTCCAGGTACGGCGTGTCGAGCCGCCAGGTGCCGGTGATCCGGGCGCCGAGGAGGTTGCCGATCGCCTCGCGGGTGCCGCTGGAGCCGTCGTCCTCGACGGACTTGCCGAGCGTGGTGGTGGCGCCTTCGTCGTCGGCGACCGAGAGGGCGTTGGGCAGCAGGACGGTGGTGCCCTGCTTGGTCGTGGTGTTGTCCACGAGCAGGGCGGTGGAGGTGCCGCCGCCCTTGGTGTCGTGGAGGTGGACGACGATCACGTCGCGCTTCTGCGGGCCGGTGGCGTCGTTCCGCGGCTGCTCGTCGCCGGAGGCGCCGGGGAGCCTGCCCGCGGACCAGAGGTAGCCGACGCCGCCGACGGCGGCGAGGACGAGGACCACGACGAGGGCGACGATCCGGTTGCGGCCGCGGCGGCGGGCCTCCTCGCGACGCTCCGAGCGGCTCTCGGTGAATTTCAGCCAGTCGATGACGTCTTCGGAGTCCTCGTCGGGCTCCTCGATGAACGAGAACTGCTCGGTGCGGTATTCGCGCTCGTCGCCGTCGCGGTCGGCGGGGACCCGGTCGTCGGCGGGCGCCGGGCGCTGCCCGGGGACTCCGGCGGGGGCGGCCACCGGGGCGGGGCCGGGCTGCTCGGCCCGTACGGCCCACTGCTGCCCGGTCTGCTGCCCGGCCTGCGGGTGCGGGACGTGCGGCTGCCCGCCGGTGTCGTACGCCTGCGGGCCGGCCGGCGGCTCGGCCTGCGGGTAGCCGTAGTCCGGCTGCTGCTCCTGGTACCGCTGCGGCTGCTCCTGGCGGGCGTACGGGTCGTACGGTTGGGCCACCGGCTGCCCGTAGGCGTCGTAGCCGTAGCCCTGCTGCTCCCCGCCGTACTGCTGCTGGTCCTGGCCGTACTGCTGCTGGCCGTGGTGCTGCTGGTCCTGGGCGTAGCCCTGCTGGGCGTAGGGGTCGTACGACTGCTCGGCCTGCGGCGGGACCTGCTGGTACACCGGCTGTCCGTACTCGTCGTAGCCGACGATCTGCGGCTGCGGCTGGTACGGGTCGTACGGATGCTGCTGATCGTTCACCGGTGCCCCTCTCCGAGGCTCACTCGCCGCGGTACAGCTGGCGCTTGTCGATATAGCGCACGACACCGTCCGGCACGAGGTACCAGACCGGGTCGCCCTGCGCGACTCTCGCCCGGCAGTCGGTGGAGGAGATCGCGAGCGCGGGGATCTCGACCAGCGAGACCCCGCCCTTGGGCAGGCCGTCGTCCGTGAGGTCGTGGCCCGGGCGGGTGACGCCGATGAAGTGCGAGAGCGAGAACAGTTCCTCGGCGTCACGCCAGGTGAGGATCTGCGACAGCGCGTCGGCCCCGGTGATGAAGAAGAGGTCCGCGTCGCTGTTGAGGGAGCGCAGGTCCCGCAGGGTGTCGATGGTGTACGTCGGCCCGCCGCGGTCGATGTCGATCCGGCTGACCGAGAACTGTGGGTTCGACGCGGTGGCGATGACCGTCATCAGATAGCGGTCCTCGGCCGCCGAGACGGCCTTGTGGCTCTTCTGCCACGGCTGCCCGGTCGGTACGAACACCACCTCGTCGAGGTGGAACAGAGCGGCCACCTCGCTGGCGGCCACCAGGTGTCCGTGGTGGATCGGGTCGAACGTCCCGCCCATCACGCCGAGTCGGCGCTTGCCGCGACTGCCAGTAGGCACTTCCTGCTCTCCCATGCGTGCAGAGCCTACTGGCACGGCGACGAAGGCCCGATCCGCGGTCCGGTTCCCCGGCCCCGCTCGTCGGTCGCGGCTCGGCGGTCCGGCTCAGCGGTCGCGGTTGAACCGGGTGGTGATCCACAGCAGCAGCATCAGCGCGCCGAACGCGCCGAAACCGGTGAGGTAGGGGCTGAGGCTTTCGTGGTTGCCGCCATGCTCGGCGCCCTCGGCGAGCGTGACCAGGTTGGCGGCGGTGCTGTGGAGGCTCATCTTCGGCAGGACCTATCGATCGGGGATGGGAGCGAGACTTCGCCCACATCGTATGCGGGCGGTCCGGGCACGCTCACGCCGACTCAGTCGTTGGCGCTGTTGTCGTCGGCCTCGGAATCCACAGGCCCGGGTGGCGCGCGTCACCCCCTAGGCTGGGCTCCGTCCGGGGGACGAGCAAGGTCTCGTACGAACAGGGGGCATCCATGACAGAGAACTCCGACAACCGTGCCGGAAGCGTGCCGAGCAGGCAGCGCAGGCGCTTCCCCGGCATCTCCTCACGCGCCTACGAGCATCCGGCGGACCGCTCGGCGCTGGTCGCCCTGCGCCGGCTGACCGGCTTCGACACGGTCTTCAAGGCGCTCAGCGGACTGCTGCCGGAGCGCAGCCTGCGACTGCTCTTCCTCTCCGACTCCGTGCGGGTGAGCGACGCCCAGTTCACGCACCTGAACGACATGCTCAGGGACGCCTGTTACATCCTGGACCTGGAGAAGGTCCCGCCGATGTACGTCACCCAGGACCCGCGGCCGAACGCGATGTGCGTCGGCCTGGACGAGCCGATCATCGTGGTCACCACCGGCCTCGTGGAGCTGCTCGACGAGGAGGAGATGCGGGCCGTCGTGGGCCACGAGGTGGGCCACGCCCTCTCCGGGCACTCGGTGTACCGCACGATCCTGCTCTTCCTCACCGGCCTGGCGCTGAAGGTGGCCTGGATCCCGCTGGGGAACATCGCGATCACGGCGATCGTGACCGCGCTGAAGGAGTGGTTCCGTAAGTCGGAGCTGTCGGCCGACCGGGCGGGGCTGCTCGTGGGCCAGGACCTCCAGGCCTCGATGCGCGGACTGATGAAGATCGCCGGCGGCAACCACCTGCACGAGATGAACGTGGACGCGTTCCTCGCCCAGGCGGACGAGTACGAAAAGGGCGGTGACCTGCGCGACTCCGTGCTGAAGATCCTGAACGTCCTGCCGCGTTCGCACCCCTTCACCACGGTCCGCGCGGCCGAGCTGAAGAAGTGGTCGGAGTCCCGCGACCACCAGCGGATCATGGACGGGCACTACGCCCGGCGCGATGAGGACAAGGACACCTCGGTGACCGACTCCTTCCGTGAGTCGGCCGGGCACTACGCCGACTCGGTGCGCACCAGCAAGGACCCGCTGATGAAGCTGGTCGGGGACATCGCGGGCGGCGCGGGCGACCTCGCGGGCGACCTGGGCGGAAAGTTCCGCAGCCGCTTCGGCGGCGGCGCCGCCCGGGGCGACGGCGCCGACGGCACGGGCGCCGGCGGTACGGGCGGGGAGGACGGCTCCGGAAAGGCGGCCCCGAGCGCGGGCTGAGCCGCCATCGGCCCCGGGCTCCGGCCCGGGGCTCAGGGCCCCGGGGCTCAGGCCCCTGGGTCCAGGGTCCACGGCTGGCCCCTGGTCGCAGGGCGCCACGGCTCAGGGCCCCGGGCTCGGCCCTCAGGGCTCGAGTGCGGGCTGGGCCTTCGGGTCCAGGGCGCCGCACAGCGACGAGACGGCGGGCCGGCCCGTGGCGTACGGATCGGTGACCGCGGGGCCGCCGGAGTCGGGGGCCCGCTCGCCCGCGAGCAGGGGCCGCAGGGACCCGTCCGCGTCGGTGCCTGCGCACGCCTGCGGGCCGGCCTGCACGACGCTGGTCAGCAGCTCGGCGCGGTGCATGCGCAGGTCCTCGCGGTCGAAGCGCAGCCGCAGCTCGCGGTGGACCGTGAAGAGCGAGGCGGGGGCCGTCGGCCCGGCCCCGGAGGCCGCGGGCCGCAGGGCGTAGGTGAAGGTGTGGTCCGCGGTCACCTCCAGGACGTCCGTGTTTGTCTCCGCGAAGCGGAGGGTGCCCTCGACCCGGGTGCTCGGGTCGGCCAGGGCCACCTCCGCCGGGTCGAAGCGCACCAGCCAGCCCGCGACCGCGTGCCGCCCGTCGTCCCGGGAGGCCTCCACGCTCTCGTCGAACTGCGCCAGCTGGTCCGGGTCCAGGAGCAGGCGCACGGGCCGCACGGTCACCCCGCCGAGCACGTCCGGGTCCATCGAGGAGGCCACGAGGTAGTCCTTGGCGATGCTCAGGGCGGCCACCACCTGGCTCTCCGAGAAGTGGCTGGTGCGCCCGGTCGCCGGGAAGGTGATGCCGCCCGCGCCGGTGCGGTGCGGGGCGGCCGGGCTGCGGGCGAGGAGCCGGCCCGGCGTGCCGCCGGGCACCGCGCCCTCGGGTGCCAGGGGCACGACGGTGATCCGCAGGGGTTCCGCCCGCTGGTCGGCTGGAGGCATGTAGGGGTTGCGGACGCCGAGGTAGATGGCGGTCCCGAAGGCCAGGAGGATCAGCAGCACCAGCAGGACGGCCTGGCGGGAGCCGCTCCTGGGCTGCCGGCCGGGGCGGCTGCGCACCGCCAGGGCGTGCTCGCCCATGCGCTCCTCGGCGGAGTACTCCTGGAGGCGGGCAGCCCGGATGAACGACTCGTCGAAGACGACGGATCGGTACTCGTCCTCACCACCGCCGGGGTCGGGTACCGGCCCCTCAGGCGGGTCGCCATGCCCTGCCATACCTTCAGAGTAGGTCCGACGGGGCTTCGGTAAACGCCGAGCCGATCCCCGGGTGGCCAAACCTCCCGGCGCCGGTTCTCGCGTGCCTCGGCCGGGCTCGGATCCGGCCCGCGCCTCAGCCCGCGGGGGTGGTGGCCGGTACGGGAGGCGGGGAGTACGCGGCGGACGCGGAGGGGGCCGTGACGGCGGGCGGCACCGCGCGCGGCTTGTCGATGCCGGTCGTGGCGGGAGCCGGGACCTGGTCCTGCCGGTTGGCCGAGGCGCCGCGGTAGACGGCGGTGAAGGCGAGGGCGACCATCCCGACGCCCATCACGAGGGCGAGCACCCAGGCGACCGGGCGGTGCCAGCGGGCGCTGCCGCGGTAGGGGCGCAGGGCGCCGCCGTGGGGGCCGTACGGGTCGAGTCCGTCGTGTGGGTCGAGGCCCCAGCCGTCGGCGTGACGCCCGCCGTAGGGGCCGTCGGGGTGGTGGTCGTCGCCGTGCGGGTCGTCCGGGGGCCCGCCGGCCCTGGCCCGGGCGGCCTCGGCCTCGGCGCGCGCCTGGGCGGCCGCGAGCAGCCGCTCCACGGCGGTCGGTTCGTGGACCCGGGCGGCCCGGACGAAGTCCTCGTCGAAGACCACGGTGGCGTAGTCCTCGTCCGCGCCCCCGCGGTCGTCGTCAGGCTCCCAGCCGTCCGGGAACGGCTTGCCCCCCACGTCGTCCGGCACGTTTGTCAGAGTAGACCCGGGAGGTCGCTTTGGGCAGGGAGAATGCGAAGTGTGCCCGCCCGTCCGGCTCACCCGGGGCCCCGGCCGTCCCCCGTCCGGCGCCGCGGGAGCGGCGCGGACGCTGGACCGGACGAGGGAAAACGGCGTTACCGCGTGTGACCGTCGCCGGTGACGATGTACTTCGTGGAGGTCAGCTCCGGCAGGCCCATCGGGCCCCGGGCGTGCAGCTTCTGCGTCGAGATCCCGATCTCCGCGCCGAATCCGAACTGACCACCGTCGGTGAAACGGGTGGAGGCGTTGACGGTGACGGTGGTGGAGTCGACCAGCTGGGTGAAGCGGCGGGCCGCGGCCTGCGAGGTGGTGACGATCGCCTCGGTGTGACCGGAGGACCACAGCCGGATGTGGGCGACGGCCGCGTCCAGCGAGTCGACGACGGCGGCGGCGATGTCGTACGAGAGGTACTCGGTCTCCCAGTCCTCGGTGGTCGCCGGGACGACGGTCGCCTTGGAGCCCTCGGCGTGGGCGAGGACCCGCTCGTCGGCGTGGACGGTGACCCCGGCCTCGGCGAGCGCGGAGAGCGCGCGCGGCAGGAAGGCCTCGGCGATGTCCCGGTGGACGAGGAGGGTCTCGGCGGCGTTGCAGACGCTGACCCGCTGCGCCTTGGAGTTGACCAGGATGGAGACGGCCATGTCGAGGTCGGCCTGCGCGTCGACGTAGACGTGGCAGTTGCCGGTGCCGGTCTCGATGACCGGGACGGTGGACTCCTCGACGACCGTGCGGATGAGGGAGGCGCCGCCGCGCGGGATCAGGACGTCGACCAGGCCGCGGGCCCGCATCAGCTCCCGTACCGACTCTCGGGACTCGCCGGGCACCAGCTGGATCGCGTCGGCGGGCAGTCCGGCTCCTCCGACGGCGTCGCGCAGGACCCGCACCAGGGCGGTGTTGGAGGAGTACGCCGAGGACGAGCCGCGCAGCAGGACGGCGTTGCCGGACTTCAGGCAGAGGGCGGCCGCGTCGACGGTGACGTTGGGGCGGGCTTCGTAGATGATGCCGACGACCCCGAGGGGGACGCGGACCTGGCGCAGGTCGATGCCGTTGGGCAGGGTCGAGCCGCGCACGACCTCGCCGACCGGGTCGGGCAGGGCGGCCACGTCACGGACGTCGGCGGCGATGGCCCGGACGCGGTCGGGGGTGAGGGTGAGCCGGTCGATGACGGACTCGCTGGTGCCGGCCTCGCGGGCGCGGGTGACGTCCTCGGCGTTGGCCTCGACGATCTCGGCCGTACGGACCTCGAGCGCGTCCGCGATCGCCAGCAGGGCGTCGTCCTTCGCCGCGCGCGGAAGTGGCGCGATTTCGGCGGCGGCGGAGCGGGCGCGGTAGGCGGCCTGGGCGACCGGGGACAGATTGTCGAGGGGCGTGAGCGAGGTCATGCCCGCAGGGTACTGGCACCTCTGCGGACATCCCTCACGATTCCCGACCTCGTCCCGTACTCCGAGACGCCTGTCTCGAAACCCGCGTCAGTAGGGGTGTACGCCCACCGGGGCGGCCGGCGGCGGGCCGTAGCCCTCGGCGATCCGCTGGTGGTAGGTCTCCCGGTCGATGACCTCCAGGCCGACGATCTCCCAGGGCGGCAGCTTGGCACTCTGCCGGTGTTCGCCCCACAGCCGCAGCGCGACGGCCGCCGCGTCGTGCAGGTCACGGGCCTCTTCCCAGTAGCGGATCTCCGCGTGGTCGTCGGCGTAGCGGCTGGTCAGCAGGAAGGGGTGGTCGTGGGCCAGCTGTTCCAGGCCCCGGCGGACCTCCTTCAGCGGCGCCCGCGCGCCCGAGACGCTGAGCGTGATGTGCCAGAGCTTGGACACCTCCCGCTCCTCGCCGCGTGTCTCGCGGGTCGTCTGCTCCGGTCCCCGGACCTCGGTCCCGTTCTCCTCCACGTCGAAGTCGGCTCCGGCCTCGACACTCGTCAGGGCGCGTTCGGCCGTCCCCCGGGGCACTGCCCCTGGGCGCGCTCGTCTCACCGGCGGCCTCCTGTTTGATGCGTGTGGTGCTGTACCCCGCCTTGTCTTGCCCCCGAGACAAAGTTGACCAGCCCGGGGCGGTACGTGGGGCGGTTTTGGTGAAGGTCTCCACGGGATGACCGGACTTTCGGCCGTTTCCTCGCGGGATCCCCACGACTGCGTCAGGGGCGGACCACGACGAGGTCGTCGCGGTGGACGACCTCCCGTTCGTACTCCGGTCCCAGCTCCTTGGCGAGTTCGCGGGTGGAGCGGCCCAGCATGCGGGGCATCTCCTTGGCGTCGAAGTTGACCAGGCCGCGGGCGACGGGCCGGCCGGCGGTGTCCCGCAGCTCGACCGGGTCGCCGGCCGTGAACTCCCCCTCGACGGCGGCGACTCCGGCGGCCAGCAGCGATTTCTTGCCCTCGACGACGGCCCGTACGGCGCCGTCGTCGAGGGTCAGGGACCCCTGCGGGGTGGAGGCGTGGGCGAGCCAGAGCAGCCGGTCGGCGGAGCGGCGGCCGGTGCGGTGGAAGTACGTACCGGTGTCACGGCCGCCGAGGGCGTCGGCGGCGCGGCTGGCGGAGGTGAGGACGACGGGGATGCCGGCGGCGGCCGCGATCCGGGCCGCCTCGACCTTGGTGACCATGCCGCCGGTGCCGACGCCCGCCTTGCCGGCCGAGCCGATCTCGACGTGGGCGATGTCCGCCGGGCCGGTGACCTCGGCGATCCGGGAGGTGCCGGGCTTGGCGGGGTCGCCGTCGTAGAGCCCGTCGACGTCGGAGAGCAGCACCAGCAGGTCGGCGCGGACGAGGTGGGCGACGAGGGCGGCGAGCCGGTCGTTGTCGCCGAAGCGGATCTCGTCCGTGGCGACGGTGTCGTTCTCGTTGACGACCGGCAGGGCGCCCATGGCGAGGAGCTGGTCCAGGGTGCTGTAGGCGTTGCGGTAGTGGGCGCGGCGGCTGGTGTCGTCGGTGGTGAGGAGCACCTGGCCGACGCGGACGCCGTAGCGGGCGAAGGAGGCGGTGTAGCGGGCGACGAGGAGGCCCTGGCCGACGCTGGCGGCGGCCTGCTGCCGGGCGAGGTCCTTGGGTCGGCGGGTGAGGCCGAGCGGGGCGAGGCCGGCGGCGATGGCGCCGGAGGAGACGAGGACGACCTCCTTCTCGCCGCCGCCGCGGACCTTGGCGAGGACGTCCACGAGGGCGTCGACCCGGTCGGCGTCGAGGCCGCCCGAGGCGGTGGTCAGCGAGGACGAACCGACCTTGACGACGACCCTGCGGGCTTCCGTCACGAACTGCCTTGCCACTGTCACCTGCGTCGTCCTCACTCGTCTTTCCGCACGGCGCCGCGCGGAGGCCGCCGCGCACCGCCTCGGCGCGTCACCGCGTCGCCGTACGCCGTTCGCGCCGCACGCGTGCTGCCGCGGCTGCCAGGCAATCTACGCGAGCGGTGTCGGCGCCCGCCCCGCTATTCCGCTGGGTGGACGCGGCTCTCCCAGGCGGAGGCGATCATGGAGCGGACGTCGTGGCGGGCCTTCCAGCCCAGCTCCGCGGCGATCCGCTCGGCCGAGGCGACGACCTTGGCAGGGTCGCCGGGGCGGCGGTCGACGATCTCGGGTGTCGCGTCGAGGCCGGTGACCTCGCCGATGAGGTCGATCATCTCGCGGACCGAGACGCCCTCGCCGCTGCCGATGTTGAGGGTGAGGTCGCCGCCGGAGCCGGCCCGGGCGCGCTCGTCGAGCCGGCGGGCCACGGCGAGGTGGGCGTCGGCGATGTCGGCGACGTGGATGTAGTCCCGGACGCAGGTGCCGTCGGGCGTCGCGTAGTCGTCGCCGAAGATCCGGGGCGGCAGTCCGGCGGCGAGCCGCTCGAAGACCATCGGTACGAGGTTGAAGACGCCGGTGTCGGCGAGGGCGGGCGCGGCGGCGCCGGCGACGTTGAAGTAGCGCAGGCAGGCGGTGGACATGCCGTGGGCGCGGCCGGTGGCGCGGACCAGCCACTCGCCGGCGAGCTTGGTCTCGCCGTACGGGCTCAGCGGGCGGCACGGCGTCTCCTCGGTGACGAGGTCGACCTCGGGGGTGCCGTAGACGGAGGCCGAGGAGGAGAAGACGAAGGAGCGGACGCCGGCGTCGGCGGCGGCCGCCAACAGGACCTGAAGGCCCGTCACGTTCTCGTGGTAGTAGAAGAGGGGACGCTCGACGGATTCGCCGACGGCCTTCTTCGCGGCGAGGTGGACGATGCCGTGGACGGCGTGCTCGCGCAGGACGCGGTCGAGGAAGGGGCGGTCGAGGACGGTGCCCCGCTCCAGCGGGACGTCCTCGGGGACCCGGGCGGGGTCCCCGCCGCTGAGGTCGTCCACGACGACGACCCGCTCGCCCGCCTCCCGCATGGAGGCGATGACATGGGAACCGATGTAACCGGCGCCGCCGGTGATGAGCCAGGTCATCCGGGCAGCCTAACCCGGACGCGAACGGCCCGGGGGCCCCTTGCGGGGGCCTCCGGGCCGTCGTCGTACACGCGTCCGATCAGTCGCACACCGGCGCGAGCACCGGTGCCGATGCCGGGTTCAGGCGCCCGTGGTGCCGAGGGAGCGGCGGAACGCCAGGCACTCCTCGTAGACCGGCAGGATGCCGGCCTCGCGCGCCTCGGCGAGCGTGGGACCCTGCGCGTCCTTGGCGGACAGCTCGGGCTCGCCGGTCACCGGCCACTCGATGCCGATCGCCGGGTCGAGGGGGTAGACGGTCCGCTCGCGCTCGGGGGCGTACCCCTCGGAGCAGAGGTAGGCGACGGTCGCGTCGTCGGTGAGGGCGCAGAAGCCGTGGCCCAGGCCCTCGGAGAGGTAGACGGCGTTGCGCTCCTGGTCGTCGAGGCGCACGCCCTCCCACTGGCCGAAGGTCGGCGAGCCGACCCGCACGTCGACGATCACGTCGAGCACGGCGCCGCGCACGCAGGTCACGTACTTGGCCTGGCCGGGCGGGACGTCGGCGAAGTGGATACCGCGCAGGACCCCGGCGGCCGAGACCGACATGTTGGCCTGCTTCAGTCCGAGCGGGTGACCCACGGCCTCGGCGAGCCGGTCCGCCTTGTACCACTCCAGGAAGAGACCGCGGGCGTCCCCGTGCTGCTGCGGGACGAATTCCCAGGCACCCTCGATGCCAAGGGGATTGACCTTCATTACGGAAGTCCTTATATCGGTGCGATATCCGTGCGGTGACGCCTCGAATACGGAGCGGTTATGCCCCGTACGTCAGCAGGTTCAGGAGATAGTCGCCGTAACCGCTCTTGGTCAGCGGCTCCGCGAGGGCGCGCAGCTGGTCGTCGTCGATGAACCCGGCCCGCCAGGCGGCCTCTTCGAGGCAGCCGATCTTCAGGCCCTGGCGCTCCTCGACGACGCGCACGAACTCGGAGGCCTGGACGAGGGACTGGAAGGTTCCGGTGTCGAGCCAGACGGTGCCCCGGTCGAGGACGGAGACCTGGAGCTCCCCGCGGTCGAGGTAGTACTTGTTGACGTCCGTGATCTCCAGCTCGCCGCGGGCGCTCGGCTCGAGGCCCTTGGCGACCTCGACGACACGGCTGTCGTAGAAGTAGAGGCCGGGGACGGCGTAGCGGGACTTGGGCTGGGCGGGCTTCTCCTCGATGGAGCGGGCGCGGCCCTGCTCGTCGAAGTCGACCACGCCGTACGCCGTCGGGTCGGAGACGGCGTGGGCGAAGACCACACCGCCCTCGGGACGCTGGAAGTCGGCCAGCTGCCGGCCGAGGCCGACGCCGTGGAAGATGTTGTCGCCGAGGATGAGCGCGACGGGCTCGTCGCCGACGAACTCCTCGCCGATGACGAACGCCTCGGCGATGCCGGCGGGACGGTCCTGCGTGGCGAACTCGATGTTCAGACCCCAGTCCGAGCCGTCGCCGAGCAGCCGCTCGAACTGCGGGCGCTCCTCCGGGCCGGTGATGACCAGGATGTCCCGCAGGCCGGCCATCACGAGGGTCGACAGCGGGTAGTAGATCATCGGCTTGTCGAAGACCGGCATCAGCTGCTTCGACACGGCTCGGGTGATCGGCCAGAGCCGGGAGCCGGTACCACCGGCAAGCAAAATTCCACGCATGGTCCCGCAGCCTACGACAGCCCCGGGGTCCCCGCCGCCACCGCACCGGTGACACCCGCCACTGAACGGCGGGCAACGGGGAGACCATAGAATGGCGCCCCTTATGAAGATTCTCGTCACCGGCGGCGCCGGCTTCATCGGTTCTCAATTCGTGCGGGCACTCCTTCTCGGAGAACTGCCCTCGGGCGAAAACGCCCATGTCACGGTCCTGGACAACCTGACCTATTCGGGCAACGAGGCGAACCTCGCGCCGGTGGCCGACAAGGCGGGTTACACCTTCGTCCACGGCGACATCCGCGACCCCGGAGTCGTCGACGACGTGATGCGCGGCCAGGACGCCGTCGTGCACTTCGCCGCCGAGTCCCACGTGGACCGCTCGATCATGGACTCCTCGCCGTTCGTCACCACGAACGTGCTGGGTACGCAGGTGCTCCTGGACGCCGCCAAGCGTCACGGCGTCGGGCGTTTCGTGCACGTCTCCACCGACGAGGTCTACGGCTCCATCGCCGAGGGCTCGTGGACGGAGGACTGGCCGCTCGCGCCGAACTCCCCGTACTCCGCCTCCAAGGCCGGCTCGGACCTGCTGGCGCTCTCGTACCACCGCACGCACGGCATGGACGTCGTCGTCACGCGCTGCTCCAACAACTACGGGCAGTACCACTTCCCCGAGAAGATGATCCCGCTGTTCACCACGAACCTGCTGGACGGGAAGAAGGTCCCGCTCTACGGCGAGGGCCTGAACATCCGCGACTGGCTGCACGTGTCCGACCACTGCCGGGGCATCGAGATGGTGCTGCGCGGCGGCCGGGCGGGTGAGGTGTACCACATCGGCGGCGGCACCGAGGTGACCAACAAGGAGCTGACCGGCATGCTCCTCGACGCCTGCGGCGCCGGCTGGGACATGGTCGAGCACGTCGAGGACCGCAAGGGCCACGACCTGCGCTACTCCCTCTCGATCGCCAAGATCCACGAGGAGCTGGGCTACTCCCCGCTCGTCACCTTCGAGCAGGGCCTGGCCGACACCGTCGCCTGGTACCGCGAGAACCGCTCCTGGTGGGAGCCGCTCAAGGCGAAGGCGGCGCTGTCCGCATGACGCGCTGGCTGATCACGGGCGCGGCCGGGATGCTCGGCCGCGACCTCACCGAGGTCCTGCGGGAGAGCGGGGCGGCCACCGTCACCGCGCTGACCCGCCGGGAGCTGGACATCACCGACCCGGAGGCGGTCCGCGCGGCGGTCGCCGGGCACGACGTCGTGGTCAACGCGGCCGCCTGGACCGATGTCGACGGCGCCGAGGCCGACGAGGCGGCGGCGACCCGGATCAACGGCGAGGGCGTCCGCGTGCTCGCCGGGGCCTGCGCCGAGCAGGGCGCGGCGCTGCTCCAGGTCTCCACGGACTACGTCTTCCCCGGGGACGCCGACCGGCCCTACCCGCACGACGCCCCGACCGCGCCGGTGAACGCCTACGGCCGGAGCAAGCTGGCGGGCGAGCGGGCGGTCACCGAGCTGCTCCCCGAGCGCGGCTACGTGGTGCGCACGGCGTGGCTGTACGGCGCGCACGGCCGCAACTTCGTCTCCACGATGCTGGGGCTCGCCGAGACCCGCGAGACCGTCGACGTCGTCGACGACCAGCGCGGCCAGCCCACCTGGACCCGCGCGCTCGCCCGTCAGCTGCGGGACCTGGGCGAGGCGGCGGTGGCGGGCAAGGCCCCGGCCGGCGTCTACCACGGCACGGCGACGGACACGGCGACCTGGTTCGACCTGGCGCGGGCGGCTTACGAGCTGTCCGGCCTGGACCCGGAGCGGGTGCACCCGACCACCTCGGAGAAGTTCGTACGGCCGGCGCGCCGCCCCTCGTACAGCGTGCTCGCGCACGAGCGGTGGGCCGAGGCCGGCGTCGCCGCGCAGCCGCACTGGCGCGACCAGCTCGCCGAGGCGCTGCGGGCCATGGCCTCCGGCGGACGGCCGAGCGTGTGAGCCTGCTGGATCGCATCACCACGGCGCTGCCCCAGGGCACGGCCTTCGTCGGAGCGGGCACCGCCGTCCTCGGGATCGCCAGCTACGTCCATCTCGCGGCGGCGGGCCACACGCTCGCCGTCGACGACATGGCGAGCTTCTCCGTGCTGTGGACGGTGGTCTTCTCCATCGGCCTGGGTCTGTTCTTCCCGATCGAGCAGGAGATCACCCGGGTCGTCGCCTCGCGGGTGGTGGCCGGCGACGGAGCGCTGCCGGTGCTGCGCCGGGGCGCGGTGCTGTCCTTCGGGCTGCTCGCGGTGGTGCTGCTGCCGCTGTCGCTCTTCGGGCGGCGGCTCGCTGACCTCTTCTTCCACGGTGACATCGGCCTGGTGTACGCCCTGGGCGGTGCCTTCGCCGCGCTGGCCTTCGCGCACGTCACCCGTGGTGTGCTGGCCGGACTCGGCCGGTTCCGGGCGTACGGCGTCCAGCTCGGCCTCGACGGCGGGCTGCGGATCGTGATGTCGCTGGCGCTGGCGCTGGCGGGCGTCCGCTCGTCCTTCGCCTTCGCGGCGGTGCTGACGGTCGCCCCGCTGCTGGCGGTGCTGGTCACGCTGCGGCCGGTGTTCCAGGGGGCCCGGCCGGGCTCGGCGGCGCACTGGCGCGAGTTGATAGAGCACCTGGGCCTGCTGGTCGGTTCGACGCTGCTGGCCCAGCTCCTGGTGAACATCGCGGTGATCAGTACGAAGCTGATCGCGACGGACGACAACGCGCTGGTCACGGCGCTGCTCTCGGCGCTGGTGCTGGCCCGGGTGCCGCTCTTCGTCTTCGGCGCCTTCCAGGTGTCGCTGTTGGCGGGGCTCTCCTCGGCGGCCGCCGAGGGGGACACGCAGGGTTACCGGCGGCTGCTCCTGCGGGCGGCGTCGATCACGGCGGGTCTGGGCGTGGCCGGGGGGGTGTGCGCGGTGGCCCTCGGGCCCCTCATGCTGCCCGTCCTCTTCGGGGCGCCGGACGTCCTCGGACCGCTGGACTTCGCGTGGCTCTCGCTCGGGACGACGCTGTACATGCTGGCCATGGTGCTGGGGCAGGCACTGCTCACGAGCGGTGGCGCACGGCAGCAGCTGGTGGCGTGGATCGTGGGGACGGTCTTCCTGGTGGCGGTCACTCTCAGTCCGCTCGAGCTGCGCACGAGGGTCGAGATCGCCTACGCCGTGGGGTCGCTCGCGGTCGTCACCAGCATGATTCTCGCCCTTCGCTCTCGTGTAGGCTACCGTTCGGTGCACTCATAGGAATGATCACCATTCCCTCACTCTCCGTAACCATCGCGGCGGACAGTGGACTGCAATTCAAGCGGCGCATTTTCTCCCAGCCGCTCAGCCCGGAAGAGTAGACAGGCCCTTTCCATGAGTCGTCCGATACACCGGAGTCCGGCATGAAGTTGTGGATGCTGACTTCGGTCACCGGAGTCATTCTGGTCGCGTGCATCGTCGAGCTGCTGCGTCGGCGCAAGCTCAAGGAGAAGTACGCGTTCCTCTGGGTGATCACCGGACTGGTGATCATTCCGCTCGGATTCTTCCCGAGGGTGCTCGACTCCGTCGCCCGTGCCGTGGGCGTCGCGTCGGGTGTCAGCCTCATCCTGTTCCTGAGCGTGGCGTTCCTGTTCATCGTCTGCCTCCAGCTCAGCTGGGAGGTCGGCCACCTCGAGGAGGAGGGCCGGACGCTCTCGGAGGAGGTCGCGCTGTTGCGACTGGACGTGCAGGAGCTGCGGTCGCAGGCAGCGGCCGCCCAGGAGACGCCGGCCGCGCAGACGCGCGCCGGGGAGACGGCCGACTCGGCGGAGCAGGGAGGCGGCAAGTGATCGACGGCAAGCGCGTACTGATCATCATGCCCGCGTGGAACGAGGCCGACGGCGTCGCCGACGTCGTCAAGGAGGTCCACACCACGCTGCCGGGCGTCGACGTCCTGGTCGTCGACGACGGCTCCGCCGACAACACCTCCGCGGTGGCCCGTGCCGCCGGCGCGACCGTGATGACCCTGCCGTACAACCTCGGCGTCGGCGGTGCCATGCGCGCCGGCTACCGCTACGCGCACGACCGCGGCTACGACGTCGCCATCCAGGTCGACGCCGACGGCCAGCACGACCCGCGCAACGTCCCCGAGCTGCTGGCCCGTCTCGGCCGCTCCGACCTGGTCATCGGCGCGCGCTTCGCCGGCACCGGGGAGTACGAGACCCGCGGCCCCCGCAAGTGGGCCATGCTCGTCCTCGCCTTCTGGCTCTCCCGCATGGCCAAGTCGAAGCTCACGGACGTGACCTCCGGCTTCCGCGCCTGCAACCGCGACCTCATCGACGTCTTCGCACACTGGTACCCCGTCGAGTACCTCGGCGACACCGTCGAGAGCACCATCGCCGTGGTCCGGGCCGGCTACCGCATCGAGCAGGTCCCGGTGGCCATGCGTCCGCGCGCCACCGGCACGCCCAGCCAGTCGCCCTGGAAGGCCACGATGTACCTCGGCCGGATCGGGATGATCCTGCTGCTCGCGCTCAGCCGGCGGTCCGCCCTCGGCCCCGCGCGGAAGGGCAAGTGACCGCTGTGGACACGCTCGACATCATGCTGCCGCACTACGGCGACACCGGTCTCCTCCAGGCCGCCGTGCGCAGCGTGCTCGACCAGACCGACAAGGACTGGCGGCTGACCGTCGTCGACGACGGCCGCGAGGAGGGCGTGCCCGAGTGGTTCGCCTCCCTCGGCGACAGCCGGGTGCGCTACGAGCGCAACGAGCGGAACCTCGGCATCACCAAGAACTTCCGCAAGTGCGTGGAGCTGGTGGAGGCCACCCACTTCACCATGCTCGGCAGCGACGACCTGCTGCTGCCGGACTACGTGGCCACGATCCGCGCGGCCGTGGCCGCCGAGCCCGGCGCGGCGATCTACCAGCCGGGCGTCGAGGTCATCGACGAGCACGGCAACCCCTCCACCACCCTGGGCGACGAGGTCAAGCGGCGGCTGTACGCGCCGAAGAACGACGGCCGCCGGCTGGTCCTGTCGGGCGAGCCGCTCGCCGCGAACCTGCTGGGCGGGAACTGGCTGTACTTCCCCTCGATCGCCTGGCGCGCCGACGTCGTCAAGGAGATCAGCTTCCGCGAGGACCTCTCGGTCATCCAGGACCTGGCGCTGATCATCGAGCTGATCCGGCGCGGCGAGAAGCTGGTGGTGGACCCGGCGACGGCGTTCCGCTACCGTCGCCACTCCGGCAGCCTCTCCTCAGCCGAGGCCATGACGGGCGCCCGCTTCGGCGAGGCCGTGCGCTTCTTCAACGAGGTCGCCGACGAACTCGACCGGCACGGCTGGCCGAAGGCCGCGAAGGCGGCCCGCCGGCACCTGTCCATGCGTCTGCACGCGCTGACGCTGCTCCCCGGGGCCCTGCGGCACCGCCAGTCGGCCGCCGTACGCCGCCTGCTCGGCTACGCCCTGACCTCCACTCCGTGAACGTCCTCCCGGGGCGGCCGGACGCGGTCCGGCCGCCCCGCTGAACCTCCCCTGGTAGCCACATGACTCCTACGCAAGCAGCAGATCGGCCCGCCGTACCCCGGTTCAGCATCATCGTGCCGGCGTACGGCGTCGAGGCGTTTCTGCGCGACTGCCTCGACTCCGTGCTGAGCCAGTCCTTCGGGGACTTCGAGGTCATCGCCGTCAACGACGCCTCGCCCGACGCCTGCGGCGAGATCATGGACGAGTACGCGGCCCTGGACGAGCGGGTCGTAGCGGTCCAACTCACCGCCAACGTCGGTCTGGGCCGCGCCCGGAACGTCGGCATGACCCGCGCCCGGGGCACGTACCTGCTCTTCCTGGACAGCGATGACACCATGCTGCCCGGGTCCCTCCAGGCGATCGCCCGGCGCCTGGAGGAGACCGAGGACCCCGACCTGCTGGTCTTCGACTACTCCCGCACCCACTGGGACGGCCGGATCACCCCCAACGCCAAGGCCGCGGTGCTGGCCGAGAGCCCCCGCGGCGCCTTCGCGCTGGACGAGAAGCCCGAGCTCCTCGGCCTGCTCCAGGTGGCCTGGAACAAGGCGTACCGCCGTGCGTTCGTGGAGCGCTGGGGCTTCGAGTACCCCACGGGCTACTACGAGGACACCCCCTGGACCTATCCGGTCATGGTCGCCGCCGAGCGGATCGCCGTCCTCCCCCGGGTCTGCGTCCACTACCGCCAGCGGCGCCAGGGCAGCATCCTGCACAGCCGCAGCCGCAAGCACTTCGACGTCTTCGACCAGTACGAGCTGGTCTTCGCGTTCCTGGCCGCGCACCCGGAGTTCGAGCGCTGGCACGGCGCGCTCTACGAGCGGATGACCACGCACTTCCGGGTGATCGAGCGCTCCCCCGGCCGGCTCCCCGACGACGCCCGCGAGGAGTTCCGCACCCGCTTCCTTGCCGCCGAGCGCGCCCACCGCCCCGCCGGCCACGTCGCGCCGCAGAGCTCGACGTCCACGGCCCGCAAGGTCGCCACCCGCCTCCCCGTGCCGCTGCGGAAGGTCGCCCGCGGCGCCTACCGATCGGCCCGCAGGCTCCGCGCCGCCCCGCGCACCCTGCGCAAGCCGCTGCGCACGGCGGTCCTGGCCGGCTACTACCGCGCCCAGCGCATGCTCCCGGTCCAGAACGACGTCGCCGTCTTCGCCGCGTACTGGAACACCGACTACGCCTGCAACCCGGCGGCGATCCACCAGAAGCTCCTCGAACTGGCCCCCAAGGTCAAGACGACCTGGATCCTCAAGCCCGGTTCGCGCAACACCCCGCCGCCCGGCACGAACGTCGTCCACCCCGGCTCCTTCGGCTTCTGGCGCGCCATGGCCCGGGGCAAGTACTTCGTGAACAACGTGAATTTCCCCACCCGGGTCGTCAAGCGGCCCGGGCAGATCCACGTGCAGACCCACCACGGCACCCCGCTGAAGCGGATGGGCGTCGACCTGGCCGAGTTCCCGGTCGCGCAGGGCGACCTCGACCTGCCGACGCTGATGCAGCGGGTGGACCGCTGGGACTACAGCATCTCGGCGAACAGCTTCACCACCGCGATCTGGGACCGCGCCTACCCCGCCGAGTACACCCCGCTGGACTACGGCTACCCGCGCAACGACGTCCTCGTCCACGCCACCGAGGAGGACCGGGCGAAGGCCCGCGCCAAGCTCGGCGTGGCCCCCGGCTCGACGGTCGTCCTCTACGCCCCGACCCACCGCGACTACCACGGCACCCCCCGCCCCCTGCTGGACCTGGAGCGCTTCGCCCACCGGCTCGGCGAGGACTACACCGTGCTGTCCCGCGCGCACTACTTCCACCTGGACGCCCCGGACGCCGGCGGCCCCGCGGCCCACGGCGTCCTCGACGTCAGCGGCCACCCGTCGGTCGAGGAGCTGTACCTCGCGGCCGACTGCCTGCTGACGGACTACTCCTCACTGATGTTCGACTACGCCCACCTGGACCGGCCGATCGTGGTCTTCGCCAACGACTGGGAGGTCTACCGCGCCACCCGCGGGACCTACTTCGACATCCACGTCGAATCTCCGGGCCCCGTGGTGGAAACCGAAGAGGACCTGCTCGACGTCTTCCTCTCCGGACGATGGTCGGACGAGGCGTCCGCCACGGCGCGGGCGGCGTTCCGCAGACGTTTCTGTGAGTTCGACGACGGCTTCGCGGCGGAGCGTGTGGTGCGGAAGGTCTTCCTGAACCAGGAGAATGTACCGCCGGTGGCGCTCCCACCGGAGCGCCCGAGCCCTCCCGCACGAGGCTAGAGCTACCGTGTCCGGCGAGCCCGGCCGCCGCCGTCACGCACGAACACTTTGAGGAAAGGCGCAGTACCCCCATGCCTCCCCGCCTGTCAGTAGTCGTTCCCGTTTACAACGTGGAGCTCTTTCTCGACGAGTGTCTGCAGTCACTCGTCGACCAGACCTTCACCGACTGGGAAGCCATCGTCGTCGATGACGGTTCCTCCGATGGCAGCCTCGCGATCGCGCGGCGCTGGGCGGCGGAGGACGCACGTTTCCGTGTGGTCGAGCAGGAGAACAAGGGACTGGGCCCGGCGCGCAACACCGGGGTGGCCCATCTCACCCCTGGTACGGAGTTCCTCGCGTTCGTCGACAGCGACGACATCGTGCTCCCGGACGCCTACGAGCGCTGCGTCGCCAGCCTGGAGGAGACCGGCTCCGACTTCGTCAGCGGCAACGTCAACCTCCTCAAGGCCGGCGAGGTCCTTCCCTCGCCGCTGCACGAGAAGCGCCTGGGCAAGAGCCGCACCCGGACGCACATCACCCGGGACAAGGCCCTCGTCTACGACCGCACCGCCTGGAACAAGGTCTTCCGCCGGTCGTTCTGGGACCGTCACGCCTTCGAGTTCCCCGGCATCCTCTACGAGGACGCGCCGGTCACCCTCCCGGCGCACTTCCGGGCCTCCTCGGTGGACGTGCTCGGCGACCCGATCTACCTCTGGCGCCAGCGGACCGGCGGCGCCCCCTCGATCACCCAGCGCCGCACCGAGCCGGTCAACGTCCGCGACCGCATCCGCTCCTGTGACTCCGTGAGCCGCTTCCTGGCCTCCCAGCCCGGCGAGGCGTACGCGGAGCACAAGCGCTGGTACGACGAGATCTTCATCAGCGACGAGCTGCCCCTCTTCATGGGCGTCCTCGACGAGGCCGGCGACGAGTTCCGCACGCTCTTCATGTCCGGGGCCGCCGACTTCCTCAGCCGGGTCGACCCGCGGATCATGCCCCGGCTGACGGTCTCCCTGCGGCTGAAGTGCCACCTGATCTCCGAAGGGCGGCTGGAGGAGCTCCTCGACCTCCTCGCCTTCGAGCGCGAGACCGGCCGCGCGGTGCCCGTGACCCGCCAGGGGCTGCGCCACTTCGCCGACTACCCCGTCATCGACCGGGCCAAGGGCGAGGTCCCGCGCCAGGTCCTGCGGGTGGACTCCGACTTCTCGGCGCGCGCCCGCGTCGAGGAGGTGAGCTGGCGCGGCGGCCGGCTGCACATCGACGGCCACGCCTACATCCGCAACCTGGCGGCCGAGAAGCCCAAGCCCGCGCTGCGCGTCCTGATGCTGCGCGAGACCGGCAGCCGGCGCACGGTCCTGGTCCGGCCCAGCCGGACGCAGGCGCCCCGGGCCACTCAGACGTCGGGCCAGTCGCTGCACAACTACGACTGGTCGGGCTTCGCCCTCGACCTCGACCCGGGCAAGCTCAAGGCCCGCGGCGGCTGGCGCGACGGCGTCTGGCGGCTGACCGTCGCCACCGTGCAGCAGGGCGTGGTGCGCCGCACCCGCCTCAAGGCCGGCGAGAGCGGCAGCGCCGAGAGCCCCGCCCAGTTCTGGGTGGAGGACGACGTCCGCGTCGTGCCGTACGTCCTGGACAGCCACCTCTACGTCCGCGTCGACCGGGTGCGCGCCCGGCTGACCGGGCACCGTGCCGTGGACGGCGCGATCGAGCTGACCGGTGTCCTCGGCCACGAGGCCGTGGCGCCCGGCGCGGGCGGCACGCTCCGCCTGACGCACGGGACCTCCGGCGCCACGCTGGAGTACCCGGTCACCCGGACAGCCGCCGCCTCCGGCGCCCAGGAGTTCTCCGTACGGGTCCCGCTCGCGGACCTGGACGTCGAGGGCCGCGACTCGGAGAACCCCGAGGTCACCGACAAGTGGTCGGCCGAGCTGGTCCTCGCCGGCAAGCGGAAGTTCCCGGTCGCCGTCGACGACAGGCACGGCGATCTGGGCCGCCAGCACCCCGTCACCGCCGACGCCACCGCCCCCTGGGGCACCCGGGCGATCGCCGTGACCAACGACGGCATCGGCCGGCTCGTGCTGCGCACCCAGCCGGTCCAGCCCATGGTCGGCGGCATCACCGTCACCCCCGAGGGACGGATCGTCCTGGAGGGCTCCGTGCCCGCCACGGTCGACGAGCCGGTCGAGCTGGTGCTGCGTCACAGCCGCCACGCGGAGGAACACGCCCACCCGGTCACCGTCGAGGACGGCGTCTTCCGCGCCGACTTCCTGCCCGTTCCCACCGGGATCACCGAGGTCCCGCTGCGCCAGGGCCGCTGGTACCTCTTCGCCCGCACCGCCGAGAGCCGCTTCGAGGTGCCGCTGCGGGTCGTGCCCGCCTCCCTCGGCGAACTGCCGGTCGGCTTCACCGTCCGCGGCCGCGACTACACCCTCACCCACCGGTTCTACGACCGGCTGCTGGTCGAGGCGGCCCCCGACCTCGGCACCGAGGAGTTCGGCTGGTACCGCCAGCGGGAACTGCGCACCACGCTGTACACCGAGGCGCGCACCGCGCCGCTGCGGGACACCGTGCTGTACGCCTCCTTCTCCGGCCGCCAGTTCTCCGACTCGCCGCGCGCGGTCTACGAGGAGTTGCTGCGGCAGGGCTCGGAGCTGGAGCACGTGTGGGTCGTGGAGGACCGCCGGGCGCACATCCCGGAGGGCGTCAAGGTCATCCGCCGCTGGAGCCGGGAGTGGTACGAGGCCCTGGGCCGCAGCCGTTTCATCGTCACCAACACCCATCTGCCGCACTGGATCAGGCGCCGTGAGGGCCAGGTGATCGTGCAGACCTGGCACGGCACCCCGCTCAAGCGGATCGGCCACGACATCGACAGCGTGCAGTTCGCGGACCGCAAGTACCTCTCCAAGGTGGCCGAGGAGACTCCGAGCTGGAGCTTCCTCATCTCCCCCAACCGTTTCTCGACGCCGATCATGAAGCGGGCGTTCCAGTACGAGGGGGAGGTCCTGGAGTCCGGTTACCCGCGCAACGACGTCCTGCTGTCGGACAAGACGGAGGACCTGGCGCGCGCGGTGCGCGAGCGCATCGGTCTGCCGGAGGGCAAGAAGGTCGTGCTGTACGCGCCGACCTGGCGGGACGACCAGTTCTACCAGGCGGGCAACTACAAGTTCGATCTGCGCCTGGACGTCGAGAAGGCCGCCGCGCGGCTGGGCGAGGACCACGTCCTGCTGGTCCGCAAGCACTCGAACATCGTCGACGCCGTCCCCGGCGCGGGCGACGGCTTCGTCTACGACGTCTCCAGCTACCCCGACATCGCCGAACTGTTCCTGATCACCGACGTGCTGATCACGGACTACTCCTCCCTGATGTTCGACTTCGCGAACACGGGCCGGCCGATGCTGTTCTTCACGTACGACCTCGAGTACTACCGGGACCAGCTCCGCGGCTTCTACTTCGACTTCGAGAAGCGGGCTCCCGGCCCCCTGCTCCAGACCTCCGACGAACTCATCGAGGCGCTGAGCGACATCGAGCGCATCAGCGGCCGCTACACCGAGGCGTACGGTGAGTTCCGGGACGTCTTCTGCGACCTCGACGACGGCCACGCCTCCGAGCGCGTGATCACGCGGATGCTGGAGCTGGCGTACCCCGACCGAACGTCCCCCGACCCCGCGGAGAAGCGTTGAGACTGCCGACCATTCCCTACGTCAGCGAACGGCTGGAACGGATCCCGGCTCAGCGGCGGCTGCCCCTCGCGGTGTACGCGGTCACTCAGCTGATCTTCCTGGTCTGGTGGGCCGCCTTCTACCCGGGCGGGATGAGTTACGACTCCATCTCGTACGTCTGGCACGTCACCACCGGTCACTGGATGTCGAACCACTCGGTGGCCTACGACGGCCTGGTGTGGCTCTCGCTCCAGATCACGGGTGACCTCGCCGCGCTCACGCTCCTGCAATCCATGGCGATGGCCGCGTCCCTCGCCTATGTGACGGTGACGCTCCGCCGGTTCGGGGTGCGGGGCAAGTGGAGCGCCACGGCGGCGATCGCGTGCGCGGTGCTGCCCTCGATCGGCACCTTCACCGTGTACGTGTGGAAGGACGTGCCCTTCGCCATCGGCGGGATCCTCGCCTTCGGCGCGGCCGGCCGGCTCGCGGCCCGGCGCATGCGGGGCGAGGAGTCCGTCCGCGACAAGGCGTTCCGCAACGAGATCGCGGTCCTCTTCCTCGGCTTCATGTGCATGGGGATCTTCCGGAACAACGGCCTGCTCGTCGCGGTCATCGCGGTGCCGGTGCTGCTGCTCGTGCTGCCGAGGATGCGGCGCTGGCTGCTGTTCGCGACGGTCGTCCCGGTGGTCATCGCGGCGGGGCTCAACACGGTGGTCTACCCGGCCCTGGGCGTGCAGACGCCGACCAAGGACCAGGTGTACGCGATGAACTACGCGGACATCGCCGTGGTCTACGGCAAGGTTCCGCAGACCTTCACCAAGGCCGACAAGGAGCTGATGGCGAAGGTCGCCCCGCTGGACCACTGGAGCGGCCGGGCGGCGAACTGCTACAACGCCGACTGGGCGATGAAGAAGCCCATGGACCGCAAGGCGGCGGCGCGGCTCAACAGCGAGCTGATCGACCTGTGGGTGCGGACCATGAAGCGCACCCCGGACCAGATGATCGCGGCGCGGCTGTGCCGCTCGCACATCGCCTGGTCGCCGTTCCCCGGGCCGAGGGAGCTGATGGGCCACACGCTGATCAGCCCGCCGTCGGTGCCGAAGAACCTCTTCGGCTGGGCGGACTGGAACGACGAGATGCGGGACAGCCCGTACCGTCCGCTGCTGAAGATCCGTCCGCTGGCGGAGCCGCTGAACGACGCCGCGTACTTCACCTGGATGGCCAGCAAGACGCCGCAGCTGCAGTGGCTGCTGTTCCGGGGCGCGATCTGGTGCTACGCCGCCTACGCGGTCGTCCTGTGGTTCTCGCGCCGCAACCGGACCTGGACGCCGCTCGCGCTGGTGGCGATCCCGCTGGCGCTGCAGCTGACGGTGGTGGCGGCGAACCCGGCCCCGCTGGCGCGCTACATGTTCGCCCCGATGTTCATCGGCATCCTGACGATCCCGCTGATCGGCGCGAAGCCGCGCTTCGGGAAGCAGGGCACGCGGAAGGCGGCGGCCGCGGAGCCGACGCAGGAGCGCGACCCGGAGCCCGAACCGGAACGGGTGCACTGACGGCTCCCTGATCCGACGAGGGGCCCGGCCGGCGACGGCCGGGCCCCTCGTCGTTCGCCCGGCGCTCCCGGTACGCGAGACGAAACGGCGCCGCGCCGGACTCCGTGGGGAATCCGGCGCGGCGCCGACGCTCTGCCCGGGGCGGGCGGGAGCGGCTAGAACGGGTCGAAGTCGTCGAACTCGCGCTGCGCCTCGTCCCGTTCGGCGTCCCGGTCGCGGCGGCGCTGCGCCGCCGGGCGCGGGGCCTCCAGGCGGTGGTCCTCACCACGGCGGCCGAGCATCTCGGCGCCGGCCATCATCGTGGGCTCCCAGTCGAAGACGACCGCGTTCTCCTCGGAGCCGATGGCGACGCCGTCGCCGGCGCGGGCGCCCGCCTTCATCAGGGCGTCCTCGACGCCGAGGCGGTTGAGGCGGTCGGCGAGGTAGCCGACGGCCTCGTCGTTGTTGAAGTCGGTCTGGCGGACCCAGCGCTCCGGCTTCTCGCCGCGCACCCGGTAGACGTCCTCGTCGCCGTCGTACGTGACCGTGAAGCCGGTGTCGTCGACCGCCTTCGGGCGGATGACGATCCGGGTCGCCTCCTCCTTCGGCTTGGCCGCGCGCGAGGTCGCCACGATCTCGGCCAGGGCGAAGGAGAGCTCCTTCAGGCCGGTACGCGCCACGGCGGACGCTTCGTAGACGGTGTAGCCGCGGGCCTCCAGGTCCGGGCGGATCATGTCCGCGAGGTCCTGGCCGTCCGGGATGTCGATCTTGTTGAGGACGACGATCCGGGGCCGGTCGTCGAGGCCGCCGTACTGCCTCAGCTCCTCCTCGATGACGTCGAGGTCGGAGACCGGGTCGCGGTCGGACTCCAGCGTCGCCGTGTCCAGGACGTGCACCAGCACCGAGCAGCGCTCGACGTGGCGCAGGAACTCCAGGCCGAGGCCGCGGCCCTGGCTGGCGCCCGGGATCAGGCCGGGAACGTCGGCGATGGTGTAGACCGTCGAGCCGGCGGTGACGACGCCCAGGTTCGGGACGAGCGTGGTGAAGGGGTAGTCCGCGATCTTCGGCTTGGCGGCCGAGAGGACGGAGATGAGGGAGGACTTGCCGGCGCTGGGGTAGCCCACGAGCGCCACGTCGGCGACGGTCTTCAGCTCCAGGACGATGTCGCCCAGGTCGCCGGGCTCGCCGAGCAGCGCGAAGCCGGGCGCCTTGCGCCGCGCGGAGGCGAGCGCCGCGTTGCCGAGTCCGCCGCGGCCGCCCTGGGCGGCGACGTACGTCGTGCCCTCGCCGACCAGGTCCGCGAGGACGTTGCCCTGCTTGTCGAGGACGACGGTGCCGTCGGGCACGGTCAGGACGAGGTCCTGGCCGTCCTTGCCGGAGCGGTTGCCGCCCTCGCCGGGCTTGCCGTTGGTCGCCTTGCGGTGCGGCGAGTGGTGATATTCGAGGAGCGTGGTGACGGACTGGTCGACGACCAGGATCACATCGCCGCCACGGCCGCCTGTGCCACCGTCCGGGCCGCCGAGCGGCTTGAACTTCTCCCGGTGAACGGAGGCGCAGCCGTGGCCTCCGTTACCCGCGGCGACGTGCAGCTCGACGCGGTCCACGAAGGTGGTCATGGGTGTGCCTCCATTTACTTACGTACGGAATGTCTATCTAGTAACACGCGAAAGGCGGACCCGCTTCCCGTTACGGGAAGTGAGGTCCGCCTCCGCAAAAGAACCGATCAGGCGACCGGAACGATGTTCACGACCTTGCGGCCACGGTGGGTGCCGAACTGCACCGCACCGGCGTTGAGGGCGAACAGCGTGTCGTCGCCGCCGCGGCCGACGCCCGCGCCCGGGTGGAAGTGGGTGCCACGCTGGCGGACCAGGATCTCACCGGCGTTGACGACCTGACCGCCGAAGCGCTTCACGCCGAGCCGCTGAGCGTTGGAGTCGCGACCGTTCCGAGTGGACGATGCGCCCTTCTTGTGTGCCATCTCTCCTCAGTCCCTTACTTCGCAGCCGTGGGGATGCCGGTGACCTTGATCGCCGTGTACTGCTGGCGGTGGCCCTGGCGACGGCGGTAGCCGGTCTTGTTCTTGTAGCGAAGGATGTCGATCTTCGCGCCCTTGTGGTGGTCCACGACCTCGGCCGTGACCTTGATACCGGCCAGGACCCACGGGTCGCTGGTCACGGCGTCGCCGTCGACAACGAGCAGGGTCGAGAGCTCGACCGTGTCGCCAACCTTGGCAGTGGAAATCTTGTCAACCTCAACGATGTCGCCGACAGCAACCTTGTGCTGGCGACCACCGCTGCGCACGATGGCGTACACGCGGATCTCTCTCTCACTCGGGAACGGACCCCTGATGCCAGCCGCTCACACGGGCCGAGGCCCGCGGTGATCCGGAAGTGGACGAGCGGCCTCTCCCGACGGACGGGAGGAGGGTGCTCAGGGGAGTGGCACGTCATACGACACGCCGACGGTCAAGGTTACGGGCCGGTGCCGCAAGGGGTCAAATTCGGCGGACCGTACCGCTTCGGCCCCGCGGGGCGCCCGGGGGCGCCGCGCACGGGCCGGGCGTCACGCCTCGGCGGTCTCGGCGGTCTCGGCGACGAAGCCGCGCAGCCAGGCGCGGAACTCGGGGCCGAGGTCCTCGCGCTCGCACGCGAGGCGGACGATCGCCCGGAGGTAGTCGCCGCGGTCGCCCGTGTCGTAGCGGCGCCCCTTGAACACCACGCCGTGGACGGGTCCGCCCACGGACTCGTCACGCGCCAGGGTCTCCAGGGCGTCGGTCAGCTGGATCTCCCCGCCACGGCCGGGCTCGGTCCGGCCCAGCACGCCGAAGACGGCCGGGTCCAGGACGTAGCGGCCGATGACGGCGTAGCTGCTCGGCGCGTCGGCCGGGTCCGGCTTCTCCACCAGGCCGGTGACCCGCACGACGTCGGCGTCCTCGGTCATCTCGACGGCGGCGCAGCCGTAGAGGTGGATCTGGGCCGGGTCCACCTCCATCAGGGCGACGACGCTGCCGCCGCGCCGGGTCAGGACCTCCAGCATCCGGGCGAGCAGCGGGTCACGGGGGTCGATCAGGTCGTCGCCGAGGAGGACCGCGAACGGCTCGTCGCCGACGTGCGGGGCCGCGCAGAGCACGGCGTGGCCGAGGCCGCGGGGGTCGCCCTGGCGGACGTAGTGCATGGTGGCGAGCTCGCTCGACTCCTGCACCTTCGCCAGGCGCTCCTCGTCACCCTTGCGGGTGAGGGCGGACTCCAGCTCGTGGTTGCGGTCGAAGTGGTCCTCGAGGGGGCGCTTGTTGCGCCCCGTCACCATCAGGACGTCCTCCAGACCGGCCGACACCGCCTCCTCCACCACGTACTGGATGGCCGGCTTGTCGACGACCGGCAGCATCTCCTTGGGAGTCGCCTTGGTCGCCGGCAAGAACCGCGTGCCCAGACCGGCGGCAGGGATGACGGCCTTGCGGACGCGCGTGGTGGGGATGTTGTTCATCGGGCTGGTTCCTGTTTTCCGAATCGTGTCAAAGCCGTGTGGGCCGTCCTCGGGCGAGGACGGCCCACACGGGCCGGCTGCGTCGGTGCCCCGTCAGTCCTGCGTGGGGGCGGCGGTCTTCTTGGCAGCCGTCTTCTTGGCGGTCGTCGTCTTCTTGGCAGCCGTCTTCTTGGCCGTCGTCGTCTTCTTGGCGGCGGTCTTCTTGGCGGTCGTCGTCGTCTTCTTGGCGGCCTTGCGGGCCGTCTTCTTGGCCGGGGCGGGAGCCTCGGCCTCGACGTCGGCCTCGGCCGCCTCGGTCACGGGAGCGGCCGGCGACTCGACCACCACGACGGCGGCCTCCTCGGCGCCCGTCGGGGACCCGGCGGGCGCGGTGACCTTGCGGACCACCCGGCGACGGGCCTTCGGCGGGGCGGCCACGGGGGCCTCCTCGACGACCGGCTCGGGCGCGGCCTCCACGACCGGCTCGGGCGCGGGCTCCGCGGCGGGTGCCACGGGCTCGGCCTCGACGACCGGCGCCGGGGCCGGGGAACCGGCAGGTGCCGTCGCCTTGCGGGTCGCACGGCGGCGGGCCTTCGGCGGGGCGGCCACGGGGGCCTCCTCGACGACCGGCTCCGGCTCGACGACGGGCGCGGCCTCCACGACCGGCTCCGGCTCGACGACCGGTGCGGGCTCGACGACCGGCGGACCGGCCGGCGCGGAGACCTTGCGGGTCGCGCGGCGGCGGCCACGGCCGCGGGTGGCGGCGGCCTCGGCCTCGGCGGCGCTGCTGTACAGCTCCTCGTCGGGGCGGAAGGGCTCGGCCACGGCGACCGGAGCGGCGACCTCGGCGGCCAGCTCGGCCTCCGTCTCGACCGTCTCGGTCTCCTCCGGCTCGGCCGTCGCGGCGCTCTCGACGTGCTCGTGCTCGTGCTCGTGGTGCTCCGCGCCACCGCGGCCGCGCTTCTTGGCGCGCTTGCCGCCACCGCCGCCGCCGGGGGCGGTCGGCTGCTCCATGTGGACGATCACACCGCGGCCGTTGCAGTGGACGCAGGTCTCGGAGAAGGACTCCAGGAGGCCCTGGCCGACCCGCTTGCGGGTCATCTGGACCAGGCCGAGCGAGGTGACCTCGGCCACCTGGTGCTTGGTCCGGTCCCGGCCCAGGCACTCCAGGAGACGGCGCAGCACCAGGTCGCGGTTGGACTCCAGGACCATGTCGATGAAGTCGATGACGACGATGCCGCCCAGGTCGCGCAGCCGGAGCTGGCGCACGATCTCCTCGGCCGCTTCGAGGTTGTTCCTCGTCACGGTCTCCTCGAGGTTGCCGCCCTGGCCGGTGAACTTGCCGGTGTTGACGTCGACGACGATCATCGCCTCGGTCTTGTCGATCACCAGCGAGCCGCCGCTCGGCAGCCAGACCTTGCGGTCCAGCGCCTTCATCAGCTGCTCGTCGATCCGGTACGTCGCGAAGACGTCGACCTCGCTCGTCCACTTGGACAGGCGGTCGGTCAGGTCCGGGGCGACGTGGTTCACGTACCCGTGGATGGTCTCCCAGGCGTCGTCACCGCTGACGATGACCTTGGAGAAGTCCTCGTTGAAGATGTCGCGGACGACGCGGACGGTCATGTCCGGCTCGCCGTAGAGGAGGGTCGGCGCGTTGGTCGCGCCGCCGCTCTTGGCCCTCTTCTGGATCTCTTCCCACTGCCCCTGCAGACGCTCGACGTCACGGCGCAGCTCGTCCTCGCTCGCGCCCTCGGCGGCGGTGCGCACGATGACGCCCGCGTCCTCGGGGACGATCTTCTTGAGGATGGTCTTCAGCCGGGCCCGCTCGGTGTCCGGGAGCTTGCGGCTGATGCCGGTCATGGAGCCCTCGGGGACGTACACGAGGTAGCGCCCGGGCAGGGACACCTGGCTCGTCAGACGCGCGCCCTTGTGGCCGATCGGGTCCTTCGTCACCTGGACGAGGACGGACTGGCCGGACTTGAGGGCGGTCTCGATGCGGCGCGGCCCGTGAGCCATGCCGAGCGCCTCGAAGTTGACCTCACCGGCGTACAGGACGGCGTTGCGGCCCTTGCCGATGTCGACGAAGGCGGCCTCCATCGACGGCAGCACGTTCTGGACCTTGCCCAGGTAGACGTTGCCGACGTACGAGGTGGCCTGCTCCTTGTTGACGTAGTGCTCGACGAGCACGTCGTCTTCCAGGACGCCGATCTGGGTGCGCTCGCCGTTCTGGCGGACGACCATGACGCGCTCGACGGCCTCGCGGCGGGCCAGGAACTCGGCCTCGGTGATGATCGGGACGCGGCGGCGGCCCTGCTCGCGGCCCTCGCGGCGGCGCTGCTTCTTCGCCTCCAGACGCGTGGAGCCCTTGATGGACTGCACCTCGTCGGACGGCTCGGCCTTCTCGCGCGCCGGGCGGGGCTCGCGGACCTTGACGACCGTACGGACGCCGTCGTCCTCGCCCGCCTCGGTCTCGCCGGAGGCGTCACCGCTGCGGCGGCGACGGCGGCGACGGCGACGGGAGCTGCTGCTGCCGGACGCGGAACCGCTTTCGTCGTCGTCGCTGTCGGCGTCGGACTCGTCCTCGGACTCCTCGTCCTCGGCGTGGGGCTCCTCCGCCTCCTCGGCCTCGTCGGACTCCTCCGTCTCGGCGAGCTCGCCACGGCGACGGCGACGGCCGCCCCGGCGGCGACGGCGGGACGGGCGGTCCTCGTACTCGTCGGTGTCGTCGGCCTCGGCCTCGGGCTCCTCCGCCTCGACCTCGGGCTCGTCGGCCACCGTGGCCGGCACGGGCTCGACGGCGACGGGCTCGGCCTCCGCGGCGGGCTCGCCACGGCGGCGACGGCGGCGACGGCCGGCGGGCTCGGGGCGCTCGACGGTCTCGGCGACCGGCTCGGGGGTCTCGACGGTCTCTTCCTCGTCCGGCTCCTCCACGGCCTCGGCGGCGGCCGCGGCGGCCGCGGTCTCCGGGGTCTGGAACATCGGCTCGGTGAAGACCGGGGCCTGGAAGACGGCGACGGCGGGGCGCGCGGCCCGGCGACCGCGCGAGGTCTCCTCGGCCTTGGGGGCGACGACCGGCTCGGCGGTGAACTGCGGCGAGACGGCGCGGCGGCGGGTACGGCCGCGGGTGGCGGCCTTCTCGGCGGCGGCGACCTCGGGCTCGTCGGCGGTGATCTGCTCGACGGTCTCCTGTGGCAGGGTCTCGCCGGCCGGAGCGGCGGGGGCCTCGGGCGAGGTGGCCTTACGGGTGGCACGACGGCGGGTCCGCGGCGCGGGCGCGGCGGACTCCTCGGCCGGCGCCTCCTGCACGGGGGCGGCCTCGACGGGCGCCTCGGCGACGGCGGTCTCCGCGGCCGGCTCGACGGGCTGCTCGGCGGGGGCCTCGGGCGAGGTGGCCTTACGGGTGGCACGGCGACGGGTCCGCGGCGCGGGCGCGGCGGACTCCTCGGCCGACGCCTCCTGCACGGGTGCGGCCTCGACCGGCGCCTCGGCGGGCGTCACGGCGACGGCCTCGGCGGGCGCCTCGGCGGAGGTGGCCTTACGGGTGGCACGACGACGGGTCCGCGGCGCGGGCGCGGCGGACTCCTCGGCCGACGCCTCCTGCACGGGGGCGGCCTCGACCGGCGCCTCGGCGGAGGTGGCCTTGCGGGTGGCACGACGGCGGGCGCGCGGCGCGGGCGCGGCGGACTCCTCGGCCGGGGTCTCCTGCGGTGCGGCCGCTACGGGCGCCTCGGCGGGCGTCTCCACGGCGGCTTCGGTGGTGGTGTCCGCGGCGACCGGGGGTCCGGCCGGCCGGGAGGCTGCGCGGCGCCTGCGGCGCGGCGGCAGCTTGTCACCAGGTGCGTTGTTGTTCTCTTCGTTCGGCTCGAGCATGCGGGGTTTCTCCCGTCACGCTCCCGGGCGCCGCGTCTTGGTCCGGTCCGGCGGCACGATCGCGCGAGATGCGCGGTGCCGCCGTCCGGGGCGCGGGCGCCGCACGGGAGCTGATGTCTGGCTCGCCGGTTCCCTACGCGTGGTGCGTACGGCCTGGCGAAAGTCTCCTGGTCTGTGCGCTGCCCGACCCAGGTGGCTCCCGAGTGCCAGGGCTGCGCTACAACGACCGCTCCCTACGCGGTACCGGCACCCGGCGCCGTCGCTGAGGCGGTCGCGGCGGCCTTGGGTGGAGCGGCCGTGACTGCCTCGCGGTCGGGCGCGAGCGGGTCGGTCACCGTGCCGGACTCCTCGTCGAAGAGCCCCTGCGCCAGCCTGGTCACCGCAGCGGGGACCGGCGGCGCCAGGTCGGCCACAGCTCGGAGACCGGACAGGACGTCGTCGGGTCGCACGGCAGGTGTCACGTGCCGAACAACCAGCCGCAGTATCGCACAGGCATTGTCCAGCGGCCTATCAGCCAGGGAACGTGCCTGTGGATGATCCGCGACGAGGTCGGCGACGGCGGAACGGGCGTCGAAGGTGCGGATGCCGTTCTTGGTCTTGCGTCGGACTTCCACGGTCTCGGCGGCGAGGAAGGCCTCGACGGCCTTCGTCACCTCCTCGACGGTGACGCCGTCGAGCCGCAGCTCCCACACGGAGGCGGTGAGCCGGTCGGCGAGTCCGGAGGTCCGGGCCTCGACGGCGTCGGTGATGTCGAGGCCGGCCGGGAGCGACTCGTCGAGCAGGGCCCGCAGCGTCTCCGGATCCCGCGCCTCGGTGAGGGCGATCTCCAGGTACTCGGCCTCGGAGCCCGTACCCGTGGGGGCGGCGTTGGCGTACGACACCTTGGGGTGCGGGGTGAAGCCGGCCGAGTACGCCATGGGCACCTCGGCGCGGCGCAGCGCCCGCTCGAACGCGCGCTGGAAGTCACGGTGGCTGGTGAACCGGAGGCGGCCGCGCTTGGTGTAGCGCAGTCGGATGCGCTGCACCGCCGGTGCGGGCGGCGGGCCTTCGGGCTGTCGCTTGCCCAGTGGTTCTTCTCCTCGGTGCGGGGCGGGCGCGGGTGGCGCACCGCCCACGAAATGCGGGTGGCCTGCCTCTGGGGGTCCCGACCGGCTCACCCCCGCTGTCGCGGGGAGATCTCGGGTGCGGGCGCCGCGCCGGAGGCGGTTGCTGTACTACCCAGAGTACGCGCCTGGGCCACCGCCGGTTCCCCAGGCTCGGTCGTCCGGGCTCCGCCGACCAGTGCGTACCAGGCGTCCCGCCGGGCCTGTCGCACGCTCGCGCGCGCCGATCCGAACGCCGCGCGGGCGGCGCGCCGCGCCTCGGAGGCGGCCCTGCGGGCCGGGGTCCAGACGCCGTCCCGCAGCAGGCGGCCGACGGGCGCGCACACGGTCCGGTAGATCAGGACGGCGGGACGGCCGAGCAGGTGCCAGGCGGCCCGGGCCAGGGCTCGGCCGACGGCGCGGGAGACGAACCCGGCGATCCGCCAGCCGACCCGGAGGGCGCCGACGACCTCCCGCCCGACCGGGACGAGGACGTACCGCCACAGCAGACCGAGCGGGAGGACGAGGCCGTAGCGGACGGCCGGCACCAGCACGTACCGCCACAGGCCCACCCACGGCCACACGAACACGGCCTTGGCCAGGACGCCCAGGCCCCGTCCGATTCCGGTGAGGAGCCAGGCGATGCCGTGTCCGAGCGGGGTGAGGACGGTGGCGTACAGCCATCCGGCCGGGATCGCGAAGCCGTAGCGGGCCAGCGGCAGGACGCCGTACGTCCACAGGCCGACGGCGAGGAAGGCGAGCGCCCGGCCGACGGGCGCGAGGATCCAGCGGTAGGCCCAGCGCGCGGGAAGGACGAGGCCGTAGCGGACGGCCGGCACCAGCACGTACCGCCACAGGCCCACCCAGGGCCATACGCACACGGCCTTGGCCAGCCAGAGGGCGGCGACGCCCAGGCCGCGGAGGAACGGGGCCAGCACCTGGCGGCCCAGCCAGAGGAGCGGGACGGCCAGCCGTCCGCCGAGCCATCCGAGCCCACGGGCCAGCGGCCGCCACACCGCCCGTTCGAGGAACCGCCCGCCGGCGGCCAAGAGGTCCCAGACCATCCGTACCGGCACGACGACCAGCAGGACCACGAGGCGTACCGGAATCCTGACGAACGCCGTCACACAGCCTTCGGGGGCGGGACGCGGCTGCGGCTTCTCCATGCTCATGCTGGGAATGACGCGACGGCCCGGCGGAGGGTTTCCCCTCGCACCGGGCCGTCGTCGGAGTGTGACCGGAACGGGCTACTGGACAACCGTCAGCGGCAGCAGCTTCTTGCCGGTCGGGCCGACCTGGATCTCGGTCTGCATGGCCGGGCACACGCCGCAGTCGAAGCACGGGGTCCAGCGGCAGTCCTCGACCTCGGTCTCGTCCAGCGCGTCCTGCCAGTCCTCCCAGAGCCAGTCCTTGTCGAGACCGGAGTCCAGGTGGTCCCAGGGCAGGACCTCTTCGTAGGTGCGCTCGCGGGTGGTGTACCAGTCGACGTCGACGCCCTGCTCGGGCAGCGTCTTCTCGGCGCAGGCCATCCAGCGGTCGTACGAGAAGTGCTCGCGCCAGCCGTCGAAGCGGCCGCCGTCGTCGTAGACCGCGCGGATGACCGCGCCGATCCGGCGGTCGCCGCGCGAGAGCAGGCCCTCGACGATGCCGGGCTTGCCGTCGTGGTAGCGGAAGCCGATCGAGCGGCCGTACTTCTTGTCGCCGCGGATCTTGTCGCGGAGCTTCTCCAGGCGGGCGTCGGTCTCCTCGGCGGAGAGCTGCGGCGCCCACTGGAAGGGGGTGTGCGGCTTGGGCACGAAGCCGCCGATCGACACCGTGCAGCGGATGTCGTTCTGGCCCGACACCTTGCGGCCCTCGGCGATCACCTTGACCGCCATGTCACCGATCTGCAGGACGTCCTCGTCCGTCTCGGTCGGCAGGCCGCACATGAAGTACAGCTTCACCTGACGCCAGCCGTTGCCGTACGCGGTGGAGACGGTCCGGATCAGGTCCTCCTCCGAGACCATCTTGTTGATGACCTTGCGCATGCGCTCGGAGCCGCCCTCGGGGGCGAACGTGAGGCCGGACCGGCGGCCGTTGCGGGTCAGCTCGTTGGCCAGGTCGACGTTGAACGCGTCTACCCGGGTCGAGGGGAGGGACAGACCGATCTTGTCCTCCTCGTACCGGTCGGCCAGGCCCTTCGCGATGTCGCCGATCTCGGTGTGGTCCGCCGAGGACAGCGAGAGCAGGCCGACCTCCTCGAAGCCGGTCGCCTTCAGACCCTTCTCGACCATCTCGCCGATGCCGGTGATGCTTCGCTCCCGCACGGGGCGCGTGATCATGCCGGCCTGGCAGAAACGGCAGCCGCGGGTGCAGCCGCGGAAGATCTCGACGGACATCCGCTCGTGGACGGTCTCGGCGAGCGGGACCAGCGGCTGCTTGGGGTACGGCCACTCGTCGAGGTCCATGACGGTGTGCTTGGACACCCGCCACGGCACGCCGGAGCGGTTGGGGACGACCCGGGCGATACGGCCGTCGGGGAGGTACTCGACGTCGTAGAAGCCGGGGATGTAGACCGAGCCCGTCCTGGCGAGCCGGAGGAGGACCTCCTCGCGGCCGCCGGGGCGGCCCTCGGCCTTCCAGCCGCGGATGATCTCGGTCATGTCGAGGACGGCCTGCTCTCCGTCGCCGATGATCGCCGCGTCGATGAAGTCCGCGATCGGCTCGGGGTTGAAGGCCGCGTGGCCGCCCGCGAGCACGATCGGGTGGTCGACGGTCCGGTCCTTCGACTCCAGCGGGATGCCCGCGAGGTCGAGGGCGGTGAGCATGTTGGTGTAGCCCAGCTCGGTGGAGAAGCTCAGGCCGAAGACGTCGAACGCGCCCACGGGCCGGTGGCTGTCCACGGTGAACTGCGGGACGCCGTGCTCCCGCATCAGCTCTTCGAGGTCCGGCCAGACGCTGTAGGTGCGCTCGGCGAGGACGCCCTCCCGCTCGTTCAGCACCTCGTACAGGATCATGACGCCCTGGTTGGGCAGGCCGACCTCGTACGCGTCCGGGTACATGAGCGCCCAGCGCACGTCGGCGGACTCCCACGGCTTGACCGTGGAGTTCAGCTCTCCACCGACGTACTGGATCGGCTTCTGCACGTGCGGGAGCAGAGCTTCGAGCTGCGGGAAGACAGACTCGGCAGCAGACATCTCGAACCTTCGTGAGCTGGCAGGGGGCGACTCTCAAGCGTACCCGCTCCTCAGAAGCCGACCGCCGCCCTCGTTTTCGTCGCCGAGGTCCGCTTCCAGACCTCGGGGAACCGGTCCTCCAGGGCCGCGCCGAGCGCCTCCTCCCGGCCGTACAGCAGCCCCCAGACGAAGGCCGGCTCCCCCGCCGCGTGGGCCTGGATCGCCAGGGTGCGCAGGGTCTCGCGGGCGACGACGCTGTCCTGGTGGTCGCCGAGGAGCGACTGGACGGACTTGATCCGCCGGGCGAAGCGCTTGACGGGCTTGCCGAGGGCCGGGGTGGCGGCCTCGGCGGCGTAGCGGGTGCGCTTGGCGGCCTTGCGGGCCCCGTGCAGGGCGAGGTCGCGCTCGTGCCCGGGGGGAAGGGACAGGGCGCGGTCGACCCGCCCGGCGAGCCGGTCGTAGTCCTTGCCGACCGCCTTGGTGAGGACCTTCGGGGCGTCCCGGTGGGCGGCCTTGCGCAGCGGCGGGTCGGCGACCAGCGCGTGCAAGGTCCGCAGGAGCGCCAGGTGGCGGTCGGAGTCGAGGGCGGCGAGGGCCGTGCGGCGCGCGTCGGCGCCGACGGCGGCGTCCCAGACGCGGAGCCGGGCGCGGACGGGCCCGAGGAGCAGGGTGTCGGGGACCGCGTCGACCCGGTCGGCCAGGTGGGCGGCGAGGACCTCCTGGTCGCGGGCCACGCCGAGCTCCCCGGCCAGCCACTTGAGCTCCTCGCCGATGGGGTCGGTGACGGTCCGGTCGAGGACCTTGCCGTACGTCTTGAAGGCGCTGCGGAGCCTGCGGGTGGCGACGCGCATCTTGTGGACGGCGTCGGGCAGCTCGCGCCGGACGGCGGGGTCGTAGCGGACGATCGCCTCGACCTGTTCCCGTACGTACGCGAGGACGCGGCCGCCCGCGGTGTCCTCGGCGAGGGCCGGCGGCCGGGTCGCCGGGTCGGCCGCGGGCGGTGCCGGGGTCGTCTCCGCCAGCGCCCTGGCCAGCTTCGACGGGGCGGTGGAGGGCCGTACGCCCGCCTTCCTGAGCCGCTTCTCGACCGCGTCGAGGAGGCCGGGGTCGGCGCCGTCCGCCAGCTCGACCTCGATCTCCTTCCAGGAGGCGGTCGCTCCCCCGTCCTCGCCGAGTCGCTCGGCGAGGACGGTGTCCACCGACACCTCGGCCAGCAGGGTCCCCGCGTCGTCCAGCAGATGGCGGACGGCCCGGGAGGAGAGGAGCCGGACCACGGGGGCGACCTCGCCGCCCAGGGTTCGGGAGCGCAGCAGCCCGGCCAGCGACTCCGGGAGGGTGTCGTCCAGCGGGGCCCTGATCTCGTCGCGCACCCCGGGGGCGACGGGCAGCTTGAGGTGCCAGCCGGCGTCCCCGCCGCCGGTGCGGCGGCGCAGGGTCAGGGAGCCGGCGGCCAGGCGGAGGTCGGCGGTGTCGTAGTAGACGGCGTCGAGTTCGTCGACGCCTCTGTCCTGGACGGCCGAGACCCCCGGGGCCCGGGTGAGGTCCGGCAGCCTCGTCTCGTCGGTGGCTTCGTACTTCCGCTCGATCTCGCGCTTCGTCTCGGCCATGTATCGAATCTAGTCGCCAACGGGCTTTCGCGCAGAGCGGCTTGGGTCTCAGGCGGTCATCGGCCGCTGGACCCGGATCGACTGGAGCAGCCCGATCGCCACCCACACGGCGAACATCGACGAGCCGCCGTAGGAGACGAACGGCAGCGGCAGTCCCGCCACCGGCATGATGCCGAGCGTCATGCCGATGTTCTCGAAGGACTGGAACGCGAACCAGGCGATGATGCCGGCGGCGACGATCGTGCCGTACAGCTCGGTGGTCTCGCGGGCGATGCGGCAGGCCCGCCAGAGGATGACGCCGAGCAGGCCGAGGATCAGCGCGCCGCCGAGGAAGCCCAGCTCCTCGCCGGCGACGGTGAAGATGAAGTCGGTCTGCTGTTCGGGCACGAACTGGCCGGTGGTCTGGTGGCCGTTGAAGAGCCCGGCGCCGTACAGCCCGCCGGAGCCGATCGCGATCCGGGCCTGGTTGGTGTTGTAGCCGACGCCCGCCGGGTCGAGCTCGGGGTTGGCGAAGGCGGCGAAGCGGTTGAGCTGGTACTCGTCGAGCACACCGAGCGCGGCGACGAGGAGGGCTCCGGTGACCCCGGCGGCGATGAGGCCGAGGACCCAGCGGTTGGAGGCGCCGGAGGCGAGGAGCACACCCAGCACGATCACCACCATGACCATCACCGAGCCGAGGTCGGGCATCAGCATGACGATGCCCATCGGGAGGGCGGCCAGGACGAGCGCCTTGGCGACGGTGAGGTGGTCGGGGTGGATCTGGTCGCCCGCGTCGACCTTGGAGGCCAGCAGCACCGCCATGATCAGGATGATCGTGATCTTGACGAACTCGCTGGGCTGGAGGGAGAAGCCGCCGCCGAGGACGATCCAGGCGTGCGCGCCGTTGATGGTGGCCCCGAGCGGGGTGAGGACGGCGAGGATCAGCAGGACGGAGATGCCGTAGAGGACCGGTACCGCGCCGCGCAGGGTGCGGTGGCCGAGCCAGACGGTGCCGATCATCAGGGTGAGCCCGATGCCGGTGTTGAGGACGTGGCGGAAGAGGAAGTAGTACGGGTCGCCCTGGTTCAGCTCCGTACGGCCCCGGGTGGCGGACCAGACGAGCAGGGCGCCGAGCAGGGACAGGGCGATGCTGGAGAGCAGGATCGGCCAGTCGAGCCGGCGCAGCACCGAGTCCCGGGCGGTCAGCTTCGCGATCGGGCCGCGTTCGGGGGCGTACCGGGAGACGGAGAAGCCGTGGGGTGCGGTCATCGGGTCAGTCCCTCCAGACGGCGGGGGGCGGGCCCGCGAGTGGCTCCTGCCCGCCTTCCCTCTTCTTGTTCGGGTCGACCAGCTGTGCCGCGGGGTCGTACGGCTTGATCGTGGGCGTCTCGATGGTCCCGTCGGCGAGGATCCTCGGCAGCGTCTTCTGCGGCTGGGGCAGCAGGGCCCGCCCGAGGTCCTGGTTGCCCTCGTCGTCGAGGCCGTAGATCGCGTCGTAGATGTTGCGCACGGCGGGGCCGGAGGCGCCGGAGCCCGTACCACCCTGGGAGATCGTCATGACGATCGTGTAGTCGCGGGTGTAGGTCGCGAACCAGGAGGTGGTCTGCTTGCCGTAGACCTGGGCGGTGCCCGTCTTGGCGTGCATCGGGATCTTGTCCTGTGGCCAGCCGCCGAACCGCCAGGCGGCGGTGCCGCCGGGCTCGACGACGGAGCGCAGCCCCTTGTCGAGGTCCTTGATGGTCTGGGCGTCGACCGGCAGCCTGCCGTGGGGCTTGGGCTTGATCTCGGTGACCTTCTTGCCGTCCGGGCTGATCACGGCCTTGCCGATGGTGGGGTTGTAGAGGGTGCCGCCGTTGCTGATGGCGGCGTAGGCGGTGGCCAGCTGGATGGGGGTGATGAGGACGTCACCCTGTCCGATGGCGAAGTTGATGCTGTCGAAGGCCTTCAGCTGGTTGCCTTCGAGGCAGCTCTCGTAGGCGATCTGCTCGACGTACGAGCCGCCCTTCTTGCCCTGCTTGCACCAGGCGTCCTTGTTGGCTTCCCAGAAGCTCTTCTTCCACTGCCGGTCGGGGATGCGGCCGCTGACCTCGTTGGGCAGGTCGACGCCGGTCTCGGAGCCGAAACCGAAGTCGTGGGCGGTGCGGTAGAACCAGTCGTGGGCGTCCTTCTTGGGCTTGAGCCCGCCGTCGCGCTGCCACTCCTGGTGGCCCAGACGGTAGAAGACGGTGTTGCAGGAGAACTTGAGGGCGTCCCCGAGGGTGATGGGGCCGTGCCCCTGCGACTCGAAGTTCGCGAAGCTGCGGTTGCCCATGCTGTAGGAGCTGCTGCAGTTGTAGAGGTCGTTGAAGGGGTGGCCGCCGCGGACGGCCGCACTCGCCGACACGACCTTGAAGACCGAGCCGGCGGGCGCCTGGCCCTGGATGGCCCGGTTCAGCAAGGGGTAGTTCGAGTTCTTGTCGGTGAGACGGGCGTACTCCTTGCCGGAGATGCCGCCGATCCAGGCGTTGGGGTCGTAGTCGGGCTGGGAGGCCATGGCGACGACCCGGCCGGTCCGGGACTCCAGGACGACGACGGCGCCCGCGTCGGCCTCGTAGGGACGGCCGGTGATCTTGTCGGTCTCCTTGCGGACGGTCTCCATGGCCGCGTGGAGCTCGAACTCGGCGACGGCCTGGACCCGGGCGTCGATGCTGGTGACGACGTTGGAGCCGGCCACGCCGGGGTCGGACTCGCTCTGGCCCATCACCCGGCCGAGCTTGTCGACCTCGTACGACGTGACGGCGGCCTTGCCGCGCAGCTGCTTGTCGTAGGTGCGCTCCAGGCCCGAGCGGCCGACCTGGTCGGAGCGCAGGTGCGGCGAGTCGGTGTCCTTGGCCTTCTCGATCTCCTCGTCGGTGACCGGCGAGAGGTAGCCGAGGACCTGCGAGGAGCGGGCCTTGCCGGGCGCGGGGTAGCGCCGGACGGCGGTGGGTTCGGCGGTGATGCCGGGGAAGTCCTCGGCGCTCTCCCGGATCGTCAGGGCCTGCTGGGTGGTGGCCTCGAGGGTGACCGGGATGGGCTGGTAGGGCGAGCCGTTCCAGCAGGGCTGCGGCGTCTGGGAGTCGCAGAGCCGGACCTTGTCCATGACGTCCTTGGGCTTCATGCCCAGGACGCCGGCGAGCCGGGTGAGGACGCCCTTGCCGTCGTCCTTCATCTTCATCAGCGCGGTGCGGGACGCGGAGACGACGAGCCGGGTCTCGTTGTCCGCGAGGGGGACGCCGCGGGCGTCGAGGATCGAGCCGCGCACGGCGGGCTGGACGACCCGCTGGACGTGGTTGCTCTTCGCCTCGTCGGTGTACTCCTTGCCGTTGCGGATCTGGAGGTACCAGAGGCGTCCGCCGAGGGTGAGGAGGAGGGAGAAGACGAGGACCTGGATGATGACGAGACGGATCTGGACCCTGGGTGTCCGCCCGGTCTCCGGGATGTTGCTCATACTGCCGGTGCCCCCTCGGTCACAGTCGCTTGACGCCCTTGATACGGCCCGCTCGCGCGGCTCTGCCCCGGGCCGCCTTGACGAGCAGGCCTCCGCGCTGGTTGCCGATCCGCAGGCCGGTGCCGGAGGAGAGCCAGCCGGAGGCGACGTCGGTGGCGGCGCCGCCACCGGCGTCGGCGAGCGGGTCGTTGTCCACCTTCCGGGCCAGCGCCATGATCAGCGGCACGGTGAAGGGCGCGAGGAGGAGGTCGTAGACGGCCGCGGTGAAGAGCAGGAAGCCGAGGCCGACGTGGCGGGCGGCGGTGTCCCCGACGAGGGCACCGACCCCCGCGTACAGCAGGGTGGTGCCGACCGCGGCGACGACGACCACGGCCATGGGCCCGCTGGCGGACTTGAGCCGGCCGTTGTCGGGGCGGGCGAGGCCGGCGAGGTAGCCGATGACGCAGAGGACGAGGGCGTAGCGGCCGACGGCGTGGTCCGCGGGCGGGGCGAGGTCGGCGAGGAGGCCGGCCCCGAAGCCGATGAGGCAGCCGCCGACGGGGCCGTACACCAGGGCGAGGCCGAGGACGGTCAGCAGGACGAGGTCGGGGACGGCGCCGGGGAGCTGGAGCCGGGCGAGGACGGAGACCTGGATGACGAGGGCGACCACGACGAGGGCCGTGGAGAGCAGGATGCGGTTGAACTTCATTCCTCAGTCCCCCTGCTCTTGGTTCTGTCCGTCGGCCGGCGCCTGCCCCGGCGGCCGGCCGTCCGGCGCGGCGGGCTGCTGCCCGTCCTGTGCCTGGCCCTGTGGTTGGCCCTGTGGTTGGCCGTCCTGCACCTGTCCCTCGACCTGCCCCTGCGGCTGACCCGCCTGCTGGCCGGGCGGCGGAGTCGGCGTGATGGTGACCGTGACGGTCGGCGCCGGCTTGGGCTTGGGCGGCAGGACCATGTCGCGGGGGTCGGTGCGCGGGGCCTGGACGACGACGCCGACGATGTCGAGCTTGGTGAAGCCGACGTACGGACGGACGTAGACGTTACGGGTGAGGCCGCCGCCCGGCGGGTCGACGCGGACGACCTCGCCGACGGGCACGCCGGGCACGAAGGGCCGGTCGGCGTGGGAGCCGAAGGTGACCATCCGGTCCCCGGGCTTGACCTTGGCCTTGCCGTTGAGGAGCTGGACGAGGAGCGGGCGGTCGCCCTGGCCGGTCGCGAAGCCGAGTTCGTCGGTCTTCTCCATGCGGGTGCCGACGGTGAAGTCGGGGTCGCTGGCGAGGAGCACGGTCGCCGTCGAGGGGCCGACCGTGGTCACCCGGCCGACGAGGCCCGCGCCGTTGAGGACGGTCATGTCGCGGGTGATGCCGTCGTTGGCACCGGCGTCGATGGTGACGGTCCAGGAGAAGCCCTGGGCCGCTCCTATGGCGACGACCTCGGCGGCCTTGATGCCGTACTGCCCGGCGCCCGCCGTCTTCAGCATGGTGTCGAGCTCGCGGACGCGGCTGCGGTTGCGGTCGTCGCTGCCGAGCTTGGTCTTGAGGGCGGCGTTCTCGCGCTCCAGCGCGGCGATCCGGGTGTGGCGCTCGCCGGAATCGCGCACGGCTCCTATGGCGTTGCCGATCGGATCGACGGCCGCCGCGACGCCGTTCTCCACCGGGCCGAAGACCGCGGCGGCGGCCTGCCGGGCGCCGTCGACCGGTGACTCCTGGCCTCCGCGGATGTCCACCGTGATCAGTGCGAACGCGATGGCGATCAGCAGCACCAGGAGCAGCCGGCTCTCTCGTGTGTCCCTCACGTGCGGCGGCCGTGCCTTTCCTCTTGGTTCGGTTGTTCCGTGCGGTCTGTGCCGGTGTACCGACGATCCGCTGTACGGGTGTTCTTACCATCCGTGCCGGCGGCCCCCCGGACCGAGGTGCCCGGGGGCCGGCGCGGACGGTCCCGGAACCGTCAGCGGCGGGGCTGGGCGTCCAGCACCTGCTGGAGCGCCTCGAACTCCTCCACGCACTTGCCCGAGCCGAGCGCCACCGAGTCCAGCGGGTCCTCGGCGATGTGGATCGGCATTCCGGTCTCGCGGCGCAGCCTCTCGTCGAGGCCGCGCAGAAGTGCGCCACCACCCGTGAGAACGATGCCGCGGTCCATCACGTCACCGGAGAGCTCGGGCGGACACTTGTCGAGCGTGGTCTTCACGGCGTCGACGATGGCGTTGACCGGCTCCTCGATGGCCTTGCGGACCTCCGCGGCGGAGATGACCACGGTCTTGGGCAGACCGGAGACGAGGTCGCGGCCGCGGATCTCGGTGTGCTCGTCCTTGTCGAGGTCGTACGCCGAGCCGATGGTGATCTTGATCTGTTCGGCGGTGCGCTCACCGAGGAGGAGCGAGTACTCCTTCTTGATGTGCTGGATGATCGCGTTGTCCAGCTCGTCGCCGGCGACCCGGATGGACTGTGCCGTGACGATTCCTCCCAGCGAGATCACGGCGACCTCGGTGGTGCCGCCGCCGATGTCCACGACCATGTTGCCGGTCGCCTCGTGCACGGGGAGTCCGGAGCCGATGGCGGCGGCCATGGGCTCCTCGATGATGTGCACCTGTCGGGCGCCGGCCTGCGTCGACGCCTCGATGACGGCGCGGCGCTCGACTCCGGTGATGCCGGAGGGAACGCAGACGACGACCCGGGGGCGGGCGAGGTAGCGGCGCTTGTGGATCTTGAGGATGAAGTAGCGGAGCATGCGCTCGGTGATCTCGAAGTCGGCGATCACGCCGTCCTTCAGAGGCCGGACGGCGACGATGTTGCCGGGGGTCCGGCCGATCATCTTCTTCGCCTCGGCACCGACCGCGAGGATCCCGCCGGTGTTGGTGTTGATCGCGACGACGGACGGCTCGTTCAGAACGATGCCTTTACCCCTGACGTACACCAGCGTGTTGGCGGTCCCGAGGTCGACAGCCATGTCACGGCCGATGAACGACATTGAGTTCCCCTTGTTTCCCATGAGGATGCGTCGGGCCTTCCCAATTGGAGCGTTGACGGCTTCTCAGGTCGGCGAGGTGGTGGGTGCGGGTAGTGCGGCGTGGAGTTTTCCATCGTAGTGCCGCCCGCACGGATACCGCGCGGTGGCCCACCTCTGTATAGGTGACGGTAGGACGCAGCGATGCGTTCCCGGTTACGTCGTTCATATGCCTGGGGGCGACCGAAATTCCATCGGTCGCCCCAGGTCGTTGCTGTGGATGGCTGACACGGGGTCAGCTCCGGGTCATGCCAGGCCGGGGAAGAAGATCTTCAGTTCCCGAATGGCGGATTCCTCGGAGTCCGAGGCGTGGATCAGGTTCTCCCGGACGATGGTCCCGAAGTCCCCCCGGATGGACCCGGGGGCCGCGGCGATCGGGTCGGTCGGGCCGGCCAGGGTGCGCACGCCCTCGATGACGCGCTCGCCGTCGACGACCAGGGCGACGACCGGGCCGGACTGCATGAAGCCCATCAGCGGCTCGTAGAAGGGCTTGCCCTTGTGCTCGCCGTAGTGCAGCTCCAGCGTGTCCTGGTCCAGGTGGCGCAGCTCGAGGGCGGAGATGGTCCAGCCGGCCTTCCGCTCGATCCGGCCGATGATCTCGCCGACCAGCCCGCGGCGGACGGCGTCGGGCTTGAGCAGGACGAGCGTGCGCTGGCTCACGGTGGAGACTCCTTACGAAATGCGGTGTGCGGACCTCAGAGGCTACAGGTCCCGCACGGCCGACGATTACGCAGCGTCAAGCCGTACGGATGCCCACACGCGGACCGGGTCGCGCGCGGGCGTGGGGCCGGACGGCGCGGGCGTACGGGAGCGGGCTCCCGGCCAGACGGGACTTTCGAAACACGCCCTAGGCCGGGTTGGGCTCCGACGTGGGTGTCGCCGTCGCGGGGTCGGCCGTCTCCGCCGCCTCCGCCTGGGCGGCCCAGCGCGCCTTCGCCTCGTCGATCGTGCGGCCGTAGCGGATCGAGGCCCACCACAGCACCGCGAAGGTCGCGCCGAGGAAGAACATCACCGGCACCACGAACCCGCTCGCGATGAGGGCGATCTGCAGCGCCCAGCCCAGCTGGAGCCCGCCCGGGCGGGTGATCATCCCGCAGAGCAGCACCGACAGCAGCATCGCGACGCCGCACACCGTCCAGACCGCGGTCATGGACAGGCTGTCGTCCTTCATGGCGACGAGCCCGGCGAACCCGATCACGAAGAACTCGCCGATCAGCGTCAAGGCACAGAGCGTACGCATGGGATTCAGCGCCTTCCGAGCAGCAGCCGGGCGTCCCCGACGGTGAAGATCGATCCGGTGACCAGCACACCCGCGCCGGCGTACTCGTCCTCTTCCTCCGCGAGGGTGATCGCCGCCTCGATGGCGTCGTCCACGCGCGGCTCGACGACCACCCGCTCGTCGCCGAAGACCTCGACGGCGAGCGCGGCGAGCGCGTCCACGTCGGTGGCGCGCGGGCTGGAGTTCGCCGTGACGACGACCTCGGCGAGGATCGGCTCGAAGGCCTCCAGCAGGCCCCTGGCGTCCTTGTCGGAGCTGGTGGAGATCACGCCGATGAGCCGCGAGAAGCCGAAGGCCTCGCTGATGCCCTCCGCCGTCGCCCGGGCGCCGGCCGGGTTGTGGGCGGCGTCCAGGATGACGGTCGGGGAGCTGCGGACGACCTCCATCCGGCCGGGTGTGGAGACCGAGGCGAAGGCGCGGCGGACCGTGTCGACGTCGAGCGTCCGGGCGTGCTCGGCGCCGATGCCGAAGAACGCCTCCACCGCCGCGAGGGCGACGGCGGCGTTGTGCGCCTGGTGGGCGCCGTAGAGCGGGAGGAAGATGCCGTCGTACTCACCGCCGAGGCCGCGCAGGGTCAGCAGCTGGCCGCCGACCGCGATCTCGCGGCTGACGATGCCGAACTCCATGCCCTCGCGGGCCACCGTGGCGTCCACCTCGACGGCCTTCTTCAGCATGACCTGCGCCGCGTCCACCGGCTGCTGGGCCAGGACGACCGTCGCGCCCTGCTTGACGATCCCGGACTTCTCGCCCGCGATCGCGCCGGGCGTGTCGCCGAGCCGGTCGGTGTGGTCGAGGTCGATCGGGGTGACGACGGCGACCGAGGCGTCGATGACGTTGGTCGCGTCCCAGGTGCCGCCCATGCCGACCTCGACGACGGCGACATCCACCGGCGCGTCGGCGAAGGCCGCGTACGCCATTCCGGTCATGACCTCGAAGAAGGAGAGCCGGAACTCCTCACGGGCGTCGACGAGGTCCACGTACGGCTTGATGTCCTCGTACGTCTCGATGAACTTCTCGGCCGAGATCGGGGCGCCGTCGAGGCTGATCCGCTCGGTGATCGTCTGCACGTGCGGCGAGGTGTACCGGCCGGTGCGCAGCTCGAAGGCGCTCAGCAGCGCCTCGATCATGCGGGCGGTCGACGTCTTGCCGTTCGTCCCCGTGATGTGGATCGAGGGGTACGCGCGCTGCGGCTCGCCGAGCACGTCCATCAGGGCGGCGATCCGGCGGACCGACGGCTCGAGCTTGGTCTCGCCCCAGCGGGACGCGAGCTCGGTCTCGACCTCGCGCAACGCCTTGTCCACCTCCGGATCGGCGGGCCGGGAGGGCACGGGGTCACCCTGGGGCGGACCGGCCTGCGCGCGCAGGGTGCGGCTGCCGGCCTCGATCACCGCCAGGTCGGGGTCACGGTCGGTCTCGGCGTCGACGATGTCGTCGAACGGGTCGCGGGGCTCACTCACGGGGTCAGTCTACGGAGGCCCACCGACAGGACCGCGGACCCACCCCATTCGGGACTTTCGCCCCAGGGGCCCGGGGCCACCCGCGGGTCGGGGCGAGCGGGTGCCCGCGGGTCGGGGCGCGCGCCGGTCGGGGCGCACGGGGCCCGCGGGTCGGGGCGCACCGCTAGGCCGGGCCGAAGCCCGTCGGAAGCAGCGCCGTCACCCGGTACACGTCCCCGTCCGGTCCGGCCTTCAGCGTGCCCCCCATGCTGGTGACCCGCTCCTCCATCGAGAACAGGCCCGTCCCCGTCGAGACCGGCACCCGGTCCGGCGGGGTCTCCGGCAGCGGGTTGACGACGTCGATGCGCAGGTCGCGGCCGGCCACCGTGATCGCGACGGTCACGGGCCGGCCCGGCGCGTGCTTGGCCGCGTTCGTCAGGCACTCCTGGACCACCCGGTGCACGGCCGTCTGGCGCAGCGGCGACAGCGCCTTGGCCTCCTCGGCGACCGTCAGCGCGACCGGCCCGCCCATCCGCTCGCTCTCCCGGGCGAGGGCGCTCAGCCCTTCCAGGCCGGGGGTCGCCGCGCCTCCGTCGGCCCGGCGCACGATCGTCTCGTTCAGCATGTGGTGGGCGCGGCGGGCGGTGTCGGCGAGTTCGTCGAAGTCCTTGCGGTACGCCCCTCCCCCGGCCCGGACGGCCAGCACCTCGGCCCGTACCGCGAGGACGGTCAGCTCGCGCCCCACCAGGTCGTGGACGTCCCGGCCCACCGAGATCCGCTCTTCCTGGACGGCCTGGCGGGCGGCGGCCTCGGCGCGCTGCGACTCCAGCGCGCGGACGAGGTCCTGCCGGTAGGCGGCGATGCCGACGCCCGAGGCGAGGACGCCGATCGGCACCACGAGGCTCAGGAAGTCGCTCAGCGTGTCACCGTGCCGGCCGGGCCAGCCCGGGGTGTGGAACAGCGCGTAGGCCACGGCCACATAGAGGACGGTCGCGAGGACGGCCATCCGGCGGCCCCGGAAGCGGCCCAGCGAGTACAGCGCGAACTGGATCATGGTCAGCTCGTGCAGCCAGCCCATCAGGGCGAGCGCGACGAGGTACGGGACCCAGGGCAGCCGCCGTCGCAGCACCAGCGTCGAGGCGCCGGCGGCGAGCACGAGCGTGGCGGTGACCCCGGTCAGGGAGTTGTCGGCGCGGGCGAGGCCCGGCACGTCCAGGAGCATCAGGGCGAAGGCGCTCAGCGCCGTGACGACGTCGAGGGCCCGCGGCGATCCGGCCCACCGGTCCACGCGGCGCCGCAGCGCGGGGACGGCGGGGAGGCGGAGCATGCCTTCCATCATGCAAGGTCCTTGGACCCGAAGGGGCGGACTTTGGTCACAAGTCGCGTGATGTCAGGCACTCCGGACAAACGCGAAGGGCCCGGGACCGGCCGGTCCCGGGCCCTTCGCGTCGGATCACGCCTGCGGCAGCCGCTCCAGCTGCGCCTGGATGCGGGCGATGTCCTCGTCGGCCTTGGCGAGCCGCGTCCGGATCTTGTCGACCACGTTGTCCGGCGCCTTGGCCAGGAACGCTTCGTTGCCGAGCTTTCCGTTGGCCTGCGCCTTCTCCTTCTCGGCGGCCGCGAGGTCCTTGGCGAGCCGCTTGCGCTCCGCCGCCACGTCGATGGTGCCGGAGAGGTCGAGCGCGACCGTGGCCCCGGCGACCGGCAGGGAGGCGGTGGCCGAGAAGCCCTCGCCCTCCGGCTGGAGACGCAGCAGCTGCCGGATGGCCGCCTCGTGCGGGGCGAGCGCGGTCCCGGCGAGGTCCAGGCGGGCCGGGACCTTCTGCCCCGGCTGGAGCCCCTGGTCGGAACGGAACCGGCGGACCTCGGTGACGACCTGCTGGACGAGCTCGATCTCGCGCTCGGCGGCCTCGTCGCGGAAGCCGGAATCGGCGGGCCAGTCGGCGATGACGACGGACTCCTGACCGGTGAGCGTGGTCCAGAGCGTCTCGGTGACGAACGGGACGACCGGGTGCAGCAGCCGCAGCGTCACGTCCAGGACCTCACCGAGGACGCGGCCGGAGACCTTGGCCTGCTCGCCGCCGGCGAAGAACGTCGTCTTCGACAGCTCGACGAACCAGTCGAAGACCTCGTCCCACGCGAAGTGGTAGAGGGAGTCGGACAGCTTCGAGAACTGGTAGTCGTCGTAGAAGGCGTCGACCTCGGCGACCGTCTTGTTGAGACGGGAGAGGATCCACCGGTCAGTGGCGGACATCTGCGACGGGTCCGGCAGCGGGCCCTCGACCGTGGCGCCGTTCATCAGCGCGAAGCGGGTCGCGTTCCAGATCTTGTTGGCGAAGTTGCGGGAGGCCTGGACCCAGTCCTCGCCGATCGGGACGTCGACGCCCGGGTTCGCGCCGCGCGCCAGGGTGAAGCGGACGGCGTCGGAGCCGTACGTGTCCATCCAGTCCAGCGGGTTGACCGCGTTGCCGAAGGACTTCGACATCTTCTTGCCGAACTGGTCGCGGACCATGCCGTGCAGGGCGATGGTGTGGAACGGCGGGGTGCCGTCCATCGCGTACAGGCCGAACATCATCATCCGGGCGACCCAGAAGAAGAGGATGTCGTAGCCCGTGACCAGGACGGAGTTCGGGTAGAACTTCGCGAGGCTGTCGGTCTGCTCCGGCCAGCCGAGCGTGGAGAACGGCCACAGGCCGGAGGAGAACCAGGTGTCGAGGACGTCCGTGTCCTGGTGCCAGCCCTCGCCCGTCGGCGCCTCGTCGTCCGGTCCGACGCAGACGATCTCCCCGTTGGGGCCGTACCAGACGGGAATGCGGTGACCCCACCACAGCTGGCGCGAGATGCACCAGTCGTGAAGGTTGTCGACCCAGTCGAAGTACCGCTTCTCCATCTCCTGCGGATGGATCTTGACCCTGCCGTCGCGGACCGCGTCACCGGCGGCCTTGGCGAGCGGGCCGACCTTGACCCACCACTGCATGGACAGCCGCGGCTCGATGGTGGTCTTGCAGCGCGAGCAGTGGCCGACCGAGTGGACGTACGGACGCTTCTCGGCGACGACGCGGCCCTCGGCGCGCAGCGCGGCGACGATGGCGGAGCGGGCCTCCAGACGGTCCAGGCCCTGGAAGGGGCCGTGGGCGGTGATGACCGCGCGCTCGTCCATGACCGCGAGGCTCGGCAGGTTGTGGCGCTGGCCGATCTCAAAGTCGTTCGGGTCGTGAGCGGGCGTCACCTTGACGGCGCCGGTGCCGAACTCGGGGTCGACGTGCTCGTCGGCGACGACCGGGATACGGCGGCCCGTCAGGGGCAGCTCGATCTCGGTGCCGACCAGGTGCTTGTACCGCTCGTCGTCCGGGTGGACGGCGACGGCCGTGTCACCGAGCATCGTCTCGGCGCGGGTCGTCGCGACGACGATCTCCGAGTCCCCGGAGCCGTAACGGATGGAGACCAGCTCGCCGTCGTCGTCCTGGTACTCGACCTCGATGTCCGAGATAGCCGTCAGACAGCGGGGGCACCAGTTGATAATGCGCTCGGCGCGGTAGATCAGCTCGTCGTCGTAGAGCCGCTTGAAGATGGTCTGGACGGCCTGGGAGAGGCCCTCGTCCATGGTGAAGCGCTCGCGGGACCAGGCGACGCCGTCGCCCAGGCGCTTCATCTGGCCGGAGATCTGGCCCCCGGACTCGGCCTTCCACTTCCAGACGCGCTCGACGAACGCCTCGCGCCCCAGGTCGTGGCGGGACTTGCCCTCCTTGGCGAGCTCCCGCTCGACGACGTTCTGGGTCGCGATGCCGGCGTGGTCCATGCCCGGCTGCCACAGCGTCTCGTAACCCTGCATCCGCTTGCGGCGGGTGAGGGCGTCGATCAGCGTGTGTTCGAAGGCGTGGCCCAGGTGGAGCGACCCCGTCACGTTCGGCGGCGGGATGACGATCGTGTACGGCGGCTTCTCGCTGTTCGCGTCCGCCTCGAAGTAACCGCGCTCTACCCAGCGCTCGTACAGCTTCCCCTCTACTTCGGCCGGCGCGTACTGGGTCGGCAGTTCGGGGTTGGCTGCTGGCTGCTGCTGAGTGTTCTCGGTCACGGGGCCAGTTTAGGGGTGTGGCGGCGTGGTCCCGAAACTCGATTGTTCGGTAACGGTGTGGGCCCCGCCGCCCCGGGCCGACCGGCGTTCCGCGAGGATGTTCGTCACGCATAAACATCCTGTGAGGGGAACCTGTCCATGAGCTACAACCAGCCGGGCCCGTACGGCGGCCAGCCGCAGCAGCCCGGGCCCTACGGCGGCCAGCAGCCCGGCCCCTACGGCCAGCAGCCGCAGGCGCCCCAGCCCGGTTACGGCTACCCGCAGCAGGCCCCGCAGGGCGTCCCGCCGCAGCAGCCGCCGTACGGATACCCGCAGGGCGGCCAGCAGCCGGGTCCCTACGGACAGCCTCCCCAGCAGCCGCCGTACGGCCAGGCCCCCGGCGCCTACCCGCCGCCCCCGCCCGGCGCGCCGAAGAAGAAGACCGGCCTGATCATCGGCGCCGCGGTCGTGGCCCTCGCCCTGGTGGCCGGCGGTGCCTGGTACTTCACCGCGGGCGGCGGCGCCGGCAACAGTGCTGTGGGGGACGACACCAAGGGCTACAAGATCACCCCGGCCGCCACGGTCGGCGAGTACAAGAAGGAAGGCGCCGAGAAGTCCGGCAACCTGACCGACAAGCAGAAGGCCAGCGCCAGCGCGATGGGGATCAGCGATCCCCACGCGGTACAGGTCTCCTACAAGGCGGGCGACTCCACAGACCCGCTCAAGGGCAAGAGCATGAGCCTCAACGGGATGTGGGGCGAGATCGCCGACCCCGCGAAGGCGCTCGACACCGCGTTCTCGAACTACGAGAAGGACCAGACCAGCGAGGCCGACGACGTCAAGGTGACGCAGGTCGGCAGCCCGGAGAGCAAGACCCCGGCGGGCTTCGAGGGGGCGCTGATGAAGTGCCAGTACCTGAAGCTCGAGAGCACCGGCGCCGAGACCACGCCGGGGCCGAAGTCGTTCCAGGTGCCCACGTGCATCTGGTCCGACTACAGCACGCTGGGTGTCGTCAATATCATCGACCTGTCGACCATGATGACCGGTGGCCAGGGTCTCTCGCTGGACCAGGTCGCCGAGGTGACCGCCCAGCACTACAAGGCCTCCCGCACCAAGTCCTAGCGGGCGGCACAGGGGTGCGGACAGAAGTCCGTCTCCCGGTGTGGACGTCGCCTCGACAGGGCCGAGATCAGCCATAGGACATCGGCGACTGGCCTCAGGCCTCAGGCCTCAGGCCTCAACGAGGAGCCTGCACGGAGAGATTGTCTGCCGCCTGGATCGACAGAACCAGAACGTTTGGCCTGTCGATCCAGACCGGCAAGGAACTTTTGCTCTTCCGCCTCACCGGCCATGCCGAAATCCCATGGTCGGCTCATCTTCGCGAAAGCTCGTTCAGTGAGCGCGTTTGCAGGCCTCGGCTGCAACCCCCAGCTCTACCCTGATATTGACGAGGTCGCGCAGACACGTCGGGTTGTACGTCCATCCGATCCCGATGTTCCACGCCTCGTGCGCACAGGCGGCGTAGACCTTCGGTCCCACGACGTAGCCGTGACTCTTGACGTAGTTCAAGCATCCCGTATACATGGAAGCCGAGGCCGACGCCGGCGTGGCCAGGGCGATCGGCGCGAGGGTTGCAGCCGCCGCGACGCCCAGTGTCGCCATGACCCGGCTAATCTTCGTAGATCTCATCGAGAGCCTTTCGCGTCTTGTCTGGATATTCATCACGCAAAAGGCAACCACAAGTTGATCAACGTGCGAAGCCGTGTAACAGGCTTTGGCTTGAACCGCTCGCCCGCTTAACGGAAAGGGGCGCCCCCAGCCGGGGGCGCCCCTTCTCGTACCGCTGTCTACGCGTTACGCGCTCTTCTCGTGCCGCCCGTCGTTCTTCACGATCCTCGGCACCAGCGTCGGGTTCACGTTGTTGCGCACCACGTCCGCCGTGATGACCACGCGCGCCACGTCCTTGCGGGACGGGACCTCGTACATCACCGACATCAGGACCTCTTCCATGATGGCCCGCAGGCCACGCGCGCCCGTGCCGCGCAGGATCGCCTGGTCGGCGATGGCCTCCAGGGCCGGGCGGTCGAAGTCCAGCTCGACGCCGTCGAGTTCGAAGAGGCGCTGGTACTGCTTCACCAGCGCGTTGCGCGGCTCGACGAGGATCTTGAGCAGGGCCTCGCGGTCGAGGTTGTGGACCGAGGTGATGACCGGGAGGCGGCCGATGAACTCCGGGATCATCCCGAACTTCACCAGGTCCTCGGGCATGACCTCCTGGAACTGGTCGCTCGCCTCGATCTCGCGCTTGGAGCGGATCGTCGCCCCGAAGCCGATGCCCTTGGCGCCCGCCCGCGACTCGATGATCTTCTCCAGGCCGGCGAAGGCGCCGCCCACGATGAAGAGCACGTTCGTCGTGTCGATCTGGATGAACTCCTGGTGCGGGTGCTTCCGGCCGCCCTGGGGCGGCACGGAGGCGGTGGTGCCCTCCAGGATCTTGAGCAGCGCCTGCTGCACGCCCTCGCCCGAGACATCGCGCGTGATCGACGGGTTTTCGCTCTTCCGGGCGACCTTGTCGATCTCGTCGATGTAGATGATCCCGGTCTCGGCCTTCTTGACGTCGTAGTCGGCCGCCTGGATCAGCTTCAGGAGGATGTTCTCGACGTCCTCGCCGACATAGCCGGCCTCCGTCAGCGCCGTCGCGTCGGCGATGGCGAACGGAACGTTCAGCATCCGGGCCAGCGTCTGCGCAAGGAGCGTCTTGCCGGAGCCCGTGGGCCCCAGCAGCAGGATGTTGGACTTCGCCAGCTCGATGGCGTCGTCACGGCCCGCCCCGCCGCCGTTCTCGCCGGCCTGGACGCGCTTGTAGTGGTTGTACACCGCGACCGAGAGGGCCTTCTTCGCGGGCTCCTGCCCGACGACGTACCCCTCGAGGAACTCGTAGATCTCGCGGGGCTTGGGGAGTTCCTCCCACCGCACCTCGCTCGTCTCCGCGAGTTCTTCCTCGATGATCTCGTTGCAGAGGTCGATGCACTCATCGCAGATGTACACACCGGGTCCTGCGATGAGCTTCTTCACCTGCTTCTGGCTCTTTCCGCAGAACGAGCACTTGAGCAGGTCGCCGCCATCACCGATGCGTGCCACGAGGTGCTTCCCCTTCGCCTGGGAGCGCCTGGTTCAGCGACTCCTGGTGCCTCATATTCGACGGTACCTTGCCGGGCCCCCCGTTCGGGCCCCCCTTGGCACGGTTCACATGGACGGGAATGCGCCATGATCACCGCCATGCTCCCCGTGCCGCGGGAAGGTCGAGCGTCAGGCTGCCGCGGCGGCCGTGCTCTTGCGGGTCGAGACGATCTGGTCGACGAGGCCGTACGCCAGGGCGTCCTCGGCGGTCAGGATCTTGTCGCGCTCGATGTCGTCGCGGATCTTCTCGATCGGCGTCGACGAGTGCTTGGCCAGCATGTCCTCCAGCTGCGTACGCATCCGGAGGATCTCCCTGGCCGCGATCTCCAGGTCGGAGAGCTGCTCACGGCCGGTGCCGCCGGACGGCTGGTGGATCAGCACGCGGGCGTTCGGCAGCGCCATCCGCTTGCCGGGGGTACCGGCGGCGAGCAGCACGGCCGCTGCGGAGGCCGCCTGGCCCATGCAGACCGTCTGGATGTCCGGCTTCACGAACTGCATGGTGTCGTAGATCGCGGTCAGCGCGGTGAAGGAGCCACCGGGGCTGTTGATGTAGATCGAGATGTCACGGTCGGGGTCCATCGACTCCAGGCACAGCAGCTGCGCCATGACGTCGTTGGCCGACGCGTCGTCGATCTGCACGCCGAGGAAGATCACGCGCTCCTCGAAGAGCTTCGCGTACGGGTCGTACTCGCGCACGCCCTGCGAGGTGCGCTCGACGAAGCGCGGGACGACGTACCGGTTGTCCACCTGGGGGCCGGAGTAGAGGCCGCTCGCGGAGAAGTTCGGGGTCATTGGGGTGTTCACCATCCTGGTGGCGTTCAGCGGGCTGGGATCGGTGCGGAAGGGCCGCGGGCTCAGGCGCCCGTGCCGCCGCCGCCCGGAACGCCCGAGGCGGCAGAGATGATCTCGTCGATGAGGCCGTAGTCCTTGGCCTCCTCCGCGGTGAACCAGCGGTCGCGGTCGCCGTCGCGGATGATCGCCTCGACGGTCTGGCCGGAATGCAGCGCGGTGATCTCGGCCATGCGCTTCTTCGTACGAAGGAGGTACTCGGCCTGGATCTTGATGTCCGAGGCGGTGCCGCCGATGCCGGCGGAGCCCTGGTGCATCAGGATGTCGGTGTTCGGCAGCGCGAAGCGCTTGCCGGTGGCGCCGCCGGTGAGCAGGAACTGGCCCATCGAGGCCGCCATGCCCATACCGATGGTCACGACGTCGTTGGGGATGTACTGCATGGTGTCGTAGATGGCCATGCCGGCCGTCACCGAGCCACCGGGGCTGTTGATGTAGAGGTAGATGTCCTTGTCCGGGTCGGCGGCAAGGAGCAGCATCTGCGCGGTGATCTTGTTGGCGATCTCGTCGTCGACCTGCTGGCCGAGGAAGATGATGCGCTCGCCGAGCAGCCGGTTGTAGACATGGTCGCCGAGGCCGCCACCGATGGACGGCTCACCCGCGGCGTAAGGCATCAGATTCGTCACGTATCCACCTGCTCGTCTCTGACGGCTCCGGCCGTCTCAGCGTCTCTCGTACTGGGGACGGGGTACGACCCTGCCCTCGTATTCATGGACCCTAACGCGCAGGTCGGACAACGCCATCCCGCTTCCCGAACTGTTCGCTGGGAGCGCAAGGTAGTTGGGGCGTCCGCGCGTTCGGACCGCATACGGTCACGGGCCCGGGCGCACCGCAGTGCGTCCGGGCCCGTGGACCGGTCCAGCGCGAGGCTCGGGCCTCGTTACTTCTCGTCGACCTCGGTGTCGCCGGTGGCGGCCTCGGCCGCGTCGGTGGCGGCCTCGGTCTCGTCCTCGTCGTCCTCGAGGTCGACGGTCTCACCGTTGGTGTCGACGACCTTGGCGGCCTCGACGACGACCGCGAGGGCCTTGCCGCGGGCGACCTCGCCGACGAGCATCGGCACCTGGCCGCCCTCGACGACGGCCTGGGCGAACTGGTCGGGGCTCATGCCGGAGGAGGCGGCGCGGCGCATGAGGTGCTCGGTGAGCTCCTCCTGGCTGACGTTCAGCTTCTCCTTGTTGACGAGCTCATCGAGGATGAACTGCGTCTTGATGCCCTTCTCGGCCTGCTCCTTGGTCTCGGCCAGGAACTCCTCCTCGGTCTTGCCCTGGATCTCCAGGTACTTCGCGAGGTCGAGGCCCATCTGGCCGAGCTGGTGGTGCTCCAGGTTGTGCTTGCGGGTGTTGATCTCGTCCTCGAGGAGCTTCTCGGGGATCGGGACCTCCGCCAGCTTCAGCAGCTCGTCGAGGACGCGCTCCTGGGCCTGGGTGGCCTGGTCGAACTGCTTCATGTTCTCGAGGCGCTTGCGGCTGTCGGCCTTCAGCTCGTCGAGGGTGTCGAACTCCGACGCCATCTGCGCGAAGTCGTCGTCCAGCTCGGGGAGCTCGCGGGCGGCGACGGCGGTGACCTTGACGGAGACCTCGGCGTCCTTGCCCTCGGCGGAGCCGCCCTTCAGCTGCGAGCTGAAGGTGGCCTCGCCGCCGGCCTCCAGGCCGGTGACGGCCTCGTCGATGCCGTCGAGGAGCTCGCCGGAACCGATGGTGTACGAGACGCCCTCGGCGACACCGTCGGGCAGGACCTCGCCGTCGACCTTGGCCTCGAGGTCGATGGTGACGACGTCACCGTCGGCGGCGGCGCGCTCGACCGGGTTGGTGGAGGCGAAGCGCTCGCGCAGCTGCTGCACGGACTTCTCGACGTCCTCGTCGGTGACCTCGACCGCGTCGACGGTGATCTCGATGCCGGAGTAGTCCGGGATCTCGATCGCCGGACGGATGTCGACCTCGGCGGTGAAGGCCAGCAGCTCGCCGTCCTTCAGCTCGGTGATGTCGACCTCGGGCTGACCCAGCGGGTTGACCTCGGCTTCGTTGACGGCCTCGGTGTAGAACTTCGGGAGGGCGTCGTTGACGGCCTCCTCCAGCACAGCACCACGGCCGAACCGCTGGTCGATCACGCGCGCCGGGATCTTGCCCTTACGGAAGCCCTTGACCGTGACCTGCTGGTTGATCTTCTTGTACGCCGCGTCGAGGCTGTCCTTGAGCTCCTCGAAGGGCACCTCGACAGTGAGCCGAACCCGGGTCGGGTTCAGGGTCTCCACGGCGCTCTTCACGGTTCGGTCTCCTTGGTGGCTGATTCTTGGATTCTGCCGGTGCCGCGCGGGGGCGGTTCCGGCCGATCGGCCCGGTCAGAGAGACACACGGGCACGCAGCTTGCATAGTAACCGCAAGCGGGAGGCGGCCCACAACGCGATCTTGTGTTCCGTGATCTTGGTGGTCGGGGTGGCGGGATTTGAACCCACGGCCTTCCGCTCCCAAAGCGGACGCGCTACCAAGCTGCGCCACACCCCGTCGGTGCGACACGTAGGGTACATGGACGGGGACAGCGCGACGCCCCCTGTGGAAGGAGCGTGCGGGGACCGCCCGGGACCCGCTACGATGCTGTCCGTGCCGCGGCCCTCGTGACCTGCGGCGCGCTCTGTGCGGGCGTAGCTCAATGGTAGAGCCCTAGTCTTCCAAACTAGCTACGCGGGTTCGATTCCCGTCGCCCGCTCCATACGCCGCCGGCCCGGCCCCTTCTGAGGGGCCGGGCCGGCGGCGTTCTCGCGTCACCCCGGAGCCTGTCGGCCCGGAGCGTGTCGCCTGGGAGCGTGTCGGCTCAGAACTTGATGGAGGCGACTGTCTGCGTTATCGAGTCGAGGAAGCGCTGGATGTCGTCGGCCATGCCCGTGGAGGCAAGGAAGAAGCCGAAGAGCACCGCGACGACGGCCGGGCCGGCCTTCAGGCTTCCGCCGCGGATCAGCACCACCATGATGATCGCCAACAGCAGCACCACGGACAGTGAAATGGCCACAACTGATCACACCCTCGGTCGGTCCCGCCTTGCCGCCCGGGAGCGTGCGTCACAGAACACCCCCGCAGCACCCATGGTGCCACCAACTTCCTGCCCCGGAACGCCCGGTGGGCAATCGTCCGCGTTCGAATCGAGCCAACCGTCGGGATTTCGTCTTGATCGTTACGGGGTGGGCAGGCCGAGGAGTTCCCGCACGTGGGCGTATTTGGCGGTCAGGCGGGTCCGGGTCGGGGTGTCGAGGACGGCGAGACGGGCGGGGTCGGCGTTGTGGGCGAGGTCGGACTCCTTGACCAGGAGGGCACCGGGGGTGGCCAGAATCCGCCGGGTGTAGCTCTCGGGTTCCTCGCCGGGGCGGCGGGTGAGGGCGAGGACCATGTCCTTCACCGCGCGCGGGAGTTCGGCGTCCTCCAGCCAGGCGGCGGAGAGGGCGTCGTCCTCCACCGCGTCGTGGAGCCAGGCCGCGGCGATCTGGTCGTCGGTGCCGCCGCGGGCGCGGACGCCGTCGGCGACCGCCCGCAGGTGTTCGGCGTACGGGCGTCCCGCCTTGTCGGTCTGGTCGTCGTGGGCCGCGACGGCGAGGGCTTCGACCTGGGCGAGGGTGAGGTGCGCCATGCGGTGACTCTACGGGTCGGGCGCCCCGCGCCCGTAGCCCCCGGGCGCCGCGGGCTCAGGTCCGGCGGCTGATGAGGAGGAGCGCGCGGTCGTCGTTGACGTCCTTGGCGCAGGCCTCGATCAGGTGCCAGGCGGCTCCCTCGAAACCGGTGGCGACATAGCGGTCGGCCTCGCCGGTGAGCCGGTCGATGCCCTCGGCGATGTCGCGGTCGGCGGCCTCGACGAGACCGTCGGTGAAGAGCATCAGGACGTCGCCGGGCCGCAGCGAGCCCTTGACCGGGTGGAACTCGGCGCCGTCGTACACGCCGAGGAGCGGGCCCTCGCCGGTCTTCTCCTCCCAGCGGCCGGTTCCCGCGTGGAGCTGGAGAGCGGGGAGGTGCCCGGCGGAGAGGAGTTCGTAGTCCCCGGACTCCAGGTCCAGGACGAGGTGGATGGAGGTGGCGAAGCCCTCGTCCCAGTCCTGACGGAGCAGATAGCCGTTGGCGGCGGGCAGGAAGCCGTGCGGGGGGAGGGAGCCGAGGAGGCCGCCGAAGGCGCCGGAGAGCAGCAGGGCGCGGGAGCCCGCGTCCATGCCCTTGCCGGAGACGTCGGTGAGCAGCACTTCGAGGGTGCGGCCGCCGTTGGTGCGGGCGGCGACGACGAAGTCGCCGGAGAAGGACTGGCCGCCGGCCGGGCGGAGCGCCATCTCGCGGTGCCAGCCCTGGGGGAGGCGGGGCAGGGCGCTCTGGATCCGGATGCGTTCGCGGAGGTCGAAGAGCATGGTGCCGCCGCGCCGCCAGGGCACGCCGACGCGGGCCCGGAACTGGGCGATGAGCAGTCCGAAGAGGCCGCAGGCCGCGACGACGAGGACCGTGCCCGGGGTGACGCGGGCGGGGCCCTCGGTGTACGGGCCGAGGACGACGGACTCGACGATCAGGGCGCCCGCGGCGGCCGCGTACAGGCCGAGCAGGCTGGCGGGGCGCAGCAGCAGGCCGCCCGCCACGATCGGCAGGACGAGGGCGGCGGGCGCGCACCACACCGGGTTGGCGAGGGTGCCGAGGGTGATCGCCGGGATGGTGAGCAGCAGTCCCGCCAGGGCGACCCAGTCGGAGCCGTCGCCGCGGAAGTAGTCGACGCCGGATTTGCGCAGGGCGACGCGGAGCCGGTGGGCGCTCTTGCGCAGCCGGGCTCCGTACGCGTCCACTCCGCTGCGTCGTCCCATTGGCCTGGACCCTATCCATCCGTCCGGGCCGCGTGCAGGGGGACCCCGAAGACGTCGCGCGCGAAATCGGGTCGCCCCGGGCTCGTGGGCGCTGGTATCGATGGCCTATGACGACGGAACTGCGGGTGCTTGACCCGGCCGAGTGGGACGACTGGTTCGGGACGCTGGAACTGGCGTTCGGTGGTGTCGCCGAGGCGCCGGAGGAGCGTGTGCTCTGGCGGGAGCTGACCGAGTGCGACCGCTCGATCGGGGTCTGGGACGGCGGGCGGTGCGTGGGGACGGCGGGGGCGTTCAGCTTCCGGTTGTCCGTTCCGGGCGGGGCGGTCGTGCCGGCGGCGGGCGTGACGATGGTGGGCGTGGACGCGACGCACCGGCGGCGGGGGATCCTGACGGCGATGATGCGGCGTCAGCTTGACGACGTACGGGCGGGCGGCGAGCCGCTGGCCGTGCTGACGGCCTCGGAGCCGGAGATCTACGGCCGGTTCGGCTACGGCATCGCCGCGTTCACGACGCGGGCGATCGTCGACACGGGCCGGGTGCGGCTCTCGGTGCCGGAGGGTGTGGACGCGGTGCGCCTGCGGCGGGCCGACCCGGCGACGGCGGCCCCGGCGTGCGAGGCGGTGTACGCCCGGCGGGTGCCGGCGCGGCCGGGGATGCTGGCCCGGCAGCCGGGCTGGGAGCGGCTGCCGCTGCTGGATCCGCCGGGTGAGCGGGGCGGGGCGTCGCCGCGGCAGTGCGTGCTGGCGGAGCGGGACGGGGAGGTCGTGGGGTACGCGCTGTACGCGGTCAAGCCGGAGTGGACGTACGCCGGGTCCGAGGGCGAGGTCGTGCTGAAGGACCTGGAGGCGCTGGACCCGGTGGCGGAGGCGGCGCTGTGGCGGTTCCTGTGGTCGATCGACCTGACCTCGTCGCTGCGGATCAACAGCCGGCCGGTGGACAGCGCGTGGGAGCACCTGGTGAGCGATGTCCGGCGCTGCGCGCCGACGCGCCGGGACGGCTTGCACCTGCGCCTGGTGGAGGTGGGGGCGGCGCTGGAGGCGCGGACGTATCAGGCGCCGGTGGATGTGGTGTTCGAGGTGGCGGACGCGTTCTGTCCGTGGAACGAGGGGCGCTGGCGGCTGACCGGGGACGCCAAGGGGGCGGTGTGCGTGCGTACCGCCGAGCCCGCGGATCTCGCCTTGTCCGTACGGGAGTTGGGGTCGGCGTATCTGGGCGGGACGTCGCTGGTGTCGCTGGCGGCGGCCGGCCGGGTGCGGGAGCTGCGCGGGGGCGCGCTGGTGGAGGCGTCGGTGGCGTTCGGGTCGCCCGTGGCGCCGTGGCTGCCGCACGGGTTCTGACGGAGGCGGCCGGCGGGGGGTGTCAGGTCTGCTGGCAGGTGGGGCACCAGAAGAGGTTGCGGGCCGCGAGGCCGGCGGTGCGGATGTCGGTGGCGCAGATGTGGCAGGGCATGAGGGCGCGGCGGTAGACGTAGACCTCGCCGCCGTGGTCGTCGATGCGCGGGGGGCGGCCCATCGCCTCGGGGGTGTGCTCGGGGCGGACGGTGTCGATGCGGTTGTGCCGGACGCCTTCGCGCATGAGCGCCACGAGGTCCGTCCACATCGCGTCCCACTCGCGGCGCTCGATGTCCTTGCCCGCGCGGTAGGGGTCGATGCCGTGGCGGAAGAGGACCTCGGCGCGGTAGACGTTGCCGACGCCCGCGATGACCTTCTGGTCCATGAGCAGGGCGGCGATCGTGGTGCGGGACCGTGAGATCCGGCGCCAGGCCTTGTCGGGGTCGTCGCCGGTCCGGAGCGGGTCGGGGCCGAGGCGGTCGTGTATCGCGTGCTTCTCGCCGTCGGTGATCAGCGCGCAGGTGGTGGGGCCGCGCAGGTCGACGTACGAAGCGGTGTTCGCGAGCCGCAGCCGCACGGTGTCCGTGGGCGGCGGTGCCGGGGTGTCTCCGAAGGTCACCTTGCCGAAGAGGCCGAGGTGGATGTGGATCCACTCCTCGCCGGGGAAGCCCAGGAAGAGGTGCTTGCCGTGCGCCTCGGTGGATTCGAGGACCGCTCCGTCGAGCAGGGCGGCGGAGTCGGCGAACTTGCCCTGCGGGCTGGAGACGCGCACGGACCGGCCGCCGAACCGTTCCCGGTGGTCGGCGGCCAGTCGGTGGATCGTGTGCCCCTCGGGCATCAGGCGGTGGGCTCCTGCGGGTGGTGGGCCGGGATCGGGGGGAGCTCGCCGGTGGTCTCGTACGCCGTGAGCATCTCGATGCGGCGGGTGTGACGCTCCTCACCCGAGTACGGCGTGTTCAGGAAGATCTCGACGAACTTCGTCGCCTCTTCCCGGGTGTGCATCCGGCCGCCGATGGAGACGACGTTGGCGTTGTTGTGCTCGCGGCCGAGGGCGGCGGTCTGCTCGCTCCAGGCGAGGGCGGCGCGGACCCCCTTCACCTTGTTCGCGGCGATCTGCTCGCCGTTGCCGGAGCCGCCGATGACGATGCCCAGGCCGTCCGGGTCCGCGGCCGTCCGCTCGGCGGCACGCAGGCAGAACGGCGGGTAGTCGTCGATGGCGTCGTAGATGTGGGGACCGCAGTCGACGGGCTCGTGGCCATGGGCCTTCAGCCACTCGACGAGGTGGTTCTTGAGTTCAAAGCCGGCATGGTCGGAACCGAGGTACACGCGCATGGGTCCGAGTGTGGCACGGCGCGAGCGGGGTAGCGGTCAGCGGGGTCGGGACCTCGTCCCGTGCCGGTACGGACCTTCGACCCTCGCGCAACGATCCGGAATCGGCTCTTCCGATCACCCGGGTCCACGGGTTTCAATGCTCGTTGCTCGCGACCCGAGCGCACCCCAGACGTAAGGAAGCGTTCATGACCACGCAGCCGACCCTTGCGAAGGAAGGCCACAGCACCGGTAACCCCGGTGATTCCCAGCCCTCCGACGGACTCAAGGCCGGTCTCAAGAACCGTCACCTCTCGATGATCGCCATCGGTGGCGTCATCGGCGCCGGACTGTTCGTCGGCTCCGGCTCCGGCATCGCCGCGGCCGGTCCCGCCATCCTTCTGTCGTACGCCCTCGTCGGCACCATGGTCGTCTTCGTGATGCGGATGCTCGGCGAGATGGCGGCGGCGCGGCCGACGTCCGGCTCCTTCTCGACCTACGCCGACCAGGCGCTGGGCCGCTGGGCCGGATTCACCATCGGCTGGCTCTACTGGTTCTTCTGGGTCGTCGTCCTCGCCGTCGAGGCGACCGCGGGCGCGGTGATCCTGGAGTCCTGGATACCGGCCGTGCCGCAGTGGGCCTGGGCGCTCATCGTGATGGTGGTCCTGACCGCGACCAACCTCGCCTCCGTCTCCTCGTACGGAGAGTTCGAGTTCTGGTTCGCCGGCATCAAGGTCGTCGCGATCGCCGCCTTCGTGGTGGTCGGTCTCCTCGCGGTCTTCGGCGTGCTGCCGGGCTCGGACAACCCGGGCGCGGGCTTCGCGCACCTCAGCGACGCCGGGGGCTTCCTCCCGATGGGCGCGGGCGCGATCCTCACCGGTGTGCTGATGGTCGTCTTCTCCTTCATGGGCAGCGAGATCGTCACCCTGGCCGCCGGCGAGTCCGAGGACCCGCAGCGGGCCGTCACCAAGGCCACCAACAGCGTGATCTGGCGGATCGGCGTCTTCTACCTGGGCTCGATCTTCGTCGTCCTGACGCTGCTGCCGTGGAACGACAAGTCGATCGTCGAGAAGGGCTCGTACGTCGCCGCCCTGGACTCCATCGGCATCCCGCACGCCGGCCAGGTCATGAACGTGATCGTGCTGACGGCCGTGCTGTCCTGCCTGAACTCGGGCCTCTACACCGCCTCCCGCATGGCCTTCTCGCTCGGCCGGCGCGGGGACGCGCCGAAGTCCTTCGCCAAGGTCAACAAGCGGGGCGTGCCGACGGCCGCCATCCTCTCGTCCGTGGTCTTCGGCTTCGTCGCGGTCTTCTTCAACTACCAGTGGCCCGACACCGTCTTCGCGTTCCTGCTGAACTCCTCCGGTGCGGTCGCGCTCTTCGTCTGGCTGGTCATCTGCGTGACCCAGCTGCGGATGCGCGGGATCATCCTGCGCGAGACGCCCGAGAAGCTGATCGTGCGGATGTGGCTCTTCCCGTACCTGACCTGGGCGACCATCGCGATGATCGTCTTCGTCCTCGGCTACATGCTCTACGACGGCGGCAGCGCCCGGGAGCAGGTCGTGCTCTCGCTGCTTGTGGCGGCCCTGGTGCTGGTGATCGGTCTGGTCAAGGAGCGGTTCGCGAAGGCCACGCGGGACGAGATCAGCCACTGATCCACTCCGGTCCCGGGGCTCGCCCCGGCCCGGCGCATCACCGGTCCCCGCCCGACGTACCGCGTCGGGCGGGGACGGAAAAGCTCTCCGTACGCCGATCACCTCGGCGGCGGAGAGCTTTTCCATGTCGGGACGGAGGAGGGGGCTCAGCCCTTGCGGCCGGCGAGCTTCCACGCGGTCGGCAGCAGACCCATCGCGAGGACGGCCTTGAGGGCGTCGCCGATGAGGAACGGGGTCAGGCCGGCGGCGACCGCCTGCGACAGCGTCATGCCGGTGGCGAGGGCGAGGTAGGGCACGCCGACGGCGTAGATGATCAGGGAGCCGAGCGCCATCGCGCCCGCCGTACGGAGCACGGAGCGGTCGGCGCCGCGGCGGGCGAGGCCGCCGACGACGGTGGCGGCGAGCACCATGCCGAGGAGGTAGCCGAAGGACGGCATGCCGTATCCGGAGGTGGCCTGGGCGAACCAGGGCACGCCCGCCATGCCGGCGAGGGTGTACACCGCGAGGGCGAGGAAGCCGCGACGGGCGCCGAGCGCGGTGCCGACGAGCAGGGCGGCGAAGGTCTGGCCGGAGACCGGGACCGGGGAGCCGGGCACCGGGACGGCGATTTGGGCAGCTATGCCGGTGAGGACGGCGCCGCCGGCGACCAGCGCGAGGTCGCGCACGCGGCTGGGGGCGCCTCCCCGCTCGAAGAGCCGGGGGGAGGGCAGCAGGTCGGCCAGCACCGTCCCGGCGCGCAGGGGACGGAGAGGGGCGGCGGCGGTGCTCATCGGTGCTCCGGGGGGTGAGAGGGGTCCCCCGGGCCCGCGGGGCGGGGGGAGGACGAGGACGGACGGATCGACCGTAGTGGAGGAGTGAACGCTCGATCACCATCAGCCATGGACAAAGCGGAGGTTGAGGGTTTCGTGGAGTTCACACAAAGGTCCGGGATCTCTCCGTGCGCTACGTGACGCTTGTCACGGGGAAGGCTCTCCAAGAGGTCCCTTTTGCGCCGAGGGCGGCTCACCAGGGAGACTGTGCGGTCTCCATAAAACGTTCCGAGAGCACGAGCACCCATGCGCGACGCACCACCCGCCTCCCCGGCGTCCCTCGCACCCGAACCGGAGCCGTTGTCCCACGGGCTGAAGCAGCGTCATCTGACGATGCTCGGCCTGGGCGGGGTGATCGGCGCCGGGCTCTTCGTCGGCTCGGGCGCGGGCATCGCCGTCGCCGGACCCGGCATCGTGCTCTCGTATCTGATCGCCGGCGTCCTCGCCCTGCTGGTCATGCGGATGCTCGGGGAGATGTCGGCGGCGATGCCGGCCTCCGGCGCCTTCTCCGTCCACGCCGAGCGGGCGCTCGGCCGCTGGGCGGGCTTCTCCGTGGGGTGGCTGTACTGGTTCCTGCTGGTGGTGGTGCTCGCCGTGGAGGCGACGGGCGCGGCCCGGATCGCCAACGGCTGGGTGCCGGGGATCCCCCAGTGGGGCTGGGTGCTGCTGTTCATGGTCGTGTTCACCCTCGCCAACCTCGCGGCGGTGAAGAACTTCGGCGAGTTCGAGTTCTGGTTCGCCGCGCTCAAGGTCGGCGCGATCGTCCTCTTCCTCGCCCTGGGCGCCCTCGCCGTCGTCGGGTGGCTCCCGGACACGGACCCGGTGGGGATGGCCAATCTGACGGGGCAGGGCGGTTTCCTGCCGGCCGGCTGGGAGGGTGTGGTCTCCGGCGTCCTCGCCGTCGTCTTCGCCTTCGGCGGCCTGGAGGTCGTCACGATCGCCGCCGCCGAGTCGGACGACCCGGCCCGCAACGTGGCGCGCGCGGTGCGCAGCGCGGTCTGGCGGATCCTCTTCTTCTACGTCGGCTCGATGCTGGTGATCGTGACCCTGCTGCCGTGGACCGCGATCGTGCCGGGGCAGTCGCCGTACGTCGCCGTCCTGGACGCGGTCGGCGTCCCGGGGGCGGGTCAGATCATGAACATCGTGGTGTTCGTGGCGCTGCTCTCGGCGCTGAACGCGAACCTCTACGGCTCCTCGCGGATGGTCTTCTCCCTCGCCGAGCGGGGCGAGGCTCCGCAGGGGCTGCTGAAGGTCTCCGGCGGCGGGGTGCCACGGCGCGCCGTGCTCGCCTCGGTCGCCTTCGGCTTCGTCTCCGTGCTGCTCAATCTGAAATGGCCGGATTCCGTCTTCCTGTACATGCTCAACGCGGTCGGCGCCGTCCTCCTCTTCGTCTGGGGCCTGATCGCCGTCTCGCAGCTGAGGCTGCGGCCCCGGCTGGAGCGGGAGGCCCCGGAGCGGCTGACCCTGCGGATGTGGGGGTTCCCGTGGCTGACGTGGACGGCGCTGGCCGCCATGGTGGCCGTGTTGGTGCTGATGCTGGCGGACGACGGATCGCGGCCGCAGGTGCTGTGGTCGGCGGCGGCCACCGGGGCGGTGCTGCTCGTGGCGTGGGTGCGGGAACTGCGTACGAAGCGGAGGTGAATCTTCACCTTGTGTGAAGCTGGTGCCCGTATAGCGGACATACGTTCCCTGTAAGCGGTGTGCCCACTCAGACTTGGCGCGTTCCCCCGCTTCCGGCCAATGAACAGGGCGATCCATGTCCCGGACCAGCGCGCCCGCGCCCGTCGACCGCAAGGACGACGGCGCGACCCCCTCCTCCGGCCTCACCCACGGCCTCAAGCAGCGCCATCTGTCGATGATCGCCCTCGGCGGCGTCATCGGCGCGGGCCTCTTCGTCGGCTCCGGCGCGGGTATCGCCGCCGCCGGCCCCTCGATCGTCATCGCGTACGCGATCTCCGGGCTGCTCGTCATGCTCGTGATGAGGATGCTCGGCGAGATGTCGGCCGCCAACCCGGCGTCGGGCTCCTTCTCCGTCCACGCCGAGCGGGCCATCGGACCGTGGGCCGGCTTCACCGCCGGGTGGGCCTTCTGGTTCCTCCTCTGCGTGGCCGTCGGCCTGGAGGGCATCGGTGCCGCCAAGATCATGACCGGCTGGTTCCCCGGGACACCGGAGTGGGCCTGGGTGGCCCTCTTCATGCTGGTGTTCTGCGGCACCAACCTGGCGGCGGTGAAGAACTTCGGCGAGTTCGAGTTCTGGTTCGCCGCGCTCAAGGTCGGCGCGATCGTCCTCTTCCTCGGCATCGGCGTGCTCGCCATCGTCGGGGTGCTGCCCGGCGCGGAGGCCCCCGGCGCGGCGAACCTCACCGGGGACGGCGGATTCTTCCCCCACGGCTCCGAGGGGCTGATCGTCGGCCTGCTCGCCTCCGTCTTCGCGTACGGCGGTCTGGAGACCGTCACCATCGCCGCGGCCGAGTCCGAGCACCCCGTCCAGGGCGTCGCCAAGGCGGTCCGTACGGCGATGTGGCGCATCGCGCTCTTCTACATCGGCTCGATGGCGGTCATCGTCACCCTCGTCCCCTGGGACGACAAGGCGGTCGTCGAGAAGGGCCCGTACGTCGCCACGCTCGACCACCTGGGCATCCCGGCGGCCGGCCAGATCATGAACGTGGTCGTCCTGATCGCCCTGCTGTCCGCGATGAACGCCAACATCTACGGCGCGTCCCGCATGGCCACCTCGCTGGTCGCCCGCGGCCAGGGCCCGAAGGCGCTGGGCCGTACCTTCGGCGGCGTGCCGCGCCCCGCCGTGCTGGTCTCCTCGGTCTTCGGCTTCGCCTGTGTGCTGCTCTCCTACTGGCGGCCGAACGACATCTTCATCTGGCTCCTGAACACCATCGGCGCGATCATCCTCGTCGTCTGGTTCTTCATCGCCGTGTCGCAGCTGCTGCTGCGCCGCAGGACCGAGCGCGAGGCGCCGGAGAAGCTGGTCGTGAAGATGTGGGCGTACCCGGTGCTGACCTGGGTGGCGCTGGGCGGCATGGCGGCGATCTTCTTCCTGATGGCGCGGGACGAGGGCACCCGCGTGCAGCTGTACTGGACGGGCGCCCTGACCCTGCTGCTCGCCGTCATCGGCTTCGCCCTGCAGAAGGCGCGCGGACGGGCCGCTCAGGACGCCTGACCCTCCCCGCCCGTACGGCTGAGAGCCCCCGGATCCGTCGATCCGGGGGCTCTCTCCTTTTCCGGGCGTTTCGGACACGGCCTAGGTCGAAGGGCTGATCAAACTCGGGGACCAACTGCTGTTAGCCTGCACTTGCATATAGGTTGCAATAAGCACCAGCAGCGAGAGGCTCGGCACATGGCGATCTACACCCTTCCCGAACTGCCGTACGACTACGCGGCGCTGGAGCCGGTGATCAACCCGCAGATCATCGAGCTGCACCACGACAAGCACCACGCCGCCTACGTCAAGGGGGCGAACGACACCCTCGAACAGCTGGCAGAGGCGCGCGAGAAGGACCAGTGGGGCGCGATCAACGGCCTGGAGAAGAACCTCGCGTTCCACCTCTCCGGCCACATCCTGCACTCCATCTACTGGAACAACATGAACAGCCCGAAGGAGGGCGGCGGCGGCGAGCCGCTCGCCGCCGACGGCGTCGGTGAGCTCGCGGACGCGATCACCGAGTCCTTCGGCTCCTTCGCGAAGTTCAAGGCCCAGCTGACCAAGGCCTCCGCGACCACCCAGGGCTCCGGCTGGGGCGTCCTCGCCTACGAGCCGATCAGCGGCCGGCTCATCGTCGAGCAGGTCTACGACCACCAGGGCAACGTCGGCCAGGGCTCCGTCCCGGTCCTCGTCTTCGACGCCTGGGAGCACGCCTTCTACCTGCAGTACAAGAACCAGAAGGTGGACTTCATCGAGGCCATGTGGCAGGTCGTCAACTGGCAGGACGTGAACAAGCGCTACCAGGCGGCCCGGAACTCCGTGCCGCTGATCTCCTTCTGATCCCTCCGGATCGGAACCCTCCGCGTCCTGCTCGTGATCGTCTTCTCAACCTTCGCGTGCGGACGGATGAAAGAAGAACCCCCGTGATGACGTGAATCACGGGGGTTCTTCCCTGTCCGGGCCCGGGCACCGGCGCCGGGGCGGGGGCCGCCGAGGGGCGGCTACTCGAAGCTCGGGGCCGCCGTCCGCGTGCGCTTGATCTCGTAGAAGCCGGGCGTCGCCGCCACCAGCAGCGTGCCGTCCCACAGCCGGGCCGCCGCCTCGCCGCGCGGCGTGGGCGTGACGACCGGCCCGAAGAAGGCGACCTCGTCGCCGTCCGCGCCCGGGACGGAGATGACCGGCGTGCCGACGTCCTGGCCGACCTTCTCGATGCCCTCCTTGTGGGAGGCGCGCAGCTCGCTGTCGTAGGTGTCCTTGTCGGCGTACTCGACCAGGTCGGCCGGCAGGCCCACGTCGGCGAGGGCGGCGGCGATGGCCTCGCGGGTGGGGCCCTCGCCGTCGTTGTGGAAGCGGGTGCCGAGCGCGGTGTAGAGCTTGCCGACGACCTCGTCGCCGTGCAGCTGCTGGGCCGCGATCACCACGCGGACCGGGCCCCAGGCCTTAGTCTCCAGCATGTCGCGGTACTCCGCGGGCAGCTCGTCCAGCCGGTTCTCGTTGAGGACGGCCAGGCTCATGACCTTCCACCGCACGTCGACCGGGCGCACCTTCTCCACCTCCAGCATCCAGCGGGAGGTCATCCAGGCCCAGGGGCACAGCGGGTCGAACCAGAAGTCGGCGGTGGTCCTGCTCTCGGACATGTCACTCCTCGTGAATCGCTCGCGCAAGGCTGTCTGACGGATATCGGTACGCCGAAGGGAGCAACACCACCGCGTGGCGGACGCATTCCCCGAGTGCCCGGCGTCAGTGGCACATGGGAGGATCGGTGCTGTTTCGAACGTGCCACGAAGGAGTGACCGTGCCCGGAGAGAATCTGTCCCGCGACGAGGCCCGCGAGCGGGCCGAGCTGCTGACCGTCGACGGGTACGAGGTCGCCCTCGACCTGCGCTCGGCGGTCGGCGAGTCCGGGGACGGGGTCGCCCCCGCCGAAGGCAGGGGGAGGGCGCGGACCTTCCGCTCGGTGACGACCATCCGCTTCCGCCGTACGGGCACGGGCTCGGCGACGTTCGTCGACCTGATCGCCCCGGCCGTGACGTCGGTGGAGCTGAACGGCCGGGCCCTGGACCCCGCCGTCGTCTTCGACGGCGCGCGGATCGCGCTGGACGGTCTCGCCGACGAGAACGTCCTGGTGGTGGACGCCCAGTGCGCCTACAGCCGCACCGGAGAGGGCATGCACCGCTTCGTCGACCCGGAGGACGGCGAGGTCTACCTCTACACGCAGTACGAACCGGCCGACGCCCGCCGGGTGTACGCCAACTTCGAGCAGCCCGACCTGAAGGCGCCGTACCGCTTCGAGGTGACCGCGCCCGACGACTGGACGGTCTGGTCCAACGGCGCGGGCGAGAAGGGCGCGGACGGCGTGTGGCGCTTCGCGGAGACCGCGCCGATCTCGACGTACATCACCTGCGTCGTCGCGGGGCCGTACCACTACGTCACCGACACCTACCGCCGCGGGGACGTCGAGATCCCGCTCGGCGCGATGTGCCGCAAGGGGCTCGCGAAGCACTTCGACGCGGACGACGTCTTCCTGGTCACCAAGCAGGGCTTCGACTTCTTCCACGACAACTTCGACTTCCCCTACCCCTTCGGGAAGTACGACCAGGCCTTCGTCCCCGAGTACAACCTCGGCGCGATGGAGAACCCCGGCATGGTGACCTTCCGCGAGGAGTACATCTACCGCGGCAAGGTGACGCAGGCGGCGTACGAGCGCCGGGCGAACGTCATCCTGCACGAGATGGCGCACATGTGGTTCGGCGACCTGGTCACCATGGTGTGGTGGGACGACCTGTGGCTGAAGGAGTCCTTCGCCGACTTCATGGGCTCGTTCTCGCTGGCGGAGGCGACCCGTTTCACCAACAGCTGGGTGACCTTCGCCAACAACCGCAAGGCGTGGGCGTACCGCGCCGACCAGCTGCCGTCCACCCACCCGATCACGGCCGACATCCGTGACCTGGAGGACGCCAAGCTCAACTTCGACGGGATCACGTACGCCAAGGGCGCCTCGGTCCTCAAGCAGCTGGTGGCGTACGCCGGGCGGGACGCGTTCCTGGAGGGCGCGCGGCGCTACTTCAAGCGCCACGCCTACGGGAACACGCGTCTGACGGACCTGCTGTCGGTGCTGGAGGAGACCTCCGGCCGCGACATGAAGGCGTGGTCGCGGTCCTGGCTCCAGACCTCCGGGGTCAACACGCTGACGCCGGTGGTGACGTACGACGCCGAGGGCCGGATCACCGAGCTGGCCGTCTTCCAGGACGGCGAGGAACTCCGCCCGCACCGGGTGAAGGTGGGGCTGTACCACCTGTCGCCGGAGGGCGCTCTCGTCCGGTACGCCCAGGCCGAGGCGGACGTCACCGGGGCGCGGACGGTCGTGCCCGGTCTGGCCGGATCGGCCCGGGCCGAGCTGGTGCTCGTCAACGACGACGACCTCACGTACTGCAAGGTCCGCTTCGACGAGCGTTCGCTCGCCACGCTGCGGGCCCACCTCGGCGACATCACCGATCCGCTGGCCCGCGCGCTGTGCTGGTCGGCGCTGTGGAACCTGACGCGGGACGGTCTGATGCCGGCCAGGGACTTCCTGGCGATCGTGCTGGAGTTCGCGGGCCGCGAGACGGACATCGGCGTGCTGCAGATGGTGCACGCCTGGGCCCAGTCGGCCGTCACCCACTATGCCGCGCCCGCCTGGCGGGCGGAGGGCGGCCGGCTGCTCGCCGAGGGCGGCCTGCGCGAGCTGCGGCTGGCCGAGCCGGGCAGTGAACACCAGCTGACCTGGGCGCGGTTCTTCGCGGCGGCCTCCTCGTCCGACGCGGACTTCCAGCTCCTCGAAGGGCTGCTCGACGGCTCCGCGAAGATCGACGGCCTGGACGTCGACCAGGAGCTGCGCTGGTCGTTCCTCACCCCGCTCGCCGCCCACGGCCGGGCCGACGAGGCGCGGATCGACGCGGAGCTGACCCGGGACGACACGGCGACCGGCAAGCGGCACCAGGTCCGATGTCTGGCGGCCCGGCCGTCGGCCGCGGTCAAGGCGCAGGCGTGGGCGCAGGTCGTCGAGTCCGACGCGCTGTCGAACGCGCTCGTCGAGGCGACGATCGCCGGGTTCGTCCAGCCCTCCCAGCGCGAGCTGATCGCGCCGTACGCGGAGAAGTACTTCGCGGCGATCGAGCGGCTGTGGGCGGACCGTTCGATCCAGATCGGGATGGACGTGGTGCGGGGTCTCTTCCCCGGTCTGCGGGACAGCGAGGAGACCCTGGCGGCGACGGACGCGTGGCTCGACGCCCACGCCTCGGCCGCCCCGGCGCTGCGCCGGCTGGTCCTGGAGTCCCGGGACGACCTGGCGCGGGCGCTGCGCGCGCAGGCCTGCGACGGCCTGGCGGGCTAGCCGCGGATCAGGGGGCGGCGGCCCCGGTGGCGAGCGGTGCTCGCGGCCGGGGCCGTCCGCTGTTCCGGCCCCGGCGGGGGCGGGGTCTGATCGGCAGTCGAACGCGCGTACTTTAGGGCGAGCTTGTCCCTAAATGTCGACGGCCTTGTAACAGCGGTTAGCGGACGGCCGGGCGGCGGAAGACCCCCGGCATGAACCACAACGCCCCCATCACCCCCCGCCCCGCCTCCCTCCCCCTCACCGGCGACGACCGACTGCGGGAGGCGCTCGGCTACGCCCGGCACCGCGGCGGCTGCCTGCCGGCCCAGACGCCCGAGGCGATGATCACCGGTCTCGCCGCGCTGGCCCTGCACCGCTTCGAGGCCGCTCCCCCGCCGCTCGCCCTCGACCGGATCGACGTCCTGGTGCCCCGCACCCGCCGGCTGCGCTCCACCGCCTCGGTGCGGGTCGTGCGCGCCCAGGAGCCGCCGGTGCCGGTGGAGATCGCCGGGGTGCCGGTCGCGCCGGTCGCCCGGGCGCTCGCCGACGCGGTCGCCGTCGTGGCCGACCCGGCGGTGGTGCGCCGGCTGCTCACCGAGGCGGTGCGCGGTGGGCACTGCGAACCGAGCACGGTGGTACGGGAGTTGAACCGGGCCCGGCTGCTGAGCCGGCCCCATGTGGTGGACGCGGTGGACGCGCTGCTCGCGGAGGGCCGCTCCCTGGCGGAGGAGCGGCTCTACGAGATGGTGCGGGCGTTCGCCCTGCCGGACCCGCTGTGGAACGTGGATCTGCGGCTGCCCGGCGGCCCCCACCTGGGCGGCCTCGACGCCTACTGGCCGGACCAGGCGGTGGCGGTGGAGCTGGACACCCGGGCGCCGCGGCAGGACGACGACGCGCTGTGGTCGGAGTACACCCGCAAGCGCGAGCACCTGGAGCGACTCGGCATCACGGTGGTCCACCTCACCCCCCGCAAGCTGCGGGAGGCGATGGACCAGCAGGCCACCATCGTCCGCACGGCCCTGATGGCCGCGTCGGACCGGCAGCCCGCCGCCTATGTCGTCGTCCTGCCGCGGTAGCGGCCCCCCGGCGGCGCGGTGCCCGCCCCGCCCGGGCGGACGGTCCGGCCGCCGGAGGTCACTTCTTCGGCGCCGTGCCGCAGAACTCGGCCTCGACGACCGCGCTGGTGTCCCCGGTCCAGTCGGCGTTGAGGTTCAGGGCGAGCGAGTGCCCGCCGTTCCGGGTGACGTGGGCCTCGGACGTGGAACCGTGGATGCCGCCGCCGTGGCCCCAGACCTCCTTGCCGCAGCTCAGCTTCGTCCGCATCAGCCCGAGGCCGTAGCGCAGCTGCGGGAAGTCCGGATGGGTGGCCACGGTGTCGGTCAGCTCCCGCTGCTCGGCCTTGGGCAGCAGCCCGCCCTTGAGCAGGGCGCGGTAGAAGGTCTGCAGATCACCGGAGTTGGAGATCATCTCCCCCGCCGCGTAGGCCAGGCTCGGGTTCAGTTCGGTGACGTCGTGGATCCGTGCCTCCGCCGGGTCCTGGCCGAGCGTGGAGTAGGCGCGTGAGCTGGGCCGGGGCATCGTCGCCTTCGTCCCGGGGACCGAGGTGCCCCGCAGCTTCAGCGGCTTGATGATGCGGCGCTCGACCTCCTTGCCGTACGGGCGGCCGGTCACCTTCTCGATCACCATGCCGGCCAGGACGTAGTTGGTGTTGGAGTAGTTCCAGCCGGTGCCGGGGGCGAAGTCGGGGCGGTGGGTCATCGCGAGGGCGACGAGCTCGCGCGGGGTCCAGGTGTCGTAGCGGTGCTCCAGGAAGTCGGGGCCGAAGACCTTCTTCTGGAATTCCGGGTCCTCGGTCACGCTGTAGACGCCGCTGGTGTGGTTGAGGAGCTGCCGGACCGTCATCGCGCGGCCGTCGTGGCCGTTGCCGCGGACCACGCCGGGCAGCCACTCCTCGACGTGGTCGTCGAGGTCGAGGCGGCCTTCGGCCTGGAGCTGGAGGAGGACGGTGGCGACGAAGGTCTTGGTGATGGAGCCGACCCGGTAGTGGTCCCGGCCCCCGCGCTCGCCGGCCGTGCCCGTCCAGGCGGTGCCTCCGACGCGGGCCTGGGCGACGGCTCCGGGAACGCCCGCCTCGACCGCCGCGTCGAGGGCCTGCCGGGTGGCGGCGTGCCGGTCCCGGTCCTGGGAGGCGGGCCCCGTCGCCGCTGCCGCGGGCGCCGCGAGCGCGGTGGCGGTGAGCGCGGCGACGGCGGTGGCCGCGAGGACGGTGCGGGCGGTGGTGCGTACGGCGGACATGTGCGGCTCCCCTGTGTCGGTACTGCGGTCGGGGGAGGTGACCTTGGGGAGGCGCGGGGGGTTGAGCGGGTCCGGGGGGTTGAGCGTGTTTCAGCCGTTCGCGGGGTCGGTGAGCCGGGAGCGTCCGACCGGGGGGCGTTCGCGCCACAGGTCGAGCCCGATGTCGACCAGTCCGACGCGGGCGAGTCCGGGGACGTCGGCGAGGGGGTGCCAGGCGGCGAGGTCGGTGGAGCCGCCGGTCTCGGGGCGCAGGGAGCCGCCGGTGAGGCGGACTTCGTAGAGGATCCGCAGCCCCTGGAAGTCGCCGGGCGCGTAGAGCCGGCGCAGCCAGGAGCGGCGGATCGAGTCGATGCCGAGGAGGGCGGTGGGCTCGGTGAGGTATCCGGTCTCCTCCTCGACCTCCCGGACGACGGTGTGGGCCGGGTCCTCTCCGTGGTCCATGCCGCCGCCGGGCAGGGTCCATCTCCTGGTGCCGTCGGCGGCCACCCAGCGGGCGAGCAGGATCTCCTCGTCACGGACGCACACGGCGTAGGCCGCCACCCTCAACTCCTTCTTCATGAGCCGAGGTTAGGGGGTGCTCCGGTTCGACCCGGGCGGGATCGGCAGGGCGCCCCCTCCGGGCCGGTGTCAGAACCAGTACGTGGGATACGCGCGTCCGGTGGCGCGGGCTCCGGCGAGGCCGACCGCGACGAGGAGGAGGGCGGCGAGGGCGAGCAGGGCGAGGAAGAGGAGGAACGGCGGGCTCTGCAGGGCGACGATCACGGCGGTCGCGGCGGCGGGCGAGTGCGGGGTGCGGGCCAGCATCATGACGCCGAGTGCGAGGCCTCCGGCGACGGCGGCGCTCCACATTCCGGGTCCGGCGACGGCGAGGACCGCGAAGCCGGTGAGGGCGGAGAGGAGCTGTCCGCCGACGACCGAGCGGGGCTGGGAGAGCGGCAGGTCGGGCGCGCCGGCCACCAGGGCCATGCTCGCAGCGAGCGGCGGGATGAGCAGGGGCTCGTGGAGCACGGCGCCGGCGGCGACGACCACGAGGAGCGCGGTGACGCTGACGGCGGTGGCCAGGGCGACCACCCGGACCCGGGGCCTGGCCGGCGGCCGGGGGCGGGTGGGGGCGGGCGCGGGGGCCGGGGCGGGAGCCGGGGCGGCGCCGGGAGTCGGGGCCGGACCGGAGGGCGGGGCAGTCGTCATGAAGGGTCCTGGGTCAGGGGCGGAGGGGCCGGGGAGGGGTCGGGGGCGGACCATCGCAACGGGGTAGAAGCCGCGGGTCAGGCCGGTCTGAGGCGGGGGTCGGAGTCGGGGCCGGGCCTGGGGTCGGGGACGAGGCCCGTGCGGTGCCACGGTCGGGGCCGTGCCGGTCGGCGTGTCGGGGCGGGCCGGGTGTCGGGGCGGGCCGGGGGCGGGTTACCCGCGACGCCGGGGGTAACCTCTCACGGCGACTTTAAGGGTTAGCCATGGAGAGCGTCAACCGGTCACGTACCCTTGAGGGGTTAGCTCGACGAGGAGGGCGCCCGCCATGACCGATTCGGATCCCCGGCCGCTCGTCGGCGAGCCGGTCTCCCTCGACCTGCTCAACACCCGGTGGAACGAGGACGGCGTCCGCCAGGATCTGCTCACGGGCACCGACGGCCTCGCGGTCTGGCTCGCCGCCAACGGGCTCGACGACCGCTTCACCGCGGACGCGGCCACCCTGCGGCACACCCTCGCCGCCCGGGACGCCCTCGCCGGCCTCGTGGACCGGCCCGGAGACCCGGTCGCGACCGCCCGCGTCGACGCCGTGCTCGGGCACGGCCGGATCCGCGCCACCCTCACCCCGGAGGGCCCCGGCGAGGAGGCGGAGTTCGCGGACGCGGCCTGGGGCCCCGGCTGGACGGCCGCCCGCGACTACCTCGACCTGCTGCGCGCGGCACCCGACCGCATCCGGGCCTGCGCCCACGACGCGTGCATCCTGCACTTCTACGACACCTCGCGGAACGGCACCCGGCGCTGGTGTTCGATGGCGATCTGCGGAAACCGGGCCAAGGCCTCGCGCCACTATGCTCGTACAAAAGACAACTAGGGCCTTTCGTTTGGATCAGGCCGGGCTCGCGGGCCCTGGCACCGCACCTCGCCGCGTTGTCGTCAGTCGCCAACGCTCCGCGTTGACTCCCTCCTCCGCCTTGCGATGCACGGCACCAGACCCCGCTCCCTGATCCGGCCTGATCCAAACGAAAGGCCCTGGTCCCCCTGACCGGAACCTGCAACTCACCCCGGTTCAGGGCGATTCATCCTTCGTGGCGCATGTCCCGCAGTGGCGGATGTGCGCCACGAGCACATCCCGCCGCCGGTTAACTCTCCCCAAACCCCTGTGTCGTACGAAAGGCTGAGCGGTCATCCGGTACCGAAATCCGGACCCTCTTCTTTCACACCAGGGATGTAAATGACCACCCCCGAAACTCAGAGCTCCATACCCGGGCGCTCGACCTCCGGGCACAGACGTGCGGCACGCATCGCCGCCGCCGCCGGACTGGTGACCGCTCTCATCGCGGCCGGTGCTGCTCCGGTCCTGGCCGCCGAGGACCCGGCGACCACTCCCCCGGTCAAGGCGTCCGACGCCGCCGACAAGCTCGGCGCGACCGACGCCCAGCGGCTCTCCGAGGCCGAGGCCACCGGCGAGAAGAACGTCACCGTTCTCGTCGCCACCGCCCCCGGCTCCACCGAGCAGGTCGCGGGCCAGCTCGACGCCGTCCCGGGCGCCTCGGTCGGCAAGCGGGAGGACAAGCTCGGCTACGTCCGCGCCACCCTGCCGACCGCCAAGGCCGCCGCCGCCATCCAGGCGGCCACGAAGCTCTCCTCCGTCCAGTCGATCGACCTCCAGGCCGAGATCAAGCTGGACGACCCGACCCCGGACGCGGGCACCACCGGCGCCGTCGAGGGCACGACCGTCTCCCGGACGTACCCGGCCCCCGGCAAGAACACGCCGGCGAAGAACCCGTACAACCCGTCCCACGAGACGGGCGCGGTCGACTTCGTCAAGAAGAACCCCAAGGCCGACGGCCGCGGGGTGACCATCGGCATCCTCGACTCCGGTGTCGACCTCGGCCACCCGGCCCTGCAGAAGACCACCACCGGCGAGCGCAAGATCGTCGACTGGGTCACCGCCACCGACCCGCTGACCGAGGGCGACGCCACCTGGCGCGCGCAGAACGCCCCCGTCGCGGGCCCGGTCTTCACCGCCTCCGCGCAGTCCTGGAAGGCGCCCGAGGGCTCCTACCAGTTCAGCCGCTTCCAGGAGTCGATCACCGCGGGCGGCGACCCGGCCGGTGACATCAACCGCGACGGCGACACGACCGACTTCTTCGGCATGCTGTACGACCCGGCCGCCGGAACCGTCCGCGTGGACTCCGACCAGAACAACGACTTCACGGACAACGCTCCGATGAAGCCGTACAAGGCCGATCAGCAGGTCGGCTACTTCGGCACCGACGACCCGGCCACCCCGGTCGTCGAGAAGACCCCGTTCGTCGTCGAGATCCGCAAGGACGTCGCGATGGACCCGCTCGGCGGCACCTGGGTCGGCAAGAAGCTCGACTTCGTCAACATCGGCGTCGTCGAGTCCTCGCACGGCACGCACGTCGCCGGCATCACCGCCGCGCACAGCCTCTTCGGCGGCAAGATGAACGGCGCCGCCCCCGGCGCGAAGATCGTCTCCTCGCGCGCCTGCACGTGGACCGGCGGCTGCACCAACACCGCGCTGACCGAGGGCATGACCGACCTCGTCGTCAACCGCGGCGTCGACATCGTCAACATGTCGATCGGCGGCCTGCCCGCGCAGAACGACGGCGACAACGTCCGCGCCCGCCTCTACACCCGTCTGATCGACGAGTACGGCGTCCAGCTGGTCATCTCGGCCGGCAACTCCGGCCCGGGCATCAACACGATCGGCGACCCCGGCCTGGCCGACAAGGTCGTCTCGGTCGGCGCGGCCATCTCCAAGGAGACCTGGGCCGCCAACTACGGCTCGGCCGTCTCCAAGCCGTACGCGATGTTCCCCTTCTCCTCGCGCGGCCCGCGTGAGGACGGCGGCTTCACCCCGACCATCACCGGTCCCGGCTCGGCCGTGAACACCATCCCGACCTGGCAGGACGGGGCGGGCGTTCCCGAGTCCGGCTACGCGCTGCCCGCCGGTTACGGCATGCTCAACGGCACGTCGATGTCCTCCCCGCAGGTCGCCGGCGCGAGCGCGCTGCTGATCTCCGCGGCGAAGCAGCAGCGCGTCGAGCTCGACCCGCTCACCCTGCGCACGGCGCTCACCTCGACCGCCGAGCGCATCCCCGGTGTCGCCGCGCACGAGCAGGGCTCGGGCCGCATCGACATCGCGGACGCCTGGGACTCGATCCAGGACGGCGCCACGGCCCACGACTACAAGGTCGAGGCCCCGGTCGACACCGCGATCTTCCCGGCCCCGCACACCGGCACCGGTGTGTACGACCGTGAGGGCGGCCTCAAGGCCGGCCAGAAGAAGACGTACAACGTCACCGTCACCCGCACCTCGGGTCCGGCGTACGGCGTGCGCCACGACCTGAACTGGAAGTACAACGACGGCACCTTCCGCGCCGCCACCGCCTACGACTACATCACGCTGCCGCTGAACAAGCCGGTGACCGTGAAGGTCGAGGCGCTGCCGCGCACGGCCGGCGTCCACAGCGCCATCCTGGAGCTGGACGACGAGCGCACCGAGGGCGTGGACAAGCAGATCCTGTCCACCGTCGTCGTCGCGAGCAAGCTGGCCGCGCCCGGCTTCGGCCTCTCCGCCACCGGGTCGGTCCAGCGCAACAGCCACCGCTCGTACTTCGTGAACGTGCCGGAGGGCGCCAAGACCCTGGAGGTCGCGCTCGGCGGTCTCAAGGAGAAGAGCCAGACCCGGTTCATCGCGATCCACCCGTACGGCGTGGCCATCGAGTCCACCGCCTCCAACGTGTGCTACCCGCACTACAACCCGGGCAACGGCTGCCGCGCCGACCTCCGGTCGTACACCGACCCGACGCCGGGCGTCTGGGAGATCGAGGTCGAGTCGCGCCGTACGTCGCCCGACCTGGACAACCCGTACAAGCTGGACGTCGCGGTGCTGGGCGCCGACTTCGACCCGGCCGTGCAGACCGTCCCCGAGGCGAAGGTCGGCACCCCGGCCGCCGTCGAGTGGAAGGTGACCAACAAGTTCGCCGCGATCGACGGCAAGCTCAAGGGCGGCTCGCTCGGCTCGGCCAAGGTCGAGACGCCGACGATCAAGCACCACGAGCAGCAGACCAAGACCGTCACCGTCGGTGAGGGTGTGGACCGGCTGGACGTGGCCATCGGCAACACCTCCGACAAGGCCGCCGACCTCGACCTGACCGTCCTCCTGAACGGCCAGCAGGTCGGCCAGGCGGCGGACGGCGACTCGGAGGAGGCCGTCTCGCTGGTCAAGCCGGCGCCGGGCACCTACACGATCGTGATCGACGGGTACTCGGTCCAGGCGGAGGGTGGCACGACCTTCGACTACAAGGACGTCTACTACTCCGCCGCGCTCGGCAGCGTCCAGGTCGACGCGGCCCAGCAGGTGAAGCTGGCGAACGGCGCGAGCGCCCAGGTCGGCGCCTCGGTGCTGGTCGCCGGCGCCGCGCCCGAGGGCCGGCAGTTCTTCGGTGAGGTCCAGCTGGTGAACGCGCGCGGCACGGTCGCGGGCTCCGGCAGCGTCGTGATCGGCAAGGTCACGCCGTAACCACCGGTGAATCCCCGCTGAGCGGGTAGGAGGGCGGGCGCCGGAACCGGCGCCCGCCCTTCGCATGTCCCGACCCTTGGACAATGGATTGGACAAGGCGCCGGGTGCCATACGCATCATGGACCGGCAGCACCCCTGCACAAACGTACGGAGGAACCCCCGTGAAGGTCGGAATCGTCGGAGCCACCGGTCAGGTCGGCACAGTCATGCGCAGGATCCTGGCCGAGCGCGACTTCCCGCTCGACGAGCTGCGGCTCTTCGCCTCCGCCCGTTCCGCCGGCACGGTCCTCGACGGGGTCACGGTCGAGGACGCCTCCACCGCCGACTACACCGGCCTGGACATCGTGCTCTTCTCCGCCGGTGGCGCCACCTCCAAGGCCCTCGCCGAGAAGGTCGCCTCCCAGGGCGCCGTGGTGATCGACAACTCCTCCGCCTGGCGCCGTGACCCCGAGGTCCCGCTGGTGGTCTCCGAGGTCAACCCGCACGCGATCAAGGACCGCCCCAAGGGAATCATCGCCAACCCGAACTGCACCACGATGGCCGCGATGCCGGTCCTCAAGCCCCTCCACCAGGAGGCCGGCCTGACCGCGCTGGTCGCCACGACCTACCAGGCCGTCTCCGGCTCGGGCGTCGCGGGCGTCGCGGAGCTGGACGGCCAGGTCAAGGCCGTCGCCGACCGCGCCACCGAGCTGACCCACGACGGCGACGCCGTCGCGTACCCCGAGCCCGGCGTCTACAAGCGCCCCATCGCCTTCAACGTCCTCCCGCTCGCCGGCAACCTCGTCGACGACGGCTCGCACGAGACGGACGAGGAGCAGAAGCTCCGCAACGAGTCCCGCAAGATCCTGGAGATCCCGGAGCTCAAGGTCTCCGGCACCTGCGTGCGCGTCCCGGTCTTCTCCGGCCACTCCCTCCAGGTGAACGCCCGCTTCGACCGCCCGATCAGTGTCGAGCGCGCCTACGAGCTGCTGAAGGACGCCGAGGGCGTCGAGCTCTCCGAGATCCCGACCCCGCTGCAGGCGGCGGGCAAGGACGCGTCCTACGTCGGCCGGATCCGGGCGGACGAGACCGTGGAGAACGGCCTCGCGCTCTTCGTCTCCAACGACAACCTGCGCAAGGGTGCCGCGCTGAACGCGGTGCAGATCGCGGAGCTGGTCGCGGCGGAGCTGAAGGGCTGACGCCGCTCCCGTACGGGACGAAGGGGCGGCCGCCCGGGTGGGACGGCCGCCCCTTCGGCGTGCCCGTCGTCGTCCCGTGGTCATGGTCCCGACGGAATTCGGACAACGCGTTCGAACCCCGGGCGGCCGGTGACAGGATCCGAGCATGACCCAGATACCGAAGGGCGGCGCCGTTCCGGTCCCCGGCCGGGCCCTCCAGGTCGCGGTGGCCTGGCGGACCGGTCTCGGCGTGCCCGACGTGGACGTGTCGGCGCTGCTGATCGGCGCCGGCGGGCGGGTGCGCGACGACGCCGATCTGGTCTTCTACAACCACGGCGAGCACCCCTCGCGGGCGGTGCGGCATCTGGGCAGGTCGGCGCCGGGCGAGCCGGGTTCCCCGGCGGCGGACTGGCTGTGGCTGGACCTCGCGCGCGTGGAGCCGGCCGTGGAGCGCGTGGTGATCGCCGCCTCGGCGGACGGCGGCGCCTTCGGACAGGTGCCGTCCCTGGACATCCGGGTCACGGACACGACGGGCGCCCCGGCGGCGTACTTCGCGATCGGGGACGCGTCGACGGAGACGGCGTTCGTGTGCGGCGAGTTCCGGCGGAGCGGCGGGGGCTGGAGCTTCCGGGCGGTCGGCCAGGGGTACGTCTCGGGTCTGGCCGGCCTGGCGACGGACTTCGGCATCGTGGTGGAGGCCCCGCCGGCCCCCATCCCGGGCCCCGGCTATGTCCCGCCCCCCGCGCCGGGCCGGGGGCGCCTGGTGTCGTCCTGGTACGCCTCGTCCGACTCGTACGCTCCGAACGCCTCGCACGCACTCTCCGACTCGTACGCCCCGTCGGACTCGTACACCTCCTACGCCTCCGACACCTCCACGCTCTCCCTCGTCTCCCCCGCCCCCGCCGACCTGTTCGCCGCCGACCCGTTCGCCGCCGACTTCCGGCCCTCCGTCCACCAGGGCCGCGGCAAGGAGACCGTCGTCTGCGACCCCGCGCTGCCGCCCGGCTGGGCGCTCCTGGAGATCGAGTCGTACCACTCGATCTCCACCACCATCGAGTCCTGCGACGCCCACGGCCGCACCGAGGACTTCCTGCTCGCGGCCTACGAGGACGACGTCCGGGCCCGGACCGTCGCCCTCGTCCCGCCGGACCGGCCCCTGACCCTGCGGGTCGAGGCGGACGCCCCCTGGACCCTGCGCGTCCTCCCCCTCGCCCACGCCCGCCGCTTCGACAGCCACATCGAAGGGCACGCCCACGACCTCGTCGTCTACGAGGGGCCGCCCGGCGTCCTCGACTTCGTCCACCACGGCGAGTCCCCGGTCACCGTCCACCGGCACACCCCGCCGCGGGAGCCCCAGTACGACGCGGAGGACCAGGAGCTGCTGGTCGACGAGCGCGGCGGGGTCCTGGCCAGCGTGCCCCTGGCCGGGCCCGGCCTGCTGCGCATCAGCGGCGACGGGCCGTGGAAATGCTCGGTGCGCCGCTGAGGTACGCCGTGGAAGGATGAGCCAAACGTCACGAAACCGAGGAGTTGACCGGGTGCCTGGCACAAACCTGACCCGTGAAGAGGCGCAGCAGCGGGCGAAGCTGCTGACCGTGGACGCGTACGAGGTCGACCTCGACCTCTCCGGTGCGCAGGAGGGCGGCACCTACCGGTCCGTCACCACCGTCCGCTTCGATTCCGCCGAGGCGCACGCCTCGACCTTCATCGACCTCGTCGCCCCCGCCGTGCACGAGGTCGTCCTGAACGGTCACGCGCTCGACGTCGCCGCCGTCTTCCGGGACTCGCGCATCGCGCTGGCCCATCTGCACCAGGGCCCCAACGAGCTGAAGGTCGTCGCGGACTGCGCGTACACCAACACCGGTGAGGGCCTGCACCGGTTCGTCGACCCGGTCGACGACCAGGCGTACCTGTACACGCAGTTCGAGGTGCCGGACGCCCGCCGCGTCTTCGCCTCCTTCGAGCAGCCGGACCTGAAGGCGACTTTCCAGTTCACCGTGAAGGCGCCGAGCGGCTGGACGGTGATCTCGAACTCGCCGACGCCGGAGCCCAAGGACGACGTGTGGGTCTTCGAGCCGACCCCGCGGATCTCGACGTACATCACCGCCCTGATCGTCGGCCCGTACCACTCGGTGCACTCCTCCTACGAGAAGGACGGGCAGACGGTCCCGCTGGGCATCTACTGCCGTCCGTCGCTGGCCGAGTACCTCGACGCGGAGCACATCTTCGACGTCACCCGGCAGGGCTTCGGCTGGTTCCAGGAGAAGTTCGCGTACGACTACCCCTTCGCGAAGTACGACCAGCTCTTCGTGCCGGAGTTCAACGCGGGCGCGATGGAGAACGCGGGCGCGGTCACCATCCGCGACCAGTACGTCTTCCGCTCGAAGGTGACGGACGCGGCGTACGAGCGCCGGGCCGAGACGATCCTGCACGAGCTGGCCCACATGTGGTTCGGCGACCTGGTCACCATGGAGTGGTGGAACGACCTGTGGCTGAACGAGTCGTTCGCCACCTTCACCTCGGTCGCCTGCCAGGCCTCCGTGGAGGGCACCCGCTGGCCGCACGCCTGGACCACCTTCGCCAACGCGGAGAAGACCTGGGCGTACCGCCAGGACCAGCTGCCGTCCACGCACCCGATCATGGCCGAGATCAACGATCTCGAGGACGTGCTGGTCAACTTCGACGGCATCACCTACGCCAAGGGCGCCAGCGTGCTGAAGCAGCTGGTCGCGTACGTCGGCGAGGAGGAGTTCTTCAAGGGCGTGCAGGCGTACTTCAAGGCGCACGCCTTCGGCAACACGCGCCTGTCGGACCTGCTCGGCGCCCTGGAGGAGACCTCCGGCCGTGACCTCAAGGCGTGGTCGAAGGCGTGGCTGGAGACGGCCGGCATCAACATCCTCCGCCCGGTGATCGAGACCGGCGAGGACGGCGCGATCACCTCGTTCGCCGTCCGGCAGGAGGCCCCGGCGCTGCCCGCGGGCGCCAAGGGCGAGTCGATCCTGCGCCCGCACCGGATCGCGATCGGCTTCTACGACCTGGACGAGGCCGGCAAGCTGGTGCGGACCGAGCGGGTCGAGCTGGACGTCACGGCCACCGAGCTGACGGCCGTGCCGCAGCTGGCGGGCAAGGCCCGCCCGGCGGTCGTGCTGCTCAACGACGACGACCTGTCGTACGCCAAGATCCGGCTCGACGAGGTGTCGCTGAAGAACGTCACGGAGCACCTCGGGGACTTCACCGAGTCGCTGCCGCGGGCGCTGTGCTGGTCCTCCGCCTGGGACATGACCCGGGACGGCGAGCTGGCCACGCGCGACTACCTGGAGCTGGTGCTCTCCGGCATCGGCAAGGAGTCCGACATCGGCGTCGTCCAGTCGCTGCAGGGCCAGGCGAAGGCGGCCCTGGAGCTGTACGCGGCTCCGGAGTGGCGCGAGACGGGCCTGAACCGTTGGACCGAGGCGACGCTGGCGCACCTGCGGGCGGCCGAGCCGGGCAGCGACCACCAGCTGGCCTGGGCGCGGGCGTTCGCCGCGACCGCGCGCACGCCGCAGCAGCTCGATCTGCTCGCCGCGCTCCTGGAGGGCAACGAGTCGATCGAGGGCCTGGCCGTCGACACCGAGCTGCGCTGGGCGTTCGTGCAGCGGCTCGCGGCGACCGGGGTCTACGACGAGCCGGAGATCGCCGGCGAGCTGGACCGAGACCGGACGGCGGCCGGTGAGCGGCACGCGGCCACCGCGCGCGCGGCCCGCCCGTCGGAGGCGGCGAAGGCGGAGGCGTGGGCGTCGGTCGTGGAGTCCGACAAGCTGGCCAACGCCGTGCAGGAGGCGGTGATCGGCGGTTTCGTCCAGACCGACCAGCGCGAGCTGCTCGCCCCGTACACGGAGAAGTACTTCGCCTCCATCAAGGGCGTGTCGGAGACCCGTAGCCACGAGATGATCCAGCAGATCGTGGTGGGGCTCTACCCGACGCTCCAGGTCTCGCAGGAGACGCTGGACGCCACCGACGCGTGGATCGCGGCGAACGACCCGGCTCCGGCGCTGCGCCGTCTGGTGACGGAGTCCCGCGCGGGTGTGGAGCGTGCGCTGAAGGCGCAGGCGGCGGACGCGGCCGCCGCGCGCTGACGCCTCGACAGGGAAGGGCCCCCGGACGGATACCGTCCGGGGGCCCTTCGGCGTGTCTCGCCGGTCTTGCCGGCTGGTCAGCCCAGGGACCTCATCCACTGCCAGCCGCCGGTGCCGATGGTGGCCGGCGTCCCGAGGCCGGTGGTCGCGGGACCCGTGCCGGTCGTTCCGGTCGTTCCGGTCGTTCCGGGCAGGAACTCCAGGTTCTCGGCCGTGCCGGAGGTGCGGGTCGTCCACAGGTCGGGCGTGCCGTCGCCGTTCACGTCGCCCGCCGAGACCGCGAGCCGCCGGTCCGCGACCGTCCACGGGCCGCCGTCGAGGGCCCGGGCCGTGGCGAGGGGCTGCGCGCCCCGGCCCGCGAAGTGCGCGATCGTTCCCGTGGCGCGGTCACGGCCCCAGACGTCGGCGCGGCCGTCGTGGTCGGCGTCGCCGGGCAGGAGCACGTCGTACCCGGCCCACTCCGGCTCGCCGATCCGCACGGCGGCGCGGGCCGCGAAGCCCGGCGTGCCGTCGACGGCGGGCGCGCCGCGGTGCAGCCACAGGCCGGTGGTGCTGCGGGCGAGGACGTCGGGGTGTCCGTCGCCGTCGATGTCCCCGGCGCTGACCGGGGTGGCGTGGGACCAGCCGGTAGGCCGGCCGCCCATGGGCAGACGGGCGCCGAGCTCGCCGCTTCCGGTGTTGGGGTAGACCCAGAGGGCGTCGCCGATGCGGGCGACCACGTCCTCGCGGCCGTCGCCGGTCCAGTCGCCGCGGTGGCTGACGACGGCGTCGGTCCAGCCGCCGGTGCCGATCTGGCGCGCGGTGCCGAGGCGGCCGCCGCCGGTGCCGGGGTAGAGGCGCAGGTCGCCCTCGTCCTGGACCGCCAGGACGTCGGGGCGGCGGTCGCCGGTCAGGTCTCCCGGCACGCCGGAGCCCGCCCGGGGTTCGGGATGGGCGGCCGCCCGCAGCAGCAGGTGGTCGGAGAGCGGGGCCGTGCCGGCGGGCTGGGGCTCGAAGGCGTCGGCCCGTACGGTGTGGAAGTCGCCGGCGGAGAAGAAGACGTGGTCGAACTTCGGGCCGGCGGGGACCGTCGCCTCGCCCGACTCGCACTCGCCGGCCCCGGCGTCGAGGCACTCCCGGGTGAAGTGGTCGCGGTCGTTCTCGTCCGCCTCGGCGAACCGGCCGGTGCCGGGCAGCCCGGCGCGCACCGGGTCGAGGGCGGCGTAGGCCGGTCCGGCGTTGAAGTCGCCGCCGAGGATCACGGGGACGCCGGCGGCCCAGGTGTCGATGTGGGCCAGAGCCTCGGCGGAGCCGTTGTCCGGCTGGATGTACTGCGCGAGGTGGGTGGTGCAGGCCAGGGTGGTGCGTCCGTCGACGGGGCCGCGCGCGCAGAGCACGGCGCGGGGCTCCTTGCCCGCCGGGACGGTCAGTGCGGCGGTGTACCGCTCGACCGCGGGCGCCTTGACGAAGACGCCGAGGCCGAAGCGCTCGTCGCCGGTGGCGGACCACTTGGCGCAGCCGTTCGAGGTGGTGGTGCTCGTCCACACGGCGGTGTAGTCGGGCTTCAGGGCGTCGCGGAGCGAGGCCCACTGGCCGATGCACAGCTCCTGGAGCATGACGGCGTCGGCGTCCCAGGAGGTGGTCTGCTCCCGGAGTTCGGCCGTCCAGGTCGGCAGGTCGAGCGCGCTCTGGCAGGTGTGTCCGCCGCAGACGTTGTACGTGAGGGTGCGGACCGGCGGCGCGGTGGCCGGGTCGACGGTGTCGGCCGCCGCCCCGGTCACCGTGCCGGTGAGCAGTACCAGGACGGCGGTGAGCCCGACTGTCCAGCGCCGCAGCGTTCTTCGTGGGTCGTTCATGTGTCGTGTCCCCCCAGGGATCGCAGGTCCGGCCAGCCTAATGATCAGCGGACCGGGCCCCGCGGGCCGGGGCACGGGACCCGGGCCCCCTGCGCCGCGCGGGTTCAGCCGCCGAGTTCCCGGTGGCGGCGGCGCAGGGCGGCGGCGCCGACCTCCGTGAGCGTGCCGTGCAGGCGCATCCGGGCCACGCCGCCGTCCGGGAAGGCGTCGAGGCGGACGTGGGTGACGACCGCGGGGGCGGGGAGCGCGAAGCGGTGCGGGGTGTCGGGCTGCAGCCGGGTGCGGGGGATGATCTCGAACCATTCGCCGGTCTCGCCGTCGCGGCCCTGGAGGGCGATCCAGCCCGCCGAGTTGCCCTTGAGGTAGGCGGTGTCGATCTCCACGGCCCGTACGACGCCCTGGGCGGCGAGCCGGAAGCGGACCCAGTCGTTCGTGCCGCGGACTCGGCGGCGCCGGTTCTCCCAGCCGTCGTCCATCTTGCGGGAGGTGCCGGGCAGGATGATCTGCGTGGGCGAGGAGTAGAACCTGTCCGACGCGTCCTCGTACACGCCTCCGTGGAGTACGGAGAGGAGGTCGAGGGTGCCGAGCAGTTCCAGCCACTCGGGGTCGGGCACGACCTCGCCGTGGACGCGGAGGCGGGCGATGCCGCCGTCGGGGTGCTGGCAGAGCCGGACGTGGGTGAAGCGGCGCTCGAGGTCGATCGCGAAGCCGTTGGCGGCGTGGCCGCGGACGGGGGTGGGCGGGACGATCTCCTCCCACTTCACGTCGTCGGCGAGGAGCTGTTCCGGGCTCGGCGAGCCGTCGACGGCGGCGGCCTGGACGGAGACCCGCTGGGGGTAGTTGCCCCGGAAGTGGGCGGTGTCGACGATGATCCCGCGGATGACGCCGGGGGCGCCGAGGCGGACGATCGCCCAGTCGTGGTCCTCCGGGGCGGGGAAGACGTTCTCGGCGTCGGCGCCCCGGCGGCGGCGGGTCTCCCAGCCGTCCATGATCTTGCCCTTGTGGCCGAAGTGCTCGGGGTCGAAGACGGCGCGCTCGCGGACGAGGAGGTTCTCGCGTTCGGCGAAGAACTCGTCGTTGGCGGCGACGACGCCGGCGCCGAGGCGGCGGTCGGCCAGATCGACCAGCTCGGTGAAGGGGAAGTCACCGGTGCGGTAGTCGGCGTACGGGTCGCCGCCGCCGTAGGGCGCTGCGTCGTTGGCGTGCGGGTCCTGGTCCGGGTGCGTCTCGAAGGTCATGCGTCGACTGTGCCGCGACTCGAGCATCCCGGTCCATCGAATGTTTTCGACGGGCCTTTTCAGTTCTACTGAACGGTTTCGCGGGCGGCGGCGGCCTGCCGCAGCGCGGCGAGGACCCGTGCGACCGCCGGTCCCTCCTCCGCGCCGCGCCGTACGGCCGCGACGACGTGGCGGCGCGGCTGGTCGGCGGAGAGGACCCGCATGACGACGCCGGAGCGGCGTTCGGCGGAGGCCATCCGGGGCACCAGGGCGACCCCCATGCCCGCCTCGACCATGGCGAGGATCGCGGTCCAGCCCGAGGCGCTGTGGGCCTGTTCGGGGACGAAGCCGGCGGCCTCGCAGGCGGCGGTGGTGATCTCCGACCAGGGACCGGACCCGCCGAAGATCCAGGGTTCGGCGGAGAGGTCGGCGAGCCGCAGCCCGGGGGCCCCGGCGAGCGGGTGCCCGCTGGGCAGGGCGACGTCGAGGGGGTCGGCGAGGAGCGTGACGCGGCTGAACTTGGGGTCGCGTACGGACGGCGCGTGGGCGGCGAGGGAGAGCGCCAGGCCGACCTCGCCGGCGGTGAGGAGTTCGTACGCCTCCCCGGCCTCGGCCTCCCGGACACGGACGGCGAGACCGGGGTGGGCGGCCCGCAGGTGCTGCACGGCGGGGACGACCAGCGCGGGGACGGCCGTGGAGAAGGCGGCCACCCTGACCTCTCCGGCGTCGCCCCGCAGATAGCCGGCCAGTTCGGCGTCGGCGCGCTCCAGTTGGGCGAAGACGGCCTCCGCGTGGCGCAGGACCAGGTGCGCGGCGTCGGTGAGCCTGACCCGCCGCCCGTGCGCCTCCAGGAGGGTGACGCCGAGCTGGCGGGCGAGGTTGGTGAGCTGCTGGGAGACGGCCGAGGGGGTCATGAGCAGCGCCTCCGCGGTCGCGGTGACGGTGCCGCGGTCGCGGAGGGTGCGGAGGATCTGGAGCTTCTTGATGTCCCACTCGGTCATGGGGCGCAACCTACCGGGCGGCCCGCCCGCCCCCGGCCGAGGCCAGACACACGCCGCCCAGGATGAGGGCCGTGCAGAGGGCCCCGAGCAGGCCGAGCTCCTCGCCGAGGAGGACGGCGGAGAGGAGGGCCACGCAGACGGGCTGGAGGTAGTAGACGACCCCGGCGCGGGCGGCGCCGATCAGCGCGATCGCCTTGTTCCAGGCGAAGAAGGCGAGGGCGGAGGAGAGGACGCCGACGTAGACCAGCGGCCCGACGGTGGCGACGGAGGGGTCGAAGCCGCCCTGGACGGCGAGGCTGATGCCGTACGCGGGCAGGAGCATCAGCGCGCCGAGGGCGAAGGTGGCGAAGAGGAAGGCCGGTCCGCCGAGTTCGGCGGGCCGGCGCTTGAGCAGGGCGCTGTACGAGGCGAAGCTGACGGCGGCCGCGAGCATCCACAGCTCGCCGGCGGCGAGCGTCGTGGGCAGCGAGCCCCCGCCGATGAGGAGCAGGACACCGGCGCAGGCGATCAGCATGCCGGTGACGCGCCGGGCGCCGAGGCGGGCGCCGCCGAACCTCTCGTACAGCGCCATGAGGACCGGCGAGGCGGCCATGATCATGCCCATGTTGCCGGCGGAGGTGGTGAGTCCGGCCTGGTTGACCAGGGTGTTGTAGACGCTCACGCCGAGCAAGGCGGCGAGGGTGACGAAGCCGAGGTGGCGGCGGATCAGCCGGCGGCGGCGCCAGGCCTCGCGGGCCGCGAAGGGGGCGACGGCGAGGAGGGCGACGATCCAGCGCCAGAACGCGGCCTGGACCGGCGGGACGGAGTCGTGCAGGGCGCGGGAGGCGACGAAGCTGCCGGACCAGACGACCGTGGCGGTGAGCGCCAGGAGAACGCCGAGGCCGGCTCCGCGCGCGAGGTTCTTCGCGGGGGCCGGCTCGTCGGTCGTGCTCGGTGCGGTGCGGACGCGGTCCAGGATTGCCACGGGGTTCCTTTCGGTGGGATGCCACCTACCGTCGCACCACCGAACCCTCCAGGTCCATCGAAAGTTCCTGACTACTCCTTTCAGTTGAACTGAAAGGTCCGGCCGTGAGCGAAGAGGCGGATGCAGGGGCGGCGGAGGCGCGGGCAGCGGGGGTACGTCCGCCCAGCTGGCCGGCCAGGGTGGCGGCGAAGGCGATCGCCATGCCGAGGAGCTGCACCGGCCCGAGCGCCTGGCCGAGCGCGGCCCAGCCGATGACGGCGGCGGTGGGCGGTGACAGCGGGCCGAGGAGGGTGACCGAGCAGGCGCTCATCCGCTCGACGCCGCGGAACCAGAGGAAGTAGGAGACGGCGGTGTTGCCGAGGGCGAGGTAGGCGTAGCCGAGCAGGTTGCGGGAGTCGAGGGCCGGCGGGGCGCCTTCGAGCAGGAACGCCACCGGCAGGATGATCAGGCCGCCCGCGGTGAGCTGCCAGCCGGTCAGGGCGAGCGCGCCCACCCCCTCGGGCCGCCCCCAGCGCTTGGTGAGGACCGTCCCTGCGGACATGGACAGGGCGGAGAGGAGGCCGGCGAGGACGCCGATCAGGTCCAGCGCCGCCCCCGCCTTGAGGACGACCAGGCTGACGCCGAAGGCGGCCGCGACGGCGGTCAGCAGGGAGCGCACCGTGGGCCGGTCGCCCAGGAAGAGCGCGGCCAGGCCGACGACGAAGAGCGGGCCGACCGAGGCGACGACGGCGGCGACGCCTCCGGGCAGCCGGTAGGCGGCGAGGAAGAGCAGCGGGAAGAAGGCGCCGATGTTGAGGCCGCCGAGGACCGCGGACTTCCCCCACCAGGCGCCCCGCGGGAGCTTCCGGGTCAGCGCGAGGAGCATCAGCCCGGCGGGCAGGGCCCGCATCAGGCCGGTGAAGAGCGGCCGGTCGGGGGGCAGGAACTCGGTGGTGACGAGGTAGGTGGAGCCCCAGGAGATCGGGGCGAGCGCGGTCAGGGCGACGACGGCGGCCTTGCGGGACATGACGGGTCCCCCCGGTTCGGAACGGTGCGGCCGGATTGGCTTGGCGATAAGTAGCTTACCGCTAAGCTACTTACTTGCAAGTGACTTTCTTGCCATCGAGTCCTCGGGGAAGGGACACTGCGGACATGGAGACCTCCGGCCCCGGCGCCCACGACGCCGTCGACGCCATCACCGATCAGTGGGCGGCCGTCCGCCCCGACCTCGACACGCTCCCCATGGCCGTGTTCGGGCGGATCTACCGCCTCGCCGCCGCCATGCGGGGCCGGGTGGACAAGGCGTACGCGCCCTACGGCATGGCGCTCGGGGAGTTCGACGTGCTGGCGACGCTGCGCCGCTCGGGGGCGCCCTACACGCTCTCGCCCCGCGAGCTCACCGCGACGCTGATGATCACCACGGGCGGGATGACGGGGCGGCTCGACAAGTTGGAGAAGGCGGGGCTGCTCAGCCGCAGCCCGGACCCGAACGACCGGCGCGGGCTGCGCGTGACGCTCAGCGAGCGCGGGCGCGAGCTGGTGGACGAGGCCGTCGCGGCCGGACTCGCGCAGCAGAGCGAGGCGCTGGAAGGGGCGCTCGACCCCGAGGAGCGCGAGCAGTTGGCCGGTCTGCTGCGCAAGCTGCTGACGACCACGGTCTGAGGCCGGGGCGCCCCGGGAGCGGACGCGCGCGAGGGCGCCGTACGGCACGCGTCACCCGCGTGCCGTACGGCGCCCTCGGAAAGCTGGGGGCTTGAGGCCGGTGGTCAGGCCTTCTTGGACTTGTCGAGCACCATGACCAGGCCGGCGATCACCAGGAACAGCACGATCGGCGCGGCCACGAACAGGCCGAGGGTCTCCACGACACTCAGCTTGGGGGCCGGGTCGTCACCGTCGTCGCGGGTGAGCGCGAGCGCGGGGGACGACATGAGCAGCATCATCAGCGTCGTACCGGCCGCTACAGCACCGGCGCGCAGGGCGTTCTTCTTGTCCACGGTGCAAACGTAGCGAACCCCTAAACGGGGCGCGCGTCCGGGGGTGCCGTACGGGCGCCGAACACGCCGAGGAGGCGGTGCAGCCGCAGCGAGGCGGCCAGGTCCTCCAGGGTCAGCGGCTGCCCGTCCGGTCCGGCCACCGGCAGCCGCCAGTTGGGGTACTGGTCCCACGTCCCCGGCAGGTTCTGCGGGCGTCGGTCGCCCACCGCGTCCGGCAGCCACACCCCGACCATCCGGGCGGGCGTCCGCAGCAGGAACCGGTGCACCGCCCTGACTTCGGCCTCCTCGTCGCCCGGGCCCTCCGGGAGCAGCCCCAGCCGCTGGAGCAGGGCCAGCCACTCCCGGGTGTCGGCCGCGTCCTGGTTCCGCTCCCGCTCCAGGTCGCCGGTGAGCAGCCCGAGGCGGTGGCGCAGGGCCACGTGGTCGCCGCTGAGGCGGGCGGCCGTGGAGGGCAGGTCGTGCGTGGTGGCCGTCGCGACGCAGTCGGCGCGCCACCGCTCGGGCGCCAGCGGGCGGCCCGTGCCGGTCCAGTCCCGCTCGAACCAGAGCACGGAGGTGCCGAGCACCCCGCGCCGGGAGAGCCGTTCGCGCACGCCCGGCTCGACGGTGCCGAGGTCCTCGCCGATGACGAGGGCGCCGGCCCGGTGGGCCTCCAGGGCGAGGACGGCGAGCATCGCCTCCGCGTCGTAGCGGACGTACGTGCCCTCGGTGGGCGGCCGGCCCTCGGGGACCCACCAGAGCCGGAAGAGACCCATCACGTGGTCGATGCGCAGGGCGCCCGCGTGGCGCAGCAGCTCCGCCAGGAGGCCGCGGTAGGGGGCGTATCCGGAGGCGGCGAGCGCGTCGGGGCGCCAGGGCGGCAGGCCCCAGTCCTGGCCGAGGGCGTTGAAGGCGTCGGGCGGGGCGCCGACCGACATGCCGGCGGCGAAGGCGTCCTGCTGGGCCCAGGCGTCGGAGCCCTCGGGGTGGACGCCGACCGCGAGGTCGTGGACGACGCCGACGGCCATCCCGGCCTCCCGGGCGGCCGCCCCCGCGGCGGCGAGCTGCCGGTCCGTCAGCCAGGCGAGCCAGCAGTGGAAGTCGATCCGGTCGAGCAGCCCGGCGCCGGGCCCGGTCTCCGCGCGGACGGCCGCCTCGGCCGAGCGCGGGTCGCGCAGCTCCGCCGGCCACGACCGCCAGTGGTGGCCGTGCCGCTCGGCGAGGGCGCTGTAGGTGGCGTGGTCCTCCAGGGCCCGGCCGCGCTCGGCCAGGAAGTCGAGGTAGTCGGCGCGTGCGCCGGGGCCCGGCTCCACGGTCCGCAGGAGCTCCAGGGCGCGCCGCTTGACCTCCCACACCGCGTCCCGGTCGATCAGCGCGCCCTTGCGCAGCACCTTCTCCCGCTGTTCGGCGGCGTCGGTGAGGACGGAGTCCAGCTCGGCGCGGTACTCCGGGGCCACATGGGCGTATGCGGGGACGTCCTCGATCCGCAGATGGACGGGGTCGGGGAAACGGCGCGAGGAGGGGCGGTACGGAGAGGGGTCGGTCGGCGCGCCGGGCACGGCCGCGTGCAGGGGGTTGACCTGGACGAACCCGGCGCCGTGCGTCCGGCCGGCCCAGGTGACCAGCTCCCGCAGGTCGCCGAGGTCGCCCATGCCCCAGGAGCGGGTGGAGAGGAGCGAGTACAGCTGGACGAGCAGGCCGAACGAGCGCCGCTCGGGCCGGGGCACGCGCGCGGGGGCGACGATCAGGGTGCTCCGTCCGCCCCGGCCGTCGGGGGCCAGGGCGTCGAGCGTGTGGACGCCGAGCGGCAGCAGGTCCCAGTCCGGGTCCTCCGCCTCCTCGCCCGCCTCGGTCGTCACGCGGAGCCGGGTCCCGGGCGGCAGACCCAGGAAGGCCTCGTCCGCGCGCGGCGGCTCGGCGCCCGCGGAGGTGGCCGCCGGCCCGGCCTCGGCGCGCGGCGGGCCACCGGACCCGGGCTCCGCGCCGGGCGCCGCCGCCGCGTCCCCGTCCGCCGGGTCCGGCGCGCGCCATCGCACCACCGTGGCCGGTAGCAGCCGCTCGCGATCGGCCCGCAGGGCCGCTTCGAGCGAGCGTTCGACCGCCTCCGGTGAGGACGCGTCCACCTCCAGCGCGCCGAGCACCGCCACGACCGTGGCGTCGGGCACGCGCACGGTGACGCCCTCGGAGGGCGCGTACTCGGTGGCGACGCCATGAAGGGCGGCGAGGCGGGCCAGGGTCACTTCACACTCCGAGGGGCTCCGGGGCCGGGGAAGGGACGGCCCGAGGGGGAGTCAGACTCCCGGGGACTCCGTGCCGCCCGCGGTGCCGTGGGCGGTGGGCTCGCTGGTCAGGGGGGCCGCGTCGGTCAGGGGCGGCTCGCTGGTGAGGGGTGCGGCGTCGGCGAGGGGCGGCTCGCTGGTGAGCGGGCCCGGGATCTCACCGGTCTGCGGGCCCGGGATGAAGACCGGTATCCGTTTGGAGCGGGGGGTCGTCACGTCGGAGTGGGGGGTGGTCACGGACATGGGGGCTCCCGTTTCGTGTCTCGTCAGGTGGGACAACGACAGAGCCCTACCCAGCCCACCCCGTTTTACCGGCCGAACTTGGCGAAGGGGTGCCACCTCGCCGGGCAAAGGCGACACATCGACCACGCGCATTGACACCTCAGCCGGACGGGTGGTGGGGTCGTAACCCACTCGTGACAAAAGGAGTCCCTCGTGCACCTCGGGCGCAGGCAGCGGACCGCGTCGGCCGTGGCCGCCGCGGTGATCGGCGGTCTCCTCGGCGGCGGTGTGTCCGGTCCGGCCCAGGCCGTACCGGTCTCCCCCGTCACCGTCCCGGACGCCCAGCGCACGGCCCCCTCGGTGTGGCCGCGGCCCCAGTCCCTCAGGGAGACGGGGTCCGCCGTTCCGCTCGGCGCCGAGGTGACGCTCCTCACGGACGCCGACGCGGACCCGTACGCCGTCGCGGCGCTGCGCGCGACGCTGCGGGCGGCGGGGGTGCGGACGGTCCACTCGACCCTGCCGGGCTTCGGGCCCGTGATCCGCGCGGGCTCGGTGTCCGGCGGCGAGGCCCTGCGGGCCCTGCGCGTGCCCGAGCGGGCGGACCTGCCGGCCGGCGGCTACCGCCTGGCGACCGGGAAGTTCCAGGGCCGTGACACGGTCGCGCTGGACGGTGTGGGCGCGGACGGCCTCTTCCACGCCGTCCAGACCCTGCGTCAGCTGACGGGCACCCGCGGCGAGGTACCGGGCGTGGTGGTCCGCGACTGGCCCGGCACGGCGGTCCGCGGCCTCACCGAGGGGTTCTACGGCCGCCCCTGGAGCCAGGAGCAGCGCCTGGCCCATCTCGACTTCATGGGCCGCACCAAGCAGAATCGCTACCTCTACGCCCCCGGTGACGACCCGTACCGCCAGACGCAGTGGCGGGACCCCTACCCGGCCGACCAGCGCGCGGCCTTCCGCGCGCTCGCCGAGCGGGCGCGCGCCAACCACGTGACCCTCGCCTGGGCCGTGGCGCCCGCCCAGTCCATGTGCCTGGCGTCCGACGGCGACGTGAAGGCGCTGCTGCGCAAGATCGACGCGATGTGGGCGCTGGGGGTGCGCTCCTTCCAGCTGCAGTTCCAGGACGTCAGCTACAGCGAGTGGCACTGCGGGAAGGACGCGGACGCCTTCGGGCGCGGGCCCGAGGCGGCCGCGGCCGCCCACGCGCGCGTGGCGAGCTCGGTGGACCGGCATCTGGCCGGGCGGTACCCGGACGCCGAGCCGCTGACCGTGATGCCGACGGAGTACTACCAGGAGGGCGCGACCGACTACCGCACGGCGCTCGCCGCCGCGCTCGACGACCGGGTGCGGGTGGCCTGGACGGGCGTCGGGGTCGTCCCGCGCACGATCACCGGCCGCGAGCTGGCCGGGGCGCGGGACGTGTTCCGCCACCCGCTGGTGACGATGGACAACTACCCGGTCAACGACTACGCCCAGGACCGGCTCTTCCTGGGCCCCTACCGGGGCCGGGAGCCGGCCGTGGCGGCCGGTTCGGCCGCGGTCCTCGCCAACGCCATGGAGCAGGCGGCTGTCTCCCGCATCCCGCTCTTCACCGCCGCGGACTACGCCTGGAACCCGAAGGGGTACCGGCCCGAGGAGTCGTGGCGGGCCGCCGTCGAGGAGCTGGCCGGCCCCGACCCGGCGGCCCGTGCGGCGCTGGGGGCGCTGGCCGGCAACGACGCCTCCTCGATCCTCGACCCGACGGGCGAGTCGGCGTACCTCAAGCCGCTGATGACGGCGTTCTGGAAGAGCCGGACGGCGGCCGACCCGGCGGCGCGGGAGCGGGCGGCGCGCGAGCTGCGGGCGGCGTTCACCGTGATGCGGGAGGCGCCCGGCCGGCTGACGGCGACGGCCGGCGGCACGCTGGACGATGAGACGCGGCCGTGGCTGGAACAGCTGTCGCGGTACGGCCTGGCGGGCGAGACGGCGGTCGACATGCTGCTCGCCCAGACCCGGGGCGACGGCGCGGCGGCCTGGCGCGCGCAGCTGCGGCTGGAACCGCTGGCCGACTCCCTGCGGGCGGGCGAGGTGACGGTCGGCGACGGCGTCCTCGAACCCTTCCTCACGCGCGCGGTGGCGGAGTCGGCGGCCTGGACGGGCGCCGCCCGCGACCGGCGGACGGCGCGTACGGCGGACCGCGCGCCGGACTCGTACACCCTCCGGCTCGACCGGTCCCGCCCGCTGGAGACGGTGACCGTGATGACCGAGCCGGCCGCGGCGGGCCGGGACGCGCGCGTGGAGGCGTACGTCCCCGGCGAGGGCTGGCGGAGCCTCGGCCCGCTGGACGCGTCGGGCTGGACGCAGACGGAGCTGAAGGGGCTGCGCGCGGACGCGGTGCGGATCGCGTGGAGCGGGTCGGCCCCCGAGATCCGCTCCCTGGTGCCGTGGTTCGCCGACGAGCCGCGCGCCGAGCTGGAGCTGTCCCGCGCCGAGACGGACGCCGAGATCGGCGGGCCCGCGCAGCGGGTGGACGTCCGGCTGGCGGGCCGGCGCGCCGGCGAGGTGCGCGGGGAGCTGTCGGCGAAGGCGCCCCGGGGGATCACGGTCCGGCTGCCGAAGGAGGCGCGGGTGCCGCGCGGCACGAACACGGCGGTCCCGCTGCTGGTCTCGGTGGCGGCGGACGTGCCGGCGGGGTCGTACCGCGTGCCGGTGTCCTTCGCGGGCGAGGAGCGGGTCCTGACGGTCCGCGCCTTCCCGCGCACCGGCGGCCCCGATCTGGCCCGCACAGCGACGGCCTCCTCCTCGGGCGACGAGACCCCCGACTTCCCGGCGGCCTCGGCCCTGGACGGCGACCCGGAGACCCGCTGGTCCTCGGAGCCGGAGACGGGCGCGTGGTGGCAGCTGGAGCTGGCGAAGCCCGCGCGGATAGGGCGGGTGGTGCTGCACTGGCAGGACGCGTACGCCTCCCGCTACCGCATCCAGGTGTCGGCCGACGGCCGGAACTGGCGTACGGCGGCCACGGTCGCCGACGGGCGCGGGGGCCGCGAGTCGGTCCGCATGGACGCGACGGACACCCGCTTCCTGCGGGTCCAGGGCGACGCCCGGGCGACGGAGTTCGGCTACTCCCTCTGGTCGGTGGAGACGTACGCGGTCACCGCGCCGACGGCTCCGGAACCGCCCGCGAAGCCGGCCGTGCCGGCCCCGGGGACCGGGACCCCGGCGGACCCGGACGGGCCCGCCGGGGAGCAGCCGGACGTCCCGGAGCGGCCGGAGTAGCCGCCCCGGTAAGGGGAGCGGGCACGCGGACGACGAAGGCCCGGCTCAACCCGTTCTCACGGCCCCCGTGGGGGCGTGCGAGACGGCGTCGATCCGGGCCATCACATCGTCGGCGCCGTACGGCTGGAGGTAGGGCAGCCAGCGCGGGTCCCGGTGGCCGGTCCCGATGATCCGCCACGCCAGGCCGGTGGGCGGCGCCGGTGGGTGGCGCAGGCGCCAGCCCAGCTCGCGCAGGTGCCGATCGGCTTTGGTGTGGTTGCAGCGGCGGCAGGCCGCCACGACGTTGTCCCAGGCGTGTGTACCCCCGCGGCTGCGCGGAACGACGTGGTCGACGCTGGTTGCGACGCCACCGCAGTACATGCAGCGTCCGCCGTCGCGGGCGAAGAGCGCTCTGCGGGTCAGAGGAACGGGCCCCCGGTAGGGGACCCGCACGAACCGCTTGAGCCGGACCACACTGGGTGCCGGAACCACGCGGGTCTCGCTGTGCAGGAAGGCGCCGGACTCCTCGAGGCAGAGTGCCTTGTTCTCGAGGACGAGGACGAGCGCGCGGCGGAGCGGTACGACGCCGAGGGGCTCGTACGACGCGTTGAGGACCAGGACATGCGGCACGGATGCCTCCTATAACGCCGGCGGCGCGTGGCTCGCGCCGGGACGATCTGCTCTCAGTCTCTCCTCATGCCTGGTCGGAGCGCCACCATGTACCGGTAACGGCCTTGGGGTGTTCTCGACCACATCGGCATCCTGCCCCCGTCCTTCCCGGGTGAGGTCCGTCTCTCCCTCGAACAGGACAACGGGAGCACAGTGAATGCCCCGTTAGTGTGGATGTTCTGCGTACGCGATGCCTGGAGGTTTCTGCCGTGTCCTGGTCCGCCCTGGCGACCGCCGCCTCTCCGCAGCCCGTTCCGGTGACCCTGGACGAGGCTGCCGAGAAGGCGACGAACGCCGCAGGCTGGGTGGAGGAGAACTGGTCCACCTGGCTGAACACCGGCCTGCGCATCCTCCTCATCCTGGTCGTCGCCCTGCTGCTGCGGATGGCGATCCGCCGCGCCCTGACGAAACTGATCGAGCGGATGAACCGCTCCGCGCAGGCGGTGGAGGGCACCGCGCTGGGCGGCCTGCTCGTCAACGCCGAGCGGCGCCGGCAGCGCTCCGAGGCGATCGGTTCGGTGCTGCGTTCGGTGGCGTCCTTCGTCATCCTCGGCACGGCCGGTCTGATGATCCTCGGCGCCTTCAAGATCGATCTGGCTCCGCTGCTGGCCTCGGCCGGTGTCGCGGGTGTGGCGATCGGCTTCGGCGCCAGGAACCTGGTGACCGACTTCCTCTCCGGCGTCTTCATGATCCTGGAGGACCAGTACGGCGTCGGCGACTCGGTCGACGCGGGCGTGGCGTCCGGCGAGGTCATCGAGGTCGGCCTGCGGGTGACGAAGCTGCGCGGCGACAACGGCGAGATCTGGTACGTGCGCAACGGCGAGATCAAGCGGATCGGCAACCTCAGCCAGGGCTGGGCGACGGCGGCGGTCGCCGTCACGGTCCGCCCGACCGAGGACCTGGACCGGGTCCGCGCGGTGATCATCGAGGCGACCGAGGCGATGGCCAAGGAAGAGCCGTGGAACGAGCGCCTGTGGGGCCCGGTCGAGGTGCTGGGGCTCGACGAGGTGCTGCTGGAGTCCATGTCGATCCGGGTCTCGGCGAAGACGATGCCGGGCAAGGCGCTGGCGGTCGAGCGCGAGCTGCGCTGGCGGATCAAGCGGGCGCTGGACGCGGCGGGCATCCGCATCGTCGGCGGCGTCCCGGCCGTCGCCGAGGAGACCGCGGCCGACCCGACGGCGGGCATGGCGGCCCCCTCGGCCTTCGCCTCGGCGACCTCCCCGCAGTCGGCGGCGGCGACGCCCCTCCCGCCCTCCTCGCCCAACCTCTCGAAGTAGCCCCGGGGCGTTCGCCCTCCCCCGGCCCCCGTTCTGTACGGGCCCTTCCGCACCGCCCCCGCGGGTAACGCTTCGGTTGCCCTCGGGGGCTTCGTGCGTCGCCGGGTCTTGACGCCCCGGTGACGGCCGTCCTACCGTCCTCCCACCGAATAGGAAACTTTCCTAACAGTGCAGTTGGGGGAGCGGGCACCGGGGCAGCAGAATGACCCCGACCAGAGCCGAAGGGCAGGTGCATCCGTCATGGCCGGTACGACCCCGGGGACCCCCGGCACTCCGCGCGTCCTGCGTGCCATGAACGACCGTGCCGCGCTCGATCTGCTGCTGGAGCACGGGACCCTGTCCCGGACCCGGATCGGCAAGCTCACCGGGCTCTCCAAGCCGACCGCCTCCCAGCTGCTGGCGCGCCTGGAGGCCGCCGGACTCGTCGTCGCCACCGGCACCACCGCCGGGCGGCCGGGACCCAGCGCCCAGCTGTACGCGGTCAACGCCCGGGCCGCCCACGCCGCCGGACTCGACGTGACCCCGCACCGGATCCGCGCCGCCGTCGCCGACATCACCGGCGAGGTCGTCGGCGAGTACGAGCTGAAGACCACCGGCCGCCCCGCCGAGGGCGTCGTCCGGCAGGTCAGCACCGCCCTGGACGGCGCCGTCAAGGACGCCGGCATCACCCGTGCCGAGGTGCACCGGCTCGTCATCGGCACCCCCGGCGCCTTCGACCCGGCCACCGGCCGACTGCGCTACGCCTCCCACCTCCCCGGCTGGCACTCCCCCACGCTCCTGGCCGAACTGGCGGCCGTCCTCCCGATGCCGTTCGAGTACGAGAACGACGTCAACCTCGCCGCCGTCGCCGAGCAGCGCCTGGGCGCCGCCCGCGGCCACGAGGACTTCGTCCTGCTGTGGAACGAGGAGGGGCTCGGCGCCGCCCTCGTCCTCGGCGGCCGGCTCCACCGGGGCTTCACCGGCGGCGCCGGCGAGGTCGGCTTCCTGCCGGTGCCCGGCACCCCGCTCGTACGCCAGGTCACCAAGGCCAACTCCGGCGGCTACCAGGAGCTGGCCGGCGTCCAGGCGATCCCCCGTATCGCCCGGGCCCTCGGGATCGAGACCGCCGAGCAGCCCTACGTCCCCACCGCGTCCCGGCTCCTCGCCCACGCCGCCGCCCACCACACCGACGACCCGCGGTACGCCGCCCTCCTCGACCGGTACGCCGAGCGCCTGGCCACCGGTCTCGCCTCGCTCGTCGCCGTACTCGACCCCGAACTCCTCGTCCTCGCCGGGGACGTGAACGCCGCCGGCGGGGAGCCCCTGCGCGAGCGCGTCCAGTCCGAGCTGACCGAACTCGCCGCCTCCCGGCCCCGGCTCGTCCTCGGAGCCGTCCAGCGGCAGCCCGTGCTGCGCGGCGCGCTCGAACGTGCCCTCGCCGCCACCCGCGACGAGGTCTTCGACACCGCGCGCTAGCCCCCCCGGGCGGACGCCCGCCGCACCCCCGTCGCCCCACCCCCTTCACCCGCCCCTTCGCCACAGGGAGACTTCGCCATGCCCGTGCGCCCCCGCAGGACCGCGCTCACGCTCGCCGCCACCGCCTCCATGGCGCTCCTCGCCACCGCCTGTACGGGCTCCGCCGGGAACACCGCGGCCGACGACCCGAAGGCCCGGACCACGATCACCTTCTGGCACGGCTGGTCGGCCCCCGCCGAGGTCAAGGCGATCCAGGAGAACGTCGACCGCTTCGAGAAGGCCCACCCGAACATCACGGTGAAGGTCGTCGGCAACATCAACGACGACAAGCTCAACCAGGCGCTGCGCGCGGGCGGTTCGAACGGGCCGGACGTGGCCGCCTCCTTCACCACCTCGAACGTCGGCAAGTTCTGCGCCTCCGGGGCGCTCGCGGACCTGAAGCCCTTCCTGGAGAAGGACAAGGTGGACCTGGACGCGACCTTCTCCAAGGTCCTCCAGGACTACACCCAGTTCGAGGGCAGGCGCTGCTCGCTGCCGCTGCTCTCCGACGCGTACGGGCTCTACTACAACAAGGACGCCTTCGAGGCGGCCGGCATCACCGCCCCGCCGAAGACCTGGTCGGAGTTCAGGAAGGTCGCCGAGAAGCTGACCAAGGAGAAAGGCGATAGCTACGAGCAGCTCGGCTTCATGCCGAACTACCTCGGCTACGAGACCGTCCCGAGCCACTACATGTCGCAGTGGGACCACACGTACTTCGGCGCGGACGGCACCTCGAACCTCGCCAAGGACCCGGCCTTCGCCGAGATGCTGACCTACCAGAAGTCGCTGGTCGACACCCTGGGCGGGTTCGCGAAGCTGGACAGGTACCGCACGACCTTCGGTGACGAGTGGGGCGCCAAGCACCCCTTCCACACCGGGCAGGTCGCCATGCAACTCGACGGCGAGTGGCGGCTGAACTTCATCCAGGACGCCAAGGTCGACTTCGAGGTCGGCGTCGCGCCGCTGCCGGTCGCCGACGACGAGGTGGCCGAGTACGGGAAGGGCTACCTCTCCGGCACGATCATCGGCATCGCCCCGCAGAGCAGGAAGCAGAACGCGGCCTGGGAGCTGGTGAAGTACATGACCATGGACACCGAGGCCGTGGTGGAGTTCGCCAACGGCATCGGCAACGTCCCCTCCACCCTGGCGGCGCTGAAGTCCCCGAACCTCAAGGTCGACGAGCGCTTCAAGGTCTTCCTGGAGATCGCCCGGCACCCCGAGTCCTCCACCTCCGACGGCGCGGTGAACGGCTCCACGTACCAGGACACCTTCCAGGACTTCGCCCAGAAGTACGAGAAGGGGCAGGTCAAGGACTTGAAGAAGGGCCTGGAGGAGACGGCGGCCCAGATCGACCGCGACATCGCCCAGGCGAAGTGACGGGCCGGAGCGCCCCCGTCATGAGCACCGGCACCCTGCCCACGAAACGGCCGGCCGGACCGGCCGCCGCCTCCCCGGACGGACGTCCCACGCTGCGGTCGAAGCGCAGGCGCAACGCACTGCGCACCCTGGCGTTCATGTCGCCCTGGCTGGTCGGATTCGGCGTCTTCTTCGCCTACCCCCTCGTCTCGACCCTGTACTTCTCGTTCATGAGGTACGACGGGCTCAACCCGCCGACCTGGCGGGGCCTGGACAACTGGACGTACGTCTTCGCCGACCTGCCGAAGTTCTGGCCGGCGATGCAGAACACCCTCTGGCTGGCCGTCGTCATGGTCGCCTGCCGGGTGGTCTTCGGCCTCGGCGTCGGCCTGCTGATCACCAGGATCAAGACGGGTACGGGAGTCTTCCGCACCCTCTTCTACCTGCCGTACCTCGCACCGCCGGTCGCCGCGACCCTGGCCTTCGTCTTCCTGCTCAACCCCGGCACCGGCCCCGTCAACTCCCTCCTGGAGGCGGTCGGCGTCCCCGCCCCCTCCTGGTTCAACGACGCCGACTGGGCCAAGCCCGCCCTCACCGTCCTCGCGGTCTGGGGGGTCGGCGACCTCATGGTCATCTTCATGGCCGCGCTGCTCGACGTACCGAAGGAGCAGTACGAGGCCGCCGAGCTGGACGGCGCCTCCGCCGTCCAGCGGTTCCGGTACGTGACCCTGCCGAACATCTCGCCGATCATCCTCTTCGCGGTCGTCACCGGGATCATCGGCGCGATGCAGTACTACACCCAGCCGATCGTGGCGGCGAAGGTCGCCTCGGGGGTGATGGGCGGCTCCGGGCAGACCTTCGAGCCGGGCTATCCGGACGACTCCACGCTGACCCTGCCGCAGCTGGTCTACAACCTCGGCTTCGGCCGCTTCGACTACGGCGCCGCGTGCGTCGTGGCGCTCGTCCTGTTCGCCCTCTCCATGGCCTGCACCGCGCTGCTGATGCGCAGGCGCGGCGGCCTGATCGGCTCGGGTGACTGATCCGTGACCACCGCATCCGCCTTCGACCGCCGCCCGGTGGGCCCCGCCGAGAAGCGGGCCCGCCGCAGGGCCGCCCTGCACTGGATCGCCGTGCACTCCCTCGGGATCGCGGCCGCCCTCTTCTTCGTGCTGCCCTTCTTCTTCGTCTTCCTCACGTCCCTGATGAGCGACCAGCAGGCGCTCACCCGGGACCTCACCCCGAACTCCTGGCACTGGGACAACTACGTCCGCGTCCTGGAGACCCCCGGCTTCCTCACCTGGTGGCGGAACTCCCTGCTCTACGCGGGGCTCGGCACCGTGCTCGTCGTGGTGTCCTCGGTCCCGGTGGCATACGCGCTGGCCAAGTTCCGCTTCCGCGGCCGGCACCTGTCCCTGCTGCTCGTCATCTCGATGATGATGCTGCCGCCCCAAGTGATCATCATCCCGATGTACCTGTTCTGGGCCAAGCAGATGGACCTCTCCGGCACGCTGTGGCCGCTGATCGTCCCGATGGCCTTCGGCGACGCGTTCGCGATCTTCCTGCTGCGCCAGTTCCTGCTGACGATCCCCGACGAGTACATCGAGGCCGCCCGGATCGACGGGTGCGGGGAGTTCCGCACCCTCCTCAGGATCGTGCTCCCGATGGCCAGGCCCGGCATCGCCGCCGTCGCGCTGTTCCAGTTCTTCTTCTGCTGGAACGACTACTTCGGGCCGCAGATCTACGCCTCGGAGAACCCCGGCGCCTGGACCCTGAGCTACGGCCTGGAGTCCTTCAAGGGCGCGCACCACACCGACTGGAACCTGACCATGGCCGCGACCGTGCTGGTCATGGCCCCTGTGATCCTCGTGTTCTTCTTCGCCCAGAAGGCGTTCGTCGAGGGAGTCACACTGACCGGAGTGAAGGGCTAGACACATGAAGCTCGCTGTCGTGGGGGGCGGCTCCACCTACACCCCCGAACTGATCGACGGATTCGCGCGGTTGCGCGACACCCTGCCCCTCGCCGAACTCGTCCTCGTCGACCCGGCCGCCGACCGGCTGGAGCTGGTCGGCGGACTCGCCCGCCGGATCTTCGCCAAGCAGGACCACCCCGGCAGGATCGTCACCACCTCCGACCTCGACGCGGGCGTCGAGGGCGCCGACGCCGTCCTGCTCCAGCTGCGGGTCGGCGGGCAGGCGGCGCGCGCACAGGACGAGACATGGCCCCTGGAGTGCGGCTGCGTGGGGCAGGAGACCACCGGCGCCGGCGGCCTCGCCAAGGCGCTGCGGACCGTCCCGGTCGTCCTGGACATCGCCGAGCGCGTCCGGCGCGCCAACCCGGACGCCTGGATCATCGACTTCACCAACCCGGTCGGCATCGTCACCCGGGCGCTGCTCCAGGCCGGCCACAGGGCCGTCGGCCTGTGCAACGTCGCCATCGGCTTCCAGCGGAAGTTCGCCGCGCTGCTCGGCGTCTCCCCGGCCGAGGTCCACCTCGACCACGTCGGGCTCAACCACCTCACCTGGGAGACGGCCGTCCGCCTGGGCGGCCCGGACGGCGAGAACGTCCTGCCCCGGCTGCTCGCCGAGCACGGCGACGCCATCGCCGACGACCTGCGGATGGACCGCGCGATCGTCGACCGGCTCGGCGTCGTCCCCTCGTACTACCTGCGGTACTTCTACGCCCACGACGAGGTGGTGCGGGAGCTGGGCACCAAGCCCTCGCGGGCCGCCGAGGTCGCCGCGATGGAGAAGGAACTCCTGGGCCTGTACGGCGATCCGGCGCTCGACGAGAAGCCGGCACTGCTCGCCAAGCGCGGCGGGGCCTTCTACTCGGAGGCCGCGGTGGACCTGGCCGCCGCCCTGCTGGGCGGCGGCGGCTCCCCGTTCCAGGTGGTGAACACGTACAACAACGGCACCCTGCCCTTCCTCGCGGACGACGCCGTCATCGAGGTGCAGGCCGCGGTCGGGGCGCGGGGCGCCGTGCCGCTCCCGGTCCCCGAGCCGGACCCGCTCTACGCCGGGCTGATCGCGAGCGTCACGGCCTACGAGGACCTGGCCCTGGAGGCGGCGCTGCGCGGCGGCCGGGACCGGGTGTTCAAGGCGCTCCTCGCCCACCCGCTGGTCGGGCAGTACGCGTACGCCGACGGGCTCACCGACCGGCTGATCGCCCACAACCGGGAGCACCTCGCGTGGGCCTGAACGGAGTCCTGCTGGCCGTCGACGCCGGAAACAGCAAGACGGACGCGGCCGTCGTCGCGTGCGACGGGACGGTCCTCGGCGCGGCGCGCGGCGGGGGTTTCCAGCCGCCCGTGGTGGGGGTGGAGACGGCCGTGGACGCGCTCGCGGAGATCGTCGGGCGGGCCTGGCGAGCCGCGGGAGGCGCGGGCCTCCCGCCCCGCTTCGCGCACGTCTCCGCCTGCCTCGCCAACGCCGATCTGGCGGTGGAGGAGCGGGAGTTGGAACGCGCTCTGTACGAGCGGCACTGGAGCCGCTCCGTCCGCGTCCGGAACGACACCTTCGCCATTCTGCGCGCCGGCGTCGACGAGCCCCGGGGCGTCGCGGTGGTGTGCGGGGCCGGGATCAACTGCGTCGGGATGACCCCGGACGGGCGGACCGCCCGCTTCCCCGCGATCGGGAAGATCTCCGGGGACTGGGGCGGCGGCAGCGGCCTCGCCGAGGAGGCCCTCTGGTTCGCGGCCCGCGCCGAGGACGGACGGGGCGAACCGACGGCACTGGCCCGGGCGTTGCCCGCGCACTTCGGCCTTGACACCATGCACGCGCTGATCGAGGCGCTCCACCTGGGCCGGATCCCCTTCGAGCGGCGGCACGAGCTGACGCCCGTGCTGTTCCGTACGAGCGCCGGGGGCGATCCCGTCTCCCGTGCGCTGGTGGACCGGCTGGCCGAGGAGGTCGTCGCCCTGTCGACGGTCGCCCTCGGGCGGCTCGGGCTCCTCGACGAGCGGGCCCCGGTGCTGCTGGGCGGCAGCGTGCTCGCCGCGCGCCACCCGGATTTGGACGACCGGATCGCGCGGCTGCTCGCCGCGAAGGCGCCGAAGGCCGAGATCGGGGTCGTCACCGCTCCCCCGGTCCTCGGCGCGGCGCTCTTCGCCCTCGACGAGCAGGGCACGGACCCCGAGGCCGCCGGGCGGCTGCGCGCGCACTACGCCTGACACGGCTCCCCCCGGGGGCGCTCGCCGCGCGGCGAGCGCCCCGTTCACCCGTTCGGGGTGGAACCAATCCCCCTCGACCGACGTATTCAAGAAAGGGGTTCGCCCGCGGGGGCGGCGAAGGCATGGGGCACGATAGGAACAAGATCGAGTCGTTTCCGCTGTGCGGGTGGGGCCCCTGAGGCCATACTGCTGGCCGGGCAGCCGTCGTCGACCATGGGGGAGGTCACGTGACATACCCGCCGAACGCGCCCGCCGCCCCGGCTCCGGGCCTCGCGCCCGCGCGGCCGGATCCCGGCGTGCCCGCGCAGCCGTCGATGGCGCCCGCCGCCCCGCCGCCCGCCTGCCCGAGCCCCTGGGACGAGGCCACGGCACGGCTGCGCAAGGCCGCGACCACCGAGCCCGGCCGGCTGCGGATCCTCGGCGCCGTCCTCGCCCTGCTGGTCGTCGCCTTCGGCACCGTCACCGCCTTCGAGGTCGCCGACCGGGCCTCCTCCGCCGACGACGTCGTCAGCCGCAGCCAGCCCCTGAGCGCCGACGCCGCCGACATCTACCGCTCGCTCGCCGACGCCGACACCGCCGCCGCGAGCGCCTTCCTCGCCGGGGCCCAGGAGCCCCCCGAGGACCTGAAGCGGTACGCCGACGACATCACCACCGCCTCCCGGCTCCTCGTCAAGGCGGCCGCGAGCACCGACGGTTCCACCGAATCGGGCCGCGCGATCGCCACGCTCAACGCCCACCTGCCCCGCTACACCGGCCTGATCGAGCGCGCCCGGGCCGCCAACCGGCAGGGCCTCCCCCTCGGCGGCGCCTATCTGCGCTACGCCAACCAGCACATGACCACCGAACTCCTCCCGGCGGCCGAGCGGCTGTACGAGCTGGAGACCGCCCGGCTCCACCGGGACGAGACCGACGCCCGCGACCGGCCGCTGCTCTCCCTCGCGCTCGGCCTCCTCGCCCTCGCCGCCCTCCTCTGGGCGCAGCGCCGCCACTACACCCGTACGAACCGGGTCCTCAACCACGGGCTGCTCGTCGCGACCGCCGCCTCCCTGACCGTGCTGCTCTGGCTCGCCGCCGGTCACACGGTCGCCCGGTCCGGCCTCGACGAGGCCAGGAACCACGGCCAGGACTCGCTCCAGGTCCTCAACACCGCACGGATCAACTCCCTGAAGGCGCGGGCCAACGAGATCCTCACCCTGGTCGCCCGCGGCGCCGTCCTCACCGAGGACGGCAAGAACGACAAGTACGAGACGGACTACGCCACCAGCATGGCGGGGCTGACCACGGCGCTCGCCGAGGCGCGGGAGCTCGCCGACGACGACGCCGGACGGGACCCGCTGGCCGAGGCCGCCGACCGCACGGCCGCCTGGCAGGGGCACCACAAGGACGCCCGCGCCAAGGACGACGCGGGCGACTTCGAGGGCGCCCGGCTGCGGGTGGTGAACCCGCGGGAGTCCACCGGACACTCCTTCGACCAGGTCGACGCGGCCCTGCGCCGGGCCCTGGCCCACGAACAGGCCGAGTTCACCCGCGCCGCCGAAGGCGCCCGGGGCGCGCTCGGCGCGCTGCCGCTCGGCGCGGCCGGGCTCGGCGTGCTGGGCGCGGCGGGCGCCGTGCTGGGGATCAACCGCAGGCTGTCGGAGTACCGGTGAGAGGGGGCGGGATGCACAACGGCGTCGACGGCACGAGGACGCGCGGCCCGGCCGGCCCCGGCCGGCGCCCGCTGGCCCGCTTCCGCGGCTGGGGCGGGGTCGCGGCGATGGCCGTGGCCTGCGGCCTGACCGCCTCGCTGACCCTGCTGCCGCTGGCGCGCGGCGGCGACCAGGCCGGCGCCTCCACCGCCACCAGCCCCGGGGTCGGCGTCGGGGTGCCCGTCCGGGCGGACACCTGCGAGAACCCGGAGGCCTCGCTCACCCCCTCCCGCGCCGACGGACCGTCGATCGCCGCGATCAAGGCGCGCGGGAAGCTCGTCGTGGGCGTCGACCAGAACAGCTACCGCTGGGGCTACCGCAACCCCGACAAGCGGACCCTCGAAGGCTTCGACATCGACCTGGCCAAGGCGATCGCCAAGGACATCCTCGGCGACGAGAACGGCATCGTCTTCCGGGCCATACCCACCAACCAGCGGATCGCCGCCCTGGAGAGCGGCAAGGTCGACCTCGTCGTCCGCACGATGACGATCAACTGCAAGCGGATCCAGCAGGTCGCCTTCTCCACCGCCTACTTCCAGGCCGGCCAGCAGGTCCTCGCCCCCAAGGGCCCCGGCATCACCGGCTACGACTCCTCGCTGAGCGGCAAGCGGGTCTGCACCGCCGAGGGCTCCACGGCCTACGAAGCCCTGGAGCGGAACTCGTTCGGCGCCGTCTTCAAGGACGACGGGGACGGCACCGAGGCCGACAAGGACCTGCTGACCGTGCCCAACCAGCTGGACTGCCTGGCCCGGCTCCAGCTCGGCGAGGTCGACGCCGTCGTCACCGACAACGCCCTGGCGGCCGGTCAGGCCGCCCAGGACCCGGCGGTCGAGCTCAAGGGCCGGCCGTTCACCACCGAGTACTACGGAGTCGCCGCCAGACTCGGCAACGACGACCTGGTCCGCCGGGTCAACCAGGTCCTCGTGCAGTACCGCCAGAGCGGCGCCTGGACGGCGGCGTACGACAAGTGGCTGAAGGCGGACCTGCCCGGGATAACCGGGCCGCCCGCACCGAAGTACAAGTAGAGCGAGAGGTGATCGATGGGCGTCACGGGACCCCCCGGGCCGGTGATGGACCGGGACGAGGTGGACCGTGCGCTGGCGCGGCTCGGCGCGGAGCACAAGGCGATCGAGGACTCCCTCCTCGCGCTCCAGGACCACGCGGGCCGCAGGCTGCTCGAAGGGGCCGAGCTGACCGGCGCGACCCGGGAGCGCTGGCAGACCACCGAGGAGACGATCACCCGGCTCTGGACGTACTTCGACGCGTACACCGCCGCCGTGCACGGCGCCCGTGAAGTGCGCTCCCGCCGCCGCTGGCCAGGACGGGAGGAGCTGGCCGAGCTGACCGACCGGCTGCGCGGCGAGAGCGTGCACCTCTCCGACGGGCAGCAGCGGCTCCCCGACTCGGTCTCCGGCCCGGCCCGGCTCTCCGAGAGCTTCACCCTGGAGCGCCTGGTCGACCGGATGAACGAGCTGTACGCCGCCTCGCTCGACGTGATCGTGACGGCCGACGCCGTCTGGTCCGCGCTGCCCGCCCGGATAGACCTGCTCGCCGCCGAACTGGGCCGCACCCGCTCGCTCGCGCACTCCGTCGGCGTCCGGCCCGGGGAGCATCCGGCCGGTGACGAGCTGGAGTCGATCACGGCCGAGCTGACCGCGCTGCGCTCCCAGGTCGTCACCGACCCGCTGTCCTTCTGGCGGCCCGCCGCGGGCAGTTCGGCGCCGGGCGGCGGCCGGCCCGACACCGTGCGGTACGACCGGGCGGCGCTCGCCCTGGAGGACGTCCGGCGGGAGATCGAGGCGGTCCTCGCGGTCCGGCAGGACTCCGAGGAGCGGTTGCTGCGGCTGCGGGACGTCCTCTCGCGCGCCGACCGGACGCTGGCCGAGGCGCGGTCGGCGCGCGGCGAGGTCCTGGCCAAGATCGCCGCCTCGGAGGTGCCCGCCGTCAGCGGTCCCCCGACGGCGCTCCAGGAACGGCTCGCGACCGCCGCCGAGTACCGCAGGCACGCCCGGTGGCACCGGCTGTCCCCGCTCCTGGAGTCCCTGGAGCGGGAGGCCGAGGACGAGCTGATGCGGGCCCGCGAGTCCCTGACCGCCGTCACCGCGCCGCTCGCCGTCCGGGCCGAACTGCGCGGCCGGCTCGACGCGTACAAGGCGAAGGTGGCCCGGCTGGGCGCGGCGGAGGACCCGCTGCTGATCGAGCGGTACGACGCGGCCCGCCGGATGCTGTGGAGCGCGCCGTGCGACCTGCGCGTCGCCGAGCAGGCCGTGCTGCGCTACCAGCAGGCCGTGGCCGAGGTCCTGTCCGGTCCCGGAGAAGCCAGGGGGAGTCAGTGGTGAGCACCTGTCAGCGTCCCTCGTGCGACGGTTCGTACGAGGACATGGGCGGCGGCGAGCTGTACTGCGGCACCTGCGGGCTCGCCCCGGTGGTCGCGCCCGGCGGACTGCTCCAGGCCACGCCGACCGGCATGGCCGTGGCGGGCCGCGGCGCGGACTCCGGATCCTCCCGGAGCGGTTCGCGCGCCTCCTCGCGCGCCTCCTCCCGCTCGTCACGCTCCTCGACGTCCCGGCGGTCGGTATCCGGCCGCCTCTCGCAGGGTCTCTCGGGGGCGGGCACCGCCCGCTCGGTCTCGGTGCGCAGCTCCGGCTCGTCGACCGGCCAGTCCGGGCGGAACCGCCTTGGCGCGGGCCTGGTGTCGATCCCCGAGGTGCCGCGCCCCGATCCGCGCGGCGCGGTGATGGAGAACCCCGAGGTCCCCGAGCGGAAGCGATTCTGCTCGCGCTCGGACTGCGGCGCCCCGGTGGGCCGTGCGCGCGGCGACCGGCCGGGCCGGACGGAGGGCTTCTGCACCAAGTGCGGTCACCCGTACTCCTTCGTACCGAAGCTGCGCGGCGGGGACGTCGTGCACGGGCAGTACGAAGTCGCCGGCTGTCTCGCGCACGGCGGCCTCGGCTGGATCTATCTGGCCGTCGACCGGGCGGTCTCGGACCGCTGGGTCGTCCTCAAGGGCCTGCTCGACACCGGCGACCAGGACGCGATGGCCGCAGCGATCTCGGAGCGCCGCTTCCTCGCCGAGATCGAGCACGCCAACATCGTCCGGATCTACAACTTCGTCGAGCACCTCGACCAGCGCACCGGCTCCCTGGACGGCTACATCGTCATGGAGTACGTCGGCGGCAAGTCGCTCAAGGACATCGCCAACGACCGGCGCACCCCGGACGGCCGGCGCGACCCGCTGCCGGTGGAGCAGGCCTGCGCGTACGGGATCGAGGCGCTGGAGGCGCTCGGCCACCTGCACAGCCGGAACCTCCTCTACTGCGACTTCAAGGTCGACAACGCGATCCAGACCGAGGACCAGCTCAAGCTGATCGACATGGGCGCCGTCCGGCGCATGGACGACGACGAGTCCGCGATCTACGGCACGGTGGGCTACCAGGCGCCGGAGGTCGCGGCGGTCGGCCCGTCGGTGGCGAGCGACCTGTACACGGTGGCGCGCACCCTGGCCGTGCTGACCTTCGACTTCCAGGGGTACACCAACGTCTTCGTCGACTCGCTGCCGGAGCCGGACCACATCGAGGTCTTCCGGACGTACGAGTCCTTCTACCGGCTCCTGGTCCGGGCGACGGATCCCGACCCGGCCCGCCGGTTCGCCTCCGCGCAGGAGATGGCCGAGCAGCTGACGGGCGTCCTGCGCGAGGTCGTGGCCCTGCAGTCGGGCCGGCCCCGACCTGCGCTGTCGACGCTCTTCGGCACGGAGGTCCGGGTCACGGACACCGAGCTGTTCGCCGAACTCGCGGAGGATGTCTCGGCGCTGGGCGCCCGGGACACCCGGGGGAAGCGGCGCGGAGGACGGGCGGGCGTGACGGCCGGCGCGGCGGTGTCCGGCGGCGCGGGTGGTGCCGGTGGCGCGACGGTGTCCGGTGGGGCGGTTGGTGCCGGTGGTGTGGCTGTGTCCGGTGGCGCGGCTGTGTCCCGTGGCGCGGTTGGTGCGGGTGGTGCTCCGGCCGTCGGTCCGGGGCCGCGGGCCGGGGGCGCCGTCGTCGCGGCGCCCGGCGGTCCGGAGCTTGCTTCCGGCGGCGTACGCCCCGGGGAGGGACCGTTCCTGCGGCCGCTCGACGGGCGGTCCGCGGCGCTCGCGCTCCCCGTGCCGCGAGTCGACCCGGGGGACCCGAACGCCGGTTTTCTGGCCGGTCTGATGGCCTCCGCGCCCGCCGAGCTGCTCGGCGCCCTGCACACCGCGCCCGCGCCCTCCCTCGAACTGCGGCTGCGGGAGCTGCGGGCACGGCTTGAGATGGGCGACCTGGGCTCCGCGGGGCTCGCCCTCGCCACCCTGGAGGAGCAGTACCCGGACGACTGGCGGGTGGTGTGGTACCGGGGCGTCGCCTCCCTGGTGACCGGCGACCACCGGAACGCCGCACTGTCCTTCGACGCCGTCTACGACGCCTTCCCCGGGGAGCCCGCGCCCAAGCTGGCCCTCGGCATCTGCGCCGAGGTGCTCGGCCAGTTGGACAACGCCGCGGAGTACTACCGCCTGGTGTGGGCGACCGACCCCGGCTTCGTCAGCTCCGCGTTCGGGCTCGCCCGCGTCCGGCTGGCGGCCGGCGACCGGGCCGGGGCCGTCCACACCCTGGAGTCCGTACCGGAGGCGTCCATCCACTACACCGCGGCCCGGGTGGCGGCCGTGCGGGCGCGGCTGCGGCGGCGCCCGGCGCACGAGCCGCTCGGGCAGGACCTCACGGCCGCCGCGGCGCAGGTCTCCGCGCTCCGGAGCTTCGGTCTCGACGCGGTGCGCCGGGAGCGGTTGTCGACGGAAGTGCTCGGCACCGCCCTGGACTGGGTACTCTCCGGTAGTCCCGGAGCGGCGCCGGGCGGCACGCGGCTGCTCGGCAGTGAACTGGACGAGCGCGGACTGCGCTTCGGCCTGGAGCGTTCGTACCGGGTGCTCGCCCGGCTCGCTCAGCAGGGCGAGGAGAGGATCGAACTGGTGGAGCGGGCCAACCGTTTCCGTCCCCGGACGTGGGTGTGAGTATGTCCCAGAAACCCCAGCAGCAACTCTCCGCCTGCCCCGGCTGCGCGGAACCCCTGGAATCGGGCGACCGGTTCTGCGGAGCGTGTGGCTACGACCTGACGTTCGTGCCGGCCTCGCAGCCGGGGGCCGACCGTCCGACGGTGGCGATCGGCACGCCCGTCGCCTGGCCGGACCCCCCGCCCCGGGACCCGTACGCGCTCTCCACCTCGACCCAGCACCCCGGCGACCTGCCGGGCCGGGACTCGGGCGGTCACGACCTGACGGAGGAGACGCCTCCGCACGGGACCCCGGACCGCGGCGCGCCGGTCGCGGCGGCGGAGGCGGCGGCCTCGCCGGCTTCCGCCCCGGCTTCCGCTTCCCCTGCCAGGGACCTGCCGACGATCCCGGTCCGCACGGACGGGCCGCACGCGGCGGCCACCTCGGGCGACGGTCTGGCCGCCCTCGCCGGCGCGGCGCCCGCGCCCCACGCCCCGGCGTCGGCCTCGCCCGCCGCGACTTCCGCTTCGCCCTCCGCTTCCGCTTCCGCCGACGGGGACTTCCCGCTGGCGGCGCCGGACCCGCGGACCGCGGCGCAGCCGCCCGTGCCGCCGATGCCCGCCGCCCCGCCCCTCCCCGCGCAGGCACCCGCGGAGGCGGCCGCGCCGGCTCCGCGGCCGGCCGCCGCGGGCGGGGGCAGGGTGTGCGTGGCGTGCCGGGCCGGGCACGTGGATCCCGACGGGTACTGCGAGAACTGCGGGCACGCCCAGCCGCGCGAGCGCGACCACATGGAGCAGGAGCTGTCGACGGTCGCCGCCGTCAGCGACCGCGGGCTGCGCCACCACCGCAACGAGGACGCCTTCGCCCTCGCCGTCGCCGCCCTGCCCGACGGCTCCCCCGCCACCCTGGCGGTCGTCTGCGACGGCGTCTCCTCGGCGACCCGCCCCGACGAGGCCTCCGCCGCCGCGGCGGAGGCGGCCGGCCGGTCGCTGCTCGCCGCCCTGCCCCGGGGCACCCACCCGCAGCAGGCCATGCACGACGCGATCGTCGCCGCCGCCGAGGCGGTCGACGCGCTGGCCGAGGAGCAGGGCCGGGACGCCATGGAGCACGATCCGCACCGCCACCAGAACGCCCCGGCGTGCACGATCGTCAGCGCGGTCGTCGCCGACGGGCTGCTGATCGTCGGCTGGGTCGGCGACAGCCGGGCCTACTGGGTGCCGGACGACCGCTCCGCCCCGCCGGCCCGGCTCACCCAGGACGACTCCTGGGCCGCGCAGATGGTCGCCGCCGGTCTGATGAACGAGGCCGAGGCGTACGCCGACGAGCGCGCCCACGCCATCACCGGCTGGCTGGGCGCCGACGCGTACGAACTGGAGCCGCACACGGCCGCGTTCAAACCGGACCGCCCCGGGGTGGTCGTGGTCTGCACCGACGGGCTCTGGAACTACGCCGAGGGCGCCGAGGAGATGGCCCGGATCGTGCCGCCGGACGCGGCCGGGCGGCTGCTGCACGGGGCTCAGGTGCTGGTCGGGCACGCGCTCGACGGCGGGGGCCACGACAACGTAACAGTGGCGCTCCTCCCGTTCGACGTCCCGCCGCAAGGGGCAGGATCGGCCTGAGCGGTCCGCCGTTCCCCGACCTCGCGCCCCCGACAGCCTCGTCCCCGTCCACCCGGACCACCCGTCCCGCCGCCCGCCCGCCGTGACCCGACACGACCCGCGCCCCCGCCCGTCGTGGCGACGTCCCGCGCTTCCACGCTGTTGTTCCCGCTGTTGTCGAGGAGCCGAATCAGATGGCGAACTTCTCCAAGTCGACCGTGCCGCAGTTCTCGGTGGACGTGTACCAGAACGAGTTCCTGCCGGAGGGCGGCCGCGAGGTCAGCGCCATCGTCACGGTCACCTCGACCGGTGGCGGCACCAGCGGGAGCGCGCTCATGGACGCCCGCCCCGGCGGCCCCGGGCAGGGGGGCGCGGCCGCCGTGGTGATCATGGTCGACTGTTCGGGCTCGATGGACTATCCCCCGGCCAAGATGCGGGGCGCCCGGGAGGCGACCGCCGCCGCCGTCGACGCCCTGCGCGACGGCACCTCCTTCGCCGTCGTCGCCGGTACGCACGTGGCGAGCGAGGTCTACCCCGGCAACGGCGGGCTCGCCGTCGCCGACGCCGCCACCCGCGCCCAGGCCAAGGAGGCGCTGCGCAGGCTGACCGCCGGCGGGGGCACGGCGATCGGCACCTGGCTGCGGCTCGCGGACCGGCTGCTGGCCTCCGCCGACGTGTCGATCCGGCACGGCATCCTGCTCACCGACGGCCGCAACGAGCACGAGTCGCCGGAGGACCTGCGGGCCGCGCTGGAGGCCTGCGCGGGACGCTTCACCTGCGACGCGCGCGGTGTGGGCACGGACTGGGAGGTCAAGGAGGTCACCGGCATCGCCTCGGCGCTGCTCGGCACGGCCGACATCGTCGCCGACCCCACGGGCCTGGCCGCCGACTTCACCACGATGATGGAGCGGGCCATGGGCAAGGAGGTGGCGGATGTCGCGCTGCGCCTGTGGACGCCGGTCGGGGTCGAGATCACGTACGTGAAGCAGGTGGCGCCGACGGTGGAGGACCTGACCGGCCGGCGCACCGAGGCCGGCCCGCGCGCCGGGGACTATCCCACCGGTTCGTGGGGCGACGAGTCCCGCGACTACCACGTCTGCGTCCGGGTCCCCCAGGCCCAGATCGGGCAGGAGGTGCTCGCCGCCCGCGTCTCGCTGATCGTCCCGGACGAGACGGGCGAGGCCCCGCGCACGCTCTCCCAGGGGCTCGTACGCGCGGTCTGGACGGACGACATGGCCATGTCGACGTCCATCAATCCACAGGTGGCCCACTACACCGGCCAGGCCGAGTTGGCACGGGTCATCCAGCAGGGGCTGGACGCCCGCAAGTCCGGCGACCACGACGGCGCGACCGCGAAGCTGGGCCGGGCCGTGCAGTTGGCGGCGGCGTCCGGCAACGCGGACACTGCGAAACTCCTTTCGAAGGTGGTGGACGTCGTGGACGCGGCGACAGGTACTGTGCGTTTGAAGGCGAAGGTCGCGGAAGCGGACGAGATGACTCTCGAGACGCGCTCCACCAAGACCGTTCGCGTGAAGAAGTAGCCCGCCGGCCAGGGAGCCGGACGACGAGAGGGGGAAGCACCGACATGCCGACCTGCCCGAACGGACACCAGTCGGTCTCCGACGACTGGTGCGAGGTCTGCGGCCATCGCATGGCCGGGGCGGGTGCGCCGGCGGGTGCCGTACCGCCGCCTCCCCCGCCGCCGCCCGCCTACGGCTATCCCGGCCCCTCGGCGCCCGGTGGCCACGGTGGGCCGCCGCCCGCCTCCGGCGGCTTCGGATCCGGGGGCGATCCGAACGCGACCGCCCAGGCAGAGCTCTGCCCGCAGTGCCGTACTCCGCGTGAGCACATGGCGCCGTTCTGCGAGGAGTGCCGCTGGAACTTCCTCACGAACTCGGCGACCTCCTACACGCCGATGGCTCCGCCTTCGCAGCAGCAGAGCCCGCCGCCCGGGATCAGCCTGCCGCAGGGGTTCCAGCAGGGCCCGCCGAGCCGGCAGCCGGATCCGTACGAGTACCAGGGTTCGCGGCCCTCGCAGATGAACCGGCCCGCGGAACCGCTGTCGGCCGACCCGACGCATCACCAGGCGCCTCCGCAGCACCAGCAACAGCCCCCGCACCACCAGCAGCAGCCTCAGCAGCAGGCCCCGCAGGGGTTCCAGCAGGGGCCGCCGCCGTCGTTCCAGCAGGCCCCGCCGCAGGCTCCGCCGGCGCAGGCGCCCGGCCGGGCGGACGACGACTGGATGCTGCCGCCGCCTTCACACGCCCAGGGGCACCAGCAGCCGCCGCAGCAGCACCAGCAGGCCCCGCAACAGCAGTACCAGCAGCAGCCGCCGCAGCAGCAGTACCAGCAACATCAGCAGCCACAGCAACAACAGCAGCCGATGGGTTGGTCGGCGTATGTCGGGCCGGACCGTGAGTACTTCATGGCGATGATGCATCGCAGCGGCCCGGAGGCCTCGGGCCTGAACCTGCCCGCGTACTCGCCCGAGCAGCATCTGCCCCTTCAGGGCAACCAGATCAGCATCGGCCGGCGCCGGCAGTCCACCGGCGAGTCCCCCGACATCGACCTGTCGGTGCCGCCGGAGGACCCGGGCGTCTCGCACCAGCACGCGGTGCTGGTGCAGCAGCCGGACGGCTCGTGGGCGGTGGTGGACCAGAACTCCACCAACGGCACCACGATCAACGGCGCCGAGGAACCGATCCAGCCCTACGTGCCCGTCCCGCTGCAGGACGGCGACCGGGTGCACGTCGGCGCCTGGACGACGATCACCATCCGGCGCGGCTAGGTCGTCGTCCGGAGGTCATCGAGGCTCGCCGGGCAGTGGCCAGGCGTACGGCCCTGCGGGGTCGTCCAGCCAGGCCCACTGCCGGCCCTCGCTGACTGTCACCCCGAAGCGCTCCCGCTCAGGCCGCCCCTCGCGCTGCCAGAGCGAGAGCGCTTCGCGCGTGTCCAGGCTCTCCTCGGCCAGCGTGAACAGGAAGCGGAACCGGTCGTCCTCGTACGCCTGGCGCGGCAGCCCCGTCGGCCGTGCGGGCGGGAAGCGGGCGTTGCCGCCGCGCAGGGCGACGAAGTACGCGGGGGTGGCGAGGAACCGTCCTTCGGCGTGGGCGCCGTCCCGCACCCGCAGCAGCGCCAGGCCCGTGGACAGCGGTGTCAGGACGAGGGCTCCGGGGCGGCACTGGGTGAGCCAGGCGTACGGGACCGAGGGCAGGGTGCAGGTGGCGACGACCCGGTCGAAGGGGGCGCGCTCGGGGCAGCCGCGCGCGCCGTCGCCGGTGATCACGGCCGGTCCGTACCCGGCGGCGGCGAGATGGGTGCGGGCGGACTCGGTGATCTCCTCGTCCAGGTCGACGGTGGTGACGTGCCCGTCGCCGAGGCGGTGGCAGAGCAGGGCGGCGTTGTAGCCGGTGCCCGCGCCGATCTCCAGGACGTCGTGCCCGTCCCGTACCTCCAGCGCCTCCAGCATCTGCGCCATGAGGGAGGGCTGGCTGGAGGAGGAGACCAGCTCCCCGTCGCGTACGCGGGTGGCCAGCGGCTCGTCCCGGTACGCGCCGCGCAGCCAGCGGTCGCGGCGCCCGGGGTCGGGGTGGCCGGACCAGAGGCGGTCGTAGCCGGCGGCTCCTGCGACGTAGTAGAAGGGGACGAAGAGATGGCGCGGCACGGCGGAGAAGGCGGCGCGCCAGGCAGGGTCGCGGAGCACGCCGTACGCCTCGATCTCCCGCACGAGGGCCCGGCGCGCCCTCGCGCCGTCCTCGGCGAAGACATCCCGCTGCGCTCCCATGCCTCCACTCTCCTGCGCGGCGCGCGTGCGCGCAGGCTTCGCGAGCCCGGGGTGATTCGAACGGAAGGACCTAGACCTCCGGTCCTCGGCCGGGGCATCTGAGACGATGGAACGGTGAACGAGATTCCGCGCGGCACGCTTCAGGAGCAGACCTTCTACGAGCAGGTGGGTGGCGAGGAGACCTTCCGGCGCCTCGTCCGCCGCTTCTACGAGGGCGTCGCGGGGGACCCGCTGCTGCGCCCGATGTACCCCGAGGAGGATCTCGGCCCGGCGGAGGAGCGGCTCGTCCTCTTCCTGATCCAGTACTGGGGCGGCCCCCGCACCTACAGCGACAACCGCGGCCACCCCCGGCTGCGGATGCGCCACGCTCCGTTCACGGTCGACAGGGCGGCCCACGACGCCTGGCTGACGCACATGCGCGCGGCGGTGGACGAGCTGTCCCTGGCTCCCGAGCACGAGCACCAGCTGTGGAACTACCTCACCTACGCGGCCGCGTCGATGGTGAACACCGCCGAGTGAGCGCGGGGGCGCGGGGTCGGGGTCGTGCATTCCGGAGCGCGCGCTCCGGATAACGGTCACGATCCAGTCAAGGTCCCGGTGCAAGCGGTTTCCAGCCCCCGTGCACTCTGAAAGCATCCGAAGGCATTCGACGAACGTTCGATGCGTGCGGGGCTTCAGGGGGATGGGTGACGGGGTTCGTACTTCTGCGCGTCAGAGCGCACCGGCTGCTGCTCGCCGCCGCCCTCCTCGCCGTCCTGCTGACGACGTCCGTCCTCGCCTCGCTCGCCGCCTTCTCCGGCTCCGTCGGCGACGCCGCCCTCCAGGGCACCCTGCGGGGCCGCTCCGCCCCCGCCGCCGCTCTGGTCGTCACGGCCCAGGTCCCGCCCGCCCAGCGGGCGAGCGCGGACGCGGCGGCCCGGGACGCGGCCCGGCGGACCTTCGACGACCTGCCGGTGAGCGTACGGAAGCTGGAACGGTCCGGGCCGTACGCCCTGCCCCGGAGCCTCCAGGACCCCGCGCGGCGCCTCGGCGAACCGGACCTCACCCATGTCGCCGCGCTGGACCGCTCGCGCCTCGCCCTCGTCGAGGGCGCCTGGCCGACCGCCGGCCCCGGAGCGGCGGGCGAGGGCGGCCGCGGGGCGGCCGGCGCCGTCACGATCGAGGTCGCGCTGCCCGAGGAGGCGGCCCGGCGGCTGCGGACCGGCCCCGGGACGGTCCTCGACCTCGCCGACCGGCTCGGCGGGAAGCCGGTGCGGGCCCGTGTCACCGGGATCTACCGCCCCCGCGACCTCACCGACCTGTACTGGCAGCTCGACCCGGCCGGCGGCCGCGGGGTCAGGACCGTCGTCTTCACCACGTACGGTCCGCTGCTCGCCGACCCCGCCGTCCTCGGCTCCGGCCGGCTCACTTCGGGCGAGACCCGCTGGCTGGCCACCGCCGACTTCACCGGGATCACCACCGGCCGGATGGACGCGCTGAGCGCCTCGGCCACCGCCGTGCCCCCGGCGGTCGCCGCCGACACCGCCCGGTTCGGCGGGACCGTCAGCGCGCGCACCTCGCTGCCGACCGTCCTCGCGCAGACCGACCGGGCGCTGGTCGTCTCCCGTTCCACGCTGCTGATCGTCGCCGTGCAGCTGGTCCTGCTGGCCGCCTACACCCTGCTGCTCGTGGCCCGGCTGCTCAGCTCCGAGCGCTCCGGTGAGACGGAGCTGCTGCGGGCGCGGGGCGGTTCCCGCCGCCGGATCGCCGGTCTCGCCGCCGTCGAGGCGCTGCTGCTCGCCCTGCCCGCGGCCGTGATCGCACCGCTGCTCGCCGGTCCGCTGACCCGGCTGCTCGCCGAGCGGTCCGCGCTCGGTTCGCTCGGGGTCCGGCTGGACAACGCGCCGGCCGGGCAGGTGTGGCTGGTCGCCGCGCTCGTCGCCGTGTGCTGCGCGGCCGCCGTCGTGGCGCCCGCGCTGGCCGCGCGGGACGGCGGGGTCGTCTCCCTGCGGAGGGGGCGCGCGGCGGCCCTGCCCGCGCCCGTGCGGGCCGGGGCCGACATCGGGCTCCTCGTCGTCGCGGCCGTCGCGTACTGGCAGCTCGACCGGCAGACCGGCGCGGGCGGTCCGAACGGGGCGGCCGGGTCCACGGCCGACGCGGGGTGGGCGGACCCCATGCTCGTCGCCGCGCCCGCCCTCGCCCTGCTCGCCGGCACCGTCCTGACGCTGCGGCTGCTGCCGCCCGCCGCCCGGCTCGCGGAGCGCCGCGCGGCGGGCGGGCGCGGACTGCCGGCGGCCCTGGCGGGCTGGCAGTTCAGCCGCCGTCCGCTGCGGGGCGCGGGCCCGGTGCTGCTCCTCGTCCTGGCGGTCGCCATGGGCATGCTCGCGATCGGGCAGAGCGCCTCCTGGGACCGCTCGCAGCAGGACCAGGCCGACTTCCGTACGGGGACGTCCGTGCGGGTCCTCACGCACGGCTCCGCCGACCCGGCCGGGGCGCGCCGCTACACCTCGCTGCCCGGCGTCCGCTCGGCGGCGCCCGCCCACCGCGCGACGACGGACTTCGCCGACAACCGCACCGCGACCGTCCTCGCCCTGGACACCCGGAGCGCCGCCGGGGGCGCCCTCTTCCGCTCCGACCTCGCCGACCGCCCGGCCTCGTCCCTGCTGACCTCCCTGGCCCCGAGGGCCGGTGCCCGGCCGGGGCTGCCCGGCACGCTGCCCGGGGTGGCGACCGACGCGTTCCTCGCGGCGGCCGGGGCGAAGAAGGGCGACCGCGTCGAGGTCTCCGTCGGCGGCGCGACGCTGAAGGTCACCCTCGTCGACACCGTCCGGCAGCTGCCGACCACCGGCGTGGGCGCCCAGGCGGTCTCCGCGACCGAGCCCGCCGCCACCCCCGACGACGGCGGGGCGCTGCTCGTCGATCTGCACGCGGCCCAGCAGTACCTCGCCGCCGCCGACCCCGCCGCGGCGGCGGCCCTCGCGCCCACCGAGTGGTGGCTGACCACCGCGCCGGGCCGCACCAGCGACGTCACCGAGGCGCTGCGCGCCCGGCCCGACGCCGACCCGGCCCAGGTCCTCGTACGGGACGAGGCGGTGGCCGAGCTGCTCGGCGACCCTCTCGGCGCGGGGCCCAACTCCGCGCTGATGGCGGTGGCGGGCGCGGCGGCCGCGCTCGCCGCGGTCGGCTTCGCGGTCAGCGCGGCCGGCTCGACGCGCGAACGGTCGGCGGAGTTCGCGGTGTTGCGGGCGCTCGGCGCCCCGCGCCGCCAACTGGCCCGGCTGATCGCCGCCGAACAGGGCCTGCTCGTCGGCATCGGCCTGCTGGTGGGCGTGGCCCTCGGCACGGTCCTGACCCGGGCCGTGGTCCCCCTGGTCGTCCTGACCGGCCAGGCGACGCAGCCCGTCCCCCGGGTCCTGGTCCAGCTTCCGCCCGGGCATGTGGCCCTGCTCCTCGCCGGGGTCGCCCTGCTCCCGCTGCTGATCGTCACCGCGATCGCCCTGCGCCGCACCGACCCGGCGGTCAGCCTGCGCCACCAGGGAGACCACTGATGCCCCGCCCCACCCCCCTCAGGAAGGCGACCGCCCCCATGTCCCGCAAGCCCGTCGCCGCCGTGGCGCCCTGGGTGCGGACCCGGCTGCGGACCGCGCCCGGGGCGGCCTGCGCCTTCGCCCTGCTCGTCCTGGTCACCGCCTTCCTCGCGGCCGCGCTGCCCCGGGCCGTCGAGCGGTACGAGACGGAAGGACTGCGCCACGACATCGGCGCCGCCGCCCCCCGCGACACCGTCCTCGACATCACCAGTGCCCCGCCGTCCTCCGATCTGACGCCCGAGGCCCGCGCCGCCGAGGTGGGCCCCGCCGTCATGGCGCGGAAACGGGCCGCGCTGGAGCGGCTGCTGCCGCCGCCGCTGCGGCTCGACCCGGCCGAGTCGGTGCATGGGGTGCGGACCACCAAGAGGCTCACCGGGCTCGACCCCTGGCTGCCGCGGCCGTCCGGCCTGCCGCCCGAGTTCGTTCTGGCCACCCCGTCGGGGCTCGCCGACCGGGTGACCGTACGGGAGGGGCGGCTGCCGTCGGCGGCGGATCCGGCCACCGGCAGCGAGGCCGCCGTGACCGCGGCGACGGCGAAGTCGCTGCGCCTGAAGGTCGGTTCGGTGATCCACGTACCGGCCCTCTTCTCCGACACGCCGCTCGCCCTGACCGTCACCGGCATCGTGGAACCGCTGCGTCCCGAGGGCGGCTACTGGTCCGTCGAGCCCCTCCTGCGCACCCCCGCCCACGCCGTGAAGCCCGGCGGGGTGGAGGCCAAGTTCTACTGGCAGGCCGCGCTGCTGCTGCCGCCCGCCGCCGGGCCCGTCCTCCTGGCGAGCCCCGGCGACCCGGAGCCGTACTGGCGGCTGGCCCCCTCCGCCGGGCACCTCCACGCGCGGGACGAGCCCCGGCTGAGCGAGGCGCTCGCCTCGCTCTCCAGCGGCCCGGACCTGGTGCGGGTGCGTGAGGAGGCGATCGGCCCGACCGGCGCGGTCGCGACCGGACTCGACGACCTCGTCGGCTCCTACCGTGGGATGCGTGAGGCCATCGCGCCCGTCGTCGCCGTCGCCGCCTTCGGCATCGGCGCCGTCGCGGCCGTCGTCATCGCCCTGACCGGCGGGCTGTTCGCGGCCCGGCGCACCACCGAACTGGGCCTGCTGCGTTCCCGCGGCGCCTCGCTGACCGGCATCGGGGGCCGGCTGCTCGGCGAGACGAGCGTCCTCGCGCTGCCCGCCGCCGGGCTCGGCCTGCTGTCGGCGACACTCGTCCTCCCCGGGGCCCGGCCGCTGCCCTCCCTCGCCGCCGCGGGCGCCGTCGCGCTGCTCGCCTGCCTGGCCCTGCCGCTGCGCGCGGTGTTCGCGCACCGCAGGCCGCTCACGCACGGCGGGCGCGAGGACCTGGTCGACGCCCGGCCCTCCCGGGGCCGTACGGTCGCCGAGCTCACCCTCCTCGTCCTCGCCGTCGCCGCCGTCGCCGCGCTGCGCCGGCGCGGCACGGACGACGCCGGCGACCATCTGGTGAGCGCGGCCCCGGTCCTCGTGGCCCTGATCGCCGCCCTGGTCCTGGTCCGGCTCCACCCCCTGCCGCTGCGGTGGGCGGCCCGCCCCGCGCGCAGGCTGCGCGGCGCCGTCGGCTTCCTGTCGCTCGCCCGGGCCGGGCGTTCCTCGGCGACCGGCGCGCTGCCGCTCCTCGCGCTGCTGGTGGCGCTGACGACGGCGGCGTTCGGCGGCTCGGTACTCGCCGGGGTCGCGGACGCCCGCGACCGGGCGGCGCTCCTGGAGACGGGCGCCGACGCGCGGGTGGCGGGCCCGGTGGAGGCGGCGCCGGTACCGGCCGGGCTCGCGCGGAAGGTGCGCGGAGTGCCGGGGGTGCGGGACGTGGCCCCGGTCCAGGTCGAGTACGGGGTGGCGCTGCCGGCCGGGACGGGGCGCTCGCCGCAGACGCTCAGCACGCCGATGGTCGGGGTCGAGCCGGGTTCGTACACCCGGCTGGCCCGTCAGACCGGCTTCGGCCCCTTCCCCGCCGACCTGCTGAGGTCTACCGGCACGGGCGGCCGGGTCGACCACGAGCGGGTGCTGCCGGCGGTCGCCTCCCCCGCGGTGGCGGAGCGGCTCGGCACGCAGCCCCGGGACCTGGTGACGGCGGCGGGCGAGTTCAAGGTGCGGGTCGTGGCCGTACGGGCCACCACGCCGGCCCTGACCGGCGCCGACTTCCTGCTGGTGAACGCCGCCGACCTGACCCGCCGGGCGGACACGGCGCTGCTGGTCACGGGCGCGTCGGTGGACGGCGCGGCGCTGCGCGCGACGGTCGCCGCCGAGCCGGGCGGGCTCGACCTGCGGCTGCGGGCGGAGCGCCGCGGCGCGTACGTGGACTCGCCGATGCAGTCGGGCGCGGAGCGGATCTATCTCGCCGCGATCGGCGCGGGCGCCGGCTACGCCGTCCTCGCCGTCCTCCTGTCGCTGCTCCAGTCCTCGCCGGAACGGGCCGCGCTGCTCGCCCGGCTGCGGACGATGGGTCTGACCCGGCGGCAGGGCCGCCGGCTCCTCGGGCTCGAAGCGCTGCCGCAGGCGCTGCTCGCGGCGGTCGGCGGCATCCTCGTCGGCTGGGCGACGATCCTGCTGCTCGCGCCGGGCGTGGATCTCGTACGGCTGGCCCTGGCGGCGACTCCCGGGCTCGTCACGCTCGACAGCGCCCCGCTGCGGGCCGATCCGTGGTCGCTGGCCCTGCCGGCGGCGGGTGTGGTGCTGCTGGCGGGGGCGGCGGCGACGGTGCAGGCCTGGTGGTCCGCGCGGCGCGGCTCGATCAAGGAACTCAGGGCAGGAGACGCACGATGACGACGACCACCCACACCGGCGGCGCCGCGACCGGCACCACGCTCGCGGAGCTGGAGCGGCGGGCCGCCGCGCGGCGCGACCGGCCTTCGTACGGCCATGACGCGCTGATCGCGTGCGACCGGCTGGTACGGATCTTCACCACCGACGGGGTGGAGGTGCAGGCGCTGCAGGGTCTCGATCTGCTGGTGCGGGAGGGCGAGTTGATGGCCCTGGTCGGGGCGTCGGGTTCCGGCAAGTCGACACTGATGAACATCCTCGCGGGGCTGGACGTACCGACGGCGGGCGCGGCGAAGGTCGCGGGCCGCGATCTGCTGGCGATGGACGCGAAGGCGCGGCTCCGCTACCGCCGCGACGTGGTCGGCTTCGTCTGGCAGCAGACGGCCCGGAACCTCCTCCCGTATCTGACGGCCGCACAGAACGTGGCGCTGCCGATGCAGTTGCGGGGCGGCGGGGGCCGGGCCCGGCGGAAGGGCGAGCGGGCGGAGGAGCTGCTCGCGATGCTGGACGTCGCGGACTGCCGCGACCGGCAGCCGCACCGGATGTCCGGCGGTCAGCAGCAGCGGGTGGCGATCGCGGTGGCGCTGGCCAACTCCCCGGCGGTACTGCTCGCGGACGAGCCGACGGGCGAGCTGGACTCGGCGACGGGCGAACAGGTCTTCGCGGCCTTCCGCCGCGCCAACGAGGAGCTGGGCACGACGATCGTGATCGTCACCCACGACCAGGCGGTCGCCTCGGAGGTCCGCCGCACGGTCGCCATCCGCGACGGCCGCACCTCCTCGGAGGTCCTGCGCCGTACGGAGGTCGACGCGGAGGGGCAGGAGTCGGTGGTGGCGCGGGAGTACGCGATGCTCGACCGGGCGGGGCGGCTGCAGCTCCCGGCGGAGTACACGGAGACGCTGGGCATGGAACACCGCGTGATGCTGGAGCTGGAACAGGACCACATCGGAGTCTGGCCGGACGACGCGGACCGCTGAGAAGGGGGCGGGGGGCCGGTGGGGGGCTCTGGGACCCCCGCGACCCCCGGGCCCCCTGGGCCCCTTGCCGCCCCTGGGACTCTTCCGGCGGAGGTCAGTGCCGGGACGCGCGGTGGGATGGCGAGCCGTGGCGGGACGTGGGCACGGCGGGGGCGACCGGTAGGGAGGAGGGGGCGGTGCGGAGGGCGATCGAGCCGTACGGCGTGCGCAGCCGCAGCCACGGGCCCGCGGCCAGCAGCGCCACCGGCACCTCGTGAGGGGGCAGGAACCCGAGAGACTGGGCCGCGTGCACGGCCCGTAGGGGAAGCCCCGTGTCGGCGACCGTCCGCGACCAGATCTCGCGGCCGATACGGTCCCGCTCGGACCGTGTCCGGCGCTCCTCGGGCAACTCCTCGTCCCGCGCCCGGAATTCGGCGACCGCCGCCGCCACCGCGCCGCGCAGGTCGGCGACTCCCGGCACTCCGACGACCGGCTCCCAGCCGCCGCGCGGCGGCAGCACCCCTGCCCAGGGCGGCCCGGTGACGGTGTCGGGGACGACGGCCTTGCCCGCCGCCTCCTCGATGCCTTCGAGGAGTTCACCGGCGGAGACGGTGACGTCGAGATCCACCGCGTCGACCAGCCGCGCCGTCCGGATGGCGAGCACCTCGAACGACGGCGGCCGCCCGAACACCGCGAGCGCCCCGCCGCCGGCCTGGAGGCGGACGGCGGCGGCACGGTCGTAGTGGATCAGCCGGGCCAGGAAGGCGGCGAGGTCCGCCGCCTCCCGGGCGTCGGCGAAGTGCAGCGGCGCGATCATGCGGCGGCCGTCATCCCGTCGTCGACGTACTCCTGGAGGAAGGACCGCTCCTCGGCGGAGATGCGGCGCGGACGCTGCGCCTCCAGGTCGAACGGCACGACGACGGTCGAGGCCCGTACGTACACGACGTCCGGGTCCTTGATCTCGTACGCGATCGTCAGCGACGCCGCGCCGATCTTCGTGACCCAGGACTCGATGGTGACCGGCTTGTGCCGGTGCACCAGCGGCCGGACGTAGTCGATCTCGTGCCGGGCCACGACGGACCCGCCGGAGAACGACGGCGAGCCGTCCCCCGGCGCCAGACGGAACATGAAGTCGATCCGCGCCTCCTCCAGATAACGGAGGAAGACGACGTTGTTGACGTGCCCGAAGGCGTCCATGTCCGACCAACGCAGGGGACAGCTGTAGATATGGCGCACGGTCAGCCTCGGGTCAGCTTCTTGTACGTGGCGCGGTGCGGACGGGCCGCGTCGGCGCCCAGGCGCTCGATCTTGTTCTTCTCGTAGGACTCGAAGTTGCCCTCGAACCAGTACCACTTCGACTCGCCCTCGTACGCGAGGATGTGCGTCGCGACCCGGTCCAGGAACCAGCGGTCGTGGGAGACGACCACAGCCGCGCCCGGGAACTCAAGCAGCGCGTTCTCCAGCGAGGAGAGGGTCTCGACGTCGAGGTCGTTGGTGGGCTCGTCGAGGAGCAGCAGGTTGCCGCCCTGCTTGAGGGTGAGCGCGAGGTTGAGGCGGTTGCGCTCACCGCCGGACAGGACACCGGCCGGCTTCTGCTGGTCCGGGCCCTTGAAGCCGAACGCGGAGACGTAGGCGCGGGACGGCATCTCGACCTGGCCGACGTTGATGTAGTCCAGCTCGTCGGAGACGACGGCCCACAGCGTCTTCTTGGGGTCGATGTTGGCGCGGCTCTGGTCGACGTACGAGATCTTGACGGTCTCGCCGACCTTGATGTCGCCGGAGTCCGGGGCCTCCAGGCCCTGGATCATCTTGAACAGCGTGGTCTTGCCGGCGCCGTTCGGGCCGATGATGCCGACGATGCCGTTACGGGGCAGCGTGAAGGAGAGGTCGTCGATGAGGACCTTGTCGCCGAAGGCCTTCGAGAGGTTGTTGACCTCGACGACGATGGAGCCCAGGCGCGGGCCCGGCGGGATCTGGATCTCCTCGAAGTCCAGCTTCCGCATCTTGTCGGCCTCGGCGGCCATCTCCTCGTAGCGAGCGAGACGGGCCTTGGACTTGGCCTGACGCCCCTTGGCGTTCGACCGCACCCACTCGAGCTCTTCCTTGAGGCGCTTGGCGCGCTTGGCGTCCTTCTGGCCCTCGACCTTGAGGCGGGTCGCCTTGTTCTCCAGGTAGGTGGAGTAGTTGCCCTCGTAGGGGTGGGCGCGACCGCGGTCGAGCTCGAGGATCCACTCGGCGACGTTGTCGAGGAAGTACCGGTCGTGGGTGACGGCGACGACGGTGCCGGGGTACTTCGCGAGGTGCTGCTCCAGCCACTGCACGGACTCGGCGTCCAGGTGGTTGGTGGGCTCGTCGAGGAGCAGCAGGTCGGGGGCCTCGAGCAGCAGCTTGCAGAGCGCGACGCGGCGCTTCTCGCCACCGGAGAGGTTGGTGACCGCCCAGTCGCCGGGCGGGCAGCCCAGCGCGTCCATGGCCTGCTCCAGCTGCGCGTCGAGGTCCCAGGCGTTGGCGTGGTCCAGGTCCTCCTGGAGCTTGCCCATCTCCTCCATCAGCGCGTCGGAGTAGTCGGTCGCCATGAGCTCGGCGACCTCGTTGAAGCGGTGAAGCTTCCCCATGATCTCCGCGGCGCCGTCCTGGACGTTCTGGAGAACGGTCTTGGACTCGTCGAGCGGGGGCTCCTGGAGGAGCATGCCGACGGTGTAGCCGGGCGACAGGAAGGCGTCACCGTTGGACGGCTGCTCAAGACCGGCCATGATCTTGAGGACGGTGGACTTACCGGCACCGTTCGGGCCGACCACACCGATCTTCGCACCGGGCAGGAAGCTCAGCGTCACGTCATCGAGGATGACCTTGTCGCCGTGCGCCTTGCGCGTCTTGCGCATCGTGTAGATGTACTCAGCCAAGAGAAACCGTCCGGCAAAGAGTGAGTGGGCAGATACACCCCATCTTGCCTGACCGCCACCCCCGAATGAAAACGAGTAGGTCTCCGGGGGCCGGGCGGGGGCCGGGGCGCGGGCGGGCGCGGGGACCGGGGGCGGGCCGCGGGGCGGGGGAACGGGGACGGCCCCGGTGCGCGCGGGGCGCGTCCGGGGCCGTCGGTGACGAAGGGTCGACCCTCGTCACTCACCGTTCATGGTGACCGTTCATCGTGGGACCGTTGCCTACTGGCCGACCGTCTTCTTCTTGCGGAGGAAGAAGACCGCGCCGCCGCCGAGGACCACGAGGAGCGCGGCGATGCCGGCGATCATCGGGGTGGCGTTGGAGCTGCCGGTCTCGGCGAGGTCACCCGAGCCGCCGGTGGAACCGCCGGTGGTGCCCGCCGGGGTGCTCGGCGAGGGCTCGGTCGACGGGGTCTCCGACGGGGCCGGGCCCGGGGTGGCCGTCTTGCAGTCGAAGACGCCCTTGAAGTTCTTCTCGAAGCCGTTCGGGCCGGTGATCGTGAAGTCGTACGCCTGGTCCTCGGCGAGCGGGATCGTCACGGTCTCGGACTTGCCGCCGGGGATCGTGACCTTCTTGCCCTTGAGCTCGAAGGTGAAGTCCTCGTCGCCCTCGTTGGAGGCCGTGACCTCGAGGCCGCCCTTGGCGCAGTTCTTCACCGCGGAGACGGCCGGGATCGCGCCCTTCTTGGCCCAGGTCGCGGTCGCCTTGGCGCTGACCGTGGAGGTGCTGGTGCCGGCCAGGATCAGGGTCTGGCTCTTGACCTTCGTGGAGACGAAGGCGCGGCCGATCGGGATGTTCGTGTCGGCCTGGACGGTCAGCTCGGCGGCGCCGTCGGCGGTGCCGGCCGGGACGTCGAAGAAGACCTGGCCGCCGTTGGCGACGCTGGTGACGACCTTGCCGTCCTTGTCGACCAGCTTGACGCCCGCGGGGGCGCCCGGCACGAGCGAGACGGCGGCCGAGGCGGCGTTGGTGCTCACCGTGATCGGGCCGAGGCGCTCGCCGGTCTTGCCGGCGACGGAGGACGGGGAGAGGCTGAGGGAGGCCTTCGGCTCCTCGAGGTCCTGCGCGTTCTTCTCGAGGTACTCGGTGAGGGCCTTGGCACTCGCGTCGTTCGGCACCGCGTCGATGTTGTCGGAGAACTGCCAGATCGCGGCCTGGGTGGCGGCGGCGGCGGTCTTCTCGGTGAGGCTCGGGACGCCGGCCTTCTTGGCCAGCTCGGCGAGGTCGTTCTTCTGCGGGTAGGAGTTCTGCAGGATCCAGCGGATCTTGCCCGCGTTCTTGTTGTCGTGGAGCGAGGACTGGTCCCAGCCGACCTCCTTGTACTCCTTGCCCTTGAGGGCGTTGGTGTGGAAGTCGATGCAGTACGTCTGCAGCGCCCCACCGGGCGTGACGTCCATCTCGAACAGACCGGCGGAGACCTCACCCTTGCCCGGGACGGTCACCGTGTCGAAGACGGCCAAGCTGCCGAGCGTCGCGGTCGCGCCGCCCGTGCTCTGCGGACCCTCTTCGGCCATCGCCGGACCCGCGACGGCTATAGCACCCGCGGCGACGAGGCCCGAGACCACGGTCGCGGCGGCAAGGCGGGCGGCGCCGCGCCTCAGAACAGAAGACATGTTTTCCCCTCCGGGCGAGCTGCTCCGGCACCGTGTGTCACGACGCGTGGGGGGAGCGCTTCGCCAGCAGATGCACAGACCCAAGTGACTCAAGGCCGGACTCGCGTGCAGACTCAAGTCCCGTATGAGTACCCGCGCATCCTAGGGACGGGGAAGAGCTGGGTGCCCGTTCGTACGGTCTGATAACCATTCCGACTCGGAATCGTTATCACCGAGGTCCGATTCGCGTGGATGCGCAGGTCACAGTGTCGACATATCCCCCACAACTCCTGTTCAGGGCACGGGTTCCAGCACGTGTGTGACCAGTGGGGCGGCTTTCGCGGCGACCGCCGGGGCGACCGGCGAGGGCGCCGGGCCCTCCGTCGGAGGCGTGGGCCGCGCGTCCCACGGGTCACGCGAATCGCCCGGGACACCGTTCTCCTGGCGTTCCGTCAGGCGTGGCTCCCCCTTCACCACGCGCCGGAACGCCGCCGTCCCCCGTGACAGATCGTGACCGACCGCAACCGCGTCGATGTCGACGAACGTCTTGCGCTGACCGTCGCGTTCCTCCTCGCGCACCTTCAAACGGCCGTGCACGACGAGCGGTTCCCCCACCGAGACCGAGGCGGCGAGATTGACGCCCAGCGCCCGCCAGGCGAAGACTGTGTAGAAGCTGGTGTGCCCGTCGGCCCAGGCGCCCCGCTCCCGGTCCCACCGCCGCGCGGTCACCGCGAAGCGGAACCGCGCCACCCCGCCCGTCGCCGTGTCCCGGTACTCCACGCCCGTCGCCACGTTCCCGACCAGCGTCACCGTCGTGTCGTTCATGACTCCGTCCCCCTCCGTACCCTTTCGACCGTGCCCGCCCGGTGCGCGCTCGGCCTGTCACCAGGGTGGTGGGGTGACGGAGAACCCGCCGCGGGCTGTGGACAGAGGGGTGCCTGGGGAGAACGGGCTCACCCGTGCGGGTGAGCCCGTTCTCCTCACGCGGCCTTTCCTACATACGCCGACCCGCACCGCGCTCGCGTGGGCTCAGCGCACCCGGGCGCCGGGCCGGGTCCCTCCCCATCGGGCGCCGCCGAGCCGGGTGACCCGCGTGCCCGAGCGGGTTCCCGACACCGTCACGTACTGCTCGCGCACCTCGCGGTAGCGCATCAGCTCCGCCGAGATCGGGTCGAGTACCCGGGCGCGCCCGCAGGCGGCCGCCGCCTCGCGCAACTTCCGCTCGGCCTCCTGCCCGTACCGCCGCGCCGGCCCCTTCACGGCGGCCGCGCACGCCCACTCCACCAGCGGTCCGCCGACGATGCCGGCGATCATGATCAGGACGGGCGGCAGCAGACCCGGCTCCACCACACCGATGATCTGGCCGACCAGCCACAAGGCACCCGCGAACTGGAGGAGCGTCATCAGGACCTGCGCCAGCACGGCGGCGGGCCACCAGGCGGGCCGGGGCGGGCGTGCCGCCGGGTCGCCGACGCCCGCCGCGAGCTCGTCGAGGGCCTCGGGCAGCCCCTCCGCCCCGCGTGCCGCGGCCTCGCGCACCGCCTGCGCCCAGGGGGCGGGCAGCCCCCGTGAGGCGTCGGCCGCGACGATCCGTACCGCCTGCTCCACCCGCTGGCGGGCCGTCAGCTCGTCCTCGGCCGGGGGCTGGAGGCGCGGGTCGGTGGAGCCGTGGTCGCGGATCCGCTCGTACCAGCGGTAGAGCCGCAGCCAGGGCGTGCCGCAGGCGCGGATGGCGCTGCGGCGCCAGACCCGTTCGGCGGCCTCGCCGGCCGCGACGGCACCGACGGCGACGGCGAGGCGGGCCGAGAAGTCGTCCCGGGCGCGTTCGCCGAGACCGGTGGGCCCGTCGGAGACGTACACCGGCCGCAGCCGGCCCGCCGCGGCGTCGATGTCGGCGGCGAGCCGCCGCGCGGGCGCGGTCCGGTCCTGGACGAACCGGCCGAGCATCTCGCGCAGTTCGCCGACGCCCTCCCCCGTGAGGGCGGAGAGGGCGAGGACGGTGGCGCCGGGTTCGCCGTGTTCCCCGAGGGCCACGCCGTCCTCGTCGAGCAGCCGTCGCAGGTCATCCAGGACGAGGTCGGCGGCGTCGGTGCTCAGCCGGTCGATCTGGTTGAGGACGACGAAGGTGACCTCGGCGTGGCCGGCGAGCGGCCGGAGGTAGCGCTCGTGGAGGGAGGCGTCGGCGTACTTCTCGGGGTCCACGACCCAGATGACGGCGTCGACCAGGCCGAGGACGCGGTCGACCTGGTCGCGGTGGGTGGTGACGGCCGAGTCGTGGTCGGGCAGGTCGATCAGGACGAGCCCCTGGAGTTCCTCGTCGGCGGCTCCGCCCGCGAGGGGGCGGCGGCGCAGCCGGCCGGGGACGGCGAGCCGGTCCAGGAGCCCCGCGGAGCCCTCGGACCAGCTGAGGGCGATCGGCGCGGCGGTGGTGGGACGGCGCAGTCCGGTCTCGGAGACGGGGACGCCGGCGAGGGCGTTGAAGAGGGTGGACTTGCCGCTTCCGGTGGAACCCGCGATGGCGACGACGGTGTGGCGGGCGGAGAGCCGCTGGCGGGCGGCTGCTTCGTCGAGTACGCGTCCGGCCTCGGTGAGCGTGTCGTTCTCAAGGCGCGTACGGGAGAGGCCGACCAGTTCGTGCAGGGCGTCGAGGCGGCGGCGCAGGGAGCCGCCGTACTGCCCGCCCAGGAGGGGGAGTCCGTCCTCGTCTCCGGGGTGTTCTCCGCGTTCTCCGCGTGTGCCTCCGGGGTGCGCTCCGGGGTACTCCCCGGGAAGGACTCCGGGATGCGCTCCGGGGTGCTCTCCGGGGCGCCCCTCGTGCGGGAGCGGGCCGCCGTGCGCCCGTGCGGCCGCCCGTTCGGCGGCTCTGCGGGCGATCAGGCCGTCGTCCCAGCGGTCGTCCCAGCGGTCGTCCACCGTGCTGCTGCTGCTCACCGGTCCTCACTTCTCCTTCTGCAGTACGGAGAGCGCGGCGATCAGCTCCGCCTGCGGCTCGGGGGTCACGTCGAGGGCGTCCAGGGGGGCGAGGAGCCGGTCGCGTTCGGCGTGCAGGGCGCGGTCGAGGTACGTGGTGAGGAGGTCGCCGCCCTTGTCGCGCAGGCGCAGGGCCGCCTGGGCTCCGAGGAGTTCGGCGAGGCGTTCGCCGGCGGCGCGGGCGCGTCGGGCGCCGAGGAGGGCGGTGGCGAGGAGGGCGGCGACGGTGTCGGGGTCGACGCCGACGGTGCGGGAGGGGACGGAGCGGGAGCCCGCGGTGCGTTCGCCGCCCCGTACCTCGTCGTCGGCGAGCTCTTCGAGTTCGCGCCGCCAGCGCCGTACCACCACGCCGATCCGCTCTCCGGCCTCCGGGTCGGTGCCGGTGGCGCCGGCCGCGCCGAGCGCCGCGGCGGCGGGCTCGCGCCGCCAGGCGTCCCGTACCCGCTCGTCGGCGGCGGCGACGGCGCAATGGACGAGGGCGGCGAGGGATTCGGCGAGGGCGTCGAGGAGTTCCTCGGCGGAGCTGTCGCGGGGGTAGGCACGCCAGCGGGTGCGGGCGTCCCCGGCGAGGACGGCGCCGCGCTGGAGCCGGCGGCGGACGCGTTCGCCCTGTTCGGCGTAGGCGGCCTCGACGGCGCCGCCGAGGCGGACGGCGGCGGCGTACTGCGCGGCGACCGCCGCCGCCAGCTCGGGGATCCGGCTGTCGAGGGAGTCGACGACGCCGGAGACGGTGCGGCTGACGGCCTGCTGGCGGGCGGCGGGGTCCTGAGCGCGGTGGGCGAGCCAGGCGCGCAGCGGGGCGACGGCGGTGTCGGGCAGCAGCCCGCTGCCGTCGCCGGTGGACTCGGGCAGCTCGGGGATGGTGAACCGGGGCACGTCGGCGAGCCCGGCCTTGTCGAGCAGGGCCTCGTACTGCCGGGAGACCTCGCCGATGACCTGGTGGGGGACGCGGTCGAGCACGGTGAGGAGGGTGACGTCGTACTCCTTCGCGGTACGGAGGAGGTGCCAGGGGACGGCGTCGGCGTACCGGGAGGCCGTCGTGACCATCACCCAGATGTCGGCGGCGCACATCAACTCGGCGGCGAGAAGACGGTTCTCGACGACGAGGGAGTCGATGTCGGGGGCATCGAGCAGGGCGATGCCGGGGGTGAGGGCGGAGGAGGTCTCGACCCGCAGGGCGTTGTCCTGCGGCGGCTCCTCGGCGGGGTGGTCGTCGTCCTGCTGGGGCAGCCAGACGCGGGTGAGCTGGGGGAGGACGCGCATGCCGGCGAACCAGTGGTGGTCGTCGGGGTGGCAGACGAGGACGGGCGTACGGGTGGTCGGCCGGAGCACACCGGCCTCGCTGACCCTCCGTCCGACAAGGGAGTTGACGAGGGTGGACTTCCCGGCTCCGGTGGAGCCGCCCACGACGGCGAGGAGCGGGGCGTCGGGGTCTTTGAGCCGGGGGACCAGGTAGTCGTCGAGCTGGGCGAGCAGCTCGGTACGGGTCTGCCGGGCGCGCGGGGCGCCTGGGAGGGGGAGGGGTAGACGCACGGCGGCGACACAGTCGCGCAGGGCGGAGAGTGCGTCGATCAGCTGAGGCCGTTCGTCCAAGGTCACCACATGCGAAGAATGCCCAATTTTGGAGCCTTTTTGAAGCGTATAACGGTCCTACGCGCCGACCGAACAACTGACGACACGAGCCTCAGGCATAACGAGTGCACAACACCCGGGCCGAGTGGCGCGAAAAGCGCTGCGGGAATCGCACCTGCCTGCGATTATCATTCCGCTTCACCGAACCTCCACATCGTGCCACGCAGGTGAAGCAACCGGGCCAAGGCGATCGGAGCCCTATCCTTGACCCGGCAGGCCACGCCCCACCCACGAGGGGCTCCCGGCCACCGGTCCACCACCCGGCCCCCGTAGCTCAGTGGATAGAGCAGGTGCCTTCTAAGCACTTGGCCGCAGGTTCGAGTCCTGCCGGGGGCGCTCCAGGCGAGACCCTCCTTCGGGAGGGTCTTTTTGCTGTTCAGAGCCGTTCTCGATCGGCGACGGAGACGCCGGGGAGGCGGCCTCGGATGACTCGTTCCGTCCGCATGAAACCGGCCATAAGTGACCTTCGGCGGCCGTCCGGCCCGAAACGGCCCGAAGTCCCGGGACGAACTTTCCGCAGGTTCGGGGGGACAAATCGGCATTCGGGTTGAAGCCGCGATCACGCCCGGATCATCCTTACCGTCATGTCTCTCGCCGCCGCGCTCGACGTGTCACAGCTGCCCGCCTACGCGTACGACTGGGCTCTGGTCGACGTCGAGACCTCCGGTCTGATCGCCCGGCGTGACCGGATCCTCTCGATCGCAGTGCTGACCTTCGGGCCGGACGGCGCCCAGACCGGCGAGTACTCCACCCTGCTGAACCCACGTTGCGACCCCGGTCCCGTGCACATCCACGGCCTGACCGCGGAACGGCTGAGCGGCGCCCCGACCTTCGAGCACGTAGCCGGACGGATCGGGGCGCTCCTGCAGGACCGCGTCATGGTGGCCCACAACGCACAGTTCGACTATGACTTTCTGGCCCATGAGTTCGCCCGGGCCCGGCTCTGTCTCCCGGTCACCCAGCGCCTGTGCACCCTGGCCCTGAACCGGCGCGTGGAACCGCCCGCCGCCGACCTCAGCCTGGCATCACTGGCCGCCCACTACGGCGTGCCGCAGACCAGTGCTCACGACGCACTGGACGACACGCGCGTCCTCGCAGGGATCTTCCGGTCGTCCCTCTCCGAAGCCGCACGGCTGGACGTCCCGCTGCCACTGGTGCCCTGCCCTCCCCGGCAGGATCCGCAGTTCGCGCCGCACCCACCGAAGGCCCCGTGCGCCTACCGGAACCCGGGCCGCCTGACACCCGGCGGCCCGCTCGTCCAGGGCATGAAGGTCGCCATCACGGGCGAGACGGCGACCTCCCGGGCCGAGCTGGTGGCCCGGTCCGTCGCCGCCGGCCTGAACATCATGTCGTCGGTGAGTCGGCACACCAGCGCTCTCGTCACCCATGACGCGGCTTCGGGCTCGGCGAAGGCACGGCGCGCGATCGCCGAGGGCGTCACGGTCATCGACGAGCACACGTTCCTCAAGCTGCTGGGAGAGGTGCGTTCCGGAACACCGCACGAGCATCAGACTCCGAAGAAGACCCCGGAAGCAGCGGCCCCGGCCACACCGCCCACCACGCCGACGCCGTCCCCCGCTGCGACCGCGGCTGTCGCGGATGTGCCGGCGCCCAGGCAACCCGAGCCCAAGCATTCCGCCAAGCCGTTCGGCCGTCGGCGCGTCCTGATTCTGGGCGGCACCCACGAGGAGGCGTCCGCCGCCCGGGCCAGGGTCGTCGAGCTGGGTGGGGCCGCCGCGATCAACCTCTCGGCGAGCGTCACCGACGTCGTCCTCTTCCCCGGGGGCGGACTCGACCGCCGCATGCCCCGCATCACCGCGCTGGAGCTTCCGATCCACGCGCACGGATGGCTCGGAACCCCCGCCCCCGAGCACGCCGACGTCCCCGCACAGGACGGTGCGGTGACCGATGTCCTGCCGCGCGGCGGAGTCATCGATCTCCCCACGCTTCCCACCGCCGGCCACTGGCACGTGAGTGCCTCCTGGGCGCAACAGATGGACTGTGAGATCGACGTCGTCGCCTTCGTCCTCGACGAGGACGAGCAGGTCTCCTGCGAGGGTGACTTCGTCTTCTACAGTGCGCCGGAAAGCCCCGACGGAGCCATCCGGCTCCTCTGTGACGGCCCGACGGAGCAGACCCTCGTCATCGACCTCGCGGCACTGCCCCCCGCCGCGCACAGGATCGCGATCGTCGCCGCCATCGACGGCGCCGCCACCTTCGGGGACATCGGAGCGGTCCAGATGACCCTCGCTCCGGGTGTGGATGCCCCGGCCACGGCCCAGGCCACTCTGGACGCCGCCACCAGCGAACGCACCCTGCTCCTCACCGAGATCTACCGCCGGGGCCCGAGGTGGCGCTTCCGCGCTGTCGGCCAGGGCTACGACCATGGTCTGGAGACCCTCGTACGGGGATACGGCGTCGACGTGGAGTAACCCTCGTCGCCTGCCAGTGGTCCTCATCCTCGAACTCGGAGGCCATGGCGCGGGCCGACGGCCAGCCAGGCTTTGTCCTGGTCGCCTTGCGAACCGATCTTGACGGTGGCGGCCATGCCGGCAAGCGCGTCAAGTGGCACATGGAGGTTGTGCACGAGTCTGCGCTGTACGTCGTGGCCACGGTGGGCAGCCACACGCGGGTACCGGCCTCGTCACCAGCCTCCAGCGGGTACGGGCCCGTCAGATGAGTGGTGGGGTTCGTTCTCGGCCGCGTACTGGTCCCCGATGACGAAAGTGCTCGCGCATGCGGGGCATTCGGCGCGGCCGAACAGCCAGGTGATCCCCTCTGCCAATTGGGCAAAGACCAGGTCACGGGCTGTTTCGTGCATCCATGCGGCCACGCCGTCGAGGTCGCTCGGGTCGGCTTGCCGGAGAGGGCGGCGGCGGATGGCTCCCTGGTCCGAGGCGCGATGGGTCGAGTAGCGGCCATAGATACCGATTGCGATGGTGACGCTGAGGTGACAGTGAGGGCAGTCGACCCCGTAGAAGCCGTCTTCGAAGTCGTACTCGGCCAGACTCCACACGCTCGCCCCGGCGAATGCGAGATGAGCGCGGAAGAGGGCCATCGCGGTCGCCGTTGACAGGTCATTGTCGTCGAGGCGCCGGGAGACCATCTGTTTCAGTTCGACGATCACCGGAGCCAAGGTCCTGATGAGGTCGTCAGCGCCGTGGTCTTGGTGGATCCCCGCCATGATCGCTCCGGCCAGGTCCAACGCCCGGTCCACGGCAGTCGTCTCACCGGCGCCGGCGATATCCCGCAGATACGGGAGCGCAGCAAAGCTCGCTGCCGATACGGTAAGCCCCTCGGTGGCCAGCAGGTGCCAGAGTTCCTGCCATGCCTCCTCTTCGCTGGACGGCGATCGCAGAACCCGCTCAAGAACAGGCGGAACCTCGTCATACGGTCCGCGCCCGTACCTCGGCAATCGCCACTCGATCATCCGCCGATTCAAGCACGGGCCCCGGCAGCGGGGATGCATAGCGAACCTGTGGGCGTTCAGCAGCTCTCGTCGAACTTCACTGCGGTCAAGGTGACAGGCTGGCCGTCGAGCTTGGTGCCGGCAGTCGGCTCCTGGGTGCAGACCTGCCAGTTGGACTCCATGAGGACCATTCGGCCCGCGGGGGATGCATCGGTGACCGTGAGACTCGTGGCCGCGTCGAGGGCCTGGCGGGCGACCTTGACGGACTTCCCGGTGAAGTCAGGCATGGTAGCTACGGTCTCCGGCCGGCTCGCGCCCTGGTCCTTGCCGGGGCAGTCCTCCTCGAGCTTGACCGACGCGAAGTCGATCTTGACATCGGCAGGATGCTCACCCGCAGCCGGAGTCTGCCCGCACACCTTCCAGTTCCGGTCGACGGCCTGCATGCGACCGCGACCGAGGGCGTCGTGGGAGTGCAGGTTGTAGAAGCCGGCGGCCTGCGCCTGGTCCTGTGCGGACTGGAGGCCCTTGCCGGTCATGTCCGGCAAGGCCCCCACTTCGGCGTCAGGCTCAGGTGCCTTGGTGGTGGCGCCCGCGGTCGGCTCGGTGGACCGAGCGGCACTCGGCTTGTCCGAGCCGGCCTTGTCACCCCCTTCGCAGGCGGTGAGCGTGAGCACGAGGGCAGCGCCCGCGATGAGCGTGGTGGTCTTGTTGCGCATTGGGCCAGCCTGCCGGTTTCCGTACAACTTGTGCGGCACCTTCATCAGGTCGTGATGATCCGGCTATCACCTGGTCGTGAGCAGTCGGTCAGGCACAGAGCGGCCCCTTCAGGATGCGGGTGGCAGCCTAGGAAATCCTCAGGGTCGGGAGAAGGACCGGGCGGGCGAGGGACGGGGGGCGGTTCACAGCTTCACTGGCTCCCTTGGCGGCGGGGGGGGTGTCGGCGGCCGACATCGCCGCCCGTCGCGAGGCTCGCCGGCCCTGGCCCGATTCATCTAGGACGTCAGACATCCCGCATGAGTTGTCTCGAACAACTCCTTTGTCACGAGGGTGAGTTGACGGAACCGCGTGCAAGCGGCAATGACCCAGGATGGCTGGAAACCCATACCTCGATAGGCCTTGACGCTCCCCCTTCCCCCTGACACCTTCTGATGAAAGTTGCTCACAACTCGTGGAGTGAGAGCAACTACAAGCACAACCCGTGCTCTGCCGTGCGCCCGAGGCGCTAGCAGCGGGTGCGCGCTTCGGTCCTCGTGCGTCCCGGGCCGACCTTGTCGAACTCATGCACCCCCGCTGCCGTCGCCGGCACGCAGCACGCTCTCCCGACCGCCCACCCGGTGTGCGGTCCCGTGCCTTCCCGATTCAAGGAGTCCCGTCATGCGCTGGTCGCGCCGCCGAGGCCGACGCCTCGCCGTTCTCGCCCCCGTCGTCCTCGGCCTGCCCCTGGCCTGGGTGTCCCAGGCGACGACCTCTCCGCCCACCCCCTCCCCCGCCCCCTACGCACTGGTGCCGCAACCGGTCTCCCAGCAGGCGGTGGACGGCAAGGGCTTCACCCTCACCCCCGGCACCAAGATCATGGTGCTGTCGAAGAAGCCGGACGCGGTCGGCGTCGGCACCTATCTGTCGAAGCTGCTCGCCCCCGCGACGGGCTACGACCTGCCGGTCGTCAAGGACGGTCGGGCGAAGCACCACACGGTCGTCCTCGACCCCAACGGGCCCAAGAAGCTGGGGGCCGAGGGGTACACCCTGACCTCCGGCAAGAACGGTGTCGTGGTGAAGGCGCATGGGGCCGCGGGCCTGTTCCGCGGTGTGCAGACGCTGCGTCAGCTGCTCCCCGCCGAGGTGGAGTCGCGCACCAAGCGCTCCCGGACGTGGACCGTCTCACCCGTCGAGATCTCCGACGCGCCGCGGTACGCGTACCGCGGCGTGATGCTGGACGTCGCCCGCCGTTTCTTCACCGTCGAGCAGGTCAAGCGCTACATCGACCAGGCCGCGGCCTACAAGATCAACACGCTGCATCTGCACCTGACGGACGACCAGGGCTGGCGCATCGCCATCGACGAGATCCCCGAGCTGACGAAGATCGGGGCCAGCACGCAGAGCGGCCACACCGGCGGCAAGGACTGGTACTACTCGGCGAAGGACTACAAGGAGATCGTCTCCTACGCCACGTCCCGCTTCATGACCGTGGTCCCCGAGATCGACGGCCCCGGCCACACCGAGGCCGCGCTGGCCTCGGTGCCCGGACTGAACTGCGACGACAAGGCGAGGCCGCCCTACTCCGGCTTCGAGGTCGAGATCAGTGTCTTCTGTCTCGGCGACGCGAAGCACATGGCCAACACGACCCGCTTCCTGCAGACCGTCATCAAGACGGTGGCCAGGCTGACCCCCGGCCCCTACATCCACCTCGGCGGTGACGAGGCGCCCAAGGCCACGCCGGAGCAGTTCGCCGCCTACGTCAAAATGGCCGCGCAGGCGACCACCGCGCGGAAGAAGACCGTGATGGGCTGGCACCAGCTCGGAAAGGGCCCGATCCCCGCCGGCAGCCTCATGCAGTACTGGGGCGGGGAGAAGGACCGTAAGAGCATCGGTACCCCCGAGGAGAGGGAGACCGTCCACCTCGTACGCAAGGCGGTCTCGCGCGGCGCGAAGTTCGTGATGTCGCCGGCCGACCACGCCTACCTGGACATGAAGTACGACGTCACCACCCCCTACGGGCTGGACTGGTGGGGCCATCTGCCCGTGCGGCGGTCCTACGAGTGGGACCCGGCGACGGCCACCGCCAAGATGGACGGCACCGGTTCGATCGTCCCGGCCAGGCAGATCGCCGGTGTCGAGGCCGTGCTGTGGGCCGACCGCGCCTACGAGGGGAGCAGCGCGCTGCCGACGCCGAGCACCCGCTGGCCCGCCGCCCACGAGTACGCCGAGTACATGAGCTTCCCCCGCCTCCCCGCCCTCGCCGAGGTCGGCTGGACGCCACAGTCCGCCCGCGACTGGAACGGCTTCCGCCAGCGCCTGGCGGCGCACGGACCCCGCTGGACCGCGGCCGGCATCGGCTTCCACCAGGCCCCGGGCGTCCCCTGGCCCGGCACCGAGACGAAGCCCCTCGAAGGCGCGCACAGCGTCGAGACCGGAGGCAAGGCCCTGGACAACCCCGGCGGCTCCACCTCCGACGGCGGCGGGCTGGTCCTGTGGGGGGCCAACCGCGGCGCCAACCAGACGTGGACGTTCGCCAAGCAGTCCGACGGCACCTACACCATGACCAACAAGACGTCCGGGAAGTGTGCGGAGGTCTCCGGCGGCGCCGGTGCCGCCGTCGTCCAGCGGGCCTGCACCGGTCAAGCCGTCCAGCGCTGGAGGGTCGCCGAGCTCGATGACGGCGAGCACACCCTCACCTCCGCGGCCAGCGGTCTCCTGCTCACCGCCGCGTCCGTCACCGACGGCGCCGCGGTGACCCAGCAGGAAGACGACGACTCGGCCCTGCAGCACTGGTCGATCGACTGATGGTCACCTGCCGGTGATCGCTTCCGGCCGCCGACTCCGGCGTCGGACCGGCGTCCCCGCTCCGGGCAGGCCTGCGCCTGGCCGGAGCGGGGACGGCCCGTGGGTCAGGCAGTGGGAGCGGGGCCGAAGCGGGTGCGGAAGGTGGTGAGGTCGTCGTCCGTGATCTTGGCGAAGAGGACCGGAGGGACCGTGAAGGGGGTGCCCGCCGGGACCGTGTCCAGGGCGGCGGCCTCGGCGGGGGTCGCCCAGGTCGCGGTGTCGTCCGGGAGGGCGAACGCGGCCCGCATGGCGGCGGACGTGGTCGGGATGAAGGGCTCCGAGACGACCGCGTACAGGTGGATCAGGTTCATCGCGGTGCGCAGCGTCAGCGCGGCGCCGTCCGCGTCGGTCTTGATCTCCAGCCAGGGGGCCTTCTCCTCCAGGTAGGAGTTGCCCGCGGACCACAGGGCGCGCAGGGCGGCGGCCGCCTTGCGGAACTGGAGCGCCTCCATCTGGTCCTCGTACTCGCCCAGCAGGCGCGCGATCTCCTCACCCAGCTTCGCCTCCGCCTCGCCGGCCGTGCGCCCCGCCGGGACCTCGTCGCCGAACCGCTTGCGGGAGAAGGACAGGACGCGGTTGACGAAGTTGCCCAGGGTGTCGGCGAGGTCCTTGTTCACCGTGGCGGTGAAGTGCTCCCAGGTGAAGGAGGAGTCGTCCGACTCGGGGGCGTTGGCGATCAGAAAGTACCGCCAGTAGTCGCTGGGCAGGACCTCCAGGGCCGCGTCCGTGAAGACGCCGCGCTTCTGGGAGGTGGAGAACTTGCCGCCGTAGAAGGTCAGCCAGTTGAAGCCCTTGACGACGTCGACCTTCTTCCACGGCTCGCGCACGCCGAGTTCGGTGGCCGGGAACATCACCGTGTGGAAGGGGACGTTGTCCTTGGCCATGAACTGGGTGTAGCGGACGGTGTCGTCGGCGTCGAACCACCACGACTTCCAGTCGCGGCTCTCGCCGTCGGCGGCCGCATCCGCCCACTCCTTCGTGGCGCCGATGTACTCGATCGGGGCGTCGAACCAGACGTAGAAGACCTTGCCCTCGGCGGCCAGCTCCGGCCAGGTGTCGGCGGGGACCGGGACGCCCCACTCCAGGTCGCGGGTGATGGCGCGGTCGTTGAGGCCCTCGGTCAGCCACTTGCGCGCGATGGACGTCGACAGGTGCGGCCACTGGTCGCTCACGGAGGCGATCCACTCCTCCACCTCGTGCTGCAGCTTGGACTGCAGCAGGAAGAGGTGCGTGGTCTCGCGGACCTCGAGGTCCGTGGAGCCGCTGATCGCCGAGCGCGGCTCGATCAGGTCGGTCGGGTCGAGGACGCGGGTGCAGTTCTCGCACTGGTCGCCGCGGGCCTTGTCGTAGCCGCAGTGGGGGCAGGTGCCCTCGACGTACCGGTCCGGCAGGAAGCGGCCGTCGACCGGCGAGTACACCTGCCGGATCGCCCGCTCCTCGATGAAGCCGTTCTCGTGCAGCCTGCGCGCGAAGTGCTGGGTGATCTCGACGTTCTGCGGCGAGGAGCTGCGGCCGAAGTAGTCGAAGGCCAGCGCGAACCCGTCGTACACGGCCTTCTGCGCGTCGTGCGCCTGCGCGCAGAACTCGGCGACGGAGAGCCCGGCCTCCTTGGCGGCCAGCTCGGCCGGCGTGCCGTGCTCGTCGGTGGCGCAGATGTAGAGGACGTCGTGACCACGGCGGCGGAGGTACCGGGAGTACACGTCCGCCGGAAGCATCGACCCGACCATGTTGCCCAGGTGCTTGATCCCGTTGATGTAGGGAAGCGCGCTGGTTACCAGGTGTCGAGCCATCCTTGGATGCTCCATTTCGTGCGTACGGCGCCGGTGGCGCTGCCACGGCGGGCCCAGGTCGGGAGGCGGCAGCCGGCGCGATCACTCCGATCGCTCGTCGGCATCACGGCGGGTGACGGAACGGGGCTGCGAGCCGCCGTCATCGTAGCGAACCGGGGTACGGCCGGCTCGCGGGTTTACCGCCCGTGCCCGGCGCCCGCACGGGCCCGCGCTCCCCCGCGCGCGCCTCTCGTCACTCCCTCGCGCCCGGGCCCGAGTGTGACCTGCGCCACATCGCGTCACAGCCGTCACGCATGCGGTGTCTTGAGGCCGAACCCATGAAGACGCGTGAAGACGGAGGAGACACCATGAGCGAGAACACCCAGGTCGTCGTGGTCGGCGGAGGTTACGCGGGCGTCATGGCCGCCAATCGTCTGACCCTGCGCGAGGACGTGACGGTCACCCTGGTCAATCCGCGGTCGGTGTTCGTCCCGCGGCTGCGGCTGCACCAGCTGGTGGGCGGGACCCATGACGCGGTCGTCGACTACCGCGAGGTGCTGGCGGAGGGCGTCCGGCTGGTCGTCGGCAGCGTGGCGCGGATCGACGCGGCGGGGCGCCGGGTCGAGCTGGTGGGCGGGGACTCGGTGGGCTACGACCACCTCGTCTACGCGGCGGGCAGCGGCAGCGCCCCGTCTCCCGTGCCCGGGGCGGCGGAGTTCGGCTACCCGGTCGCCACGCTGGAGGCGGCTCAGCGGCTGCGGTCGGTCCTCGACGCCGCCGACGCGGCGGCCGCGGTGACGGTTGTGGGCGGCGGTCCGACCGGGATCGAGACCGCGGCCGAGCTGGCGGAGCGGGGCCGCCGGGTGACCCTGGTCTGCGGAGGGGCGCTCGGCCCGTACCTCCACGCCCGGGGCCGGCGGGCGGTCGCCCGGCGGCTCGCGCGGCTCGGAGTGAGCGTGCACGACGGCCCCGGCTCCCGGGTCACGGAGGTGACGCGGCACCTCGTGCGCCTCGCCGACGGCCGTGAGCTGCCGAGCGAGGTCACCGTCTGGACCGTCGGCTTCGGCGTGCCGGACCTGGCCGCGCGCAGCGGGCTGAGCACCGACGCCGCCGGCCGCCTGCTGACCGACGAGACGCTGACCAGCGTGGACGACGAGCGCATCGTCGCCGCGGGGGACTCGGCGGCGCCCTCGGACCTGCCGTACCGCATGAGCGCCTACGTGGCGGGGTGCACGGGCGCCCACGCCGCCGATACGATTCTCCGCCGCCTCGCGGGCGAGCGGCCCGAGCCGGTCGGCATCGCGCTCAACGCGATGTGCGTGAGCGTGGGGCGCGGCTCCGCCGTATTCCAGCTCGCGCACAAGAACGACGTCTCGATGCCGCTCCACATCGGCGGCCGCGCGGGAGCCAAGCTGAAGGAGTTCGCCTGCCAGATCAGCGTCAAGCACTTGACGAACGAGGCGCGCAAGCCCGGCTCGCACAGCTGGCTCAAGAGCGACCACCGCGAGAAGCAGCTCCGGGAGCGGCCCGCCACCCGGCCGGGCACGGCGCCGACCGTCCCCGAACAGGTCGCCTAGGGGGTGTCTTGTCGATCAGGCCGGATCAGGGAGCGGTGTCCGGTGCCGTGGATCGCAAGGCGGAGGAGGGAGTCGATGCGGAGCATCGACGACCGACGACAACGCGGCGAGGCACGGTGCCGGGCGCCGCGACCCCGGCAAGATCGGCAAGACACCCCCTAGACCTGCTTCCTCAGGGCCTGTCAGGAAAAGGAGCCGGTCCGGTCGGGGCGGGTGGGGCGATGATCATGGCGTCCCGGCCGGAGTGTACGTATGACGTACGCACGGAGGAGGGCCGGCGCCATCGGGCCGGCCCGCGAAGGAAGGCACCCGAGAGATGAGCGACCAGGACACGGACCGGGCCGGCACCGACCCCGCCCCCAACCCCGACACCGACCCCGCCGGCGGTCCCGCGACCGACCCCGCGACCGATACGTTCGTCGCGCACCGCAACCTGCTCTTCACCGTCGCCTACGAGATGCTCGGCTCGGCCGCCGACGCCGAGGACGTCCTCCAGGAGACCTGGCTGCGCTGGGTCAAGGTCGACCTGGCGCAGGTGAACGACGAGCGTGCCTTTCTGGTGCGGATCACGACCCGGCAGGCGCTCAACCGGCTGCGCACCGTGAAGCGCCGCAGAGAGTCGTACGTCGGGCAGTGGCTGCCCGAGCCGTTGCTGACCGCGCCGGACGTGGCCGAGGACGTCGAGCTGGCCGAGAGCATGTCGATGGCGATGATGCTGGTCCTGGAGAGCCTCGCGCCGACCGAGCGGGCGGTGTTCGTGCTCCGCGAGGTCTTCGACGTCGGTTACGACGAGATCGCGGCGGCCGTCGACAAGAGTCCCGCCGCCGTGCGGCAGATCGCCTCCCGGGCCCGTCGGCACGTCGACGCGCGCCGCCCCCGCCGGTCGGCCTCGGCGCGGGAGACGCGGGCCGCCGTGGAGTCGTTCCGGCGCGCGATCGCGACCGGGGACCCGCAGGCCCTGCTCGACGTGCTCGCCCCCGAGGTCGTCCTGCTGAGCGACGGCGGCGGCGTCAAGCGGGCCGCGCTCCGGCCGGTCATCGGCGCCGGGAAGGTGACCCGCTTCTACTTCGGCGGCTCGGCCAGGGTCGGCGCCGTGATCACCACCGAGCCCACCGTGCTCAACGGCAGCCCCGCGCTGGCCGTGTACCTCGACGGCGAGCTCGACGGTGTCATGGCCCTGCACGTCGAGGACGCCCTCATCACCGGTCTCTACTACGTCCGCAACCCGCAGAAGCTCACGCGCATGACGGAGGAGACCTCGCTCACCCTGCGGTGAGTCGGGCCGGACCCCGCCCCCCGGCCCCGGCTCCCGAGGCAGCGACGCGTCCTGTCCCCGTCGCCGCCTCGGGCCGCCGTCACGCGCGCGCTTCCGCCAGGTCCGCGCGGGTCAGCGTCGCCGGGCCGGCGTGGCCCGAGAGGGCCAGGGTGAGGTCGAGTTCGGCGAGGAGGCAGCGCAGGACGTGGTCGACGCCCGCCTGGCCGTCGAGTGCCAGGCCGTAGGCGTAGGGGCGGCCGACGAGGACCCCCGAGGCGCCCAGGGCGAGGGCCTTGGCGATGTCGGCGCCGGTGCGGACGCCGCTGTCGAAGAGGACGGTGAGGCGGTCGGCGACGGCGTCGCTCACCGCCGGGAGGGCGTCGGCGGCGGCGATCGCGCCGGCGACCTGGCGGCCTCCGTGGTTGGAGACGACGACCCCGTCCATGCCGGCGTCGGCCGCGGCCCGGGCGTCGTCGGGGTGGAGGACGCCCTTGAGGACGATCGGGCCGTCCCAGTGTTCGCGGAGGAACGCCAGGTCGGGCCAGGTCTTGCCCGGGTCGGCGAACATGCCCACGAAGTGCATCACGGCCGCGTTCGGGTCCTCCTCCACCGGCTTGGCCAGCCCCGCCCGGAACGCCGGGTCGGTGAAGTAGTTGGCGGTGCCGACACCGTGCAGGAACGGCAGGTACGCCTGGTCCAGGTCGCGGGGGCGCCAGGAGAGGAGCGGGGTGTCGAGGGTGACGACGAGCGCGGTGTAACCGGCGGCCTTGGCCCGGCCCAGGAAGGAGCGGGCGACCTCGACGTCCCTGGGCCAGTACAGCTGGAACCACCGCTCCCCGTCCCCCATCGCCCGCGCTACCTCCTCCATCGGGGTGCTGGAGGCGGAGGACAGGATGTACGGGATGCCGCGCGCCGCGGCCGCGCGGGCGGCGGCCGGTTCCGCGTCGGGGTGGAGGATCGACAGGACGCCGACCGGCGCGAGGGCGACGGGGGCGGGCAGCGGGCGCCCCAGCAGCTCGGTGGACAGGTCCCGTTCGCGGACGTCCCGCAGCATCCGGGGGACGATCCGGTGGCGGTCGAGGGCGGCCCGGTTGGCGCGAGCGGTGGAGCCGTCGCCCGCGCTGCCGGCGACGTAGCCGACGGGTCCCGGGCCGAGCCGGGCGGCGGCCAGTTCCTCCAGCCGGGTGAGGTCGGTGGGGAGCCGGGGGACGGCTCCGGACAGCCCGTTCAGATAGATCTCGTACTGGAAGTCCGACCAGTTCACGCGCGATCCGCCGCCTCTCCGCAACCGATTCGATGTCCGTGCCGTGCCGTGCCGTGCCGTCCCGGGCGCCGGGACGCCGTCCGGCCTCAGCCTGCCATCGGATCCCACCATTGCCACCGGCCCGGATCGCACCTATCTTCGAGCTCACACCTACGGACCGGGATGCTCGTCAGTCCCGGGGCGGCCCGTCGCACGGGCCGGACGGCGGGGGGTGCTCCGGCGGCGCACGCGACGCGGGGCATTGGACGCCGGGCGTACGGGATCTTCGTATCCGCGTACCCGCAGGAGTTTCGCCACATGAGCAAGCACGTCCTCGCACAGAACCAGTACGGCAAGGCCGAGAACCGGATCGTGACGGTGACCCGCAAGGGTTCCGACGGTTCCTGGCACGAGATCCGCGACCTGAACGTGTCGGTCGCGCTCCGCGGTGAGTACCGCGACGTCCATCTGACCGGCGACAACGGCAACTGTCTGCCGACCGACACCACCAAGAACACCGTCTACGCCTTCGCCAAGGAGCACGGCGTCGACTCCCCCGAGGCCTTCGGCATCCACCTCGCCCGCCACTTCGTGGAGTCGCAGGCGGTGATCCACGAGGCGCAGATCCGGGTGGAGGAGTACGCCTGGGAGCGGGTGTCGGTGCCCAGCCGCAAGGAGCAGCACTCCTTCGTCCGCAGCGGGCAGGAGGTGCGGACGGCGCAGATCACGTACGGAGAGAACACCGGTCGGCCGCAGGTCGTATCGGGTCTGAAGGACCTGACGGTGATGAAGTCGACGAACTCCGAGTTCCACGGCTACATCAAGGACAAGTACACGACGCTGAAGGAGGCGTACGACCGCATCCTCGCCACCAAGGTGACGGCCCGCTGGGCCCATTCGGCCGCCGCCGCCGGCGACCCGGGGCACGACTGGGACACGTCGTACAAGAAGGTGCGCCGCCACATGCTGGAGGCGTTCGCGGAGACGTACAGCTACTCGCTGCAGCAGACGCTGCACGCGATGGCGGACCGGGTCCTGGACAACGTCACCACGGTCAACGAGGTCCGTCTCAACCTGCCCAACAAGCACCACTTCCTCGTCGATCTGGAGCCGTTCGGGCTGAAGAACGACAACGAGGTCTACTTCGCGGCGGACCGGATGTACGGCCTGATCGAGGGCACCGTCCACCGCGACGGCGTGCAGCCGGTGATCGCCACCAGCGACTGGATCACCGCCTGAGGGGCCGTCACAGGAGCGTGGCCGCCCCGACTCCCAGCCATACGGCTCCGAGTCCGGCGGCCGCGCTCCCGGCCACGTTGGCCACGGCGAACCCCCGCGCCCCGCTCTCGTACAGCCGCAGCGTCTCGTACGAGAAGGTGGAGTACGTGGTCAGCGCCCCGCACAGGCCCGTGCCGAGGAGCAGCTGGGCCCGGGCCGAGGTGACGCCGGTGAGCAGGCCCAGGACGAGGGAGCCGGCGACGTTCACGAGGAAGGTGCCCCACGGGAAGAGGGAGTCGTGGCGCGCCTGGACGGCCCGGTCGGTGAGGTAGCGCAGGGGCGCGCCGACCGCCCCGCCGGCGAGGACGAGGAGCCAGTTCACCGGCGCTCCCGGCCGGTGTAGCGGATGACCTCGCAGTCGTCGAGGATGACCAGGCCCTCGCCCACCACCGCGTCGAGCTGGGGCAGGAACGCGCGGATCCGCTCCTCCGTGTCCACGAGCACGATCGCGACCGGCAGGTCCTCGCCTAGCGAGAGCAGGCGCGAGGTGTGGACGAGGGAGGAGGCGCCGTACCCCTCCATGCCGCGGAAGACGGAGGCCCCGGCGAGGCCGCTCTCGTGCGCCCGGTGGACGATCTCGGAGTACAGCGGCCGGTGGTGCCAGACGTCGCCCTCCCCGACCAGGACCGTCACCCGCAGGGCCCTGCCCGCCAGTCTCGTCATCGCGGTCTCCTCACCAGCACGCCACGGGCCGCCGTGGTCCCGGCCCAGACGGCGGTCAGTGCCACGATCGCCGTCGCTCCCAGATAGAGGATGCCCCGGGCCGCGTCCCCGGCGCTCAACAGGCGCTGCGTGTCGAGCGCGTACGTGGAGAAGGTGGTGAATCCTCCGAGGACTCCGGTGCCGAGGAAGGGGCGCAGGAGGGGGTGGAGCGGGGGCCCGGTCTCGGTGAGCAGGACCATGAGGACGCCGAGGGCCGCGCAGCCGGACGCGTTCACGGCGAGGACGGTCCACGGGAAGGCGCCGGGCGGGGTGGGCCAGGCCAGCACGGCGGCGTAGCGGGCGGCAGCGCCGAGGGCGCCGCCGGCCGCCACGGCTCCGACGGCCGGCAGCCGCCCGCGCAGTTCCATGGCGGCAGGTTAGCGGCGCCGGGGCCGGCCGGCCCCGCACCCCGCGCTCTCCCGGGCCTCCGCACTCCGCTCCCCCGCTCCCCGGCCGTCGGGCGGCGGCTACGCGGTCAGGGAGTCCAGCAGCGTGGTCGCCCAGCCGGCGTCGTAGTGGTCGAGGCGCGGGAAACCGCCGTCGTAGAGGTCTCCGGTGAAGACGTAGGTGGCGCCCGGGTTGTGCTCGGCGTAGCCGCCCGGGGCGAAGAAGTGCGGGCTCCCCTGGATCCGGGGGCCGCGCGCCTCGTGCCACTGTGCGTACACCTCGCGCCGGCCCGCGCCCTCGGAGAGGGCCTTCTCCAGGGCGGTGGCGTCCACGTCGGGGCACTCCTCGGCGATGTCGAGGATGACGGAGTGCAGGGATATGCAGCGGTGCTCGGTGTAGAAGGCGCGCCGCAGACCTGCGTCGAGCTGGTCGGAACCGCGCAGTCCGCCGGCCTCGGGCGCCTTGGCGGCCTGCACGGCCTCGAGGGCGGGCAGGATGCTCGACGGGTACTCCCAGGCGGGCGCGTTCCAGAGCCGCCAGCCCAGTTCGGGGCGGTGGGCGCCGAGCATGACGACCTCGGCGTCGACGATGTGCTTCGGCGTGGGCTGGCGGTTGAACAGCTCCAGGGGGAAGGCGCGGTGGTCGATGAGGAGGTCCTGGCCGCGGTCGGCGGCGGCGGTGCGCAGGATGTTCAGGGCGAGCGAGGCCCAGGGGCAGCCGATGTCCGACCAGACGGTGACGACGGACGCGGTGGCTTCTCGTACGGGTGTCATGGCCGTGAGCGTGAGCATGCGGCGGCGGGGCGTCCAGCCCGCGCGGAAGACTTCGTCACCATGGCCGGTCGTGCGGTGGAGAGCGGCCGGAAGGCTACCCGGATAAGTTTCCGTTTCTGCCGGAGGTCGTGCACTATGGGGAGGACGGACTTTCCTGGGGCGGCTTGGAGTGTTGTGTCATGCAGTTCGGAATCTTCACCGTCGGGGACAGGACCACCGATCCCACCGACGGCACCACGCCGGGTGAATACGAGCGCATCAAGGCGATGGTCGCCATCGCCCGCAAGGCGGAGGAGGTGGGTCTCGACGTCTTCGCGACCGGCGAGCACCACAATCCGCCGTTCGTGCCGTCCTCCCCGACCACGCTCCTCGGGCACATCGCGGCCCGTACGGAGCGGCTGATCCTTTCGACGTCGACGACGCTGATCACCACCAACGACCCGGTGAAGATCGCCGAGGACTTCGCGATGCTCCAGCACCTGGCGGACGGGCGCGTCGACCTGATGATGGGGCGCGGCAACACCGGCCCGGTGTATCCGTGGTTCGGCCAGGACATCCGGCAGGGCATCCCGCTGGCCGTGGAGAACTACGCGCTGCTGCACCGGTTGTGGCGGGAGGACGTGGTGAACTGGGAGGGCCGCTTCCGCACGGCGCTCCAGGGCTTCACCTCGACTCCGCGCCCGTTGGACGGTGTCCCGCCGTTCGTGTGGCACGGCTCGATCCGCTCCCCCGAGATCGCCGAGCAGGCCGCGTACTACGGCGACGGGTTCTTCGCCAACCACATCTTCTGGCCGAAGGAGCACACGGCGAAGATGGTCGGTCTCTACCGGCGGCGGTACGCGCATTACGGCCACGGCACGCCGGAGCAGGCGATCGTGGGCCTGGGCGGCCATGTGTTCCTGCGCAAGAACTCGCAGGACGCGGTACGGGAGTTCCGGCCGTACTTCGACAACGCGCCGGTCTACGGCCACGGTCCGTCCCTGGAGGAGTACACGCGGGAGACCCCGCTGACGGTCGGCTCCCCGCAGGAGGTGATCGACCGGACGCTGTCCTTCCGGGAGTATGTGGGCGACTACCAGCGGCAGTTGTTCCTGATCGACAGCGGCGGTCTGCCGCTGAAGACGGTCCTGGAACAGCTGGACCTGCTCGGCGAGGAAGTGATCCCGGTGCTGCGCAAGGAGATGGAGAGCCTGCGGCCGGCCGGCGTGCCGGAGGGGCCGACGCACGCGGCCCGGGTGGCGCGGCGCGACGCCGAGGCGGCGGCGGGGGCGAGCCGGGGGTGACCGGGCGGTGAGCCGGGCGGCCGGGTGGTGAGCCGGCGCGGGCCCCGGGGCCGGGGCGCGGGGGCCTGTGCGTGAGGCTTGTGCGTGAGGCTTGGGCCGCGAGCGGGCCGTGAGTTGAGCGAGACGGACAGGCGCGGCCTCTGGCCTGGGGCATTAACCAGGGGCCGGCCCGTTCCGTCTCGTCCTGCGATGGTCGGGCCGCGCCCCACCGCGGTCAAAGCAGGGCCGCCGAGTCTGTCAGATCACCGGCGCGCCGGTTTGAAACCGGGTGACGCGAATGTGGCCGGACCACACCCCCTGGTGGTCCGGCCACACCTCTCTCCCCTCCCGGACGGTGTCCGGCCCCCCACGCGTCACCCGGGAAGCCACCACCGGTGGTCCGGTCACCATCCGGCGGCCAAGACGGGTGCCGGGTACACCTCGCCGCAGGTACGCACCAGGCGAGACGGTGTGAGGGCAGCTGGAGGGAGCTGCGAAACCGTCGGGCAGGAGTGTCGTGAGTACATCCGTCGCAACCAAGCGCAGGACCGTTCTCGATTCACTGGGGATCCAGCACCGCACCGGACTCGGGCCGCACTCGGCGCCGTACCGGAACGCGGTGGCCGACGATGTCTACGACGAGCTGTGTGCCACGCTCTTCTCGGGGTTTCCCCGGCGCGATCAGCGTCTGAAGGCAGAGCAGTACCTTCGGGGGCTGCTGACCGCACAGGGCCGGAAGTCGATCCGTAACATCGCCGCACAGATCGGTGGCGCCGCCGCCGAGCAGAGTCTGCACCATTTCATTTCGAGCTCCACCTGGGACTGGCGGCCGATGCGGGCCGCACTCGCCGGGTTCCTGGAGCAGAACAGCTGCCCGCAGGCGTGGGTGGTCCGTTCGATGCCGATTCCGAAGGCCGGCGAGCACTCGGTCGGCGTGGACCGTCGCTTCGACCCGGAGCGGGGGCAGGTGTTCCGCGGGCAGCAGGCCTTCGGGGTCTGGTTCGCCGCCGAGGAGCTGAGCGTGCCGGTCAACTGGCGGCTCTTCCTGCCCGACCCCTGGGTCAAGGACCGGACGCGGCGCGACCGTGCCGAGGTCCCCGAGGGGGCGGGCGAGGAGACCCTGGAGGAGTGCGCGGTCGCCGCGGCGCTCGACACCGCGCGCTGGCAGGACGTGACCCGCAAGCCGCTGCTCCTCGACATCCGGGGCGGGGCGGGGCGGGCGGCGCTGAACCGGCTGGCCGGGGCGGGGGTGCCCGTGGTCGCCAGGATCGGCGCGACGTGCCGGCTCTCGGTCGCGGACCGGGCGCTGCCCGGCTTCGGCGCCGGGCCGCTGCCGGCCCAGCAGATCCTCGAATCGCTCAAGGGTCTGCGCCGGCCGGTCGGCTGGCTGGACACCGCCTCGGGTACGCGGACCTCGCGGACCTCGCTGGCGACGGTGGTCCGGGTCGCGCTGCCGGCGCCCGCCGGGGAGCGGATGCGTCCGTTGCTGCTGCTGGGTGAGTGGGACGATCCGCGGCGGCCTCCGAGCCGGCTGTGGATCACCGATCTGACCGGGGCGACCGTCGGGACGCTGCTGCGTCTGACGAAGCTGTCCCGGCGGGTGGAGCGGGACTTCACCCAGGTCGGGGAGGGCGCGGGCCTGCGGGACTTCGTGGGCCGCTCGTTCCGCGGCTGGCACCGCCACATCACGCTGGCCTCCGCCGCCCACGCGGCGACGGTCCTCGCGACGGACTGGGACACCGCGTTCGAACCGGGCCGCACGGCGAGCTGACCGCGGCGGCCCGGCGAGCCGCCGACTCGCCCCCGGACAGGGGGGCGGGTCGGCGGCTCGTCGGCGCGGCGGCCTCTGCGCCGCCGGAGCACGCCCGGCCGGACGCGGGTCCGGCCGAGACCGTCGGCGGGACCCGCGGACGCCGGGTCGGCGCACCACCGCCGCCGGAGCCCCGCCCGGGGGGTCGGCCCCGCCGGGGGGCCTGGCCGGCCCCCGGGCGCCTCGGTCGCCCCGCGCGTTCCGGCCTCCGCCGGCCCCCGGGCGCTTCGGTCGCCTTGTCCGCCCCTCGCGTTTCCGCCTCCGCCGGCCCCCGGGCGCCTCGTCCACCCCGCGCGTTCCCGCCCGCGCCTACCCCGCCGGACGGTCGCGGTCGCGGTCCTGGGCGGAGGGGCGGGTCGGGTCCGTGCCGCGTTGGCGGGAGAGGACGTCGCGGGTGCGCTGGAGGCGCAGGGCCAGCTGGACCTCCAGGACCTGGCCGGGCTTCTGCCACTCCGCGCCGAGGAGTTCGCCGATCCGTTCCAGCCGGCGCGAGACCGTGTTGGGGTGGACGTGCAGTTCCTCCGCCGCGTTCGTCGGGCTCGCGCCCGAGGCGAAGTACGCCTCCAGCGTGCGCGTCAGGTCCGTGAACCGCTCGGCGTCGTAGTCCAGTACGGGCCCGATCGCGGACTCGATGAACCCGTCCACGTCGTGGTCGTCGGAGAGCAGCAGCCCGAGGAACCCGAGGTCCTGCACGGACGCGGCCGAACCCGAGCCGCCCAGCGCGCTCATCGCGTCCAGGCAGCGCATCGCCTCCAGGTACATCCGCGCCGCGCTGTCCGGGCTCCAGCCGGGGCCGGCCGCGCCGACCGAGACGGGGTGCCCGAGCAGCGGCGACAGCTCCCCCGAGACCGCCTGGGCGGCCGCGGAGGCGTCGACCCCGGGCAGCAGCAGGACGATGCAGCCGCCCTGCACGGTCTTCAGGCCCGCCATGCGGTACGCGTACGAGGACGCCCAGACCACCGCCCGGCCCTGCTCGCCGCCCTCCGGGCGGGCCACCACCAGGACGTGCGGTTTGCGCAGGTCGATGCCGAGGCGGCGGGCGCGCTGCACGATCTGCTGCGGGGCGTGCTGCGGGTCGGCGAGCAGGTCGTCGAGGAGTTCGTCGCGCACGGGGCCTTCGGCGACGGCCGTGGAGCGCTGCATCAGGAGCAGGAAGGCGACGGACTGGGCGGCGAGTTCCAGCAGCCGCTCGTCCTCGCCGGTGAGCCCGGTGGCGGTACGGATCACCAGCACGCCCAGGTCCTCGGAGCCGGCGATGACCGGTGCCACCCACGTGTTGTCGCCGGTGACCACGGGCCGCCGCCCCGCGTGCGCGTCCAGCGAGGCCTTCGCCACCGACTCCTCGTCGAGGCCCGGTATGTCCCCGCCGGAGGCCAGGCTGCGGCCGCCCGGGTCGCGGATCATCACGGTGCCGTCCAGGGCGTCCCCGGCCGCCTTCGCGACGTTGCACAGGTCCCCGCCCGACAGGACGAGGTTCATGATCCTGCTGTGGGCCTCGCTGACGTGCCGCATCCGGGTGAGGCTGGTGCGCGCCCGTGAGCTGTCCAGCTCCAGTTCGGTGACCTCGGCCCGGGTCTGGTCGAGCAGTCCGGCCTTCTCGATGGCAACGGCGGCCAGGTCGGCCAGCGAGGACATCAGCCCGATCTCGTCCGGGGTGTAGTGGCGCACCCGGCGGTCGGCCCCGTACAGCGCGCCGACGGTCGTGTCCCCGCTGCGCAGCGGCACGGCCATGACGGCGTGCAGCCCCTCGGCGCGGACGACCTCGTCGATCGCCTCCGCGTGCGGAAAGCGGTCGTCCTCCAGATAGTCGGCGCTCCAGGCCGGTTCGCCATGGGCGTGCGCCTCGCCGCCGAGTCCGTGGCCGTCGAGGACCCGCAGTCCGGTGGTCAGGCCGGTGAGGGAGCCCTCGGTGGTGTGGATGTAGGAGGAGCCGCCGGCGGTGCGCAGGCTCACGTACGCCATGTCGAAGTCGAGGAGTCGCCGGGCCCGGCGGGTGATGACCCGCAGGAGGCTGTCCAGGTCGTACGGGAAGGTCAGGTCCCGTGCGGTGTCGACCAGGGCGGCGAGTCCGGCCTCGCGCTGTTCGCGGCGGCTGAAGGAGGTGCTGATGCCGGTGGCGAGCTGAACGGCTCGTTCCAGCCTTGCCAGTTCGCCGTCGGGAAGGCCCGCCCGGCGGGCGTCCCCGAGGAGTGCCTCGAAGCGGCCTGGTGGTGCGTGTTGAGCCAACAGCTCAAGGACCGCGAGCGCGTCGGTGCCCCCGCCCCCGTCCGCGCCGTGCATGGACATCGTCCCAACCCCCGTTGTTGGAAGAAAACCGGGGACTCCGGAGAGTACCCGTACCGCTGGCCGAAACTAATTCGGTCCGGGGGTACGGTCAACGGTGACCTCGGCCACTTCATTCCCGGCCAGTGCAAGGGGGGTTGGGGCCGGACGGGTACGGGGCGGGGCGACGTCGCCTCAGTCGACCACCGTGCCCGACGTCGTGCGGAGCACGATGCGGCTGCCGTGCGGGCCGTGCGTCTCGATGCGGCGGTGGACCGCGGCCGCCTCGCTCAGCGGGCGGACCTCGATTTCACGCGGACGCAACGAACCGGCCGCGAGGAGCCGGTTGATGGTCTCGGCGGCTTCGGCCAGTTCGGCACTGGTGGCGTGCGAGATGACGAAACCGGCGATCGATCCGTCCTTCATGTACAGCCGCCCGGCGGGGAGTACGGGCTCGGTGCGGGCGCCCGCGAGGAGCACGATCCGGCCGCGACGGGCGAGCAGGTCCACGCTGTGGCCGAGGTCGTTGGTGCCGGAGGCGTCGAGATAGGCGTCGACGCCGTCCGGGGCCGCCTTGGCGATCAGCGCGTACACATCGGGGTCGGTGTAGTCGAAGACCTCGTCGGCGCCCAGCGAGGAGACGTACCCCGCGTCCCGCCGGCGGGCCGTGGCGATGACCCGGGCGCCCGCCTGGGCGGCGAGGACGACCATCGCGCTGCCCACGTTGCCCGCCGCGCCCGCGACGACGACCGTCTCCCCGGCCCTGACCCGGCCGTGGGTGAACAGGCCGAGGTAGGCGGTGGCCGCCGGGTGGACCACGGCGACCGCGCTCTCCGGGTCGACGCCGTCCGGGAGGCGGTAGAGCCGGTCGGCGGCGACGACGGCCCGTTCGGCGGCCGCGCCCTGCCGGCCCTCGTGGCCCAGGCTGTTGCACCACACCAGATCGCCGGTGGTGAAGCCGGTGGCGCCGGCTCCGGTGGCGGCGACCCGGCCGACGAGGTCGCGGCCGATCACGAACGGAAAGGGCAGCGGCGTGCGGAAGAGTCCGGAGCGGACGAACGTGTCGACGGGATTGACGGTCGTGGCCAGGACGTCGACGAGAACATCCGTCGGTCCGGGACGGGGGTCGGCCACTTCTCCGTAATGAATCGCGTCCGGCGGTCCGAGCTCTTCGATGTAGGCAGCGCGCATGCGACGGATACTCGCAGAACCCCGGCCCGCTTTTCCGAAGACGGCCCATGATGTGTCAACTCGGCTCGAAGGTCGGCGCATTCGCGCCCTAGGGTGCCGTTCATGGAATTGTCATTGACCGATCTCACCCCGGCCGATCCCGCCCTGGTCACCGACGTCGGCCCCTTGATACGGGCCCTGCGGCCCGGCCTCGACGCGGCCGCCTTTCTGGAGTTCGCGGTCGCCGCCCACGGCCAGGGGCTGGTCTTCACCGCCGCCCACGGCCCCGACGGGCGGTGCCTGGGAGTGGCCACCCACCGGGTTCTCGCCACCAGCCGGGGCAGGCTGCTCTTCGTCGACGACCTCGTCACCGCACCCGAGTCCCGCTCGGCCGGCGTGGGCGCCCGCCTCCTCGGCGCGCTGCGGGAACGGGCGAGCCGCGCCGGCTGCGTACGGATCGAGCTGGACACCGGCACCGCCAACCACCGGGCACAACGCTTCTACCACGCACAACGGATGAACATCGTGGCCCTGCACTATGCGCTGGACACCGCACCCGGGGACCGGACTTGACGGACCCTGATTCGTTCCGTTGACCCCACCCCCGGGCGCTCAGCAGTATCCCGTCCCGAGAACGGCGAAAAATACGCCCATTCTCCGTCCGCTCCGTCCGCCATTTTCCGACTGCCATTGCCCACCCGCGCGTTGTGGCGGGAGCGGCCCGCGCGTTCTCGCGGGAGCGGTCCGAATTCGCCTTGCCGATCAGAGTCGATCTCGGCATTTCTACCGACGAAAGCCTGGGGACATGCTGCTGCAGCGTATTGGAAACCGTGGTATCCGCCTGGGCACGCTGTTCGAGCGAGCGGCGTCCCGGCACCCCGCGAACGTCGTGATCCTCGATCACGACCTCGACATCGCCCCCGGCCTCGGGCGGCGCATGACCGTCGCGGAGATCGCCGACCTCATCGACGACTACGCGTCCCGCCTGTGGGCGGCGAAGGTCCGGCCCGGCGAGCGGGTCGTCGTCTACAAGTCGGACGGCTTCGACATCACGCTGCTGTCCTGCGCCATCGCCCGCGTCGGGGCCGTACCGGTCCTCCTGTCCCCCAAGCTGGACGGCGCGACCGCCACCGAGCTCGTACGGCGCACGGACCGGCCGTTCCTGCTGACGGACGCGGCCAAGCTGGAGAAGGAGCTGCCCGCCGAGGTCTTCGACCTGGCCGGGAAGGTGCTGCTCGCCTCCGGGAGCCACGAGGGCGCCACCGAGCTGGCCGCCCTCGAGGGCGTGGCGCGGGTCCCCGCGGTGACCATGCCGCCCGAGTACCCGACGCTGATCACGCACACCTCGGGCACCACGGGCACGCCGAAGCTGGCCGTGCACACCGGCCGTACGCTGCAGGCCCGCTACCGCCCGCAGATATCGGCGATCAGCGCGCTGATCCGGGACCGCGAGACGATCGCGATGCACGTGTCGTTCGTGCACTCGCGGCTCTTCACCGCCCTCGCGATCTCCCTCTTCCGCGGGTTCCCGATCCTCGTGCTCGCCGATCCCGACCCGCGGCAGGCCGCCGACCTCTTCGCCCGGCTCAAGCCCGGCATCCTGGAGGCGCACCCCAACTCCTTCATGGAGTGGGAGGAGCTGGCCAAGGACCCGCGGGGGCCGCTCTCCAACGTCAAGCTGTTCTCCTCGACGTTCGACGCCATCCACCCGCGGACCGTGCACACCCTGCTGCGCGCCACCAGGCGGCGGGCGCCGCTCTTCGGCCAGCTGTACGGCCAGAGCGAGGTCGGCCCGGCCGTGGTCCGCGCCTTCACCCGGCGCCGCTCGCTCGACGACGACGGCCGCTGCGTCGGCCGTCCCTTCCCCGGCATGACGGACGTGCGGGTGGTGAGCCGCGACGGCAAGGAGCCCTCGCAGGACAACCCCGGCTACATCGAGGTGCGCAGCGACGGCCGGATCGTCACCTACCTCGGCGAGCAGGAGCGGTACGACCAGCAGGTGTCGGCGGACGGCTGGTGGCGGATGGGCGACGTCGGCTACCGCACCAAGTGGGGCTGTGTGCACCTCCTCGACCGCGAGGTCGACCTGATCGAGGGCTTCGGCTCGACGCTGGCGGCGGAGGACACCCTCTTCGGCAAGCTGGAGGAGCTGGCGGAGGTCATCATTATCCCCGGCGAGGACGGCAGGGCCGTCCCGGTGGTCTGCACGAAGGACGACCGGCCGCTGGACCCGGCGGCCTGGAAGGCGGCCGCGGCGTCGCTGCCGCCGATGGCGGAGCCGGTGCAGTGGCGGCTCGGCGAGCTGCCGCAGACCGCGACCACCAAGATCAAGCGGTTGGAGCTGGCGCGTCTGCTGGCGGCCGGGTCGAAGGGCCCCGCCGGGTCGGACGGCGCGCCGGCGACGACGGGCGCGGCCACGGCCGCCGGTGCCCCGGCCGGTGCCTCCGGTACGGCCACGGCCGCCGGGGAGCAGGCATGAGCGGGGACCGGGGCGCCCAGGGCGGGCGCCACGGTACGGGCGTGGGCGACAGTCACGCGGAGTACTGCGTCGTCGGCGCCGGGCCCCGCGGCCTGTCCGTGCTGGAGCGGCTCTGCGCCAACGAGCGGCTCGCGCCCTCCCACCGGACCGTGACCGTCCACGTCGTCGACCCGGCCGCGCCGGGCGCGGGTGCGGTGTGGCGCACGGAGCAGTCCAGGCACCTGCTGATGAACACCGTGGCCTCGCAGGTCACCGTCTACACCGACGACAGCGCGCGGATCGAGGGCCCGATCGAGCCCGGTCCGAGTCTTTACGAGTGGGCCAGGGAGCTCGCCGTCCTCACGGACGCGGGCGCGTCCGTCGACGGCTACGACACCGCGACGCTGGAGGAGGCGCGCCGGCTCGGCCCGGACGACTACCCGTCGCGGGCCTTCTACGGCCGCTATCTGCACGACTGCTTCCAGCGGGTGGTGGCCCGCGCCCCCGCGCACATCACGGTCCGCGTGCACCGCTCGCGGGCGGTCGCCATGGCCGACACCCACGGCGTGCCCGGCGGGCCGCAGGGCGTGCGCCTGGAGGACGGCACCCGGCTCAACCACCTCGACGGCGTGGTCCTCGCCCAGGGGCACGTGCCGGCCCGGCTGACGGCCCGCGAGGCGCGTACGGCGAGCCTGGCCCGCATCCACAACCTGCGGTACGTCACGCCCGCCAACCCGGCCGACCTGGACCTGAGCGGTGTCGAGCCGGGGCAGCACGTGCTGCTGCGCGGGCTCGGGCTCAACTTCTTCGACCACATGGCGCTGTTCACGGCCGGTCGGGGCGGGGTCTTCGAGCGGCGGGACGGCCGGCTGGTGTACCTCGCCTCGGGGCGGGAGCCGAAGCTGTTCGCGTCCTCCCGGCGCGGGGTGCCGTACCACGCGCGGGGCGAGAACCAGAAGGGCGCGTACGGGCGTCACCTGCCGCGGCTGCTGACGCCGGAGTTCATCGAGCGGCTGCGCGCCCGCAACGCCGACGGCGAGCGGGTGAACTTCGCGCAGGACCTGTGGCCGCTGATCTCGCGGGAGGTGGAGAGCGTCTACTACGGCACCCTCCTGGACTCGCTGGGGCGCGGCGCCGAGCGCGAGGCGTTCACCGGCCGGTACCTGGCGACGGCCGGTGAGGCGGAGCGGACGGCGCTGGCGGCGGAGTACGGCATTCCGGAGCCGGACCGGTGGGACTGGGAGGCGCTGTCCCGGCCGTACGGGGAGCGGGAGTTCACCGGCCGGGACGACTTCCGGGCCTGGCTGCTGCGCCACCTGGAACGGGACGTGGCCGACGCGCGGGCCGGCAATGTGCACGGCCCGCTGAAGGCGGCCCTGGACGTGCTGCGGGACCTGCGCAACGAGGTCCGGCTGGCCGTCGACCACGGCGGCCTGGAGGGCAACTCGCACCGGGACGACCTGGAGGGCTGGTACACCCCGCTCAACGGCTTCCTGTCGATCGGCCCGCCGGCCTCCCGTATCGAGGAGATGATCGCGCTGATCGAGGCGGGCGTCCTGGAGGTCATGGGGCCCGGCACGCAGATCCGGCTGGACGCGGCGGCGCCGTCGTTCGTGGCCGCGTCGGACACGGTGCCCGGGCCGCCGGTACGGGCGTCGGTGCTGGTCGAGGCGCGGCTGCCGGAGCCGGACGTGCGGCGCACCCAGGACCCGCTGCTGCAGCACCTGCTCGGCACGGACCAGGCGACGCCGTACCGGATCGCCGGTTCCTGCGGCACGAGTTACGAGACGGGCGGCCTGGCGGTCACCGAGCGGCCGTACCGGGTGGTGGACGGCCGGGGCCGTCCGCATCCGCGCCGGTTCGCGTACGGCGTGCCGACCGAGTCGGTCCACTGGGTGACGGCGGCCGGCATCCGGCCTGGCGTCGACTCGGTGACGCTCGGGGACTCCGACGCGATCGCCCGGGCGCTGTGCGCGCTGCCGCCGGCGGCGCAGGTGCCGGCCGGGGTCCGTCCGGTGCCGGAGGGCTCCTCGGCGGAGCTGAGCGGGGTGATCGTGTGACCCGCGCGTGGGACGACGCGGGTCTGCTGTCGCCGGTGCGGGCGGGGACGCCGGTGGAGGCGGCGGTCGGCGATGTCGCCTGGCTCCAGGCGATGCTGGACGCGGAGGCCGCGCTGGTCCGGGCCCAGGCCCGGCTCGGCACGGTCCCGGAGTCCGCGGCGCGGGCCGTGTCCCACGCGGCGCGCGCCGAGCGCCTCGACGTCCGCGCCCTGGCCCTCGCGGCCCGGGAGACGGCCAACCCGGTCGTCGGGCTGGTCCAGGCGCTGACCCGGGTGGTCGCCGAGGACGACGGGGACGCGTCGGAGTACGTCCACCGGGGCTCGACCAGCCAGGACATCTTCGACACGGGTGCGATGCTCGTCGCGGACCGGGCGCTGCGGCTGATCCGCGCGGACCTGTCCCGTACGGCGACGGCGCTCGCCGCCCTCGCCGAACGCCACCGCGACACCCTCGTCGCCGGCCGCACCCTGGGTCTCCACGCGGTCCCGACGACGTTCGGCGTGAAGGCGGCGGGCTGGTACACCCTGGTCATCGCCGCCGACGAACGCCTCTGCCGGGTCCAGGACGCGCTGCCGGTCTCCCTGGGCGGGGCGGCGGGGACTCTGGCGGGGTACCTGGAGTACGCCGTTCCGGCGGTGGGCGCCGGGGAGACGGCGGGGACGCGGGACGGGGACGGGGGCGTGGAGTCCTTCGACGTCGGCGCGTACCACGACCGGCTCCTGGAGGCGTTCGCCGAGGAGACCGGCCTGCGGACGGCCACGGTCCCGTGGCACGCGCTGCGCTCGCCCGTCGCCGATCTGGCGGCCGCGCTGGCGTTCGCGTCCGGGGCGCTCGGGAAGATCGCCGTCGACGTGCAGTCGCTGGCCCGGACCGAGGTCGGGGAGGTCGCCGAGCCGGCCGGGCGCGCCGGGCGCGGGGCGTCGTCCGCGATGCCGCACAAGCGGAATCCGGTGCTCGCCACGCTCATCCGTTCCGCATCGCTCCAGGTGCCCGCGCTGGCGGGCGCGTTGACGCAGTGCCTGGTCACCGAGGACGAGCGGTCCGGTGGCGTGTGGCACGCCGAGTGGCAGCTGCTGCGGGAGTGCCTGCGGCTGACCGGCGGCGCCGCCCACACGGCCGTCGAGCTCGCCGAGGGCCTGGAGGTGCGGGCCGGCCGGATGCGGGACAACCTGGCGCTCACCGGCAGCCGGATCGTCTCGGAACGGATCGCCGCGGTGCTGGCCCCCCGGCTCGGGAAGGCCGCCGCGAAGGAGTTGCTGACCTGGGCGTCGGTCACGGCGGACCGGGAGGGCCGGCCGCTCCCCGACGTCCTGGCCCAGGCTCCGGAACTGGCCGGGGTCATGGACGCCGCCGAGGTGGCCTCGCTCTGCGACCCGGCCGCTTACACGGGAGCGGCGGGCCCGCTGGTCGACCGCGCGCTGAAGGGATCGCCGTGACCACCCCGGGGACACCGGGCCGTCCGGGAGCACCGGGCACCCCCGCCCCCCGTCCCCCGCGCCGCGCACGAGGGCGGCGGATCGAGGACTGGGATCCGGAGGACGTCCGCTTCTGGGAGGCCCGAGGGAAGCGGATCGCCCGGCGCAACCTCGCGCTCTCCGTCGCCTCCGAGCACATCGGCTTCTCCGTCTGGTCGATGTGGTCGGTCCTCGTCCTCTTCATGTCGCCGCGCATCGGGCTGCCCTTCACGCCCGGCGAGAAGTTCCTCCTCGTCGTCACCCCGACGCTCGTCGGCGCGGTGCTGAGGATCCCGTACAGCCACGCCGTCACCCGCTTCGGCGGCCGCGACTGGACCGTCTTCGCGACCGCCGTCCTCCTCGTGCCCGCCTGCGGCGCCGCCTACTTCGTCCAGCGGCCCGGCACGCCCCTGTGGGTCTTCCTCCTCATCGGCGCCCTGGGCGGCGCCGGCGGCGGCAACTTCGCCTCCTCGATGACGAACATCACCGCCTTCTTCCCGCAGCGCCACCAGGGCTGGGCCCTCGGCCTGAACGCGGGCGGCGGCAACCTCGGCGTGGCCGTCGTCCAGCTCCTCGGGCTGCTCGTCATCGCCACCGCGGGCGACACGCACCCGGCCTACGTCGCCGCCTTCTACCTCCCCCTGATCGTGACGGTCGCCCTGCTGGCCGCCTTCCGGATGGACAACCTGGCGCCGCCCGCCCGCAAGGAGAAGGGCGCCTGGACCGAAGCCGTGCGGTGCGCGCACACCTGGTGGATCTCGCTGCTCTACATCGGCACGTTCGGCTCGTTCATCGGGTACGGCTTCGCCTTCGGCCTGGTGCTACAGACCCAGTTCGGCTCCACCGCCCTCGAAGCCGCCTCGTACACGTTCCTCGGCCCACTCCTCGGCTCGCTCGCCCGGCCCTTCGGCGGGCGGCTGGCCGACCGGTGGGGCGGGGCGCGGGTGACCGCCTGGACGTTCGTGGCGATGGCGGCCGGCACCGGAGGGCTGCTGCTGGCCTCCGCGCGCGGCTCGTTCGCCCTGTTCGTGGGCGGTTTCACCGTCCTCTTCGTGCTCACCGGGCTCGGCAACGGCTCCACGTACAAGATGATCCCGGCCGTCTTCGCCGAGCGGGCCGGCCGCGAGGTCACCGACGGCCGGGACGCGCGGGACGCCTTCGCCCGGGCCCGGCGCCTGTCGGGCGCGGTCATCGGGATCGCGGGCGCGGTCGGCGCGCTGGGCGGGGTGGCCGTCAACCTCGCTTTCCGGGCGGCGTACGGCTCCGAGGGCGGCAGCGGCGCCCCCGCCTTCGTCGCCTTCCTCTGCTTCTACGCCCTGTGCGTCGCGGTCACCTGGACGGTGTACCTGCGCCCGGCACGCGGCTCCGGGCACGGCGACCGGGCCGACAACGGGGCCGGAAACGGCAGCGGCAACCGGGGCGCCGCCGGCGCCCGGCCCGCCCGACGCTCCGGAGCCGGCCGTGTCTGAACCCACCACCCACCCCACGCCCCCCACCCGTCGCACGGTGCACACCCACTGCCCGTACTGCGCGCTGCAGTGCGGTACGCGGCTCGGCAACGGCCTCGGCGAGGTGACCGTCACCCCCTCCGACTTCCCCGTCAACCAGGGCGGCCTGTGCCAGAAGGGCTGGACCGCGCCGGACGTGCTCGCCGTCCCGGACCGGCTGCGCACCCCGCTGGTGCGGGGCGCGGACGGCCGGCTCTCCCCCGCCGACTGGGACACCGCCCTGGACCTGGTCGCGGGGCGGCTGCGGGAGATCCGGCGGGAGTCCGGCCCGGACGCCGTCGGCGTCTTCGGCGGCGGCGGGCTCACCAACGAGAAGGCGTACATCCTGGGGAAGTTCGCCCGGCTGGCGCTGCGGACCAGCCGGATCGACTACAACGGCCGCTTCTGCATGTCGTCGGCGGCCGCCGCCTCCAACGCCGCCTTCGGTGTCGACCGGGGCCTGCCCTTCCCGGTCACGGACCTGGGCCGGGCGGATGTGGTGCTGCTCGCCGGCGCGAACCCGGCCGAGACGATGCCGCCGCTCATGCGCCACCTGGACCGGGCGGCCCTGATCGTGCTCGATCCGCGCCGCACCCCGACCGCCGAACGGGCCGCGCTGCACCTGCGGCCCGCGCCCGGCACGGACCTGGCCTTGGCGCTCGGCCTGCTGCAGCTGACCGTGCTCGACGGGCGGCTCGACCACGCTTTCGTCCGGGAGCGGACCAACGGCTTCGAGGAGGCCTGGCAGCGGGCGCTGCCCTGGACGCCTGAGCGGACCGAGCGGGTGACCGGGGTGCCGGTCGACGCGCAGCGGAAGGCGGTCCGGCTGCTCGCCGACGCCCGGCGGGCGTACGTCCTGACCGGGCGGGGCGCCGAGCAGCACAGCAAGGGCACGGACACGGTGTCGGCGTTCGTCAACCTGGCGCTCGCGCTGGGGCTCCCGGGACGGGAGGGCAGCGGTTACGGCTGTCTCACCGGGCAGGGCAACGGCCAGGGCGGCCGCGAACTGGGCCAGAAGGCCGACCAGTTGCCCGGCTACCGGATGATCACCGACTCGGCCGCGCGGGAGCATACGGCCCGGGTGTGGGGCGTACCGGCGGCGAGCCTTCCGGGCCCGGGGCCGAGCGCGTACGAACTGCTCGACTCGCTCGGCACGGACCACGGCCCGCGCGCCCTGCTCGTCCTCGGCTCCAACCCGGTCGTCTCCGCCCCGCACGCCGGGCACGTCGCCGAGCGGCTCGGCGCGCTGGACCTGCTGGTGGTGGCCGACTTCGTGCCCTCGGAGACCGCGCGCCTGGCCGACGTGGTCCTGCCGGTGACCCAGTGGGCGGAGGAGGAGGGGACGATGACCAACCTGGAGGGGCGGGTGCTGCGCCGCAGGGCGCTGCTCGACCCGCCGGCGGGGGTGCGCAGCGACCTGACCGTGCTGCGCGATCTCGCCGTACGGCTCGGGGAGCCGGCCGAGCGGTATCCGGACCGGCCGCAGGAGGTCTTCGAGGAGCTGCGCCGGGCGACGGCGGGCGGGCGGGCCGACTACTCCGGCGTGAGCTACGAACGGCTCGACGCGGGCGAGGCCCTCTACTGGCCCTGCCCGGCGGTGCCGTCGGGGCCCGCGCACCCGGGCACGCCCCGGCTCTTCCTCGACGGGTTCGCGCACCCGGACGGGCGCGCGCGTTTCGTGCCGGTCGAGCACCGCGACCCGGCGGAGATGCCGGACGCGGCCTTCCCGCTGTACGCGACGACCGGGCGGGCGCTCGCCCACTACCAGTCGGGGGCGCAGACCCGCCGGGTGCGGCGGCTGACGGCCGCCGAGCCGGAGCCGTACGTCGAGATCCATCCCGACGCGGCCGCCCGCGCGGGCGTCGAGGCGGGCGGGCTCGCCCGGGTGGTGTCGGCGCGCGGAACGGTGGTGGCGCGGGTGCGCGTGGTGGAGGGCCTGCGGCCGGACACGGTCTTCGTGCCGTTCCACTTCGCGGGCGACGGCCGGGCGAACCTGCTCACCGGCCCGGCGCTGGACCCGCGCAGCGGGATGCCGGAGTTCAAGGTGAGCGCGGTGCGGGTGGAGCCGGTGCGCCCGGACGGCGACGACGAGCGGACCGCGGCGGGTGGCGTACGCGCCGAGGCCGTGCGCGACCGGGCCGTCCGCGACGAGCCGGTGGGGGCGTGATGCGGATCGTCGTCGTCGGCAACGGACTCGCCGCGCACCGGCTGACCGCCCGTCTCGCGGCCCTCGGCCATGACGGCCCGGTGACGGTCCTGGGCGCCGAACCGGGCCCGGCCTACCAGCGCACCCTCCTCGGCTCGGTGCTCGACGGCGGGCTGCCGCCCGGCGCCCTGACGCTGCCGCCACCCCCGGAGGGGGTGCGGGTCCTGACGGGCGTCCGGGTCGTCGCGATCGACCGCGGGCGACGGTTCGTGCGCTGCGCGGACGGGACGCGGCACGACTACGACACGCTGGTCCTGGCCACCGGAGCCCGGTCGGGCGGCGATGTGCACACCCTGGCGGACTGTTCCCGTCCGGTCCGGGGCCGGGTGGCCGTGATCGGCGGGGGCGTCCTCGGCGTGGAGACCGCGACGGCGCTGCGGCGGCTCGGCCACCGGGTGGTCCTGGCGCACGCCGGGCCGTATCCGATGCACCGCCAGCTGGACGAGGTGGCAGGGCAGTTGGTCGCGGCCCGGCTGGAGGGGTGGGGCATCGAGCTGCGGCTCGGCGCGCACGTCCCGCCCTCCGGCACGCTGGACGCCGACACGGTCCTGCGCTGCACCGGGACCGCGCCGGAAACCGCCCTGGCCCGCGGGGCCGGCCTGGCGGTCCGGCGTGGCATCGTCGTCGACGGGCACCTGCGGACGAGCGACCCGGCGATCCACGCGATCGGCGCCTGTACGGGCGCGTCCGCGTCCGACCTGACGGGCGCCATGGCCCAGGCGGAGACCCTGGCCGTCCTGCTGACCGGCGGCGACGCGCGGTACGTCCCGGCACCCCGGATCCTGCGCCCCCGGGTGCCGGGCCTGGACGTGGCCTGCGTGACCGCCCCCCCGTCCGCCCGGCCACCGACGACCACGGCCCCGGCGACCTGGCCGGGCTCTGTCAGGCCGGCCGCGCCGGCGGAGGGCCCGGCACCGGCCGACGGCGCCGCGGGGCCGACCGGTTCCGGGCACACCGGTCCGGACGAGGTGGTCACCTTCTCCGATCCCGCCCGGGGGCGGTACGCCCGGATCGAGATCCGGGGCGACCGCGTCTCGCGGGCCGTGCTCGTGGGCCTGCCCGACGGCATCGCCGCCGTCGGCCAGTTGTGCGCCGAGGGCCGGCCCGTGCCCGGCGACCGGCTGGCCCTCCTGCTGGGCGGCGTCCGGGACGGGGCCGACGACGATCCGGCGGCGATGGCCGACGACGCCGTGCTCTGCCACTGCAACAACGTCAGCAAGGGAGCCGTCGTGCACGCCTGGCAGAACGGGGCTCGGGACGTCGGGGCGGTCGCCGCCGCGACCCGCGCCACCACCGGCTGCGGCGGCTGCGCGGACACCGTCCGCGCGGTGTGCGCGGCGCTGCGCGTCCCGGAGGGGGTCGGATGAGCCGCCGGACGCTGGTGGTCGTCGGGTACGGGCCCGTCGCGCACCGGCTGGTCACGGAGGTGCGGGCGCTGGACCGGACCGACGGGTGGCGGATCGTCGTGCTCGGCGAGGAGCCGCGCGGCGCCTACGACCGGGTCGCCCTGTCCTCGCTCGTCTCCGGTCTGACGCCGGCCGATCTGGCGCTGCCCGCCCCCGACTTCCTCGTGGACGTGCGCCTCTCGACGACCGTGACGGCGGTCGACCGGGAGCGGCGGATCGTACGGTGCTCCGACGGGACGCGGCACACGTACGACGCGTTGGTCCTGGCCACCGGCTCCCGCCCGTTCGTGCCGCCCGTGCCGGGCCACGACCTGCCGCACTGCTTCACGTACCGCACGGTCGAGGACATCGACGCCATCCGGGCGGCGGCGCGGTCCGGCCGGCCGGGGCGGCCCGGGGTCGTCATCGGCGGCGGGCTCCTCGGCCTGGAGGCGGCCGACGCGCTGCGGCACCTCGGGCTGCGCCCCCACGTGGTGGAGGCGGCCCCCCGGCTGATGCCGCTGCAGGTGGACACGGGCGGCGGGCGGCTGCTCGCCTCGCTCGTCCGGGACCTCGGCGTCGACGTGCGCTGCGAGGCGGCCACCGTCTCCGTGGAGGAGGACGGCGTCCGGCTCGCGGACGGTACGGAGATCGAGGCCGGTCTCGTCGTCTTCTCCGCCGGGATACGGCCCCGGGACGAGCTGGCCGCGGCCGCGGGCCTGGCGACCGGGGAACGGGGCGGGTTCCTCGTGGACGACCGGCTGCGCACGGACGACGAGCGGGTCTGGGCGGTCGGCGAGTGCGCCGCCGTCGAGGGCCGCTGTCACGGGCTGCTCGCCCCGGGCCACCGGATGGCCGCGTCCGTGGCCCGGCAACTCCTCGGCCTCGCCCACCCGCCGTTCACGGACACCGGCCAGCCGACGCGGCTGAAGCTGCTCGGTATCGGGGTCTCCGGCTTCGGCGACATCCACGCCCGCACCGAAGGGGCGATCGAGTTCAGCGAGGACGACCGCGCGGGCGGCCGCTACCGCAAACTGGTCCTGTCCCCGGACGGCCGCACCCTCCTGGGCCGCGTCGAGGTGGCCACGGCCTCCTCCCCCTGACCCGTCCGGGGCCGGCGGCCGTGCTCAGGCGCGGGCGTCGCCACGGAAGGCGTCGACGTTCTCCGCGGCCCACTGCCGGAAGGTGCGGCCCGGTGCTCCGGTGACCCGCGCGACCGTGTCGCGTACCTTCAGCAGCTCGCCGTTCACGTCTCCGCCCGTGACGTCGAGCACCGCGTCCGCGGCCTCCTCGCCGAAGACGGCGGCCATCTGCGCGTGGGCCTCCTCACGGCTGATCTCCGCGAAGGGGACCTCCCGGCCGAGGGCCGCCGCGATGGCCTCGACCTGCTGTCGGGCGGTCACCGGCTCGGGACCGGTCAGGGCGTGGACGCGTCCCCGGTGGGCGGGATCGGTCAGGGCCACCCGTGCCACCGACGCGATGTCCGCGGGGTGGACGGTCGGCAGCGCGGTGTCGGCGTACGGCGCGCGGACCGTCGCGTGGTCACGGATGGCAGCCGCCCACATCAGGGAGTTGGACGCGAACTGTGTCGGGCGCAGGATCGTCCAGGCCATGCCGCTCTCCTTGAGCAGCTGCTCCACCGCCAGGTTCTCGGCGGCGGGGCCGAGGTGCGGGTGGGTCAGGACGGTGATGGACGACACCAGCACGACGTGCTCCACCCCGGCCTGCCGGGCGGCTTCGAGGACGTCGGCGTCCGGGCCGAGACGCGACACGAGGAACAGCGAACGCACGCCTTCCAGCGCGGGCTTCAGCGACGCCGGGACGGCGAAGTCGCCCTCCACGGCCTCGACCCCTTCGGGGAGGACGGCCCGCCCGGCATCGCGGGTGAGCCCTCTCAGCGGCCCGGCACCGTGGGCGCGCAGCTCCTTCAGCAGAGCGCTGCCTATGTTTCCGGTGGCTCCGGTCACGAGGATCACGGGCATGTTTCCCATCGTCAGATGATCAAGTGAGGTCACCCTAGGCGGTGTCCTGCCGATCGTGCCGGGGCGTGGTGGGCGGGCGGCGGCGGGAAGCCGAAATGGCCTGTTCAGGGCGGGAGTCGGGACCGTAAGGTCGGGGCCATGCCTCCAGAGACATCCCCCGCGGCCTCGCCCCCCGCGCCCTTCCGGACGGTGCCGCCGTCCCGCTGCCGCTGTCGCGTCGAGGGCCCGCTCCAGCGGGCCGCGCGGGGGGCGGGGGCGTGATCGACTCCACCGCCCATGTCCGGGTGGCGCGGCCCTCGCGGAGCCTCGCCGCGGCCGAGCGCTTCTATGTGGACGGCCTGGGCCTGCGCGTCCTGTGGCGCACCACCGAGCGCGTCCCGGGCGAGCACGACCTGCTCATGGTCGGCCCGCCCGACGGGGCCTGGCACTTCGAGCTGACGCACGACCCCGAGCGTCCGCTGGAACCCACCCCGACGGTGGACGACCTGTTCGTGGTCTATCTGGGCGAGCCGGTGGACGAGGAGTCGGTCGACCGGCTGGTCGCCGTCGGCGGCACCCGCGTCCCGGCCCACAACCCGTACTGGGACGAGCACGGGGTGACCATCGCCGACCCGGACGGGTACCGCCTGGTGCTGTGCTCGCGCACCTGGAGCTGAGCCTCCTGCCCACCGCTCGACCGCACGCCACCACTCCCACGATCGAGAGCACACCTTGGACCTCACCGACCGCCGCGTGGTCATCACCGGCGCGGGCCGCGACTTCGGCCGCGCGCTCGCCCACCACTTCGCCGGCCTCGGCGCCGAACTCTTCCTCGCCGCCCGCGGCCTGGAGGCGGCCGAACGCACCCGCGCCGAGATCCGCGACCGCGGCCACGACCGCGTGCACGCCTTCGCCTGCGATCTCGCGGACCCCGCCTCGATCCGCGCGTTCGCCGCGGAGGTCGGCCGCCTGACCGACCGCGTCGACGTTCTCGTGAACAACGGCGCCCGTTGGCTGGAGGGCCCTGACCTCCTGTCGGTCTCCGACGAGGACGTGGCCGACACGATCGCCTCGGGCAGCACCGGCACCATCCTGGTGACGAAGAACCTGCTGCCGCTGCTCCTGGCCTCCGACCGCCCCGACGTGGTCACGATGGTGTCCGTCTGCGGTGTTCCCGGCGCCCGGCATCCCGTGGCGCACGAGGCCTATCACGCGGCCAAGCACGGCCAGAGCGGCTTCACCGAAGCGCTCTCGCGCCGGCTGCGGCCCCAGGGCGTCCGGGTGATCTCCCTCTTCCCGCCGGACTTCGACAGCAGCCGCGACCCGCTGTCCCCGGAATGGGACACCACTCCGCGCGGAGCCCAGGATCCGCTCGCGGCGCAGTCGGTGATCGACTGCATCACCTTCGCGATCCGGCAGCCCCGCGACTGCTACATCAGCGCCTTCCACTTCGAGTCCCCGCAGCCTCCGGTCACGGCCGGCGGAACATCGCCGCTCTGAGCGGCGGCGGCGCCCCGGGCCGTGCCGCACCGGTGCCGGCCGGCCGGCGGAGGGTCCGGGGCCGACAGGTCCGGGCCCCCGCCGGAGCGTGACCGGCACGGTCATCGCCCGGCGCCGGCCCGGGGCCGCAGCAGCTCGAACACGCTGGAGAAGCTGTCCTGCCCGTGGCCGTCGGCCGACCGCCTGTCGAGCAGTGCCTTCAGCGGTTCGTGGATGTCGGTGGCCAGGCCATGGGCCCTGCTGAGCCGGAGGAGGCCGTCGACCGCGGCCCGGTTCAGGTCGACCGTGGAAACCCCTGCCGCGTACGCCCCGGACCCCGCCTCGCGGGCCAGTTCGGGCAGGAACCCCGCCAGGCCGTTCAGCCAGCGGGCCGCCAGCGGGGCGAACGCCTCCGGGGTCGTCCCCGCCGCGTCGAGCAGGGCCGCCGCGTGCAGGAAGCCGGTGAGCGCGGCGTAGCCGGTGCCCAGCAGCGCCAGGTCGTGGACCTCCGCGGCGCCGGGGTCCGTGCCGACGTAGTGGGCCGGCGCCATCACGTCCAGCTCGTGGCGGTACGTGGTGAAGGCGTGCCGGGATCCGCTGTAGAGGAAGAACCCGTCGGGCGTGGCAACGGTCTCGGGCAGGGCCATCATGGCGCCGTCGAGATAGTCGGCGCCCTGCCCGGCGGCCCAGGCGGCCAGCTCACGGGCCTGGTCCGGGGTGCTGTTGGCGAGGTTGACCACGGTCCGGCCGCGCAGGGCGGAGGCGGCGGGTCCGAGGGCCTGGTCCACCGCGTCGCGATCGAGGAGCGGGGCGATCACCAGGGAGCCGGCCCGGACCGCCTCGGTGACGGTGGTCGCGCGGACGGCGCCCCGACCGACGAGCGCGTCGGCTTTGGCGGCGGTGCGGTTCCACACGGTGGTTCGGTAGCCGGCGTCGAGGAACGCGGAGGCGATCGGGGCGCCCATCCGGCCGAGGCCGAGGACCGTGACGTGGGGCTTCGTACGCTCAGACATTCCGCTCGCCCTTCGTGATCGTCTCGATGACGCTGGCGATGCCGCTGGCGCCGTGTCCGCCGCCCGCCGCCCGCTCCAGCAGGTTCCCGATCAGTTCCGGCACGTCGGTACCGATCCCCCGGGCCCTGCTGGTGTCCAGGAGGTGCTCCATCGCCGCCGCGTGCACCTCCACGGTGCCGTCGTCGTCCGGGAACCGGCCGTTCCGGATCTGCGAGGCGTGCTCGGCCATCAGGGAGGCGACGAACGGCATGTGCCCGGTCGCCACCGCCGCGAAGGCGGCCGGGTCGACGCCCGCCGCCCCCACCAGGGCCACCGCGTGGTAGAAGCCCGCCAGCGCCCCCCAGGCCAGACCGAACAGCGCCGTGTCGTACACCGGGGCCAGCGCCGGATCCGCGCCGAGGTGGACGGAGTTGCCCAGGCTCGCCAGGACCGTCTCCTGGGCGGTGAAGGCCTCCGGGGAACCGCTGAAGACGAACAGCGCCTCCGGTCGCCCGACGAGCCGGGTACCGCTCATGGCGGCGCCGTCGAGATAGTCCGCGCCGTTCGCTGACGCCCAGTCGGCCGTGGTGACGGCTTCCTCCGGAGTCCCGGAGGTCAGGTTCACCAACACCCGGCCGCGCAGATGTCCGGCGACGGGGCCGAGCACGGCGCTCACGGTCGCGTAGTCGGGCAGGCAGACCACGACCAGCCGGCTCGCCGAGACCGCCGCCTCCACGGTCGCCGCGCGGACCGCGCCCTGGGTGACGAGCGCGTCGGCCTTCGCCGCGGAGCGGTTCCATACGGTCGTGGAATGGCCGGCGGCGAGGAACGCCTGGGCGAGACGGGTGCCCATCTGCCCCAGGCCGATCACCGACACCGCGGTCCGCTCGTGGTTCTCGTTCACGTTCTCGTTCTCCGACATGGGGTGACTCCTGGTTCGTCGTCCTCGGGCCGGCCGCGCCGGCCGGTGCGTTCGCTGTGCCCTCACCGTGCCGAGCGGCACTGGCGGGACCCTGTCGGTCCGCTGTCGGTCCGCGAACTGCCGCTGTCGGCACGCCGGATACCGTGCGGACATGTACTTCTCCGTACTCGGCCCGCTCACCGCCCGGACGACCACCGGACACGCGGTCGACGTGCCCGAAGCGAAGGTGCGCGCGCTGCTGGCCGCCCTGCTCGTCCACGCGGGACAGGCCGTGTCGGCCGACCGGCTCGTGGACCATCTGTGGGGCGAGCGGCTGCCCGGAAATCCGGCCGGTGCCCTGCAGACGAAGGTCTCGCGGCTGCGCCGCGCCCTGGCGGGGGCCGAACCCGGGGCCGAGACGCTGGTGCAGTCGAGGCCCCCCGGGTATCTGCTGCGCGTCCGCCCTCAGGACGTGGACTCCCACCGCTTCACCGACCTGACCTCCACCGCGTACGGCACCGTGGACGCCCGCGCCCGCGCCGGCCTGCTGACCGAAGCGCTGGAGCTGTGGAGCGGGGAGGCCTTCGCCGACCTGGCCGACCTGGAGCTCCTGCGCACCGCGGCCGGGCGCCTCGAGGACCAGCGCCTGACCGCCGTGGAGACGCTCGCCGAGACCCGCCTCGAACTGGGCGAACACCACGCCCTCGTCGGCGAGATGAGCGAGCTGGCGGCCCGGCACCCCTTGCGGGAGCGTCTGCGGGCCGTTCAGCTGCGGGCGCTCTACCGGGCCGGCCGCCCCTCCGAAGCACTGGCCGTCTACGACGACCTGCGGAAGCTGCTGGCCGACGAACTGGGCGCGGACCCCGGGCCCGAGCTGACCGCCCTGCACCGGTCGATCCTCACCCACGACGCGGCCCTCGGACCGGCCGCCGCCCCCGCCCCTCGCGGGGCGCGCCATGGCGACCTGGCGGCTCCGCTCACCGGTCTGGTCGGCCGGCGGGACGCGGTGTCCGCGATCACGGCACTGCTCGCCGGCCACCGGCTGGTGACGCTGACCGGCCCCGGCGGGGTGGGCAAGACCCGCCTCGCGGAGGAGGCCGGCCGGCAGGTGGCCGGCGACTATCCCGACGGCGTACGGATGGTCGGCCTCGCCGGCTCCAGCGAGGTCGCCGAGCAGCTCGGCGCCGTCCTGGGCGTACGGGAGGAAGGGGCGGTGGGTCTAGCGGAAGCGCTGGGCCCGAGGCGCCTCCTGCTGCTCCTGGACAACTGCGAGCACGTCGTCGACGCGGCGGCCGATGTCGTACGCCGGGTCCTGGCCGCCGCGCCCGGGCTGAGCGTCCTGGCCACCAGCAGGGAACCCCTCGGCCTGGCCGGAGAGGTGGTGTGGACGGTGCCGCCGCTGCCGCAGGCCGACGCCGAGAAGCTGTTCGCCGTGCGGGCGGCGGCCGCCGCGCCCGGATTCGTGGTCACCGCGGACAACGCGGAGGCGGTCGCGACGATCTGCCGCCGCCTCGACCGCATCCCGCTGGCCCTGGAGCTGGCGGCCACCCGGGTCCGTGCGCTGGGGGTGCACGAGCTGTCCGGCCGCCTCGACGACCGGTTCGGCCTCCTCGCCGGCGGGCGGCGCGGCGTGCCGGCCCGCCAGCGCACCCTGCGGGCGATGATCGACTGGTCCTGGGAGCTGCTCGCCGACGACGAGAGGACCCTCCTGCGCCGTCTGGCCGTCTTCGCCGACGGCTGCACCCTCAAGGCGGCCGAGGCGGTGTGCGGTGCCGACCAGGGCGCGGTCGAGCCGCTGATCCGCCTGGTGGACCGCTCACTCGTCACCGTGACCGACGACCATCGCTACCGGCTGCCGGAATCGATCGCGGCCTACGCCCTCGAACGCCTCGCGGAAGCCGGAGAGCTCGACAGCCTCGACGTACGCCACCAGGCCCACTGCACCGAGCTCGCCGAACGGGCCGCGGCCCGGCTCCACGGCCCGGAACAGCAGGACCAGTTGGCGCGCCTCGACGAGGAGAGCGCCAACCTGCGCCTGGCCCTGGAGCGTGCCGTACGGCGGCGGGACGCCTCCGGGGCCCTGCGCCTCGTTCTCGCCTCGACCTGGTACTGGTTCCTCCGCGGTCGGCTGACCGAGGCCCGGCGGTCCCTGCACGAGGCCCTGCGCATCGCAGGCGACGCCCCCGCGGTCCTCCGTTCCCGGGCGGCCCTCTGGCACGCCGGATTCACCCTGCTGGCAGGGGAGGGACGGAAGGGCGCGGTCCCGCTGCCGGAGGTGGCGGGCGGCGGCGCCGAGGACGCGCGTGCCGTGTGGTTCCTCGGCCATGCCTCGCTCAGCGCGGGTGAGGACCTGTCCCGCAGCGAGACCCTGGTGGACCGTGCCCTGACCGACTTCCGTGCGGCCGGGGACCGTTGGGGCATCGCCGCGGCCCAGAGCACCCGGGCCACCCAGGCCCTGCTGCGGGGCGACCTCGCCGCACTGCGCCGGAGCGCCGAGGACGGGCACGCGCTCTTCGGAGAACTCGGCGACCGCTGGGGGCAGCTGCAGACGGCCTATCCGTCGGCGGCGCTGGCCGCGATCACCGGTGACTATCCGCGCGCCGAGCGCCTGCACCAGGAGGGTCTCCGGCTGGCCGAGGAGCTGGGCCTGTGGACCGACGCCGCCGACAGGCTCACCGGGCTCGGCAGGGTGGCCCTCCTGACCGGAGACTTCCCCCGGGCCGCGCGGCTCCACCGCGAGGCGATGGCCCTGGCCGCCGCACACGGCTACGCGGCGGGCGAGGTCCACGCCGAGATCGGCCTCGCCCTCGGGGCACGCCGCGAGGGCGACCTCGATCTCGCCGAGCAGCACCTGCGCCGCGCCCTCGCCTGGCACCGCGACGTGGAGTTCGGCCCCGGCCCCGCGCTCCTGCTGGCCGAACTCGGCTTCCTCGCCGAACTGCGCGGGGACGCGGACACGGCCCTCTCCCTCCACCACCAGGGCCTTTCGGTCGCGCGGGACAGCGGCGACCCCCGCGCCGTGGCCCTCGCCCGCGAGGGCCACGCCGGGGCCTCCGCCCTCGCGGGCCGGCCCGTGCAGGCCGCGCGGCTCCTGGGCGCGGCCGCCCGGGCCCGGGAAGCCTCCGGCGCGCCTCTTCCGGCGGGCGAGCGCGGCGATGTCGAGCGCATCACGGCCAGGGTCCTCGGGGCGCTGGGCGCGGAGCGGTTCGCCGCCGAGTTCGCCGCCGGCATCGACGACGAGTGACCGCCGGCCCGCCCTTCCCGAAGGGGCCGGAGGGGGTCAGCGGGGGGCGAGGGCGTCGAGGTAGGAGCGGACGTTGCGGCGGGTCTCCGGGACGCTGTCGCCGCCGAACTTCTCGACGACCGCGTCGGCCAGGACGAGCGCGACCATCGCCTCGGCCACGATCCCGGCGGCCGGGACCGCACACACGTCGGAACGCTGGTGATGGGCCTGGGTCGCCTCGCCGGTGACGATGTCGACGGTCGCCAGAGCGCGCGGGACGGTGGCGATCGGCTTCATCGCCGCCCGCACCCGCAGCAGCTCACCGGTGGTCAGACCACCCTCCGTACCGCCCGAGCGGCCCGACGTGCGCCGCAGACCCTCGTCGGTCCTCACGATCTCGTCATGCGCCTGCGAACCGGGCACCCGGGCCAGCTCGAAGCCGTCCCCGACCTCCACACCCTTGATCGCCTGGATACCCATCAGCGCCCCCGCCAGCCGGGCATCCAGCCGCCGGTCCCAGTGCACATGCGAGCCCAGACCCACCGGCACCCCATACGCCAGGACCTCCACCACCCCGCCGAGGGTGTCACCGTCCTTGTGCGCCTGATCGATCTCCGCGACCATCGCCTTCGACGCATCCGCGTCCAGACACCGCACCGGATCCGCGTCCAGCCGCTCGACATCTCCCGGCTTGGGGTAGACGCCGTACGGCGCCTTCGCCGCCGCGAGTTCGACCACGTGCGACACGATCTCGATCCCGGCGGCCTCCTTCAGGAAGGAACGGGCCACCGCACCCAGCGCCACACGCGCCGCCGTCTCCCGTGCGCTGGCGCGCTCCAGGATCGGCCGGGCCTCCTCGAAGCCGTACTTCTGCATACCCGCCAGATCCGCGTGACCCGGCCGCGGCCGGGTCAGCGGCGCGTTACGGCCCGTCTCCCTCAGCTCCGCCGGATCGACCGGATCGGCCGACATCACCTTCTCCCACTTCGGCCACTCGGTGTTCCCCACCATCACCGCGACCGGAGAGCCCAGAGAAAGCCCGTGACGCACACCGCCGAGGAAAGTGATCTCGTCCCGCTCGAACTTCATCCGCGCACCACGCCCATAGCCGAGACGCCGCCGCGCAAGGTGGTCCGCCACCAGCTCCGTGGTGACAGGGACGCCGGCGGGAAGACCCTCCAACGTCGCGACCAGCGCGGGTCCGTGGGACTCCCCAGCGGTCAGCCAACGCAACCTGCTCAACGACGTTCCTCCTGTGCGTACGTAGGGAAGAGCCGGGCCATCTCCGCGTGGAAGCCCGGGAAGGTCTTGGCCACGCACGCCGGGTCGTCCAGCGTGATCGTCCCCGGGACCGCGAGGCCGAGCACCGAGAAGGCCATGGCGATCCGGTGGTCCCTGCGGCAGGCGATCCGCGCGGGGCGCGGGACGCCGGGGTGCACGGTAATCCGGTCGGGGCCCTCCTCGACGCGGATGCCGCACGCCCGGAGGTTCTCCGCGACGGCCGCGATACGGTCGGACTCCTTCAGCCGGGCGTGGGCGATCCCGGTGACGGTGATCGGCGCGTCCGCCAGCGGGGCGGTCGCCGCGAGGGTCATGAAGGTGTCGGAGATCGCCCCCATGTCGATGGTGAACCCGCCCCGCAGCCGGGCCGCGCCTCCCCCGCCCGCGCCCTCCGCGACCGGCGCCGCTCCCGTGACCGTCGTCGCGTTCCCGCGGGTCTCGACGTGCGCGCCGGCCCGCCGCAGGGCGTCGACGAACCGCAGGTCGCCCTGGAGGCTGTCGCCGCCGAGTCCGGGCACGGTGACGGCCGTTCCGGTGACGGCCGCGGCGGCGAAGACGTACGAGGCGGTGGAGGCGTCGGGTTCGACGGCCAGGTCGGTGGCGCGGTAGCGGCCGGGGGACACGGCGATGGCCCCGTCCCGTTCGGTCACCTCGGCGCCGAAGTGGCGCATCAGGGCGAGGGTCATGTCGATGTAGGGGCGGCTGACGAGGTCGAGCGCCTCGACCGTGAGGCCGTCGTCCATGAGGGGCGCCGCCATCAGCAGGCCGGTGAGGTACTGGCTGCTCAGCGAGGAGTCCAGGGTGATCCGGCCTCCGGGGAGCCCGTCGGACTCCACCGTGAGCGGCAGCCCGCCCGTACGCCCGCCGGCATCGTCCGCGCCCGCGCCGCCGGCCCGGGCGCCGAGGCGTGTCAGCGCGTCGGTCAGCGGGGCGAGGGGGCGGGCGCGCAGTTGCGCCGAGCCGTCGAAGGTGAACGCGCCCCGCCCGGTGGCCGCGAACGGCGGCAGGAAGCGGGCCGCCGTCCCCGCGTCGGCGCACCAGACGCGGACGGTGCCGCGCGGGCCGCGACCGCTGCCGGTGACCTCCCAGTGGCTGTCGTCCGGGGTGGCGCGGACGGGGGTGCCGAGGTCGGTGAGGGCGGTGCGGAAGGCGAGGGTGTCGTCGCTGACGAGCGGCGCGAGGAGGCGGGTCGTGCCCTGGGCGGCCGCGGCGAGCAGCAGGGCGCGGTTGGTGATGCTCTTGGACCCGGGGATCCGGGCCGCGACGGCGGCACGGGCCGGGACGGCGGCGGGGCCGGTAGGGGCGGCGGGTGCGGTACGGGCGGTGGTCAAGGGGACACCTCGCGGTACGCGGTGGCGAGCAGGTCGGGGGCGGGGCCTTCGAGGACGCCGGGCCTGCCGGGCCCGGGTCCGTCGAGGACGATGAAGCGCAGCAGGTCGCCGCGGGTCTTCTTGTCGACCCGCATGGCCCGCAGCAACTCCGGCCAGGCGTCGGCGCGGTAGGTCAGCGGGAGTCCGAGCGAGCCGAGGACCGCGCGGTGCCGGTCGGCGGTGGCGTCGTCGAGCCGTCCGGCGAGCCGGCCCAGTTCGGCGGCGAAGACCATGCCGACGGAGACGGCGGCGCCGTGCCGCCATTTGTAGCGCTCGTTCTTCTCGATCGCGTGGGCGAGCGTGTGGCCGTAGTTGAGGATCTCGCGCCGACCGGACTCCTTGAGGTCACCGGAGACGACCTCCGCCTTGACGCGGATCGAACGGACGATCAGCTCGGCGGTGTTTGGTCCGGCGGGCGTACGGGCCGCCTGCGGGTCCGCCTCGATCAGGTCGAGGATCACCGGGTCGGCGATGAACCCCGCCTTGACGACCTCCGCGAGACCGCCGGCGTACTCGTCGACCGGCAGCGAGTCCAGCGCGGCCAGGTCGCAGAGGACGCCGGCGGGCGGGTGGAACGCGCCGACCAGGTTCTTGCCCTCGGCGGTGTTGATGCCGGTCTTGCCGCCGACGGCCGCGTCGACCATGCCGAGGACGGTGGTCGGCACCGCGATCCAGCGCACGCCCCGCAGCCAGCTCGCGGCGACGAAACCGGCCAGGTCCGTGGTGGCGCCGCCGCCGACGCCGACGATGACGTCGGTGCGGGTGAAGCCGTGCCGGCCGAGCGTCTCCCAGCAGGCGGCCGCGACTCGGGCGGTCTTGGCCTCCTCGGCGTCCGGCACGGGGACCGGGACCACGGTCAGGCCGGGGGCGGCCAGGGCGTCCACGACCCGGCCGGCGAGCGGGGCGAGCGCCGGCGGATGGAGAACGGCGACGCGGACGGCTCGGTCGCCGACGAGGGCGGGCAGCTCGCCGTACAGGTCCGTTCCGACCAGCACGTCGTACGGCTCGGTGCCGGCCGAGCCGCCCACCCGGACGGTCGTCGCGCGGGCCCGAGGGGGTGTGGGCGTGGATGTCATGAGCGGATCGGCTCCAAGGCGTGCAGGACGGCGTCGGCGACCTCGTCGGGGGTGCGGCCCGAGGTGTCCACGACCGCGCGGGCGACCTCCGCGTACAGCGGTCGCCGCGCCTCCATGAGCACCCGCCACCGTGCCGCGGCCTCGGCGCCGGAGGCGGCCGGGGGCCCGGAAGCGGCAGCGGGCCCGGCGGCGGTCCCGCCCGCCGAGGGGGCGCCCCGTCCGGCTCCGCCGAGGAGGGGCCGGCCCGCGCCGCCGCCCACCCGGTGGACGGCCTCCTCGGCGTCGAGGGCGAGATGGACGACGGGCCGCCCGACGAGCAGGGCACGGGTGCCGGGGTCGGTGACGGCGCCGCCGCCGAGGGAGAGCACCCCCTCGTGCGCGGCGACGGCCGCCCGTACCGCCCGGCGTTCCAGGGCACGGAAGTGCGCCTCGCCGTCGGCCGCGAAGATCTCGGGGATCCCGCGGCCTTCGGCGGCGGCGATGTCGTCGTCGGTGTCGCGGTGGGTGGTGCCGAGGCGTTCGGCGAGGAGCGCGCCCACGGTGGACTTGCCGGAGCCCATGGGTCCGACGAGGACGACGAGGGGCCCGGTCATGCGACCGGCACGCCTTCGGCCACGGCACCGGCGACCGTGGCGTTCCGCACCAGTCCGCCCAGGAGGGAGGCGACGATCCGCGGGCCGCTCTGGGTGAGCACCGACTCGGCGTGGAACTGCATGGACGCGAAGTGCGGCCCGCGCAGGGCGTGCACCTCGCCGCTCTCCGGGTCGCGGCTGACCTCGACCTCCCCGATGCCCGCGCAGTGCAGGCGGTCGGTGTCGCTGCGGGCGGCGAAGGTGTTGTAGAAGCCGACGCGTTCGCGGCTGCCGAAGAGGTCGATCTCCTTCTGGACACCCTGGTTGGGCACGTCGCGGCGGGCGAGGTCCAGGCCGAGGCGCAGGCTCAGGACCTGGTGGCTGAGGCAGACCGCGAGGAACGGCCGGCGTTCGCGCAGCAGGGCGGAGACCGCCTCGCGCAGATGGGCGATCTTGGGGTGTCCGGCCTCGCGCGGGTCGCCGGGACCGGGGCCCATGATGACGAGGTCGTAGCCGTCGAAGGCGTACTCCTCGTCGAAGCGGCGGACCGTCACCTCCGGTCCCATGGCGCGGACCTGCTGGCCGATCATCGAGGTGAAGGTGTCCTCGGCGTCGACGATCAGGACGCGCTGTCCGGCGAGCAGCGGGTCGGGACGGCCGCGTGCCGCGTCCCCGGCCAGCCAGAAGTCGGCGATGGTCGCGTTGCGCTGCTCCAGGGCCTCGCGGACCCGCGGGTGGGCGCGGAAGCGGGTGGAGCCGTCCTCCTGGAGGGCGGAGAGCAGGCCGGCGGCCTTGGCACGGGTCTCGGCGACCTCCGACTCGGGGTCGGAGTGCCGCACCAGGGTCGCGCCGACGCCGATGGAGACCCGTCCGCCGGCGTCGATGTCGGCGGTGCGGATGAGGATGGCGGAGTCCATGGCCCGGCCGCCGAGGGCGTCCCGGCCGATGAGGGCGACGACCCCGCTGTAGTAACCCCGGCCGTGCGGCTCGTACTTGGCGATGACGCGGGCCGCGCTCTCCAGCGGCGAGCCGGTCACCGTCGGCGCGAACATCGTCTCGCGCAGGATCTCGCGCGGGTCGCGGTCGGTCCGGCCCTCGATGAAGTACTCGGTGTGGGCGAGCCGGGCCATCTCCTTGAGGTAGGGGCCGACGACCCGGCCGCCCTCCTCGCAGATCCGGGCCATCATCTTCAGTTCCTCGTCGACGACCATGTACAGCTCGTCGGCCTCCTTGCGGTCGGCGAGGAAGTCGAGCACGCCGGGCAGGGTGGGCCCCGACGCCGGATAGCGGTACGTGCCGCTGATGGGGTTCATCACGGCGGTGCCGTCGGCGAGGCTGACGTGCCGCTCGGGGGAGGCTCCGACGAAGGTGCGGTCCCCGGTGTGGATGACGAACGTCCAGTACGCGCCCGTCTCCCGCTGGAGCAGGCGGCGGAAGAAGGTGAGGGCGCTGCCGGGGCCGTAGTCGGTGATCTCGGCGGTGAAGGAGCGGCGGATGACGAAGTTGGCGCCCTCGCCGGTGCCGATCTCGTCGGCGACGATCCGGCGGACGATCTCGGCGTAGGCGGCGTCGTCGACGTCGAAGCCGCCGTCGGCGAGGGTGATCGGGACGTCGGGCAGCCCGGCCAGGACGGTGGCGAGCGGGAGGGTGGCCTGCTCGGTGACGGTCATGGCGATGAGCGGGGCGTCGTCGTCGGCGTGGTCGTAGCCGCGCTCGCCGATCTGCCGGTACGGGACGACGGCGAGGACGTCGTGGTGTCCGGCGCCGGTGTCCTGGCGTACGGGGATGTCCGCGAGGGTCGCGGGCAGCGAGACCTCGCCCGTGAGCAGGTCGAGGGCGCCGGGGCCGGTGGTCTCCGGCCGGTACAGGAGGGCGAAGGCGGGCGGGTTGGGGCCGAGGACGCGGCCCAGCAGCTCCTCGTGGCCGGACGCGGTCATCCCAGTACCTCCTTCGTGGTGGTGACGACGGCGCAGCGCTTGGCCGCGTACGTGAGGGCGGACCAGTGCTCGGCCTCGGTGAAGTCGCCGAGCGCGTCGGCGACCAGGAAGGTCTCGATGTCGTTGGTGAAGGCCTCGACGGCGCTGGCGAGGACGCCGACGTGGGCGTACACCCCGCAGATGATCAGCTGGTCGCGGCCGGCGGCCCGCATCCGCTCCAGCAGGTCGGTCTTGAAGAAGGCGCTGTAGCGCCACTTGGTGAGCAGCCAGTCGTCGGACGCGGGCGCGAGGGGTTCGACGACCTCGCGGTCGACGGGGTCGACGCGCATGCCGGGGCCCCAGAAGTCGGCGAGCAGGCCGCGCTGTTCGGGGGTCATGCCGCCGGGCTGGGCGGTGTAGGCGACCGGGACGCCGTGCGCGGCGCAGCGGTCGCGGAGCAGCGCGGCGTTGGCGATGATCTCCTCGCGCAGCGGCGAGGGGAACGGCGCCAGGAAGTAGCGCTGCATGTCGTGGACGAGCAGGACCGCGCGGTCCGGGTCCACGGTCCAGTGCGGGGTGGCGGGCGGCAGCGAGCCGGCCGCCGGCAACGGATAGGCCTCGATGGGCGGTATCCCGGCCATGACCGTCCTCTCGGGTACGTAAGGGATGAGGGGTGTACGGCACGCGGCCGCGCTGCCGTCCGGCCGCGCGGCGCGGGTTCACGGGCGCGGCACGCCACGGCCCGGACGCCCGGGGCGCGGGCGCTCGGGTGCGCTCAGGCGCCGAGGGACGCGCCGCCGTCGACCGTCAGGTCGTGGAGGGTGATGTGCCCCGCCTGGTCGGACAGCAGGAAGACCACCGCGTTCGCGATGTCGTCGGGCAGGGCCAGCTTCTTCAGCGGTATGCCGATCCGGAACGCCTCCGGGCGGCCTTCGATGGTGCCCTTCGGCCCGGACTCGTCGTGCCACATCGAGGAGAGCATCGGGGTGTCGGTGGAGCCGGGCGCGACCAGGTTGCAGCGGATGCCGTAGGGCGCGACCTCCAGGCCGAGCGACTTGGTGAAGAGGGCCGCGGCGGCCTTGGAGGCTGCGTAGGCGGCCATCTCGGCGCGCGGGGTGTTGGCGGCGTTGGAGGCCACGGTCACGAGCGCTCCGGAGCCGCGCGGGATCATCCGGTCGACGACGGCGCGGGAGAGGTGGAAGACGCCGGTGGCGTTGACGGCGAAGGTGGCGGCCCAGTCCTCGTCGCTGAAGGTGCGCACGGGCCCCAGGCGCAGGACGCCGGCCGAGTTCACGAGGTAGTCGATCGGGCCCAGCCGCCGCTCGACCTCGTCCACGAGGGCGTTGACCTGCGCGCTGTCCGTGACGTCCGCGGGGAACGCCTCGACCGCCAGCCTGTCGGCGGCGTACGCGGCGACCCGCTGCTTCAGCGCGGTCTCGTCGCGGTCGACGGCGGCGACGGTGACGCCCCGCCGGCCCAGCATGTGGACCACCGCGGCGCCGATGCCCCCCGCGGCGCCGGTGACAAGGGCGATCTTGTCCTGCATGACGGTTCCTCCGTGGTCGTGGGCGAGAGAGGTGTACGGATCGGGCGGGCGCGGACGGGACGGCTCGTACGGACCGGCGCGTACGGGCGCCTCCGGACGGGCGCGCCGCGGGCCGGCGCGTACGGTCAGCCGCGCCAGGCGGACAGCACCGTGACGGCCTGGCCGGGGTTGAGCCGGGGGTCGCAGAAGCTGGTGTAGTGGTCGCCGCAGCGGCCCGCCCACTGCTCGCCGAGCACGCACTCGGTGACGTCGTCGGGGGTGGTCTCCAGGTGCACGCCTCCCGCGATGCCCCCGGAGGAGCGCACGGCGAGCTGGAACTCGGAGATCTCGTGCTCGATGGTCGTGGTGTAGCGGGTCTTCAGGCCGCCGGGGGCGTTGACCGTGTTGCCGTGCATCGGGTCGGTCAGCCAGATGACCGGGTGGCCGGCGGCGCGGACGGCCTCGACGAGCGGCGGCAGCTTCTTGGCCACGTTGTCGGCGCCCATGCGGGCGATGAGGGTGAGCCGGCCGGGCTCGCGGGCCGGGTCGAGGATCTCGCAGAGGGTGAGCAGCTCGTCGGGGCTCATGCTGGGGCCGACCTTGCAGGCGACCGGGTTGACGACCTCGGCGAGCAGGGCGACGTGGGCGCCGTCGGTGCGACGGGTGCGTTCGCCGATCCACGGGAAGTGGGTGGAGGCGAGCAGCAGCCTGCCCTCGTCGTCGCGGCGGAGCATCGGCACCTCGTAGTCGAGGAGCAGGGCCTCGTGGCTGGTCCACACGGGCGGGTCGATGACCGGGCGGCCGACGGGCTTGCGCCAGCCGAGGTGGCCCATGATGTCGTTGGCGGCCATGTAGCCGGTCAGCAGGCGCAGCGGGTCGGGGCGGCGGGACTCCGGGTCGGGCTCCGGGCCGTTCACCATGTGGCCTCGGTAGACGGGGAGTTCGAGCTCGCCGATCTTCTCGGTGTTGTTGGACCGCGGCTTGCCGAACTGGCCCGCCATGCGCCCGACGCGGATCACCGGCTTGTGGGTGATCATCTTCATGGCACCGGCGAGCAGGTCGAGCACGGCGGCCTTGCGGGCGACGTGCTGGGCGGTGGACTCGTCGGGGTCCTCGGAGCAGTCCCCGGACTGGACGATGACGGCCTCGCCCGCGGCCACGCGGGCGAGCAGGGTGCGCAGGGTGTGCACGTCCTGGGGGCTGACCAGCGCGGGCCGTACGCTCAGTTCCTCCCGTACGCGTTCCACCTGCGACTCGTCTTCCCAGACGGGCTGTTGCAGGGCCGGCCTTTGCCGGATGTCGAGCAGAGTGTTGTCCACAGGGGGTCTCTCCTAAGACGACAGGGCGACGGTGCGGCGGCGTTCTCGGTGGCGGGGATCCGCTCGGCGGGAAGAGCGCGGTGGCCGGGCGCGAGCGGAGGACGCGTGAGCGGGCGGAAGGGCCGGCCGGCCGGCGGACCGCCGAAACCGGTGTCCGCAGCAGGGGCGGCCGGCCCTGAATTCGTTCGAATCATGTGCCGGGTGCGGGCCCGCGGCCAATGCCGCGGGCCGCACTCCGTCAAGTGGGCCGAGAATCCATCAGGTCGGACGGAGTCCCGGTTCGCGTGCGTTTGCGCTGTCGTACGCGGCGTGTCGGGCGGGTTTCACCCGTCACTTCGCCCGCGCATTCCCTCGGCTTCACGCGCCGGCGCGTACTCCGGTTCTCGCCGCGTTCACACGATTTCCATCTGGGCCATCATTCCCATGGCCGCGTGGTCGAGCATGTGGCAGTGGTACAGGTACTTTCCGCGATAGCTGTCGAAGGTTGCCTGGAACTTCACCGTCTCGCCGGGCATGACCCGGATCGTGTCCTTGAGTCCCGCCTCGGCCGGGCCGGGCGGATTTCCGTTCCGTTCCAATACGCGGAACTGAACGAGGTGAATATGGAAGTTGTGCGGAATGGCCTGGTTGCTGTTGGTCACCGTCCAGATCTCCGAACCTCCCCAGGGCACGGTGTTGTCGACGCGGTTGTGGTCGTAGATCTTTCCGTCCATGTAGCCCTGCGGGTGGGGGCGCCCGTCCTCGTCCATGCTCATGACGACGGTCCGGTGGCCGGTGACGGCCGGCAGCGGGGGCAGCGTGCGCAGCGTGGCGGGCACGGAGCTGGAGTCGGTCGTCGTCTTCACCACGTCGAAGCGGAGCACCTTGCCGGTCAGCTCGGCGGGCCCGGGGCCCTCGGTGTTCTCCAGGACGAGCTTCGTGCCGGCGGGATAGCGGGAGAAGTCGATGACGACCTCGGCGCGCTCGCCGGGCGAGAGGGCGACGGTGTCGGTGGAGAAAGGTCTCTCCAGGAGGCCGCCGTCGGAGCCGATCTGGATGAACGGCGACCCGTCCGCGAGTCGGAGGGTGAAGAACCGCAGGTTGGTGGAGTTGAGCAGCCGGAAGCGGTACTTCCGGGCGGTGACCTGGAAATACGGCCACGCCTTGCCGTTGGCGATGATGGTGGACCGACTACGGAAGTCGTCCATGGTGTAGACGAGCCGGCCCTTGTCGTCGAAGTGCCCCTCGCGGAGCATGATCGGCACGTCGTAGGGACCGGTGGGCAGCGGGAGCGCCTTCTCCTGGGCGTCGCTGAGCAGGTAGAACGCGGAGAGTCCGCGGTAGACGTGCTCGCTCTCCATGTGGTGGGCGTGGTCGTGGAGCCAGAGCGGGGCGTGCGCCTGCTGGTTGGGGTAGTGGTACGTCCGGACGCCGCCGGGCTCGATGGTGGCCATCGGGTCGCCGTCGTGTTCCGGGGCCACGTGGCCGCCGTGCAGGTGGATCGAGGCCGGCATGGTGAGCTTGTTGTACTGGTTGATGACGACCGGGCGGCCGGACGTGGCCCGGATGAGCCCGGGGAAGCCGCCGTTGAAGGTGAAGACCTCGGTCCACTTGCCGGGCAGGATCTCCTTGCTGGTCCGCTTGATCGAGATGTTGTAGGTGTCCACGCCGTTGGCGGTGGAGCTGGGCGCGATGACCTGTGGCAGGGGCATCGGCTGGGTGAACAACGCGACGGCGGTCGCGTCGGCGGCGGAGGCCGACGCCGATCCGAGCAGCGGGGTCAGGGCTGCGCCGGTGGCCAGAGTGCCGCCTGTCGCCAGGGAGGCACCGATGAACCGTCGTCTGGAAAGCATGGGGATTCCCCTCGTCAAGGACGCGCGTGGTTCGCGCGCCCGTATCTCCGTGCTGTGGGCGTGGGGGGACGTGGGGGGGGAGCGTGGGGGTGTGGGGGTCCCCGGCCCCGCCGACAAGGGCGGACCCGGGTGTTTCACGGCCCGCGCGTGCACGCGGACCGAGCTTGTGGGGCCGGAAGCCGCGGGGGACGGACCGGCCGGCGGGGCGGGAGCCACGGGGGACGACTCCGCGGGCCAGGGGCCGGAGGTTGTAGGGCGGACCCGCTGGCGGGGCAGGAGCCACGGGGGAGGCGGCTCCGCAGGTCAGGGGCCGGAAGCCGCGGGGACGGCCCGGCAGGTCCGGGCCGGAGGCTCGGCGGGGTTCGTGACGGTTTACGTACGAGGGGGCCGGGACTCAGGCGGCCCGGCACGTGAGCGGCCCCGAACGGGCCGGGCGGGCCCGCCCGGGTCGTACAGCGTCCGGCTGCGCCCGGCCGGCGGTCGCTCGGTCGGCCTTCTCGGCCGCGGGTCGGGCGGGCCGGTGGCGTCCGGCACGACGGTCGCGGCGGGTCGGGCCCGACCACCGGCGGCCCGCACGGGACCGGCCGGGGTCGGCTCACGGTCACACCGGCCCGGATTGCCTCGGCCGCTGGTCAGACGGGCCCGAGGCGTGCGCGGTACGCGGTCCTGGCGGCGCCGAGGCGCGCCTCGAACGGCCTCGGCCGCCGGGCGGAGCGCCGAGCTCCCGGCACAGTCGCGCGGAGGCCCGGACGTCGGCGCGCACCCCCGCCCGCGGGGCCGGAAGCTTCTGCTGAAGCCAGGTGGTGGTGGTCGTACGGGTGCGGGGACATCGGCCCAGGTCATCGGAGGCCCGGCCGACGCGGGCCCTCGGCCGCACGGAATCGGGGCCGCCAGCCCCTCCGCCCTGCGCCGGCCCCGTCCCAGCACCCCTCAGGCGGACGGGCCCAGGGGCCTGCAAGGGCCGGGGCCGGCCGGGCAGGCAAGGAGGTTCCGGGAATTCGGGGTGCGGACACCGGCACAATGCGGACGCCGGCACAGTGCGGGCGGCCGCCGGCCAGGCGACCGACCCCGAAATCCGTTTCCCGGAACGCGGTCGCGCGCGTCAGTCCTTTTCGACGACGACCTTGATCTTGCCCAGCGTCTCGGTGACGTCCCGCGTCATCTTCTCGGTCCAGTCCGCGATGAACTTCCGCTTCCCGTCCTCGTCCATGTCCTTGGTGATCTCATGGATTCCGGGCGAGGCGTATCCCATGCGGAAGGTCTGCGAGAGCGTGGCCCCGTCCTCCGCGGGCTCGATGAGGAACGACCAGGTGAGTTCCTGCGGAGCACCCGTCTTCGAGTGGATCTTCCAGCGGAACGCGCGGCCCGGAGTCGTCTCCAGCACTTCCGACTTCGTGTGCCAGATTCCGCGGATGAGCGGAGCCCACGACACGATGTCGTCGCTGCGGAAGTTCTCTCCCTCGAAGATCGAGCCGACCTGGCCCGGCTCTCCGGACAGCCACTTTCCGTCTTGGAGTTCCGAGCTCCACTCGGAATGCCGCTTCATGTCACTGACGATCGAGTAGATCTTGTCGGCGGAGGCCGCGATGTGAATCTCGGCACCCAGATCGAAAAGGGGGCGGGAGTCCAGAATCGACGTTGTCATGCCTGGATCCTGCCGATCCCCCCGAGTGTGCTCAAAGGTTCACGAGTGAATCCGTCAGGTCACCGTGACATGGCCCGACACCCCCGCGGCGACTGACCTGACTGAGTACGCCGAAGCGCATTGGCCGGGCCAGGGGCGTACGGCACCCTCGCAGCGTCGTCACTCTTCGACGTGCCGTCTTTCGGCATTCGCATACCCGGGGAGTTTTGTTTATGGACCGGTCGGGAGTTGGACATGAGCCGCCTTACAGTCCGCGGAGACGTACGGTCGTCGCGGCCGCCGCAGCAGTGGCGACCGCGGTGACCGTGCCGGGCGCGGCCGCCGCCGGCACCGCGTCCACCGCGGAGGCCACGGGTGTCGTCACCCGGGTCGGCGGCGGTCTCATCAGGGGCGAGCGGGCCGGCGGTCTGTCCGTCTTCCGCGGGGTCCCCTATGCCGCTCCCCCGGTCGGCGCGCTGCGCTACCGCTCGCCGCGTCCGGTGACCCCCTGGAGCGGGGTGCGGGACGCGACCGCGTTCGGTCCCGTCTCGTACCAGTCGTATCTGCCGGGCTCCAGCGAGGACAGCCTCTACGCCAACGTCTGGACCCCCGACACGCGGGGCTCCCGGCCGGTCGTGATCTACATCCACGGCGGTGGCTGGTTCCTCGGCGCGGGCAGCGAGCCGGACTTCGACGGCGCCCGGCCCTCCGCCCACGGCGACATGGTCGTCGTGACGTTCAACTACCGTCTGGGCGCCCTGGGCTGGGGCCTGCACCGGGATCTGGTGGACGGGCAGACCGGCGGATACTCCAACTGGGGCCTCCAGGACCAGGTGGCGCTGGTGCGGTGGGTGCGGCGCAACGCCGCGGCCTTCGGCGGCGACCCGGACAACATCACGCTCGTCGGCACCTCCGCGGGCGGCTCCTCGACCTGGCAGCTCGGCCTCCTTCCGGAGCTGCGCGGCATCATCAAGCGGATCGTCCCGATCAGCGTCAAGCACGTCTGGGAACCGGCCAGTTCGATGAGCCCGGAGGACTCCCACCGGGTCTTCGAGCTGGTCGCCCGCAAGCTCGGCACCACCGTGCGGGGCCTGCGCGCGGTGCCGGCCGACCGACTGAAGGACACCTGGGAGAAGATCTTCTCCGGCAGCCCCACGGACCGCGAGATATCCACCTGGCGCGAGTACCAGGGCCCGGTCGTCGACGGCCGGTGGATGCTCGGCCACGACTACGAACTGCCCACCCCGGACCTGCCGACGCTGTCGATCTACGGCCGCACCGAGGGCACCTTCTTCACCACCGGACCCGGCTATCCCTTCCCCGGCCCGCACCCCACCGACGACGAGAGCCTGCGGACGGCGGTCCGGGCCGTGCTCCACAAGGGCGCGGTCCACGTCGCCGACACGGAGGTCGACGCGGCCATCTCGGCGTACCGCCGGGCCGCCTCCATCGACGGGCTGCCCCAGGACCCGGTCTCGATCTGGGGGGCGATCTGGGGCGACAGCCTCTTCCGCTTCCAGATCACCCGGCTCGCCGAGCGCCAGGCCAGGGAACGGCCCACCGTCCCCAGCTATCTGATGGAGTTCGCCCACCCGGTGGCGCCGCCGCTGACCGGCACCCCGCACGAGGCCACCTCCAAGTTCCTGTTCGGCACGTACGGTTCCGCGGTCAACGCCCCGCAGTACGGCGACGGGCCGCTGGAGCGCCTGGTCTCCGACACCTTCATCGACCTGATCTCCTCCTTCGCCCGCGGCGGGGCACCGAGCAGCCCGAACGCGCCGACCGTCCCGGTGTTCTCGCCGGACCGGCCCAGCACGCTGCTCCTGGGCGGCGCGCGGGTGGCCGAGATCGGCGAGCGCTCCGCGCCGCGCCAGCTCGCCCACTGGGACACCGCGGGCTGGGTCCCGGTCCCCGCGCCGGCCCGCCCCGCCCGCACCTGACTCCGTACACCCCGCTCACCGTTTTTCGAGGAAAGGACCTGAGGCGCCATGTGCGGACTCACCGGCTGGGTCGCCTACGACCGCGATCTGACGCTCGGCGGCGACACCACCGAGGCCATGACCCGGACCCTGGAGTGCCGGGGCCCGGACGACGGCGGCATCTGGCTCTCGCGCCACGCCGCCCTGGGGCACCGCCGTCTCTCCATCATCGACCTGGAGAACGGCCGGCAGCCCATGCACGCCGTCCCCGGCGACGACAGCCGGCCCGTCCTCATCTACACCGGTGAGGTCTACAACTTCCGCGAGCTGAAGGACGAACTGGCCGGGCTCGGGCACGAGTTCCGCACCTCGTCGGACACCGAGGTCGTGCTGCGCGCCTATCTGGAGTGGGGCGAGGAGTTCGCCGAGCGCCTCAACGGCATGTACGCGCTGGCCATCTGGGACCCGCGTGCGGAGGAACTCCTCCTGGTCCGCGACCGGATGGGCGTCAAGCCGCTCTACTACTACCCGACCGCCGACGGCGTCCTCTTCGGCTCCGAGCCGAAGGCGATCCTCGCCCACCCCGACGCCGAGGCCGTGGTCGACGCCGAGGGCCTGGCGGAGATCTTCGCCATCATCAACACCCCCGGCCACGCCGTCTTCAAGGGCATGCACGAGGTCGTCCCGGGCACCGTCGTCCGCTTCTCCCGGACGGGCACGACCACCCGCACCTACTGGACGCTCCAGGCCCGTCCGCACACCGACGACCTGGACGCCACCATCGCGAAGGTCCGCGAGCTGCTCGAGGACATCATCGAGCGCCAGCTGATCGCCGATGTGAAGGTCGGCACGCTGCTCTCCGGCGGCCTGGACTCCAGCGCGGTGACGGCGATCGCCGCGAAGGTGCTGCGCGACCAGGGCTCCGACGAGAAGATCACCGCCTTCTCGATCGACTTCAAGGACCACGGCAAGACCTTCCGCGACAACGGCATCTGGATGGACCCGGACACTCCGTACGCCGTCGACGTGGCCGAGCAGTCCGGCGCCGAGCACGTCATCGTCGAGCTGGAGAACCGCGACATCCTCGACGAGGGCGTCCGGTCCGCGGTGCTGCGCGCGCAGGACCTGCCGGTCTCCACCGGCGACATGGAGCACTCCCTCTACCACCTGTGCAAGGCGCTCAAGGAGCGCGTCACGGTGGCGCTCTCGGGTGAGGCGGCCGACGAGATCTTCGGCGGCTACAACTGGTTCTTCGACGAGGAGGCCGTCAACGGCGACACCTTCCCGTGGTACGACGCCTGGCGGCGGCTCGGCGGCCTGGACACGATCAAGGAGATCGGTCTCTGGGACCGGCTCTCCCTGGAGGAGTACGTCAAGCGGCGGTACACCGAGTCCCTGGAGGCGGTGCCGCGGCTCGCCGGCGACTCCCGGCACGAGGAGCGGATGAAGGAGCTGACCTGGCTCAACATCACGCACTGGGAGAAGTTCCTGCTGGACCGCAAGGACCGGATCTCGATGTCCACCAGCCTGGAGGTCCGCGTCCCGTTCACCGACCACCGGCTCGTCGAGTACGTCTACAACGTGCCGTGGGAGATGAAGAACTTCGACGGCCGGGAGAAGAGCCTGCTGCGCGCGGCCGCCGCGCACGTGCTGCCCCAGTCGGTTCTGGAGCGCAAGAAGAGCCCGTACCCGTCCACGCAGGACGTCGAGTACGTCACCGCGCTGCGCGCCAAGGTCGAGGCGCTGCTCGCCGACGGCTCGCCGGTGCTCCGGCTCGTCCCGCGCGAGGGGATCCAGAAGCTCCTGGACAAGCCGCTGGAGGAGTACGCGGCGCTCGGCGGGCTCTGGGGCACCCGGGCGGTGATGGAGCGGCTGGTCGAGTTCAACGCCTGGGCGCTCGCCTATGAGGTCCGCATCCAGCTCTGACCCGCGCTCTCGCCCTGCTGCGGCGTCGTGTTCGGCCTCCCGGCCGGATGCGGCGCCGCGGACGCATGTGTACGCCTCGCACCACCGGCGCCACCCGTTCCAACCGCATCACAGCTGGGAGCTGGTCACCATGACCAACACTAGTCGTCACCGTGCCGCCCGCCGGTCGACCCTCTCGCCGCGCGCCCGCACCGTCGTCCTGGAGTTCCTGATCACGGCCGGGATCCTGTTCCTGATCGTCACCACGGCCCGGTGGATCTTCGCCCCGGACGCGCCGCTCGGCTCCGTACTGCGGGGACGTGCGGCCTTCGTCGCGCTCGGAATCTTCTTCGGCGTCGTCAACACGGCGATCATCCACTACTCGATGAGCCGCAAGACGGCCGGGCACATGAACCCGTCGGTGAGCATCGGGCTCTGGCTGCTGCGCGTCTTCCCGGGCCGGGACGTGCTGCCGTTCTGCGTCGCGCAGATGACCGGCGCGGTGGCCGGGGTGGGGCTCGCCCGTCTGGTGTGGGGGGCCGACGTCGGGCTGCCGCAGGTCGGCTGGGCGGCCGTCGCGCCGCAGCCCGACTGGGGGTTCTGGGGCGTCCTGACCGCCGAGACGGTGGGGCAGCTGATCTGCATGACCCTGGTCGCCGCGCTGCTGATACGGCCCCGGTGGGAGTGGCTGATACCCGGGGTCGTCGGGCTGTGCATCACCGGCTTCATCATGATCCTCGGACCCATGTCGGGTGGTTCGGTCAATCCGGCGCGGCAGTTCGGGCCGGCGCTGTGGGCCGGGAACTACGGCTTTCTGACCGCCTATCTGATCGGTCCGGTGCTGGGCGCGGCGCTCGCGGCCGGGCTCGCGGCGGCGCTCAGGCCGCCCCTCGCCCCGCCGACCGTCGCCGATGTCCTCCCCGTGGACATCGGCATTCCCGCCGCCCCCGTGCCGCCGCCTCCCTTCCCGCCGCCGGTGGCCGCCCCGGCCGCCGCCGCCGAGGGGACGGTGTGTCCCGACACGATCCCGCCGGAGTTCCTGTGGGACGACCCGCACCGCATCTGACCGAGACCCGAGAGCCCGACCGATCCAGGAAGACGGAGAGAACCATGTGGGGAACGTACGGACTGCCCGTGGCGGTGGAGACCGACCCGGAGTGGCAGACCGACCTGCTCGACCTCGACGCGTATCTCGCGCGGATCGGCTTCACCGGGCCGCGCACGCCCACCGCCGACACGCTGCACCGGGTGCTGCGCGGGCACATGTCCGCGATCGCGTTCGAGAACCTCGACATCGCGCTCGGCCGCCCGGTCTCCCTGGACCTCGGCCGGATCCAGGACAAGCTGGTCCGGGCGGGACGCGGCGGCTACTGCTACGAGAACAACCTCCTGCTCGCCGCGGCGCTCGACCGGCTCGGCTTCCCGGTGACCCGGCTCCTCGCCCGCATCCGGCAGGGGGAGACCCGGCGCCGGTTCCGTACGCACACGGTGCTGCTGGTCCGGGCCGACGACCGGGTCTGGCTGGCCGACGCCGGATACGGCTACAGCGGGCTGATGGAGGCGCTGCCGCTGGAGGACGGGGCGACCTCGACGGTCGCCGACTGGACGTGGCGGCTGGTGGCGGAGGGTCCGGACTGGGTGGTCCGCATCCCGGAGGGCGACGGCTGGTTCGACATGTACAGCTTCCGGCAGGAACCGCAGTTCCGGATCGACTTCGAGGCCGCTCACTACCTCTCCTCCACCCGGCCCGGCTCGCCGTTCGTGGGTCAGCTCGTCGCCCAGAAGGAGACCGAGAAGGAGCGCCGGCTGCTGCGGGACAAGACGCTGGAGCTCCGGTACGCCGACGGGCGGGTGGAGCAGCGCGAGCTGAGCGCGGCCGAGACGGTGTGCGCGCTGGACGAATTGTTCGGGATCGAACTGACCGACGAGGACGAGCGGCTTCTGCTGCGGTTCTTCGCCGGAAAGTGACATCCAGGGGTGGGACTTGACGGACTTTCCCCGGGCCCGTGGATCGCCGCCGTAACGTTCGGAGAAGGTCGCGAACGGGCCCTTCCGTTCAGCCGGTGCCCGTCATTCCGAAGTCAAGGAGCAGGTCTGTCATGACCAACGTCGCAGTCATCTACTACTCGTCCACCGGCAACGTCCACGCGCTGGCCACCGCCGCCGCGAACGCCGCGGAGAAGGCCGGTGCGGAGGTGCGGCTGCGCAAGGTGGCGGAGTTGGCCCCGCAGTCGGTGATCGAGACGAAGCAGGAGTGGGCCGACCACGTCGAGGCCACCCGCGACATCGAGGTCGCCTCGCCGGAGGACCTGGAGTGGGCCGACGTCGTGCTGATCGGCACGCCGACCCGCTTCGGTCTGCCCGCCGCCCAGGTCAAGCAGTTCATCGACACCACCGGTGGCCTGTGGGCGCAGGGCAAGCTGGTCAACAAGGTCGCCTCGGCGTTCACCTCGACGTCGACCGCGCACGGCGGCCAGGAGTCGACGCTGCTGGCGCTGAACAACACCTTCTACCACTGGGGTGCGGTCATCGTGGCGCCCGGCTACGCCGACCCGGTGCAGTTCGCCCCCGCCAACGGCAACCCGTACGGCACGAGCAGCGTCTCGGCGAACGAGGCGAACAACGTGGCGGGCGAGAACCTGGCCGCGATCGAGTTCCAGACCCGTCGCGCCGTCGAGATCGCCACCGCCCTGAAGAAGGGCTTCGCCGCCGTCTGACGGCCGCGGACACACGTGAAGGGGCGGGACGCTTCGGGCGTCCCGCCCCTTCGGCGACTTCGCGAGTCGCCGTGATGGCACGTCATGTCGGCCGGATCCTTCGGCCTTGGAGTGCCCCGGCCACGGAGCTCCCCGGCCCGGACGGCGTCCGGTCTCAGCCGAACGCTCCGGCGGTCACCAGTCGGGGCCGGGCGGAGGTCTGGCGGCCGAAGGCCGGCCGGGCCACGTCACGGACGGTCAGGATCGAGCGCTGGAGCCTGCGCAGCCGCGCGGACGGCTCCATGCCGGTCTCCTTCTTCAATCCGTTGCGGAGCCGCTGGTAGACCTCCAGCGCCTCGTCCTGGCGGCCGCAGCGCAGCAGGGCGACCATGAACTGCCCGTGCAGCGGCTCGTTGGTGCGGTACTGCGCGACGAGTTCGGACAGGTCGGAGATCATCTCGAAGTGGCGGCCGAGCCGGAGCTGCGCCTCGACCCACTGGTCGAGGGCGCTCAGCCGGGAGGCCTCCAGGCGCTCGATCTCGGTGCGCAGATGGGGTCCGGCCGCGACTCCCGCGTACGGTTCGCCGCGCCACAGGGCGAGCGCGTCGCCGAGGCGGCGCGCCGCGCGCTGGAGGTCACCGGCCTCCATGGCGCGGTAGCCGGCGCCGGCCGCCCGTTCGAACTGCCAGGCGTCGTTGGAGCCGCCGCCCGTGTCGAGGCGGTAGCCGCCGGGCAGCGAGACGAGGACCGACTCGGCGGTCCGCCGTTCCAGCCAGGCGGTGCCGGTGGCCGGCGGCTCGGCGCTGGGCAGCGCGGTCGTGATCAGAGCCCGCAGATCGATGATGTGGGACTGGAGTTCGACACGTGCGCCGCGCGGCGCCCCGGACGGCCAGAGCTCCTCCATCAGGACGGTCACGGGTACGACCTGGTCGGCCTTGGCCGCCAGCAGTGCGAGCAGCTGCCTCGGTGCGGCAGCCGTCGGAGTGATCGACACCCCGTTCTCGCGTACTGACAGTCCCCCCAGGATCCGGACGTCCACTTTGCCCCCTCAGTGTCTGTGCGCGGCTAAGGCCCTGGACGATTAGAAAAGAGACCGGGAGGCATGTCAATAAGAAACCGCGGGGTACGGAAACTCGGACTCGACGTTCCGCCAGGTTTGCCCCGGTTCACAGGGGTCTGACGACATCAAGAATCCGTGAACGAGAGAAGAAAACGTACCCGCGCGTCCAAGATCTGGACTCACGGGTACGCTTTCCGTCATTGATTCGTGACGACCAGGAGATGGCGGGTTCGTGTCATCCTCAGAAAACCAGCGCAGGGGTATGGTTTCAAACCATACAAATGTCATGCCGGGTTCACGGAGCGTGACCCCCGGGCGCCGGGTCTAGGGCGTGTTTCGAAAGTAGCGTCGTCCGCCCGCAGGGCGGGACCGGAGGCGTCTGGTGCGTGCGATCGCAGGCGGAGGGTGGGGGCACCTCCCGCGCCGCCAGGCGCAGGGGGAGAGAGCGCAGCGGGCTGCGCCGACGACCGACAACGCAGCGTGGGGGCACCTCCCGTGCCCGAGGGGCTACGGGGGAGTACGTGCCAGGCGTTCCCGGCCAGACGGGACTTTCGAAACACGCCCTAGCCCGCCGCCGCCTCCGCGGCGCGCAGCGCGCGGGCGCCCCGGCCGGGCTCCATGTCGAGCATCGCGAGGACGGCGGGCACGGCGATGCTGGGCAGCACGTGGCGGTAGAGCGCCGAGGCCCAGCGGTCCATCTCGGACCGGTTGCTGCCCAGGGCCTGGGTCATCAGGTTCAGTCCGGCGTAGGAGCCCACGACGAGCGGGGCCACCTCCTCCGGGTCGGCGTGCGGCAGCAGTTCACCGCGCCGCTTGGCCTCGTCGAGAACCTTGAGGTTGAGGTCGGTCCACTCGCGGTAGGGCCCGCTGCGGTTGAGCTCGTGCCCGCCCTGGTCGAGGGTGAGGCGCACGCTCCCGCGCAGCAGGCCGTCGTGGGTCAGCCGGTGGGCGAACACCATGCCGATGTCGACGAACTCCTGCAGCTTGGACACTTGCGGCATGGGCATCGGCGCCGTCGACACCTGGGCGTCGATGACGGCGTGCGCGAGGTCTTCCTTGGAGTCGAAGTGGAAGTACAGCGCACCCTTGGTGACCTGGGCGAGCTGCAGGATGTCGGAGAGTTTCGCGGCTTCGTAACCACGCTCGTCGAAGACGGTGGCGGCCGCTTCCAAGATCGCCTGGCGCGTCCGAATCGCGCGATCCTGCTTCGCCATCGGGGTTCACGTCCCTCTCATAGCCCGAAGCCCCTCGGGGCGCTCGCGCTCGCTCCGTGCCTGCTCGCACTTCACAGTTGAAAACAGCAAGTATGGACGGATACGTGCAGGGGGCACAAGCCGTCCCGCACGTGCCGTCCGGCCGCTCGCGGAGCCCGTCAGAGCACGGGTCGTCATGGCGGTCACACCATCGTGAAGCCGCCGTCCACCGGCACGGTGACGCCGGTGACGAACGACGCTCGGCCGCTGCAGAGCCAGGCCGCCGCCTCGGCGATCTCCTCGGGCTCGGCGGTACGGGGCTGGGGCGTGGCGGCGTGCAGGGCGGCCTCGACCCCGGGGACCGCGTCGAACCAGGCGCTGACCACTTCGGTACGGGTCGTCCCGGGGGCCACCGCGTTGACGCGGATGCCCTGGGCGGCGTACTCGGCGGCGGCCGCCTTGGTCAGTCCGATGACGGCGTGCTTGGCGGCGACGTAGGGGGCGGCGACCGGGGTGGCGAGCAGACCGCCGACGCTGCTGTTGTTGACGATCGCGCCGCCTCCGGTGGGCAGCATGGCCGCTATCTCGTCCCGCAGGCAGTTCCAGGTGCCGCGGACGTTGACGTCCATGATGCTGTCGTAGAGGTCGTCGTCCATCTCGTGCAGGGGCTCGCGCGGGGTGCCCCAACCGGCGTTGTTGAAGGCGAGGTCGAGCCGGCCGAAGGTCCGGACGGCGTGTGCCACGGCGGCCCGGGTGTCCTCGCGTCGGGTGATGTCGGTGACCACGTACTCGGCCTCGAAGCCCTGTTCGCGCAGGTCGGCGACCACGGTCTTGAGCTTGTCCTCGCGGCGGGCGGCGAGGACGACCCGGGCGCCCTCCCGGGCGAAGACCCGGGCGGCGGCCGCTCCGATTCCGCTGCTCGCTCCGGTGATCAGGGCGACCTTGTCGGTCAGCAGGCGATGGTCGGTGGTCATGGGACTGTCGTCTCCCTCGGCAGGTGGACGGCCGGCGGCCGGCGGCGGGACGTCGGACCCGCCGTCGGCTTCATGCCGGCCCTCCAGGTGGCTTCGTGTACATACGCCACGGAGGCCTCAGCGGTTCCGTGGGCGACCGGTGGCGGCCTCGTCGTCGAGGGTCCGCAGCAGGGGCTCGTCGATCTCGTCGAGCGAGCGCACCAGGTGCCGGACGCCCGCGGCGCGCATCAGTTCGCCCTGGAAACCGTACGCGAAGTCGCCGGGGTGGCCGATGAAGGGGATACCCAGCTCCTGGGCGGCCTCGGCGACGCGCGCGACGTCGTCGATGAACAGGGCCTGGTCGTGGCGGAGACCGAAGATCTCCGTGGTGATCTCGTGCAGGCCGGGGCGGAAGTCGTTGGTGCAGACGTAGCCGGGGCCGTCGAACAGGTGCGCCCACTCCCCCAGATGGCGGTCGAAGTGGCTCTTGTCCAGTCCGCCGTAACAGACCGTCCGCAGGCCCAGGCCGCGCAGCCGCAGCAGCAGCTCGACCGCGCCGTCGAGCAACCGCAGCGGATCCTCGGCCAGATGGCGGGCGCGTTCCTCGAAGTAGGCGGTCAGGACCGCCTCGGGGCTCGCGTCGAGCCCGGCGGCGGCGCCGAGGGCCTTGGCCGCGACGAGCTGGGGCTGGGAGAAGACCTCCCGCTCGACCGTCGCGTCGTAGCGCCCGCCGCGGCTGGTGACGAAGTGGTGGATGACCGGGCTGAACGTGTCGTTGAGCAGGACGCCGTCGATGTTGACGGCCGCGAGGCGTATCTGACGCAGAGGTTCCACGGTGGTCTCCCAGGGACAGCCGATCGGCGAGCCGGTCTTACCGGGGCGAATCGCTCGGATCGTGACGCACCCACTCGAACCGGCGTCTCGGGGTTCCGAGAAACAAACCTAGCGGTACAGATTTCCGGCAGCCTGGAAGATACCCGAAGCAACCTCCTTCGTGAACCCTGGGGTCTCACGAACCGGACATCCGCCGTGCTGACAGGCGCCGTTGAGCCCGTGACCGCCTCACGGGGCCCTGCGCGACCCGCGGCCGTTTTTCGTACCGGTCGCGCACCGACCTGACAGAACTGTACTCGGACGCTTGTCAAACAGACCCATGAGTTCGTACTTTCCGCCTGCTGATTGTCCGAATCTTCTTAGTAGGCCCCTAGTTGAGGGATCTCATGCTGCAGACGCCCGCTCCGAGCGACATCGTGGACACCGAACACCTCTCCCGGCTCACCACGACGGCTCCCCGCGAGTACGTCCACCGGGCCGCGCTCGCCGAGGTCTTCCTGACCGCCGAATGGTCCCGTACGGACGAGGCACACTTCACCCTGAGCGCCCAATGGCCACGCACCCACGCCTTCTTCGCCCCGCTCGGGCGTACGCACTACGACCCGATGATGGCCGCCGAAACGATCCGGCAGGTCGGCGCGCTGCTCGCCCACGCCGGGTTCGGCGTCCCCCTCGGCCACCAGTTCCTCATGTGGGAGCTCAACTACCGCGTCGTGCCCGGCGCGTTGAGTGTGGGTGAGGCACCCGCCGACCTGCGCCTCGACGTGTACTGCTCCGACATACGCCGGCGCGCCGGACGCCTGACCGGGCTCGCCTACGAGGTCGTCATCAGCGAGAACGGCCGCACGCTGGCCACCGGCGACGCCCGCTACACCTGCACCAGCCCCGAGGTCTACCGCCGGCTGCGCGCCGACCGGCTCGACGCGCCGCCCACCGCCTCCGCGCCGCCGACCGCGCCCGTGGAACCGCGCACGGTCGGCCGCGTCGACGACTTCGACGTGGTGCTCACCCCGGCCGGCCGGCCCGACCGCTGGCGGCTGCGGGTCGACACCCGCCACCCCGTCCTCTTCGATCACCCCGGCGACCACATCCCCGGCATGGTCCTCCTGGAGGCGGCCCGCCAGGCGGTGCACTCGCTCGCCCCCGAGGGGCAGGTGGTGATGCCGACCGCGATGGACTCCACCTTCCACCGGTACGCGGAGTTCGGCAGCCCCTGCGTGATCGGGACCGAGCCGGCCGTGAACTACCCGGGCAGCAGCGAGCGTCTGGTCCGGGTCATCGGGCGGCAGGACGGCGAACTCCTCTTCACCGCGATCACCGCGGTCACCGCCCTGCCCACCCGGAACTGAGCCCTCCGGGCACCGACGGGTGCGGGCCCGGCGGCCCGGGTCAGGCGACCGCCGCGGCGGTCAGCAGCCCGAACGCCGCGGTGATCAGCACCGTACGGATCAGATGGAAGCCGTTCCACCGCTTCTCGAAGGCCGCCCGGACGGTCGTCGGCGACTCGCCGGTGCTCTCCGAGGCGGCCAGCGCGGTGTTGAGCGGGATGTTGCCGCCGATCGTGACCAGGTGGTTGAGGACGGCGCAGACGAGCCCGGCCAGGACCAGCCACGTCCCCGTCCGCGTCCGCCCGTCCTCGGGGACGAGGAAGGCGGCGACCGGGAAGGCCACGACCCCGAGGAACACCACCAGGAACACCGGCTTGGGAACGTACTCGTTGATCCGGCGCATCGCGTCGACGAACGCGGCGTCGTCCAGCCGGGCCAGGGCCGGCATGATCCCGGTGCGGAAGATCAGCATGAAACCGGCGTAGAGCCCGGTCGAGGCGACGGCGAGAGCGAGCAGCAGGGTGGCCATGGGCCCCATCATGGGGGCACGCACGGCCCGCCCGCAGCACCTGTGGATCAACCGCTGTACGGATCCCCGGATTCCGCTCCCGCCCCCGGATCCGCGTCCGTACGGACGCGGGCCGCCCCGAGGCGGTCCGCCCGCCGGATCGACTCCGCCAGCTCACGGACCACCTTCGAGTCCCCCCGCTCGGCGATCCCGCCCGCGTGCTCCGCGAGCCGGGAAAGCGGCGGCGCGCCCGGCAGGTCGCCGCCGCGCAGCGCATCGGCGAAGTACGCGGCCACGGCCGTCAGCTGCAGGCTGTCGTGCCCCCGCGCCCAGACGGACGGGACGAGCGCGCCCGTCGCCATCGCGCCGGACCGCTCCCGCGGGGCACGGGTCGCCGGATCGAGCCACCGGACCGTCGCCGTCGCCAGCCGACCGGACCGGCCGGGCCGCGTCTTGACCGCGTACAGCGCCGTGACGGTGTGCCCCGCGCCCACCTCGCCGCCGTCCACCCGGTCGTTCCTGAAGTCCTCGTCGGCGACCTCCCGGTTCTCGTACCCGATCAGCCGGAACCGCTCCACGGTCGCCGGATCGAAGGCGACCTGCGCCTTGGCGTCCCGCGCGCGCAGCTCGACGTGGCCGGGGAGCTGCTCCACGAAGACCTTGCGGGCCTGCTCGCGGGTGGAGACGTACGTGGTGTGGCCGTCGCCCTTGTCGGCGAGCCGCTCCATGAACGCGTCGCCGTAGTCGCTGCCGACCCCGACCCCGAAGAGGGTGATCCCGTGGCTGCGGCGCTCGGCGTCGATCCGGCTCAGGATCGACTCCGCCTCCGTGTCACCGGTGTTGGCGAGGGCGTCCGAGAGCAGCACCACCCGGTTGGTGGCGCCCGCGCGGCGGCCCTCGACGGCGACGTCGTATCCCGTGCGCACCCCGGCCTCGACGTTGGTGGAGGAGGAGGTCGCCAGCTCGGCCACCGCGCTGCGGATCCGCTCCCGGGCGCCGCCCACCCGGGTCATCCGCAGCCGGGTCTCGGCCCGGTCGCTGAAGGTGACCAGGGCGACCGCGTCGTCGTCGCGCAGCTCATCGGTGAGGAGCCCCAGCGACTCCTTGACCAGGTCGAGCCGGCCGGGCTCGGCCATGGAGCCGGAGACGTCGACGACGAAGGTGAGGGCGGCGGGCGGGCGTTCGCCCCGGCGGTCGGCGGCCCGGGTCGCGAGGCCGACCCGGACGAGCGACCACCCCTCGGCGCCGGTCCGCCCGCCGTCGACGGTCACGCTGAACCCGTCGTCCTTCGGCCGGGGGTAGTCGGGCCGGAAGCTGTTGACGAACTCCTCCGGCCGTACGGTCGCCGGGTCGGGCAGCCTCCCCTCGGACAGGGTGCGGCGGGCGTATCCGTACGAGGCGGTGTCCACGTCCAGCGCGAAGGTGGAGAGCCAGTCGGCGGCGGGCGGCCGCGACCGCTGCTCCCCTTCGGCCGCCCCTTCCCCGGGGGGCGCGGGGGCATCGGGCGCGGCCGGTGAGCGCCGCCCGTCCGGGGCGACCGGCGCCCGTTCACCCCCGCTCCGGTCGGCCGTGGCCTCGCCGCCCGATCCACCCGCGCACCCGGTCACCCACAGTCCGGCGGCCAGGATCCCGGCCGCGAGCCGCACCCGTCGTCGTCGCTGCATGTCATCTCCCCCTCATGACTCGGCACTTGTGTATGGGACGTCCGCGGAGCACGAAAGGAGCAGACGGGAGGGTTGCGGAAGGATCTCGATGCGGCAACGGCGAGCGGTGTGGACGGCCATGGCATGGAGTCGCCATCCTTTTCAACAGGGGTTGTCACCGTGTGCAGTCACATGCGTACATGGAGTGGCACACCGATCGGGCGGGGGTGGTGAGCGGTGTCAGAGACTGCGGGCTCCGTGATGCTCGCCCGGTCGGCCATGGACCGGGCCGCGCCCGAGGCGCAGCGGCCGCCGGGACGCCCGGTGCGCGGGACGCGCCGGATCAGCGCCGCCCTGGCCGGCCTCACGGCCTCGGTGCGGCACGAGCTGCTCACCTTCGACGACCCGGCCGCCTCCGCGGGCCGAGCGATCCCCGAGGCGTTCCTGGAGTTGGCGGCAGCGTGCATGCGGACCGCGGCGGAGCAGGCCCGCGAGGTCAGACGGATCGTGCCCCGGCACGCCCTGGCACTGGTCGCGGGAATGGTCGATACGCCCGGCCAGGCGCGGATGACGGACACGATCCCCTTCAAGATGATCGTCGTCGACCGCACGGTCGCGGCCGTCCCCCTGGATCTGGAGCTGCTCCACAACGGCCTGCTCCTGATCCGGGACCCGGTCGTCGTCCAGGCCCTGGTCCGCGCCCATCACGTCAGTTGGGACCTGGGCGAGGAGCTGGTCGGGGCGACGTCCCCCTCGCGCGAGCTGACCCCCCAGCTCCGTCCGGTCCTGGAGGCCCTCCTCTCCGGGCTGACGGACGAGGCCGCCGCCGCCCGCCTCGGCATGTCCCCGCGCACGTACAGCCGCCGGGTGGGCGAGCTGATGCACGCCCTCGGCACGACGAGCCGCTTCCGCGCGGGCGCGGAAGCGGCTCGAAGAGGCTGGCTGTGAGCAACCGCCGGACAGGGCCCGGCACATGGCCCGGGGCACTCCCTAGGACACGATGTCCTTGCGGGAGAAGCCCCGGAAGGCCAGGGCGAAGAGGATCAGCGCGTAGGTCACCGAGATCGACGCTCCCTTCGCCATGCCGGCCCACTCCAGCTGGGGCTGGAGGGCGTCCGCCCAGGCGAACTGCCAGTGCGCCGGCAGGAAGTCGCGCCAGGAGCCGAGCGCCGTCACCGCGTCCAGGACGTTGCCGACGATCGTCAGGCCCACCGCGCCGCCGACCGCGCCCAGCGGGGCGTCGGTGCGGGTGGAGAGCCAGAACGCCAGACCGGCCGTCACGAGCTGGGAGACGAAGATGAACGCCACGGCGAGCGCGAGCCGGGGCAGGGTCTCGGCGGCCGGCAGGGTCCCGCCCGTGGGCAGCCGCAGCGGGCCCCAGCCGTAGGCGACCGTCCCCGCGACCAGGGCGACCAGCGGCAGCAGGACCATCGCGGCCGCGCTGAAGCCCAGGGCCACCGCCAGCTTGGACCACAGCAGCCGGGCCCGGGGCACGGGCGCGGCCAGGAGGTAGCGCAGCGAGGACCAGCCGGCCTCGGAGGCCACGGTGTCCCCGCAGAACAGCGCCACGGGAATGACGAGGAGGAAGCCCGCCGAGACGAAGAGGCAGGTCGCCGCGAAGTTCGCGGCGGACGCCGTCGCCGTGTCCATCAGCGTGATGCGGCCGTTGCCGTTGCCGTCCGGGGTGCCGCCGATGGCGAAGGCGACGATCAGCACGAACGGCAGGGCGGCGAGCACCGCGCCCATGACCAGGGTGCGGCGCCGCTTCAGCTGCCGTACGGCCTCGACGCGCAGGGGCAGGGTGTGCGAGGCCCGGTAGCCGGGAGCGGTCTCCACCGGTTCCGCGATCGCGCTCATGCGGATCCTCCTCCGATCAGGGTCAGGAACGCGTCCTCGAGGCGCCGGTGCGGTCCCACACCGGTCACGGGCACGTCGTGCCGCACGAGTTCGCCGATCAGCTCGGTGGCGGTGGCGCCGTCGAGCGCGACGAGCAGTCCGTCGTCCGCCCGTACCACCGACGCGATCCCCGACAGGGCGGCGATCTTGTCGACGAGGGGCGCGTCGACGGGCCCGCCGAGGGTCACCAGCAGGGTGTCCCCGGCGCCGGTGATCTCGGCGACCGGCCCGGCCTGGACCAGTCGGCCGCGGTCCATGACCACGAGGTGGGTGCAGGACTGTTCGACCTCCGACAGGAGGTGGCTGGAGACGATGACGGTCCGGCCTCCGGCGGCGTACCGGATCATCACGTCCCGCATCTCGCGGATCTGCGGCGGGTCGAGGCCGTTGGTCGGCTCGTCCAGGATCAGCAGGTCCGGCAGCCCGAGCATGGCCTGGGCGATGGCGAGCCGCTGCCGCATGCCCTGCGAGTAGGTCCGGACGGCGCGGGAGAGCGCGTCGCCGAGGCCGGCGATCCGCAGCGCCTCCTCCGTGTGCGCGTCCTCGGCGGGGCGGCCGGTGGCCTTCCAGTAGAGGTCGAGGTTGTCCCGGCCGGAGAGGTGGGGCAGGAAGCCGGCGCCCTCCACGAAGGCGCCGACCCGTGAGAGGACGGGGGCGCCGGGCCTGATGGCCTGCCCGAAGACGCGGATCTCGCCGTCGTCGGGAGTGATCAGGCCCATCAGCATGCGCAGGGTGGTGGTCTTCCCTGCGCCGTTGGGTCCGAGGAGCCCGAGGACCTGGCCCTGTTCGACCCGGAAGGAGAGGTCCTGCACGGCATAGCGGTCGGAGGACTTGGCGTACTTCTTCGTCAGTCCGGTGATCTGCAGCGGTACGGCGGCCAGGGCCGGGTCCGGGGCGGGCGCGGCGGTCCGGCGGCGGGCGGTGAGCAGCAGGGCCGCGGCGACCGCGAGTCCGAGGAGCGGCAGCCCCCAGACCCACCAGGGCAACCCGGCCGCCTGGGTGGCGACGGCGGGCGCGGTCGGCACGGTCAGTCCGCTCGCGACCGCGACCGTGTAGGTGGCGGGGGCGGCCGGGGAGGCGTAGCCGAGGTCGGTGGCCGCGACCACGAGCCGCAGCCGGTGCCCGGCCTCCACCTCGTGGTCGATCGCGGGCAGCGTCAGCGCCACGCTCCTGCCCTGGCGGGCGTCCTCCACGCGGACGGGGGCGACGAGCTGGGCGGGCAGCACCTGCTGCCGTCCGTCGGGCCCGACGTCGTACACCTTGCCGAAGAGGACGGCGGAGCCGTCGGCGCTGTCCGACGTCACCGTGACGCGGACGGTCGGCGAGCCGGTGATCCGCAGGGGCGCCGACCGCGGCTTCGTGTCGAAGGCGGCGAACTGGCCGGGGAAGTCGAGGGAGAGGCCGACACCGAGGGAGGAGAGCTGGGACAGCCCGCCGCCGATGCCGGGGACGGCGGAGATGGCGGGCGGGTTGGCGCCGGCCGGGTTGTGGAAGGGCCGAGGGCGGCCGCCGTCCAGCGGCAGGGAGGTGGCGCCGGACGAGAGCCCCGGGTAGGCGGCGGCGGTCGCTCCGCGCAGCAGCGCCTGCCCGTCGGTGGAGTCGACCCCTCCGGTGCGGCTGACCCGGAAGGCGGGGCCGGTGTCGGCGCCCTCGTCGTCCTTCAGGTGGCGGTCGAACCAGGTGGCGATCCGGGCCTCGACGCGGCCGGCCTCGCGGTTGCCGCCGTCGTGTCCGCCCGCGATCCAGTCGACGGCCACGGGGGCGCCGTTGGCCGTGATCGTCCTCGCCATCGCGTCGGCGTGGGAGAGCGGGAAGAGCGAGTCGGTCTGGCCCTGCACGATGAGGGCGGGCACCTTGATGCGGGCGCCGACGGCGGAGGGGCTGCGCGCCTCGAGGAGAGCGCGGGCTGCGGCGTCGGGCTTCCCGGCGACGGCGACGCGTTCGTAGAGGGCGCACAGCTCGGCGGTGAACCGGCCGCAGGCGGGGGGTGCGGCGGCGCGCGTGGCGGCGGCCGGGGCGGCGGGCTGCGCGCCTGCCGGCCGCTCGCCCTGCCGCTCACTCGGCTCGCCCTGCTCCTCGCCCTGCGGCCGGCCCTGCTGGAGGCCGCCCGGCTGGTTGCCCGACGAGAAGAAGATCCCGGCCCAGAGCTTCTTGAAGACCCCTTCGGGGAAGAGCGCGTCGGCGAGGTTCCAGTACGTGATCTGCGGTGCGATCGCGTCGACCCGCGGGTCGTGTCCGGCGGCGAGCAGGGCGATCGCGCCGCCGTAGGAGGCGCCGGTGACCCCGACGCGCGGGTCGCCGTCCTTGTCGAGCCGTACCTCCGGCCGCTTCGCGAGCCAGTCGACGAGTCGTCGGACGTCCTTGACCTCGTGGTCGGGGTCGTTGAGCCCGATCTGCCCGGTGGAGGCGCCGAATCCGCGCGCGGACCAGGTGAGGACGGCGTATCCGTCACGGGCCAGGGTCTCGGCCTGGGCACGGACGTCGTCCTTGGAGCCGCCGAACCCGTGGCCGAGGAGGACGGCCGGCCGCCGCTCCGAGGGGGATCCGGCGGTGAAGTAGGAGGTGTCGATGCGTGCCCCGGGCACGTCGAGCACCTGGTCCGCGCGGTTCACGGGGGGTGGTTCGTCGCCGGCGACGGCGGTCACGGTGCCGGCCCCCGCGAGCAGGGCGAGGGCCGCGGTGACCGCGGCCCACCGGGGAAGTCGGAGCTTCATGTCTGTGAGCCTAGGCGGACCGGCCGGGGGGCACGGGCGTCCCCAGGCGGAATTCGTCGGCCTCCCCTGGTCGTACGCAGTACGGTCGCCGTACAGCAGGCGCGGTACGCGCGCCTCGGATCCGAGGGGCGGGCGTGGAGATCCGGCGGGCGACGACGGTGGCGGAGCTGATGGCGGCGGAGCACCTCTACGACGGTCCGCCGCGGCCGGAGTGGGCGGAGCGCTTCCTGGCCGCCCCGGGCCATCTGATGCTGATCGCGTACGCGGAGGACGGGTTCCCGGCGGGCCTGGTCTCCGGGATCGAGATGCTCCACCCGGACAAGGGCTCGGAGATGTGTCTGTACGAGCTGTCGGTGGACGAGGGGCACCGGCGGCGCGGCATCGGCCGGGCGCTGACCGAGGCGCTGGCGGCGGTGGCGCGGGAGCGGGGTTGTTACGACATGTGGGTGGGGGTCGACACGGACAACGTCCCGGCCCTCGCGACGTACCGCTCGGCGGGCGCGGCGGACGACGGCGCGTTCGCCATGCTGACGTGGGAGTTCGAGGCGAAGGGCCGGTGAGAGGGGCCGCGCCGGCCCAGGCCCTCCGCGCCGGTGGTGCTCTGAGCCGAAGGGGCCGTCGGGGGAACACGGCCGAGCGCGCGCAGCTCCCGAGGAACGAGGGAGCGAGCACGTACGGCCGTGTGAGTCCGACCCATAGGCCCCGGAGGCGAACCGAGCCCTAGGAAAAACGCTCCGCGACGAGCTGTCCGAGAAGCTCGGGGCCCATCGGGTAGGGACGCTCCTCGGGCAGCCTCGTCCTGGCGTCGTCGGTCCGGCCGTCCCGTACGAGCGCGTGGATCTCGTGCGCGAGCGGGGTGACGTCCCGTATGCCCACCGTCCACCGGTCCGCGTAGAGCCGCGCCGCCTCTCCGGTGAGCCCCAGCTGGAGCGAGCGGTACGGCAGCGCCTGCAGGTGCGGGTCCCGTTCGGGGTCCCACTGGACCCGCGCCGGAGAACGCCGCAGCTCCTTCTTCCAGGCCGCGTGGTCGGCGTGGATCTTCCGGACGTAGTGCGACAGGCAGGCGTGGCGCAGCGCCCACTCGAAGCCCTCGCGGGTGATCTCGATGGCGAGGACCGTCTGCTGTCCCTCCTTCAGGCCCCAGCCGCAGCGGTACATCATCCACAGGAACGAGGGCTTGATCCAGGTCATTCTGTCCCGCTTCCACGCGGGCGGGAATCGGCCGTCGCGGGCCGCCGGGAGGCCGATGGACGGACCGTAGGCCTGGTAGACGGTCACCGTCGTCGCGGTGTGCAGGGCGCGGATCTGGTACTTCGGCGGAACGACGGACATGGCCCCCAGGGTGCGCCGTCACGCGCCCCGGGGGCCACCGGTTTTCCGGGTCCGGCCGTGTCAGTGGTTGCGCGGGAAGCCCAGGTCGACGCCCGCGGGCGCGTCGGAGGGGTCCGGCCAGCGGGTGGTGACGACCTTGCCGCGGGTGTAGAAGTGGACGCCGTCGTTGCCGTAGACGTGGTGGTCGCCGAAGAGCGAGTCCTTCCAGCCGCCGAAGGAGTGGTAGCCCACCGGCACCGGGATCGGGACGTTCACGCCGACCATGCCCGCCTGGATCTCCAGCTGGAAGCGGCGGGCCGCGCCGCCGTCGCGGGTGAAGATCGCGGTGCCGTTGCCGAACGGCGAGGCGTTGATGAGGGCGACACCCTCCTCGTACGTCTCGGCGCGCAGCACGCACAGCACCGGGCCGAAGATCTCGTCCTGGTACGCCTTCGCCGTGGTGGGGACCTTGTCCAGGAGCGAGAGGCCGATCCAGTGGCCGTTCTCGTGCCCGTCGACGGTGTGGCCGGTGCCGTCGAGGACGACCTCGCAGCCCTCGGCGGCGGCGCCCGTCACGTAGGAGGCGACCTTGTCGCGGTGGACGGCCGTGATGAGCGGGCCCATCTCGGAGGTCGGGTCGTTGCCGGGGCCGATCTTGATCTTCTCGGCGCGCTCGCGGATCTTCTGGACCAGCTCGTCGCCGATCGCGCCCACCGCGACGACCGCGGAGATCGCCATGCAGCGCTCGCCCGCGGAGCCGTAGGCGGCGGAGACGGCCGCGTCGGCCGCTGCGTCCAGGTCGGCGTCGGGCAGCACCAGCATGTGGTTCTTCGCGCCGCCGAGCGCCTGGACGCGCTTGCCGTTGGCGGAGGCGGTGGTGTGGATGTGGCGGGCGATCGGCGTCGAGCCGACGAAGGAGACCGCCGACACGTCGGGGTGCTCCAGGAGCCGGTCCACCGCGATCTTGTCGCCGTGGAGGACGTTGAAGACGCCCTCCGGCAGGCCCGCCTCGGCGAGCAGCTCGGCGATCTTCAGGGACGGGGAGGGGTCCTTCTCGCTCGGCTTGAGGATGAAGGTGTTGCCGCACGCGATGGCGATCGGGAACATCCACATCGGCACCATGGCCGGGAAGTTGAAGGGCGTGATGCCGGCGACGACACCGACCGGCTGGCGGATCGAGGCCACGTCGACCCGGTTCGACACCTGGGTGGACAGCTCACCCTTGAGCTGGGTGGTGATGCCGCAGGCCAGGTCGACGATCTCCAGACCGCGGGCGACCTCGCCCAGCGCGTCGGAGTGGACCTTGCCGTGCTCGGCGACGATCAGCTCGGCGATCGCGTCGCGGTTGGCGTCGAGGAGCGCCCGGAACTTGAAGAGGATCGTGGTGCGCTGCGCCAGGGACGCCGTGCCCCACGTCTCGAACGCGGTCTTCGCGGCGGCGACGGCCGCGTCGACCTCCTCGACGGAGGCCAGGGCCACCTGCGTGGTCACGGCTCCGGTGGCCGGGTCGGTGACCGGGCCCCAGTTGCCCGACGTGCCCTCGACGGTCTTGCCACCGATCCAGTGGTTGACGGTCTTCGTCATGACGGAATGCTCCTTCTGGCTGTTACAGGTGGCGGCGTCGGGCGGTGACGTGCCGGTCGTACTCCTCCCGTGCCTTGACCGCCGACGAGCGGGTCGCGGTCTCGGCCACGGGAACATCCCACCACGCCTGGGCGGAGGGCGGGCCCGACACTGTGTCTGCCGTTTCGGTCTCGGTGTAGACACATGTGGGAACGGTCGACGCGCGGGCGTCGGCCAGGGCTTCTCGCAGGTCACGTACGGTGCGGGCGCGCAGCACCCGCATGCCGAGGGAGGCGGCGTTGGCCGCCAGGTCGACGGGGAGCGGGGCGCCGGTGAAGGTGCCGTCGGGGGCCCGGTGGCGGTAGGCGGTGCCGTACCCCTCGCCGCCGACGGCCGCCGAGAGCCCGCCGATGGAGGCGTAGCCGTGGTTCTGCAGGACGACCAGCGTGAGGGGCAGTCCTTCCTGTACGGCGGTGACGATTTCGGTGGGGTTCATCAGATACGTCCCGTCCCCGACCAGGGCCCAGACGGGCCGCTCGGGTGCGGCGAGCGCGACGCCGATCGCGGCCGGGATCTCGTAGCCCATGCAGGAGTAGCCGTACTCCAGGTGGTACTGGTCCGAGGAGCGGGCCCGCCACAGCTTGTGGAGATCGCCGGGGAGCGAGCCGGCGGCGTTGATCAGGATGTCGTCCTCGGTGACGAGGGTGTCGAGCACGCCGAGGACCTGGGCCTGCGTGGGCCGGGCGTCCTCGTCCGGCACGGCGTAGGCGGCGTCGACGCGTCGCTCCCACTCCGCCTTGGCCGGGGCCCAGGCCGGCGGGTGCCCGTCGAGGCGGTGGCCTTCGAGGGCTTCGGTGAGGGCGGTGAGGCCCTCGCGGGCGTCGGCGACGAGCGGCAGCCCGCCGAGTTTGTGGGCGTCGAACCCGGCGATGTTGAGGTTCATGAACCGTACGTCCGGCCGGGCGAAGAGGGTGGAGGAGGCGGTGGTGAAGTCGGTGTAGCGGGTGCCTACGCCGATGACGAGGTCGCTCTCCGCGGCGAGCGCGTCGGCGGTGGCGGTGCCCGTGTGGCCGATGCCCCCGACGTCGCAGACGTGGTCGTACGGCAGCGCGCCCTTGCCGGCCTGGGTGGAGGCGACCGGGATACCGGCCCGTTCCGCGAAGGTGCGCAGCGCGCCCTCGGCGCGGCTGTGCTTCACCCCGCCGCCGGCGACGATCAGCGGCTTGGCGGCGCCCCTGATCGCCCATACCGCCGCGTCGAGCTCGCCCTCGTCGGGCCGCGGCCGGCGCACCCGCCAGATCCGCTCGGCGAAGAACTCCTCCGGCCAGTCGTACGCCTCCGCCTGCACGTCCTGGGGCAGCGCGAGCGTCACGGCCCCGGTCTCGACGGGGTCGGCGAGGACTCGGGCGGCGGCGAGCGCGGCCGGGATCAGCGCCTCGGGGCGGGTGATCCGGTCGAAGTACTTCGAGACCGGGCGCAGGCAGTCGTTGACGGACACGTCCCCGGCGTAGGGGACTTCGAGCTGCTGGAGGACGGGGTCGGCGGGGCGTCCGGCGAAGACGTCGCCGGGCAGCAGCAGGACCGGCAGGTGGTTGACGGTGGCGAGGGCGGCGCCGGTGACGAGGTTGGTGGCGCCGGGGCCGATGGAGGTGGTCACGGCGTGCGCGGAGAGCCGGTTCGACTGCCGGGCGTAGCCGACGGCCGCGTGCACCATCGCCTGTTCGTTGCGCCCCTGGTGGTACGGCATGACGTCGGCGTACTCCAGCAGCGCCTGGCCGACCCCCGCGACGTTGCCGTGTCCGAAGATGCCCCAGGTCGCGGAGACCAACCGGCGCCGCACGCCGTCGCGTTCGGTGTACTGGGCGGCGAGGAAGCGCACCAGTGCCTGGGCGACGGTGAGCGTGCTCACGTGTATCCCTCCGTGTGGTCGGGATGGAAGCAGATCTTCCATTCGCGCTCGGGACCCGGCCCCGCCATGACGTTGAGGTAGTACATGTCGTGGCCGGGCTGGGCGATCGACGGGCCGTGCCAGCCGTCCGGTACCAGGACGGCGTCACCGCTGCCGACCTCGGCGAGGAGGTCGGCGCCGCCGGGGCGGGAGGGGGAGATCCGCTGGTAGCCGAGGCCGGCGCGCCGGATCTCGTAGTAGTAGATCTCCTCCAGCTCGGACTCCGCACCGGGGCGGTGCTCGTCGTGCTTGTGGGGCGGGTAGGAGGACCAGTTGCCGCCGGGGGTGATCACCTCGACGGCGATCAGCCGGTCGCAGGGGAAGACGCCGGCGGCGGCGAAGTTCCGCACCTGGCGGGCCTGGGAGCCGCTGCCGCGGGCCTCGACGGGAACCTCCGGCGCGGGGCCGTAGCGAGCGGGGAGTCGTCGCTCGCACTTCGCTCCTGCCAAAGCGAAGCGGCCTCCCGCACCGGAGGCGATCTGGGCCCGGGTGTCGCGGGGCACGTAGGCGAAGTCGGAGACTCCGTCGAACACGCTCTCGCGGCCGTGCACCTCGAAGGTCTCGTCGTCGAGCCGCACCGTGCAGCCGCCGGAGAGCGGGAGCACGATCCATTCGCCGTCCCCAGTGTCCAGCAGATGGCTCTCGCCGGGGCGGAGTTCGAGAACGCGCAGGGCGGAATACCGCCACCCGGCCCGCGCCGGACCGACATCGAGGGCGTAGGGCCCGCCCGAGGCGGTCCCGGCGGGCAGATGCAGGGAGTTCATGCTCCTGTGCCTACCCCTTCCGCGAGGAGACTCGCCGCCGTGCCGGTGGCTTCGGCCGCCTTTCCGTCCGGCGGGTGGAGGAGGAAGCGTCCGCCGACGAGGCCACGGACGGCCGGCAGGCGCGGCACGGCAGCGGGTGCGGCCGGTCCGCCGGCCGGGGGGTCGTGGGGTGCGGCGGGTCCGGTGGCCCGGGGGGCATGAGGTGCGGCCGGTCCGTCGGCCGGGGTGTCGTGGGGTGCGGCGGGTGTCACGGGGTGCGCTTCGGGATCGAGCCGGTGCCGGCGGCGAGGGCCAGGGCGATCTCGTCGTCGTACGGCATCGCGGGCGAGCAGGCGAGCCGGCCGGCGACGATCGCGCCGGCGGCGTTGGCGTAGCGGATCACGCGGTCGAGGTCCCAGCCGGCCAGGAGGCCGTGGGCGAGGGCCCCGCCGAACGCGTCGCCGGCGCCGAGGCCGTTGACCACCTCGACCGGCAGCGGCTCCGCCTCCGCGCTCTCGCCGTCGGCGGTCAGGGCGAGGACGCCCTTGGGCCCCTGTTTGACGACGGCGACCCGGACCCCGGAGTCCAGGAGGGCGCGGGCGGCGGCGTGGGGTTCGCGCTCACCGGTGGCGATCTCGCACTCGTCGAGGTTGCCGACGGCGACCGTCGCGCTGCCGAGGGCGGCGCGGTAGAGGGCGGGCGCCTCGCCGGGGTCGTCCCAGAGCGCGGGACGCCAGTCCAGGTCGAGCACGGTCGGTCCCTCCGGCGCCTCCCCCGGGCCCTGCCCGGCGGCGCGTGCCCGCAGGGCCGCGAGCGTCGACTCCCGGCTCGGCTCGGCGCTCAGGCCCGTGCCCGTCACCCAGAACGCCCGCGCGGAGCGGATCGCCGCGAGGTCCAGCTCGGACGGGTGGATCTCCAGGTCCGGCGCCTTGGGCTGACGGTAGAAGTGGATCGGGAAGTCGTCGGGCGGGAAGATCTCGCAGAAGGTGAGAGGCGTCGGATAGGCCTCGACGGCCGTCACCCACCGGTCGTCGACCCCGAACGCCCGCAGCTCCTGGTGCAGATACTCCCCGAAGGGATCGGCGCCCGTCCGGGTGATGAGGGCCGTGCGCCGGCCGAGCCGCGCCGCCGCGACCGCCACGTTCGAGGGCGAGCCGCCCAGGAACTTGCCGAAGCTCTCGACCCGGGCGAGTGGCACCCCGACCTGCAGGGGGTAGAGGTCCACGCCGATGCGCCCCATCGTGATCAGGTCGTACGGCTCCGCCCGCATACGTCACCTCTCGCCTCGGCCCCGCACCCAGGTCTAGCCGCCTGCCGGGAGCCATGTCAACGCTATGTCCTTACATTCGGACGTCCGTCTTGACGCGTCTCCGAGAACCCGGCCAAGGTGACGTTCATGACGAATCCGTCGCCACTGTCCCGTATTCGCATCGGCTCCGCCCCCGATTCCTGGGGCGTCTGGTTCCCCGACGATCCCCGTCAGGTCCCCTGGCAGCGCTTCCTGGACGAGGTCGCCGGGGCCGGCTACTCCTGGATCGAGCTGGGTCCGTACGGCTATCTGCCCACCGACCCCGCGATCCTCGCCGACGAGACCGGCCGCCGGGGGCTGAAGGTCTCCGCCGGGACGGTCTTCACCGGGCTCCACCACGGCCCGGCCGTCTGGGAGAAGACCTGGGCGCACGTGGCCGACAACGCCGCCCTCGCCCAGGCGATGGGGGCGGAGCACCTGGTCGTCATTCCTTCCTTCTGGCGAGACGACAAGACAGGGGAGGTCCTGGAGGACCGCACGCTCACCGCCGACCAGTGGCGGCAGCTGACCGGTCTCACCGAGCGCCTCGGGCACGAGGTCCGGGAGCGCTACGGCCTGCGGATCGTCGTCCACCCGCACGCCGACACCCACGTCGACAGCGAGGAGAACGTGGCCCGCTTCCTGGACGCCACCGACCCCGACCTGGTCTCGCTCTGTCTGGACACCGGCCACTACGCCTACTGCGGCGGCGACAGCGTCGCACTGATCGAGACCTACGGCGAGCGGATCGGCTACCTCCACCTGAAGCAGGTCGACCCGGAGATCCTGGCGGGGGTCGTCGCGGACGGGGTCCCCTTCGGACCGGCGGTGGCGCGCGGCGTGATGTGCGAGCCGCCCTCGGGCGTGCCCGCCCTGGAACCGGTCCTGACGGCGGCCCAGGCCCTCGACGTGGACCTCTTCGCCATCGTGGAGCAGGACATGTACCCCTGCGACCCCGACAAGCCCTACCCGATCGCCGTCCGCACCCGACGCTTCCTCCGCTCCTGCGGCGCGTAGGGCGCAGAGCTCAGGGCGAAGGGCGTAGAGCCGGGCCCGGAACCGAAGTCCCCCACGGGTGCGGGGAGAAGGCCCGTCGCCACGCCGATCCGCTTGTGCGCCACTTACGTCACATCCGTCCCCCCGTTGTCACACATATCTCCATTACGCGGGCTTTCCGTCACAGCCGGTCGACAGCCGCTCTCCTCCCGTCCGAGGGTGTCGTTCAACGGGCACAGGCTCAGTGATCGCCAGCGCTGGCCTCGCAGCTCCCCCGAACGGCACCCCCGCCGCAGCTGTGAGGCGCGCAGGGAGGTGCCACGCATGACGGACAGAAGGCTCTGGTCGTACAAGGACATCGCCGCGCACATCAAGGTGCAGCCGGACACCGTCCGTTCCTACCGGAAACACGGTTTGCTGCCGCCCCCCGACCATGTGGAGTCGGGCAAGCCCTACTGGTACGCGGACACCATCCGCGCCTGGGTCGCCAACCGCCCCGGCAACCGGAGCCGCCGGGACTGACCCCCGCCCCGCCCTTCCTCCCGACCCACGACGGCCCCGCCCCCCGATCTGGCGCGGGGCCGTCCGCGTGCCCGGACGTGGCCGCTAGCCCCCCACGGGTTCCTTGGCACGGTCGGCACGGTCGGCCGGCTCCGGCGCGGCCGTTCGGGCCGGCGGGGCCGGCACGGGTATGCCGCCCTCGGTGATGCCGAACCGGTCGTGGAAGCGGCGCAGGGGTCCGGGCGCCCACCAGGTGAGGCGGCCGGTCAGCTTCATGACGGCCGGGACCAGCAGGCTGCGCACCACCATCGCGTCCATGAGCACGGCGAGCGCGACGCCGAGGCCCAGCATCTTGGTGTTGGTCACCCGGGAGGTGCCGATGGCGACCATCACGACGGCCAGGATCACGGCGGCGGCGGTGATCAGGCCGCCGGTGTGCCGCAGGCCGAAGCGGACGGAGTGCTCGTGGTCGCCGGTGGCGTCGTACTCCTCCTTGATCCGGGAGAGCAGGAAGACGCCGTAGTCCATGGAGAGGCCGAAGGCGACGCAGAACATCAGCACCGGCAGGGTCGTCTCGATGTCACCGGTGGCGGTGAAGCCGAGCAGCCCGGACAGATGGCCCTCCTGGAAGACCCAGACCACGGCTCCGAACATCGCCGTGAGGCTGAGGGCGTTGAGGACGACGGCCTGGAGGGGGATGAGCACGCTTCCGGTGAGGAGGAAGACCAGCAGCAGCGTGACCACCACGATGATCCCGAGCGCCCAGGACAGCCGGTCGGCTATGGCGTCCTTGGAGTCGACGAGGACGGCGGCCGCGCCGGTCACGGAGGTGTCGAAGGGCGCCTCCCGCTCCCGGATCTCACCGACCACCCGCTGGGCGTCCTCGCCGACGGTCTCGCCTTCGGGCAGCACGGTGAAGGTGGCGTAGGCGTGTGCGCCGGGCCCGGGGGTCATCGGGCCCTCCACCCGCGCGACGCCGTCGACGGCCGCGATCCGCTCGCGGTACTCGGCGTACTGGGCGGGGGTGGCCCGGCCCTCGGCGAGCACCGTGAGACCACCACCGGGGTCTCCGGGGAAGCCGTCACGCAGCCGGTCCTGGACGACCCGGGATTCGGCGGTGGCGGGCAGCTGACGGTCGTCGGCCGTGCCGAACCGGACGCCCAGGAAGGGCAGTCCGAGGAGGAGGAGTCCGACGGTGGTGACCACGGCGAAGACGGGGGCGCGGCGCATCACCAGCGCGGCCGTCCTGGCCCACCCGGCCCCGGGCCGCCGCCCGGCACCGCCCGCACCCGGGCCCGTACCCGAGCCACGTCGGAACAGGCGTCGCAGAGCGAGGGCGTTGACCCGTTCGCCGAGCAGGACGAGGGCGGCGGGGAGCAGGATCAGCGCGGCTCCGGCGGCGAGCAGTACCACCGCGATGCCGGCGTAGGCGAAGGAGCGCAGGAAGTACTGCGGGAAGACGAGCATGGCCGCGAGCGAGACGGCGACGGTCAGCGCGGAGAAGAGCACGGTCCGTCCCGCCGTGCGCAGCGTGGTGCCGACGGCGGTGCGCGGGTCGGCTCCGGTGGCCAGCTCTTCGCGGAAGCGGCGGACCACGAACAGGGCGTAGTCGATGGCGAGTCCGAGGCCGAGCGCGGTGGTGAGGTTCTGCGCGAAGACGGACACGTCGGTGAGCTCGGTGAGGCCGCGCAGCACGGCGTTGGTGCCGAGGATCGCCACGATTCCGATGCCGAGCGGCAGCAGGGCGGCGACGGCGCTGCCGAAGACCATCACCAGCAGGACGAGCGTCACGGGCAGCGCGATCAGCTCGGCGCGCAGCAGGTCCTCCTGGATGGTGGCCTGCATCTCGTGGCGCACGGCGAGCGGCCCTCCCACGGATACCTCGACCGGACCCCGCTCGCCCCGGTACGCGGGGGCGATGCGCTGGAGGATCTCCCCGGCCGCCTTCTCGTCGCCGTCGATCCGGGCGACGATCACCGCCTGCCGGCCGTCCTCGGAGCGGAGGGACGGGGAGCCGGTCCGCCAGTAGGAACCGACGCCGCTCACCCCCTCCTCGGCGGCGAGCCGGGCGTCGAGCCGGCGGGCCTCGGCGGCGACGGCGGGGGCGTCGACCCCGGCCGGTCCCGCGTCGAGGAGGAGGAGCAGATTGGGCTGGGAGGCGGGGAACTCCCGCTCCAGGACCCGGGTGGCGTACGTCGACTCCGCGTCCGGGTCCTCCCAGCCGCCGCTGCCCATCCGGTCGGCGACGCCGCTGCCCGCGAAGACCGCGAGGGCGGTGATCACCAAGGCGGCGAGGAGGGAGAGACGAGGCCGGGCCGTGACGAACCGTGTCCACCCCCCTCCCCGGGCGGGCGCTGGATTCTTGACTTCGGCCATGACGCGGTGTCCCCTTCACCGTGACCCATGCGCTCGCTTCCCGGCAGGCCGCATGGGTCGTCCGTTGCCATAGACTGGCAAACACGAGTCATCGCTCGCGTTTCTCAAGAATGCGAGCGACCACTCGCGTTTGTCAAACAGTCCACGAAAGCTGGGGACAGCCATGTCCGAGAATCCACCGGCAGGCGAGGCGCCCGAGGAGTCCGGCGAACCCAGGCCGCGCCGGCGCCAGGCCCGCGGCGAGCGCCGCATCACGCAGCTGCTCCAGGCGGCCGCGAACGTCTTCTGCGCGAACGGATACACGGCGACCAGCACCAACGCGATCGCCCGCGAGGCGAGCGTCTCCCCCGGCACGCTCTACCAGTACTTCCCCAACAAAGAGGCCATCGCCATCGAGCTCGGCGACCGCCTGCTGCACCAGATGCGGGAAGCGCACGGCCAGGCCTTCACGCCGGAGAACTTCGAACTGCCGCTGCCCGAGCTGCTCGACGCCGTCGTCGACCCGCTGATCGAGTTCAACTGCCAGAACCCCGTCTTCCTCGCCCTGATGCAGGGCTCGGAGATCCCGGGCCGGATCACGGAGGAGCACGACGCCCTGCACGCCTCGCTGCTCGCCCGGGTCAGGGACCTGCTCCACCACTACCTCCCGGACCTTCCGGTCGAGGAGGCGACCCGGATCGCCGACATGACCTTCGCCGTCTTCAAGGGCGGCCTCGCGCTCGTCCTCGCCGCCCCCGAAGGGCCGGAGCGGAACGCCGTGACCGCCGAGCTGAAGCAGGTCCTGCTGCGCTACCTCGACCCGGTCATCGGCGACGCGCACCTCGCCGGGCCGCCCACCCCGGCCCCGGTACCGGCCCGCTGACCGGCTCCTGACCGGCTCTCTCGGGACGCTTCTCCCCGACACCGGCACCTCCGGTGGAATCGATACCCCCTAGGGGTATAAAGTGTGCGAGTGTACGACCCGGAACCGCCACGCTCGAAGAGGAGAACGTCATGACCGCCGAGACGAAGACCGACCTTCCGCAGGCCGCCGGCGGCTGCTGCTCGCCGACCGGCTCGTGTCACGACGGCGCGGCCGATCCCGCGGGCGGCGTCACCACCGTCTACCAGGTCAAGGGCATGACCTGCGGTCACTGTGAGGGCGCGGTCTCGAGCGAGATCTCCGAGATCGCCGGCGTCTCCTCCGTCACGGCCGCCGCCGCGACCGGTGAGGTCACCGTGGTCTCCGAGGCCCCGCTCGACGAGGCCGCCGTACGCGCCGCCGTCGACGAGGCCGGCTACGAACTGCTCGGCCGGGGCTGACCCCCGGCCCGCCGAGGCCGGCCCGCCGTCCGCGGGCGGGACCCGGCGGCCGGCCCCGGCATGTCCGAGCGGGGCCGTACTGTGAAGACGGTACGGCCCCGCTCCCTTTTGGAACGCACATGCCTCCCAGCACCGCCACCCCGTCCGCTGCCCCCCGCACCACCGAGCTGACCATCGGCGGGATGACCTGCGCCTCCTGCGCGGCCCGCGTCGAGAAGAAGCTCAACCGCATGGACGGGGTCACCGCGACCGTCAACTACGCGACGGAGAAGGCGCGGATCGACCACGCGGCCGAGGTGGCGGTCGCCGATCTGATCGCGACGGTCGTGAAGACCGGCTACACCGCCGAGGAACCCCCGCCGCCGCGCCCCACGCTCGAGCCGGCGGCGCACGCGCGAGAGGAAGCGGACGCGGAACCCGCAGCGGAACCGTCCGCCCGGCGCGGCGAGCCCGACCCGGAGCTGGACGCGTCCCGCACCCGCCTGACCGTCTCGGCGCTCCTCGCCGCGCCCGTGGTGCTCCTCGCGATGGTCCCGGCCCTCCAGTTCGACCACTGGCAGTGGCTCTCGCTCACACTCGCCGCACCCGTCGTCGTCTGGGGCGGGCTCCCCTTCCACCGGGCCGCCTGGACCAACCTCCGCCACGGCGCCGCCACCATGGACACCCTCGTCTCGATCGGCACGCTCGCCGCCTTCGGCTGGTCGCTCTGGGCGCTGTTCCTGGGCACCGCCGGCATGCCCGGCATGCGCCACGGATTCGACCTCACCGTCGGCCGCACCGACGGCGCCGCCACGATCTATCTGGAGGTCGCCGCCGGGGTCGTGACCTTCATCCTGCTCGGCCGCCACCTGGAGGCCCGCGCCAAGCGAAAGGCCGGTTCCGCGCTGCGCGCGCTGATGGAGCTGGGCGCCAAGGACGTGGCCCTCCTCCGGGACGGCGTGGAGGTACGGGTTCCGGTGACCGCCCTGCACGTCGGCGACCGTTTCGTCGTCCGGCCCGGGGAGAAGATCGCCACCGACGGCACCGTCGCGGCGGGGCTCTCCGCCGTCGACGCCTCCCTGCTCACCGGCGAGTCCCTCCCGGCCGACGTGGCGGCCGGGGATCCGGTGACGGGCGGCTGCGTCAACACCTCCGGACGGCTGGTCGTCGAGGCCACCCGGGTCGGCGCGGACACCCAGCTGGCCCGGATGGCGAAGCTGGTGGAGGACGCGCAGAACGGCAAGGCCGCCGCCCAGCGCCTGGCCGACCGGATCTCCGCCGTCTTCGTGCCCGTCGTGCTGCTGATCGCGCTCGGCACCCTGGCGGGCTGGCTGGGGGCGACCGGCGACACGACGGCGGCCTTCACGGCCGCGGTCGCCGTCCTGATCATCGCCTGCCCCTGCGCCCTCGGCCTGGCCACCCCGACCGCCCTCATGGTCGGCACCGGCCGCGGCGCCCAGCTCGGCATCCTCATCAAGGGCCCGGAAGTCCTCGAATCCACCCGCCGCGTCGACACCGTCGTCCTCGACAAGACCGGCACCGTCACCACCGGCCGGATGACGCTGCGGAAGACGTACGCGTACGAAGGGGAGGACGAGGCCGAGCTGCTGCGCCTCGCGGGCGCCCTGGAGCACGCCTCCGAGCACCCGGTCGCCCGCGCCGTCGCGGCCGGCGCCGCCGAGCGCCTGGGCCTGACGACGGCCGGGCTGCCCGCGCCCGAGTCGTTCGAGAACGTCCCCGGCCTCGGTGTGCGCGGCACCGTCGACGGCCACCGGGTCCTCGCGGGCCGCGCCGCCCTGCTGGAGGCCGAAGGGGTCGAGGTGCCCGGTCCGCCCGCCCCCGGGGCCGTCCACATCGCCTGGGACGGCCGCGCCCGCGGGTTCCTCACCGTCGCCGACGAGGTCAAGGAGACCAGCGCCGAGGCGGTGGCCCGGCTGCGCGCCCTCGGCCTGACACCCGTCCTGCTGACCGGGGACAGTCTCACCGTGGCCGAGACGGTGGCGGCCGAGGTGGGCATCCCGGCCGACCGGGTCTTCGCCGAGGTGCTGCCGCAGGACAAGGTCGACGCGGTACGACGTCTTCAGGCCGAAGGCCGGACGGTCGCGATGGTCGGCGACGGCGTGAACGACGCCGCCGCGCTCGCCGTGGCCGACCTGGGTCTCGCCCTGGGCACGGGCACGGACGCGGCCATCGAGGCAGCCGATCTGACGCTGGTCCGCGGCGACCTGCGGGTCGCGTCCGACGCCATCCGCCTCGCCCGGCGCACCCTGGCCACCATCAAGGCCAACCTGGCCTGGGCTTTCGGCTACAACCTCGCCGCCCTCCCACTGGCGGCCGCCGGCCTGCTGAACCCTATGATCGCCGGACTGGCGATGGCCTTTTCGTCCGTTTTCGTGGTGACCAACAGCCTCCGTCTCCGAAGGTTCACGTGAATTCACCTACACGTGACCGCACAGGACCTTCACAAAGAGACCTAGATCACAGATATTTGGGGGTAACCATTCAGGCCGTTCGCGAGTCTAAGTGGGCGATGCCGAGAACGTCTTGGGGGACGTTCATGGGATGTCTTGGGGGACGTCTCAGGCAAGCGTTGGCCGGGGCACGTGCACCGGGGAGCTTTGAGCGGCCCTCCCGTACGTACCCCGGCAGACCGCGCAGACCCGCGTAGCTTCTGTCGACCGACAGGCGCCCGGCCCGGATCCCGTGGGGGGAATCCGCACCGGGGATATGGGAAGCGCCCCGCTCGCCGACCCGTGGGGGGATCGGTGGCGGGGCGCTTTTCGTTCAGCGGCCCGAAGGCCGGGGCCGGGGGCCGAGACAGGCCCTCGGCCCCATCAAGGCTGCCCATGGCCCCGTCAAGGCTGCCGTCCCTGGGGTCAGCGGCCCTCGACCGGCACGAAGTCGCGCAGGACCTCGCCCGTGTAGATCTGGCGCGGGCGGCCGATGCGGGAACCCGGCTCCTTGATCATCTCGTGCCACTGGGCGATCCAGCCCGGGAGACGGCCGAGCGCGAAGAGCACGGTGAACATCTCGGTCGGGAAGCCCATCGCGCGGTAGATCAGACCCGTGTAGAAGTCCACGTTCGGGTAGAGGTTGCGCGAGACGAAGTAGTCGTCGGAGAGCGCGTGCTCCTCCAGCTTGAGCGCGATGTCCAGCAGCTCGTCGGACTTGCCGAGGGCCGAGAGGACATCGTGCGCCGCCGCCTTGATGATCTTGGCGCGGGGGTCGAAGGACTTGTACACCCGGTGGCCGAAGCCCATCAGGCGGACGCCGTCCTCCTTGTTCTTCACCTTGTTGATGAAGGAGTCGACATCGCCGCCGTTGGCCTGGATGCCCTCGAGCATCTCCAGGACCGACTGGTTGGCGCCACCGTGCAGGGGACCCCACAGGGCGGAGATGCCGGCGGAGATCGACGCGAACATGTTCGCCTGGCTCGAACCCACCAGACGGACGGTGGACGTCGAACAGTTCTGCTCGTGGTCCGCGTGCAGGATCAGCAGCTTGTCGAGCGCGGAGACCACGACCGGGTCGAGCTCGTACTCCTGGGCCGGGACCGAGAAGGTCATGCGCAGGAAGTTCTCGACGTACCCGAGGTCGTTGCGCGGGTAGACGAAGGGGTGGCCGATCGACTTCTTGTACGCGTACGCCGCGATCGTCGGCAGCTTGGCGAGCAGCCGGATCGTGGAGAGGTGGCGCTGCTTCTCGTCGAACGGGTTGTGGCTGTCCTGGTAGAACGTGGACAGCGCCGAGACCACCGAGGACAGCATGGCCATCGGGTGCGCGTCGCGCGGGAAGCCGTCGAAGAAGCGCTTGACGTCCTCGTGCAGCAGCGTGTGCTGGGTGATCTCGTTCTTGAAGGTCGCCAGCTCGTCGACCTTGGGAAGCTCACCGTTGATCAGCAGGTACGCCACCTCGAGGAAGGTGGAGCGCTCGGCCAGCTGCTCGATGGGGTAGCCGCGGTACCGCAGGATCCCCTGCTCACCGTCGAGGTAGGTGATCGCGGATTTATAGGCGGCCGTGTTGCCGTAGCCGCTGTCCAGGGTCACCAGACCGGTCTGCGCCCGGAGCTTCCCGATGTCGAAGCCCTTGTCGCCGACGGTGCTCTCGACCACCGGGTAGGTGTATTCACCGTCCGCGTACCGCAGTACTACAGAGTTGTCGCTCACGTCATCCCTCACCGACGTAGTGCCTCTTCTTCGAGGTGCCCTGACTGTCTCTACCATCCCCCATTTGGCTCAGGAGAGTGCACTCGGGGTCGACCATTGGGCCATTTGGCGGCACTCAGTGCCGCCAACCTGCTCATCTTGCCCCCTTCGCCCCGCTTCCGGAAGTCGGGGGTCGTCTTTCACACGACCGGATGCCCGCCGCCGCGCCCCCGGCGTCACACCCGCGCGGCGGACGCCCCGGCCAGCCGATGGGCGAGGCCGGTGCAGCGCCTGCCTGCGGAAACGGTGCGAACGGCCTGGCCGATCGCCTTGCGCGAGCCCACCAGGACCACCAGCTTCCGGGCCCTCGTGACGGCGGTGTAGAGCAGATTCCGCTGGAGCATCATCCAGGCGCTGGTGGTGACAGGGATCACCACCGCCGGATACTCGCTGCCCTGCGAACGGTGGATCGTCACGGCGTACGCGTGGGCCAGCTCGTCCAGCTCGTCGAAGTCGTACGGCACCTCCTCGTCCTCGTCCGTCCGCACGGTCAGCCGCTGCTCCACGGTGTCGAGCGAGGTCACGACGCCGACCGTGCCGTTGAAGACGCCGTTCGCCCCCTTGTCGTAGTTGTTGCGGATCTGCGTGACCTTGTCACCGACGCGGAAGACGCGGCCCCCGAAACGCTTCTCGGGCAGATCGGGCCGGGCCGGGGTGACGGCCTGCTGCAAGAGCCCGTTCAGCGCGCCCGCACCGGCGGGACCGCGGTGCATCGGCGCCAGAACCTGCACGTCACGGCGCGGATCGAGACCGAACTTGGCGGGAATCCGACGAGATGCGACCTCAACAGCGACCCGCGCCGCGTCCTCCGTCTCGTCCTCCACGAAGAGGAAGAAGTCCGGCAGCCCCGTCGTCACGGGCACGAGCCCCGCGTTGATCCGGTGCGCGTTGGTCACCACACCCGACTGCTGCGCCTGCCGGAAGATCCGGGTCAGCCGCACCGCCGGCACCGGACTGTCCGGGGCCAGCAGATCGCCCAGGACCTCCCCCGCGCCCACCGAAGGCAACTGGTCCACATCCCCCACGAGCAGCAGGTGCGCACCGGGCGCCACGGCCTTCACCAGCTTGTTGGCCAGCAGCAGATCGAGCATCGACGCCTCGTCCACGACCACCAGATCGGCGTCCAGGGGGCGGTCCCGGTCGAACGCCGCGTCGCCGCCCGGCTTGAGCTCAAGGAGCCGGTGGACGGTCGACGCCTCCGCCCCGGTCAGCTCGGCCAGCCGCTTCGCCGCCCGGCCCGTGGGCGCGGCCAGCACCACCTTGGCCCGCTTCGCACGGGCCAGCTCCACGATCGACCGGACCGTGAACGACTTCCCGCACCCCGGCCCGCCGGTCAGCACCGCGACCTTACGGGTCAACGCGAGCCGCACCGCCTCCTCCTGCTCGGGCGCGAGCGACGCCCCCGTACGGTCGGCCAGCCAGGCCAGCGCCTTGTCCCACACCACGTCCCGGAAGGCCGGCATCCGGTCCTCCTCCGCCCGCAGAAGCCGGCCGATCTGGGCCGCGAGCGAGATCTCCGCCCGGTGGAACGGCACCAGATAGACGGCGGTGACCGGCTGCCCGTCGGGCCCCGGCACCGGCTCCCGCACGACCCCCTCCGGGTCGTCGGCCAGCGCGGCGAGGCACTCGATGACCAGCCCGGTGTCCACCTGCAGCAGCTTCACCGCGTCGGAGATCAACCGCTCCTCGGGCAGGAAGCAGTGCCCCTGGTCCGTGGACTGCGACAGCGCGTACTGCAGACCCGCCTTGACCCGGTCGGGGCTGTCGTGCGGGATGCCGACGGCCTGGGCGATCTTGTCGGCGGTCAGGAACCCGATGCCCCAGACGTCGGCGGCCAGGCGGTAGGGCTGGTTGCGCACGACGGAGATCGAGGCGTCCTCGTACTTCTTGTAGATCCGCACGGCGATGGAGGTGGAGACCCCGACGCCCTGGAGGAAGACCATCACCTCCTTGATCGCCTTCTGCTCCTCCCAGGCCGCCCCGATCAGCCGCGTCCGCTTGGGCCCGAGCCCGGGCACCTCGACGAGCCTCTTCGGCTCCCGCTCGATGACGTCGAGGGTGTCGGTGCCGAAGTGCTCGACGATCCGCTCGGCGATCCGCGGGCCGATGCCCTTGATGAGACCGGAGCCGAGGTACCGGCGTATGCCCTGGATCGTGGCGGGCAGCACGGTCGTGTAGTTCTCCACCGTGAACTGCTTGCCGTACTGCGGATGCGAGCCCCAACGCCCCTCCATCCGCAGCGACTCACCCGGCTGCGCCCCGAGGAGCGAGCCGACGACGGTGAGAAGATCCCCGGCGCCCCGACCGGTGTCGACACGGGCGACGGTGTACCCGCTCTCCTCGTTGGCGTAGGTGATCCGCTCGAGAACCCCTTCGACCACTGCCTGGCCCTGACCCTGGTTGGACATGGTCCGAAGGTAGCGAAGGGGTCGGACAAGGGGCGTCCCGGGCCGAGAGGCACCCTTCACCGGGTGGGCTGCGCGAAGACACATGGCGATGCAAGCGGAACGGACAGAACAGTGACTGCGGATCAGCAGCAAGGTGCCATCTGGGCGCTGCCCGATGTGTCCCTCGTCGTCAGGGGACCCGAGCTCGACCCCGAGGAGGTGAGCAGGAAGCTCGCCCTCCAGCCGACGGGAACCCGGGAGCCCCGGCCCAGTCGGTGGGGGCCGCCGGGAGATGTCGACGGTGAATGGCGGCTTCAGGTCGACGAGCGCTCCACGAGGGTCTTCTCGGAGCAGCTCGACACCGTCCTGACGGCAGTCGAACCGCACGCCGGCGCGGTGGGCGAACTCATGGCGGACGGGCTCTCCGTGACCCTCACCATCAGGGGATACGTGGACAACGACGCACAGCTCGCCTTCACACCCGAGCAGATGCGCCGAGTGGCCCTCCTCGGCGTTCCGCTGACCCTCGCCCCCAGCACGAGCGAACGGTGACCGCCATGTGGACCTCGATCACCTCCTCCCTGGCCCTCACCGGAAGCGGCCTGGACCCCTCGGCCGTCGACCGTGCCCTCGGGCTGTCCCGGCTCGCGGAGCAGCTGACCGGCGCGTCGGTCCATCACGGGCCGGGCTGGTGGGCCTACACCCTCGACGAGCACTTCTCCGCCGACCTGGGCGAGCAGGTCGCGGCGCTGACCGCCCAGGTCGCGCCGCTCCTCGACGCCATCAGGGCGCTGTCGGCCGCCGGCTGCTTCGCCCAGGTGTCGATCGCGGGCACGGTACGGGCGGACGAGCGGCTGACACTCTCGCCCGAATCCGCCGACCGGCTCGCCGCACTCGGGTTGCCGGTCTCCTTCACGACGCTCCTGGAGGGCAACGCCCCCGCGGAGGACCCGCTGGACTGGCTCGACTGAGGCTCTCGCCGGCCGGGGGCCGCGCCGCGCGGGACGGGGGCGGTGCGGCCGAGCAGGCCGGGGCCCTCCGCCGGATCAGACCGCCAGGAACCTCCTCGTCGTCTCCTCCAGCACCTCCACGCCGTCCCGCGCCCACAGCTCGTCGTTGAAGAGCTCCACCTCGATCGGGCCCGTGTATCCGGCCGCCTCGACGAGGGCGCGCCAGGCGCGGAGGTCGATCGTGCCGTCGCCCAACTGGGCGCGGCCGTTGAGGACTCCGGCCGGGAGAGGGGTGGTCCAGTCGGCGAGCTGGAAGGTGTGGATGCGGTGCGCCGCGCCCGCGCGGGCGACCGCCGCCGGGGCGCGGTCGTCCCACCAAATGTGGTACGTGTCCACGGCCACGCCCACCTGCGAGGACGGGAAGCGCTCGGCGATGTCCAGCGCCTGGTCCAGGGTGGAGACCGCGCACCGGTCCGCCGCGTACATCGGGTGCAGCGGCTCGATCGCCAGGCGGACGCCCCGCTCCCCCGCGTACGGGGCGAGTTCGGCGATCGCGTCGCCGATCCGGGCCCGGGCGGCCGCCAGGTCGCGGCTGCCCGGGGCGAGGCCGCCCGAGACCAGGACCAGGGTGTCGCTGCCGAGGGCGGCCGCCTCGTCGATCGCCGCGCGGTTGTCGTCCAGCGAGTCGGCGGTGGTGAAGAAACCGCCCCGGCACAGGGTGGTGACGGCCAGTCCGGCGTCCCGTACGAGCTCGGCCGTGGCCGCCAGGCCGTACGCGTGCACGGGCTCGCGCCACAGGCCGATGCCCGGGATGCCGAGACGCACGCACTGCTTCACGAGCTCCGGCAGCGACAGCTGCTTCACCGTCATCTGGTTGATACTGAAGCGCGAGAGGGGGTTCGACGGGTTCACCGCGGGACTCCGTACACCGTGAGCAGGGACCGCATCCGGGACTCGGCGAGCTCCGGATCGGGGAACAGGCTGAGCTCGTCGGCCAGTTCGTACGCCCGCGCCAGGTGCGGCAGCGAGCGGGCCGACTGCAGGCCGCCGACCATCGTGAAGTGGTCCTGGTGGCCCGCGAGCCAGGCCAGGAAGACGACCCCCGTCTTGTAGAAGCGGGTCGGCGCGCGGAAGAGGTGCCGGGACAGTTCGACCGTCGGGTCGAGGAGCGCGCGGAACCCCGCGACGTCGCCGGTGTCCAGGACCCGTACCGCCTGGGCCGCCAGCGGGCCCAGCGGGTCGAAGATGCCGAGCAGGGCGTGGCTGAACCCGTGCTCGTCGCCGGCGATCAGCTCGGGGTAGTGGAAGTCGTCGCCCGTGTAGCAGCGGACGCCCTCGGGGAGGCGGCGGCGCAGGTCGACCTCGCGCCGGGCGTCGAGGAGGGAGACCTTGATGCCGTCGACCTTGTCCGGGTGGGCGGCGATGACCTCCAGGAAGGTGTCCGTCGCGGTATCCAGGTCGGCCGAGCCCCAGTAGCCGTCGAGCGCGGGGTCGAACATCGGCCCGAGCCAGTGCAGGATCACCGGCTCGGAGGCCTGGCGCAGGAGGTGGGTGTACGTCTCCACGTAGTCGTCCGGGGACGCGGCGGCGGCCGCGAGGGCCCGGGAGGCCATGAGGACGGCGCGGGAGCCGGTCTCCTCGACGAGGGCGAGCTGCTCCTCGTACGCCCGGCGGACGGTCGTCACGTCCGCGGGCCCGGTCAGCTGGTCCGTGCCGACACCGCAGGCGATGCCGCCTCCGACGGCCTTGGCCTCGGCGGCCGAGCGGCGGATCAGCTCGGCGGCGCCGGCCCAGTCCAGGCCCATCCCGCGCTGCGCGGTGTCCATCGCCTCGGCGACGCCCAGGCCGTGGGACCAGAGGTGGCGGCGGAAGGCGAGCGTGGCGTCCCAGTCGACGGCGGCGGGCGCGTCGGGGGTGGTGTCGGCGTACGGGTCGGCGACGACATGGGCGGCGGAGAAGACGGTACGGGAGGCCAGGGCGCCGCTACGGGCATCCGGGGCACCGGTACCCGCGACCGGCGCGCCCGTCCCCGCGCTCACGCCGGTCGAGCGGCGCGGCGTGTACTCCCGTACGCCGCCGTCCCCTCGGGGCAGGCGGATCACAGCGTGATCTCCGGGACGGCCAGGCGGCGGCCCTCGGCCGCCGACCGCAGGCCCAGCTCGGCGAGCTGCACACCGCGCGCGCCGGCGAGCAGGTCCCAGTGGTACGGCTCCCCGAGCACCACGTGCCGCAGGAACAGCTCCCACTGCGCCTTGAAGCCGTTGCCGAAGTCGTCGTTGTCCGGGACCTCCTGCCACTGGTCGCGGAAGGGTTCGGTGGCGGGGAGGTCCGGGTTCCAGACCGGCTTCGGGGTGGCCGAGCGGTGCTGGACGCGGCAGTCGCGCAGGCCGGCGACGGCCGAGCCGTGCGTGCCGTCGACCTGGAACTCGACCAGCTCGTCGCGGTGGACGCGGACCGTCCAGGAGGAGTTGATCTGGGCGACCGCCCCGCCCTCCAGCTCGAAGATGCCGTACGCCGCGTCGTCGGCGGTCGCCTCGTACGGCTTGCCCCGCTCGTCCCAGCGCCGCGGGACATGGGTCGCGACGTGCGCGGTGACGCTGGTGACCCGGCCGAACAGCTCGTGCAGGACGTACTCCCAGTGCGGGAACATGTCGACGACGATGCCGCCGCCGTCCTGCGCGCGGTAGTTCCAGCTGGGGCGCTGGGCCTCCTGCCAGTCGCCCTCGAAGACCCAGTAGCCGAACTCGCCGCGCACGGACAGGATCTCGCCGAAGAAGCCGCCGTCGATCAGCCGCTTCAGCTTCAGCAGGCCGGGGAGGAAGAGCTTGTCCTGGACGACGCCGTGCCGGACGCCGGCGGCCCGGGCGAGGGCGGCGAGCCGCAGGGCGCCGTCGAGGTCGGTGGCCGTGGGCTTCTCGGTGTAGACGTGCTTGCCGGCGGCGATGGCCTTCTCGAGGGCCTCGGCGCGGGCCGAGGTGACCTGGGCGTCGAAGTAGAGGTCGATCGAGTCGTCGGCGAGGACGGCGTCGAGGTCGGTGGACCATTCGGTGAGGCCGTGGCGCTCGGCGAGGGCGCGCAGGGCGTGCTCCCGGCGCCCGACGAGGACGGGCTCGGGCCAGAGGATCTCGCCGTCGCCGAGGTCGAGGCCGCCCTGCTCGCGCAGGGCGAGGATCGAGCGGACGAGGTGCTGGCGGTGGCCCATCCGGCCGGTGACGCCGTTCATGGCGATCCGGATCGTCCTGCGTGTCACGACGGTTCCCCTCCACGTGCATGGATCGGCGCGGGCGTGACGCGGCGCGCGCCGGACGGCGCACAGCGGCGATCACGCGATAGAAAGCGCTTACTATCAGAGATGACGCTAGCCTGCCGACAACACGCCGGACAAGGGGTCGGCCCCCGTCACCTCGGAGGTACGCGATGACCGTCACGCTCGCGGATGTGGCCGCGCGGGCCCAGGTGTCCCCCGCGACCGTCTCCCGCGTCCTGAACGGCAACTACCCGGTCGCCGCCTCGACCCGGGAGCGGGTGCTGCGGGCGGTGGACGATCTGGACTACGTCCTGAACGGGCCGGCGAGTTCGCTCGCCGCCGCCACCTCCGACCTGGTCGGCATCCTCGTCAACGACATCGCCGACCCCTTCTTCGGGATCATGGCGGGGGCGGCGCAGAGCGCGATCGGGGAGGGTGCGTCGGGGCGGGCCGGCGGCGAGAAGCTGGCCGTCGTCTGCAACACCGGCGGCTCCCCGGAGCGCGAGCTGACCTATCTGACGCTGCTGCAGCGGCAGCGCGCGGCCGCCGTGATCCTGACCGGTGGCTCGCTCGAGATGCCGGAGCACATGGCGGCGGTGGCGGTGAAGCTGACGAAGCTGGCGGACGCGGGGACCCGGGTCGTGCTGTGCGGGCGGCCGCCGGTGGCGGGCGACGCGAGCGTGGCGGCGCTCACCTTCGACAACCGGGCGGGGGCGCGGCGGCTCACCGACCACCTGCTGGCGCTCGGGCACCGGCGGATCGGGTACGTGGCGGGGCCCGCGAACCGGACGACGACCCGGGACCGGCTGGAGGGGCACCGGGAGGCGCTGGCCGCGGCCGGGGTGACGGAGGGGCCGACGGTCCACGGCTCGTACGACCGGCGCTCCGGTTACGACGCGACGCTGGAACTGCTGCGCCGGGAGCCGGAGCTGACGGCGGTGGTGGCGGCGAACGACACGGTGGCGCTCGGCGCGTGCGCGGCGCTGCGGGACCGGGGGCTGAGCATTCCGGGAGACGTGTCGGTGGCGGGCTTCGACGACCTGCCCTTCTCGCTCGACGCGGTGCCCGCGCTGACGACCGTACGGCTGCCGCTGCAGGAGGCGGGGGCGCGGGCGGGGCGTCTGGCGATGGGCACGGAGGCGACACCGCCGGGCGGCATCGCCAGGATCGCGGCGGAACTGATGGTCCGCGACTCCACGGCCCCGCCCCGGAGGTGACCGAGGGGACGGGCGGCCACCGGAGGCGTCACCCGTCGGTCCCCGCGCTCAGCCGCTCGCGTACGCGGCACCGCACGTACGGCACGGGCGGCCACCGGAGGCGTCACCCGTCGGCCCCGGCGCCCAGCCGCTCGCGTACGCGGGACCGCACGTACCGCAACGTTTCGGCCAGCTCTCGCACCTGAGCGTGCGGGTTCCCCTCGCCGTGGACGCGGGCGGTGAGGGAGTGGAGGCCGATGTCGAGGCCGAGTGCCCGGGCGAACAGGCGCATCCAGCCGCGGAGTTCGGAGTGGTCGACCGGGAACTCGTAGGCCGGGGTCGAGACCAGCACACGTGCGAGCAGGTCGACGCGGATCCCTATCGCGGTGAGGGGGTCGACAGGCTCGGTCGGGGGCGCGCCGTCGAAGAGGTCGACGCGGACGGACCGGGAGCCCCTCAGGTCCTCGACGAGATCGCGGGCGGCGCCGCCGAGGCCGAGGACGCGGGTGAGTCCGCCGTCGATCGCGCGGAGGTGCGCGAGGGCGCGGCGAGCGGCCCAGGCGCGGGTGGGGATGAAGGCGACGGGACCGGTGCGCTCGCGCTGGGCACGCGCGAGCCCGCGGTCGACGGCGAGGAGGCGGCGAGCGATCTCGGCGAGAAGAGCGTCCATGTGACGGAGACTCGCCGTGTGGTCGGAAGAAGCGGCGGGCACGCGTGACCTCCTTGCTGCGACGGTGTCATCGTCGCAGCAGCCCGCCGACAGCCCAACCCCCGACCGGACGAGGATCGTTCAACGAGCCACGCACGGGGCGAGGGCGGGGTGGCGGTCGATCGGCGCGTGGTCCCGGGGCGCGCGGGCTCGCGGGTCGGCGGGGTCGCGGGCGGCGCCGGCCTCAGACCGGGGTGACGCAGGCACCCGGCTTCCCGGGGGAGTCGACCACGTACTCCGCGTGCAGCAGATAGTCGCCGGGGCCGCAGGACGCCTCGTCGAGCACCCGGTATTCCGCCAGGGGCGACCCGCAGCCGACCTTCTCCAGACGCTGTTCCGGCCAGTCGGCCTCGTTGCGTACGCAATCGCCCGCCGACAGCGCGACCGGTTCCCCGCCGCTCGACAGCAGGCCCACGACGAGCAGGGTCGGAACCGCCAGGGCGAGCAGGGCGATCGGGGTGAGGATCAGCATCGCGGGGGCGCGGCGCAGGACCCTCCTGCCCGGGTCGAGCGGCGGCCGGGCGGCACCGTACGGCTCGGGCAGCCGGCGCAGGGCGGCGCGGGCGCCGAAGACGTTCCCCAGGACCACGAAGGGCGTGACGAAGAGGGAGAACAGGCCCCACCAGCCCGTCACCAGCGTGTCGGAGGTCATCTGCCGGTAGACGGAGAGCCCGCAGGTGCGGCAGAAGGAGCCCCGCCGCGTGACCGTGCGCATGATGACGACCATGCCCTGGTGGGCGCGGACGGTCACGGCGGCCGCGGGCTGCGCCCCGCAGACCTCGCAGCCTGCCGCCTGCGGTCCTGACGGCCCCGGCTGTCCGAGGTATCCGTAGGGGCCGGGCTGCTGCTGCCCTTGCTGCCCGTAGGAACCCGCCTGCCCCTGCCCGTAGGGGCTCGGCGGCGGCTGCCCGTACGGCGGGTACGGGTGTGGCTGCTGCGGGTGCTGCGGCGGGTGTGGTTGCGCATGCGGATGCGGAAACGTCATGGCTCCGGTCCCCCTCGGTCGTCGAAACCAGCACCCTAGCGGCAGCCTCGTCATGCACACGCCCGAGGTCGCCCCGGGCCGCCCCCGGGCACCCCCACCCCGCCTCCGCCCCCGACGCGGATCCTGCGCAGGTGCTTGACCTGGCAGTTACTTTCGGGCTATCCGTGACTCCTTGGAAGTTTCCTTCAATCTGCACGGCCGGAAGGAGCATCAGTGCACCACCGCGCCACCTCCCGACGCACCCTCCTCACCGTCACCGCCGCGGCCGCGGCCGCCGCCGTCACCGGAGTGACGGGACCGCTCGCCCACGCCGCCCCGCCCGAGGACCACGGCACCGACCACGACCGGGGCCGCGACCACGACCGCGCTCTGCGGCGGCTCATCTCCCGCATGTCGCTGGAGGAGAAGGTCGGCCAGCTCTTCGTCATGCGGGTGTACGGCCACTCCGCCACCGCCCCCGACCAGGCCGACATCGACGGCAACCTCCAGGAGATCGGCGTGCGCACCGCCGCCGAGCTGGTCGAGAAGTACCACGTCGGCGGGATCATCTACTTCACCTGGACCCACAACACCCGCGACCCGCACCAGATCGCCGACCTCTCCAACGGCATCCAGAAGGCCGGTCTCGCCCAGCCCACCCCGCTCCCCCTGCTCATCTCCACCGACCAGGAGCACGGCATCGTCTGCCGGGTCGGCAGGCCCGCCACCCTGCTCCCCGGGGCGATGGCCCTCGGCGCCGGAGGCTCCCGTTCCGACGCCCGCGAGGCCGCCCGGATCGCGGGCGCCGAGCTGGCCGCCGTCGGGATCCGGCAGAACTACGCGCCGGTGGCCGACGTCAACGTCAACCCGGCCAACCCCGTCATCGGCGTGCGCTCCTTCGGCTCCGACCCGCAGGCCGTCTCGAGCCTGGTCGCCGCACAGGTGAAGGGGTATCAGGGGGCGGGGGTGGCGGCGACCTCCAAGCACTTCCCCGGCCACGGCGACACCGCCGTCGACAGCCACTACGGCCTGCCGACCATCAGCCACACCCGCGCGCAGTGGGCCGAGCTGGACGCCCCGCCGTTCCGCGCCGCGATCTCCGCCGGGATCGACTCGATCATGACCGCGCACATCGTGGTGCCCGCGCTCGACCCGAGCGAGGACCCGGCGACGCTGTCCCGTCCCATCCTGACCGGCATCCTGCGCGAGGAGCTCGGTTACGACGGGGTGGTGGTGACGGACTCGCTCGGCATGGAGGGGGTCCGCACCAAGTACGGCGACGCGCGCGTGCCCGTCCTCGCGCTGCGGGCCGGCGTGGACCAGCTGCTCAACCCGCCGAAGCTGGACGTCGCGTGGAACGCCGTCCTCCAGGCCGTCAAGGACGGTGAACTGACCGAGGCCCGGCTCGACGAATCGATCCTGCGGATCCTTCGCCTCAAGGCGAAGCTCGGCCTGTTCCGGCAGCCGTACGTGAGCCACGCCGGCGTCGACCGTACGGTCGGCACCCGCGCCCACCTGGCCCGAGCGGACCGGCTCGCCGAGGAGACCACCACCCTCCTCCGCAACGAAGGGGGCTTCCTGCCCCTCAGCCGGCGCGTCCACGGTGACGTCCTGGTCGTCGGCGCCGATCCCGCCTCCCCGTCCGGGACGACCGGGCCCCCGACCGCCACCCTCGCCGGGGCGTTCACCGCGCTGGGCTTCTCGGCCACGGCGCTGTCCACCGGGATCACTCCCACCGCCGCGAAGATCGAGGAGGCGGTGGCCGCGGCGGCGGGCAAGGACGTGGTCGTCGTCGGCACGTACAACGTGACGGCGACCAGCACGCAACGCACGCTCGTCTCCCGGCTGGTGGCGACCGGTGTGCCCGTCGTGACGGTCGCGATCCGCAACCCGTACGACATCGCCCATCTGACCGGCCAGCGGGCGACCGTCGCCGCCTACTCCTGGACCGACGTGGAACTGCGGGCCGCGGTCCGGGTCATCGCGGGCGCGGCGCGGCCGCGGGGCCGGCTGCCCGTCCCCGTCCAGCGGGCGGACGATCCGACGCGCGTGCTGTACCCGGTCGGCCACGGCCTGTCGTACGGATAGCCGCGGACGGGCACGGAAGGGGTAACGGCCGACGGGCCGCGCCCGGGGTCCTGGACCCCGGGCGCGGCCCGTCGCCGCGTCATGACCGTGCCGCCGGGCGGCTCAGGCCCGCACCGGCACCACGGCCGTACGGTCCACCGCCTGCCGTCGCGTCACGGGCGCAGGCCGTGCTCCCGGCTCAGCTCCTCGTCGACCGGCTTGTCGAGGCGGGCGTCGAAGCGCGCCAGCGGGCGGGCCGCCTGGGCCGCCGGGGCGTCGACTCCGGCCCAGGCGAGGATGCGGGCCGTGGCCTTGGCCCGCTCGGCCTCCACCAGTCCGTCGACGGTCGCGCCGTGGTTGGCGCCGGGGGCTGTGAGGACGTAGCTGTCCCGCGCGCCCTTGCCGAGGCGGAACGGCTCCGAGCCCCAGGGGTCGTTGCCGCCGTACACGAACATCATCCGGTGGGCGTTCTTGCGGACCCAGTCGTCGACGTCCCGCATGGCCTGCGGCTTGAACGTCATCGGGATCTCGCGCGGCACGAAGTTCCGGGCGGGCTGGTAGCCGTAGCGGGACAGGCCCTTCAGGTGCGGCTGCCGGATGCTGGGCGAGCCGAGTTCGGTGGCCGCCTGGTAGTAGTACGGGGTGTACCCCTCCAGGCTCTGGTCGGTGTAGAAGGACCAGCCGGCGTAGGCGTCGATGGTCTCGTAGATCTCGTCGTCGCTCGCCGTCGCGGCGACCGGGACGGTGTCGCAGACGTCCTCGCCGTAGTACTGCCAGAAGCCCCAGACGAAGTCGAGGACGACGGCTTCGTACGCCCGGTCGAGCGAGCCGACGGTGGTGAAGGTGGCTCCTTCGGACTCGGCCCACGCCTGGTACTTCGCCTGGAGCGGGGCGCGGCGGACGAGGGCCTCGCGCTGGAGGGCGTTGAGCCGGTCGCGGCACTCCTTCGTGCCGACGGTCGCGAAGAACCGGTCGTACGCCGAGTCCTCCTTCTCGACCACGTCGTTGGGGGCCACGTAGGCGACGACGCCGTCCATGTCGCGCGGGTAGAAGCGCTCGTAGTACGTCGCCGTCATCCCGCCCTTGGAGGCGCCGGTCGAGAGCCACTTCCGGTCGTAGATCCGCTTCAGGGCGGTGAAGATGCGATGCTGGTCGCTCGCGGCCTGCCAGATGTCCAGCTTGGACCAGTCGGCGGGCTGGGGGCGGGACGGCGTGAAGTAGCGGTACTCCATGGAGACCTGGTTGCCGTCGATGATGCGGGTGGGCTCGCGCCGGCTCGGGGTGGTGCTCAGTCCGTAGCCGCTGGTGTGGAAGACGGTGGGGCGGCTCGTGTCCTTGTGCAGGAGGGAGAGGCGCTGCTTGAAGGTGCCCGCCCAGGGGCGCCGGTGGTCGACCGGCTGGGTGTACTCGAGGACGAAGTAGCGGTAGCCGGCGTACGGCTTCTCCTCGATCAGGCTCATCCCGGGGATGGCCAGGACGCGGTCCTTGATGTCCGCGCCGACCGGACTGTTCGCTTGGTGCGCACGGTCCGCGGTGGCGGACGTGTGTTCGGCGGCGGTTCCGCCGAAGGTGCCGATGGCCGGCTCCGCGGCGGTAGCCGCGCCGGTCGCACCGACGGTGCCTATGAGCACCGTGAGCGACAGCAGCCATCCGAGCGACTTACGCATTCACCCTCCCCTTGGTTCACAACGGTGTCGCGAACCTAGCGGGGGCAACAGACGTACCGCCAGACCCTCTTGGCCCTTACCTCCGTATCAGCACAGGATCCAGCCGGTCGTTCCACTCCGGCCGTCGACGGTGCCGGAGGCGCGGACGCAGCGGTTGAGGGCGTGGACGGTGACGGGCCCGGCCTGGCGGGTGAAGCGGCCGCTGCTGACGGCCGCGCGGCCGCCCCGGGGCTGGAGCGAGACCGACATCGCGCGGCGCGGTCCCGGGGTCTTGGCGACGGCGAGGGCGCACACGTACTGACGGTTCTTGTAGAGGCGCAGCTCGCCGGTGGCGAAGGGGACGGTCTTCGTGGGGCGGCCGCCGCAGAGGGAGGCGGCGGACGCGGTGCCGGGGGCGGCGAGGGCGAGGGCGCCGGCGGTGAGCAGCAGCGCCATGAGGTGCGCGAGCAGCCGGCCCCGACGGTCCCGGTCCCTCGCCGCCCCGAACGGGCGGCGAGCGTTGGGCGCCGCCGCCCCGGACGTGCGACGGGTGCGGGGCGCCGCCGCCCCGGTCGTCCCGTCGAACACGCGCTGTGCTCTGTCTGTCGCCCCACGGAACATGCGCTGCCCTCCCGCCTCGGTGCCGTACATGCGTACGACGCAGCGGGCGCCCGTGCGGTTGCCTCGGCGGCCGGGCGGGGCTCAGACCCGCTCGGGCTCCTCCTCGCCGATGAAGGTCCGCCACAGCGCCGCGTACCGCCCGTCGCGCGCCAGCAGCTCGTCGTGGGTGCCGTCCTCCGCGACGCGGCCGCGGTCCATGACGATCACGCGGTCCGCGCGGGCGGCCGTGGTGAGCCGGTGGGCGACGACGAGGGTGGTGCGGCGGCCCGCGAGCCGTTCGGTGGCCTGGTTGACCTGGGCCTCGGTCGCCAGGTCGAGGGCGGCCGTCGCCTCGTCGAGAAGCAGGATGTCGGGGTCGACGAGTTCCGCGCGGGCGAGGGCGATCAGCTGGCGCTGGCCGGCGGAGAGGTTGCGGCCGCGCTCGGCGACCTCGTGGAGATAGCCGCCGTCCAGGGTCGCGATCATGTCGTGAGCGCCGACCGCGCGGGCGGCCGCCTCCACCTCGGCGTCGGTCGCGGCGGGGCGGCCGTAGGCGATGGCGTCGCGGACCGTCCCGGGGAAGAGGTACGCCTCCTGGGGCACCACCCCGAGCCGGTGGCGGTACGCGGTGAGATCGAGGTCCCGCAGGTCGGTGCCGTCGGCGGTGACCCGGCCGCCCGTCGGGTCGTAGAACCGCGCCACCAGCTTGACCAGGGTCGACTTGCCCGCGCCGGTCTCACCGACGAAGGCGACCGTCTGCCCGGCCGGGATCCGCAGGTCGATGCCGGCGAGGGCGGTCTCGTCGTCGCCGTACGCGAAGGAGACGTCCTCGAAGGCGATCTCGCCGCGCAGCGCGCGGACGTCCCGGGGCTTCTCGGCTGCGGCCGTCGACGTCGGCTCCTGGAGGAGCTCCCGCATCCGCTTCAGCGAGACGGCGGCCTGCTGGTAGCCGTCGAAGACCTGCGAGAGCTGCTGGACGGGGGCGAAGAAGAGGTCGATGTAGAGGAGGTAGGCGACCAGCGCGCCGGTGGTGAGGGAGCCGGCCTCGATCCGGTTCGCGCCGACGATCATGACGGCGGCGGCGGCCACGGTGGAGAGCATCGTGACGAACGGGAAGTAGATCGAGATCAGCCACTGGCCGCGGACGCGGGCCTGGCGGTAGGAGTCGCTGCGGGCGGCGAAGCGGGCCGCTCCCGCGCGCTCGCGCCGGAACGCCTGGACGATCCGCAGCCCGGCGACGGACTCCTGGAGGTCGGCGTTGACGATGCTGATGCGGTCCCGGGCCAGTTCGTAGGCCTTCACGCTGGAGCGGCGGAAGAAGTACGTGCCGACGGCGAGGACCGGCAGGGTGGCGAAGACGACGAGGGCGAGCTGGAGGTCGAGGAAGAGCAGCGCGACCATGATGCCGAAGAAGGTCACCACGGAGACGAAGGCGGTGACGAGCCCGGTCTGCAGGAACGTGGACAGGGCGTCCACGTCGGTCGTCATCCGGGTCATGATCCGGCCGGTCAGCTCGCGCTCGTAGTAGTCGAGGCCGAGCCGCTGGAGCTGGGCGAAGAGCTTCAGGCGCAGGGCGTAGAGGACCCGTTCGCCGGTGCGGCCGGTCATCCGGATCTCGGCGGTCTGCGCGACCCACTGCACGAGGACGGTGAGCAGGGCGAGCGCGGAGGCGGCCCAGACGGCGCCGAGGGCGAGCCGGTTGACGCCGTCGTCGATGCCGTGGCGGATCAGGACGGGCAGCAGCAGGCCCATGCCGGCGTCGACGGCGACCAGGCCGAGGCTGATGAGCAGCGGGGCGCGGAAGCCGCGGAGCAGGCGGCGCAGCCCGTAGGTGGCCTCGGGGGTGACGGCCGCGGCCTCGTCGATGTCGGGGATGTCGGTGGCGGGTGGCAGCGCTTCGACGGAGGCGAGGAGTTCGGGGGTGGCCCCGGGGGCCTGGGACTCCTCGGCGGGCGTCTCCTCGCGGACCCAGAGGGTGGGGGTGATGCCGCGCTCGGCGTCGAACTCGGCGTCGAGTTCGGCGCGCAGGGTGCGGTCCTCGGGCAGCTCGACCGGCGGGGTGTGGCCGGGCGAGACGCCGCCCAGCTCGTCGGGGTCGGTGAGCAGCCTGCGGTAGAGCGCGGAGCGCCGTTCCAGCTCCTCGTGGGTGCCGAGGTCGGAGAGCCGGCCGTCGTCGAGGACGGCGATCCGGTCGGCGAGGCCGAGGGTGGAGCGGCGGTGGGCGATGAGGAGGGTGGTGCGGCCGGCCATCACGGAGGCGAGGGCTTCGTGGATCTCGTGCTCCACGCGCGCGTCGACGGCGGAGGTGGCGTCGTCCAGGAGGAGGAGCCGGGGGTCGGTGAGGATCGCGCGGGCGAGGGCGATCCGCTGGCGCTGGCCGCCGGAGAGGGTGAGGCCGTGCTCGCCGACGGTGGTGTCGTAGCCGTCCGGCAGCTCGGCGATGAAGCGGTCCGCCTGGGCGGCCCGCGCGGCGGTCTCGATCTGCTCCTGGGTGGCGTCCGGGTGCCCGTAGGCGATGTTGGCGCGGACGGTGTCGGAGAACAGGAAGCTGTCCTCGGGGACGAGTCCGATGGCGGCGCGCAGCGAGTCCAGCGTCAGCTCGCGGACGTCGTGGCCGCCGACGAGGACGGCGCCGTGGCTCACGTCGTAGAAGCGGGGCAGCAGGAGCGAGACGGTGGACTTGCCGCTGCCGGAGGCGCCGACGACGGCGACGGTCTCGCCGGCGCGGATCTCCAGGGAGAAGCCGTCGAGGACCGGGCGCCCGTCCTCGTAGGCGAAACGCACGTCGTCGAACTCGACCGTGGCGTCGGCGTCGGCCGGGAGCTCCTTCGTGCCGTCCTGGATGACCGGCTCGGTGTCGATCAGCTCCAGGACGCGGTCGACGCCCGCGCGGGCCTGCTGGCCGACGGTGAGGACCATGGCGAGCATGCGGACGGGGCCGACGAGGGAGGCGAGGTAGGCGGAGAAGGCGACGAAGGTGCCGAGGCTGATCTGGCCGCGGGTGGCGAGCCAGCCGCCGAGGGCGAGGACGGCGACCTGGCCGAGGGCGGGGACGGCCTGGAGGGCGGGGGTGTAGCGGGAGTTGAGCCGGATGGTGCGCATGCGGCCCGCGAAGAGCTTGCGGCCGGCGGCCCGGATCTTGCCGGTCTCCTGGTCCTCCTGGCCGAATCCCTTGACGACGCGGACGCCGGTGACGGCGCCGTCGACGACTCCCGCGACGGCGGCGGCCTGCGACTGGGCGTACCAGGTGGCGGGGTGGAGGCGGGTGCGGCTGCGCTTGGCGATGTACCAGAGGGCGGGGGCGACGGCGAGGGCGACGAGGGTGAGCGGGATCGACAGCCAGGCCATGACGACCAGGGAGATCAGGAAGAGCAGGATGTTCCCGATGGTCATCGGGAGCATGAAGAGCAGGCCCTGGATGAGCTGGAGATCGCTGGTGGCGCGGCCGACGACCTGGCCGGTGGACAGTTCGTCCTGCCGGCGCCCGTCGAGCCGGGTGATGGTGCCGTACATCTCGGTACGGAGGTCGTGCTGGACGTCGAGGGCGAGCCGTCCGCCGTAGTAGCGGCGGATGTACGTGAGGACGTAGATGACGACGGCGGCGGCGATGAGGAGGCCGGTCCAGACGGTGAGGGACCGGGTCTTCGCCCCGATGACGTCGTCGATGATCACCTTGGTGACGAGGGGGACGAGGGCGAGGACGCCCATGCCGGCGAGCGAGGACCCGAGGGCGAGCACCACGTTGGCCTTGTACCGCCAGGCATACCCGGTGAGCCTGCGCGCCCACCCCTGCTCTTCTCGCCCCGCCGCGGCCACGTGGTGCCTCCCGTTCGTCCTGCTCTACCGGATGGCTCCAACGCGGCTGAGGTGCGATTTCATCCCGCTGTCACAAAAGTACGGTCTCCGGTCCTAGGACCGGGGACCGCGCGGGTCACAGGTGGGTGGGCTCGAACATGCGGAGGAGGGCGGGGAGGACCACGACGGAGGGGCCCGGGGTGGCGAGGGCCTTGGCCAGGTCGGCCGTCAGGGTCTCCGGGGTGGTGCGGACCGCCGGGACGCCGAAGGACTCGGCGAGGGCGACGAAGTCGGGGCGGGCCAGTTCGGTGGCGGTGGCCTCGCCGAAGGTGTCGGTCATGTACTCGCGGAGGATGCCGTAGCCGCCGTCGTCGACGATCAGCCAGGTGACGTCGGAGCCGTACTGCTTCGCCGTCGCCAGTTCGGCGATCGAGTACATGGCGCCGCCGTCGCCGGAGACGGCGAGGACCGGCCGGGTGGGGTCCGCCGCGGCCGCGCCGAGGGCGGCGGGGAAGCCGTAGCCGAGGCCGCCGGCGCCCTGGGCGGAGTGCATGGTGTTGGGGTGGCGGGCGTCGAAGGCGGACCAGGCCCAGTAGGCGAGGATCGTCATGTCCCAGAAGCTCGGGGACCTGTCGGGCAGGGCCTCGCGGACGGAGGCCACGATCCGCTGCTCCAGGCCGAGGTCCTGGGCGGCGATCCGGTCCCGCACCTTGGCCAGGACGGCCTCGACCCGCTCGGGGGCGGTCGGGTCCCGGCGCACCTCCGTCGTCTCCAGGAGGGCCTGGAGGGCGAGGCGGGCGTCGGCGTGGATACCGAGCGCCGGGTGGTTGGACTCCAGCTTCCCGGCGTCGGCCTCGATCTGGATCACCCGGCCGCGCGGGGCGAAGGTGTGGTAGTTCGAGGACAGCTCGCCGAGGCCGGAGCCGACGACCAGGAGGACGTCGGCGTCCTCCAGGAAGTCGGTGGTGTGCCGGTCCTCCAGCCAGGACTGGAGGGAGAGCGGGTGGTGCCAGGGGAAGGCGCCCTTGCCGCCGAAGGTGGTGACGACGGGGGCGTCGAGCCGTTCGGCGAGCGCGCGGAGCTTGCCGGAGGCGTCGGAGCGTACGACTCCGCCGCCGGCGATGATCGCCGGCCGGGCCGCCCTGGACAGCAGGTCCGCCGCCACGGCCGTCAGCTCGGGGCGCGGGACGACGTCCTCGGGGGTGGCGTCCATCGCGGTGACGACGGGGATCGCGGTCTCGGCCAGGAGGACGTCCTGCGGGATCTCCACCCAGACCGGCCCGTGCGGGGCGGTGAGCGCCGACTCCCAGGCCGCCGCGATCGCCGAGGGGATCTGGGACTGCGTACGGACGGTGTGGACGGACTTCACGATGTCCCGGAAGGACGCCTGCTGGTCGCGCAGCTCGTGCAGATAGCCGTGCCGCCCGCCGCCGAGGCCGGCGGTGGGCACCTGGCTCCCGATGGCGAGGACGGGCGCCGAGGCGGCGGCGGCCTCCTGGAGCGCGGCGAGCGACATGAGCGCGCCGGGGCCGGTGGAGAGCAGCAGCGGGGCCGCCTCGCCGGTCATCCGGCCGTAGGCGTCGGCGGCGAAGCCCGCGTTGTTCTCGACCCGCAGCCCGACGTAGGTGAGGGAGGAGCGGCGCAGGGCGTCGAACATGCCGAGCGCGTGCTGCCCCGGCAGCCCGAAGACGGTGGTCGCGCCCAGCCCGGAGAGGCTCTCGACGACGAGGTCGCCGCCGTTGCGCCCCGCGGGGGGGTTGAGCGCGGCCTCGCTCTGCGCGGCCGTCGGCCGGAGCACCAGGTCGTGGTCGTGGGTCATGACGTCCCCTCGGGTGTGGCTCGTTCTGCGTGTCGGATACGGGCGCGGGCAGGCGGCCGGCCCGGGTGCGGCGCTCGCGGCGCGGGCCCGGCCGGTGCGGCTCGGTGGAGCTCCGCCGGACCGCCCCACGGTACGGCCCGGCCCGGACGGGGTCGTACCGAGGCACCCGCCCGCCCCTCCGGGGGCGGGACGGCCGACGACCGGTGGGTTACTTCGTGCCCGTGGCGCGGCTCGCCGCGATCTGGCGGGACATGATCGTGGTCAGCTCGTACGCCGTGTGCGAGGCGGCGACCGCCGTGATCTCCGCGTGGTCGTAGGCCGGGGCGACCTCCACGACGTCGGCGGAGACGAGGTTGCAGGAGGACAGGCCGCGCAGGATCTCCAGGAGCTCGCGGGAGGTCATGCCGCCCGCCTCCGGGGTGCCGGTGCCCGGCGCGTGGGCCGGGTCGAGGCAGTCGATGTCGATGGAGATGTAGAGCGGGCGGTCCCCGATGCGCTGGCGGAGCTGGTCGGCGACCTCGTCCGCGCCCCGGCGGTAGATGTCCGCCGACGTGACGATGCCGAAGCCCATCTTCTCGTCGTCGGTCAGGTCCTGCTTGCCGTACAGCGGGCCGCGGGTGCCGACGTGGGAGAGCGCCTCGGTGTCGAGGATGCCCTCCTCGACGGCGCGGCGGAACGGCGTGCCGTGGGTGTACTCGGCGCCGAAGTACGTGTCCCAGGTGTCGAGGTGCGCGTCGAAGTGGAGCAGGGCGACGGGGCCGTGCTTCTTGGCGACGGAGCGCAGCAGCGGCAGCGCGACCGTGTGGTCGCCGCCCAGCGTCATCATGCGGGCGCCGGTGGCGAGCAGGTCGTCGGCGGCGGCCTCGATGGTCTCGACGGCCTCGTTGATGTTGAACGGGTTGGCCGCGATGTCACCGGCGTCGGCGACCTGGGCGAGGGCGAACGGCGAGGCGTCCTGCGCCGGGTTGTACGGGCGGAGGAGGCGGGACGCCTCGCGGATCGCGTTGCCGCCGAAGCGGGCGCCGGGGCGGTAGGAGACGCCGCTGTCGAAGGGGATGCCGACCACGGCGACGTCGGCGGTGCCGACCTCGTCGAGCCGCGGCAGCCGGGCGAACGTCGCGGGGCCGGCGTACCGCGGGATGCGGGACGAGTCGGTCGGGCCGCGGAACGCGTTCTGGTCGCTGCTGCTCATGGTCGGGTCCTCCTGGGTGTGTCGGGGTCTTCCGGACGGGTCGCGTCCGGTGGCGCGGGGTCAGCCGGTGGTGGTGGCCGGTACGGTCGCGGGCTCCCGGCCCTCGGCCGCGTCGGTGTCCCGGCCCGCCAGCCGGGCGCGCCAGGCGGCCAGGACGGCGGGGTCGGTCGGGCGGGTCGCCAGGGAAACGATCACATAAGCGGCGAGCGATGCCAACAAACCATAGTAAACAGGCTCATTCGCAAGGATTCCGTAAGTCCACATCAGGCCGATCACCGAGAGGCCGCCGACGGCGACCGCCGCCAGGGCGCCCTGCACCGTGCCGCGGCGCCACAGCAGCCCGCCGAGGATCGGGACGAGCAGCCCGCCGACCAGGAGGTTGTAGGCGACGGTGAGCGCCTGGACGACGTCGTTGAGGGCGATGGCGATGCAGATGACGGCGATGCCCATGATCAGGATGAAGAGCCGGTTGCCCTTCACCTCGTCGTGATCGCTCCCGCTCCCGTCGTTCCGCGCGGTGAGTCCGCGCAGACGCGACCAGATGTCGTTGTTGGCGACGGTGGCGCAGGCGATGAGCGCGCCGGAGGAGGTGGACATGACGGCGGCGAGCGCGGCGGCGAGGACGAGGCCGCGCACGCCCATGGGCAGCTCGTCCTTGACGATGGTGGCGAAGGCGTCGTCGGCGCTGGGCAGCTTCGGGTAGAGGACCTTGGCCGCCGTGCCGATGACGGCGCCGGCGAGGGCGTAGACGAGACAGTACGTACCGGCGACGGTGCCGCCCCACTTCGCGACCTTGTCGCTCCTGGCGGTGAAGACGCGCTGCCAGATGTCCTGCCCGATGAGCATGCCGAAGGTGTAGATCAGCACGTACGTGAAGATCGTCTCGCCGCCGATGCCGAGCGGGGCGAAGTACTCGGTGGGCAGCTGGGCCTTCATCTCCGCGAACCCGCCGGCCTTGATCACGGCGATCGGCAGCAGCAGGATCAGCACGCCGATGGTCTTCACCACGAACTGCACCATGTCGGTGAGGGTGATGGACCACATGCCGCCGAGCGTCGAGTACGCGACGACGATGGCGCCGCCGAGGACGATCGCGACCGTGCGGGGCAGGTCGAAGAGGACGTCGAAGATGGTCGCGTACGCGATGGTCGAGGTGACGGCCAGCATCAGCGTGTACGCCCACATGACCACACCGGAGATCACGCCCGCCCGGCCGCCGTAGCGCAGGTCGAGCATCTCGGAGACGGTGTAGACCTTCAGCCGGGCGATCCGCGCGGAGAAGAAGACGGAGAGGGCCAGCAGGCCGAGTCCGATGGTGAAGACCATCCAGGCGCCGGAGAGACCGTACTTGTAACCGAGGCCGACGCCGCCGATGGTGGAGGCACCGCCGAGGACGATGGCGGCCATGGTGCCGGAGTACATCCACGGGCCGAGCCGGCGGCCCGCCACCAGGAACTCGCTCTTGGACTTGGCGCGGCGCATGCCCCACCAGCCCATCGCGAGCATGCCGGCCAGGTACACGACGATCACTGCGTAGTCGACGGCCATGGGGCCCTCCTTCTCACCTCGGTGGCGTGTCGTGCGGGGGAAGCCCCGAAAGGCTGACCAGGGGCGGATCGCGGGGACATCCGCCCGTACCCGCGGCCCCTGGATGGCACGACAGTAGGTGGCCGGAAAGCGACGCTGAAGTGTACGTTTCATCCATTGTTCACGCTCCGGATGTACGAAGGATCCATGGCGATGCCCGCGCAGGAACCGACCTTCACGCCCCCGGCCCAGCCGGTCCCGCTGGCCGCGCTGCTCGGCCGCCCGGACCTCGGGCTGCGGCTGCTCGCCGGAGCGGCCACCGGCCCCGAGGACGTCCACGTCCACTGGGTCCACACCTCGGAGATGGCCGACCCGTACCCCTATCTCCTCGGCGGCGAGCTGCTGATGACGGCGGGGGTGCAGCTCACCGACCCGGAGCGGTACGTCGAGCGGGTGGTGGAGGCGGGCGCGGCGGCGCTCGGGTTCGGCGTCACGCCGGTGTACGACACGGTCCCGGCGGCCCTGGTGGCGGCGTGCGACCGGGCCGGTCTGCCGCTGGTCGAGGTGCCGCCGGACACGCCGTTCACGGCGGTGGCGCGGGCGGTGTGGCGGCTGATGGCGGAGGCCAGGCACCGGGAGCTGCGCCGGGTGACGGAGGCGCAGCAGTCGCTGGCGACGGCGGCGGCCCGGCCCGCGCCGGTCCCGGCGGTGCTCGGCGCGCTGGCGTCCCGGCTGGGCGGGCGGGCGGTGCTGTTCGCGGCGGACGGCACGGAGTACGCGACGGCGGGGCGGCCGGTCCCGCCGGAGGCGGCGGGGGCGCTGCGGGAGCTGGCGGGGGTGGTCGGCCCGCGCCCGGGCGGCCCGGCGTCGGCGAGCGGCGACGGGGGCGGGCTGCGGCTCGCCGCGTACGCGCTGGGCGGCGGGGAGGGGCTGACGCTGGGGGTGGCGGCCGAGCGGAGGGAGACGGCCGACCACACGATCGCCGGGGTGGCGGTGGTCCTGCTGTCCCTGCTGACCGCCCCGCACCGGGGCGCCGACGCCTCCGTCCGCGACGCGGCCCTGGTCCGCCTGCTGCTCGGCGCGCCCCCGGCGGAGGTGGCGGCGGCGCTGGGCCCCGGGCCGTGGTCGGTGGTGCACGCCCGCGGCGGCGACGGCACGCCGTTCGCGGCGGGAGCCTTGGCGGCGGCCCTGGGGACGGCGCTGGTGGCGGGGGACGAGAGCCCCGCCGACGAGCGCGCGGAGCCGGGTGAGGCCCGGGGGCCGGGGCCCGCGGGCTCCCGGCCCCGGGGGGTCGTGCGGTTGCTGGTGCCGGCCTCGGCCGGTGCCCGGGCGCAGGACGGGTGGGTGCTCGGGGTCAGCGCCCCCGTCGCGGCGGAGGAGCTGGCCGTCGGGGACGCGCAGGCCGCGCGGGCGCTGGCCAGGGCGGAGGCCCTGCGGGTGGGGCTCGTGCGGCACCGGGTGGCCGGGATCGGGGGGCTGGTGGACGGGGACGAGGCGGACGCGTACGCCCGGTCCCTCCTCGCCCCCCTCACCCCGCCGCTCGTCGGGACCCTGCGGGCCTGGCTCTCCCTGCACGGCAACTGGGACCGGACGGCGGTGGCGCTGGACATCCACCGCAACACCGTCCGCCAGCGCGTCGCCCGCTGCGCCGCGCTCCTGGGCCGGGACCTGGACGACGCCGACGTGCGCATGGAACTGTGGTTCGCGCTGGGCCGCCTCCCGGACTGACTCCGGTCCCCGCCCCCGGATCAGTAGAGCTTGTTGACGGCGGTCTTCGTCGTCGTGCGGAAGGCGGTCAGCGGGGCGTCCTCGAGGTCGCCCATCTGACCCCAGCGGACGAGGGTGACGGTGCGGCCGTCGCGGCCGACGGAGAAGAGGTGGATGTCGGTGCTGCCGATCTGCGGGTCGGCGGTGTCCAGGCTGTAGACCCAGGCGCCCTCCTCGACGGCGAGCTTGCCGTGGTACGCGCTGACGGCGTCCAGGCCCGGGTTCTGCCGCTCCAGCAGGGGCCCGCAGCCGGCGAGGGCCTTGCGGAGGGTGTCCACCAGCTTCACGGCGTCGGCCTCGGTGCGGGCGACGGTGGTGACCTGGACGCCGTTGGTGTCGAGCTCGGTGCTGAACTCGCGGTAGCGGGTGTTCTGCGCCGGGATCTTGTACGGGGCGCAGAGGACGCCGCCGTTCTCCGGGACGCCGGTGAAGACCTGGGTGGCGGTCCACGGCGTCGACGACGGCGGCATCTGGGAGGCGGCGAGGAAGGCGGGCTGGGCAGCGGCCTGCGCCGGGGCCGTGGCGAGGGCCGCGAGGCCCAGGGCGGCAGCGGCGGCGGTGGCGAGTGCGGTGCGGAGCTTGTTCATGCTGGTGGATCCCCCGTCGGGTCGTTCGGTCAGTGCTCCACCAGCGTCGGGCCGGCGCCGGCCGTCTGCAACGGTGACGCGCCCTCCACCCGTCCCGGAACCATCCCACCCCCGCTGACGTGCAAGGACATGAAGCATGGGACGCAGGGTCGAGGGGGATGGAATGCCGAAGGACGCCGCCGTCGAGGAGTTCGCGCGGTTCGTGCGCGCGCTGAAGGCGCGGGACGGGCGCAGTTACGAGGCGCTGGGCCGGCGCCTGAGCGTCAGCGGGTCCACCCTCCACCGCTACTGCTCGGGCGCGACCGTCCCGGAGGAGTTCGCCGTGGTCGACCGCCTCGCCCTGCTGTGCGGGGCGGACGAGGAGGAGCGGCGGGCCCTGGAGGCGGCCTGGAGCCGCGCGGACCGCACCCGCCGCCCTCCGGCGCCGGAGCCCGCGGCAGAACCCCAGCCCGGCCCGGAACCGAAGCCTGCGCCCGCACCCGGCCCGGAAACGAAGACGCCCGAGCCCGAGCCGGCCCCGGAGCCTGCGTCCGAGCCCGAGCTGGAACTCGTGCACGCGCGCGTGCCGGGCCTCCCGTCCGAGCGGCGGAGGCGCCGGTGGGGGTGGCTGGGCCTGGTCGGCGGGACGCTGGCGGTCGTGGGGACGGTGACGCTCGGAGCCGTACTCCTGCCCGGGAAGGCCCGGGAGCGGGCCGCCGAACCACCGGCGCCGCTGACGTGGACGGTCGCCTCGCACCTGTGGAAGAACGGGTGCGGGCACACCTACCTCGTGGAGCGGACGCCCCCTCCCCCGCCGCAGGCGGCCGACGCGCGGAGCTGGGCGGCGGCGCAGGGGGCCGTGGACGGCGGCCAGACGCTGGTGCGGGTGTCGGTGCAGGGGAAGAGCACCGCGGCGGTGGTGCTCCAGGCGCTGCACGTGCGGGTGGTGGAGCGGGGCGCGCCGCTGCCGTGGGCGGCGTACCGGACGGACGACGGGTGCGGCGGGGCGGTGACGCCGCGCCGTTTCGAGGTGGATCTGGACCGGCCGCGGCCGGTGGCGCGGGCGCTGGACGGGTACGACGCCTCCGGGGAGGAGGGCCGGACGCTCCCGGCGGTCTCCTTCCCGTACGCGGTCAGCGCCGCCGAGCCGGAGGAGCTGCTGGTCTCGGCGGGGACGTCGGGGTGTGACTGCCGCTGGTACCTGGAGCTGGAGTGGAGCTCGGAGGGGCGCCGGGGCACGGTCCGGATCGGGGACGAGGACGGCGGGCCCTTCCGGACGAGCGGGGCGAAGGGGCGGCCCGTGCACGGATACGACTCCGTCGGTCTGCGCTGGGTCCCCGGCGAGGCGTCCGGGGCGTGAGCGGACGTGATCTGGGCAACCCTGGGCGCCTCAGATCTGGACAGCGGCGCGAACCCACCGGTAACTTGACTGAGCAAGCGCTTAGGCATACTGCGTCTGGCACCCAGGCACCCAGGACTCCGAAGGAGGCGGCTCGTGCGCCGTACCGTATTCAACGAGGACCACGAGGCGTTCCGGGACACCATCCGCGCCTTCATCGAGGCCGAGGTCGTCCCCGTCTACGACGAGTGGTTCGCCGCGGGCCAGGCGCCGCGCGACTTCTACTACAAGCTCGGCGAGCTGGGCGTCTTCGGCATCAACGTCCCCGAGGAGTTCGGCGGCGCGGGCCTGGACACGCACAAGTTCGAGGCCGTCCTCTACGAGGAGACCTCCCGCGCGGGCGTGAACTTCGGCGGCTCCGGCGTGCACGTGCTGCTCGCCCTGCCGTACATCAAGATGCTCGCCACCGACGAGCAGAAGAAGCGTTACCTCCCGAAGTTCGTCTCCGGCGAGGAGATGTGGGCCCTGGCGATGACCGAGCCGGGCACCGGCTCCGACGTCGCGGGCATGAAGACCACCGCCAAGCTCTCCGAGGACGGCACGCACTACGTCCTCAACGGCGCCAAGACCTTCATCACCGGCGGCGTGCACGCCGACCGCGTCATCGTCTGTGCCCGTACCGCCGCGCCCACCGCCGAGGACCGCCGCTCCGGCATCTCCCTCTTCGCGGTGGACACGAAGTCCGCGGGCTACTCCATCGGCCGCAAGCTGGACAAGCTCGGCCTGCGCACCTCCGACACCGCCGAGCTGGCGTTCGTCGACGTGAAGGTGCCCGTCGAGGACCTGCTCGGCGAGGAGAACAAGGGCTTCTACTACCTCGGCCACAACCTCGCCTCGGAGCGCTGGGGCATCGCCTTCGGCGCCTACGCGCAGGCCAGGGCCGCCGTCCGCTTCGCGCAGCAGTACGTGCAGGAGCGCACCGTCTTCGGCAAGCCGGTCGCCCACTTCCAGAACACCAAGTTCGAGCTGGCCGCCTGCCAGGCCGAGGTCGACGCCGCCGAGGCCGTCGCCGACCGCGCCCTGGAGGCCCTGGACGCGGGCGAGCTGACCCCGGCCGAGGCCGCGAGCGCCAAGCTGTTCTGCACCGAGGTCGCCCACCGCGTCATCGACCGCTGCCTCCAGCTGCACGGCGGCTACGGCTACATGAACGAGTACCCGATCGCCCGCCTGTACGCCGACAACCGCGTGAACCGCATCTACGGCGGCACCAGCGAGATCATGAAGACGATCATCGCCAAGTCGATGGGCCTGTAAGTGCCCGAAGCGCTCGACTCCCTGCTCGATCTGCTCGACCTGGAGCAGATCGAGCAGAACTTCTTCCGGGGGCAGTCCCGTTCGGCCGTCGTCCCCCGCGTCTTCGGCGGCCAGGTGGCCGCCCAGGCACTGGTGGCGGCCGGCCGGACCGTCCCCGAGGACCGGCTCGCCCACTCCCTGCACGCGTACTTCCTGCGCGCCGGGGACCCGGGCGCGCCGATCGTCTACACCGTCGACCGGATCCGCGACGGCCGCTCCTTCACCACCCGCCGGGTCGTCGCCGTGCAGCACGGGCAGCCGATCTTCCACCTCTCCGCGTCCTTCCAGACGTACGAGGAGGGGCTGGAGCACCAGTACGACATGCCGGCCGCGCCGGACCCGGAGTCGCTGCCGACGGCGGCCGAGATGCTGCCCCGGCACCTTCCGGCGGACGTGGCCGCGCGCCTGGTCGAGGCGCGGGCGGCGGTGGACCTGCGCTACGCCGACACCCCGCCGTGGGGTTCCGTCGGGGAGCCCCGCGAGCCGCGTTCCCAGGTGTGGTTCCGTACGAACGGCAAGCTGGCCGACGATCCGCTGCTGCACGTCTGCCTGGCGACGTACGTCTCCGACATGACGCTGCTGGACTCGGTGCTGCTCGCCCACGGGCGCGGCGGCTGGGCCGTCGGGGACGTCGTCGGGGCGTCGCTGGACCACGCGATGTGGTTCCACCGGCCGTTCCGGGCCGACGAGTGGCTGCTCTACGACCAGGAGTCGCCGTCCGCCTCGGGCGGCCGGGGCCTGGGCCAGGCGCGGATCTACACGCGGGACGGGCGGCTGGCGATCTCCGTCATCCAGGAGGGTGTCGTTCGCGTTCCGCGCTGATGATCGGACATACCGTCCGGAGCATGGCGCAGAACGGCGAGAGCACGTCCACGGTGATCGTGGCGGCGGCGGCGAACCTCGGGATCGCCGCCGCCAAGGCCGTCGCGGGCCTGATCAGCGGATCGAGCGCGATGCTCTCCGAGGCGGCCCACTCGGTCGCCGACACGGTCACCGAGGTCATGCTGCTCACCGCGCTCAAGCGGAGCGCGAAACCGGCCGACGAGGACCATCCGCTCGGATACGCGAACGAGCGCTACGTCTGGGCGCTGCTCGCCGCCGTCGCCACCTTCGTCGGCGGCGCGGTCTTCTCCGTCTACGACGGCATCCACACCCTGACCCACGGCGAGGAGCCGGGCGACCCGCTCGTCTCGTACGTCGTACTCGCGGTCGCCTTCGTCCTGGAGGGCTTCTCGCTGCGGACGGGCCTCCGGCAGGTCAGGGGCGAGGCCGAGCGGGTGAAGGCGCCGTTCGGGCGCTATCTGCGGCTGACCCCCGACACCACCGTCAAGGCGGTCGTCCTGGAGGACTCGGCCGCCCTGGCGGGCCTGATGCTGGCGGCCGGCGGCCTGCTGGGCGGTCAGATCACCGGCTCGGGGATGTGGGACGGTGTCGCCTCGATCCTGATCGGCGCGCTGCTGGTGTACGTGGCGTGGGTGCTGGGCCGCTCCAACGCGGAGCTGCTGATCGGCCGGCCGGTGCCGCGCGCGATGCGGGCGCTGGTCGTGGAGGAGCTGCTCTCCGTGCCGCACATCGTCGGCGTCCTGGAGCTGACGACGCTCATCCAGGGCCCGGAGGAGGTCATGATCGCGGCGAAGATCGACTTTCGGGACGTGTCCTCGGCGGCCCAGGTCGAATGGGCCTGCGAGGAGGCCGAACAGCAGCTGCGCGAACGCTTCCCCTCGATCCGCCGGGTCTATCTGGACCCGACCCCCGGAGCCGGCCGCCGTCCGGCCGAAGGGCCGGCCGGCCCGACGGGGACGTGAACGTGCCGGGGCGGGGGCGGGTCCGCCGCGGCCGGGACGCGGGCCCGTCCGCGGGCGGGCCCCTCAGACCGTCAGGCCCGCCGCGTCCAGGAGGTAGGCCGTCAGGGGCTCGTAGGAGCGGGGGTCGATGACGTGGTCGTCGAGCGGGATGGTGACCTGCATCGTGCCCTCGGCCTCGCCGATGAAGAGGGCGGGGTCGTTGCAGTCCGCGTAGCCGACGGAGTCGATGCCCCGCTGGCCGGCGCGGCCGGCCCAGCCGTGGTCGGCGACCACGAGGTCGGGCCGCGGCTCGCCCTCGCGCTCCAGGCCGTCGAGGATCGCGTTCATCGGCTCGGGCGAGTGGGTGTGCCAGAGGGTCGCGCCCCGCTCGAAGACGGCGACGTCGGCGAACTGCACGACGTACCCCTCGTCGGCGGTGAGCCCGCCGGGGATCCGCACGATGTCGCAGCCCGCCGCCCGCAGCGCGGCGGCGACCCGGCTGTGGGCGTCGATCAGCGCGCCGGGGTGGCCGGTCGCGAACAGCACCCGCTGCTTGCCGGCGGCGGCCTTGCGCAGCCGGGCGGCCATCCGGTCGAGTCCGTCGACGGTCAGCTCGGGGTCGATGGTGTCCTGCCCGCTCCGGTGCGCGGGGTCGTCGTTCACGCCGCACCGCTCGGCCATCACGGCGAGCACGTCCTGCTCGTCCGTCCACCGGTCGCCCAGCTCCAGGCCCAGCCAGTAGTGGCGGTCGCCGTTGGCGAGCTTGCGGTAGTGGGAGAGGTTGTTGTCACGCGGGGTGGCGACGTCCCCCGCGATCCGGGTCCGGACGAGGTGCTCGACGAGGGCGGGGCGGCTGAGTATCGGCATGGTGCCCATTCTGCCGTCCGCCACGGCCCGTGGCCGCCCCGTTTCGTCCCGTGGACCTCAGCGCCGGGTCCGATCGCCGCCGTGGGGGCGTCCGGCGAGGGTCACCGCGCGCAGCAGCCACTCCACCGGGCCGAGCCGGAAGCGGCGCATCAGCCACCCGCTGAGGAGCAGCTGTCCCGCGTAGAGCGCCAGGGCTCCGGCGAGGACGGCGACGGCGTCGACGCGGCCGTACAGCGCGAGTCCGTAGCCGGTGAAGACGAGCGCCATCACCAGGGACTGTGTCAGGTAGCCGGTGAGCGCCATCCGGCCGGCGGGGGCCAGCAGCCGGCGGGTGGCGGCGCCGCGCGGCGTCCGCATCCACAGCAGCAGGGCGCTGCCGTACGCGGCGGTGAGCGCCGGGGCGGTGACCATGCCGGCGACGAAGGCGAGGGTCCCCCAGCGGGCCGGGAGGACGCCGGTGGCGCCCGCCGCCATGAGGAGGGAGCCGGGCAGGCCGCAGAGCAGTCCGTACGTACGGATCCGCCGCAGCCGGTCCGTGCCGAGGGCGTCACCGGCCAGCAGCCGCCGCTTGCCGGCCGCCGCGCCCGCCAGGAAGGCGGCGGTGACCAGGCCGCCGGCGAAGAGGAGGGCGCCGACGACGTCGGGCCAGGCGGCGAGGTGGGTGGCGATGATGTCGGCCGGGCCGCCGCGGTAGCCGGCCGTCAGCCGGGCGGTCTCCTCGGCCTGGTCGGTGTCGGTGCCGCCGTCCGGGACGAGCGTCACCAGGGCGGCGAAGGCGAGCAGCAGCGCGGAGGTCACCGTCTGGACCCAGCGGGCGGCCGTCCACAGCCGGCCGGGGGACGCGCCCCGGGCCGCGAGGAGGATCAGGCCGAGGAGGGCGTACATGGTCAGGATGTCGCCGGTGTAGAGCAGCGCGATGTGCAGCAGGCCGAGGACGAAGAGGCCGAGGAGGCGGCGCAGCATGCGCGGGACGAAGCGCGCGCCGGCGCGCTCGGCCGACTCCTGCTGGAGGACGAAGCTGTAGCCGAAGAGGAACGAGAAGAGCAGATAGAACTTGGTCTCCACGAACGCGGTGACCAAGCCTTTGGCCACGAGGCCGGGCGTGTCGTCGGGGAGGGCGGGGACGCCCGCCATGACGAGGGCGTTGACCAGGAGGATCCCGCCGAGCGCGAAGCCGCGCAGGGCGTCCACCTCCTGGATGCGCCGCCCGCTGTCCGCCGGGCGGACGCCGGCCTCCGTCGCGTCCTGTGCCATGGCCGTGCCCCCGTGCTCGGTCGTCTGCCGGACGGCGCCCGAGGGCCCGTCGTCTCCGGGAAGTCTGCCGGACGGCCCGCGGGTCCGACGGACCGCGGGGCGCCGACGCGGCTAGCGGGCGGCGGCCAGGGCGCCGAAGGCGCCGTGGGCCAGGCGCCGCAGCAGCTCCTCCATCGCCGTGCGCCCCAGTGCGGCGAGGTAGGGCGTGGAGTTCAGGAGGCCGAAGACCGCGTGCACGGCCGCGCGCGCCTCGCTCTCGGTGGCGGTCGGGTACAGCTCCCGTACGACCGCCACCCACAGCTCCACGTACTGCCGCTGGAGCTGGCGCACCCGCTTGCGGTCCTCGTCCTTGAGCCGGTCGAGCTCGCGGTCGTGGAGGGTGATCAGGGGCCGGTCGTCGAGGGCGAAGTCGATGTGTCCGTCGATGAGCGAGCCGAGGAGCGCCCGCGGGTCGCCGGCCGCCTCGCCGACCCGGAGCCGGCCGCCGTCGAGGAGCCGCTCGCTGATGCCGACGAGCAGCTCGGCCAGCATGGCGTCCTTGCCGGGGAAGTGGCGGTAGAGCCCGGGGCCGCTGATGCCGACGGCCGCTCCTATCTCGTCCACGCCCACGCCGTGGAAGCCGCGCTCGGCGAAGAGGCGGGCGGCCTCCTTGAGGATCTGCTCGCGTCGCGTCGGGGCGTCGGTCCTGGCGGTCGTGGTCATGGGACCGATTCTAGACAACGCGGTTAGCGGTCGTTAACCTGAAGGACATACGTTAACGCTCATTAACCGAGCAAGGGAGCTCAGTCGATGCAGCAGGCACCTGTGCTGACGAGCGCGGCGGACCCCGCCTCGCCGGCCTGGCAGGCCAACGAGGCAGCCCACCACGAGCTGGCCGCGACCCTGCGCGCCAAGCTCGCGGCGGCCGCGCTCGGCGGCGGCGAGAAGGCCCGAGCCCGGCACACCGCGCGCGGCAAGCTGCTGCCGCGGGACCGGGTGGACACGCTTCTGGACCCGGGCTCGCCCTTCCTGGAGCTGGCCCCGCTGGCCGCGACCGGCATGTACGGCGACCAGGCACCGGCCGCCGGAGTCATCGCCGGCATCGGCCGGGTCTCCGGCCGCGAGGTCGTGATCGTCGCCAACGACGCCACCGTCAAGGGCGGCACGTACTACCCGATGACGGTGAAGAAGCACCTGCGGGCCCAGGAGGTGGCGCTGGAGAATCGTCTCCCCTGCCTCTACCTCGTGGACTCGGGCGGCGCCTTCCTGCCGCTCCAGGACGAGGTCTTCCCCGACCGGGAGCACTTCGGCCGGATCTTCTACAACCAGGCCCGGATGTCCGGCGCCGGCATCCCGCAGATCGCGGCGGTCCTCGGCTCCTGCACGGCCGGCGGCGCGTACGTCCCCGCGATGAGCGACGAGGCCGTGATCGTCCGCAACCAGGGCACGATCTTCCTCGGCGGGCCGCCGCTGGTGAAGGCCGCGACCGGCGAGGTCGTCACGGCCGAGGAGCTGGGCGGCGGCGAGGTCCACTCCCGTACGTCCGGGGTCACCGACCACCTCGCCGAGGACGACGCCCACGCCCTGCGGATCGTCCGCAACATCGTGGCGACGCTCCCCGAGCGCGGCCCGCTGCCCTGGTCGGTCGAGCCGGTCGTCGAGCCGAAGGTCGACCCGGCCGGGCTGTACGGCGCGGTGCCGGTGGACTCCCGTACGCCCTACGACGCCCGCGAGATCATCGCCCGGATCGTCGACGGCTCGCGCTTCCAGGAGTTCAAGTCGGAGTACGGCCAGACGCTCGTCACCGGCTTCGCCCGGATCCACGGCCACCCGGTGGGCATCGTCGCCAACAACGGCATCCTGTTCTCCGAATCCGCCCAGAAGGGCGCCCACTTCATCGAGCTGTGCGACCAGCGCGGCATCCCGCTGCTCTTCCTGCAGAACATCTCCGGCTTCATGGTCGGCCGGGACTACGAAGCGGGCGGCATCGCCAAGCACGGCGCCAAGATGGTCACGGCCGTCGCGTGCACCCGGGTGCCGAAGCTGACCGTCGTCGTCGGCGGCTCGTACGGCGCGGGCAACTACTCCATGTGCGGACGGGCCTACTCCCCCCGCTTCCTCTGGATGTGGCCCAACGCCAAGATCTCGGTCATGGGCGGCGAGCAGGCCGCGTCCGTCCTCGCGACGGTCAAGCGGGACCAGCTCGGCGACGGATGGAGCGCCGAGGAGGAGGACGCCTTCAAGGCGCCGATCCGCGAGCAGTACGAGACGCAGGGCAACGCCTACTACGCCACCGCCCGGCTCTGGGACGACGGGGTCATCGACCCGATGGAGACCCGGCAGGCCGTCGGCCTCGCGCTCACCGCCTGCGCCAACGCCCCCCTGACCGAACCCGCCTTCGGCGTCTTCCGGATGTGAGTGACAGATGACCATGTTCGACACAGTCCTCGTCGCCAACCGCGGCGAGATCGCCGTCCGCGTCATCCGTACCCTGCGGGCGATGGGGGTCCGCTCGGTCGCCGTCTACAGCGACGCGGACGCCGACGCCCGGCACGTACGGGAGGCCGACACGGCGGTTCGGCTCGGCCCCGCCCCCGCCGCCGAGTCCTACCTCTCCGCCGAGCGGCTGATCGAGGCCGCCCGCCGCACCGGCGCGCAGGCGGTCCACCCGGGGTACGGATTCCTCGCCGAGAACGCCGGGTTCGCGCAGGCCTGCGCGGAGGCCGGACTCGTCTTCATCGGCCCGCCGGCCACGGCGATCTCGCTCATGGGCGACAAGATCCGGGCCAAGGAGACCGTGAAGGCGGCCGGCGTCCCCGTCGTACCGGGCGCCGCCGACCCCGAACTGGAGGCCGCCGCCCGCGAACTGGGCGCCCCGGTCCTGCTGAAGCCCTCGGCGGGCGGCGGCGGCAAGGGCATGCGCCTGGTGCGGGACCTGTCGGTGCTCACCGACGAGATCGCCGCCGCCCGGCGCGAGGCCCGGTCCTCCTTCGGCGACGACACCCTGCTGGTGGAGCGGTGGATCGACCGCCCGCGGCACATCGAGATCCAGGTCCTGGCCGACGCGCACGGCAACGTCGTCCACCTCGGGGAGCGCGAGTGCTCCCTCCAGCGCCGCCACCAGAAGATCATCGAAGAGGCGCCGAGCGTCCTGCTGACCCCGGAGATCCGCGCGGAGATGGGCGCGGCGGCGGTCGAGGCGGCCCGGTCCTGCGGCTACGTCGGCGCGGGCACGGTCGAGTTCATCGTCCCGGGCGTGGACCCCTCCTCGTATTACTTCATGGAGATGAACACCCGGCTCCAGGTCGAGCACCCGGTGACCGAGCTGATCACCGGGATCGACCTGGTGGAGTGGCAGCTGCGGGTCGCGGCCGGCGAGAAGCTGGGCTTCGGCCAGGAGGACGTCCGCCTCGACGGCTGGGCGATCGAGGCCCGGATCTGCGCGGAGGACCCGTCCCGCGGCTTCCTCCCGTCCGGCGGAACGGTTCTCTCCCTGCACGAGCCGCAGGGCGGAGGGGTCCGCACCGACTCCGGGCTCAGCGAGGGCACGGAGGTCGGCAGCCTCTACGACCCGATGCTCTCCAAGGTCATCGTCCACGCCCCCGACCGCGCCACCGCCCTGCGCCGCCTGCGCGCGGCCCTCGCCGACACCGTCACCCTCGGCGTCCCCACCAACGCGGGCTTCCTGCGCCGGCTGCTGGCCCACCCCTCGGTGGTGAGCGGCGACCTGGACACCGGGCTCGTCGAGCGGGACGCGGAGAGCCTGGTCGACAAGGGCGTACCCGACGAGGTCTACGCCGCGGCCGCCGCCGTACGGCTCACCGCGCTCACCCCCGCCCCCGCGGCCGGCTGGACCGACCCGTTCTCCGTGCCGAACGGCTGGCGCATCGGCGGCCGGCCGGCCCCCCTGGACTTCCCGTTCCGCGTGTCGGGCCTCGAACCCGTCACGGCGCAGGCGCCCGCAGGGGCCAAGGTCACCGCCGACTCGGTCACCGTCCACCTCGACGGCCTCACCCACCACTTCCGCCTCGCCTCCTCCCCGGAGGGGGTCTGGCTGGGCCGCGACGGGGACTCCTGGCACGTCCTCGATCACGATCCCGTCGCCGCCGCGCTCTCCGGAGCCCGCCACGGAGGCGCCGACACCCTCGCCGCCCCCATGCCGGGAACCGTGACCGTCGTGAAGGTGACCGTCGGGGAGGAGGTCGAGGCCGGGCAGAGCCTCCTCGTCGTCGAGGCGATGAAGATGGAGCACGTCATCTCCGCCCCGCACGCCGGCACCGTCACCGAACTGGACGTCACACCCGGCACCACCGTCGCCATGGACCAGATCCTCGCCGTGGTGACCCCGAGGGAGGAATCATGACCACGGGCCTGCCCATGACGGTGCCCGCCGCCGGGCTCCCCGCCCGCGTCCGCATCCACGAGGTCGGGGCCCGCGACGGGCTGCAGAACGAGAAGACCGTCGTCCCGACCGCCGTCAAGGCCGAGTTCGTGCGCCGTCTCGCCGGGGCCGGGCTCTCCACGGTCGAGGCCACCAGCTTCGTCCACCCCCGGTGGGTGCCCCAGCTGGCCGACGCCGAGGAGCTGTTCCCGCTGCTGCGGGGCCTGCCGGCGCGCCTGCCCGTGCTCGTCCCCAACGAGCGCGGTCTCGACCGCGCCCTCGCCCTCGGCGCGCGGGAGATCGCGGTCTTCGCCTCCGCCACCGAGTCCTTCGCCAAGGCCAACCTCAACCGGACCGTCGACGAGGCGCTGGCCATGTTCGCGCCGACCGTCACGCGGGCCATAGAGCAGGGCCTGAAGGTGCGCGGCTATCTCTCCATGTGCTTCGGCGACCCGTGGGAGGGCCCGGTCCCGGTCGAGCAGGTCGTCCGGGTCACCAAGGCGCTGGCCGAGATGGGCTGCGACGAGCTGAGCCTCGGCGACACCATCGGCGTCGCCACCCCGGGGCACGTCCAGGCGCTGCTGACGGCGCTGAACGAAGCCGGCGTCCCCACCTCCCGGATCGCCGTGCACTTCCACGACACCTACGGCCAGGCGCTGTCCAACACGCTCGCCGCGCTCCGCCACGGTGTCACCACCGTCGACGCCTCCGCCGGCGGCCTCGGCGGCTGCCCGTACGCCAAGAGCGCCACCGGCAACCTCGCCACCGAGGACCTCGTGTGGATGCTCGACGGCCTCGGCATCGAGACCGGGGTCGACCTCGCCGCCCTCACCGCCACGAGCGTGTGGATGGCCGAACAACTGGGCCGACCGAGCCCTTCCCGTACCGTCCGCGCCCTCTCCCACAAGGAGTGACGAAACCCATGTCCCTCGACCACCGGCTCTCCGAAGAGCACGAGGAACTCCGCCGCACCGTCGAGGAGTTCGCCCACGACGTCATCGCCCCCAAGATCGGGGACTACTACGAGCGGCACGAGTTCCCGTACGAGATCGTCCGCGAGATGGGCCGCATGGGCCTGTTCGGCCTGCCCTTCCCCGAGGAGTACGGCGGCATGGGCGGCGACTACCTCGCCCTCGGCATCGCCCTCGAGGAGCTGGCCCGGGTCGACTCCTCCGTCGCCATCACCCTGGAGGCGGGCGTCTCGCTGGGCGCGATGCCCGTCTACCGCTTCGGCACCGAGGAGCAGAAGCGGGAGTGGCTGCCCCGCATGTGCTCGGGCGAGATCCTGGGCGCCTTCGGGCTGACCGAGCCCGGCGCGGGCTCGGACGCCGGCGGCACCCGCACGACGGCCGTCCGTGACGGCGACGAGTGGGTGATCAACGGCTCGAAGTGCTTCATCACCAACTCCGGTACGGACATCACGGGCCTGGTCACCGTCACCGCCGTGACCGGCCGCAAGGCGGACGGCCGGCCGCTGATCTCCTCGATCATCGTGCCGTCGGGCACCCCCGGCTTCACCGTCGCCGCCCCGTACTCCAAGGTCGGCTGGAACGCCTCGGACACCCGTGAGCTGTCCTTCGACGACGTCCGCGTGCCCGTCGCGAACCTGCTCGGCGAGGAGGGCCGGGGGTACGCGCAGTTCCTCCGCATCCTCGACGAGGGCCGGATCGCGATCTCGGCCCTCGCGACCGGCCTCGCCCAGGGCTGCGTCGACGAGTCGGTGAAGTACGCCAAGGAGCGCCACGCGTTCGGGCGGGCGATCGGCGACAACCAGGCGGTCCAGTTCAAGATCGCGGACATGGAGATGCGGGCGCACATGGCCCGGGTCGGCTGGCGCGACGCGGCCTCCCGGCTGGTGCTCGGCGAGCCGTTCAAGAAGGAGGCGGCGCTGGCGAAGCTGTACTCCTCGACGGTGGCGGTGGACAACGCCCGCGAGGCGACCCAGATCCACGGCGGCTACGGCTTCATGAACGAGTACCCGGTGGCCCGCATGTGGCGCGACTCCAAGATCCTGGAGATCGGCGAGGGCACGAGCGAGGTCCAGCGGATGCTGATCGCCCGGGAGCTGGGCTTCACGGCCTGAACCGAGGGGTGTCGACGTCGCGGGCCGGGACCTGGTGGTCCCGGCCCGCCGCTCGTCGCCGGTGGGTGGTGGGCCGGGTCATCCGGTCGAGCAGCCAGGAGCGGACGCCGCCGAGCGCCGACGCGGCCAGGGCCGTCGGGTGGAGGGTGAAACCGTGCGCGGCGGAATCCCTGCACCCCCCGACACCGCGCACAGAAGGTTAGGCTAACCTTCCCTCGATCGACGCCGGTCGGCCCCCGGCCGGCCCCGCCCGCACGCACCGAAAGCGACTCCGCCATGCCCAGCAACGCCCGAGCCTCCCATCCGACCCGTCGCGGCCTCCTCGCCGCGGGCGGCGCCCTCGGGCTCGGCGCCGCGCTCGCCGCCTGCGGCGGCGAGAAGGCCGGAAGCGGTGCTGCCGCGGGCACCTCGGACAAGACCGGCCCCTGGAAGTTCACCGACGACCGGGGCACGGCCGTCCAGGCGAAGTCCACGCCGAAGAACATCGTCGCCTTCACCGGCATGGCCGCCGCCCTGAAGGACTTCGGCATCGAGGTCAAGGGCGTGTTCGGCCCGACCTACGTCGAGGACCCGAAGACCAAGGCCCGGAAGCCGGACGTCCAGGCCGGTGACCTCGACATCGCCAAGGTGAAGGTGATCGGCAACGTCTGGGGCGAGTTCAGGATCGAGGAGTACCTCAAGCTCGCCCCGGACCTCCTCATCACGGACATGTGGGAGAAGAACGACCTCTGGTACGTCCCGGCCGAGCAGAAGGACAAGATCCTCAAGATCGCCCCGAGCGTCGCCCTCTGGGCCGCCGACAGGTCGATGCCGGCCGTCCTCCAGCGCCACGCCGACCTCGCCGCCTCGCTGGGCGCCGATGTGAAGACCCGGCAGATCCTCGCGGACAAGGCCCGCTTCGAGGCCGCCGCCGAGCGGGTCCGCCGGGCCGCCAAGGGCAAGAGGGACATCAAGGTCCTCATCGGCTCCGGCTCCCCGGACCTCTTCTACGTCTCCACCCCGGTCCGGCCGACCGACACGCTCTACTTCAAGGAGCTGGGCGTCAACCTGGTCACCCCCGACAAGCTCGACCAGGGCGGCTGGTTCGAGGGTCTGAGCTGGGAGAACGTCGGGAAGTACCAGGCCGACGTCATCATGCTCGACAACCGGACCTCGGCCCTCCAGCCCGAGGCCCTGAAGTCCAAGCCGACCTGGGCCGCGCTGCCCGCCGTCAAGGCCGGGCAGGTCGTCCCGCGCGTCACCGAGCCGGTCTACTCCTACGCCAAGTGCGCCCCGCTCCTGGAGGACCTGGCCAAGGTCCTGGAGAACGCGAAGAAGGTGTCCTGACCCGATGACGAGCGCCGCGGCCGCCCCGTTCCGGTTCTTCTCCCTCCGGGTCGACCGGACGAGACGGCTGGGCCCGTCGCTGGTCCGGATCACCTTCGCCGGCCCGGAGCCGGCCGCCTTCGCCTCCGGCGGACGCGACCAGTCGCTCTCGCTCTTCCTCCCGCACCCCGGCCAGGACGCGCCGGTCCTGCCCCCGCTGGACGACCCGGACATCTACGCGGTCCTGGGCGCCTGGCGGGCGATGCCGCACGACGAGCGGGCGGTGATGCGCTCGTACACCGTGCGGGAGCAGCGGACCGGCCCCGACGAGGTCGACATCGACTTCGCGCTGCACGAGGACGGCGGCCCGGCCTGCCGCTGGGCCGGGCGGGCGAAGCCCGGGGACCGGGTGGTCGTGCTCGGTCCGGCGGTCGCCGAGAACACCGCCGTCCGCTTCCAGCCGCCCACCGACACCGACTCCGTGGTGATCTGGGCGGACGAGACGGCCCTGCCGGCCGCCTCCGCGATCCTGGAGTGGCTGCCGGCCGGGACCAGGGCGCGGGTCTTCCTCTCGGTGCCGTACTCCGGCGACCGTGCGGAGCTCGTGACGGAGGCCGACGCCACCGTCACCTGGCTGGTGCGCGAGGAGGGCGCCCCGTCCGCCGTGGACGCGGTGCGCGGCGCCGAGCTGCCGGGGGCGGCTCCGTACGTCTGGCTCGCGGGCGAGTCGGGCTCGGTGAAGGAGTTGCGCCGGCATTTCGTACGGGACCGGGGGCTGGACCGCGGGCACGTGACGTTCGTCGGCTACTGGCGCCGGGGGCTGTCCGAGGACGCCCTGCGGGAGGCCCCGGCCGACGAGGCGTAGGACGGGCTGCGGCCGGCGCGCCCGGCACCCTTCCGCCCGAAGGACCGGCCGGCGTCCGGGGGTTTACGGTCCCCCCGGGCGCCGGCTCCTTTCGTGGGCTCGCGCCTCCGCCCCTAGGGCGCGTCCCAGGGCACCTGGGGCGAGCGGTAGTAGTCGATCCCGAGGGCCTCGAAGCGCGGTCCCTGGGCCGCCAGGCGCACCTTGTAGGTCTCCCAGTCGTGCGTCGCCGCCGGGGACCAGCCCAGTTCGGCCACGCCCGGCAGGCGCGGGAAGGCCATCTGGTCGATGTGGGCGCTCTCGGAGAGGGTCTCCGTCCACAGGGGCGCCTCGACGCCCTGCACCGCGGTCGCCGGCGCGCCGGGGAGGTAGGCGGCGGGGTCCCAGTCGTAGGAGCGGCGCACCTCGACGTAGCCGGCCCAGGCCAGGCCGAGCTTGGTGTCCTTGGTGTACTTCATGTCGAGGTAGGCCCGGTCGGCGGGCGACAGGATCAGTCCCGTGCCGTTCCGCGCGGCCGCGGCGACCTGCGCCTTCTCGGCGTCCGAGGTCCGGTCGAGGCCCCAGTACTGCGCGAGGGCGCCCTTCGCGGGGGTGGCACCGGTCAGTTGGTGCCAGCCGACGACGGTCTTGCCGTACTTCGCGACGATCGGCTGGACCTTGTCCATGAAGGCGACGTAGTCCTCGTGCGGGGTGGAGTGCGCCTCGTCGCCGCCGATGTGGAGGTACTTCCCGGGGGTCAGGGCGGCCAGCTCCCGGATGACGTCGTCGACGAAGTCGTACGTGACGGGCTTCGGGACGCAGAGCGAGCTGAAGCCGACCTCGGTGCCGGTGTAGAGCGGCGGGGCGACGCCGTCGCAGTTCAGCTCGGCGTAGGAGGCGAGGGCGGCGTTGGTGTGTCCGGGCAGGTCGATCTCGGGGACGACCTCCTGGTAGCGGGAGGCGGCGTAGCGGACGATCTCCTTGTAGTCGTCCTTGGTGTAGTGGCCGCCGGGGCCGCCGCCGACCTCGGTGGAGCCGCCGTACGTGGCGAGCCGGGGCCAGGAGTCGATGGCGATGCGCCAGCCCTGGTCGTCGGAGAGGTGCAGGTGCAGCTTGTTGACCTTGTAGAGGGCGAGCTGGTCGATGTAGCGCTTGACCTCGTCGACGGTGAAGAAGTGACGGGAGACGTCGAGCATCGCGCCGCGGTAGGCGTAGCGCGGGGTGTCGGTGATGGTGCCGCCGGCGACCTTCCAGGGGCCGGGCTGGACGGTCCTGCGTTCGACGGCGGCGGGGAGCTGCTGCCGGAGGGTCTGGACCCCGCGGAAGAGGCCGGCGGGGCGTCGGGCGGTGAGCGTGATGCCGTCGCGGCCGGAGCGCAGGCGGTAGCCCTCGTCGCCGAGCGCCCGGTCGCCGGGGCTGAGGCGCAGCAGGATGCCGCCGCGCGCCCGGTGTTCGTCGACGACGGGCAGGGGGAGGCCGGTGGAGGGGCGGAGCACTCCGGCGAGGAAGTCGCCGACCGCGCGCGTGGCACGGGAGTCGCCGGCGTGGCCGTCGACCCGGATGCGGGTGGCGGCGGTGAGGGCGTACGGGTGTCCGCCGGGGGTGACGGAGGCGGGGGCGGGCACGATCTGACCCAGCGGGCGGGGATCGGCCCCGGCGGGCCCGGCCGGGGCGGGGGCGGCCGCGACGCAGGAGAGGCCGGCGGCGGCGGCGATCAGCAGGGCACCGAGCACACGGGGGAACGTTCTGCGCTGTCTCACAGGGAGGGTCCCTTTCGACGGGCTTCACGACGGTGGAATGCGTATCCGATCGGTCACCATGCGTACCGTCCACCTCAGGCGCGGTCAAGGTGTAGACCAATTTCACCGCCGAAAGCGTCGATCATGAGCCCTCCTGCCCGATTCCGGGCAGGTTTCTTGCAAACCGAGGCCCGGACCCTTCAGTATTCACGGGTGCTCGATCGCCGCCCGTCACACGACGACCTCATCGACCACCTGGTGCGCAGCACCGCGCTCCAGCGCGGCGAGGCGGCCCGGGTGATCCTCGACGTGCTGGCGTACTTCGACGAGTCGACCGAGGACTTCGTCCGCCGCCGCCACCGCGAACTCCAGTCCGGCGGCGCGGTGAACGCGGAGATCTTCGAGCGCATCGCGGCCGAACTGCCGCACCGCGCCGTGGCGCCCCCGGAGCTCTCGCTCCGGCAACTGCGCCGCATCGTCTACGGCTGAGCACACCCACTGACTCGGAGGGCTGAAACCTTTATGTGCGGAATCGTCGGTTACATCGGAAAGCGTGACGTGGCCCCGCTGCTCCTCGAAGGACTGCAGCGGCTGGAGTACCGGGGGTACGACTCCGCCGGCATCGTCATCAGCAGCCCGAAGGCCAGCGGCCTGAAGATGGTCAAGGCCAAGGGGCGGGTCCGGGACCTGGAGGCCCGCGTCCCCAAGCGCTTCACCGGCACCACCGGCATCGCCCACACCCGCTGGGCCACCCACGGCGCGCCCAGCGACATCAACTCGCACCCGCACCTGGACCCCGAGAACAAGGTCGCCGTCGTCCACAACGGCATCGTCGACAACGCCTCCGAGCTGCGCGCCAAGCTGGTCGCCGACGGCGTCGTCTTCGCCTCCGAGACCGACACCGAGGTCATCACCCACCTCATCGCCCGCTCCCAGGCCACCACCCTGGAGGAGAAGGTCCGCGAGGCCCTCAAGGTCATCGAGGGCACGTACGGCATCGCCGTCATGCACGCCGACTTCGGCGACCGCATCGTGGTGGCCCGCAACGGCTCCCCCGTCGTCCTCGGCATCGGCGAGAAGGAGATGTTCGTCGCCTCCGACGTCGCCGCCCTCATCGCCCACACCCGCCAGGTCGTCACCCTCGACGACGGCGAGATGGCCACCCTCAAGGCCGACGACTTCCGCACGTACACCACCTCCGGCGCGACCACCACCGCCACCCCGGAGACCGTGGAGTGGGAGGCCGCCTCCTACGACATGGGCGGCCACGACACGTACATGCACAAGGAGATCTCCGAGCAGCCCGACGCGGTCGACCGCGTGCTGCGCGGCCGGATCGACGACCGCTTCTCCACCGTCCACCTCGGCGGGCTCAACCTCGACGCCCGCGAGGCCCGCACCATCCGCCGCATCAAGATCCTCGGCTGCGGCACCTCGTACCACGCCGGCCTCATCGGCGCCGGGCTCATCGAGTCCATGGCCCGCATCCCCGCCGACGCCGAGCCGGCCTCGGAGTTCCGCTACCGCAACCCGGTCGTGGACCCCGACACCCTCTACATCGCCGTCTCCCAGTCCGGTGAGACCTACGACGTCCTCGCGGCCGTCCAGGAGCTCAAGCGGAAGGGCGCCCGCGTCCTCGGCGTCGTCAACGTCGTCGGCTCGGCCATCGCCCGCGAGGCGGACGGCGGCGTGTACGTCCACGCCGGCCCCGAGGTCTGCGTCGTCTCCACCAAGTGCTTCACCAACACCGTCGTCGCCTTCGCGCTGCTCGCCCTGCACCTGGGCCGCATCCGCGACCTGTCGGTGACCGACGGCAAGAGGATCATCGAGGGCCTGCGCAAGCTCCCCGAGCAGATCAGCGAGATCCTCACCTCCGAGGACGAGATCAAGAAGCTGGCCGAGGAGTACGCCGGCGCCCAGTCGATGATGTTCATCGGCCGCGTCCGGGGCTACCCCGTCGCCCTCGAGGCCTCCCTGAAGCTCAAGGAGATCTCCTACATCCACGCCGAGGCGTACCCGGCCTCCGAGCTGAAGCACGGCCCGCTCGCGCTCATCGAGCCGGCCCTGCCGACGGTCGCGATCGTCCCCGACGACGACCTGCTGGAGAAGAACCGCGCCGCCCTGGAGGAGATCAAGGCGCGCAGCGGCCGCATCCTCGCCGTCGCGCACCAGCCGCAGGAGAAGGCCGACCACACCATCGTCGTACCGAAGAACGAGGACGAGCTGGACCCGATCCTCATGGGCATCCCGCTCCAGCTCTTCGCGTACCACACCGCCCTCGCCATGGGCCGCGACATCGACAAGCCGCGCAACCTGGCCAAGTCCGTCACGGTCGAGTAGCCCCCTCCGGGCCTGTCCCCCGGAGACTCGACCACGGCCGGGAAAGCCCGTCCGCCCCCTTCCGGCCTGTCCCCGGAAGGGCGGACGCCCGGCCGGACACAGAAGCGGTCCCCGTGCCCGGCACGGGGACCGCTTCGTTCCGCCTCCCGGATCGGTTCGCCGCCGGGGCGCCGTACGCGGCGGTCGACAGCCGCGCGCCCCTTCGGCTCACCGTCCGCGCGCACGCCGTCCGCGTCAGCTCGCGGCCGGGGCCTCCCGGCGGGAGGCGCGGCCGAGGGAGGTCGGCCAGTGGGCGACCGCCGCCGTCGCGCCGTACCAGGCCGCGAGGCCCGCCACCGCGGCGACCCAGCCGCCCGCCTTCCCCAGACCGCCGTTGCCGGCCAGGGCGCCGATGCCGAGCAGCAGCAGCGCCACGCACAGCAGCCCGTACACCCCCTGCCCGAGCAGACCCGTGCCCGAGGCCGCCATCGTCAGCGTGAGCGCGAGCAGCGCCCACAGCAGCAGGAACAGCCCGGTCGCCTCGGCCGAGGCGCTGCCGCCCGCCGCGGTGCCCCAGGTGAACCAGAAGGCGCCGAGCGCCGAGAAGGCCGTGCCGTCACGGCCGTCGCCCGCCCGCAGGGCGAGCAGGCCGGCGAGGAACAGTGCCACCCCGCCGACCCAGGTGGCGAGCGCGGCGGCGTCGGACGCGGCGACGTTGTCGATCACACCGGTGCCGCCTATGCCGAAGGCCAGCAGGGTGAGTCCGAGTGCGAGTCGGCCGAGTGTGGAGGCGGTGTTTCCCGCGGCGACTTCATTGTCCACGGCGGGCTCCCTTCAGATGCGCAGTTGTGCTGCTTGGGCCACTTTGTTCCGGTGACCTTTATCTACCCTTCACAAGCGCACAATTCACCTGAGGATGGCCGAATTTCTCTGCTCATCACGGGAGTTGGGAAGAGGGCGGGGAAGCGCCGGAGGCGGGGGCGGCTACGGGATGACGATGACGGGCCGCTGCGCGCGCCGCGCGAGCCGGCCGGCGACGGAGCCGAAGATCCGTCCGACGATGCCGTGGGTGGAGCCGACCACGATCGCGTCGGCCGCGTACTCCCGGCCGACCTCCTCCAGCTCGTGGCAGATGTCGCCGCCGCGCTCGACGAGGATCCAGGGGACCTCGGCGAGATACTCCGCGCAGGCCAGCTCTAGGCCGAGCACCTCGGTGCGGTGGTCCGGCACGTCGACGAAGACCGGGGGCTCGCAACCGGCCCAGACCGTGGTCGGCAGCCGGTTGGCCACGTGCACGATGATCAGGCCGGAGCCGGAACGGCAGGCCATGCCGATGGCGTACGCCAAGGCTCGCTCGCTGGAGGTCGAGCCGTCGAAACCGACGACCACTCCGTGCCGGAAAGCCGGATCACAGGAGTGACGTGGTTGTTCCACCGCCAGGGGGTCGACCGTGGAATCGGCGACGCGCTTGCGGTCCGCGGGTTCGGGGATTTCGTGACCGGCCATCGGTGTCTCGACGAAGAAGATCCTTCTGGGAAGGGACAGAACGGCTGCTGGCGGCGGAGCTGTGTCCGGGAATCATCTTCCCTGGCCCATACCCCCAAGGGTACGGCGACACTCCTCTCCTGCCCAGAGCCCGCCGAGCGGCGTGCGGCGAACGCACGGCGTCCCAGGGAGCATGCCCGAGCCTGCCCCTCTCTGGCAATGCCCGTTGTGTCCTACAGGTGTCCCCGCGGGGGGCCGGTGGGCGTACGGGGGCCAAACGGACGCGCCGCGCAGTGACCGGAACGTTGTACTCCTCGTTGCCACTGGTCCAGCCCACCGTCGCAGGGAGACCGCCCGTGCCCGCACCATCGGCCGCCGCCGCCCAGACCTCCGCCCCCGTCCCGCCGCGCGGCCGCCGCCGCGCCGGGAGCCGGCCGTCGGCACCGACCCCCACGGCGACGGTGACGGTGACGGCTCCCGGCGGAAGCGTGAGCGGTACGGAGGGGGCGGCCGGACGGGCGGGCGGTGCCGGGGAGGGCGTCGGGGCGGGCGGCGGGCCCGGGGAATCGGCGGGCGACGTCGTCCGCTGGGCCGCCTTCTGCTGTGTGCTCGTCCCGGTCGTCCTCGTCGTCTACGGCACCTCCCTCGGCGGGGCCGCCGGAGCCGCCCTCGGCCTCGTCGCGGTGACGGCGGTCTGCCGGGTCCTGCTGCGCCGCTCCGAGCACGGACTGCGGACCGAGGCCGCCGGGAACCACGCCTGGTGCCCGCCCGGGGGCCGCCACCACCGTCAGGACTGACCCGACCTGACATACCCCCCGTAGAGCTGACAGGTTCGCACACCCACACCCGTATGATTTCAGCCAACTTCCCGATGTCGGCGAGTCCTTGCCCGAAGGGCCCCTCAACCCCGGTTCCACCAGGGCTGAAAGCCTCGCGACGAGCCCTCGCACCCTACGGGGACGGGCCATGCACGGACGGCGCACTTCCCTGCGCGGCCCGCGAGTGGAACGCTTCCTGATCGAATGCTTCGCGCCAAGTTGCCTTGTCGACAATGTGCCGGATGGAGAACTTGTCACGCCGGCGGCACGGAACGCAGTAGATTCGATCATGGGTATCGAAGACTGGGGTCTCGTGCAAAACCGAGGGGAAACGTGCAGGAGCGACAGGACCAGGGAGACGCGAACACCGAGGGGGGCTTAGCGTCATGAGCCAGGACTCCGCCGCACCGGAGGCCGCACGGAAGCTTTCCGGGCGCCGCCGTCGCGAAGTCGTCGCGGTGCTGCTGTTCAGCGGTGGCCCCATCTTCGAGAGCTCCATCCCGCTCTCCGTGTTCGGGATCGACCGGCAGGACGCCGGGGTGCCCCGCTACCGGCTGCTCGTCTGCGCCGGCGAAGAGGGCCCGCTGCGGACCACGGGCGGCCTCGAACTGACCGCGCCGTACGGCCTGGACGCGATCAGCCGGGCCGGCACCGTCGTCGTACCGGCTTGGCGGTCGATCACCTCGCCGCCACCGCCGGAAGCGCTCGAAGCGCTGCGCCGGGCACACGAGGAAGGCGCCAGGATCGTCGGGCTGTGCACGGGGGCGTTCGTCCTCGCCGCCGCCGGCCTCCTCGACGGCCGGCCCGCGACCACACACTGGATGTACGCGCCGACGCTCGCCAAGCGCTACCCCTCGGTCCACGTGGACCCGCGGGAGCTCTTCGTCGACGACGGGGACGTACTCACCTCGGCGGGCACCGCCGCCGGGATCGACCTCTGTCTGCACATCGTGCGGACCGACCACGGCGCGGAAGCCGCCGGCGCCCTGGCGCGCCGGCTGGTCGTCCCGCCGCGGCGCAGCGGCGGTCAGGAGCGCTATCTCGACAGGTCTTTACCCGAGGAGATCGGCGCCGACCCGCTCGCGGAGGTCGTCGCCTGGGCGCTGGAGCACCTCCACGAACAGTTCGACGTGGAGACGCTCGCCGCCCGCGCGTACATGTCGCGGCGCACCTTCGACCGCCGGTTCCGCTCGCTGACGGGCTCCGCGCCGCTGCAGTGGCTGATCACCCAGCGGGTACTGCAGGCGCAGCGGCTCCTGGAGACCTCCGACTACTCCGTCGACGAGGTCGCCGGCAGGTGCGGCTTCCGGTCCCCGGTGGCGCTGCGCGGCCACTTCCGGCGCCAGCTCGGCTCCTCGCCGGCCGCCTACCGCGCCGCCTACCGGGCCCGCCGCCCGCAGGGCGAGACGACGACGGCCGTCATGGACCCGGTCGTGCCCCCACAGGTCGCCTCCGCGATGCGGCGCCCCGGGAGCCCGCTGGACCAGGGCAAACCGCACCTCGACGCGTACGCCTCCGGCCGGGCGGCGCTGCCGGGCCAGCGGAGCGCCCCGTAGACCGCGCGCCACAAGCCGCGCACCGCAAGACGACGGGCGCCCGGGGACACCCCCCTGGGCGCCCGTCGGCGTCCCCGGAGCCCACGAGCCGGGTCCGATCACCGGCCGAAGCCATAAGGTAGGACGCATGAACGATCGCATGGTGTGGATCGACTGCGAGATGACCGGGCTCTCGCTGACGGACGACGCACTCATCGAGGTGGCCGCGCTGGTCACCGACTCGGAACTGAACGTACTCGGCGAAGGGGTGGACATCGTGATCCGCCCGCCGGAGGCGGCGCTGGAGACCATGCCCGACATCGTGCGGCGGATGCACACCGCCTCCGGTCTCCTCGACGCCCTCCCCGACGGCACCACCCTCGCCGACGCCGAGGCGCAGGTCCTCGCCTACGTCCGCGAACACGTCAAGGAGCCGCTCAAGGCCCCCCTCTGCGGAAACTCGGTCTCCACCGACCGCGGCTTCCTCTCGCGGGACATGCCCGCCCTGGAGAGCCACCTCCACTACCGGATCGTCGACGTGTCCTCGATCAAGGAACTGGCCCGCCGCTGGTACCCGAGGGCGTACTTCAACAGTCCGGAGAAGAGCGGCAACCACCGCGCCCTCGCCGACATCCGCGAATCCATCGCCGAGCTGCGCTACTACCGCGAAGCGGTCTTCGTCCCCCAGCCCGGCCCCGACTCGGACACGGCCAAGCAGATCGCCGCACGCCACGTCCTCCCCGCGGAATGAGCCCCCGCTCGCGCCCGCCGGCAATGCGGGCGCGAGCACTCGCCCGGACCCTGTAGACTTCTTCTCGGCCGGTCGGGGAAACCTTCGGGAAAACCGCCGGTCATGGTGGGTATAGCTCAGCTGGTAGAGCACCTGGTTGTGGTCCAGGATGTCGCGGGTTCGAGTCCCGTTACTCACCCTGATGGACGAAGGGCTGACCTGTGAAGACAGGTCAGCCCTTCGTCATGTCTCGCCTTGTCTCGCCATGGGCGGATTCTCGGGAACCCAACGACACCCGGGCGGGAGCCCCCGGGAGGCGTCTTGTGGCGGGAGGTTACCGGCGTGCGCCCGGCAGCCGCCCCGCCCGCGCCGGGCCGCGTCCCGGTGGCGGCAAGACACTTTCGGGTTCATATCCAGCGGATCCCCCACCACGCCTCAGCCGTGCGCGGTACGTTCACGCCTCCTCCACACCAGAACCACCAGCGAGGGGACACCTTGAGCCAGCAATACCCTGGGCCACAGCAGCAGCCGCACCCGCCTCACCAGCCCGGCCAGGCCCCCTCATGGGGCCAGTCGCAGCAGCCCGGACCGTACGGCCCTCCGCCGCCGAAGAAGGGCCTGTCGACCGGCGCGATCATCGGCCTCAGCATCGGCGGCGTGTTCGTCTTCCTGATCGCACTCGGCGCGCTCGCAGGAGGCGGCGACGACACCACCGACAGCAAGGCCGCCGCCCCGGCGAAGAGCAGCGCGCCGGCGGCCCCGCCTGCGGCGAAGGAGAGCAAGGCACCCGCGGCCGAGGAGCCGGCCGATAAGGCGCCGGTCACGGTGACGGCGAAGAAGACCGCGTTCAAGCCGAGCGTGCTGCACGGCGGCGGGTCGTACACCAGCGTCGAGGTGACGATCACGAACGACAGCGACAAGAAGATCGACGTCAATCCGCTGTACTTCACGATCACCGACGCCGACGGCTCCAAGCACCAGGCCGAACTCGGCATGGACGAGGACCAGATCGCCACGATGGACCTGGAGCCCGGCGAGAAGGTCACCGGCACCGTGACCGGTGAAGGCAAGTTCGCGGCGAAGTACGTGACGTACACCGACGGCCTGTTCGGCAAGGGCGTGCGCGGCAACGTGTCGTGACCCGCGGAAGGTCCGTCGCGCCCCCTCCGCGACGGACCTGAGCACGCGGCTCGCGCGGGCCCCGGGGCGCAGGGCTGACGAAGGGCGCGCGCCCCGGGCGGCGGAGGGGTGGGTGGGGGCCGGCCGGGGCGCGCGCGTGTGGGGGGTTACCGGTAGGCGGCGAACGCCTTGGTGAAGGCCAGCGGCTGCTGGAGGATCGACGAGCAGGTCGCGTCGGCGTGGTTCACGGCGCCGGCCGCGCACTGCTTGTCGCGGGTCGAGGACCACATCGACAGCCAGCCGAGGCCCTTGGACCGGGCGAAGTCGACCAGCTGGGTGGCGTCATCGACCCGGAAGACCTCGGTGGTGACGTCGTTGACGCCGATCATCGGGGTGACCGCGACGGCCTTCCAGGCGGCCGCGTCCGACAGACCGAGAACGCCCTTGACCTGGGCCTGGGTGGCGGTCGCGGCCTGGATGGCGTAGTCGCCCATGTCGCCGCTGTAGGCCGGGCCGTAGTCCATCGCCATGATGTTGACGGCGTCGACGCGGACCCCGTTCCTCTTCGCGTCGGCGAGCAGGTCCACGCCCGGCTGGGTCAGGCCCTCGGGCATGACGGGGAGGGTGAAGGAGACGTTCAGGCCGGGGTGGAACTTCTGGAGCTGCGCGACGGCTTGGGCGCGGCGGGTGTTGGCGGCGGTGTCCGGCAGGGCCGCGCCCTCGATGTCGAAGTCGACCTTGGTGAGCGCGTACTGGTCGACGACCTTGCCGTACGCGGCGGCGAGGGCGGCGGAGGTCGGGCAGTTCAGGGCCAGTTCGTGGCCGGCGGCGCCGCCGAAGGAGACCCGGACGTCGCCGCCCTTGGCGCGCAGGGCGCCGATCTGGGAGGCGACCCTGTCGTCGGCGAGGCCGGTCACCCCGCCCCACAGCGGCGCGCAGGACCCGCCGGAGGTGATGAAGGCGAGGTTGAACTCCTTCACCCCGGTGGCGTCGGCGGTCGCCAGGAGGTCGTACGCGGGGTAGAGGGAGGTGTCGACGTACGGGGCGTACCGGGCGGCCGCGGACGGGGCCCCGGGGCCGGTCGGCGCGGTGGCGGTGGCCGTGGGCTTCGGGGACGCCGTCGCGGTGGGCGGCACGCTCGGGGTCGCCGGGGTGCTCGGGGTCGCGGAGGCCGTCGGGGCGGCGGTGGCCGTGGGCTGCCCGGTGGGGCGGCCGCTGGGCGTCGGGGTGACGCCGCCGACCGAGCAGGTCGCCTGGTCGATCAGGCAGTTCGCGGGGTCCCCCGCCTCGCCGGAGGCCGAGGTGACGAAGCCGACGGTGACGGACTGGCCGGGGGCGAGCCGCTGGTTCCAGCTCGCGGGCTTCACGGTGACGTGGCGGCCCGTGACGGTGTGTTCGCCGTTCCACAGAGACCCGATGGTGGTCCCCGCGGGCAGGTCGAACTCCAGCGTCCAGCCCCCCGACCGGACGCTGGAGGTCTCGTTGGTGATGACGTACTGGCCGGTGTAGCCGCCGTTCCAGGAGCTCGTCCTGGTGTAGGCGGCGCCGACGGCCGCGGCCTGCGCGGTGCCGGTGAACGCGAAGGCCGCGCCGCCGATCACCGCCGCCGTGACGACCGCGCCGACCGCCTTGGTCCTGCCGGTCGTCCTGCGCCGGTGCGTGCTGGTGCCCATCGCGTGCCTGCCTCTGTGTGCCGGGGGTGGAGGTGGGTGCGGGCAGCACGCTAGCGAGGGGGAAACGGACAAATGCGTACGGGACGAGGCTGGTTGAGGATCCTTAGGCTCCGCTTAAGGAAGCCATCGGGAGGAGGAAAGGTTCGGGCCTTCGGCGGGCGGGGCCCGGGACCCCAGTGCCCCCGGGGCCCCCGACCGCCGGGCCCCTGGGGCGGGAGCCCCCGGCCGGAGGCCAGGTCCCGGCCCGGCGCGGGCGCTCCTCCCGTGCGGTCAGGCTCCCGGCGCCCGGCGGGGGGAGCCGGCGGGCCGTTTGCGGCGCCCCACGCGGTGGCCGCGCCGGCCTCCCGTACCGCCCGAGCGGCGGCCGTCGAGGCCGATCCAGACGCGGACCTCGGTGCCGCCGAGGACCGAGTGCCCGATGCGAACGTCCCCGCCCGTGGACTCGGCCATCCGCCGCACGATGTCCAGACCGAGGCCGGTGGAGCCGTCGCGCCGGCCGCTGTTGCCCCGGGCCAGCGCCGCGGCCGGGTCGGCGATGCCCGGCCCGGCGTCGGAGACCAGGACGATCACGGCGTCGTCGCCGTTGTGGAGGTCGACGGAGAAGGCCGTGCCCTCGCGGGTGTGCCGGAAGACGTTCCCGAGCAACGCGTCGAGCGCGGCGACCAGTTCGGGCCGGGCCACCGGAATCCGTACCGGCCGGTCGATGCCCGCGACCCGCACCTTGCGGTCCTCGTCCTCGGCGAGCGCGGACCAGAACTCCATCCGCTCCCGGACGACCTCGGACGCGTCACAGCCCGCGCCGGGCCCGGTGGCCTGCGTCTGCGGCTTGGCGTCGCGCGCCGTGCGGATGATGGTGTCGACCTCGCGCTCCAGCTGCGCCACGGCCGCCCGGGTCTGGTCGGCGGCCGGACCGGAGCCCAGCGAGGCCGCGTTGAGCCGCAGCACGGTCAGCGGGGTGCGCAGCCGGTGGGACAGGTCGGCGGCCAGTTCCCGCTCGTTGGCGAGGAGCCGGACGACCTGGTCGGCCATGGAGTTGAAGGCGATCGCCGCCGACTTCAGCTCCGGCGGCCCCTCCTCGGGGACGCGTGCGCCGAGCCTGCCCTCGCCCAGGTCGTGGGCGGCGCCCGCGAGACGCTGCGCGGGCCGGACCATCCGTACGCCGAGCCGGTCGGCGACGGCGACCGAGCCGACGATCAGGGCGATGCCGACCCCGGCCAGGACGAGCCAGGCGGTGGCGACGCCGTTGCTGGCCTCGCCTTCGGGGACGAAGAGTTCGACGACCGCGACCTGGCCGGAGCCGAGGGCGGTGGGCTGGAGCAGCACGGAGCCGCCGTCGACCTCGGCGATGGTGGCCCGGCCCAGCTCGCGGGTGGTCCGCAGGTCGTCCTCGCCGGCGCGGCGGGTGCCGATCTCCAGGGCCTTGCCGCCCGGCTCGTCCGCGGCCGGGACGTGCACGGCCATGCGCCCCGCCGCTCCGTCCTCGGTGGTGGCGACGGCGCGGTCGAGCTGCTCGCGGTCGGTGGTGATGGCGAGGACGGGCGCGAGGCCGGCGGCGCGCCGCTCGGCGTTGGAGAAGGCGCGGTCGCTGGCCATCTCCTTGACGACCAGGCCGAGCGGTACGGCGAAGGCGACGACGACCATGGCGGTGACGGCCAGCGACACCTTGACGAGGGCCCATCTCACGGCCGGGTCTCCCGGGGCGGCTCCAGCTTCACGCCCACCCCGCGCAGGGTGTGCAGATAGCGGGGACGGGCGGCCGTCTCGCCCAACTTCCGGCGCAGCCATGACAAATGTACGTCGATGGTCTGATCGTCCCCGTAGGACTGCTGCCACACCTCGGCGAGCAGCTCCTTGCGGGCGACGACGACTCCGGGCCGCCCGGCGAGGAAGGCGAGCAGGTCGAACTCGCGCCGGGTCAGGTCGAGCGGAGCCCCGTCGAGTTCCGCCTGGCGGCGCAGCGGGTCGATCGAGAGGCCGCCGACCTGGATCACCCGGGGCGGCGGCGCCTCGCCGGCCGCGGCCCGCGAGCGGCGCAGCACGGCGGCCATGCGGGCGGAGAGGTGTTCCACGGAGAAGGGCTTGGTGAGGTAGTCGTCCGCCCCGTCGTTGAGGAGGCGGACGATCTCCGCCTCGTCGTCCCGGGCCGTCGCGATGATGACGGGGACGTCGGTGATGCCGCGCAGCATCTTCAGCGCCTCGGACCCGTCCAGATCGGGCAGTCCGAGGTCGAGGATGACGACGTCGAAACGGAGATGGGCGACCTCGCGCAGCGCCTCCAGGGCCGTGCCGACGCTCCGTACGGTGTGGGAGGCGTCGGTCAGGTGCCGGATGAGGGCGGAGCGCACGAACTGGTCGTCCTCGACCACGAGCACACTTGCCATGGGCGGCACCGTACGCCATGTGGGGGAACGTGGACCAAGCTCCACCCTGCGGGACGCAGGTGCGGGTGGTGGTGCAGTATGGCCCGGATGCGTAGAGGACTCGTACACGCCCTGGCGTGGTCGCTCGCCACCGGCGCGGCGGTCACCCTCTCCTGGTGGGGGGTGCACACGGTGCTGGCCGGGACGGTCTACGACCCGCCGCGCGCGCTGCCCATCCCGGCCGGCGCCACCGGGGCCGCGGCGTCCGGGACCGCCTCCCCTTCGGCCTCCCCGAGCGAGCGGCCGAGCCCGTCGGCCACGCCCTCCGCGACGCCGTCGGCGCCGCGGAAGACGGGCGGCTCCCCCTCGGCATCCTCGGCGTCCGGCCCGTCGGACCGGCCCACGGCCTCGCCGCCGCCGGACGGCGGGGGGCGGGTGAAGGGCTACACCGTGGACGGCGGCCGGGTCGTGTTCGAGCTCGGCGCGACGTCGGCGGAGCTGGTCTCGGCGACACCGTCGTCGGGGTGGCAGATGCAGGTGTGGAAGCAGCCGACGTGGATCCGGGTCACCTTCACCCGGGACGGCCGCGAGCTGTCGGTGTTCTGCGTCTGGCACGACACGGCGCCGCGGGTGGAGATCGACGACCGGTAGGGGCGGCGTCCGGTCGGGGCACGGCGGTGTCCGGCGGGCTCAGCGGAAGGCGGCGGCCGGGGGTACGGGTGAGGGTTTGGCGCCGGCGTCGGTGACCGGGGTCGCTCCGCCGGTGAAGTCGGCGAGGGCCCTGCCGTGTTCGACCCTGCCGGGGTGCGGGTCGGTCGCCACCCGGCGGGTCAGCTCGGCCACCGGCAGCTCCCGGTCGGAGGCGAGGAGGACGGCGTTGCCGAAGCGGCGGCCGCGCAGCACGGTCGGGTCGGCGGCGAGCGCCAGCTCGGGGAAGACGGTGGCGGCGGTGGCGATCTGGCCGCGCAGATGGGTCAGCGGCGGGCCGTCGGCGAGGTTGGCGGCGTAGAAGCCGCCGGGCTTGAGGGCCCTGCGGACCTCGGCGAGGAACTCAATGCTGGTGAGGTGCGCGGGGGTACGGGCGCCGCTGAAGACGTCGGCGATGATCAGGTCGGCCCAGCCGTCCTGGACCTTGGCGAGTCCGGCGCGGGCGTCGGTGGAGCGGACCCGGATGCGGGCGCCGGTGTCGAGGGGCAGTTCACGGCGGACCAGTTGGACGAGGGGGCCGTCGAGTTCCACGATCTGCTGGGTGGAGCGGGGCCGGGTGGCGGCGATGTAGCGGGCGAGCGTGAAGGCGCCGCCGCCGAGGTGCACGGCCTGGACGGGCCGGTTCGGCGGGGCGGCGAGGTCGGCGATGTGGCCGAGGCGCCGCTGGTACTCGAAGGAGAGGTGGGCCGGGTCGTCGAGGTCGACGTGCGACTGGGGGGCGCCGTCGATGAGCAGGGTCCACCCACGGGGTCGTTCCCGGTCGGGTATGAGTTCGGCGAGGCCGCCGTCGACGGTCTCGACGACGGCGGCGGCGGTCGCCGCCCGTTCGCGCTGCTTGTTCCTGGCCACGGAACCCATTATCCCGGTAGCGGTCGGGGAGGCTCGATGGCCGCCCGGCGGGCCGTACGGGGTGGGTCGGCGGGGCGACCGCGAAGGCTCGGCGGTGTCGGGGAGGTTCAGTGGCAGCCGTCGGCGGCGGCGATCAGGCGGGCCGCCTGGCCGAGCGCCTCGCGGAGCACCGCCGGGTCGGTGACCTGGCCGCCGTCGTCGGGCGGCAGCAGCCAGTCGGCGGGGCGGGCCGCGCCGCCGTCGGCCGGATCGGGCAGCTCCGGCAGCTCGGGGATGCGCAGGCCGCGGCCGGAGGTCTGCGTACAGGCGCTGCCCGGCATGTCCCAGCCTTCGGCCGTGCCGGGCGGGACCAGGAAGCCGAGGGTGTGGCAGGCGCCGTCGTGCAGGACCGGGCCGACGACGGGGGCGCCGCCGCGGCGCAGGATGTCGACGGCCTCCAGGCCTTGCCGGACGGGCACGGTCACCAGGTCGCAGGGCTCGCCGTGCGGGGCGCCGGCGTCCGGGGCGGGCAGCTGCCGCGCGGTCGACTGCGATCCGATCTCCACCATGGGGACCCCTCCTCGCTCTGAGAAGACACGTTCCGTCTCTCCGCATGGTTCAACGCTCGCGCGCGTCAACGGCTACGGCGGCACGCCGCCGCAAAGGATGGCAGTTCATGGCAGATCGCGAACGAGATATCCGATTTGTGGCCAAACTCTGTGTGCCCGGCTGGTCACAGCAGGTACGTTCATGCCCGCCGGAACACCGGTAGCACCAGGAGAGGGCTCGGCCATGGCGATGTCACGGGCAGTTCCCAATCTCGCCTTCCGCAGGCTCCGCGGACAGCTCTCGCCGGCGGAGTTCGCCGCGGCGGTCCGCCGGGCCGCGCGGGAGATCGGCGAGCAGGTGGCCTGCGACCCCCGCTACATCGGACGCGTGGAGGCGGGCGAGATCCGCTGCCCCAACTACGCGTACGAACGGGTGTTCCTGCACATGTTCCCCGGTCTGAGCCTGGCGGACCTGGGCTTCTCGGCGCGGGAGGCGGTACGCGGCCGACGGTCCGCCGTCCCGGCCGGGCCGCCGCCTCCGCCCGCCATCACGACCCGGAACGATGAGGAGAGCGACGTGCTGCGTCGCGCATTCATGACGAGCGGCACCGCCACCGTGGCGGCCGCCTCGCTGGGACTCGCCGGCTCCGCCGCCGCGATCCCCGCCCCGCGCGGTACCCACCGGATCGGCGAGGCCGAGGTGCGGGCCGTCGAGGACGCCGTACGGCAGATCCGACTGCTCGACGACCGGCACGGCGCCGAGGGGCTCTACCAGGCGGCCGCCCAGCCGCTGCGGACGGCGTACGCCCTGCTCGACGCGGGCACCGCGGCCCGCCGTTCCACCGAGGACCGGCTGCACGCGGGGGCGGGCGAGCTGGCGATCTCGGTCGGCTGGCTGGCCCACGACTCGGGCCGGCTGGACGACGCCCGCTCGTACTACGCCGAGGCCCTCGCCACCGCGCGCGTGGCGGGCGATCCGGCGCTGGAGGCGCACGCGTTCTGCAACACGTCGTTCCTGGCCAGGGACGCCGGGCGGTACCGGGAGGCGGTGCGGGCCGCCCAGGCGGGGCTGCGGGCGGCGCGGCCGCTCTCCTCGGCCAGGCTGCTGTCGCTGCTCACCCTGCGGGAGGCCGGGGCCTGGGCGGGGCTCGGCGACCGGACCGCCTGCGAGCAGGCCCTCGGCCGCGCGCACGCCCTCTTCGCGCGCGGCCCCGGGGACGGCGACCCCGAGTGGATGTCGTTCTTCGGGGAGCCGGAGCTGGAGGCGCTGGAGGCGCAGTGCTGGTCAGCGCTGGGCGAGTGGGGCCGCGCGGCGCGCCACGCGCACCGGGCGACGGTGCTGCAGAACCCGCACTTCGCCCGCAACCTCGCGCTCTACCGCGCCCAGTTGGCGAGCGACCTCGCCCATGCGGGCCGCCCGGACGAGGCGGCGGCGGAGGCGCGGCGCGTGGTGGACGCGCTGGGCGACGTCCAGTCCTCCCGCATCCGCCGCATGCTGGCGACGACCCAGCAGCTCCTCGCCACGGCCCGCTGAGGGGGGCGCCTCCGGGGCGGGGGCCGGGAGGCGGCGATCGGCCGGCTTCGGCCACCTGGCGCACGCCGTGCGGGGCGACCGTGCTCGGGGGCCGGGCCCTGGGCCGTCCCGCCGCCCGGGACGTACGCCGAAGCCGGGGCGCGGGAGGCGGGGGTGCCGGAAGCGGGGTGCCGGAAGCGGGGCGCGGGGTGCTCGGGGCCGCACCGTCGGCCGGCAGCCCCGAGCCCGAGACGGGCGCCAGCGGGAGGCGGCGATCGGCCCGCGGCCGGTCAGCCGTCCCACTCCATGTGGCCCGTGTCGTTCCAGCGCTCCAGCGCCGGGGCGCCGTACGCCCAGCCCAGGACCGACAGGCTCGTCGGGTCCAGGCGGATGCGGGAGCCGAAGGAGAGGTCCTCGCCCAGCCAGCGCGCGGCGATCGTGCGCAGGATGTGGCCGTGTGCGAAGACCAGGACGTCCCGCTCCGCCGACCGCGCCCACTCCACGACCTCGTCGGCGCGGGCCGAGACCTGCTCGCGGGTCTCACCCTCGGGGACGCCGTCGCGCCAGATCAGCCAGCCCGGCCGCAGCTCCTGGATCCGGGCCGGGGTCAGCCCCTCGTAGGCGCCGTAGTCCCACTCCATCAGCGCGTCCCAGTCCTCGGCCCGCTCGCCGAAGCCCGCGATCTCGCAGGTCTCACGCGCGCGTGACAGCGGACTGGTGCGTATCTCCAGCTCCGCGAGGCCGTTCCAGGGCGCCCTGTGCAGCCGCTCCCCCAGCAGCTTCGCGCCGCGCCGGCCCTCGTCGAGGAGCGGAATGTCCGTCCTGCCGGTGTGGCGTCCGAGCAGCGACCATTCGGTCTGGCCGTGCCGGGCGAGCAGGATGCGCGGTGCCATGAAGGCTCTCCCTGGGGTACCGGGTTCACAAGTGCGGTGCTCCCCCCATCATCGCGTACGTGAACGGAGGGCGACGCGGGGGCAACCCCCGGGTCCGTTCCGGCGTCCCCTAGGTCGTGTCCGAGAGGGGAACGCGCGTATGAATCCGAGGGCCGTACGCACCGGGCGACGACCGCGCTGGTGGACCGAGCTGCTGCTGATCGCCGTCGTCTACGCCGCGTACTCGGGCGGGCGGCTCCTCGTCCGGGGGGACACCGGGACCGCCGTCGACCACGGCCTGGCGATCCTGCGGATCGAGAAGCTCCTCCATCTGAATGCCGAGCACCCGCTCAACCGGCTCTTCACCGAGACGCCCGCCCTCGGTATCCCCGCCGACTTCGCGTACGCCTCGCTCCACTATCTCGTCACCCCGGCCGTCCTGATCTGGCTGTTCCACCGCCGCCCGGGCCACTACCGCGCCGCCCGCACCTGGCTGATGGTCTCGACCCTGCTCGGCCTGATCGGCTTCACCCTGCTGCCGACCTGCCCGCCCCGGCTGCTCGACGCGAGCCACGGCTTCGTCGACACGATGGCGCAGTTCAGCTCGTACGGCTGGTGGGGCGCGGAGGCGAGCGCCCCGCGCGGGATGGGGGCGATGACGAACCAGTACGCGGCGATGCCCAGCCTGCACGTCGGCTGGGCGCTGTGGTGCGGGGTGATGCTGTGGCGGTACGGGCGTACGCCGCTGTTCAGGGCCCTCGGTGTCGCCTACCCGCTGCTGACCGTGATCGTCGTGATGGGGACGGCGAACCACTACTTCCTCGACGCGGTCGCGGGGGCCGCCGTGATGGGGCTCGGCCTGCTGCTCGCGGGGCCGGTGACGCGGTGCGCGGACCGGTTGCGGGTGGTCTCCGGAGGCGTACGTTCCCCTGTTGTCAGTGGGGGATGCGAGACTTCGGCGGGTGAGCGATTCCCTGGGCAGCGGAGCTCCTCGGCCTCCGCAGACGACACTCCGGCACCGGCTCGCTGAGCTGCGCGGAGCGGCCGCCGTGCCGCGTCCGCTGGATGCGCGGGCGCTGGCGGCGCTGGCCGCCAATCCCGGCTGCCGGCGGCGCGCGCTGCTCGACGGGGCCGGGGTCGACAAGACGGCGCTGGCGTCGAAGCTCGGCTCTCCGGCGGCGTTCGGCCAGTCGCAGTTCGCGTTCATGCGGGGCAACGCCTTCGAGGCGAAGGTGAAGGCGGACGGCGGCCGTGAGCTGCTGCGGCTGCTCGGCATCGAGGAGCCGGGGGCGGTGCGGATGCCCGATCTGGCGGCGGCCGGGCCGCAGGGGCGGGCGGCCCGCACGGCGCTCGCGCTGCGCGAGGCGACCGAGGCCGGGGAGTGGGCGCTGCTCGACCATCCGATGCTGGCCCTCGAGGTGGCGGGGACGCCCGCCTATCTGGAGCCGGACGCGGTCGTGGTCCACCCCGACGGGCGGTGGACGGTCGTGGAGATCAAGTCTTTTCCGATGATCGACGGGGCCGCCGACGCCTCGAAGGTCGGCGCGGCCGCCCGGCAGGCGGCGGTGTACGTCCTAGCCCTGGAGCGGGTGGCGGTGGTCACGGACGGCGCGCGGGTGGCTCATTCGGTGCTGCTGGTCTGCCCGAAGGACTTCTCCAATCTGCCGGCGGGCTCCGTGGTGGACGTGCGCAAGCAGTTGTCGGTGACCCGGCGGCAGCTGGCCCGGCTGACCCGGATCGAGGAGATCGCGGACGCGCTCCCCGAGGGGGTCACCTTCGATGTGGAGGGGTGCTCGGCGGAGCAGTTGGCGCAGGCGGTGGAGGCGGTGCCGCACGCGTACGCGCCGGAGTGCCTGTCCGCCTGCGAGCTGGCCTTCCACTGCCGTGAGCGGGCGCGGGGCGCCGGGGCGGTGGAGGCGTTGGGCCGGTCGGTCCGCGGTGAGCTGGGCGGGCTGACGACGATCGGGGAGGTCCTCGCGGCGGCTCGCGGCGAGGCGGGCGACCCGGACGATCCGACGGTGGACGCGGTCCGCCGGGCGGCTGCGCTCCGGGCGGAGGCGCTGGCATGTCGCTGATCTCCACCCTCGCCCGATTCGAGGCGGTCGAGTCGGGCCGGGCGCAGCCGTTGGCCACGGTCCTGCACCGGCACGTGTCGCCGCGGCCCCTGGTCCTGGTGCCGTTGACGACGGCGGGCGAGGCGGGGGCGCCGCTGGGCGCCCTGGTCGGGACCGACCGGGAGGAGCCCCGGCTGCTGGTGGTGGCGCAGCCCCGGGACCGGGACCTGCGGTTCGCGTTCCTCGCCGACCTGGCCGGGGAGGTGCTGCCGTACATCGACGCGTTCGCCGGAGTGGTCGAGGCCGCGGAGCGGAACGAGACCGACCCGGAGACCGGCAAGAAGGTCAAGGTCGAGGTCGAACTGTGCGCGGACGCGCCGCAGTTGATCGTGCCGAGCCGGGCGGGTGTGGAGTACGTCCGGCTGCTCGGGCGGTCGACGCGGTTCCGGCGGACGGCGGAGCAGGACCCCGAGACGCCGTTCCCGGCACCGCCGCGGGTGCCGCTGCTGGGCCGCTGGCTGACGCACTTCGGGGAGCGGGCGCGGGTGCCGGGCTCCTCGCTGCTGCTGGCGGCGACGGATCTGCTGAACCGGCACTGGGCGACGGGCCAGTCGTCCCTGGAGGACCAGCATCTGGGCGCGCTGCTGGCCTGGATCGATCCCCCGGAGGGGGAGTCGGGCGCGGAGGCGGCGCTGCGGGCCGAGCTGGGCCGGGACCGGGAGGGGCAGTTGCTCTGCCCGCCGGCCGGGCCGGCGACGGACCCGGCGTTCGACAACCGGCTGCTGGCGCCCGCGATCGAGCGTTTCGACCGGGCCAGGCAGGAGCTGGCCGCGGCCGAGGACGGCCGGAGCGCCGACGAGCGGCTCGGCGCCCTGCACGGTGCCGAGAGGGAGGTCCGGCGGCTGATCGCCTCGCAGCTGAAGCCGACCTGGGACGCGGTGTGGCGGGCGGTCGACCTGGCCCGGGAGCTGCCGGAGGGGTCCCGGGTCGCGGACCGGTGGACGCGCGACCGCTGGTCGTTCACCGGCCACCGCGACCGGGTGGTGGCCGGGGAGCCGCCGCAGCCCCGGCGGGACGACGCGGTGACGGCGGCGCAGAAGCTGGCGGCGAGGGAGTCCGCGCAGGGGCAGTTGGAGGCGCAGGAGGCCCTCGACGATCCGCTGGTGCTCGCGGGGCGGCGGCTGTCGGGCGAGGCGTTCGTCGCCGAGGTGGTGGAGGTGACGCCGGCCTGGTCGGAGTCGAAGCGGCCCTCGCCGCGCCCGCTGCTGACGGTGCGGACGGACGACCGGCCGCATCTGGGGGAGCGGGTGAAGGTGTACCGCTCGCTGGAGGGCAAGCCGCAGACGGCCGAGTTCGTGCGGTACGAGGAGGACGGTTCGCTGGTGCTGCGGGTCACGGACCGGATGGGGCGGTCGAAGGAGCCGGCGGCGGGGTCGGTGCCGGAGAAGGGCGACCGGATCGCCTGGACGCTCTTCGAGCACGACCAGCGGGTGGGGGCGAAGCTGCCGGATCCGGAGGAGACGCCCTGGACGCACGGCGGGCCGCCCCGCGCCGACGTCGTGGAACTGCCCGACACCGTGACCGCGGAGGACGTGCTGTGAGCTTTGATCCCGGGGCGGAGGCCGCCCGGGCGACGGGCGCCATCCTGGCGGACACCCTGCACGGTGACGCGCGGGGGGTGGTGGTGGACTCCCCGCCGGGGGCGGGCAAGTCGACGCTCGTGGTCCGGGCCGCGCTCGAACTGGCGGCCGCGGGCCGCCCGTTGATGGTGGTGGCGCAGACCAACGCGCAGGTGGACGATCTGGTGCTGCGGCTGGCGGAGAAGGAGCCGGGGCTGCCGGTGGGGCGGCTGCACTCCAACGACAGCGACCCGTACGACAAGGCGCTCGACGACCTGGAGAACGTACGGAAGTCGGCGAAGGCCGGGGACCTCGCCGGTCTGGACGTGGTGATCTCGACGGCCGCGAAGTGGGCGCACGTGAAGAACGTCGAGCCGTGGGCGCACGCGATCGTGGACGAGGCGTACCAGATGCGCTCGGACGCGCTGCTGGCGGTGGCGGGGCTGTTCGAGCGGGCGCTGTTCGTGGGCGATCCGGGGCAGTTGGACCCGTTCTCGGTGGTCGGCGCGGAGCAGTGGGCGGGGCTGTCGTACGACCCGTCGGCGAGCGCGGTCTCGACGCTGCTCGCGCACAATCCGGAGCTTCCGCAGCACCGGCTGCCGGTGTCGTGGCGGCTTCCGGCGTCGGCGGCGCCGCTGGTGTCCGACGCGTTCTATCCGTACACGCCGTTCCGCAGCGGCACGGGCCACGGGGAGCGGCGGCTCTCCTTCGGGGTGGCGTCGGACGGTTCGGGGTTCGACCGGGTCCTGGACGAGGCCGCCGAGTCGGGGTGGGGCCTGCTGGAGCTGCCGGCCCGGCACACCCCGCGGACGGATCCGGAGGCGGTACGGGCGGTGGCGCTGGTGGTGCGCCGGCTCCTGGACCGGGGCGGCGCCGCCGTCTCGGAGCGGGGCCCGGAGCCCGTCCCCCTCACCGCCGGCCGGATCGCGGTCGGCACGGCCCACCGCGACCAGGCGGCGGCGGTGCGGGCGGCCCTGGCGGAGCTGGGTGTCACGGGCGTGACCGTGGACACCGCGAACCGCCTCCAGGGCCGGGAGTACGACGTGACGGTGGTGCTGCATCCGCTGTCCGGCCGTCCGGACGCCACGGCCTTCCATCTGGAGACGGGGCGCCTGTGCGTGCTGGCCTCGCGGCACCGGCACGCCTGCGTGGTGGTCTGCCGGGCGGGCGTGCCCGACCTGCTCGACGACCATCCGTCGACGGAGCCGGTGCAGTTGGGCGTGACGATGAAGTTCCCGGACGGCTGGGAGGCGAACCACGCGGTCCTCTCACACCTCGCGGAGCACCGGGTCTCCTGGCGCCCCTGAGCGGCCGGCGGTCGCGGCCGCGGCGAGGGCGAGGAGTTCGTCCACGGGCCACTGGTCGTCGAGGTGGGTGCCGTACTTCACGGCCACGATCCGGCCGTCCCCGCCGATGAGGAAGCCGGCGGGGAGGCCGAGCCGTCCGCCGTGCGGGCGGAGCACGGGCGGTGTGTCGCGGCCGCGCAGCAGGTCCCAGGTTCCGGCGGCGACGGCCCGCACCATCGGCCCCCAGGCCCGGGGGGAGAGCAGCGCCCCGTGCTGATGCGCTGGTCGGAGACGGTGCTCGGACTCCTGGCCGAGGCGGGCGTCGACGGCGAACGGCGGGTCGTCGCGCTGCGCGGGCTGCTCGCGTACGTCGTCGGGGGGATCCAGCTCGAACACCTCGGATCGCTCTCCGGGCCGGGCACGGCGGTCATCGCCGAGCTTCCCGCCGACCGCTTCCCGCACCTGGCCGAGGCCGCCCGCCGGGGGCGCGGGATCGACGCCGACCGGGAGTTCTTCGGCGGGCTCGCGATCTGTCTGCGCGGCCTTCGCGACTGACGGCCGCCCGCCCCCTTGCGCGAGGCGGGACAATGGAGGGGACGGCCCGGGTCTCCGGGCCGCGGGTGTGCGAGGAGGAGAAGAACGATGGCGGAATCCGCGGAGCGGAACGGACAGCGGCGGCTTCGGCCCGCGCCGCTGGTCTTCGAGCCTGCCGAGGCGACCGCGGACCCCGAGCACTTCTTCGACCTGGAGTCGATGGAGGATCCGCGCGAGCTGCTGGCCCGGGCCACGGAGCTGACGCTGGCGTTCCGCGCGGCGACGGACCGGGCGATCGAGTTCCAGGCGATCGCGGCGGCCCAGCTGGCCGACCCCCGGCGTTTCGACCGGCTGACCGCGGCGGATGTCGCCGAGCGGGCGGAGTGGACCGAGGACTACGCCGTCCGGATGATCGACTTCGGTCGCGATCTGCTCCGCAACGGCGGACGGCCGCCGGAGGACTGAGCACCGCGCCGGCGCGCGCCGGCGTGCGCCCCCCTGACGCGCCCCCCGCACCACCCGTGTGGCATATGACCCGGGCGAAAGATACTCCTCCCCCGGCCCCGCTGTCCGGGTTTCCTTCAACTCTCTGAAACGTTCCGGTCACTCCCGGTAGACCTTGCGGTATGAGCGCATGGCTGCGAGACGAGACCCCCCTGAGCCCCGCCCAGAGCGACACCGACGAGTGGCGGACCGACCGGCCCGACATCTTCCGGTTCCTCCGCGAGCGGGACGAGGGGCGGCACCAGACCGCGCAGGTCACCGCCGCCGGGGCCGACTGGCTCGCCTCCGCGGCCTCGTACCCGCGCTCCACCCTCGCCCTCTGGGAGGCCCGCCCGGCCGCCCCCGCCGTGCTCTCCTGCGGGACCGTCTTCGACGTCGTCAACGTCGACACGATCTTCGGACGGCGCATGCTCGACCGGCTCTGGACGGAGGGCCCCGGATCCGGGCCCGTCGCCGTCCACCGCGGCCGGATGCTCCTCTTCGCCGCCCCCGGCACGGCCCAGCGGTTACCCTCCCTGCTCGCCTGGGAGGAGTGGGGCGACTCCGTCCCGCCGCCCCTTTGCCACGGCACCGGCGACGCCGTGACCATCCCCCCGCTCCGTCCGCTCCAGCCCACCGGCCCGCGCTGGGTCGTCGCCCCCGACACCCGCCACCCCTGGCTCCCGGGGCCCGAGGTGATGCTCTGGGCCTGCGTCCGGGCGGTCCGCGCCGCCTCCGCCGCGGACGTGCGGATATCGATTTTTCCTCCCGCCGATCAGGATGCTAAGGTCTACGACGTCAGCAGGCGCCGCTAGCTCAGTTGGTTAGAGCAGCTGACTCTTAATCAGCGGGTCCGGGGTTCGAGTCCCTGGCGGCGCACAGACGGGAAAAGCCCCTCGCGGAAGCGGGGGGCTTTTTCGTGCGCCCCGCCACCCGGGGTCACGCGCGGCGGGCCGGCACCGTCACCTTCACCGTCCACACCCCCGCCCTGGTCCGGTCCGCCACCTCCACCCGCGTCCCCTCCCCGGGCACGGTGAACGTCTCCCCCACCCCCAGCGGCGCGTCCGCCAGCGGCGGGAACACCGAACGGTCCCAGCACGCCTCGGTCCGCGGATGGGTGTCCACGACCTCGATCGGACCGTCCCCGGACGCCGCCTCGTTCCGTACGCGGTAGATCAGCACCCCCTCCGTGCAGGTGTCCTCGTCGTTGCCGGTCGCCCCGCGCGCCTCGATCGCCAGCGCCGTGCCCGGGCCCGTCCGCACCACCGCCAGCCGGGTGCCGAGCGTGCCGCCCGCCACCGGCGGCGCCGACAGCGGCTCCAGACTGAGCAGCCGCCCGCCCGGCTTCTGGACGCAGGCCACCTGCTTCCGCTCCAGCCAGCCCAACTTCCACTTGTGCCAGCCGAAGAGATCGGGAGCCAGCCCGAACTGGCTGCCCATGACGTCCCAGTCCCCCACATGGGTGTCCCAGTCACCCTTGCCGTCGGTGGGACGGTGGTAGAGGTCCGGCAGGTCGAAGACGTGCCCGGTCTCGTGGGCCAGCACGTTGCGGTCCGGCGGGTGCCGCTCGAAGACGGTGACGACCCGCTTGATCTCCGTGTCGTCGACCTCGATCGGATGGTCCAGGTTGACGACCTTCGTGGCGTCGGAGTCCACGCCAGGCGCATCCGGGTCGGCCACCAGGTAGACGATGTCGAAGCGCGCGAAGTCCACCTTCTCGTTCGCCGCGTCGATCGCGTCGTGCAGGTACGCCGTACGCCGGCCGGCGTCCCAGTCGCGCTTTATGTCGTAGGCGGTGGAGGGCCGCGGCATCGCGATCCACTCGCGCTGGGGGTGCGCGCGCAGCGTGAACCGGCCGTAGGAGGCGCGCCGGAAGAAGTCGCTGGTGCCGGGGAAGTGGTCGGCGGTCAGGTCGTCGGGGCCGACCAGCGGGGTGGAGTCCGGGAAGGACAGGAAGATCATGACCGCGTCGAGGGTGCGGGTGGGCTGGGGGTAGGAGCCGTTCCAGGTGTCCAGGCCCAGGGAGTGGTGCGCGGCGGTACGGGGCAGGGCGCAGGGTCCGGCGGTCGCGCCCACGGCGGGGCCCGCCACGAGCCCGGTCGCGGCGAGCGCCATGAGGGAGGTGAACGCCGCCGCCGAGGCACGCAGCGTCGGACGCTCCACTCCCCCGGGTGTCTGCTGACCCCTCACATGGACCTCCGGCTCCGGAATGCGGGACACCACACCCACCTTGTGATGGTTCGCGGTATTTCGCACTATTCCGCTGCCCCAGTCGAGTGAGCGGGCGCCACGGGGTCGACGCGACACGCCCTCGCAACAGCTCACGGAAAGTCACATTCGGTCACACCGTCGACGTCCCGCGTCAGACCCGCACAGAAACGATCGAGCGGGGTGTGCGGGGCGGCCGCTCACACCCCCCGGGAGGCAGGACGGACGCCGTGGAGCTGGATCGGCCCCCAGGCCAGCCTCTATGATCGGCCTACTTTCCTTGGCCGACCATCCCGACCACATCTGAACGGCCCAACTGCGCTACGGGAGCCAGCGGTGAGCGGAACCCCCGAAGGACCGGTGCACACCCAGCCCCCGCCCGCCCGGGAGCCCGCGCACCCGATCACGGAGCGTCATCCTGACCCCCGGGCCGAGGGCGAGCGGCGGCAGGACGCGACGGCGGGACCCGGTGCGGCCCCCGCGGGGCCTCCGGCGGGCCCGGACCCGCGGACCGCCGCCGAACTCCGCGACTACCGCGCCGCCTTCCGGGCCGCCCAGCTCGCCATGGCCGTCGTCGACCAGGACGGCGTGGTCGTCACCGCCAACGAGGCGCTCGGCACGCTCTTCGGCACCGAGGCCGCCGCCCTGCGGGAGCAGTCGGCCGCCGACCTCGTCGACCTCGCCTCGGACGGCCGCACCTGGCACGCGTACCGCGAAGTGCTGCGCGGCCGCCGCTCCCGCTTCCGCTGCACCCGCCGGCTCAAGCACCCCGACGGACGGTCCCTGTGGGCCGAGGTCACGGTCTCCCCCGTCCCCGACAGCCGCCGGGTGCTGCTCTCGATCGCGGACATCAGCGACCGGCGCGAGCTCCAGGCCCGTCTGCGCCACCTCCAGATGCACGATCCGGTGACCCGGCTGCCCAACCGCGCCCTCTTCTTCGAGCGCCTCTCGGCGGCTCTGGAAGCGGCCGCGCAGGAGGAGGAGCGCGCCGAGATCGGATCGTCTTACGAGTCCTACAGGCATGGCGGAACAGGGCGGATCGGTCTCTGCTACCTCGATCTCGACGGCTTCAAGGCGGTCAACGACACGCTCGGGCACCGGGTCGGGGACCGGCTCCTGGCCGCCGTCGCCGGCCGTCTGACGGAGTGTGCCGACAGCGACGGCTACACCCGCAGCGGCGGTCATCTGGTGGCGCGGCTCGGCGGCGACGAGTTCGCGATCCTGGTCGAGGAGTCGACCGGCACCGAGCAGCTCGCCGATCTCGCCCAGTCCGTCCTGTGCGCGCTGCAGCGTCCCTTCGACCTGGCCGGGCAGCGGCTCTCCGTGTCCGCCTCGATCGGGGTGGTGGAGCGCGGGGCCCGCGGGACCACCGCGACGGGTCTGATGCAGGCCGCCGACACCACGCTGTACTGGGCGAAGGCGGACGGCAAGGCCCGCTGGACCCTGTTCGACCCGGAGCGCAACGCGCACCGGATGACCCGGCAGGCGCTCTCCTCGACGCTGCGGCCGGCGGTGGAGCGCGGCGAATTCGCGCTGGAGTACCAGCCGCTGGTGTGCATGGCCGACGGGGTGGTGCGCGGGGTGGAGGCGCTGGTGCGGTGGAACCACCCGCAATTCGGTTCGCTCCCGCCGAATCGGTTCATCGGGATCGCCGAGGAGGACGGTTCCATCGTCGAGCTGGGCCGCTGGGTGCTGCGGACGGCGTGCCGGCAGGCCCGGCAGTGGCAGCAGGACCATCCGCGCGACCGCCCGCTGTTCGTGAGCGTCAACGTGGCGGTGCGGCAGGTCTGGGACTCCGACCTGGTGGCGGACGTCGCGGGCATCCTGGCGGAGACGGGTCTCGCCCCGCACCTGCTGCAACTGGAGCTGACCGAGTCGGCGGTGATGGGGTCGGCGGGCCGGCCGCTCCAGGCGCTCCAGGCGCTGAGCGACATGGGTGTGCGGATCGCCATCGACGACTTCGGTACGGGCTATTCGAACCTGGCATACCTGAGCCGGCTGCCGGTCTCCGTCCTGAAGCTGGACGGGTCCTTCGTCCGGGGCTTCCAGGACGAGGCGCACGCCAACCCCGCGGACGAGCTGATCGTGGAGGCGCTGGTGCAGCTGGCGCACCGGCTCGGCCTCACGGTCACCGCCGAGTGCGTGGAGACCTCGGGCCAGGCGACCCGGCTGCGCCGGATCGGCTGCGACACGGGGCAGGGCTGGCTCTACTCCCGGGCGGTGGCCCCGGACCGTATCGCGGAGCTGATCGGGGTCGCGCCGCTGCGGGTGTGAGCCGCCCCCGCCCTCCGGGCATGGAACTGCCCCCGGCCGGAGGGACATTCCGGGCGGGGGCAGTGCTCAGGGGGTGTTCAGCCGGCTAGCAGGCGCCCTGGTCCTTCCAGACGCCCCACTCGCCGGTCGTGCCCGGCTCCTCGTTCTGGGTCCACCACTGGGCCTTCCAGCTGCGGCCCTTGTGGGAGACCTGCGAGCCGCCGGTGTAGACCGAGCCGGCCACGTACGCCGGGGCGGTGCAGCCGCCGGTCGGCGGAGTGGTGGGAGGCGTGGTGGGCGGGGTGGTGGTCGGGGGCGTCGTCGGCGGGGTGGTCGGCGGGGTCGTGGTGCCGCCGAGCGCGTCGTTGATCTGCTTCAGCAGGGTGATGTCGTTGTCCAGGCCGAGGAGCGAGTACATCATCGCGCCGGCCAGACCGCGCTGCTTGCCGTAGTCGACGCGGGCCTGGACGGACCGCTGGTTCAGGCCGGTGAAGAACTCGCCGTCCTTGTAGAAGTACGAGGACTTGGACTGGTCGTCCCAGAAGGTCGTGGCCGCGTTGTCGACGATGCCGCCGAGCTCCTTGTAGTGCGCGATGCCGGCCTGCTGGCTGAGCGGGCGGGCGGCCGAGCCGCCGGTGGCGGACTGGGCGAGGCCGTTGGCGCTGCCCGCGGGGACGCCCTTCCAGCCGCGGTAGTAGAACTCGTAGCCGAGCGTCAGCTTGTTCGCGGGGAAGCCGCCGGCGATGCCGTAGGCCGGCTTGCCGTCTATCCAGGAGTCGATCGCGTTGTCGATCGAGTACTTCTCGGTGCCCGGCGCGATGGGGTCGGTCGGGTCGTTCGAGCCGGAGTACAGCGGGGACTGGTGGAACGTCGGCCCGTCGCCGTCCCAGGCGCCGTGCATGTCGTACGTCATGATGTTGGCGTAGTCGAGGTACGCGCCGATCTTGTCCGTCTCGATGTGCTTGATCTTGTCCTGGCCGGCCGGGAGGGCCGCGGTCAGCAGGTACTTCTTGCCGCCGTTCGCGGCGCCGTAGGCGTCGAGCTGCTTGCGGAACTCGGCGAGGAGGAGCGTGAAGTTCTGCTTGTCCTCGGGGCCGTAGTGGTTGCCGAGGTGGCCGTCCTTGGAGCCGGGGTACTCCCAGTCGATGTCGATGCCGTCGAAGATGCCGGCGGCGCTGCCGGGGCCGCCGAAGCCGCCCTCGACCGGGAGGTTGCCCTTGAGGTACTGGTCGACGCAGGAGGAGACGAGCTTCTTGCGGCTCGCGTCCGTCTTCGCCGCGTCGTGGAAGAACTTGGAGTAGGTCCAGCCGCCGAGCGAGATGTTGATCTTCAGGTGGGGGTACTTCGCCTTCAGCTCCTTGAACTGGTTGAAGACGCCCACGATCGGCTGGTTCCACGTGTCGGCCACGCCGTCGACGCTGTCGGCCGCCCCGAAGGACTTCTGGTAGTCGGCGTAGGAGTCGCCCGCACCGTCGCCCGCGTTGGGGTTGTTGTCGTCACCGGCGGCCTTGTTGGCCTCGAAACAGGTGAGTTCGGTGGGGTGGATGTTGCCGAACGAGTAGTTGATGACGTCCAGTTTGCTCGCGATGCCCCGGGTGTCGAGGTGCTTGGGATAGAAGGCGTTCCCGTACACGCTCCACTGGTCGTAGTACGCGATGCGCACGTTGCCGTCGGAGGCGGCGGCGGGGGTGGCGGTGTCGGCGGCCTGGGCGGAGCCGAGACCGACGGTCGCGGCGAGGGCGCCTGCGGCGAGGGCCGTGCTCAGGAGCGCGGCGATCAAGGGCTTGCGGGGGTGCACGTTCGGCCTCCGAGGGGTGACGCGAGACGGGAGTTGGTGAAGTGATAGCCCCTGGGCGAACGGCACGTCAATGGTCTGAACCAGATTGCGGACTAGACCAATTGACAGAAGAAAGACCTCGTCAGAGAGGTGCAGCACACAAAGGAACCGCCCGCCACCACAGGTGACGAGCGGTTTAAGGTTCACTTAGGGGAGACGGGGCCGATCGTTGCGGACTGAACCAACCCGCCGCTTTCCTAAGGCCTTTCGCCGAGTGCCGGCAGGCCGTACGCGTCCGCGATCAACTCGTAGCTCCGCAGCCGCGCCTCTCCGCCGTGCGCGTTGGCCGTGATCATCAGCTCGTCGGCGCCGGTCCGCTTGCGCAGATCGTCCAGGCCCGTCCGGACCTCGTCCGCCGTGCCGAACACGACGTTCGCCAGCCAGCCGTTCACGAACTCCTCCTCCGCCGCGCCGAAGGGGTACGCCTCCGCCTCCTCCGGCGTCGGGATCAGGCCGGGCCGGCCCGTGCGCAGCCGCAGCATCGACAGCGCTCCGGTGAGGACCTGGCGGCGGGCCTCCTTCGCGTCGTCGTGCGCGAGCGCGGCCACGCCGATGAGCGCGTACGGCGCGTCGAGCGCCTCCGAGGGACGGAAGGAGTCCCGGTAGAGGTCGAGCGCCGGGAGGGTGTTCTGCGCGGAGAAGTGGTGGGCGAAGGCGAACGGCAGGCCGAGCATGCCGGCGAGCCGCGCGCTGAAGCCGGAGGAGCCGAGCAGCCAGATCGGCGGGCGCCCCTTCGGCCCCTGCACCGGACCGGGCACGGCATGGATCCGGGCGTACGGGTGCCCGTCCGGGAAGTCGTCGTCCAGGAAACGGGTCAGCTCGACGAGCTGCTGCGGGAAGTCGTCGGCGCCTTCGTTCGGCCGGTCCGTCCGGCGCAGGGCGGCGGCCGTGGCACCGTCCGTACCGGGCGCGCGCCCGAGGCCGAGGTCGATCCGGCCCGGGGCGAGGGCCTCCAGCGTGCCGAACTGCTCGGCGATCACCAGCGGGGCGTGGTTGGGCAGCATCACCCCGCCCGAGCCCAGCCGGATGCGGCGGGTGTGCGCGGCGAGATGGGCCAGGATCACGGCCGGCGAGGAGGAGGCGACCCCGGGCATCGAGTGGTGCTCCGCGACCCAGTGCCGGTGGTAGCCGCGCCGCTCGGCGAGCCTGCCGATCTCGACGCTGGTGGCCAGGGCCTGCGTCGCCGTCCGGCCGCTGCCGACGGTCACCAGGTCCAGTACGGACAGCGGTACGGGCGAGTCCCCGTGTGCCGTGCCCCGAATCGCGTCGCTCACCGTAGACGACCCTTCCGCAAAGACGTGTGTACGGAGAACCAGAACAGGAGGGTGTCTCCGCTTATTCCGCAGGATTGACATGTTCGGGTTCGGGTAGCCGCGCCGCCATGGCTCGAATAGGTCTATCCAGCAGGACAGAACGCCTCAAACGCCGTACCCTCCTCGTCGGCACCGCCGCAGGCGCCGCCACGGCGCTCGGCGCGACCGGGTGCGCGCGGGTCGCCTCCGGCGACACCCTCGACCGGCTCAGATCCCAGCGCACCGTCCGCCTCGGCATCGCCGGCGAGGTGCCCTACGGCTACGTCGACGAGCAGGGCGCGTTCACCGGCGAGGCCCCCGAGCTGGCCCGGGTGATCTTCCGGCGCCTCGGCATCGCGAACGTCCAGCCGGTGGCGACCGACTTCGCCTCGCTCATCCCCGGCCTCAACTCCCAGCAGTTCGACGTCGTCTCCGCCGGGATGTACATCAACAAGGAGCGCTGCGCCCAGGTCCTCTTCGCCGACCCCGAGTACCAGATGCTCGACTCCTTCATCGTCCGCAAGGGCAACCCGAAGGGCCTGCGGTCCTACGAGGACGTGGTGCGCCGGAAGGCGCGCTTCGCCACCGGCAGCGGCTACGCCGAGATCGCGTACGCCGTCGCCGCCGGTTACCCCGAGAAGGACATCGTGATCCTCCAGGACCAGGTCGCCGGGTTGAACGCGGTCGAGTCCGGCCGGGTCGACGTGTTCGCGGGGACCGCCCTCACCGCCCGTTCCGTGGTGCGTAAATCGGCCAAGGCCGAGGCCACCGAACCCTTCGCCGCCGTCGTCGACGGCAAGCGGAAGATCGACGGCGGCGGCTTCGCCTTCCGGCCCACCGACACCTCCCTGCGGGACGCCTTCAACGTCGAGCTGCACAAGATGAAGAAGAGCGGCGAACTCTTCCGGATCCTGCGGCGCTTCGGCTTCACCGAGTCCGAGATGACCACCCTCACCGCCGAGGAGCTGTGCCGATGACCGCGGGACTCTGGCAGAACTGGGTCCTGCCCGGCATCTGGATCACCCTCCAGCTCCTGATCGCCTCCGCCGCGCTCGCCGCGCTGGTCGCCTTCACCGTCGGCACGGCCCGCACCCACCGCGCCCGCACGGTGCGCTTCCTCGCCGGGCTCTACACCGAGGTCTTCCGCGGCACCTCCGCGCTGATCCTGATGTTCTGGCTCTTCTTCGTGCTGCCGCCGCTGATCGGCTGGCAGCTCGTCCCGATGTGGGCGGCGATCCTCGCGCTCGGCCTCTCCTACGGGGCCTACGGCGCCGAGATCGTGCGCGGCGGCCTGAACGCCGTACCCCGGGCGCAGCGGGAGGCGGGCATCGCGCTCAGCCTCACGCCCTGGCAGCGGCTGCGGCTGGTCCTGCTCCCGCAGGCCGTGCCCGAGATGATCCCGCCCTTCTGCAACCTCCTCGTCGAGCTGCTCAAGGGCACCGCGCTGGTCTCGCTGCTCGGCGTCGGCGACGTGTCGTTCGCCGCGTACCTGGTGCGGCTCGCGACCCAGGAGAGCGGCGGGATCTACACCGTCACCCTCCTCGTGTACTTCGTGATCGCGCTGGTGATCACCCGCTCCATGAAGGCCCTGGAGCGACGCACCAAGGCGAACCTGGGGGTGGTGGCCAAGTGAACTGGGACTGGTCCGCGGTGGCGGACTTCATGCCGCGCTTCTGGGACGGGCTGCTCGTCACCCTCCAGGTGCTCGTCCTCGGCTCGCTGCTCTCGTTCACCCTCGGTCTGGTGTGGGCGCTCGGCTTCCGGGCCCCCAGCCGGTTCGTCCGGTGGCCGGTGCACGCCGTCACCGAGTTCGTGCGCACCACCCCGCTGCTCGTGCAGCTCTTCTTCCTCTTCTTCGTCCTGCCGGAGTGGGGGGTGCAGTTCTCCGCCCTGACCACCGGCACGCTCGCGATCGGGCTGCACTACTCGACGTACACCGCGCAGGTGTACCGCGCCGGCATCGACGCGGTCCCGGCCGGCCAGTGGGAGGCGGCCACGGCGCTCAGCCTGCCCCGCCACCGCACCTGGACGACGGTGATCCTGCCGCAGGCGCTGCGCCGGATCGCGCCCGCGCTCGGCAACTACGTCATCGCGATGCTGAAGGACACCCCGCTCCTGGCCGGGATCAGCGTGCTGGAACTCCTCCAGCAGTCCCGGCTGGAGAGCGCCGCCACCTTCCAGTACACCGAGCCGCTCACCGTGGTCGGTGTGGCGTTCGTCCTGATCGCGTACCCCGCTTCCCTGCTCGTCCGCACCCTGGAGCGCCGCCTTGCCCACTGAAACCGACCATGACCTGATCCGCTTCGAGAACGTCACCAAGCGGTTCGGGGACAACACCGTCCTCGACGATCTCTGCTTCTCGGTCCGGCCCGGCGAGCACGTCACCCTGATCGGACCTTCCGGTTCCGGAAAGACGACGATCCTGCGGCTCCTGATGACCTTGGAGAAGCCCGACGCGGGGACCATCCGGGTCAACGGCGGAAAGCTGTACCCGGCCGACGAGAAGCACCGGCGAGAGGTCCGCAAGAAGATCGGCATGGTCTTCCAGCACTTCAACCTCTTCCCCCATATGTCCGTGTTGCGCAACATCACCGAGGCCCCGGTCCGGGCCCTCGGCAAGAGCCGGGAGGAGGCCGAGGCGCGCGGCCGCGAACTGCTCGACATGGTCGGACTCGGCGACAAGTGCGAGGCCAGACCCGCACAGCTCTCCGGCGGACAGCAGCAGCGGGTCGCGATCGCGCGGGCCCTGGCGATGGAGCCGCAGGTGCTGCTGCTCGACGAGGTCACCTCGGCGCTCGACCCGGAGCTGGTGGCCGGCGTGCTCGACCTGCTGCGGGACATCGCGCGGACGACGGACATCACGATGATCTGCGTGACGCACGAGATGAACTTCGCCCGGGACATCTCCGACCAGGTGCTGATGTTCGACGGCGGAAAGGTGATCGAGTCCGGTTCCCCGGAAAAAATCTTCTCGGATCCGGAGCACGAACGCACGCGCGAGTTCCTCGGCGCGGTGCTCTGACCTGAGCCTCTGTCGGGCAGGTGTGACCCTGGCATATGCCAGGGGGGTGAGCCCCAGTGCAGCCCCCCGGGGCACCGCATCAAACTCGCCAACAGCCGCCCCGGAAACGGCTCTTGACGGCTATCGTGGTACGGAAGCTTGCGGTCACAACCTGGTAGGGGGAAACCGTGGCGCTGAAGCCCGAGCCCACCGCGCCGTTCCACTCGGTGCAATACGCCCTGCGCGTCCTCGAGACGGTCTCGCGGCACGGTGGCGGGGTGACGGACGTCCAGATCGCGCGTGAGACCGGTCTGCCCGTCGCCCATCTGGCGTCCCTGCTGCTCATGCTGCGCCGCGAGGGGTACGTCGAGCAGGTCGCCGACGGCGCGTACGTCATCGGCGACTCGCTCGTCCTCCTGGGCTCCGGCATGACCCGCCGCGAGGCCCTGGAGGGCAAGCTCCAGGAGACCCTGACCGAACTGCGCGACTCCGTCGGAGCCGCGGTCTACATCTCCCGGTACATCGACGGCGAGGTGAAGATCACCCAGTTCGCCGACGGCCCGCGGACGCCCAAGGTCAACGAATGGGTCGACTTCCGCTCGGCCGCGCACGCCAGCGCCGTCGGCAAGTGCCTGCTCACCCAGCTCGACCAGAACGGCCGCCGGGACCACCTCTCCCGCCACAAGATCGCCCGGCTCACCTCCCGGACGATCACCAACGAGAAGGTGCTCTTCTCCAAGCTCGACAGCCAGCCGCCGACCGTCCCCGTGCTCGACCTGCAGGAGTACGCCGTGGGCACGGTCTGCGCGGCGGTGCCGCTGACGGCCGGCGCCTCCGTGGGCTGCCTCGCGCTCTCCCTGCCGATCGAGCACGCCCACCGGCTGCGCTCCGCCGCGGACACCCTGAACCGCAGAGCCGCGCCCGTGGTCCTCTCGCTGGCGATCTAGGGCGTGTCCGGAAACCATCGGCCCCGGCCTGCGGGCCCGGGGCCGCGGGGGTGAGGAGCCGCCCGGCGTGGCGACGCGTGGGGTGGTCCGGAGCACCCCTGGGGACCGGGTAGTATTTTCTCTGTCAGCAGGCGCCGCTAGCTCAGTTGGTTAGAGCAGCTGACTCTTAATCAGCGGGTCCGGGGTTCGAGTCCCTGGCGGCGCACAGACGGAAGAAGCCCCTCGCGGAAGCGGGGGGCTTCTTCGTGCGCCCGATGCGCCCTCTCAGGGCGGCGGGAGCGGGCGGCCGTGGGCGGCATGGCGGGCGCGGAGTTCCGAGACGGCGGCGGGGGTCAGCCGCTCGTACGGCGCCCCGGGGGCGGGGCGCCACCAGACGGGGTCCTCGCAGAGGAAGGCCTCCCGGCGCAGGGCCACGCGGTGGATCTTGTTGGTGGCCGTGAGGGGCAGCTCGTCCACGACCCGGACGAAGCGCGGCGGCATCTTCGTCCCGAGATCGGTCTGGGCGGCGAGAAAGGCCTCGAAGCCGGCCGGGTCGAAACGGACGCGGGAGGCGGGGCCGGGGGCGGAGACGGGCGGGGGCGCGCCGCCGATGTCGGGGCCGGAAGCGGAGGCGGGCGGGGGCGCGCCGCCGATGTCGGGGCCGGTCCTGGGGACTGGCTCGGGCTCGGGGCCGGGGCCCGGCGCCGAGGCGCGCAAGGCGATCGCCGCCATGACCTGGTCGCCCGCGACCGGGTCGGGTATCGCGTAGACCGCGACCCCGGCCGCCTGATCCCAGCGGGAGAGGATCCCCTCGATCACCGCCGCCGCCAGGTTCTCGCTGTCCACCCGCAGCCGATCGTCCGTTCGCCCGGCGAAGTAGAGGAAGCCCCGCGCGTCCCGGTAGAAGAGGTCCCCGGTCCAGTACCAGCCGCCCCTGCGCCGGGCCGCGTCCGCCTCGGGGTTGCGCCAGTACCCCTCGAAGGGGCTCGGCCCGCGGTTGACCAGTTCGCCGATCGCCGCCTCGGCGTTGAGCAGGCCACCCGAGGGCGAGAGCACGGCCCGCGCGCACTCCGCGCCGGTCGCCGGGTCCACCACCGCCAAGTCGTCCCCCGGCGCGGCCCGCCCGATCGCCCCCGCCGGCGTGTCCGGGGTCCGCTGGATCGCCGCGCCGCCCTCCGAGGAGCCGTACCCCTCCACGAGCCGGGCGCCGAACCGCGCCTCGAAGCGGGCGGCGTCCACCGTGCCCGCCTCCGTACCGAAGCCGAGGCGCAGCCCGTGCGCCCGGTCGTCCGGCCCCGCCGGGGTGGCCAGGAGGTACTGGATCGCCCGGCCGACGTAGGTGAAGTACGTGGCGCCGAACTCCCGTACGTCGGGCAGGAAGCGGGAGGCCGAGAAGCGGGCCCGCAGCGCCACCCCCGCCCCGGCCGCCAGTGCGGGGGCCCAGTCGGCGATCACCGCGTTGCCGTGGAACATCGGCATGCAGACGTAGTGGACGTCGTCGGGCCGCACGGCGAAGTGCGCGGCGAGCGAGCCGCCCGCGGCCGCCAGGCGCCGCTGGGTGCAGATCGCCGCCTTCGGCGCGCCGGTCGAGCCGGAGGTGAAGTAGAGCAGCATCCGGCTGTCCGGCGTGACCGGGCGGACCACCGCCTCGCCCGGCTTCGCGCCCTCGAACGGCGCGAGGAGCGCGCGGTACGCGTCGGTGTCGGTCACCAGCAGCCGTACGCCCGGCAGCGGGACGCCGTCGAGCAGGGGAAGGTACGCACGCCGGGTGACCAGGATCCGGCACTCGGTGTGCCGGATGTCCCGGGCCAGTTCGGCCCCGCGCCGGGTGGGGTTGATCCCGGCGACGGCGGCCCCCGCGAGGGCCGCCGCGCTCAGCCAGAGCGGGAACTCCGGTGAGTTGTCGAGCAGGACCCCGAGGTGCGGCTCGGCACCCCGAGGCAGCAGGTCCACGAGCAGCGCGGCCCGCGCGGCGGCGCCCGCGGCGACCTGGTGGTGGGTGAGAGCGTGGTGCTCGTCCCTCAGTCCGATCCGGTGGTCGCCCCATTGGCGCCGTACGAGCTCCGCGACGGTGTCCGCACCCCTCATGGCCCGGACCATAACTGACGAACCGTCAGAACTGAACATCCGAACAGGCGTAGAAGGCGTTCGCCGTGTCGGCGACCGTCCACACCGCCAGGATCAGGTGCTTGCCGGTCTTGCCCGCCGGGATCGTCCCGGAGTGCGAGAGCGTGGCCGGCGGCTGCTGGCTGTTGTACGGGACGGTCAGGAAGGGCTGCGAGTCGAGAGCGGCCCTGGTGAGCGGCTTGGTCCGGTCCCAGCCGTTCTTGGTGATGTAGTACCGGAAATCGGTGGTGCGGTGGCGGGCGGTGAACTGCCAGCGGAAGCTGTAGCTCTGGCCCGCCGTGACCTGGGTGGCGGGCCAGTTGCCGCCGCGCGGGTCGTCCAGCTGGGAGAAGTGCGAGATGCCGGCCGAGCAGAGTTTTCCGTCGGCGGGGCCGGCGGAGGGGAAGCCCTTGGGGCCCTCGACCGACTGCGGCTCCCACTGGATGGAGCCGCAGTTGGTCACGGTGCCGTTGGCGCAGAGCTTCTGCCTGCTGATCGGAGAGTCGGTGTAGCCATGGCTGCTGGCGCTGCTGGTGGCGAAGAGGGAGGCGCCGGCGACGCCGAGCGCCACCGCCGCCACGCCTATCTTTTTGCGCATGCTGTCGCTCCTGATGAACGTGGGGGAGTTCGATGAGCCGTGCTGCACGCGTGCGGCAGTCGTGCGGCACCGCCGCGGGCCTTCCGCGGTAGTACCTATTCCGGTCTAGACCAAGTACCAAGGTATGGACGGAACTTGCCTCTGTCCAGACCCGTCACGCGCCCTCTCCCGGGCCCGACCGGCCGGTGTAGAACGCCACCGTCAGGTCCTTGACCAGCGCCTTGCGGTCGTAGTCGTCCAGCTCCACCAGACCACGCGTGGTCAGCCGGTGGACCACGTCGTCCACCGCGTCCACGACGGCGGTCAGCACGCTGTCCCGGTGCTTGGCGTCGATCGCGGCGATCCGGCGGCGCCGCATCGCGGCGGCCAGCTCGGGGGCGTACTCGATCCGGGTCGGCTGCGCCGAGAACACGTCGATCCCGACCGGCGCGCACTCCGCGGAGAGCATCCGGGTCAGGGCCTCGCCGACCGCCTCCGCGTCCCGCAGGGTGGGGGCGTCCTCGTGGAACGCGTCGGCGGGGAGCTGGGACAGGACCCGCGCCATGGCCGCCTCGACCTGCTCGCGCAGGTACTCCTCGTGGCCCTCGACCCCCAGGGCGGCGCGGACGGTGTCCCGGATGCGCCAGACCACGAGCACCACCACATCGAGCGCGGTGCCCTTGGCGTCCACGGCGGGCAGCGGCTCGCTGCGCCAGTGGCGGAGGCGGACGTCGACCCGGCGGCGCAGCAGGAGCGGGCTGATCCAGACGAGGCCGGTGCGGCGGACGCTGCCGCGGTAGTCGCCGAAGAGGGTCAGGACCCAGGCGTAGCCGACGCGGCCGCGGCCGAGACCGCCGAAGGAGAAGAGGGCGGCCAGGACGCCGAGGGCGAGCAGCCCCCACTGTCCGAGGTGGATGCCGTGGTACGGGCGCGGGGACAGCCGGAGCATCCGGTCGACCGCCCCGGGCACCGCGCCGGTCCACCACACCACGGCCGCGCAGCCGGCGAGCGCCAGCAGACCGCCGAGGATGCCGAGCCACCCGGGGAACGCCCTGCCCGGACGCTCGACGAGCTGGGGGTCGGCGGTGGGGGCGGGGCGGGCGGGCTCCGGGCGGGCGTGCTTGGGGAGGGCCGGCCTGGTGGACGGCGTGGGGGACGCCGGGGCGGCGCCGGACGTCCGCGGGGTGGCGGGCGCGAGGGCCACGGCGGCGGCGAGGGCGACGGTGGCCGGACCGCCGTCGTCGTCCCCGCGGGGCGCGTCGCCCGCGGGGCGCTCGGGCTCGTCGCGGAAGAGGAGGTGCACCGGGATCGACCCGGTCGTCTCGTTCCCGATCACCGTCTTGCGCCTCGGCAGCGAGCGCGGCGGGGCCTGCCTGGCCCGCACGGAGGTGACCTCGGCGACGACGGGCACGGTGATCGTACGGACCCCGGCGGCGGCGATCCGCCGGAAGTCGGCGGTCCGCCGCCCGCCACCGGACGGGGCGGCGCCCTTGGGGGGACGGGGGCCGGTCGTCGGGGTGCCGGGGTCGTTGCCGGTCGGGGTGCCGGTGCCGGGGTCGTTGCCGGTCGGGGTGCTGGGGCCGCTGCCGGTCGGGGTGCCGGTTCCGGCGAGAGCGGTGCTGATCCGCGCGTGGGGCCCGGCGGGGAAGGTCGGATGCACGGGATCCACGACGCCCGTCGGGGCCGTACCCTCTCGGGGCTTCGGGTCGGCGGGGATGGTCGAGTCCGTGGCACCGCCGCTCGCGGGGGTGTCCCCCGGTACGGACTCCGGGGCGTGGGAAGCCGCCGGCTCCGCGGCGTCCGCTCCGCCCGCGTCGGCGGGAGGCTTCGCGTGCGCGGGACCCGGCCTGGTCGCCTGCCCCGCACCGGCAAGGGTCTCCGGAGCGGCGGTCTCCGCACCCGCTTCGGAGCGAGGCTTCGCGTGCGCGGGACCCGGGCCGGCCACCCGACCCGCACCGGCCGGGGCCTCCGCAACCGCCGTCTTCGTGCCCTCGTCAGCGGCCGGTGAGGTGTCCGCCGTCGCCGCGGGCGCCTCGTCCGTCGGCGTGGACACGCTGGGCGCGGCGGCCTCGCGCACGGCGTCCGCGTCGGCGGGCGCGGCCGTGTCCGGAGCCGTAGAGCCGTCGCCGGGAGTCTCGCCGGAGCCCGCATCGTCCTCCGGAGCGGGGTCCGGGGGCGAGTCCTCGGGAGCGGGGTCGGGGGCCGGGGCCTCGGGAGGCAGCAGGCCGACCGGGTCCGTCGGGCCCGAGACGTTCACCGGGCCCGGCAGGTCGGCCTTCGGGGTGGGCTCGTCGCTCCGCGAACCCGGTGACGCGACCGGGGTCGTCGTGGCCAGGTCGCCGTCCAGGCCGGCGGGAGCGGCCTCCGGCTCGGGAGCCGGCGCGGACCGCTTCGGCCGCCACGCGCGGAGCTCGTCCGTCAGGCGTCTCGCCGTGCGGGCCGCGTCGCGCGAGGCCGCCGCGCCGCCGTCGGGCGCCGGGCCCAGCGGGTTCGGGGTCGATCGGGTCATTCGGTCCACCTCATGCTCTCGGGTTCATCGGAACAGGCGCCGCCAGGTCTCCGGGCCCGGGTAACCGTCGGCCGCGCCGCCGCGCCATCCCTGTGCCCGCTGGAACGCCTCGACATTGCGACGGTCCGCCTCCGACCAGCGCGGACCGGGACCCGACACGTAGTGCTTGCCGTAGCCCCGCTTCACCAACTGTTTGCCCAGCTTCTCCACATATGCGTTGGATTGGCCCGGACGGAAGGAGCCACGCCCGGGGAACCCCGGCGCATCTGCGCTCGAACCGCCCGAACCACTCGAACCGCCGATGTTCCTGCCCTTGCCGGTCACCAGCAGCCGCCAGGTGTGGGGGCCCGGCAGGCCGTTCGCCTCCGCGCCCTTCCAGCCCTGCGCCCGCTGGAACGCCTGGGTCGCCCGGCGGTCCGCGTCGCTCCAGTTCGGCCCCGGGCCCGTGCGGTAGTACGTCGTGGCGCCCCGCCCCACGAGCAGCCGCCCGAGCTGGGTGACGTAGGCGTTGCGGGCACCGGGGCCGAACATCGCGTCACCGGGGTACGGCGTCGCCGCCGCACCCGGTCCGCCGCCCGCGCCGGTGCCGCCCGTCACCGCGTCTGCGCTCACCACCGCCTTGTAGCGGTAGGCGACATAGCGGTCGGAGTGGGTCCAGTACGCCAGGGGTGTCGCCTGCTGACGGGTGCGCGGCTTGGTCTGCTCGTAGGCGACGTACGACGTGTGGGTGTAGTCCGTCCAGCCGCCGAAGATCGTGACGTGCGAACCCTTGGTCGGATCGGCCGGGTTGTGGAAGAGCAGGATGTCGCCCGGCTGCAGCTCGGTGCGGTCGATCCGCTCGGCGAAACGGTCGAGGCTGCCGGTCCACTCGTTGGCGCGCAGGTTCCACGCCATGGAGATGTAGCCCGAGCAGTCCTGGCGGTAGCCGTCCGACCAGTACCTCTCCAACGAGTACGGCACCTGCGCGTTCACCCACCGCTTGGCTCGGTTGATGATCTCGGCGCGGGTCGTCTTCCGCAGGGACTCGGTGGTGATCTGACTGGTCGTCGGAGTCGAGACGGGGGACGGCTGCGAGGCGGGGCCGTGGGCTCCGGGGCGGGGGGTTCCGTGCAGCGGGCCGGTCCCGCCCTGCGGGGTGTCGGGGGCGGGGCCCGAGGTGTCCGCGCCCCCGACGCGCGGGGAGGCGACCACCTCGGCCGCCTCCCTCACCTCTCCCGAATCCTCCGCCCCTGCGGTGTCGGAGACCACCGTCGTTTCCGCGGCTCCGGCCCGCTCAGCCCTCGTCTCCGCCGGGCCCGCGGGGTCGGCCGGCCCGGCCAGGGCGGTCGGTCCCCCGCCGCCCAGGACCGCTCCCGCCGCCGTCACCAGGACCAGCGCCCGGCGCGCTCCGTGCGCGGCGGGATGGCCGCCCGCCCGCACGGGCAGGCCGAGGGCGACATCGCGCCGCCGTTGGGCGCAGCCCGGGCAGCCGCAGTCGGCCGCGGGCTCGTACTCCACGAAGACCGGCACGCTCATGCGCATCCCCTCCACACTCGTCAAGATCTTTTGGCCTGCGATACGGGCGTCAGTGTCTCAACTGTCTGGACATATCGCATTTTGACGGATCGAAGGTAAAAAGGACGATCCGACAGGCCGGTGATCGGTCGGAAATGGTCGGGAGCACTCGCGGGGATCGGGTAAAGTTGTGCAGGTCAGCAGGCGCCGCTAGCTCAGTTGGTTAGAGCAGCTGACTCTTAATCAGCGGGTCCGGGGTTCGAGTCCCTGGCGGCGCACGCAGAGTCGAGGCCCCCTCACCATCGGTGAGGGGGCCTCGGTTGTTCCCGGGCGTGGACCGCGCCGGCTCAGGGCGGGGGCGTCGCGCCCGTGAGGTAGGCGGAGACGACGACGTTCGCCGTGTACGTCCCGACCGTGGGGTCGAAGGTGCCGCCGCAGGTGATCAGCCGCAGCTCGGCCCGGCCGGGCACCCGCGGGCCGTAGACCTGGTGGGGGTCGAAGCCGTCCCGGGGGACGACCCGGACGTCGTCGACGGTGAACTCGGCGACCGAGCCGTCCGACCGCGCCACCCGGACCTTCGCGCCGGGGCGTGCGGAGCTCAGCCCGTAGAAGACGGCCGGCCGGGACGCGGTGTCGACATGGCCGACGAAGAGCGCCGGCCCCCGCGCCCCCGGCCGCGTACCGCCCTCGAACCAGCCGACGGACCCGGCCGACTCGTACGGCGGGGGGTCGACCGCGCCCGTACGGTCCAGGCCGCGGGGTACCACCGGAGCGGTGACGCCCAGGGAGGGAATGTCGAGCCGGCGGGGCGTCGCGGACGGCAGTGGGCCGTGCGCGGGAGGCAGGGGGGCGTCGAGCGTACGGCCGATCGCGGCGATGTCGCCGTGGGCCGGCGCCGGGTCGTCGCCCGGCCCTTCCCCGCCGCCGCCGTCCCAGAGGCAGAGGGCGAGGAACAGCACCGCCCAGCCGGCGCCGGTCAGCGCCCGCCCGGTGCCCGCCGGGCGGGGCGCGCGGGACACGGCGGGTTCCTCAGTCCGCGCGCCCGGCCGCGTCCTCGCGGCCGCGGCGGGCGCTGCGGAAGGCGACGGCCACGGCGGCGACCGCGGCCATGATCAGGCCGACCAGGGTGTAGGGGGTGCCGAGGCCGCTCTCCGACGCGGTCTGCGCGACGCTCGGCGCGACCGGCGCGGCGAAGGCCACGGCGGCGCCGCCGCCGCCGGCGCGGACCGGGGCGACCGGCGTCGCGTGATGCGTCGGCCGGTGGTCGGACTCGTACGCCGGCCGATAGTCGGACTCGTACGCCGGCTCGTGGGTGGGCCGATGGGTCGGCTCGTGCGTGGGCCGAGGGCTCGGCTTGTGCGGGGGCTCGCTCTGCCGCCGGACGTGGAGCGTCCCGGCGTCCCGGTGGTGGTGACCGTCGCAGGTCACGCTCACCCGGTACGTCCCGCCCTGGAGCCCGGCCCGGAGCGTGGCGCCGCCGAGGAGCGGCGAGATGCCCCCGTCCCAGCCGGCCAGGCGCGCCTCGGCGACGAACGCCTGGGACGCGGCGGTGCCGGTCCGGCCGTGGCAGCCGTGGACGCGGATGCCGACGGCGGCGCCCGGCCGGGCGGTGGACGGGGTGACCGTGACCCTCACCCCGTCGTGCGCGTACGCGCTGCCGGCCGTGGGCACCAGGACGAAGACGGCCGCCGCCCCGGCGGCACACAGGGCAATGGGACCAAAACGCATCGTGACCTCCTGAGATGCAGGGTCACCCCGTTCCCGTCTTCGCGCATCCGCAGGGGCGCGACCAGGGGACGGCCCCCGTCGGTCAGACGCGGTCGACGATGTCCGCGATCGAGTCGACGATCTTCGACGGGCGGAAGGGGTAGCGGTCCACCTCGGCCTGCGTCGTCAGCCCGGTGAGCACGAGGAAGGTCTGCATGCCCGCCTCCAGGCCGGCCAGGATGTCGGTGTCCATCCGGTCGCCGATCATGGCGCTGGACTCGGAGTGGGCGCCGATGGCGTTGAGGCCGGTGCGCATCATCAGCGGGTTGGGCTTGCCCGCGAAGTACGGGTCCTTGCCGGTGGCCTTGGTGATGAGGGCGGCGACGGAGCCGGTGGCCGGGAGCGGGCCCTCCAGGGAGGGGCCGGTCTCGTCGGGGTTGGTGCAGATGAACCGGGCGCCCGCGTTGATCAGCCGGACCGCCTTCGTCATGGCCTCGAAGGAGTACGTCCGGGTCTCGCCGAGGACCACGTAGTCCGGGTCGTGGTCGGTGAGGACGTAGCCGATGTCGTGAAGCGCCGTGGTGAGCCCGGCCTCGCCGATGACGTACGCGGTGCCGCCGGGGCGCTGGTCGTCGAGGAAGCGGGCGGTGGCCAGCGCCGAGGTCCAGATGTTCTCCACGGGCACGTCCAGGCCCATGCGGGCGAGCCGGGCGTGGAGGTCGCGGGCGGTGTAGATCGAGTTGTTGGTGAGGACCAGGAAGGGCTTCCCGGTCTCCCGCAGCTTCTTGATGAAGGCGTCCGCGCCGGGGATCGGAACGCCCTCGTGGATGAGGACGCCGTCCATGTCGGTCAGCCAGGATTCGATCGGCTTGCGCTCTGCCATGTGCGGGGACTCCTGCCGTACAAAAACGTGCCGTGTGCTGGGGGCGCCGCGACAGCGCTGTGGCGACGCCCCCAGACTAGTCAAGCCGTGGTGATCCCGACCCCGTCGATCACCGGGTACCGCGCTCGAGTGGTGGCCGGTCAGCTTCCGGTGGCCGACTTCCAGGCCTCGATGTACGTCTTCAGGTTCTCGTCGATGTCGGCCCAGTCCGGCTCGAAGATCTCGACGCCCTTCAGCAGCCCGGCCAGCGCGATCGCGTTGGCGTCGGTGGCCTTGACGTCCTTGCGGGCCGGGAACCCGCCGCCGATCTCGCTGACCTGGCGCTGCGCCTTCTCGGCGAGCATGAAGTCGAGCAGCTTCTTGGCGTTCTCGCTGTGCGGGGCCTTGTTCACGAGCCCCGCGGCGTACGGCAGGGCGAAGGTGGTCGGCTTCTCGCCGGCCTTGGCCGGGAACCAGATGCCGAGGTTCGGCATGGACTTGGACTGGGCGAAGTTCATCTGGACGTCGCCGTTGGCGACGAGTATCTCGCCCTTGTCGACCTTGGGCGCGAGCTTGGAGGTGGAGGAGGACGGGCCGACGTTGTTGGCCTGGAGCTTCTTCAGGTACTCCATCGCCGGCTCCTCGCCGTCGAAGTCGTGCATCGCCTTGATGACGACGGCCGTGCCGTCACCGGCGACACCGGGGGTGGAGTACTGCAGCTTGTTCTCGAACTTCGGGTCGAGCAGCTCCTCCCATGTCTTGGGGGCCTGCTCGAGCTGCTCCTTGTTGTAGATGAAGCCGAAGTAGTTGTTGACCACCGAGGTCCACTTGCCGTCCTCGGCCTTGTCGCCTCCGCCGACCCACTCCGCGCCCTCGGGGACGTACGTCTGGAGGAGTCCCTTGGAGTCGGCCTGCTGGATGAAGGGCGGCAGGGTCACGATGATGTCGGCCTGCGTGTTGTTCTTCTCGCGGACGGCGCGCTGCACCATCTCGCCGGAGCCGCCCTCGACGTACTCGACCTTGATGCCGGTCTGCTTCTCGAAGTCGGCGAAGACCTTGTCGTACCAGCCGTCGCCCTTCTCGCCCTTGAGACCGTCGGCGCTGTAGACGGTGACGACCTTCTCGGTGGAGGCGGTGGAGGTGCCCCCGCAGGCGGTCAGGGTGGCGGCGAGGACGAGGCTGCCGGTGACGGCGGCGATCGGCCTGAGGTGCTGGGACGTGGTGCGCATGACGTCGTTCTCTCCTGTGTGCGGCGGGGCTTCGCGGGGACGACCGCGCGGGGGACGGACCGCGCGGGGAACGGACCGAGCCGGGGCTCGGGGGCTCAGCGGTAGGACGCTTTGGTACGGATCCGGGAGACGGCGAGCAGGACGAGCAGGGTGGTCGCCATCAGGACCACGGCGAGCGCCGAGCCGGTGAAGAGGGAGCCGCGGTCGGTGGCGGTGAAGATGAGCACCGGCAACGGCAGCCAGTCCGGCGGGTAGAGCATCATCGTGGCGCTCAGCTCGCCCATGGACAGGGCGAAGCAGAGCCCGGCGGCCGCGTTCAGGGACGGCAGCAGGAGCGGCAGCTTCACCCGGAGCAGGACGTACGCGGGGCCGGCGCCCAGACTGGCCGCCGCCTGCTCGTACATCGGGTCGAGCCGGCGGATGGCGGCCGAGACCGACTGGTAGGCGAAGGCCGTGACCAGAACGGTGTGCGCCAGGATCACGATCCAGCGCGTGCCGTTGAGGAGCACCGGCGGCTGCGAGAAGGCGACCAGGACGGCGAGGCCCACCACCACCGACGGCACCGCGACCGGCAGCATGAACAGCGCGTCCAGGACCCTGCGGCCCCGCTTGCGCAGGGCGGAGGCGGCGAGCGCCGCCCAGGTGCCCATCGTCAGGGCGAGGACGCTCGCGGTGACCGCCGTGATCAGGCTGGTGGTGAGCGCCTGCAGGGACTCCCCGCGCACGGCGGCCGCGTAGTGCTCGGCCGTCGGCCCGGAGGGGAAGGCGCCGGACCAGTTCGTGGAGAAGGAGGCGGCGATGATGACGAGGAGGGGCAGGGCGAAGAGCGGGACGAAGAGGACCGCGAACACCGCCCACGCCGTCCACCTGCCCGTTCGGCTATGCACCAGCACGGCGGCTCACCACCCGGTAGAGGCCGTAGAGACCCACGGAGATTGCGACGTTGACGACGGCGACGACACAGGCGGCGGCGTAGTCGGACTCGAGGATGGCCTTGCCGTAGACGAGCATGGGGAGCGTCGTGACGCCCTTGGCGCCGGTGAACAGCACGATCCCGAACTCGTTGAGGCACATGACCAGGACGAGGCTGCCACCGGCGGCGAGCGCGGGCAGCGCCTCGGGCAGGATCACCTGCCGGACGATCCGCAGCGGCCGCGCGCCCAGCGAGGACGCCGCCTCCAGCTGTCCCGTCTCCATCTGCGAGAACGCGGCGAGGAGCGGACGCATCACGAAGGGCGTGAAGTACGTGATCTCCGCGAGGAGGACGCCCCAGGGAGTCGTCAGGAAGCGGAAGGGCCCGGCGGAGGCGCCGGTGACGTCCGTCCACACCCCGTTGGCCATGCCGACCGTGCCGTAGACGAACAGCAGGGCGAGCGTGATCAGGAAGGACGGGAAGGAGAGGAAGACGTCGATGAACTTCGACACCGCCTTCCCGCCGGGGAAGGGGACGAACGCGATGACCAGGGCGAGCACGAACCCCAGGACCAGACAACCGACCGTGGAGGCGACCGCGAGCCACACGGTGGTGACCAGGGCCTCCCGGAACGCCTCGGAGGCGAAGACGTCGGCGTAGGCGCCGGGGGCGAGGGACTCCTGGACGACGAGGGCCAGGGGGTAGAGGAAGACGAGCGCCAGGACGGCCACGGGAGGCAGCGCCCACAGCAGCGTGGTGGGCACCCGGCGCGCGCCGGCGGCGGGCGGCCCTCCGTCCCGCGCGGACCGCCGGGACGGGCCCGGACCGGAACCGGAGGCCGCACCTGAGGAGGCGGTGGATCCGGTCCCGGCGGGGCCCGGTGAGGAACCGACGGACACGGGACCGGAGGCTCCGGCGGGGCCCGTGGGCACCGCCCGCACGGATCCCTCCCCCGCGGGCGCTCCCCTCCCGCGTCGCCGTCCGGCCGTCACCGCCGGGGCGGTCGCGTCACCCATGGGCCACCCCGGCTCCCAGCAGCACCGCGTCCTCCGGTGCGAAGTGCACGGTGACCCGGTCCCCGAGGGCGGGCGTCTCCCGCAGCTCGCGGACGTCGGCCTTCACCCGCTGCCCTTCCCCGACGTCGACGTACAGGCGGTGCGTCGCCCCCCGCCACTGCACCTCCGCGATCCGCCCCCGCAGCGCGTTCGGCCCGTCGCCGAGGCCGACCAGATGGGGGCGCACGCACAGCGTCGCGGTCGCGCCGGGCGCCGCCCGGTCGGTCGCGACGCTCAGCCGGGCGCCCCCGAAGGAGACCGTGCCGGCCCCCACCGTCACCGGCAGCAGGTTCGCGTTGCCGACGAACGAGGCCGTGAACTCCGTACGGGGACGGCGGTACAGCTCCTGCGGGGTCCCGCAGTCCTGCAGCCGGGCCTTGTCCATGACCGCGATCCGGTCGGCCAGCGTCAGCGCCTCGACCTGGTCGTGGGTGACGTACAGGATCGAGACGTCCGGGAGTTCCCGGTGCAGCCGGGCCAGCTCCGCCAGCATCCCGGAGCGCAGCTGCGCGTCGAGCGCCGACAGCGGCTCGTCGAGCAGCAGTACGTTCGGCCGGATCGCCAGCGCACGGGCGATGGCGACCCGCTGCTGCTGCCCGCCGGACAGCTCGCGCGGATACCGCTTGGCGTAGGCCGCCATCCCGGTCATCTCCAGCGCCTCGGCGACCCTTCCGGGTATCTCGGCCTTGGGCGCCTTCTGGGCCTTCAGGCCGAAGGCCACGTTGTCCTCGACGCGCATGTGCGGGAAGAGGGCGTACTGCTGGACGACCATCCCGATCCCCCGCTTGTGCGGCGGGAGGGCCGTGACGTCGCGGTCGCCGATGAAGACCCGCCCGGAGACGGGCCGCACGAACCCGGCGACGGCCCGCAGCGCGGTCGTCTTCCCCGAGCCGGAGGGCCCGAGCAGTGCCATGACCTCGCCGGGCTCGACGGTCAGGTCGAGCGTGTCGAGCACGGTGTGGTGGCCGTAGGCGACCGAGACGGCGTCGAAGCGGATCCCGCTGGTCATGTCCCGGCCCCCCGCGACCGCGCGAGCAGGGCCGGGAGTTCGGCGACCGAGGGCAGGACGTGCGTGGCGCCGTGCTCCTCGAGCGCGCCCTCGTCGTGGGCTCCGGTCAGCACACCGGCCACGATCCCGGCCCCGGAGCGCACCCCGCTGAGCATGTCGTACGAGGTGTCGCCCGCGACCACGATCCGCCGCACGTCGTCGACGGCTCCGGTACGGAGGAAGGCGCCGAGGACCATGTCCGGGTACGGGCGCCCCCGGCCGCCGGCGTCCGCCGGGCACAGGGTCAGGGGGACCAGGTCGCGCCAGCCGAGGGCGTCGAGGATGGCGTCCTGGGTGACCCGGGCGAAGCCGGTGGTCAGGACGACCGTGCGGCCCTGCTCGGTCAGCTGAGCGATCGCCTCGGCGGCGCCGGGGATCGGAGCGATCAGGCCGCCCGCGACCAGGTCACCGTACGCCTCCTCGAAGGCGAGGTTGGCCTGCTGGGCGCGGGCCTCGTCGCCGCCGAGGAGGTGGCGGAAGACGGAGATCTTGGACTCGCCCATGGTCGCCCGGACGTAGTCGATCATCGTCGCCGGATCCTCGCCGAGGCGCTCCGCGGCGGCCGTGAAGGCCCGCTCGACGAGGCCGCCGTCGGCGACGGTCGTCCCGGCCATGTCCAGGACGACGAGGTCGTGCGTCGGGGTATCGGTCATGTCGGTCACCAGCCCAGTTCGTCGGCGGTCGTCTCTGCGATGGCGGGCGAGCAGGTCATGCCCCGGCCGCCGGGTCCGGTCACCAGCCACACGCCGTCGCGGACCCGCTGGCGGTGCACGACACGGCTGGTGTCGACGCACTGCGCGTACACGCCGGCCCAGCGGCGCCGGATCCTCGGCAGCGGGCGGCCGAGGAAGGACTCGACCACCCGGGTCAGGTGCTCGTAGGGGTCTTCGAGGGTGTCGAAGGCGAAGGGGTGCTCGTACTCGTGGGTGTCGCCGATGGTCAGCCCGCCGTCGAGCCGCTGCACCATGAGGAGCTGCATCTTGTGGCCGGCGGCCGTCGGGTCCTGCGCCTGCCCCGCGTTCAGCGCGTCGAGCGCCTCGGACGCGTACGCCGGGTAGTAGCGGAAGGAGTCGGCGTCGGCGACGGAGGTGGTGAGCGGCTCGCCGAGCGGGTCGGTCTGCATCATCTGCAGGCGGACGCGGCGGACGGGGACCTCGCCGGCGACCTCCCGGACCAGACCGCCGAGCCAGGCGCCGGTGCACAGCACCACGACGTCGCCGGTGTGGGTCTCGCCCCGGTCGTCGCGCACGGCGTTCTCGCCGACGACGTCCCGGACTTCGCGGTTCGGCAGGAAGGTGTACTTCCCGGAGGCGAGCAGCGCCTCGCGGAGGGCGAGCTGGGCGGTGCGCGGCTCGACGGCCGCGTCCCGCTCGCACCACAGCGCCGCCTCGAACGTGCCGCGCAGGGCGGGGTTGATCTGCCGGGCCTCGTCGGCGGTGACGAGCTTGTAGCCGCGCGCGGCGGCGTCGGGCCGGGCCAGGGCGGCCTCGGCGACGGCCAGTTCGAGCTCGTTGCGCACGGGGGTGAGCGAGCCGATCGCCCGGAAGCCGAGGCGGGGGACCCGGGCGCCGACGCCCTCCCATATCTCGCGGGCGCGCAGGGCCGTGTCCAGCTCCTCTCCGCCCGCGCGGCCGCTGACCCATATCTGGCCGAAGTTGCGGAGGGAGGCCCCGCGGGCCTCGGCCTCGCGCTCGATGTGTACGACCTCGTGGCCGCGTTCCACTGCGTGCCAGGCGTGCATGGTTCCCACCACGCCGGCTCCTACGACGATCACCTTCATGACGGCCACGCTCCTCGGGGTGGGTGACTGAGACGGATCCGTACGGCAACGGGATGGTGAACGGCCCGACAAGGATGGCCTAGACCCGTTACCTTTTTGTTATCGGCATGGGTCGATCGTCGCACCGGGGGCGCGGAGGGTTCAGGGGGCTGCGTTTCCGTCCGGCCGGGGGTTCAGGTCTGGGGGCCCAGGTGCGCGGTGAAGCTGAAGCGGTCGCCGCGGTAGAGGGTGCGGACGCGCTCCAGGGGGCGGCCCGCGGTGTCCCGGGAGACCCGGTGGATCAGCAGCATCGGCAGCGCGGGCGGGGTGCCGATGAGCAGGGCCTCGCGCGGGGTGGCGAGCACGGTCTCGATCCGCTCGTCGGCGCCGCCGAAGGCGATCCCGAGCCGTTCGTGGAGATAGGCGTAGAAGGAGGAGTCGGGATCGAACTCGCTGTCCAGACGCGGGGCGCGGGCCTCGGAGACGTACGTGCTCTCCAGGCCGACCCGCTCGTCGTCGGCGAGGAGGACACGCTCCATGTGCCAGACGGGTTCGCCGCGTTCCGCCCCGATGTCGGCGGCGAGGGCGTCGGTGCAGGGGAAACGGTCGAGGGAGATGAGCGTACGGCCGGGGCGGCGGCCCTGGCGGCGGACGCCTTCGGTGTAGCTCGCGAGGGAGAGCGGCTGCTCCAGCTTGGGCCCGGCGACGACGGTCCCCCGCCCCTGACGCCGGAGCCGCCCTTCGAGGAGCAGCTCCCGCAGCGCCTGCCGGACGGTCTCGCGGGACACCTCGTAGCGCAGGGCCAGCTCCCGCTCGGTGGGCAGCAGCCCCCCTTCCCCCAACTCGTCGAGCAGCCCGGCGACTTTCGCCTTGACCGCGTAGTACTTGGGGATGCGCCCGTGCTCCGGGATGCCGGAACGGACAGGGGAGTCGGGTGACGGGTCGGTCGAGTAGTCCACCGGCCGATGGTCGCAGACGCGAATGAACGGGCGGGTGTACGGAAGGTGGCCTGCGGGGATCCGCGTGCGGGGGACGGCCCGAACGGGTGAGGGTGGCGCCGAGGGGCGCGGGAGCGACGCCGGAGGGGGGCGAGAGCGCCGCCGGAGGGGCGGTGGGATGGCGGGCGCGACGCCGGAGGGACGCCGGAGGGGCGGTGGGATGGCGGGCGCGACGCCGGAGGGACGCCGGAGGGAGCCGATCCGGGGCCGGGACGAGGAGTCGCGGACCGGAGTCAGGAGGGGGTGTCGGTCACGGGGGCGGGCTCCGCCTCCACGCTCGTACGGCTCCGGCGGCGGGCGGTGACCGACAGGGCGGCGCCGCCGAGGAGCAGGGCGCCGGAGAGGGGGGCGAGGGTGCGGGCCGGGTCCGGTCCGGGACCTGTGTGGGCGAGTTCGGGGAGCGGGCGGAGCGGCGGGTCGTCGGCCTCGCTCTCGGGCGGGGTGGCGCCGTCCGTCGGTGACACGGAGTGCGAAGGGCCCTCCGTGGGCTGCGGCTTCGTCTCCCGGGGGGCCTCCGGGTCGCCGGGCGGCTTCGTCGCCTCCGGGGTCTCCGTCGCCCTCGGCTCCTCGGTGTCCTCCGGGTCTCCCCCGTCGGCGATGCGGAGGCGGTAGTCGCCCGACTCGCCGACCCAGTCGCCGTCGTCACCGTTGCGCTGCACGACCGCCGCCCGGACCACGACCTCGTTGGGCGCCGTGTCGGCGCGGAAGGAGAGCCGGACCGGCACCGTGACCGTGCGGCCCGCCGGGACGGTGAAGCCGACGAAGTCGGCGATGTCCGCGAAGACTCCGATGTTCTCGTCCTGGTCGGTCCCCTCGAAGGGGACCGGTCGCCAGCGGTCGGCCTCGGAGTCGTGGAACTCCAGGCTGATCTGGGCGGGGGTGAGGGTCCGGTCGCGGTCGGTGAGGGCCAGCACCGGATGGATGCTGTGGCAGGACTCGGTGGTGGTGTTGGTGAGGTCGACGTTGAAGGTCCGGAAGTCGCCGCCGGGGGCGTAGGTGGCGGGCCCGCCGTGAATCCGGGTGTCGAGCGGGAAATCGGGGTCCGACTCCTTGCCGCAGGTGGGCGGCGTGTCCTGGCGCTGCGGCCCCCCGCCGGGACCGGACCCGGCGTCGGGGGACGGGGCGGGGGGAGAAGTAGGGGCGGGCTTGAGCCGGGGGCCGAAGGGGGTGCCCTCGCCGGACAGCAGGCCCGTACCGGTGCCGGAGAGCAGCCCGGGTCCGGCGTCCGGACCGTCCGAACCGGCCGAACCACCCGGACCGGCCGAACCGTCCGGGCCGGCCGTCGTGCCGGCCCCCGGGCCGGTGTCCGCGGAGACGGCGGGCGGAGCGGCGGCGGGCGCGGGGGCGGCGGTGAGCGCGAGCACGGCGGTGCCGGTCGTCGCCGCGGTCACACCGAGGGCGAGGGCGTTGCGCAGTCGCATGAGCGGGTGCCTTTGCTGCTCGCGGGCGTACGGGACGGCCGCGACGTTGCCACGCGGGCCGGCCCGTGCCCGGGAACGGCACGGCGGACGCGCCCGTACGACCCGGGCAATCCGCCCGATCAGCCTATTTTCCGATGAGTGAAGAGCGCGGAGAGGATGAGCTGGGCCGCACCCTCGGCGACCGTGTGCGGGGTGCCCGCGACGGAGACCGGGACGGGCAGGCCGAGCCCGGCGAGCACCCGGTGGGCGCCGTCGGCGAACGCGTCCGGGGCGGCCAGGACGGACCGGCCCCCGAGGAGGACGCGGTCGATGTCCAGCAGCCGGACGAGGTTCGCCGCGCCGGTCCCGAGGATCCGCGCGGCTTCGGCGAGGTCCCCCGCACCCACGGCCGCCAGGCACAGGACCTCCAGGCAGCCGCGGCCGCCGCAGCCGCACGGGGGCCCGTCGAGCAGCACGGTCTGGTGCCCGAACTCCCCGGCCCCGGTCCGCGCCCCCCGCAGCGGCCGGCCGCCGAGGACGAGTCCGGCGCCGAGCCCCGTACCGAGGTGGACGTAGGCGAACGAGTCGGCGGCGGGCGAGCGGAGCGCGAGGCCGAGCGCGGCGGCGTTGGTGTCCTTGTCGAGCTCGACGGGCATCCCGAGCCGCCGCGCCAGCTCGTCCCGGAGGGGGTAGCCGTCCCACTCAGGAAACCCAGTGACACGACCGGGCACGCCGGTGAGGTGGTCGAGGGGACCGGGCATGGCCACCCCGGCCCCGATGACGGCCGGCGATACCGCCCACCCGCCACCGCCGCCCTGCCCGCCCTCAGCGTGGCGACCGCCGGGGCTCCCGGCCCTGCCGTCGGCCTCCTCCGCGCCGTCGGCGCCGTGGCCCTCATCCGCGTCGTGGCCCTCGTCGGCGCCCTTGCCCTCGTCGGCCCCGTGACCCTCGTCCTCGTCCTGGCTCGGGCCGCTGGAGCGGAGGGCCGAGACCTCGTGCTCGATGGCGTCCAGGACCGCGTCCGGGCCTGCCCCCAGGTCGAGCGGGGTGCGCAGGGTGGCGACGCGGGCGCCGGCGAGGTCGAGCAGGACGGCGGTGAGTTCGTCGCGGTCGAGGTGGACACCGATCGCGTACGCCGCCGAGGGGACCAGGCACAGCACCGTACGGCGCTTCCCGCCCGTCGACGCGCGGTGGCCGGCCTCCCGCGCCATGCCGTCCGCCCGCAGCCGCGCCGTGATCTTGCTGACGGCCTGCGGGGTGAGCCCGGTCCGCTCGGCCAGCTCCAGCCGGCTGATCCCGTCCCCGCCCGCCGCGCGCAGCAGGTCGAGCACGAGGGCGGCGTTGTGGCTGCGCAGGGCGGGGAGGTTCGCACCGATCACCGCCGGGGCGGACCCGCGCGAGGCCGCCGAAGCCCTCTCCGGCGCGGACCTCCGCGAGGCTGCGGGTGCTCCCTCGGCTGCCGCCGGTTCGGGCCTCCGCGGCTCGGCCCGAGCCGTCTCCGGCGTCGTCACCCTCCTCGTCGCCGCCCCACCTGTCGCCGCCGCGCGGCTCCCGCTCTCCCGCTGCTCCACGTGCCCGTTCTCCCTCTCCACCCGCCCATTGTCCCCCCTGCTTGCACTTTGGCAACAGCGTTGCTTAAGTGGGAGGCATGACTGGCACCGGCCCCCGCACCCCCCTCCGCGTCGGACTCGTCGGCTACGGCCTCGCGGGCTCCGTCTTCCACGCCCCGCTGATCACCGCCACCGAGGGCCTGACCCTCGACACGGTCACGACCGGCAGCCCCGAGCGCCAGGAGCAGGCCCGGGCCGCGTACCCGGGCGTCCGGGTCGCCGACTCCCCCGACGAGCTGTGGACGCGGGCGGACGAGCTCGATCTGATCGTCGTCGCCTCCCCCAACAAGACGCACGTCCCCGTCGCGACCGCCGCCCTCAAGGCCGGCCTCCCCGTCGTCGTCGACAAACCGATCGCCGGCACCGCCGCCGAGGCGCGCGAACTCGCCGCCCTCGCCGACGAGCGGGGCCTCCTCCTCTCCGTCTTCCAGAACCGCCGCTGGGACAACGACTTCCGTACGCTCCGCACGCTCCTCGCGGACGGCGACCTGGGCGACGTGCAGCGCTTTGAATCCCGTTTCGAGCGCTGGCGCCCACAGCTCAAGGGCGGCTGGCGCGAATCCGGCGCCCCGGAGGAGATCGGCGGCCTGCTCTACGACCTCGGCAGCCACGTCGTCGACCAGGCCCTGGTCCTCTTCGGCCCGGTCGCGGCCGTCTACGCCGAGTCGGACGTCCGCCGCCCGGGCGCGGAGGCCGACGACGACACGTTCCTCGCCCTCACCCACGCGAACGGTGTCCGCTCCCATCTGTACGTGAGCGCCACGACCGCGCAGCTCGGTCCGCGTTTCCGGGTCCTGGGCTCCCGCGCCGGCTTCGTGAAGTACGGGCTCGACCCGCAGGAGGCCGCGCTGCGCGAAGGGCTCCGCCCGGCGCCCGGCACGCCCTGGGGCGTGGAGCCGGAGTCGCTGTGGGGCACGCTCGGGGCCGGGGAGTCCCCGCTGACCGGCGGCGGGACCCCGGTCGAGACCCTGCCGGGCGACTACCCGGCGTACTACACGGCCGTCGCCGCCGCCCTGCGCGGAACCGGGGACAACCCGGTCACCGCGCTGGAGGCCGCGGCCACGCTCGACGTCCTGGAGGCGGCGAAGCGGTCCGCCCGCGAGGGAAGCACGGTGACGCTGTGAGCATCGAAGAACTGGAGGCACAGCAGGCCCTGCTGGTCCTCCGTCACTTCACGTACGACGACGCCTGGACGCTCGGCAGCCTCCTCATCGAGCTGGCCCGTGAGCGCCACGCCCCGGTCGCGATCGACATCCGGCGCGGCGCGCAGCAGCTCTTCCACTGCGCGCTGCCGGGTTCCAGCGCGGACAACGACGCCTGGATCGACCGCAAGCGCCGGGTCGTCGAGCGGTACGGCGAGAGCTCGTTCCTGGTCGGCGCCCGTTTCCGCGCCAAGGGAACGACGTTCGAACAGTCCTCCCGGCTGGACCCCGACCGGTACGCCGCCCACGGCGGTTCCTTCCCGATCACGGTCGAGGGCGCGGGCGTGATCGGCTCGGTGACGGTCTCGGGCCTCCCGCAGGCCGAGGACCACGCCCTGGTCGTCGAGGCGCTGGAACGACTGAAGGGGGCGCCGGGGCGGCTGTGATCCGGGCGGCCGGGGGCTGTAGCCCGGGCGTGGGGGCGGGAGCGCAGGCCGTGGGGCGGGAGCCCGGCCGGCTCCCGCCCCACGGTTCGCCTGCGTCCCCACGGTTCGCCTGCGTCCCCCGCAGGCTCATCGGACCAGGGCGGCAGGGTCAGGCGTCCTTGAGTTCCTGCCGCTGGCGGCCCAGGCCCTCGATCTCCAGCTCCACCACGTCCCCTGCCCGCAGGTACGGCTTCGGATCCGGTTGGCCCATCGCGACGCCCGCCGGCGTACCGGTGTTGATGATGTCGCCCGGGTACAGCGTCATGAACCGGCTGACGTACCGCACGACCTCCGCGACCGGGAAGATCTGGTCGGACGTGTGGCCGTCCTGCTTCAGCTCGCCGTTCACCCACAGCTTGAGCCCGAGCGCCTGCGGGTCCGGCACCTCGTCGGCGGTGACCAGCCACGGCCCCAGCGGGTTGAACGTCTCGCAGTTCTTCCCCTTGTCCCAGGTGCCGCCGCGCTCGATCTGGAACTCGCGCTCCGAGACGTCGTGAGCGACCGCGTACCCCGCGACGTGCGCGAGCGCCTGCTCGTCCGTCTCCACATAGCGGGCGGTGCGGCCGATGACGATGGCGAGTTCGACCTCCCAGTCCGTTTTCACGCTGTCGCGCGGTACGAGCACGGTGTCGTCCGGCCCGACGACCGTGTCGGCGGCTTTGAGGAAGACGACCGGCTCGGCGGGGGTCGCCGCGCCCGTCTCCGCGGCGTGGCCGTGGTAGTTCAGCCCGATGCACACGACCTTGCCGATCCGGCCGACGGGCGGCCCGATCCGCAGCCCGGTCGCGTCGAGCGCGGGCAGCACGCCCGCACCGGCGGCGGCGCGGATCCGTTCGAGCGCGGACCCGTCGGCGAGCAGCCCTCCGTCGATGTCGTCGACCAGCGCGGACAGGTCGCGGAGCGTTCCGTCCTGGTCGAGCAGGGCGGGACGCTCGGCGCCCGCCGGCCCGACACGCAGCAGCTTCATGGTCTTCTCCCTGTGGTCGAGGTGGGCCCGGGGCGGGCCCCGGTGGCCCCGGCCGATGGAGTGCGGCCATCGGAGGATTGGTCGATCCTCCAAGAGATCCGACCACTCTGCAATACCCCGTTCACAACCTGGACCCTTACTCGACGGTAGGCAGCGTCCTCGGGCGGCGGGGAGCGCAGCGACCACGGCACTCCCCGCCGCGCTCTGTGCCGCGACTCAGAACAGCAGGGCGCGCTCCACGACGGTCCAGGTGGTGCTGGTGACGATGTACAGCGCGGCGGCGAGCGGCACCACGGCGACGGTGACGAGGGTGCCGAACGCCAACAGCGGCATGACCTTGGCGAACGCGCCCGCGCCCGGCCCCTCGGGCAGGAAGGCCGCGGTCTCGGCCATCTGCCGCTTCGTGCGGCGGTAGCTGAACGTGGCCACGGCGGCGACGAACGCGAAGAGCGCGACGTACACGAGTCCGGCGGGCCCCAGCAGGCCGCCGTCGGTGAGCGCGTCGGCCCAGCGGTCGCCGAGCGGTGCGGCGAAGAGGCTGTGCCCGGCCATCCGGTCACCGGCGAAGAGGTAGTACATCAGGAGGAAGGCCGGGAGCTGGAGCAGGCTGGGCAGCATCCCGGAGAACGGCGAGACGTTCTCGCGGGCGTGCAGCGCGCCGATCTCCTCGCGCAGCCGCTCGGGATTCCGGGCGTGCTTGGTGCGCAGCGCCGCGAGCTGCGGTGCGAGGCGGGTACGGGCCTTCTGGCCGCGGGCGGCGGCCCGCGAGAGGGGGTGGATCGCCAGCCGTACGAGCGCGGTGAAGAGGACGATCGCGGCGGCGGTCGCGGCGGTCGCGAAGAGCGGCTGGAGAAGGTCGGCGAGCTGCTCGACCAGGGTGGCGAAAACGGACATGGGAGCCCTCCGAGGGGTCTCGTCGTGCCGATGAGAAGGAGAAGACGCTCGGCAGGACGGACCGCGGGGAGAGGCACCGCACGGCGTACAAACACCTCGGCGCGTACGCATACGAGAAGACGTACGAGACGTACGGGACCTAAGGGTGCCAGTACGGATGTGCCGGTATGGATGTGCCGGTACGGATGTGCCGGTACGGATGTGCCGGTACGGATTCCTCTACGCGACCGCGGCCGTCGGGAGGGAACGGCCGGGCGCCCGGGGCCTGCGGCGGCCCGAGGCGTCGGGATCGCGCTGCGGCAGGAAGGCGGTGCGGTGCTCGCGGTCGCGGAGGGCGGTGCGCACGCGCGTCGGGGGCACGGCGGGGACCGTACGGGAGCCGAGGAGCGTGTGGACGACGGCCGCGGCGGCGAGGGCGACGGCGGCGGGGACGGCGGCGCCGTCGGAGAGGAGCAGATCGGCGAGGGCGAGGAGGAAGAAGAGGGGCGCGATGACGCGCAGGGCCAGGCCCTGGACCATCTCCCCCACCCCCTGACGCGTCGCATCCCCGCTGATCCACGGACGGGCGGTGGTCTTGCGCGGGCCGCCCGCCTCTCAGCGCTACAGACGATCGTTATACCCGATCGGTTCCCAGCGGCGCGAGGAGCCGGCGCGGCGCGAGGAGGGCCCGGCCGACCGGATCGGACGGGTCCGGATCGAGCCCGGCGCCGGGCCGCATCTCGACGTCGGCCGGCGGGACGGGGACGCCGCAGGCGGGGCATTCGCCGTACGAGCCGAGTTCGGTGCCGCAGTCGGCGTGGTGGAAGTGGCGTACGGGAAGGGCTCCGGGCACCTCGTCCCGCCCCCACCGGGACAGCGAGCGCAGGACGGGCCAGAGGGCGAGCCCCCGGTCGGTGAGCACGTACTCGTCGCGCGGCGGCGACTCCTGGTAGCGGCGCTTGTCCAGGACGCCGGCCTCGACGAGGGCCTGGAGGCGGGCGGCGAGGACGGCGCGGGGCGCGCCGAGATGGACGAGGAAGTCGTTGTAGCGGCGCACGCCGTAGAAGGCGTCGCGGACGACGAGCAGGGTCCAGCGTTCGCCGACGACTTCGAGGGCGCGGGCGATGGAGCAGTGCTGCGCGGAGTAGTCCTTGCCGAGGGCCATGGGGCCAAGTGTACGCGCAGTCAGTTCATTGAACGAACCTACGTGGTAGCGTGTGAGTTCATTCACCGAACCGATGCCGTACGCAGGTCATCCCGATGTCTGGCGAGGTCCGCCATGCCCCAGCCCGCCCGCGCATCCGCCGACGCCTCCTCGTCCACCGGACCCGGACCCCTACCGGCACCGGCAACCGCTCCGGGCGAGGAACGGCCGCGGCGCCCGGGCGCTAACCCCCGGCCCGGCGTCACGCTCGCGGTCACCAGCGCCGCCACGACCGTCACGTTGATGAACTACACGGCCCCGATGCTCACCCTCCCGGCCATGTCGGCGGCCTTCGGCACCCCCGCCTCCGCCCAGGCGTGGCTGCTCAACGGCACCCCGCTCGGTCTCGCCGTCTTCCTCCTCGTCACCGGCAGCCTCGCCGACGACCACGGCCGGCGGCGCGTCTTCCTGCTCGGCACCCTGGCGCTCGGTCTGACCACCGGGCTCGGCGCGTTCGCGCCCTCCACGCTCACGTTCACCCTGGCCCGGGTCGCGCAGGGCGCGGCGAGCGCGGCCGTCCTGGCGGGCAGCCTCGGGCTGCTGGCCCACGCTTTCCCGTCGGGCCCGCGGCGCGTGCGGGCGACGGGCGTCTGGGGCGCGTTCGTGAGCGCGGGCATCGCGCTCGGCCCGCTGCTCGCGGGCGCGCTGAGCACGATCGACTGGCGGCTCGCGTACCAGGTGCCGGCGGTCGGCGCCCTCGTGGTCGCCGCGCTGGGCGCCCGTACCCTCACCGAATCCCGAGCGCCGCGCGGCGGCCGGCCCGACATCGCCGGGGCCCTCGCCCTCGGCCTGGCGCTCGCCGCCCTGCTCACCGCGCTCACCCTGGGCCGGGACGGCTGGCTGCGGGTCCCCGTGGGCCTGCTGCTGCTCGGCGCGGTCGTGTGCACGGCGGTCTTCGCGGCGGTCGAGCGCCGGAGCCGTACCCCGATGATCGACCCGGCACTGCTGCGCCGCCCCGCGTTCCTCGCGGCCACCTCCGGAGCGCTGTTCACCGGCCTGGCGGTGATCGGCCTGTTCAGCTGCCTGCCCGCGCTCCTCCAGGGCGGGACGGGGATGTCGCCGCTGGGAGCGGCGTGGCTGTTCGTGATCTGGTCGGGCACGGCGTTCCTGGTGGCGCTCCAGGCCCGCCGACTCGCGGGCCGGCTCGCGGCCCACCACCAGCTGGCGGTCGGTTTCGTGCTCTCCACGGCTGGCGTCCTCGGGCTCCTCGGCTCCCTCGACGGGGACGGCCCGTGGGCGCGCATGCTGCCGGGCCTCTTCGTGGCGGGCGTCGGCAGCGGCCTCCTGAACGCGGCCCTGCCACGCCTCGCCGTCGACTCCGTGCCGCCGGAGCGGGCCGCGATGGGATCCGGGGCGAACAACACCGCCCGCTACATCGGGTCGGCGGCGGGGGTCTCCCTGACGATCGCGCTGTCGCCCGCCGGACCGGACACCGCGCTGGTGGTGGCGGCGGTGCTGGGGCTGGCGGGCGCGGCGGTGACGGTGGGCGTGGCCCGCCCGCGCCCCGGCCGGCCGAGCTGACGCCCCGCGCCGCCCTCCGGCGATCACTCCGACCGGACGAGCTTCGCCCACACGATCAGGCGGTACGTCGAGCTGAACTCGGGGGTGCAGGTGGTGAGGGTGAGGTAGGAGCCGGGCGAGGAGTAGCCGTACGAGGGCTTGACCAGGGACCGGGGCACGGGCGCGATGACTCCGGTGTCCCGCGGGGCCGTCCGCGGCAGCACCTGGTCGACGCGGTAGACGTACTCCCGCTCCCGGGTCCGTACGGTGATCTCGTCCCCGGCCCGGAGCCGGTTGATGTACCGGAAGGGTTCGCCGTGGGTGTTGCGGTGTCCGGCGAGCGCGAAGTTCCCGGGGCGGCCGGGCGCGGCGGTACGGGGGTAGTGGCCGACGTACCCCCGGTCGAGGACGGACCGCTTGCCGATGCCGCGGGCGACGGGGGCGGTGAGGCCGATGCGCGGGATGCGCAGGACGGCGTAGGCGGCGGAGCCGGCCGGCGGCGCAGAGCGACCATCCGGGGCGCCCGCCACGGGAGGGGGCGCGGCCGCCGACGGCTCCCCGGCGGCGGGCTCCTCCGGTGCGGGCTCGGGCCCGGCCTCGGGCCGGACCTCGGGCCAGGCCTCGGGTGATCCCTCCCACTCCCGCTCCAGGGCGCGGACCTGCTCGGTGGCCTCGGCACGGGCCTGCTGGTTGGTCCACCAGAGCTGATGGACGACGAGGAGGAGGATGACGACACCGCAGGTGACGACGGCCTCGGCGCACACCCACAGCACCCGGGCGGGGCCGGCGCGCACCCCGCTCGTCTGGACGACCACCGGCACTCTCGTACGCACCCTGTCCCGCACGCCGGGCACGATAGGCGCTGACGCGCCAACTCTCCAGGGGTGCACAGCAGTACGGTATTCATCATGCGCCCCGACACGCCTGCCGATCACGCCACCGAAGCCGAGCGCCTGCTGCGCACCGCCGAGCGGTACCCGCAGGACCGGGAACCGCTGCTCCTGCGGGCGGCGGCCCACCTCGAACTGTCGGGCGACCGCGCCCGCGCGACGACCCTGTACGACACCCTGCTCTCGTCCGGGCCGTCGGACCCGCACCTGATCAGGGCGCTGAAGGCGGCGAACCTCTGGGAGTACGGCCACGAGGCGGAGGCCCGGGCGATCATCGAGGGCGTGCGCACGTCGGCGCCCGAGGACGCGGAGCCGTGGGAGATCGTGGCCGAGACGCTGGAGACGCACGACGAGCTGGAGCAGTCGGAGGCGGTCTTCACGGAGGCGGCGACCCTGCTGCTGGGCTCCGGGCGGGGTTCCGACGAGATCCCGCACGCCACCCAGTCCCTCCTGAAGTCCCGCCACCGGGTCCGCAGAATGCTGGCGCTCCCCCACGACGACTGGGACATGCTGGCCGACACGGTCCACACGGAGGACGTCCCCCTGGACGAACTCCACGACCCCAAGCGCCTGTGGTCCCTGGGCTCCTCGGACCCGGCCGAACTCCAGGCCGAGATCGCCCGCCTCCGCGCCGAACTGGGTTCGTACCGCACGGCCCTCTCCCGCCCGTTCCCGGTGGCGGTCCTCCACTGGCCGGAGGCGGAACTGGACGAGCTCCTCGCGGCCTACCCGGAACTCGAATCCGAGTACCCCACCTACCGCGCCCACCTCACGGACATCGAGGCCTCCCTCCGCGAACTCTCCCAGGCGGGCACCCCCAACCTCGGCATCGTCCCGGCCACGGTCCCGTCCTACGAAGCCTTCGCCGCCTCCGAGGCCTCCTCCCCGTCGAACGCGGACCTCCTCCCCCAATACGCCACCACCCTGGCGGCCCGCGGCCGCGCGACCCCTTGGCCGCCGGCACGGGCGGGGGCGTGCTGGTGCGGCTCGGGGAGGACGTACGGGGAGTGCCACGGCGGCGAGGACGACTGACCCGCAGGGCTAGGCGGAGGCCAGCCCCCACGCCTGTGCCTTGGAGGAGCCACCCCATTGGGCGCCTTCCCGCCAGACCGAGGCGATTCCTCGCTCCTCCAGGTACGGGGCGTACACACCGATCTCTTCCGAGAACAGTCCTATGAGGAAGGGCTCGCGCTCCCCTTCGTAGAGGAAGTGGCGGTACTCGTAGAGCTGCCCCACCGCTTCACGGACCGCCTTCGTCGGGTTTCCACTGCGCACGACCTTCGCCTCGACCAACCACTCGGCGTCGGATCCCACCTCGGTGGAGTCCGACCGGCGCAACACGAGATCTTTGGGGTGCTGACCTCGCGTGACGGGGGAATACCCTCGCCCGACGACGAAGTGACCGAAGTCCTCGATCAGCTTCTCGTGACTCCGCTGCTTGACCTGCTGGCGCGCCGTGATCTGCGCGAGGTACTCGCCGCTGCTCTTCGGATGGAAGCCCGCCAACGGATCGATGACCGGCTGAGCGTGCGTGCCGCCCGGCGTGTACGACATCTCCAGGGCGTCCGCGTCGTCGCTCATCCACCAGACACGGTCCGCCTCCTCGGCGCGCCGTAGAGAACCGATGGCGACGAGCAAGTCCTCCATGAGCGCGACGTCACTGGGCAGAGCGGCCGTGTCGTACGACTTGGCGATGACACTCGCGGCCTCGTAGGCCTTGGGCCGGGCGGCCCTGTCCCGCAGTTCGGGCTCGTCGGCCCACCCCTGCCGCTCCTGGCGCCGCACGGCCCGGCGGAGCCGCGCCGCGTGGTGGCGCAAGTGCGCCTCGCGCGCTAGGCCCCGTCCCAGCCGGTCCTCGAGCCAGGTGATCCCTTGCTGGAGGGTCAGGGTCACGTTCTTCAAATCGGCGCTGAAAATGTAGGCGAGATAGAGCCCCTTCTTGGGATCCCTCTCTCCGCTCGTATCGAAGATCCCGATCCAGGGAGTCGCCGCCGGCGTCGTCTGACCCCCGTGCCCCTTGGCCTTGAAGCCGTCCGGAAGGGCGAGGTCCGTACGGCTCGCCACCCCCCGCAGCACCTGCTGGCCCCTCACCTCACGTGTCGAACCAGCGGTGCGGTCGTATGTGCTCGCGACCTCGCTGAGCATGTCTCGGATCCCCATGCGGCGAATCTAGATCACGTCCCTGCCCACGCACACGGGTCCCTCCCACCTCGTCAAGATGGGGTGTGGCCCGACGATGCACGGTAGCCCGTAGCGGCTGGACGGTCCGCGTGGGCATCCCGCCCACGTGCTTTTCCGCGCTTCTCACGCCGCACGCTCGGCGAGACCCTCACCGTCAACGCCCCCCGAAAGCAGGAGCACCCCCATCTGTCTTCACCAGTAGTTCACGAATCCACCACATTCCGCTTCCTTCCGTGGCAGCATCAGTGCCCTCCGTCACCGGAAACGCTTGGGGGCTGGTTGTGCGTACGGAAAAAGCGGTTCGTTGTCGGCGGGCGCTCGTGGGGGCGGCCGTGGTCACCCTGGTGCTCGCTGGGTGTGAGGGGGGAGAGGACGTCGGGGCCTCGGATCCCAAGCCGGTCAAGGAAGCGTCCACGAGTGCCTCGCCGAAGGCCGTGGCGCCCGTCGTCGCGCTCCGGCTCGTGGACGACGAGGAGAGCGCGGACAGGGCAGGGGTCGTCGTCGCCGTGCTCGACAACGACACGGCCGCCAAGGGGCCGGGGGGTCAGGAGCAACCGTTTTCCGAGGTGTTCGGGCCGGGGGCGTACGAGCTGGTCGTCGATTCGCCGCCCGAGTCCGGGACCGCCGAGGTCAGCGGGGTCTCCATCCGGTACACGCCCTCTACTGGGTTCAGTGGCGCGGACGAGTTCGTCTACCGGGTGAAGCCGAAGGACCCGGCCACCGCGGCTGCCACCGCCGTCGTACGCATCACCGTCGCTGCTCCCACGCCGACCCCGACGCCCACGCCCAAGCCGACCCCCGCGCCGACGCGTACGAAGAAGGCCGCTCCGCCCGCCGTGCTCTACCCGAACTGCGCCGCCGCCCGCGCGGCGGGCGCCGCCCCCGTGCGGCGGGGTGACCCCGGGTACGGCAGGCACCTCGACGGTGACGGGGACGGCACCGGCTGCGAGTCGTCCTCCGGGGGCGGGAGCGGTAGTGGGGGCGGCGGAGGGACCGGCGGTGGGGGCGGGGGCGATACGTACTACCGGAACTGTGCCGCCGCCCGTGCCGCCGGCGCGGCACCCGTGCGGGTCGGCGACCCCGGGTACGGGCGGCACCTCGACCGGGACGGGGACGGCGTCGCCTGCGAGTAGCCGACGGCAGGGTCGTACCGTAGGTGGTCCGTCGATCGGAAGGTGCCCCGTCATGCCCCGCGTCCCCTCCCCCGCCATAGCCGCCGCCGGTCTCGTCGGGGGGTACGCCGTCGCGCGGTGGACCAAGAAGCGGCCGCTCGGGGGCGTCGTGCTCGCCGGGGCCGGGGCCGTCGCCGTGCGGGAGTGGCGGGAGGCCGCCGGGGGGAAGGCGGCCGCCGGGCTCGCGGCGGCCTATGTGGCCGCGTTCGCCGGGTCGCATCCGCTGGCGAAGAAGGTCGGGGCCTGGCCGGCGGTCTTCACCGTCGCCGGGGCCGTGGCCGGGGCCTCGTGGGCGGTCACGCGCGACAAGGGCTGAACGCCCCGCCCCCGCCGTACGTACTCAACGACGCATCTCCCCACAGTCGCCGGGCGGGTGAGCCGGAACTCACCCGCCCCGCGCACCACCACCGGAGCGAGGCCCGGCTAAGCCGCCCCGCGCACCACCACCGGAGCGAGGCCCGGCTCAGCCGCCCCGCGCACCACCGGGGCGAGGACCGCCCGGCTCAGCCGCCCAGGCCGTGGCTCACCGTGTAGATCACCAGGCCCGCCAGGGCGCCCACCACCGTGCCGTTGATGCGGATGAACTGCAGGTCGCGGCCGATGTTCGCCTCGATCTTCTTCGAGGTCTGGTCCGCGTCCCAGCTCGCGATCGTGTCCGTGATCAGCGAGGTGATCTCGGTGCGGTACGTCGTGACCACGTACCCCGCCGCGTCCTCGAGCCAGCCCTCCACCTTCTCCTGCAGGCGGGTGTCCGTCACCAGCCGCTTGCCCAGGGAGATCAGCGAGGCCCGGGCGCGCAGGCGCAGTTGGCTCTGGTCGTCTTCCGCCGCCGCGATGATCAGGCCGCGGACCGAGGCCCATGCCGAGGCGATGATGTCCTGGATCTCCGGGCGGGCCAGCAGCTCCGACTTCAGGCGCTCCACCCGTCCCCGGGTGTCCGTGTCCGCCTGGAGGTCGGCGGCGAAGTCCGTCAGGAAGCGGTCGATCGCGCCGCGCGCCGGGTGCGCCGGCATGTCCCGCATCTCGGTGACGAAGCGGAGCAGCTCCTTGTAGACCCGCTCCCCCACCCGGCGGTCCACGAAGCGGGGCGTCCAGCCGGGCGCGCCGCCCTGGACCGCGTCCATCACCGAGTCCCCGTGGAAGACGAGCCAGTCGTGGGCGCGGGCGCAGACCAGGTCCACCGCCCGGTGGTGCGCCCCGTCCGCGACCACCCGCTCCAGGGTCATGCCGATGCCCGGCGCGATCTCCGCCGCCTCCGCCCGCCGGGTGATCGCCTCGCCCACCACCGCCTGGACGTCGGAGTCCCGCAGCACGGTCAGCGCGCCGCGCAGCGCCGTCGCGAGCTCCCGCGTCACCCGGTCGGCGTGCGCCGGCTCGGCGAGCCAGGCCCCGACCCGGCCCGCGATGCCGAGCGCCCGCAGCCGGCCCCGTACCACCTCGGCCGACAGGAAGTTCTCGCCGACGAACGAGCCCAGTGTGACGCCCAGCTGGTCCTTCTTCGTCGGGATGATCGCCGTGTGCGGGATCGGCAGCCCCAGCGGCCGCCGGAAGAGCGCCGTCACCGCGAACCAGTCGGCCAGCGCGCCCACCATGCCCGCCTCCGCCGCGGCGGCCACATAACCGGCCCAGGCGCCGGCCCCCGCGTTCTCCGCCCACGTCGCCAGGGCGTAGATCACCGCGACCACGAGCAGCAGACCGGTCGCGATCGTCTTCATCCGGCGGACGGCACGGCTCCGCTCCTCGTCCGCCGCCGTGTACGCGAACGCCGGCAACGGCGACCGGACCCGTCCGCCCCCCGCGCCCCGCCCGACGCCCTCGCCTGCACCGGGGCCACCGCCAAGGCCGGCACCGGCTGCCGCCCTGCCCGCGGAAGCCCGCCCGTCCTCGGAACCCGTGTCGCTCTCCATCGCACCTCCCTGTCTCAGGGACTACTCCCCGCACGCACGCCGAGTTCCCCCTGCCCGTACATCTTCGCGATCACCGCCTCGATATCCGGCTCCCGCACCGACAGATCCACCAGTGGATACGCCGCCGCCACCGCGGCGACGACCGGCGCCGCCGACGCGGACGACGGGAACGCCAGCACCTGACGCGGACCCTCCGCCCGGACGAACCGCGCCCCCGGCACCTCGATCGGCGGCAGCTCCCGCTCCAGGTCCACCACGAGCTGCCGTTCGCTCTCCCCCACCGCGTGCAGCCCCGCCAGCGCCCCGTCGTACATCAGCCGGCCGTGGTCGATCACCATCACCCGCTTGCAGAGCTGCTCGATGTCCGTCAGATCGTGGGTGGTGAGCAGCACGGTCGTGCCCCGGGTGGCGTTCAGCTCCCGCAGGAATTCGCGTACTCGCGCCTTCGACACCACGTCGAGGCCGATCGTCGGCTCGTCGAGGTACAGCACGTCCGGGTCGTGCAGCAGCGCCGCCGCGATGTCGCCGCGCATCCGCTGGCCGAGGGAGAGCTGGCGTACGGGTACGTCGAGCAGGTCGCCGAGCTCCAGGAGCTCCACGCAGCGGGCGAGGTTGGCGGCGAAGCGGTCGTCCGGGATCCGGTACATCCGGTGCATCAGGCGGTACGAGTCCTTCAGCGGCAGGTCCCACCACAGCGTGGTGCGCTGGCCGAACACCACCCCGATGCGCTGCGCGAGCCGCGTCCGCTCCCGGGACGGGTCGATGCCGGCGACGCGCAGCCGGCCGCCGCTCGGGGTCAGGATGCCGGTGAGCATCTTGATCGTCGTCGACTTGCCGGCGCCGTTCGGGCCGATGTAGCCGACCATCTCGCCGCGCGCCACGCCGAAGCTGATCCCGTCGACGGCCCGGACCTCACGCTTCTCGCGCCGTACGAGTCCCACCTTCCGGCGCACCGAGAAGACCTTCTCGACGTTCCGCAGCTCGATGAAGCCCCCACCGCCCCCCTCACCGGAAGCGCCGGAATCATCGGAAACGGCGGGAGGGATGGGGCGGGCGGGACCGGCGGAATGGAGGGGTTCGGTGGAGGACACGCTCAGCTCCCTGTCGATCGGTACGAACGGAGTCCGGTGCGCCAGGCCAGCCCGGCGAGCCCCCAGCACACCGCCGCGACCAGCGGCGACGCGAACGCGGCCGCGTCCGGCACCCCGGCCGGCGCCTCGCGGCCGAGGATGTACAGCGCCGGCAGCCAGTTCACGAACGCCAGCGGAACGACGTAGACGACCCCGCGCACCAGCTCCTGCGCGAAAATCGACGGCGGATACTGCAGCAGGGTGTTGCCGCCGTAGGTGAAGGCGTTGGTGACCTCGGCGGCGTCCTGGGCCCAGAACAGGACGGACGCGCCCACGACCATCACCGCCGCGAAGATCAGCGTGCCGCAGAGGACCGTCAGCGGCAGGAGCACCAGCTTGACCACCGTCCACTCCACGTCCAGGACCACCAGGCTCCACACGAGCACCAGCAGCCCCTGCGCGACCCGGCCGAGCCGGCGCAGCGCGAACTGGTCCGCCGCCACCTGCGCGAGGACGGGCGCCGGACGCATCAGGAAGGTGTCGAGCGAGCCGTCGCGCACCCGCCTGCCCATCCGCTGGAGCGAGCCCATGATCAGGTCGGTGAGTCCGAAGGAGGTGCCGGTCAGGCCGTAGAGGAAGGCGATCTCAGCGAACGAGAAGCCGCCCAGGCTCCGCACCTGACCGAACATCAGCAGGATGACGACGAAGTCGAAGAAGGTGATGACGAAGCTGGAGAGGAGGGTGAGCGCGAAGGAGGCGCGGTAGGTCATCGTGGACCGGATCCACATCCCCGCCACCATGCGGTACGTACGCCAGAAGTCGGCGGCGTTCCGGCGGATCGCGGCGACCTTCCGGACCGCCCGCACCTGTCCGGCCGACCCCGTTCCGACCGCCCCGTCCCGGACCCCGTCCCGCTCCCGCGGCGCGACCTCAGCCACCCTGCACCACCACCTTCCGCGTCGCCGCCCACTGCGCCACCCGCCCCGCCCCGAGCAGCACGACCGCCCAGCAGGCCTGGAACGCGTACGCGCCGAGCAGCCCCCACCCCTCGTACCGCTCCAGGAAGACGTCCGCCGGGATCTGGAGCATCGACGCCCACGGCAGCACCCGCGCCACCTCGCCCAGCGCTCCGGGGAAGACGTTCAGCGGCAGCAGCATCCCGGAGAAGAACAGGCCGCCCAGCCAGGCGACCTGCGCCACGCCCTGCCCGTCGAGGAACCAGAACGCGCTCATCGCGACCAGGTACCAGATCGCGAAGCTGACCGTCGAGCCCAGCGCCACGGCGAGCACGAACGCCGCCCAGGTCCCCGGCCGGGACGGCAGCCGCAGGTCGAAGACGAGCGCCCCGACCGCCATCGGCGCCACCCCGCGGCCCAGCAGCTGGTACGCGGACCGGCCCAGGTTGGCCGAGAACCACCAGGCCTGCAGATCGGCGGGCCGGTAGAGGTCGACGGCGATGTCACCGGTCCGGATCCGCTCCATCACCTCTTCCTGGAACCCGCCGCCCATCAACCCGCAGGTGGCCAGCAGCGCCTGACCGATCCACACATAGGCCAGCGCGTCGGGCATCTCGTACCCGCCGAGCCGGGGCCTCTCGTCCCAGAGGGCGATATAGGTGTACGACAGGATGAAGCCGAAGACGGTGTTGGTGAACACGCCCGCGACCGTGGCCATGCGATACGTGGCATGGCGCCGGAACCCACCCGCGGCGACCGTCGCGTACAGCCGCACCACACACGCTCCCTCCACCCGGCACCGAAGCGCCCGACCCTAGCGGGGCGCGTACCGCCATCGCGAGTGGATTTCGAGTCGTATTCAAGGCTTCTGTCCGCGCGCGTGCAGTATGGGGTGAACATGCCCCCTTCGTCCGGTACGGGAGCTCCACCTATGAGCGACGGCCAGCCTCGGCAGCCCGGTTGGGAGCCCAGGGACCCCACCCTCCCCACCGCCTCCCCCGCCCGGCCACGGCCCGCGGGGAAGCCCAAGCGCCGGACCCGCGGCCGGCGCGTCCGGCGGTTCCTCCTCGGCACCCTGCTCCTCACCGTCCTGCTGCTGGCCGGCGGGTTCGCGGCCGGATACCTGCTGGTGGACATCCCACCCGCCAACGCCGCCGCCGTCGCGCAGTCCAACCTCTACCTCTACGCCGACGGCACCCCGATCGCCCGCGACGGCGAGGTCAACCGCGAGAACGTACGCCTCGACCGGGTCCCGGAGACCGTCCGGCACGCCGTACTCGCCGCGGAGGACCGCGACTTCTACTCCCAGCCGGCCGTCGACCCCAAGGCCATGGTCCGCGCCGCCTGGAACACCCTGCGGGGCAAGGGCAGGCAGTCCGGCTCGACCATCACCCAGCAGTACGTCAAGAACTACTACCTCGTCCAGGAACAGACCCTCACCCGCAAGGCGAAGGAATTCTTCATCGCCATCAAGCTCAACCGCGAGAAGAGCAAGGACGCCATCTTCGAGGGCTACCTGAACACCAGTTACTTCGGCCGCAACGCCTACGGCATCCAGGCCGCCGCGCACGCCTACTACGACAAGGACGTACAGGACCTGGAGACCGCCGAGGCCGCCTACCTCGCCTCCCTCCTCAACGCCCCCACCGCCTACGACCTGGCCGCGCGGCCCGAGAACCGGCCCAAGGTGCTCGCCCGCTGGAACTACGTCCTGAACGGCATGGTCAAGGAGCGCTGGCTCGCCCCCGCCGCCCGGGCCGCCGCCGTCTTCCCCGCCCCGCTCCCCGCCCGCCCGGCGACCGGACTCTCCGGCCAGCGCGGCTACGTCGTCCAGGCCGTCGAGGACCATCTGGCCGCCCGGGGCGTCATCGACGCGAAGACCCTCGCCGGCGGCGGGTACCGCATCACGACCACCCTGGAGAAGCCGAAGCAGGACGCCTTCGCCGCCGCCGTCGACGAGCAGGTGACGTCCAGGCTCGACCCGGAGCGCAACCCCGTCGACCGCTTCGTCCGGGTGGGGGGCGCGGCGATCGAACCGGCCACCGGCCGGGTCCTCGCGCTGTACGGCGGCGTCGACTACACCGAGCAGTACGTCAACAACGCCACCCGCCGCGACTACCAGGTCGGCTCCACCTTCAAGCCCTTCGTCCTCGCGGCCGCCGTCGAGAACGCGGCACAGACCCAGGACGGCCGGACGATCACCCCGAACACCTCCTACGACGGCACCAACAAGCGCCCGGTGGAGGGGTGGCCCGGCGACCTCTACGACCCGGCCAACGAGGACGACGTGTCGTACGGCCCGCTCACCGTCCGCGCGGCCACCGACCAGTCCGTCAACGCGGTGTACGCCCAGCTGGCGGTGGACGTCGGGCCCGCCGAGGTCAAGGAGACGGCGATCGCCCTCGGCCTGCCCGCGAAGACCCCCGACCTCAACGCCACCCCCTCGATCGCGCTCGGCCCGGCCACCGCCAGCGTCCTCGACATGGCACAGGCGTACGCCACCTTCGCCGACCACGGCACCCACCGCGCGTACACGCTGGTGGACAAGGTCAGCAGGGACGGCCAGGAGCTGGAGCTGCCCGCCCCGGAGACCCGGCAGGCGATCGGCCGGGAGGCCGCCGACACGACGACATCGGTCCTGCGCGGGGTGGTGGAGAGCGGTACGGGCAAGGCGGCGCTGTCGGCCGGCCGCCCGGCCGCCGGAAAGACGGGCACGGCCGAGGAGGACCGGGCCGCCTGGTTCGCCGGCTTCACGCCCGATCTCGCGACGGTGGTCGCCGTGATGGGCCAGGACCCGAAGACGGGCCGGCAGAAACCGCTGTACGGAGCGCTCGGCCTGCCCCGGATCGACGGCGGCGGGGCGCCGGCGGAGGTCTGGGGCCACTTCACCCGCGAGGCGCTGGCCGGGACCGCGCCGAAGGATTTCGACCTGCGGATCGCGGCGGGCGCGGAGGAGGTCCTCGAACCGGTGGACCCGCAGGACCCCCTCGCCCCGGAGCGCTCCGGGGACCCGCGCGACCCCCGGGACCTCGGCGGCACACGGGAACCGGGCGACACTCGGGAACCGGGGCGCCCGGGCCGCTCAAAACAGGCCGAGGAGCCCGGACGCCCCGGCTGGCCGGAAAGCGCCGCCCGCCCGGACACACCCCGGGCCGAGGACCGCGTCCAGCGGTACCGGCCCGGCGGGGCGGGCAACCCCTAGGGGTGTCGTGACCCCGGCAAGATCGGCAAGAGGCCCCCTAGTGGCCGGAGGTCGCCTTCAGGCCCACCACCGCGACCAGCAGCAGACAGACGAAGAAGATCCGCGCCGCCGTCGCCGGCTCACCGAGCACGACCATGCCGAGCACCGCGGCACCGGCCGCTCCGATGCCCACCCACACGCCGTACGCCGTACCGATGGGCAGCGACTTGGCGGCCTGCGACAGCAGGAGCATGGAGGCGACGATCCCGGCGCCCGTGAGAAGACTCGGCCAGAGACGGGTGAAGCCGTCGGTGTACTTCATACCGATGGACCAGCCGACTTCGAGCACACCGGCTATGACGAGAAGAACCCAGGCCACGACGAACACCTCCGCGAGACGGATCAACAGGGGTGCGTCGTCTTTGCGATTCCTGGGAAGGCCCGGTACGGCGCGTCTCGTCGGGTGTCTCCAGGCTAGCAAAAGGCAGACGAAAGACCTGGTGACCATGGTCACCAGGTCTCGGGTCCGGCCCCGCCGCGAGCCCCGTACGGGACGGCGGGCGGCTCCGCGGCAGGCGGCGAGCCGCGGGCGCTACAGGTACAGGCCGGTGGAGTCCGTGGACCCCTGGAAGCGGTCCGCCGCCACCGCGTGCAGGTCGCGCTCGCGCATCAGGACGTACGCCACGCCCCGCACCTCGACCTCGGCCCGGTCCTCGGGGTCGTACAGGACCCGGTCGCCGGTCTCGACGGTGCGGACGTTCTGGCCGACGGCGACGACCTCGGCCCAGGCCAGCCGGCGCCCGACCGCGGCGGTCGCCGGGATCAGGATGCCGCCGCCCGAGCGCCGCTCGCCCTCGGGAGAGTCGGTCCGGACCAGGACGCGGTCGTGCAGCATCCTGATGGGCAGCTTGTCGTGCGTGTTCTCGCTCACGCCCCGAAACCTACCTGCCCGGGCGTGTCGGCCGTAGCCGGGTGGGGGCCACAGGGAGCGTCATCCCTTGCGCCGCCGGGACGAGGTCGCCAGCAGCCCCACGAGGGCCACGGCGACCAGGGCCACCGGCACGACCCGTTCGAGCCGCGGCGCGCCGTCGGCGTGGGTGAAGCGGGCCTTCACGCCGGAGACGGTCCGGTTGACGGCGACGAACGCCCGTCCGGCGGTGTGGTCGACCGACGAGGCGACCCTCGCCTTCGCGTCGCCGATGATCGTCTTCGGATGCATCCGAATACCGATCTCGTCGAGAGTCTCGGCAAGCTGGTCGCGCCGGCGGACGATGTCCGCCTCGATCTGCGCAGGGGTCCTGGCGTCCGACACCGCGCTGCCTCCGTTGTCGTCATCGGTTCGTTGATGGACAGTCTGTCAGCTTCCGCGCTCTCGGGTTGTCCTCGACCCCCATTAGGCTCTTCTGGCGTACGCGTCCATCCTCCGAGGAGAGCCATGAGCGAGCGACTTCAGCCCGGTGACACCGCCCCCGCCTTCACCCTGCCCGACGCGGACGGCAACGAGGTCTCGCTGGCCGACCACAAGGGCCGCAAGGTCATCGTGTACTTCTACCCCGCCGCCCTGACGCCCGGCTGCACCAAGCAGGCCTGCGACTTCACCGACAACCTGGACGTGCTGGCCGCCGCGGGCTACGACGTCATCGGCGTGTCCCCGGACAAGCCGGAGAAGCTGGCGAAGTTCCGCGAGCAGGAGTCCCTGCGGGTGACGCTGGTCGGCGACCCGTCGAAGGAGGTGCTGGAGGCGTACGGCGCCTTCGGCGAGAAGAAGCTGTACGGCAAGACGGTGACGGGCGTCATCCGCTCGACGGTCGTCGTCGACGAGGAGGGCAAGGTCGAGCGGGCGCTCTACAACGTCAAGGCGACCGGGCATGTCGCCAAGGTCCTCCGGGACCTGGAGATCCAGGCCTGACCGCCCGGCGACCGGCCCGGCCGTCCGGGACCGGGCTCGACCGTCCCGCGCCGGGCCTGGACGCCCGGCGCCCGGCCTGACCGTCCGGCGCCCGGACGGAGGGCCCAGGGCGGGGTGACGGACGTCCCAATGACCGGTGACTTCCGTTTGTGAACGGCGTGACCGCGCAGATGTTCCTCTTGGAGTTCCATGCCCCGAGAAAGGACGTACGGTCATGCCGGCCACCGACCGCGACAACGCGGCCGACCCCGAGGCCCTGAAACGCCACCCCCGGCTGTTCAGGGCCATCACGCGTCGGCAGCAGCCCAGACTGCGCCGGACGGACATCACGGTGACCGACGAGGCGGCGGTCAAGCGGGCCGTGAAGGCGGCCTCGCTCGGCAATGCCATGGAGTGGTTCGACTTCGGCATCTACGCCTACCTCGCGGTCACCCTCGGCCACGTCTTCTTCCCGTCCGGGAACGACACGGTCCAGCTGCTGTCGTCGTTCGCGACCTTCGCCGTCGCCTTCCTGGTCCGCCCGCTCGGCGGCATGTTCTTCGGCCCGATGGGCGACCGGATCGGACGCAAGAAGGTCCTGGCGCTGACCATGATCCTGATGGCGGTCGGCACGTTCGCGATCGGCCTGATCCCGTCGTACGCCTCGATCGGCTTCTGGGCACCGGTGCTGCTGGTCTTCTTCCGGATGCTCCAGGGCTTCTCCACCGGCGGTGAGTACGGCGGCGCCTCGACCTTCATCGCGGAGTACGCCCCCGACCGCCGCCGCGGCTTCTTCGGCAGCTTCCTGGAGTTCGGCACCCTCGCCGGCTACGTCGGCGCGGCCGGTCTCGTCACGGCGCTGACCGCCTGGCTCGGCTCCGACACGATGGAGGCCTGGGGCTGGCGCGTGCCGTTCCTGGTGGCCGGACCGCTCGGCCTGGTGGGTCTCTACCTCCGGATGCGGCTCGACGAGACGCCCGCGTTCCAGAAACTGGAGAGCGAGTCGGCGCACGCCTCGGAGGCCGCCGACACCGTGGAGACCTCGACCAAGGGCGACCTGGCCAAGATCTTCCGGCAGCAGTGGCCGACGCTGATCCTGTGCATCGCCCTGGTGGGCGCGTACAACATCACCGACTACATGCTGCTCTCGTACATGCCGACGTACCTCTCCGACGAACTCGGCTACAGCGAGACGCACGGCCTGCTGATCCTGCTGCTCGTGATGGCCTTCCTGATGCTGATCATCACGCAGGTGGGACGGCTGAACGACCGCTTCGGGCGCAAGCCGGTCCTGATGGCGGGCATGCTCGGGTTCCTCTTCCTCTCGCTCCCGGCGTTCCTGCTGATCGGCCAGGGCGGGATCCCGGCGATCACGGCGGGCATGCTGATGCTCGGCCTGTCGCTGGTCTGCATGCTGGGGACGATGTCGGCGGCGCTCCCGGCGCTGTTCCCGACGAACGTGCGGTACGGCTCCCTGTCGGTCGGCTACAACCTGTCGGCCTCCCTCTTCGGCGGCACGACGCCGCTGGTCATCACGGCCCTGATCAGCGCGACCGGCAGCAACCTGATGCCCGCGTACTACGCGATGGCCGCGGCGCTCGTCGGCGTGGTGGCGGTGGCCTGCATGAAGGAGACCGCACAGAAGCCGCTGGAGGGCTCGCCCCCGTCGGTGGAGACCCCGGAGGAAGCGGCGGAACTGGTCCTGGCCCAGACGCCCGAACCGAAGTTCTGACCCTCCGACCGGCCTCCCGCCGACCCACGAACGGCCCGCACCGGATACCGCCGGCGCGGGCCGTTCCTGCGGCTCCTGTGCCCCAACTGCCATGCGATGACCACCACCTGATGTCGGGGAGGGCCCGGCGGACGGGCCCATGGCGCCCTCTCGACCACCGAAGCGGCCTTCCCCGGTACGATGTCAGGCGGCTAGCGGCGGTGGTGCAATGGCGACACAGCAGACTTAGGATCTGTGGCCCGTGAAACGGCTTGAGGGTTCGAATCCCTTCCGCCGCACCAAGAAGGCCTGCGAATCGAAGGTCGATTCGCAGGCCTTTATTGTGCGGACTCCTCAGCCCAGCAGCTCCCGCACCACCGGCACCAGCGCCCTGAACGCCTTCCCCCGGTGGCTGATCGCGTTCTTCTCCTGCGGCGTCAGTTCCGCGCACGTCACGTCGTACCCCTCCGGCTCCAGGATCGGGTCGTAGCCGAAGCCGTTCGTGCCCACCGGGGTGTGGCGCAGGGTGCCCTCCAGGCGGCCTTCGACCACGCGTTCCGTGCCGTCGGGGAGGGCGAGGGCCGCGGCGCAGGTGAAGGCGGCGCCGCGGTGGGGGGTGGCGATGTCGGCGAGTTGGGCCAGGAGGAGGTCGAGGTTGGCGCGGTCGTCGCCGTGGCGGCCGGCCCAGCGTGCCGAAAAGATGCCGGGGGCGCCGTTCAGGACGTCGACGCAGAGGCCGGAGTCGTCGGCGACGGCGGGCAGGCCGGTGGCCTGGGCCAGGGCGTGGGCCTTGAGGAGGGCGTTCTCGGCGAAGGTGACGCCGGTCTCCTTGACGTCGGGGATCTCCGGGTACGCGTCCGCGCCGACGAGGTCGTGGGGCAGACCGGCGTCGGCGAGGATGGCGTGGAGTTCGGTGATCTTTCCGGCGTTGCGGGTGGCGAGGATCAGACGGGTCATGGGTCCGATTATCCCGGTGTGCAGACCTTGCCGATCTCGGTGGCGGCGTCCGTGACGGGCTTGATGTCCGGGGTGGTGTCGCCGTTGTTCACGGCGGTGCGGACGGAGTCGACGCCCTTGGTGAGGTCGTCGACGGCCTTGGAGAGGTCGGCGTTGTCCGTGGTGTCCTTGAGATTGCCCAGCTCGGTGGAGATGTCGTTGAGGGCTTCGTTGAGCTGGGTGGGGTCGTTGGAGGCGTTGGAGACGGCCTGCTGGAGCTTGTCCACGCTGGTGGCTATGGCGTCGGCGGTGGCGACGCAGTCCATGGCCTTGTCGAGGGCTCCGCAGCCGACGAGGGTGGTGGTGAGCACGGCGGCCGTGGCCGCGGCGAAGGCGAGTCGGCGCTTCAAGTCGGGTCCTCCCCTGGTGTACGGAAACGGGCGCACGGTCGGACCGTGCGCCCGTGTCACGGAGGACGCCGTTGTGGGTCTCCGTGGTTGCCACGTCTGTCCGCCCCGACCACACGCCGGGCGGGGCGGTGAGGGGTGTGGGCGGGCTGTCGCGGTGGTTAGAGCGTGCCTTCGAGGGCCTGGCGCTGGAGTTCGGCGAGTTCGGTGCAGCCGCCGGAGGCCAGGTCGAGGAGGGCGTTGAGCTCCTTGCGGTCGAAGGGCTCGGCTTCGGCGGTGCCCTGGACCTCGACGAAGCGGCCGTCGCCGGTGCAGACGACGTTCATGTCGGTCTCGGCGCGGACGTCCTCTTCGTAGCAGAGGTCGAGGAGGGGGACGCCGTCGACGATGCCGACGGAGACGGCGGCGACGGTGCCGGTGAGGGGCTTGCGGCCGGCTTTGACGAGCTTCTTGGTCTGGGCCCAGGCGACGGCGTCGGCGAGGGCGACGTAGGCGCCGGTGATGGCGGCGGTGCGGGTGCCGCCGTCGGCCTGGAGGACGTCGCAGTCGAGGACGATGGTGTTCTCGCCGAGCGCCTTGTAGTCGATCACGGCGCGCAGGGAGCGGCCGATGAGGCGGGAGATCTCGTGGGTGCGGCCGCCGATCTTGCCGCGGACGGATTCGCGGTCGCCCCGGGTGTTGGTGGAGCGGGGGAGCATCGAGTACTCGCCGGTGACCCAGCCTTCTCCGCTGCCCTTGCGCCAGCGCGGGACGCCTTCGGTGACGGAGGCGGTGCAGAAGACCTTGGTGTCGCCGAAGGAGACGAGGACGGAGCCCTCGGCGTGCTTGCTCCATCCGCGTTCGATGGTGACGGGGCGGAGCTGTTCGGGGGTACGGCCGTCGATACGAGACATGGGACGAGCGTAGCCGTACGTGGAGGAGGGCCCGTTCCCCTGCCGGAACGGGCCCTCCTTCAGGTGCGGGGGTGGCTCACATCATGTCTTCGATGTCGGCGGCGATGGGGTCGGCGTCGGTGCCGATGACGACCTGGATCGCGGTGCCCATCTTGACGACGCCGTGGGCGCCGGCGGCCTTCAGGGCGGCTTCGTCGACCTTGGTGGGGTCGATGACCTCGGTGCGCAGGCGGGTGATGCAGCCTTCGACCTCTTCGATGTTGTCGATGCCGCCGAGGCCGGCGACGATCTTCTCAGCCTTGCTGGCCATGTGTCTCTCCCTGTCCGTTCCGTTCGGAGAACGTAAGTCTCGGCGCACCCACGGTCCGCTGTGTCACGGTAACCCACGGTTGGCCCAACTTCGCGAGCGTGTGCACGGGTTCTGCCGAATGATGACGATCACCGGCGCCCTGCCCTGAGCGGGCTCCGGGGAGCCTATCGCAACTGGTCTACACCAGTGTGCAACGCGAGCCGGGGCGTGCTTGTTCCGGGACCTGGGAGGACGCCGATGAGTAGCGAGAGCGCCGCCGCGCCGCGGAGGACGTGGCGGAACGGCCTCTTCCAGGGGCTTCAGAAGGTGGGCCGCAGCCTCCAGCTCCCCGTCGCCGTGCTGCCGGCGGCCGGTCTGCTGGTCAGCCTGGGCAGTCTCTTCTCCGCGTATCTGCACGGCGATTTCTGGGACAAGACCTCCGCCGTGCTGCTGGGAGGCGGCACGGCCATCCTCGACGGCTCCTTCGGTCTGCCGCTCCTCTTCTGCATCGGCGTCGCGATCGGTTTCGCGAAGAAGGCGGACGGCTCCACGGCGCTCGCCGCGGTGGTCGGTTTCCTCGTCTACTTCAACGTCCTCAAGGTCTTCCCTCGCGAGGGGACGGTGACACCGGAGCTGCCGGAGGGGGTGCCGCAGAACCCCGGGGTGCTGGGCGGCATCCTGATCGGCCTGCTCACGGCCGTGACCTGGCAACGATTCCACCGGACGAAGCTGGTCGACTGGCTGGGCTTCTTCAACGGCCGCCGGCTGGTCCCGATCATGATGGCCTTCGCCGGTGTCGTGCTGGGCGTGGTGTTCGGGCTGATCTGGGAGCCGGTGGGTGACGCGCTGACCTGGTTCGCCAAGCAGCTGATCAGCCTCGGCGCCTGGGGCTCCGCCATCTTCGGCGTCGCGAACCGGCTGCTGATCCCGATCGGCATGCACCAGTTCATCAACACCTTCTTCTGGTTCCAGGCGGGTGAGTACACCAAGGCGGACGGCACGGTCGTCCAGGGTGACCTGACGCGCTTCTTCGCGGAGGACCCGTCGGCGGGTCAGTTCATGTCGGGCTTCTTCCCGATCATGATGTTCGGTCTGCCGGCCGCCGCCCTCGCGATCGCGCACTGCGCCCGTCCCGAGCGGCGCAAGGAGGTGACGGGTCTGATGATCTCGGTCGCTCTCACCTCATTCGTCACGGGCGTGACCGAGCCGCTGGAGTTCTCGTTCATGTTCGCCGCGCCGCTGCTCTACGGTCTGCACGCGCTGCTGACGGGGGCGTCGATGGGCATCACGTGGGCGCTGGGGGTGCACGCGGGTTTCAGCTTCTCGGCGGGGTTGATCGACTACGTCGTCAACTGGCATCTCGACACGAAACCCTGGCTGATCATTCCGATCGGTCTGGGGTTCGCGGTGGTCTACTACGTGCTCTTCCGCTTCCTGATCACCAAGTTCGACATCCCGACGCCGGGGCGTGAACCGGTGGAGGAGGAGGAGCGGGCGGACCGGGACATCACGAAGCCGTAACCCCGCGGGCCCCGGTTCCCCTCTTCGGGAGGGGCTTCCGGCCCCTCTTCCCAAGGTCGACAAGGCCCCTGGACCTCATGGTCCGGGGGCCTTTCGTCGTGCGGGGCGGGTTATGGCCGAGTCCACAGAATTCGCAGGTTCCTTATCTAAGTCTCACGTGCTAAAACTGGTCTACACCAATGAGTGGTGTAGACCACGCGGTCCAGACCACCGCGTTCCACGAGACGCCGCCGTCGCCCCCTTTTTCCTGTCCTCTGGCGGCGCCTTGCCTTACTGGAGGAAGTTGATGAGTACGGCCACCGCCCAGGCCGCCGCTCCCGCGAAGAAGCGCGGATCCGGCCTGTTCCAGGGCCTGCAGAAGGTCGGTCGCAGCCTGCAGCTGCCGATCGCCGTGCTGCCGGCCGCGGGTATCTTGCTCCGTCTCGGCCAGCCGGACGTCTTCGGCACGGACGGGCTCGGGTGGGACAAGGTCGCCTCCGTGTTCGCCACGGCCGGCGGCGCTGTCTTCGACAATCTGCCGATGCTGTTCTGCATAGGCGTGGCCATCGGCTTCGCGAAGAAGGCCGACGGCTCGACGGCCCTCGCCGCCCTCGTCGGCTTCCTCGTCTACGCCAACGTCCTCAAGGCGTTCCCGGTGACCGAGGCCGTCGTGAACACGACCGCCAACAAGGGCGTCGACGTCGCGGCCACGTACAACAACCCGGGTGTCCTCGGCGGCATCCTCATGGGTCTGCTCGCCGCGGTGCTGTGGCAGAAGTTCCACCGCACCAAGCTGGTCGACTGGCTCGGCTTCTTCAACGGCCGCCGTCTCGTGCCGATCATCATGGCCTTCGTCGGCACCGCCGTCGGCGTCGTCTTCGGTCTGGTCTGGGAGCCGATCGGCAACGGCATCTCCAGCTTCGGCGAGTGGATGACCGGCCTCGGCGCCGGTGGCGCCGGCCTCTTCGGTCTGATCAACCGCGCGCTGATCCCGGTCGGCATGCACCAGTTCGTGAACACCGTCTCCTGGTTCCAGATCGGCGACTTCACCAACGCGGCCGGCGAGGTCGTCCACGGCGACCTGAACCGCTTCTTCGCGGGCGACCCGAGCGCCGGAATCTTCATGTCCGGCTTCTTCCCGATCATGATGTTCGGCCTCCCGGCCGCCGCGCTCGCCATCGCGCACTCGGCCCGCCCCGAGCGCCGCAAGGCCGTGACCGGCATGATGGTCTCCCTCGCGCTGACCTCCTTCGTCACCGGCGTGACCGAGCCGATCGAGTTCTCGTTCATGTTCATCGCGCCGCTCCTGTACGTGATCCACGCGGTCCTGACCGCCGTCTCGATGGCCGTCACCTGGGCCCTCGGCGTCCACGCGGGCTTCACGTTCTCCGCGGGCTTCATCGACTACGCCCTGAACTGGAACCTCGCGACCAAGCCCTGGTTGATCATCCCGATCGGTCTGGTCTTCGCGGTGATCTACTACGTGCTCTTCCGCTTCGCGATCACCAAGTTCGACCTCACCACCCCGGGCCGCGAGCCCGAGGAGGAGATCGAGGACCTCACCAAGGCGTGAGCCCCGCCCCCGCCTCACCCGTACGACGGAAGGGCCCCGGAACCGTGTCGGTTCCGGGGCCCTTCCCGTACGCGGGGGCCGGTGGCGCTCAGATCTCGTAGACCGCGCCCGGTCTCGCCAGCTCCACCGGGCCGGTGTACACCGCGCGGGCGTCCGCCAGGTTCAGCGAGCCGTCGGTCCACGGCGGGATGTGGGTCAGCACCAGCCGCCCGACCGAGGAGCGCGACGCCTCCGCGCCCGCCTCACGGCCGTTGAGGTGCAGCGCCGGGATGTCCTCCTTGCCGTGGGTGAAGGACGCCTCGCACAGGAACAGGTCCGCGCCCGCCGCCAGTTCGTGCAGCGCGTCGCAGACGCCCGTGTCGCCGGAGTAGGTCAGGGCGCGGCCGCCGTGCTCGATGCGGATGCCGTACGCCTCCACCGGGTGGCACACCTTCTCCGTACGGACGGTGAACGGGCCGATCTCGAAGGTCTCCGACCGCAGCGTCCGGAAGTCGAAGACCTCGCTCATCGCCTTCTCGGAGGGCGTGTCCGCGTACGCCGTGGTCAGCCGCTGTTCGGCGCCCTCCGGGGCGTAGACCGGGAGGGCGTCGCAGCGGCCGCCCTCGTGGCGGTAGTAGCGGGCGACGAAGTAGCCGCACATGTCGATGCAGTGATCGGCGTGGAGGTGGCTGAGGAAGATCGCGTCGAGGTCGTAGAGACCGACGTGGCGCTGCAGCTCGCCCAGGGCGCCGTTGCCCATGTCGAGGAGCAGCCGGAAGCCGTCGGCCTCTACGAGGTAGCTCGAACAGGCCGATTCCGCGGACGGGAACGACCCGGAGCAGCCGACGACGGTGAGCTTCATGGAGCGTGAACCTCCGAGGAAGGGCGTCCTTGGACGGTGCGGGGCAGCCGCAGGGGAGTCACTGGACAGTCGCTGAGCGGTCACTGAGCGGTCACTGAGGGAGAGGGCGTGCGATCTGTCGAGCGTACGGCTCACCCGGCCCCGTCGCTCCTTGTGAGTGGCCCGTTGTGGGCGAACTCACGGGCTCTGTCACCGGTTCGGATGGACCTGGGGGCGCACGGGCGCGGGCGATCGGCCGCCGGTAACGTCGTGGGGTATGGACACGTCATGGTGGCCGGCGCTCGTCGCGGTCGTGGTGCTGGCGCTCGTGGTGGCGCTGGTGGGCGGCCGCCGGCGCTCGGGTGCGCGGCGTCCGCCCGCGAAGGGGCGGACGAGGGGGCCGGCCGGGAGGCCGTCGAGGCCGGGCGGTACGGCGCCGAAGGCGCCGGGCCGGGCGGCGGGGAAAGCGCCCGGAAGGCTGCCGCGCGCCGGGGAGATCTGGTGGGCCGACGTGCCCTACGAGGACGGTCCGGGCTCGAAGGACCGGCCGTGCCTGGTGCTCTCGCTCCGTGGCGGGCAGGCGCTCGTCGTCAAGATCACCAGCAAGTACCACGACGAACGGCCGGGTGTGATCGCGCTGCCGCCGGGGGCCGTGGGCGACGCGCACGGGCGGCCGAGCTTCCTGGAGACGGACGAGCTGCGGGAGGTCCCGGTGGCGGAGTTCCGCCGCAGGGTGGGTACGGCGGACCCGGTCGTCTGGGACCAGGTCCGCCATCTCGCGTGAGCCGGTGCCCCGCTGCGCGGCCGGGCCGCGGGGCCCGGTGGCCCGGTACGCGGCCGGGCCGTGGGGCGTCCGCGCCTGAGCGGGGCGGGCGGGAATTTCCGGAGACGGCCTACGCCCAGAGCTGGCCGTGGAGCGTCTCGATCGCTTCCTCCGTCGTCGCGGCGGTGTAGACGCCGGTGGACAGGTACTTCCAGCCGCCGTCGGCGACGACGAAGGCGATGTCCGCGCTCTCGCCCGCCTTCACCGCCTTGTTGCCCATGCCGATCGCCGCGTGCAGCGCCGCGCCCGTCGAGACGCCCGCGAAGATGCCCTCCTGCTGGAGGAGCTCGCGGGTCCGGGTGACGGCGTCCGCCGAGCCGACCGAGAAGCGGGTGGTGAGGACGGAGGCGTCGTACAGCTCCGGCACGAAGCCCTCGTCCAGGTTCCGCAGGCCGTAGACCAGGTCGTCGTAGCGCGGCTCGGCGGCGACGATCTTGACGTCCGGCTTCTGCTCGCGCAGATAGCGGCCGACGCCCATGAGGGTGCCGGTGGTGCCGAGGCCCGCCACGAAGTGCGTGATCGAGGGCAGGTCGGCGAGGATCTCGGGGCCGGTGGTGGCGTAGTGCGCGCCCGCGTTGTCGGGGTTGCCGTACTGGTAGAGCATCACCCACGTGGGGTTCTGCGTCGCCAGTTCCTTGGCGACCCGTACCGCCGTGTTCGACCCGCCCGCCGCCGGGGACGAGATGATCTCCGCGCCCCACATGGCGAGCAGCTGGCGGCGCTCCTCGCTGGTGTTCTCCGGCATGACGCAGACGATGCGGTAGCCCTTGAGCTTCGCCGCCATGGCGAGGGAGATGCCGGTGTTGCCGCTGGTCGGCTCGAGGATGGTGCAGCCGGGGGTGAGCCGGTTGTCCTTCTCCGCCTGCTCGATCATGTGGAGCGCGGGGCGGTCCTTGACCGAGCCGGTGGGGTTGCGGTCCTCCAGCTTGGCCCAGATGCGGACGTCGTCCGAGGGCGAGAGCCGGGGCAGCCGGACCAGGGGCGTGTTGCCGACCGCCGCCAGCGGGGAGTCGTAACGCATGTGGATCAGACCATGCCGCCGGCCACGGCCGGCAGGATCGTGACGTTGTCGCCGTCGGTGAGCTTGGTCTCGATGCCGTCGAGGAAGCGGACGTCCTCGTCGTTCAGGTAGACGTTGACGAAGCGGCGCAGGCTGCCGCCGTCCACGATGCGGGCCTCGATCCCGGTGTGGCGGGACTCCAGGTCGGCGAAGAGCTCGGCGAGGGTCTCACCGCTGCCCTCGACGGCCTTGGCGCCGTCGGTGTAGGTGCGGAGGATGGTCGGGATGCGGACCTCGATGGCCATGGCGTGGGCTCCTGTCGGGAGTGACGTGGTGGGCGCGCGGCTGGGGCCCCCGCGCGGAGGGGGTGGTACGGGAGGTGCGCTCGGGCCGTGGATCGGTGATCAGAACGCAGCGCGGGGCGTACACATCGCGCTGGCGAGGCGGCACAGGTCGACGTGCAGACGGGCCACGAGCAGCAGTGTGCCCGGCGTCTGTTCGCTCACGTCGTGGGAAACCATGCGGTCATCGTATCGATTCCCGGTCCGGGTTCCGGAATGTGATCTCACATGACGGACGAGCGCTGCTCGCCTGTCGGACGGGCGCGGTGGTCAGGCCTCGACGTAGGCCTCGACGACCTGCACGTCCTCCTCGGTGACGACGCCTTCGACGATGGTGAAGGAGCGGAACTGGAAGGGTCCCGCCTCGTCGGTGTCGGCCGTGGAGACCAGGACGTAGTGGGCGGCGGGCTCGTTCGCGTAGGAGATGTCCGTACGGGAGGGGTAGGCCTCGGTCGCCGTGTGCGAGTGGTAGATGATCACGGGCTCCTCGTCCCGGTCGTCCATCTCGCGGTACAGCTTCAACAGGTCGGCCGAGTCGAACTCGTAGAAGGTGGGCGAGCGCGCGGCGTTCAGCATCGGGATGAACCGCTCGGGGCGGCCGCTGCCGACGGGACCCGCGACCACGCCGCAGGCCTCGTCGGGGTGGTCCGCGCGGGAGTGTTCCACGATCTGGTCGTACAGGGCCCGGGTGATGGTCAGCATGTCCGACAGGATAAGCAGAGGGGCCGCTCCGTACCGAGGAGTGGTACGGAGCGGCCCGAATGCTGGACTGCGGTGGCCCTACGAGCGCTTGTTGAAGGCCGCGCCCTGCGGGTTGCGGGACTTCAGGACCAGGTAGGCGACGCCCAGGACGAGGCCCCAGACGGGCGCGCAGTAGAGGGAGACGCGGGCTCCCTCGTCGATGCCCATCATCACGATGACCATGAGGATGAAGGCGAGCGCGAACCAGCTGGTGTACGGGGCTCCGGGAGCCTTGAAGGTGGACTCGGGGAGCTCACCGCGGTTCGCCTTGGCGCGGTAGCGGATCTGGCTGACCAGGATCATGATCCAGGCCCACATGCCGGAGATGGTGGCGAAGGAGACGACGTACTCGAACGCCTTGCCCGGGGCGACGTAGTTGATCCAGACGCCGACCAGCATCAGCGAGGCCGAGAAGGTCAGGCCGAGCAGCGGGGTGCCGTTCTTGGTGAGCCGGGTGAAGACCTTCGGGCCCTGGCCGTTGAGCGCGAGGTCGCGCAGCATGCGGCCGGTGGAGTACATGCCCGAGTTGCAGGAGGAGAGGGCCGCCGTCAGTACCACGAAGTTGACGATGGCGGCGCCGACGCCGAGGCCCATCTCCTCGAAGGCGGCGACGAACGGGGAGACGCCCGGCTTGAACTTGGTCCACGGCACGACCGACAGGATCATGATGAGCGCGCCGACGTAGAAGACGGCGATGCGCCACGGCACGGTGTTGATCGCCTTGGGCAGGACCGTCTTCGGGTCCTTGGACTCGCCGGCGGTGACGCCGACCAGCTCGACCGCGAGGAAGGCGAACATGACGATCTGCAGGGTCATCAGCGTGTTGCCGATGCCGGTGGGGAAGAAGCCGCCCTGGTCCCACAGGTGGGACACGGAGGCGGTGTCGCCGGCGTCGGAGAAGCCGATGGTGAGGATGCCGGCGCAGATCAGGATCATGCCGATGATCGCGGTGACCTTGACCATGGAGAACCAGAACTCCAGCTCACCGAAGAGCTTCACGGAGATCAGGTTGGCGCCGTAGAGGATGACCGTGAAGACCAGTGCGGAGATCCATTGCGGGATGTCCCACCAGTACGTCATGTAGGTGGCCGCCGCGGTGACCTCGGTGATGCCGGTGACGACCCAGAAGAGCCAGTACGTCCATCCGGTCACGAAGCCCCAGAAGGGGCCGACGAACTCCCGGGCGTACTCCGCGAAGGAGCCCGACACCGGGCGGTACATGAGCAGTTCGCCCAGGGCCCGCATGATGAAGAAGATGACCAGGCCCGCGATCGCGTAGGCGAGGATCAGGCTGGGGCCCGCCTTGGCGATGGCCTTGCCGGCGCCGAGGAAGAGGCCGGTGCCGATGGCGCCGCCGATCGCGATCATCTGGATCTGCCGGGCGCCGAGGCCGCGCTGGTAGCCCTCGCCGCCGCCCACGGCCCCGTCGGTGCCGTCGTTGTGCTGGTCGACCTGCACTGAGGTCATGGTGGTGCGCCTTTCTCCATGCTGATCCGCGCCGACTGCGTCTGGCTGCGGATCAGGTCCTGATCCCCCCGGATGTGGATGGAGTGCTACCGGCGGTCAGCCGGTCAAAGCGCCCCCGGGAACAGGGGTGGCGTCCCCGGGCGGTCGTGAAGATTTATCACGGTGGAAACAGTGATCGACGGGGGCGATTGTGGCGCACACCACAGGAAGAAGCGGACAGAAAGGACTCAAGACGGCAAGCTAGAACACTTTGGTGACGTATTCGTTATGCGGATTTGAGCGTCCGCTGAGCGAACAGAGCGTGACGGTCCGGGGAACGCGGGGCCGCGGCGACGGGCCCCCGCGCGGGGGCCCGTCGGACCTACGGCATCAGCGTCTCGACGAGCGACTCCTGGAGCGCGCCGAGCCAGAGGTACGCCATGACCATCGGCTTGCGCGGATCGGAGTCCGGCAGCCGGTAGAGCTCGCCGCTCTCGTCCTCGTCGGTGACCTCCAGGCGGGTCCCGATCGTCAGCCGCAGGTCGTTGAGCGCGCCGAGCCAGGCGCGGGACTCGTCGGCGGTGAGCTTGAGGACGGCGCCGCCGTCCCCGGTCGAGGTCAGCGCGTCGAGACCGCGGACCACGGCGAGGGCGTCCGCGCGCTTGCGGGAGCGCAGGTCCTTCTCGGTGTACCGGCGGAAGTCGGCCGCGGCGGCCCGCAGCTCCTCGTCCTCGTCGCCGTAGGCATCGGGGAAGAGCCGCTTGAGCGCGGGATCGCTGGGCGGTTCGCTCGGGCCCTCCGCGAAGAGCGCCGCCAGCGGGTCCTCCCCCTCGACGGGCTCGTCGCCCGGCCCGATCAGCTCCATGAGCTGGACGGCGAGGGAGCGGAGGATGGAGATCTCGACCTCGTCGAGCGCCACGGCCGCGCCGCCGCCCGGCAGCGCCTCGAAATGGCCGGCCATCAGCCGCGGTCCTGCGACAGCGTCGCCCAGAGGCCGTAGCCGTGCATCGCCTGCACGTCCCGCTCCATCTCCTCGCGCGTGCCGGCGGAGACCACCGCGCGGCCCTTGTGGTGCACGTCGAGCATCAGCTTGTGCGCCTTGTCCTTGGAGTAACCGAAGTACGCCTGGAAGACGTAGGTCACATAGCTCATCAGATTGACCGGGTCGTTGTGCACGATCGTCACCCACGGCACATCCGGTTCGACGACCGCGAAGGTGTCCTCGGACGATTCCGTACGTTCGATCTCGATAGGCGCGACGCTCACTCACCCCATGCTGCCACCCGGAGTGGCGTGTCGCACAAACGGGTCGCACGGCCGGACGTAGAAATCGTCACTCTGACGAGTATTCGGGGGTAGCATCGCCGACATGAACGCTGCGGACCTTGGGCTCCAGGAAGACGAGCGCGAAACGCTTCGGAAGAGGGGCGGTGGCGGGCTCCCGGTGGACGTGCCGTCGACCGCGCTCTTCACCGACCAGTACGAGCTGACCATGCTCCAGGCGGCCCTCCGGGGCGGCACCGCCGAACGACGCTCCGTCTTCGAGGTCTTCACCCGTCGCCTGCCCGAAGGGCGGCGCTACGGCGTGGTGGCCGGCGTCGGGCGGGTCCTGGACGCCGTCGAGAACTTCCGGTTCGGCCCGGAGGTGCTCGGCTTCCTGCGGGAGCAGGCCATCGTCGACGAGGCGACCCTGCAGTGGCTGGCGGGCTACCGCTTCTCCGGCGACATCTGGGGCTACCCCGAGGGCGAGGTGTACTTCCCCGGTTCGCCGCTGCTGCGGGTCGAGGGCTCCTTCGCCGAGTGCGTGCTCCTGGAGACCGTGATCCTGTCGATCCTCAACCACGACTCGGCCATCGCGGCGGCCGCCTCCCGGATGTCGGCGGCGGCCGGCGGCCGGCGGCTGATCGAGATGGGCGCCCGGCGCACCCACGAGCTCGCCGCCGTCGCCTCGGCGCGCGCCGCGTACGTCGGCGGCTTCGACTCCACCTCCGACCTCGCGGCCGGCTTCCGCTACGGCATCCCGACCGTCGGCACCTCCGCCCACGCCTTCACCCTGCTGCACGACAGCGAGCGGGACGCCTTCCGGGCCCAGGTCGAGTCGCTGGGCCGGGGCACGACGCTGCTCGTCGACACCTACGACGTGGCCGAGGCCGTCCGGACCGCCGTGGAGGTGGCGGGACCGGAGCTCGGAGCCGTACGGATCGACTCCGGGGACCTGCTCCTCGTGGCGCACCGGGTGCGGGCGCAGCTCGACGAGCTGGGCGCGACGGAGACCAGGATCGTGGTCACCTCGGACCTGGACGAGTACGCCATCGCGTCCCTGGCGGCGGCCCCGGTCGACGCGTACGGCGTGGGGACGCAGCTGGTCACCGGAAGCGGGCACCCGACCTGCTCGATGGTGTACAAGCTGGTCGCCCGTGCCGAGTCGGCGGACCCCGAGGCGCCGCTGACGGCGGTGGCGAAGAAGTCGCTGGGCGGGAAGGCGTCGGTCGGCGGCCGTAAGTGGGCGGCCCGGCGGGCCGACGCCTACGGCGTGGCCGAGGCGGAGGTCCTCGGCACCGGCCCGGTCCCGCCGGAGCTGGCCGACCGGCAGCTGCTCGTCGAGCTGGTCAGGGGCGGTGACGTGGTGGCCCGCGAGCCGCTGGAGGCGGCCAGGGCGCGGCACATCGCGGCGCGGGCCGGGCTGCCGATGTCGGCCATGCAGCTGTCCCGGGGTGAGCCGGTGCTGCCGACCGAGTACATGTAGGACGCAGTCGTACCGCCCTGAAATGCCCCCTCCCGAAGGGAGCGGGAAGTCTCTAGGCTCGAAGTCTCCAGGCTCGCCGTCGCTCCCCCCTTCCGACCCGCTAAGGACACGCCCCATGCACCGCGCATTGATCGTCGTGGACGTTCAGAACGACTTCTGCGAGGGCGGCAGCCTCGCGGTGACGGGAGGGGCGGATGTCGCCGCCGCCATCACCGACCTGGTCGGCGAGGCGGCGGGCGCCGCGTACCGGCACGTGGTGGCCACCCGCGATCACCACGTCGACCCGGGCGACCACTTCGCGCCGGAGGGCCAGGAGCCCGACTACGTCACCTCGTGGCCGGTGCACTGCGTCGCCGGTACGGAGGGCGTCGGCTTCCACCCGAACTTCGCGCCGGCGGTCGCCAGCGGGGCGATCGAGGCCGTCTTCGACAAGGGGGCGTACGAAGCGGCGTACAGCGGCTTCGAGGGGCGTGACGAGAACGGCATGACCCTTGCCGAGTGGCTGCGGGAGCGTGAGGTCGGGGAGGTCGACGTCGTGGGCATCGCCACGGACCACTGCGTCCGGGCGACGGCGCTGGACGCGGCCCGCGAGGGCTTCCGGACGCACGTCCTGCTGGACCTCACGGCGGGCGTCGCCAAGGAGACGACGGACCGCGCCCTGGAGGAGCTGCGCGGCGCCGGCGTCGAGCTGACCGGGAAGCCGGTCGTGGCCTAGGTCGTCTCCGGAAAGTCCCGCCTGGCCCGCGATCACGCGGGCCCGGGCGGGTCTCAGCCGGTCGGCAGGGAGCGTATGGGGTGCCACAGCTCCTGGGCCGTGGAGCGCCACAGGAGGCCGTCCGGGTGGTGGAGGACCGCCGTGATCTCGTCCGGGGTCGGGGGCTCCGCGTTGCCCCGGAGGTAGACGGCCCGCAGCCCGTGGTTCCGCAGCCTGGTCAGGGCGCGGGCACGGTTCGCCGCGTGGACGAGGAAGCGGACGGTGGCGCCGTCGCCGGCCGGGCTGGGCAGCCCGATCGCGACGACCACGCTGCCCCCTGGCAACTTGCAAAAACCTCCACCGGGCATGCCGGAACCACTCCCCCGTACGGTCGCTGTCAATAAGGAATCTGTCAGACGCACCTAAACACGATCGGCCGTCGCCCGCTAGAGGGCGACGGCCGATCATGCTTTGACCTGCGGTGATGCTCTTTACTTCTGCGACGGACCCACCTGGACGGTGATCGTCTGGCCGTCCTTCGGCTCCTTGACGACCTGGATCTTGGTGTTGGTGTCAGTTACCTTGACACCGGCCCGCTCGGTCTCCGTGTACCAGTACGTGCCCCGCCGGTCGTCGAAGACCGGGTTGCCGGGCTGCGAACCGACCCGCGCCGGCACGCCCGCCTTGTGCAGCTTGATGGCGTCGGTGCGGTAGGTGCCGAACGTCGAGTCGTACGCCTGGACGCGGTTGCGCATCAGGGTGCCGTCGGCGTTCTTCAGCGGCGTCGGGTGCGCGTCGACCGGGAGGATGAGGCCCTGGCCCGGGTGGACGGCCGTGTTGTTGTCCTTCTGCGAGGTGTCCCACAGCCAGACGAGCAGACCGTTCTGGTACGGGTAGTGCTCGACCCAGCTCGCCTTGTCTCCGGTGAACCCGAAGTTGTACGGGCCGACCTTCAGGGTGGCGTCGTACGAGACGTACTGGCGGTTCTCCGCGAGGTAGTACTGCTCGTACTCCTTGGTGAAGCCCTTGCCGATCCGCGAGAAGCCCTTGGCGGTCCAGCCGTTGTCGCCGTTCTCGACGTTGTCCGAGAAGACGGCGGCACCGTCGGCGGTCAGCGTGATGGCGTCGGCCGCGAAGCCCTTGCCGCCCGCGCCGCCGTCCGTCTGGTAGCGGAAGCGGAGGTCGAACTTCTTGCCCGCGTAGGCGTCCAGGCCGTACACCAGGTTCTTGTACGCGCCGGAGACGTCGGTCAGCGCCGGGGCGCCGCTCGCGTCGCGCGGCAGCGGCTTGCCGTCGGCGGTGCCGTCCAGCGCCGTCCAGTTGGCGCCGCCGTCCGTCGACACCTCGGTGTAGAGGTAGTCGTAGTCCAGCTCGATGTCGTACCAGCCCTTGAGCTCCAGGGTGGCCTTCGACTTGCCGGTGAGGTCGACGGAGCGGGTCAGGGTGTTCTTGAGGTCGTCACCCATGTCGCTCCACCACTGCGTGGCGCCCTCGGCGGGCGCGACGACGTCGGTGGTGACCTTCTTCTTCGGCAGCTCGACGACGAGCGCCTGCGGGTTCTTGGTGTTGTACTCCGCCACGCCCAGCTTGTGGGTGGACTTCGTGCCGCGCTGCTCGTTGCTCACCTTGGTGTAGTTGAGCCAGCCGAGCTGCAGCTTGTCCCAGGAGTTCATGTCGCCGGGCAGGTCGCCGATGGCGTCCTTGCCCCGGCCGAGCCAGGAACCGGAGGACATCAGGGACCAGAAGCCGGTCGAGTTCTCCGCGCCGGGCTTGCCCGAGGTGTCGTACAGGTCGGGCAGACCGAGGTCGTGACCGTACTCGTGGGCGAAGACGCCGAGGCCGCCGTTCTCGGGCTGCATCGTGTAGTCGCCGACCCAGATGCCGGAGTTGCCGATCTGCGTGCCGCCGGACCTGTTCTGCGCCGGGCCGGTCTTGCCCGCGTCCGTGCCGTACGCGTACCAGCGGTGCGCCCACAGGGCGTCGGGGCCCTGGGCGCCGCCGCCCGCGGACTCGTCCTCGCCCGCGTGGACGATCTGGAAGTGGTCGATGTAGCCGTCGGCCTCGTTGAAGTTGCCGTCGGCGTCGAAGTCGTAACGGTCCCACTGGTCGTACTGCGCCAGGTCGGCCTTGATCTGGGCGTCGGTGCGGCCCTTGGCCTTCTGGTCGGCGGTCCACGCGGTGACACCGTCGCGGACGGCGTCCCAGACGTTGGCGCAGTTGCTGTTGCCGCAGTAGTTCGAGCCGTAGCGGGCCTCGTTGTAGTCGACCTTGACCCAGTCGGAGACGCCGCCCTCGACCGAGTACCGGCCGGAGGAGGTCTTCTCCATGTAGGTCTTCAGGGACTGCTTCGGCTGGCCCTTCTTGTCCTTGCCGGTGCCGAAGTAGAGGTCCTGGAAGTGCTGCTGGTTGTAGTCCTTCTGCCAGGCCGTCGAGTTGTCCTTCGAGCGGTCCGGCTGGGCTATCCGGTTGTGCAGCGGGCCGGGCGTGCCGCCGAACTTCGGCTTCGGCTCGGCCGTGTCGTCGTCGGCGCGGTCCACCAGGGTCGTGTTGTCGACCTTGTCACCGAACTCGACGAGGATGGTGAAGATCTTGTCGGTCTTCTCCCGGCCCAGCTCGACGTACTTCTTGCTGTCGAGCTTGACGACCTGGGAGCCCCCGCGGCGCTCCACCTTGGCGTCGCCGCTCAGCACCTGCTCCAGCGCGGCCTCGCGCTGCTGCGCCTGCTGCTTGCTGAACGGGCCGTCGAGGTCGTGGTCGACCGCGGTCTTGTCCACGTGCGCACCCGGGGCCGGGTCCTGGCGCTCGATGCCGGCCGGCGCGTTCGGGCCCTTGTCGTCGGCCCATGCGGTGGTGAAGGTCGAGGCGGTGGCAGCGGTGGCCGCGAGCGCCACGACGACTGCGGACGCCTTGAGCGCCCGTCGTCTGTTGGTCACTTGATGTAGTCCTCCCCGGCGTCCCGGAGCCACGGACCGGAGGTGGGGTAATGTCCGCGGGCGGGTCGCGCGTCACAAGTGACGACATTCGACCGGAGTTACGCGAGAAAAGACAGACCTTGACTTGCACATACCAAGTGCACTATGCAGGAGCTGTCCTCCGGAATGCGGACATCGAACAGGCGCACCACGCACGGCCGTTGGCGGATCGATGACTCCATGCGCCCCTTGTGCACCCGCACGGTGGGTGAGGTCACGCTTACCGGCGGTTCCCCTCGGGCAAGGACCCTCGTAGAGTCGCTCGGGCGGGCGCCCACCCGGCGCCGGCCAGGGGGAGCGAACCGCCGATGCCTCGAGGGACGGTAACCGTCATGCCGCGTCCGAACGCCGCACAGCTCGCCTACGGTTCGGCGACCGTCGTCTTCTCCAGCGTCGCCCTGCTGCTGCTGTCCCGTACGACGGACACGCTGGGCATCGCCGTCATCTGCGCCGCCGGGCTGCTCCTCGGAGTGCTGGTGGCGGTGACGCTGCCGGCCCGCCGCACACCCCGCCCGGCCGTGCCGCCCCTCCCCCGGAACGACGAGATCCGGGAACCGGCCGTCCGCGTGGGTGCGGGGGCCGATACCCGGATCGGTTCGTAGCGGTACGTCGCGTCAGCTGGGTACGGAGACCACCACGGTCTTGGCGGCCTTGTCGTGGAGGCCCTGCTTGTAGGGCTTGTCGACGAGGATCAGGATCAGGATCAGCAGCGGCCACAGGCAGGCGCAGCAGATCAGTGCGGGCAGCCAGAGCACGACGGCGCGGATGAGCGAGGCGTTCATCGGCGGTGTGGAGCCGTCGTTGAGCATCGCGACCCGCAGCTTGAGCCACTTCTTGCCGAGGGTCTGTCCCTTCTTGGCCGTCATCACGGTGTCGTAGGCGACGTACGCCACGATGGTGATGAGCTGGAAGACGAGCTGGGATCCGCCGTTGAAGCTGTTGACGGTGTCGCCGAAGTCGGCGTCGTTGTCGGTCGCCCGCTGGTAGACGTCGAACGGGATGCCGATGAGCGCGAGCGGTACGGCGATGATCAGCCAGTCGATGAGGCGGGCGAGGATGCGCCGGCCGGACTCGGCGAGCGGCGGCATCCCGGCGAGCGGATCCGCCCCGCCGTAACCGCCGCCGGGGCCGCCGTAGGGCGGAGGGGGCGGCGGTGTGCTGCCGTACGGCGATCCCGGCGGGGGCCCGCCGGGGGGCGGACCACCGGGCGGCGGCCCCTCCGGCGGCGGACCACCGGGGGGCGTGCCTCCGGGGGGCGTCCCGCCTGACGGCGGGCCGCTGGGCGGCGGGCCGTCCGGGGGCGGGCTGCCGTAGGGGGACCCCGCCGACGGCGGTGTGGGGTCCTGCGGCTTCTTGAGGAACGGATCGTCCTCGGGCGGCTGTCCGGGCGTCGGCTGGTCGTTGCTCATGGGGGCAGTGCACCCCGCGGGCGGCCGCCCCGCAACGATTCACCGCCCGTACGGGGGACCGCCGTACGGGCGGGATCGCGGGCGGCCGGGCCGTTCGGCCTGGGTCATCCGGCCGGACTCGGGCGCTCCGGGCGGGCCCGGGGTCAGCCCGCGACGAAGGTGCGGGCCGCCTTGTCGTGCCAGCACTGCCGCCACGGACGGTCGAAGAGGCACCAGAGGACGTTGAGGACGCCGACCGCGAGCAGCCCGAGCAGGCTGTAGACGAGCCAGCGGCGCAGCGCGGCGCCGAAGCCGGGCGGTTCGTGCGCCTCGATGTCGCGCACCTGGAGGCCGCACAGCTTCTTGCCGAGCGTGCGGCCCCACTTGGCGGTGGGCACCGCTTCGTACAGCAGGCCGAGGACGAGCACCACGGCCAGCGCGATGCCGAAGTAGAGGGAGGTGGTGCCGTCCAGCAGCCAGACCTGGACGGTGACGCCCGACTGCTTGGCCGCCTCGATCTTGGCGTCGATGTGGTCGAGCGCCTTGACGACGAAGGGGAACGCCACGGCGCCGGTGAGTGCGCCGAGCACGACGGTGTCGACGAGCCGGGCGACGAGCCGCTTGCCGAGGCCGGCCGGGCGGGCCGCGGCCTGGGCGCGGGCGGCCCGCAGGAAGGGGTCGTCGACGGGCGGCTTCCAGGGCACCACGGGCGGTTCGGCCTCGGCCGTCCCGGCCGCGGCCGCCGGGGTCGGGGGCTGGGGGTGGGCCAGCTGGTGCACCTGCTGCGGCCAGGAGGGCGCGCCACCACCGGAGCCGGTGGTGACCGGCGCGGGGGCGGCCGGAGCGGGGGCGGCCGGAGCGGGGGTGGCGGCGGGGGCTGCCGCCTGCGACGGGTTGGGTACCCGCGCCTGCGGGGCTTCGGGGGCGGCCTGGGCCTTAGGGGTCCGGGCGGCGGCGGGGGTGCTCTGCGCCTGGGGCCCTTGCTGGGCGGACGCCGGCCGGGAGGCCTGCGGGGACCGGGCCGCTTCCCACTCCTCCTGCGCCGCCCGCTCCGCCCGGTCGGCCGCGTCACCGCGGCCGGTCCTCGGTGTCTGCGGCGGGAGCGCACGGATCGTCATGGTGCCTTCGGCGCCCGGCCGCTGCGGGTCCGTCGCCGACGCCTGCGGCCGCCGTACGCCGGGCAGGGCGCCGCCCGTCGGATCGGCGGGCGTCGCCGGGGTGACGGGCATGCCGCCGAGCCTGGCCGGGGTCGCCGCCGCCACGCGGGGGTCCTGCGCGGCCGCCGGGGGCGCGGGCTCCCCGTCCGGGGCGCCCCATGAGACCTTCTGGTCGCGGTCGCCGCCGAACCCGGTCTGCCGGGCGACGTCCGCGTGCCAGGCCGACGCCGGCTCGGGGTCGTGCCGGGTCTCGACGTCCGGGTCCTCGTCGAGGAAGACGGGGCCGGTCTCCTCCACCGCGGGCACCGGCGCGGGCGCCGGGCTCGGGGCGAGCGCGGGCCCGGGGGGCGTCATGCCGGCCGGCGGGCCGGGCGGGGTCTCGCCCTCCTGGGGTGCGGGCCGGCTCGTCCCGGGCACCCAGGCTCCCCCGTTCCAGTACCGGATGTATCCGGGAATGGACGGGTCCGGGTAGTACCCGGCCTGCGGTACCTCCCCGCCGGCTCCAGGAGGAGTAGCCACTGCCCCGACTCCGTTCCGTCACAACGCTGCTACGACCATCGGGCGCGCGCCCAAGGAGGACAGTAACGAAGAACGCGGCCCCGGGAAGACGGAGGCCGGGAGAAAAACCGCCTTCGAGCGACATCCCCACAAACTCGCCACGCACCGTCACCCTCAGGCCGACGGTCATCCGTCGGAAAGGTGTTCTCCCGTGTCCCGTCACCGATCGTGACGGAGACTCCTCCGCCGCCTCCCCCGAAAAACTTTCCCGAAGTCGCGTCATACCTCGCCGCCCCCGCGCTCTCTCCTCGTGCGGGCCCGCCCCGGGCCGCGGAGACGAGAGGGAGCAAGGCCATGCGGAACACCGAGAACACCGTCGTCGAGCGCGAGCTGGAACTGAAGCTGGTGCTCTCCCCCGAGCGAGCCGTCCCCGTCCCGGCCCGGCTGATCTACCGCACCGACGACCCGTACGCCGTCCACATCACCTTCCACCTCGGCTCGGAGCACCCGGTCGACTGGACGTTCGCCCGTGAGCTGCTCATCGAGGGCGTGTTCCGGCCCTGCGGGCACGGGGACGTGCGGGTGTGGCCGACGAAGGTGGAGGGGCGCGAGGTCGTCCTGATGGCGCTCTCCTCCCCCGACGGCGACGCCCTGCTGGAGGCGCCCTCCGCGCAGGTGTGCGCCTGGCTGGAGCGGACCCTGCGCACCGTGCCGTCCGGCACCGAGTCCGAACGGCTGGGCATGGACGACGGGATCGCCGCGATCCTCGCGACGACCGCCGTCACGGACGAGGTCAGCGAGGTGTGGCCGCGCGACCCGTCACCGTCCTTCGGCGGCGACGGCGCGAGGCCGTGGGACGAGCCGCAGGACGGTGACGTGTGACGCGGACGGCCGGTCGGCGGACCGCCGTCGAGCCGGTACGGGTGCTGGATGCCGGGGGCTCAGAACAGCTTGCCGGGGTTCAGCAGGTTCAGCGGGTCGAAGGTGCGCTTGATGCCCCGCTGCAGTTCGAGGCCGACGGGGCCCAGTTCGCGGGCCAGCCACTCCTTCTTCAGGACGCCCACGCCGTGTTCGCCGGTAATCGTGCCGCCCAGCTCCAGGCCGAGCGCCATGATCTCGTCGAAGGACTCCCGCGCCCGCCGCGACTCGTCCTCGTCGGTGTGGTCGAAGCAGACGACCGGGTGCGTGTTGCCGTCGCCCGCGTGCGCGCAGACGCCGATGGTCAGGTCGTACTTCGCGGCGATGGCGGCGGTTCCGTCCAGCATGGCGGCCAGCTTCGTCCGCGGGACGCACACGTCGTCGATCATCGTCGCCGACGAGATCGCCTCCAGGGCGGTGAGGGACATCCGGCGGGCCTGCAGGAGCAGTTCGGACTCGGCGGCGTCCTCGGCCGGGACGACCTCGGTCGCCCCGGCGGCGGTGCACAGCTCCCCGACGGCCGCGAGGTCGGCGGCCGCGTCCGGGGTGTCGAAGGCACACAGGAGAAGCGCTTCCGTGGTGTCGGGGAGCCCCATGTGCGCCATCCGGTTGACCGCCCGGACGGTGGTGCGGTCCATGAGCTCCAGCAGCGAGGGGGTGTGGCCGCGCTCCATGATCGCGCAGACGGCCTCGCAGGCGGCGGCCGCGGAGGGGAACTCGGCGGCGAGCGCGAGCTGCCGGGGCGGCTGCGGCCGGAGCGAGAGCACCGCCTTCACCACGATGCCGAGGCTGCCCTCGGAGCCGACGAAGAGCCGGGTCAGGTCGTATCCGGCGACGCCCTTGGCGGTGCGGCGACCGGTGGACAGCAGGCGGCCGTCGGCGAGGACGACGTCGAGGCCGAGGACGTACTCCGCCGTCACGCCGTACTTCACACAGCACAGTCCGCCGGAGGCGGTGCCGATGTTCCCGCCGATGGTGCACATCTCCCAGCTGGACGGGTCCGGGGGGTAGTACAGGCCGTGTTCGTTGACGGCCCGGGAGAGGACGGCGTTGATCACGCCCGGTTCGACCACGGCGATCCGGTCGACGGGGTTGATCTCCAGGATGCGGTCCATCCTGACCAGGGACAGCACGATGCAGCCCTCGGAGGCGTTGGCGGCCCCGGACAGGCCGCTGCGCGCGCCCTGCGGGACGACGGGAACGCGGAGTTCGGTCGCGGTGCGCATGACGTACCGCACCTCCTCCACCGTGCGGGGCAGTACGACGACGGCCGGGATGCCGGCCTCGCAGAAGCTCGCCATGTCGTGGGCGTAGGAGGCGGTGACGTCCCGGTCGGTGATCAGCGCCTCGGCGGGCAGGCCGGCCCGCAGTCGGTCGTGGAGCCGCGTCAGAAGATCGTCCATACGTCCAGCGTGGCACCCGGGGCCATCGGTGTGAACCCGCCGGACGTTCGCCTTCGCGCAGCGGAGTGGACGCTTCGTGTGCTCTTCGTACAGGCGCACAGTGAGCGGCATGAAGACGGAGAACGTGTCGCGGACGGTCCTCGCGGCCGGGGTGGGCGCGGTGATCGCGGCGACGGCGCTGCTGTACGCCCCCGAGCTCGCACCCGGCCTGTTCGACGACCGCCGGCCGCCCCCCGGACCGGCCGCGCGGGCGAGGATCGCGGCGGAAGCGGGCGCTCCGGCGTCGCTGCCGGACCTCGCGGCGCTGATCGGCGACCGGGAGAAGTGGCTGGCGAAGCATCCGGAGGACGAGGGCTCGTGGGCGGTGCTGGGGGCGGCGTACACCGAGCGGGGAGTACGGCTGGGCGACGCCTCGGCCTATCCGCGGGCCGAGCGGGCGCTGCGGCGCTCGCTCGCGGTGGTGCCGGCCGAGCGGGGGAACGTCGACGCCCGGCTGGGGCTCGGGGCCCTGGCCAACGCCCGTGGTGACTGGAAGTCGGCGCGGAGCTGGGCGGAGGGGGTCCGTACGGCGGACCCGAAGCGCTGGTCGACGTACCCGGTGCTGATCGACGCGTACAACGGTCTCGGGGAGTACGCCTCCGCGCGCAAGGCGATGGACCGGCTGCGGGAGCTGCACTCGGGCGCGGCGGTGAGCGCGCGGGCGGCGCTGACGTACCGCGACCGCGGCTGGCGCGAGGACGCCTCGGCGGCGGCGCTCGACGCGGTGGGTCTGGCGGAGACCGCCATGGAGAAGGCGGTGGCGCTCTCCCGCCTCGGCGATCTGGCCTGGGAGCGGGGCGAGCCGGAGGAGGCGGTCGCGCAGTACGGGACGGCGCTGGGTCTCGCGCCGGAGCACGCTCCGGCGCTGGCGGGACGGGGGCGCGCGCTGGCGGCGCTGGGGCGCTCGGACGAGGCGGTGCGCGACTACCGGGCGGCGCTGGCCCTCCAGCCCGTGCCGGAGTACGTGCTGGAGGCGGGCGAGCTGTTCGAGTCGCTGGGGATGCCGGAGGAGGCCCAGGCGCAGTACGAGCTGCTGCGGACCCGGGTCTGGGCCAACCGGTCGGACGCGGAGGTGGTGCTGGGCCTCTTCGAGGCGGACCACGGCGATCCGGCCGCGGCGGTGCGGCGGCTGAAGGCGGAGTGGACGCGCGGGCACCGCTCGGTGCGGGTGGCGGACGCGCTGGGCTGGGCGCTGTACCGGGCCGGGGAGCCGAAGGAGGCGCTGGGGTACGCGAAGCGGGCGACGGACGAGGGGCTGCGGAGCGCGCTGTTCGCGTACCACCGGGGGGAGATCGAGCGGACGCTGGAGGAGCTCGGCCCGGCCCGGCGCCATCTGGCGGAGGCGCTGCGGATCAATCCGTGGTTCTCGCCGCTGCTCGCGGTGAAGGCCCAGGAGGCGGTGGCCGAGGTGGGCGAGCCGTCGGACGGCCCGCCGCCGGAGCTGCGCGGGGGTTCCCCGAAACACGCGGCACCGAAGCCGGACGGTCAGGAGAAGCCGGAGCCGGGGCAACGGCCGCGGGGGACTGCGGCGTAGACGCGTGGACCGGGCGCCCGGGTGGGTAGGGCGCGGCGGGGTCGGGCATGCGGGTGGCCCCACGGCTCGGTGCCGTGGGGCCACTCCTCACGCACGCACCGACGACTAGAGGTTGCCGCGCTTCTCCTGCTCGCGCTCGATCGCCTCGAACAGGGCCTTGAAGTTGCCCTTGCCGAAGCCCATGGAGCCGTGGCGCTCGATCATCTCGAAGAAGACGGTCGGGCGGTCCTGGACCGGCTTGGTGAAGATCTGCAGGAGGTAGCCGTCCTCGTCGCGGTCCACGAGGATCTTCAGCTCGCGCAGGGTCTCGACGGGCACCCGGGTCTCGCCGGCCCACTCGCCGAGGGTGTCGTAGTACGAGTCCGGGGTGTCGAGGAACTGGACGCCGGCGGCCCGCATGGAGCGGACGGTCGCGACGATGTCGTTGGTGGCGAGGGCGATGTGCTGGACGCCGGCGCCGCCGTAGAACTCCAGGTACTCGTCGATCTGCGACTTCTTCTTCGCGATCGCCGGCTCGTTGATCGGGAACTTCACCTTCAGGGTGCCGTCCGCGACGACCTTCGACATCAGCGCCGAGTACTCGGTCGCGATGTCGTCGCCCACGAACTCCTTCATGTTCGTGAAGCCCATGACCTCGTTGTAGAAGCCGACCCACTCGTTCATCCGGCCGAGCTCGACGTTGCCCACGCAGTGGTCGATCGCCTGGAAGGTGCGCTTGGCCGGCGGCTCGACGATCGGGGCGGCGGGCGCGAAGCCGGGCAGGTACGGGCCGTCATAGCCGCCGCGCTCGACGAGGGTGTGGCGGGTCTTGCCGTAGGTCGCGATGGAGGCGAGGACGACAACCCCGTGGTCGTCCTTGATCTCGTGCGGCTCGGTGATGCCCGTTGCGCCGTGCTCGACGGCGTACGCGTACGCGGCGCGCGCGTCGGGCACCTCGATCGCCAGATCGACGACGCCGTCGCCGTGCTCCGCGACGTGCTCGGCGAGGAAGCGGCCCCGGTCCGTGGAGGCCTTGATGACGGAGGTGAACACGAAGCGGGCGGCGCCGTTCGTCAGGACGTAACTGGCGGTCTCGCGGCTGCCGTTCTCCGGTCCGGAGTAGGCGACCAGCTTCATGCCGAAGGCCGTGGAGTAGTAGTGCGCGGCCTGCTTGGCGTTGCCGACGGCGAAGACGACCGCGTCCATTCCCTTCACGGGGAAGGGGTCGGCCTGCCGCGCCGTGGAGGGGGTGTGCTGGATGGTCTCAGTCATGGTGGCAATGTCCCGCCGATCGGCAAGCTGCGCAATAGTTCGCCGCTGGGCTGGGCAACATGCACAGCGGGCGGTCAGTATGGGCGGACTACTTGTACAGGATGACCATCGGGAGGCCGTCGTGGCGATCGATCATCTGGACGGGCGGCTGATCGTGCTGCTGGCGCGGGAGCCGCGTATCGGGGTCCTGGAGGCCTCCCGGCGGCTGGGGGTGGCGCGGGGCACGGTCCAGGCCCGGCTGGACCGCCTGCAGTCGAACGGCGTCATCCGCGGTTTCGGGCCGCAGGTCGATCCGGCGGCCCTCGGCTATCCGGTGACGGCCTTCGCGACCCTGGAGATCAAGCAGGGGCAGGGCACCGACGTCCGGGCCCATCTGGCGACCGTCCCCGAGGTCCTCGAACTCCACACCACCACCGGCCACGGCGACATGCTCTGCCGGCTGGTCGCCCGCTCCAACGCCGATCTCCAGCGGGTCATCGACCGGGTCGTCGGCTTCGACGGCATCGTCCGGGCCTCCACGGCGATCGTCATGGAGAATCCCGTACCCCTGCGGATCATTCCGCTGGTGGAACAGGCCGCGACGGACGAGCCCGGCTGACGGGGAGCGTCGAGGTGTCCCGCACGGCCCGTCAGCAGCGCGGGACCTTCGCCTCCTGGCCCTGGTCCAGTGCGCGGAGGGACGCGACGGCGTCGCCGAGGGTGGAGACGGGGATCAGCCGCATGCCCTTCGGCAGCTCCGCCTGCGCGTCGGCGCACTCCGCCTTCGGTACGAGGAAGACGCTCGCCCCGTCCCGCCCGGCGGCCTGGGTCTTCAGGGAGACCCCGCCGACCGCGCCGACGGTGCCGTCCGGCTGGATCGTGCCCGTACCGGCGATGGTCCGGCCGCCGGTGAGGTCCTGGCCCGCCCCGTCGCCGTCGAGCTTGTCGACGATGCCGAGCGAGAAGAGGAACCCGGCGCTCGGCCCGCCGATGTCGGCGAGGTGCAGGGTGACCTTGACGTCCTTGGGGTTCAGCTCGAGATGGCCGAGGGCGGCGAGGACGGCGGCGTCCTGGGACTGCTTCATCTGGCCCAGGTTGTGCTTGGCGACCTCGGCGTCCGACTTGCCGGGAGGGTAGACCGAGTCGCGCGGGAGGACGGCGCGGTCGGTGCGGAACCAGGCGTCGGCGACGGTCGCGACGTCGTTGTCCACGCTGGGGCCGGTGGCCACGATGGTGGTCATCAGCAGCTTCCCCTCCGTCTCGCGGACGGGGGCGCCGCTGATCGTGATGACCTCGCGCCCCTTGTCCGCGCCGAGGACGTCGGCGGTCGAGCCGGGCTGCGCGATGGCGAACGGCAGCGGCGCGAACCCGACGACGGCGAAGAGCGCGGCGACGGGCATGGCACAGAGCGCGAGGGCACGGTTGCGCGTGAGACGGGAGAGCACGGACCCAATCTACTGGGCGGCTCCCACCCGGCCGGAGCGGCGGGCACCCGGAACCGGGGAGCGGCGCGCTCCGGCCGGGCACGCGCTCCGGCCCTGGGACGGAGCCTGCCGTGGGGCGGCTGCCGCCGGTCGCCGGCTCCGGCCGGGCACGCGCTCCGGCCCGGGACGGATCCCGCCGTGAGGCGGCTGCCGCCGGTCGCGCGCTCCCGCCGTGGGGCGGATGCGGTCTAGCGCAGCGCGTCGGCGACCTCGCGGGCCGCATCCACGACGCGGGGGCCGACCCGTTCCGGTACCGCGTCGGCGAGCATCACGACGCCGACGCTGCCCTCGATCCCGGTGATCCCGACCAGCGGGGCCGCCGCGCCGCTCGCGCCCGCCTCCAGCTCGCCGTGGGTGAGCGTGAAGCCCGGTTCGATCAGGCTGCCCTGGCGGGCGGCGAGGATCGCGCGGCCGGCCGCGCCGCGGTCCAGCGGGTGACGGAAGCCGGCCCGGTAGGCCACGTGGTAGTCGGTCCAGGTCGGTTCGACGACGGCGACCGCCAGCGCCTCCGCCCCGTCGACCAGGGTGAGATGGGCCGTCGCCCCTATGTCCTCGGCGAGCGAGCGCAGCGCGGGCAACGCCGCCTCGCGTACCAGCGGGTGGACCTGGCGGCCCAGCCGGAGTACGCCGAGGCCGACCCGGGCGCGGCCGCCCAGGTCGCGTCGTACGAGCGCGTGCTGTTCGAGTGTGGCGAGCAGACGGTAGACGACGGTCCTGTTGACACCGAGTTTGTTGGACAACTCGGTGACCGTCAGACCGTGGTCGGTGTCGGCGAGCAGTTTGAGGACTCGAAGTCCCCGGTCGAGCGTCTGGGAGGTCTCCGCGGTCACGACGCCCTCTCCTTCGGAGTGATCGGAGTGAGTGACGGCGGACCCTCGACGAGAGCTGCGACACCGGTCCCGTCGGCGACGCACGTCAGAGGCCGCCGGCAGGCCATGCGCACCGGCTGCGCTCCGCGGCGGCGCTGCCACGGGGCGTTCATTGCGGGGACAGTAGCGAGCCACTCCGCTCAGCGGAAGACCTCGTCCAGAATCCGGGCGCGAGCGACCGGATACAGACGGTTCGGGGCGTAAGTCGGCCGGTCACAGGACTTCGGCGGACAAGATCGGCTTTGTCGTCACCGACGTACGAGGGGCCCGTACGCGGTTCGCGTACGGGCCCTGAACCCTGTCGTGAGTCGCCTTGCGGCGCCCCGGGCGACCGCGGCCTTGGTGGCTCCGGCCGGCGCGCGGTCAGCGCATCCGGGTCGCCCATTCCTGCACCTTCTTGATCCGTTCCCGGATCTGCCCGGCGGTCGCCTCGGCGCTCGGCGGGCCGCCGCACACCCGCCGCAGCTCGGTGTGGATCACGCCGTGGGGCTTGCCGCTCTGGTGGACGTACGCCCCCACCATGGTGTTGAGCTGCTTGCGCAGTTCGAGGAGTTCCTTGTGCGAAACGACGGGCCGCCGCTCCGCCGGAAGCTCCAGCAGGTCCGCCTCCGAGTCCGGCCTCTTGCGGCTGTGGGCGATCTGCCGGGCCTGCCGCTTCTGCAGCAGGAGCTGGACCTGGTCGGGTTCGAGGAGGCCGGGGATGCCGAGGTAGTCCTGCTCCTCCTCGCTGCCCGGGTGGGCCTGCATGCCGAACTCGGCGCCGTCGTAGAGCACGCGGTCGAAGACGGCGTCGGACTCCAGCGCCTCGAAGGGCAGCTGGTCCTGCTCGCCGGTGTCCTCGTCCTGCTGCCGCTCGGCCTCCGCCATCTCCTTCTCGGACTCGGCGTACGGGTCCTCCTCGCCGTTCTTCTTCGGCTTGTCGAGGACGTGGTCGCGCTCGACCTCCATCTCGTTGGCGAAGCCGAGGAGGTTGGGGATGGTGGGAAGGAACACGGAGGCGGTCTCGCCGCGCCTGCGTGAACGTACGAAACGTCCCACGGCCTGCGCGAAGAAGAGCGGGGTCGAGATGGTCGTCGCGTACACGCCCACGGCGAGGCGGGGGACGTCGACGCCCTCGGACACCATGCGGACCGCGACCATCCAGCGGTCGTCGTTCTCGCTGAACTCGTCGATCCGCTTGGAGGCCGCGGCCTCGTCGGAGAGGACGACGGTCGCCTTGGTGCCGGTGATCTCGCGGATCAGCTTGGCGTAGGCGCGGGCGGAGTCCTGGTCGGAGGCGATGACGAGCCCGCCGGCGTCCGGGATGCCCTTGCGGACCTCGGTGAGGCGCTGGTCGGCGGCGCGCAGGACGTTCGGCATCCAGTCGCCGCGCGGGTCGAGCGCGGTGCGCCAGGCCTGCGAGATCGCGTCCTTGGTCATGGGCTCGCCGAGGCGGGCGGCGATCTCGTCGCCGGCCTTGGTGCGCCAGCGCATGTTGCCGCTGTAGGAAAGGAAGATCACGGGCCGGACGACGCCGTCGCCGAGGGCGTTGCCGTACCCGTAGGTGTAGTCGGCGGAGGACCGCCGGATGCCGTCGTTCCCCTCCTCGTAGGTGACGAAGGGGATGGGGTTGGTGTCGGAGCGGAAGGGCGTACCGGTCAGCGCGAGCCGGCGGGTGGCCGGGTCGAACGCCTCCAGGCAGGCCTCGCCCCAGGACTTGGAGTCACCGGCGTGGTGGATCTCGTCGAGGATGACGAGGGTCTTGCGCTGCTCGCAGCGGTTGCGGTGGAGCATGGGCCGGACGCCGACACCGGCGTACGTGATGGCGACGCCCTGGTACTCCTTGCTGAGCGGCCCGGCGCTGTAGTCGGGATCGAGCTTGATCCCTATGCGCGCGGCGGCGGCGGCCCACTGCTTCTTCAGGTGCTCGGTGGGCGCGACGACGGTCACCTGCTGGACGACATGGTGGTGCAGCAGCCAGGAGGCGAGCGTCAGCGCGAAGGTGGTCTTGCCGGCGCCGGGCGTCGCGACCGCGAGGAAGTCGCGGGGCTGGTCCTGGATGTACTTCTCCATGGCCCCCTGCTGCCAGGCGCGCAGCTTGTTGGCGGTGCCCCAGGGGGCGCGGCCGGGGAAGGCGGGAGAGAGGTGGTGGGAGGAGGTGGCGGTGGTAGTCACGGTCTCCGGTTCGACGCTCGTCCAGATATGACAACCGGGCCACCCTACCGGCGGCCCGGCCGGAACCCCGTACGAACGCCCCGCGAGGGAGGCGGGTGCGATTCAGCTCACGTCGGTGTCGATCAGCGCGCGCAGAGCGTGACCGATCGCCTCGATCTCGTCGGACTCCCCGACGGCGACCGCGATGACCAGGCGCTCGGCGGCGTCGATGTCCGGGCGCAGCTGGATGCCGTTCATCGCGAGGAACGTGACGCAGGACAGCCAGGCCGTCCGCTTGTTCCCGTCGACGAAGGGGCGATTGACGGCCAGGGACTGGAGCAGCGCGGCCGCTTTGCCGACGAGGTCGGGGTACGCCTCCTCGCCGAACATGGCCGCCGACGGCCGGTGCACGGCCGACTCCAGCAGCCCCGCGTCGCGCACCACCACCTTCTGGTCGTCCACGGCGTGCTCGGCGATGACGAGGACGTCCTCCGCGGACAGGTAGACACACCTCACTTCAGGCGGTCCATCAGCTCGCGCCACCTGAGAGCCTGCTCCCTCGCCGTCTCACGGACGATCGCCTCCTGCGCCGTCCGCGCGAGGTAGTCGTCCACGGCCTTGAGGAGGATGGCGTGCATGCTGGTGCCCTCCTGCTCGGCACGCTGCTTGAGTGCTTCCGTCTGGTCGTCGCGGAGACGCAGATTCATGGCCATACCAGAACGGTACCACCATCTGGGGTCAATCTGGTACCACCGCGTCCTTGTGCGTCAGCCTCGTCGAGACCCACGCCCCCACCAGCGCCACCCCCGCCATCGGCAGGAAGACCGCCGCGAAGGCCGTCGGGTGGGCTCCCGAGGCGGAGGCGCCCCCATGGCCCACCGCTCCCCCGCCGAGGGCCGCGAAGGCGGCGCCGCCCGCGGCCAGCAGGATGACGTTGGAGAGGGCGTCCGAGATCTGGAGCGCCGCGGAGTTCGAGCCGGCCTCCTCGGGCGCGGACAGTTTCAGGAGCAGCACGCTGGTGGAGGCGATGACCAGGCCCATGCCGAGGCAGCCGAACCCCCACGCCACCGCGACCACCCACACCGGCACCGAGGCGATCAGCACGCTCGGCGCGGTCGCGATCGCCGCCGCGACGAGCAGCATGCCGACGACCGTCAGCCGTTCGCGGTACGGCTCGGTCCACGGCCGCGCCTGGAGGTAGGAGCCCAGCGCCCAGGTCGCGCCGCCGACGGCGAGGGAGAGCCCGGCGAGGGTGGGGCTCAGGCCGCGTTGGGTGACCAGCATCAGCGGGACGAAGGACTCGGCCGCGATGAACGACCCGGCCGCGACGCCGCGGAGCAGAACGACCGAGGGGAGGCCGCGGGCCGCCCGGTACGTCCCGCGCGGGAGCAGCCCCCGGGCGGACGGCACGAGCAGCGCCGCGCCGGCCGCCGCGGGGAGCAGGGACAGCCAGCGCAGGTCCTGCCCGGCGTACTGCAGGAGCCCCGCGCCGACCGAGATGCCGAGGGCGAGCCGGATCCGGCGCCGGTCGTAGGGCGGGAGCGGGGCGGCCGGGTCGGCGGGGCCGGCGGCGACGCGGCGGATGGCGGGCAGGGCGAGGGCCAGGGGGAAGACGACGAGGACCGGGATCCCGACGAAGACCCAGCGCCAGCCGAGGTGCTCGGTGATGGTTCCGGAGGCGAGGGGGCCGACGACGGAGGGGACGATCCAGCCGGCGGCGAAGGCGGCCATGATCGCGGGCCGCAGCTGTTCGGAGTAGGCGCGGCTGACGACGACGTACAGCGCCACGATGACCAGCCCGCCGCCCAGGCCCTGGACGGCCCGGCCGAGGATGAACAGCCACATGGTGCCCGCGGTGCCGGAGAGCAGGAGGCCGGTGGCGAAGGAGGCGATGCCGGCGGCGAGCGGGGCGAGCGGCCCGGCGCGGTCGGACCACTGGCCGGACAGGACCATGGCGAAGAGGCTGGTGGTGAAGTAGGCGGAGAAGGCGAAGGCGTAGAGGGGGATGCCGTGCAGCTCGCGGGCGGCGACGGGCATGGCGGTGCCGACGGCGGTCGCCTCGAAGGCGATGAGGACGACGACGGAGACGATGCCGACGCTGAGCGCCCGATGGGCCCGGTCGAGCACGGACGCCTTCGCCTCTCCCGGGAGACGGCTGTCCGCGGCGTCCAGGGAGGGGGCGACGCCGGGGTCGGCGTCTCGGGGTTCCAGGGCACTCATGCGCTTCAGGGTAAGGGGCATGGCGACGGATGGACCCTGTCGCCGGGAGGGGGTGGGGTCGTCTGATGGTCCGGGGCGTGTGTCGGAAGTAGCGTCGTCCGCCCGCAGGGCGGGGCCGGGGTCGTCTGGTGCGTGCGATCGCAAGGCGGAGGGTGGGGGCACCTCCCGCGCCGCCAGGCGCAGGGGGAGAGAGCGCAGCGGGCTGCGCCGACGACCGACAACGCAGCGAGCGTGCGTGCCAGGCGTCCCCGGCCAGACGGGACTTTCGACACACGCCCCGGGACCGTGAACGGCGTATGGCAGTCGTGTTGCGGCCCCCCCGTATCCCTTGAGCCCGCCCGGCGGCCTCCGTACCGTCGTACTCGTGCTCAACCGGACCGTGTGCCCGAGTGGTTGAGGGACTCGCCTGCAAAGCGAGGTACGTGGGTTCAATTCCCGCCACGGTCTCCGATACGACGCCGGCGCCGCCCCCACCAGAAGGGCGGCGCCGGCGTCCGTCGTTGCGGCAGGGGGCGCCGCCCCCGCGTCAGGAGTTGGGCACCGCGACCGCCGCCTGGGGGCGGATCGGGAGGCGGTTGACGGGGCGGCCGGTCGCCGCGCGGACCGCGGAGGCGACGGCCGCCGGGGAGGTGACCACGGGCACCGCGCTCGCCGCCTTCGCGCCGAAGGGGGCCACGACGTCGCGTTCCTCGACGAGCTTGACGATGCGGACGTCCGGGGCGTCCAGGGACGTCGGCAGGGCGTAGCCCGTGAGGTCGGGGTGGCGGACCAGGCCGCGGGCCGTGCGGAGGTTCTCCGTGAGGGCCGCGCCGACGCCCTGGGTGACGCCGGCCTCGATACGGGTGGCGAGCTGGGCCGGGTTGAGGACGCGGCCGACGTCCTGGGCCACGGCCATCTCCACCACCCGGATCGAGCCGAGTTCGATGTCGACGTCCACCACCGCGCGGATCGCGCAGAAGGCGAGGCCCACGAAGGCGTCGCCCTGGCCCGACTCGTCCAGCGGCTCGGTCGGGTGGGGGCGGCACTGGGCCGTCGCCCAGAGTTCCTTGCCGTCCATCGCCTCGGTCACCGTCGTCGACAGCACGCCGTCGTACGAGGTGATCTTGCCGTCGGTGATCTGGAGCAGCTCCGTGGACATGCCGAACTTGTGGGCCAGCGGCTGCAGCAGCTGCGTCCTCACCATCTTCGCCGCCCGCTCGACCGCGCCGCCGGAGACCCAGGTGTGCCGGCCGTGCGTGGCCGGGCCCGCCGGGGGCTGGTCCGTGTCGACGCCGGCGACGTGGACCTCGTCGATGCCCAGCGTCTCCTGCACGATCTGGCGGGCCAGGGTGGTGAAGCCGGAACCGGTGTCCACGGCCGAGCAGATCACCGTCGCGATGCCGTCGTGCACCTTCACGGTGGCCGTCGACACCTCGTCCGCGCCTTCCGCGCCGAGCATGTGCACCATGCCGACGGCGTAGCCGACGCCCCGCCGGACGGCGCCCGGCTCGCCCGCGCCCTCCGGGCCGCCGGGGAGCAGCCAGTCGTCCTCGGGGGTGTCAAGGGGCAGCGCGGGCAGCGGGAACTCGCGTACGGCGGCGAGGAGTTCGGCCACCGGGGCGGGGCAGGTCACGGTCTGGCCGGTCGGCAGGATGTCCCCCGTCGCGAGGACGTTCCGCAGGCGTACGTCGACCGGGTCGAGGCCCAGCTTCGCCGCCAGCTTGTCCATCTGCGCCTCGTACGCCGCGCAGACCTGCAGCGCGCCCTCGCCCCGCACATGGCCGGACGGCGGGTTGTTCGTACGGACCGCCCAGCCCTCGATGAAGGCGTGCGGCACGACGTACGGGCCGCAGGCGAAGGAGACCGCGGCGGCCAGGGACTCGGACGAGGCGTCGGCGTAGGCGCCGGCGTCGAGGAGGATCTGCGCCTCCACCTTCACCAGCCGGCCCTCGGCGTCGGCGTGGTGGCGGTAGCGGAGCAGCGTCGGGTGGCGGTGGGCGTGGCCGAGGAAGGACTCCTCGCGGGTGGCGGTCAGTTTGACCGGGCAGCCGGTGCGCAGCGCCAGCAGGCCGAGGGGGATCTGGAAGCCGGGGTCCTCGCGGTCGCCGGTGGCGCCCGGGACGCCGGTGACGACGACCTTCACCTGGTCGGGGGCGAGGCCGAAGCAGGCGGCCGCCAGGTCCCGGTCGGTGTGCGGGTCGGTGGAGGCGGTGTAGATCTCGACGCCGCCGTCGGGGCGGGGCACGGCGAGTCCCGCCTCGGCGCCGATGGGCGCGGGGTCCTGGCGGCCGATGCGGTAGAGCCCCTCGACCACCACCTCGCCGGCCGCCTCGGGGTCGCCGAAGCGCAGCGGGATGTGCCGGATCAGGTTGCCGTCGGGGTGCAGGGCGGGGGCGGCGAAGGCCTTCTCCGGGTCGGTGACCGGGTCGAGGATCTCGTACTCGACGGTGATGGCCGCCGCCGCGAGGCGGGCGGTGTCGGGGTGGTCGGCGGCCACGGCGGCGATCGCCTCGCCGTGGTGGCGGACCAGGTCGGAGGCGAAGACCGGGCGGTCGGCGACGGTCCGGCCGTACGTCGCCTCCCCCGGCACGTCGGCGTGGGTGACCACGGCCCGGACGCCGGGCATCTCGGCGGCGGCCGTCGTGTCGATGGAGACGATCCGGGCGTGCGGGTGCGGGGAGCGCAGCAGCGCGGCCCACAGCAGCCCCTCGGCCCACAGGTCGGAGGCGTACGGGAAGGTGCCCTCGGTCTTGGCCCGCGCGTCGGCGGGCGGGAGCGAGGCGCCCAGGCCGTGCGGCGGCAGCTCCTGCCGGGCGTCGTCGAGCGCGGTGCTGGTGGCGGTGGTCGCGTCGCTGCTCACGCCATGCCTCCGTCGTGCGGGTGGGGGATCTGGTGCGGGATGCGCGCCTCGTCGGCGTGGTCGGCGGCCGTGGCGGCCTCGCGCTCGGCGACGACCTCCTGGACGGCGTCGAGGACGCCGCGGTAGCCGGAGCAGCGGCAGAGGTTGCCGCAGAGCGCCTGGCGGGTCTCCAGCTCGGTGGGGGCGTGGTTGCCCTCGAGGAGGTCGTGGACGGTCATCGCCATGCCGGGGACGCAGAAGCCGCACTGGACGGCTCCGCACCGGGCCAGGGCCCGCTGCACGTCGGACGGTTCGCCGTCGGTGGCCAGGCCCTCGACCGTACGCACCTCACTGCCGGCGGCCGTCGCGGCGGGCACCAGGCAGGAGGCGACGAGCCGGCCGTCGACCTGGACGTTGCAGGCGCCGCACTCGCCCTGCGAGCAGCCGTCCTTGGCGCCGGCCAGTCCCAGGCGCTCGCGCAGGACGTAGAGCAGGGACTCGCCGATCCAGGAGTCGGTGACGGGGCGGTCGGCGCCGTTCACCCGCAGGACGTACGAGGTGTGCGGGTGCTCGTCGCTGTCGGCGCTGCTGCCGGTGGACACGGCGGGCGCGGAAGCCTCCACCGCCCCGAACGGCGCGTAGGCGTCCCCGGGTGCCTCGTCAGGCGCGGGTGCCTCGCCGGGGTCCTCGCTCTGCGCGGGGACCTCGTCGGGCGCCGCGCCCTCCCCCGGCGCGAGGTGCTCGGGTTCCCCGCCGGCCTCACCCGGCGCGAAGCCCTCGAACGTCTCCTCCGGTGCGTATCCGGCGTCGGCGGCCTGCTCCGGCGACGCCGGGGCGTCCGGTGCGCCCGCCGTCTCCGGTACGAAGCCGGGCGCGAGTTCCTGGACGAAGCCGGCCTCCGCCCACGGCGCCGGCGCGCCGCCCGGCAGGGTCGCCGGGGCGCTGCTCGTGTACTGCGCCAGCATCGAGGCCGTGTACTCGCCGGACTCGTCCGGGCCGTCGGGCACCACCGGGATGCGCCACTGGCCGGTCGACGCCGACTGCGCCTCGGGCGAGGGTCCGGCGGCCTCGGGGAAGGTCCACTGGCCCGTCGCGTGCGGGTCGGGCGCCTGCGGGGGCTGCTGCACGGCCCACGAGCCGGTGGCCGCCGGGTCGGTCGCCGCCAGCGGGGTCAGCGGCGTGATCATCGGCGGTACGTAGCCGTGGCCGGGCGCCTCCAGCGGGACGCCGTCCAGCATGAACTCGGGCGGCAGTTGGACGAAGGCGGTGGCGTCGCCGTCGTACCCCTCGCTCTGCGGGATCGGCTCCCAGCCACCCGTCCGGTCATCGTGCTCGTCGCTCACGACAGCGCCCTCCCCAGTGCTCGTCGGGCCAGCGCGGCGACGGTGCGCCGCAGGTGCAGTACGGCCGGGGGCAGCTGCTCGTCGCCCTCCGGGTCCGGGATGCAGGCGGCGGCGACGTACTCGCCGAACGCCGCCAGCGCCTCCGGCGCGAGCCCCCGCGCCCCGTCCCAGTCCACCAGCGAGGCGATCCAGTGCTCGGCCTCCAGCGGCCGCAGCGGCATCGGCGCGATGGCGCCCACCGCGCAGCGCACCCCCCGGCGCGCCGGGTCGAGGACGACGGCGACGGAGGCGGTGGCGCGGGCCGGGCCGGTGCGGCCGGTGGCCTTGACGAAGACCTGGGGGGCGTGCAGCAGCGGTACGCGGACGAAGGCGACCAGCTCGCCGGGGGCCAGCAGGTCGCGGCCGGCCAGCAGGTGGGAGATCGGGATCTCGCGGGTGCCGAGCGGGCCCATGACGACCAGGTCGGCCTCCAGGGCGGCCAGCACGGGCAGGGAGTCGCCGGTGGGCGCGGCGGTGACGATGTTCCCGCCCAGGGTGCCCGCGTTGCGGATCTGGGGCGGGCCGGCGGCGCGGGCGGCCGCGGCGAGGGCGGGGATGAGCGCCGCGAAGTCGGGGCGGCCCATCCGGGCGTGGGTGAGGCCGGCGCCGAGGAGGGCGTGGCCGTCCTGGTACTGCCAGCCGCGGATTTCGTTGATCCGGCCGAGACCGACGAGTCCGGCGGGCCGCAGCCGGCCCTTGTTCACGGCGGCCATCAGGTCGGTGCCGCCCGCCACGGGCACGGCGGCCGGCATGGCGGTGAGCGCCGCCACGGCCTCGTCGAGCGAGGCGGGCAGCGTCACGGACTGCGCCGTCTGTGGTGCGTGCGTGGTCAACCCGCTGCCCCTTCCCGGTGTCCCCGGCGGTCCCCGACTCGTCCCCGGCTGTGACGCCTGTGTGGCCGTACCGTACGTGCTCACAGCCTGGACGTGGCAACTCTGGCACATCTTCCGGGCCGTCCGGCGCGAGGGTCCGCGAAGGCTGGTTCCGTCCAGGACGTCCCGCGAGCGGCGGTAACTTCCGTTTTGCCGCTCTTGGGTGACGTCGGGGAGCGAGGTGCCTCACACGATCGGGGGCGCTCCGTCGAGGGGGCGGCCCGCCACTCCCGGGCGCCGCTGCCAGGGCGCGGGGCCGGCGGGCGGCCGGTAGTCGACGCCGAGGGCGTCCAGGCGCCGGTAGTGGGCGGTCATCCGGCGTTCGAAATCGGCGAAGTCCCGTTCGGCGGGTGCGGGGAGCGTCGACCAGGCGACCTCGGCGAAGGCGGCGAGGCGCGGGAAGACCTGGTAGTCGACGCGGGACCGGTTCTCCATGACCTCGGTCCAGGCGTTCGCCTGGGCGCCGATGACCCGGGCGGCCGCCTCGGGCGAGAGGGCGGGGGGCACGGGATCGAAGCGGTAGACGTCCTCCAGGGTCCGTACGTAGCCGATGGGCATCGGTTCGTCCTCGCCCGGGGCCTGACGGTGGTCCAGGTACACCTGCTGCTCGGGGCACATGACGACGTCGTGGCCGGCCTCGGCGGCCGCGATCCCGCCGGCGTAGCCGCGCCAGGAGGAGACGGCGGCGCCGGGCGAGAGGCCCGGTCCTGGCCCTCCGGGCCCCGCCGCGCGGCCGAGGCTTCCGCCTTCCAGGATCTCGTCCCAGCCGATGAGGCGGCGGCCGCGGTCGGCGAGCCAGCGGTCGAAGTGGCGGACGAACCAGGCCTGCAGGGCGTCCTCGTCGGCCAAGCCCAGCTCTTTGATCCGGGCCTGGGCGGTGGCCGACCGCCGCCACTGCTCCTTGGGGCACTCGTCGCCGCCCAGGTGGACGAAGGTGGACGGGAAGAGGTCGAGGACCTCCTCGAGGACGCCCTCGTAGAAGCGCAGGACGGTGTCGGTGGGGGCGAGGACGTTCGGGTTGACGCCCCAGGTGTCCCAGACGGTCAGGGCGGCGGTGTCGACGACGTCGCTGTTCCCCAGTTCGGGGTAGGCGGCGATGGCGGCCTGGGAGTGGCCGGGGACGTCGATCTCGGGGACGACCGTGATGTGCCGTTCGGCGCCGTAGGCGACGATCTCGCGGATGTCGTCGTGGGTGTAGTAGCCGCCGTGCGGGGTCTCGTTCCACAGCGGCGAGGCGCGGTGGCCCCACTTCGTCCGGGCCCGCCAGGCGCCGACCTCGGTGAGCCGGGGGTACCGCTCGATCTCCAGGCGCCATCCCTGGTCGTCGGTGAGGTGGAAGTGGAAGACGTTCAGCTTGTGCGCGGCGAGGAGGTCGAGCTGGCGCAGGACGTCGTCCTTGGGCATGAAGTGCCGTGCCACGTCGAGCATGAACCCGCGCCACGCGAAGCGGGGGGCGTCGGTGACGGTGAGCGGCGGGAGGTCCCAGCCGCGGTCGGCCGGGCGGACGGGCGCCTTGCGGTACGCGTCGGGGCCGAGCAGCTGACGGAGCGTCTGGACCCCCCAGAACACGCCGGCGGGGCCGCCGCCCTCGATCAGGACGGTGACGTCCTCGACGGAGCCGTCGGTGGACAGCCGGTACGCCTCCGGGCCTTCGGCGCGCTCGATCTCGGCGCTGATCCGCAGCCGTACGGCGCGCGGCCCGTCACCGGCGGCGAACGGCAGTCCGGTGGCCGCGCCGAGGGAGGACCGCAGCCACCGGGCGGCGCCCTCGGTCCCCGGCCCGGCGTCGAGCGTGGTGTCCGCGTCCAGCGCGAGGCGTCCGGGGGCGTCCCCCAGGGTCTCGACCGTCCTGGGCGCGGGGATGAGCGGCTCGTGGTGGTCGTCGTCACGCATGGCATCGGCCTTTCGGAACGGGAACCGGGGGGCGGGGCCCGGGGTGTACGGCGGACGGGGGCGGGGGCTTGTCAGTCCTTCACCGCGCCGCCGAGCCCCGAGACCAGGCGGCGCTGGACGAGTACGAAGAAGACGAGCACCGGGATCGTCATCACGGTCGAGCCGGCCATGATCCCGCCCCAGTCGTTCTCGTCGGGCTTGAAGAAGACCAGCAGCGCCATCGGCAGGGTGGACTGCGAGGTGTCGCTGATGAGGAACGACTTCGCGAACAGGAAGTCGTTCCAGGTGGAGATGAACGAGAAGACGCTCGTGGCCACAAGCCCCGGGAAGACCAGCGGGAACAGGATCTGCCAAAGGAACCGGGTCCGGCTCGCGCCGTCGATCTGGGCCTGTTCCTCCAGCGCCTCCGGGACCGCCTTGACGAAGCCGCGCAGCATCCAGATCGCGAAGGGCAGCGAGAAGGCGATGTGCGGCAGGATCAGCGAGCCCAGGGTGTTGAGCTGGCCGAAGTCCCGCATCAGGAAGAAGAGCGGGATCGTCAGCGCCTCGATCGGCACCATCTGGGCGATCAGGAACATGATCAGCAGGGTGGTCCGGAAGCGGAACCGGAAGCGGGTGACGGCGGTCGCCGCCAGGAAGGCGATGAGCGCGGAGGCGAGGACGACGGTACCGGCGACGATCAGCGAGTTGAGGAAGTAGCGGCCGAATTCCTGCTGTTCGAAGACCCGCCGGAAGGAGTCGAGGGACGGGGCCAGGGTCCACGGCCGCGGTTCGGCCGACTGGATCTCGCCGGCCGGCTTGAAGGCGGAGAGGACCATCCAGTACAGCGGGAAGGCGACCGCGGCCGCGACGAGGAGGGCGCACGCCTCGGCGGCGAGCCGCCCGGGGCGGCGGATACGGAACGCGCTCACAGCTCTTCTCCCTGACGGCGCAGCAGTCGGAGGTAGACCAGCGTCACGGCCAGCAGGATCAGCAGCATGACGACGCCGATCGCCGCGCCCAGGCTGTACTGGGACGAGGCGAACGCCTTCTGGTAGGCGTACACGTTGAGGACGAGGTTCTGCCCGGCGATGCCGCCGCCGCCCGTCATCACGTAGATCTGGGTGAAGACCTTGAAGTCCCAGATGATCGACTGGATCGTGACGACGACCAGGATGGGCCGGAGCATCGGCGCGGTGACCGAGCGCCAGATCCGCCACTGCGAGGCGCCGTCGAGGGCGGCGGCCTCCAGGACCTCGGACGGGATGGCCTTGATGCCCGCGTAGACCGTCACCATCACGAACGGGAACGAGCACCAGACGACCTCGAAGAGGACCAGCGCGAAGGCGCTGTAACGCCCGTACGTCCAGGAGAAGTCGCCGAGGCCGAGGACGCGGTTGACGGGTCCGTAGTCGGCGTCGAAGAGGAAGACCCAGACGGTGGAGCCGGTGACGGCGGGGGTGGCCCAGGCGCCGAGCGCGGCCAGCATGAGGGCGAGCCGGGGCACGGCCCGTACGCGGGTGAGGAGCACCGCGAGCGCGCAGCCGACGGCGAGCGTGGTGACGACGCAGGCGGCGGCGAACAGGACGGTGGCGAGGAGGACCTGCCGGAACTGGGGGTCGGAGAAGAGGGCGGTGTAGTTGCCGAACCCCTGGAAGGAGGTCGGCTCGCCGCCGCTGACCTGGGCCTGGGTGTACTCCAGGAAGGAGATCAGCCCCAGTTGGTAGATGGGGTAGAGCAGCAGCCCGCCGAGGACGACGAGCGCGGGCAGGAGGTAGAGCCAGGGCGTCCAGCCGGAGCCGTGCCGGCTTGGGGCGCCCCTCCCCCGCACCGCAGTCCGGGCCGCCGGGCCGCCGCCCTCGCGGGGGCCGGGGACGACGCCGGGGGCCGCGGCGGGGCCGCCCGCCGCGCCCGTCTTCGTCACACCCCCCTCGTCACCGCGGGCTCGCCTGCCGCCCGTCTCCGTACCGCCCCTCTCCGTATCGCCCCTCTCCGTATCGCCGGTCTCCGTGCCGCCCGTCTCCGTGCCGTTCGCGGACGCCATCGTCATCGGCCCGCTGCGGCGAAGGCGGCGTCCATCTTCTTCGCGGCGTCGTCGGAGGCGGTCCGCACGTCCTTGCGGCCGCTGACGACCTCCTGGAACATCGTCGGCAGCACCAGCGAGGCGTCGATCTGCCCCCAGCCCGCGGAGGCCGGGACGAACCTGGCGCCCGCGCCGAGGGTGTCGATGAAGGGCTTCACGAAGGGCTGCTTGCGCGCCGCCTCCGCCCGGACGTCGGTGTAGGTCGGCAGGAAGCCCATCGCGTCGAAGAGCCTGCCCTGGGTCTCCTTGCCGGCGAGGGACTTCATCAGGTCGACGGCGAGCGTGCGGTGCTCGCTGCTCTTCAGCACGCCGAGGTTGTTGCCGCCCGCGAACGCCGGGGCGATGGAGCCCGGGGTGACGCCCGGCAGGGGGACGACGGCGTACGCGCCCTTGACGGTCCCGGCCTCGACGGCGGCGTGGCTGAAGTCGCCGCCGATCGCCATGGCGGCCTTGCCGGAGGCGAAGGCGGTGACGGTGGCGTTGCCGCCCATCTGGGCGCACTTGGCGGCCGGGCAGTTGTCGTCGCCGAAGAGCGAGGTGTAGGCGGTGATGCCCTTGCGGGCGGCCTCGCCGTTGACGGCGGAGGTGTACGTCCCGCCGTTCTCCGTGGCGAGTTCGCCGCCGTGGGCCCACAGGAAGGGCATGGCGCCGTAGGTGTAGGCGCCGCCGACGGCGATGCCGTAGAGCCCGGGCTTCGCCTTGCGGATCTTCTTGGCGGTCGAGATCAGTTCGGCCTGGGACTTGGGGGCGGTGAGGCCGAGCTCCCGGAAGACGTCGGTGCGGTAGTAGAGGGCGCGGACGCCGACGAAGAGCGGGGCGCCGTAGACCTTGCCGTCCACCGTGACGGAGGCGGCGGCGGTGGGGTCGGTGTCCTTGGCCTCGGCCCAGGCGCCGAACTCGGCGCTGATGTCGGCCAGTCCGCCGTCCTTCACATAGCCGGCGGTGTCGGTGTTGCCGTACTCGATGAGGTCGGGGGCGGACTTCGGGTCGTTGAAGGCGGCCTTGATGCGCTGCGCCCGCGTGTCGACGGGGATGTACTCGACCTCCACGTCCGCGCCCTGGTGCCGCTTCTCGAAGGCCGCGACGGCCGCGTCGACGACCTGCTCCTTCGGCTTGTTGTTGACCTCCTGGAAGAGCCAGACGCGGAGGGTGCCGCTCTTCTCGTCCGTCGCGGCCTTGCCGTCGGAGGTCTGCGGGGCGCAGGCGGTGGCGGTGAGGCCGGCCAGGACGAGGGCGGTGACCGGGGCGGCGATACGGGCAGAAAGCTTCATACGGGGGCTCCCACCAATCGGCGTTGCAGCATGCGCAACGGGCGTTTCGTGCTGCACAACACGCGAGAGGTTAGGGGCGAGGAACGCGCGCCGACAAGTGGTCTCAACCACTCTGTGACCGGCGGAAGCACCCCGTGCAACGCGAAACGGCCCCCGGTCCGCGCACCGAAGTACGCGCACCGGGGGCCGTCCCCGCGGACGGGGGCGAGCTACTTGTCGCCGCCCTTGCCGCCCTTGCCACCCTTGTCCTTGTCCCCGCCGGGGCCCATGGACTCGTAGATCTCCTTGCACATCGGACAGACCGGGTACTTCTTGGGGTCGCGCCCCGGTACCCAGACCTTTCCGCACAGCGCCACCACGGGAGTGCCGTCGAGGGCGCTCGCCATGATCTTGTCCTTCTGGACGTAATGGGCGTAGCGCTCGTGGTCGCCGTCACCGTGGGACACCTGCGGCGTCGGCTCGACGAGGGTTCCCGTACCTGCCCCGCGCTCGGGCTCGAGAGTGCTCATGGCCACCAGGGTACTGAAAACCGCCGGGCTCAGTTGAGTGAGGGATCGTCCGGGTACGTCGCCACCATCGCCAGGTCGCCCCGCTGGCGGCGCAGGACCTCGCGCCACAGGCCCTCGGGGCGCGGGGAGGAGACGTCGCCCGGTTCGGATTCGACGACGTACCACGCGCCGTCGCCCAGTTCGACCTCCAGCTGCCCCGGGCCCCAGCCGGCGTACCCGGCGAAGATCCGCAGCGCTCCCAGCGCGGGGCCCAGCAGCTCGGGCGGGGTCTCCAGGTCGACCAGGCCGATGGCGCCGTGCACCCGGCGCCAGCCGAGGGGGCCCTCGTCGCCGGGGATCACCGCGAGTCCGAGGGCCGCGTCGAGGGAGACGGGACCGCCCTGGAAGACGACTCCCGGCTCGCCGGCCAGCTCGGCCCACGGCTGCAGGATGTCACCGACCGTGACGGGCGTGGGCCTGTTCAGGACAACGCCGAGGGAGCCCTCGTCGTCGTGGTCGAGGAGGAGCACCACCGCGCGGTCGAAATTCGGGTCGGCCAGGGCGGGGGTGGCGACGAGCAGCCGCCCTGTGAGCGAGGACACCTCGGTCATGCGACACATGATCCCGCATCTTCGCCGTTCGTGGGGGCACTCGGGACCGATGGACGGCGACGCAGTTCAGGACGGATGAGGGCGCGGTCCGGGAACACAACCGGACGGTGACACTCCGCAAGATCATATGAACAGAGGGTGTTGTGCCGAATTCATTACATCTGCCGGGCCCCTCCGGACTGCCGTCAAGGGGCCTCCGCCCCCTTACCCTTTTCCCTGGCCCCCTGCCCGACGACTCCGGAACGCGAGATTCATGACCGGCACAGACGATGTACTGCTTGTCCACGGCGGAACCCCGCTGGAGGGCGAGATCCGCGTCCGCGGCGCGAAGAACCTCGTGCCCAAGGCGATGGTCGCCGCTCTCCTCGGCAGCGGGCCGAGCCGGCTGCGCAACGTGCCCGACATCCGTGACGTCCGCGTGGTGCGCGGGCTGCTCCAGTTGCACGGTGTGACGGTCCGCCCCGGCGACGAGCCGGGCGAGCTCATCCTCGACCCGACGCACGTCGAGTCCGCCAACGTGGCCGACATCGACGCCCACGCCGGTTCGTCGCGCATCCCGATCCTCTTCTGCGGCCCCCTGCTGCACCGCCTCGGCCACGCCTTCATCCCGGGCCTGGGCGGCTGCGACATCGGCGGCCGGCCGATCGACTTCCACTTCGACGTGCTGCGCCAGTTCGGCGCGACCATCGAGAAGCGGGCGGACGGCCAGTACCTGGAGGCCCCGCAGCGGCTGCGCGGCACCAAGATCCGGCTGCCGTACCCCTCGGTCGGCTCGACGGAGCAGGTGCTGCTCACGGCCGTGCTCGCGGAGGGCGTGACGGAGCTCTCCAACGCCGCCGTGGAGCCGGAGATCGAGGACCTGATCTGCGTCCTGCAGAAGATGGGCGCCATCATCTCGATGGACACCGACCGGACCATCCGGATCACCGGTGTCGACCGCCTCGACGGCTACACCCACCGGGCGCTCCCGGACCGCCTGGAGGCGGCCTCCTGGGCGTCGGCGGCGCTGGCGACCGAGGGCAACATCTACGTGCGCGGTGCCCAGCAGCGCTCGATGATGACGTTCCTGAACACCTACCGGAAGGTGGGTGGCGCGTTCGAGATCGACGACGAGGGCATCCGCTTCTGGCACCCGGGCGGCTCGCTGAACGCGATCGCCCTGGAGACGGACGTGCACCCCGGTTTCCAGACCGACTGGCAGCAGCCGCTGGTGGTGGCCCTGACGCAGGCCGCCGGCCTCTCCATCGTCCACGAGACGGTCTACGAGTCCCGGCTCGGCTTCACGTCGGCGCTGAACCAGATGGGCGCCCACATCCAGCTGTACCGCGAGTGCCTGGGCGGCTCGGACTGCCGCTTCGGCCAGCGCAACTTCCTCCATTCGGCGGTCGTGTCCGGCCCGACGAAGCTCCAGGGCGCGGACCTCGTCATCCCGGACCTGCGCGGCGGCTTCTCGTACCTGATCGCGGCCCTCGCGGCCCAGGGGACCTCCCGGGTCCACGGCATCGACCTGATCAACCGCGGCTACGAGAACTTCATGCAGAAGCTCGTGGAGCTGGGGGCCAAGGTCGAGCTGCCGGGCAGCGCGCTGGTGTAGCGCCCGCAGACGGACGAACGGAAGGGCGGCCACCCCCTGACAGGGTGACCGCCCTTCCTGCTGCCCTGAGGCTGCTGGGGCCGTTCGTCCGCCACCCTGCGGCGGCGGACGAGGCCCTCGTGGCTTACTTGCCCTTGGCGGCTTCCTTGAGCTTCGAGCCCGCGGAGACCTTCACGCTGTAGCCGGCCGGAATGTTGATCGGGTCGCCGGTCTGCGGGTTGCGCGCGGTGCGAGCGGCACGGTGGGTGCGCTCGAAGGTCAGGAAGCCGGGGATGGTGACCTTCTCGTCGCCCTTGGCGACGACCTCGCCGACGGTCTCGGCAAGAGCGGCCAGCACGGCGTCGGCGTCCTTGCGGGTCACCTCGGCGCGGTCGGCCAGGGCGGCCACCAGCTCACTGCGGTTCATGTTGTTACTCCCGTGTTCTTCTTGCTGTTGAGGCGTGCCACGCGGCGGAGCCGCACATTGGGCACAGCGAAGCCGATGCTGCCAGGGCCCTCGGACAGTCCCCGGACCCGGGTCTGCTGACAGACCCTCGCGCCCGAATAGGCATCCTGCCCCCACCAGCGGCGGGAACGCCAATCCGGCACCCCCTGGGGTCACACGAAAAGCGCCACTGCCACCGGCATGGTGACGTTCCGTCGACTCCGCCGAGACTCTTTGGAGCCGAACAGCCACCCTAAAGGCGGGTTTACGACGCGGCGACTCGCGACGCGCCGTAGCCCGGGCGGAGGTGTCCGCCGGGTCTCGGCGGGCGTACCGGCCGCCGCGGGGCCGTCGCCGGTCCCCGCCGCGGTCCGTGACGGCCGCCGTGGGGCCGCTGCGCGGGCCTGTCACGGCCTCGCGCGGCGGACCGGGCCCGCAGGGGAACCCCAGGGCCCGGCCGGCGTTCTCAGACGGCGCCGTCGCCGGGGCCGCCGGCCGCCTTGGCGGCGGTGCGGACGGCGCCCGCGACCGCGCCGGCGACCTTGTCGTTGAAGACCGAGGGGATGATGTAGTTCGCGTTCAGCTCGTCGTCGGTGACGACGTCGGCGAGGGCCGCGGCGGCGGCGAGCATCATGTCGGTGTTGACGGTGCGGGACTGCGCGTCCAGCAGCCCGCGGAACACGCCGGGGAAGACCAGCACGTTGTTGATCTGGTTGGGGAAGTCCGAGCGGCCGGTGGCCACGACGGCCGCCGTCTGGCGGGCGATCGCCGGGTCGACCTCGGGGTCCGGGTTCGCGAGCGCGAACACGATGGAGTCCTTCGCCATGGCGGCGACGTCGTCCGCGCCGAGGACGTTCGGGGCCGAGACGCCGATGAAGACGTCCGCGCCGACGACGGCCTCCTTGAGGGTGCCGGTGACGCCCTCGGGGTTGGTGTTGTCGGCGATCCAGCGCAGCGGCGAGTCCGGGTGGGCCTCGACGAGGTCGGGCCGGCCGGCGTGCACGACGCCGTGGATGTCGGCGACGACGGCGTGCTTGACGCCCGCCGCGATGAGCAGCTTCAGGATGGCCGTACCGGCCGCGCCGGCGCCGGACATGACGACCCGTACGTCACCGATGCTCTTGCCCACCACGCGCAGGGCGTTGGTGAGGGAGGCGAGGACGACGATCGCGGTGCCGTGCTGGTCGTCGTGGAAGACGGGGATGTCGAGGGCCTCGCGCAGCCGTGCCTCGATCTCGAAGCAGCGGGGTGCGGAGATGTCCTCCAGGTTGATGCCGGCGAAGCCCGGTGCGATCGCCTTGACGATCTCGACGATGGCGTCGGTGTCCTGGGTGTCCAGGCAGAGCGGCCAGGCGTCGATGCCGGCGAAGCGCTTGAAGAGGGCCGCCTTGCCCTCCATGACGGGCAGCGCCGCCTTGGGGCCGATGTTGCCGAGGCCGAGGACGGCGGAGCCGTCCGTCACGACCGCGACGGAGTTGCGCTTGATGGTGAGGCGGCGGGCGTCCTCGGGGTTCTCGGCGATCGCCATGCAGACCCGGGCGACGCCGGGGGTGTAGATCATGGAGAGGTCGTCGCGGTTGCGGATGGGGTGCTTGGACGCCATCTCGATCTTGCCGCCGAGGTGCATCAGGAACGTACGGTCGGAGACCTTGCCGAGGGTGACGCCCTCGATGGTGCGCAGCTGGGCGACGATCTCGTCGGCGTGCGCGGTGGAGGTAGCGGCGATGGTGACGTCGATCCGGAGCTTCTCGTGGCCGGAGGCGGTCACGTCGAGGCCGGTGACCGAACCGCCGTGGGACTCCACGGCCGTGGTGAGCTGGGAGACCGCGGTTCCGCTCGCGGGAACCTCCAGCCGGACCGTCATCGAGTACGAGACGCTGGGCGCCGTTGCCATGGCCGAGTTCCTCTGCTTTCCCTGAGCTTCGTTGCTACGCCGCCCCGGCTGGTTGCCCGGCGGCGCCCTCCGATGGTCGCACCTACCTGCCGGTAGCAGGTAATGCGGTCATTTTGTTTTCGGAAAGTAGTTTCCACCATACGAGAACCCTGCGGGAAACAGAAGAGGCCCCCGTCACCACAGGTGACAGGGGCCTCAACTTCGTACGTACGCACGAAGAGGTGTAAGTGGCACCGACCCGCCATGCTCGCCTCGCGGCAAGTGGTCCCTCTGAGGGACGAAGGTTGGGCCCGGGGGCTTGGATCGAGCCGGTGCCACGACCAAGGCTAACAAACCACCCTGGTAAGTGATTCCTCCCGCGCGGGTTGACTTGAAAACAACCCTTCGAGCACACGGTCGGTCACCTCCCGGGGAGGCCCGCGCTCACTCCCTGAGCAGGTCGGGGACGCCCGCCGCGTCCGGCGCGTCCCGGTCTCCCGAGATCACCGTCAGCTGCTGGGTGGCCCGGGTCAGCGCCACGTAGAGCACCCGCAGCCCGGCCGGGGACTCGTCCGCGATCTCCGCGGGCGAGACGACCACCGTGGCGTCGTACTCCAGCCCCTTGGCCTCCAGGGAGCCCAGCGCCACCACCCGGTCGCCCAGGCCCGCCAGCCAGCGGGCGGCCTGCTCGCGCCGGTTCATGGCGACGACGACGCCGACCGTGCCGTCCACCCGGTCGAGCAGGCGCCGCGCCTCCTCCCGTACGGTCCCGGCCATCTCCGCCTTGTCCGCCACGGCCACGAAACGGGGCTCCACGCCGGTGGAGCGGACCGCGCGGGGCGACTCCTTGCCGGGCATGGCGAGGGCGAGGACCTTGGCGGCGAGATCGGCGATCTCGGCCGGGTTGCGGTAGTTCACGGTCAGCTCGAAGCGGCGGCGCGGACGGCTGCCGAGCGCCTCGTCCCGGGCCTCGGCGGCCTCGTCCGGCGTCGACCAGGACGACTGCGCCGGGTCGCCGACGACCGTCCAGGTGGCGTGCCGGCCGCGCCGGCCCACCATCCGCCACTGCATCGGGGTGAGGTCCTGCGCCTCGTCGACGATGACGTGCGCGTACTCGGTGCGCTCCGCCGCGAGCCGCTCGGCCCGCTCGCGCTGCGTCTCCTCGCGTACGGGCATCAGCTCCTCCAGGCCCGTCAGCTGGTCCAGCGGGTCGTACTCCCGCTTCCTGCGGGGCCGGGCCGGGGCGCCGAGGAGGGTGTGCAGCTCGTCGAGGAGGGCCACGTCGTGCACGGAGAGGCCGTCGCGGCGCAGGGACCGGGCGACGCGCCGGATCTCGCCCTGGTTGAGGACGCGGCGGGCCCAGCGGCTCAGGCGCTTCTCGTCGGCCATCGCCTCCAGGACCCGGCGGGGAGTCAGCTCGGGCCACCAGGCGTCGAGGAAGGCGAGGAAGGAGTCCTCGGTGGAGACGTCCTCGTCGAAGGAGGAGCGCAGCTCCGCCGCGAGTTCGGGGTCGCTGTGCCGACCGACGGCGCCGGACTTGGCGTACAGCGCGTCGAGCAGCAGCCGGCGGGCGCGGGGCCGCAGCAGGTTGACGGGCGCCGAGCCGCCGAGGACGTTGTGCCGGATCCGCTGGAGTTCGTCCGCCTCCAGTTCGAGGCGGCGGCCGAAGGCGACGACGCGCAGCCGGGTGGGGGTGGCGGCGGGGGCGGGGGCGGTGTCCTCCTCGTCCTCGCCGAACGAGAGCTGACCGGCCGGGTCCGCGGGCGCGGCCTTCGGCGCCGGGGACTCCAGGGCGCCGCGGGCGGCCTTGCGCAGGACGGCGAGCATGCGGGAGGAGCCCTTGACGCGGGCGACGGCCGGTTCGTCGTAGACGGTGGCCTCCACGCCGTCGACCAGCGAGCCGAGCGCGCGGATCGCGACCTGGCCCTCCTCGCCGAGGGAGGGCAGCACGCCTTCGGTGTACGAGACGAGCAGCGGGGTCGGGGAGACGATGAGGATGCCGCCCGCGTACCGCCGCCGGTCCTGGTAGAGCAGGTAGGCCGCCCGGTGCAGGGCGACCGCCGTCTTGCCGGTGCCCGGACCGCCCTCGACGTACGTCACGGAGGCGGCGGGCGCGCGGATGACCAGGTCCTGTTCGGCCTGGATCGAGGAGACGATGTCGCGCATGGTGTGGCTGCGGGCCTGGCCGAGCGCGGCCATCAGGGCACCGTCGCCGATCACGGGCAGCTCGCGCCCGTCGAGGGTCGCCGTCAGCTCGGGGCGCATCAGGTCGTCCTCGACGCCGAGGACCTTGCGGCCCTTGGAGCGGATGACCCGGCGGCGCACCACCCGGCCGGGGTCGACCGGGGTGGAGCGGTAGAACGGGGCGGCGGCGGGCGCGCGCCAGTCGATGACCAGCGGGGCGTAGTCGGAGTCGAGGACGCCGATCCGGCCGATGTGGAGCGTCTCGCCGATCTCGGCGGTGTTGTCCGGCCGCACGGCGTCCTCGGCCGGTTCGACCGAGGTGTACGCGCCGTCCGGGCCCTTCTTGCCGTCCTTGCCGTACAGCAGGTCGATCCGGCCGAAGAGGAAGTCCTCGAACTCGTTGTTGAGCCGGTTGAGGTGGATGCCGGCCCGGAAGACCTGGGCGTCCCGCTCGGCCAGTGCGCCGGGCGTGCCGACCTGGCCGCGCTGGGCGGCGTCCTTCATCAGGAACTCCGCCTCGTGGATCTTCTCCTCGAGGCGGCGGTAGACCTGGTCCAGATGTTGCTGCTCGACGCCGATCTCGCGGTCCCGGACCGTGTCGACCACACCGACGGCTTCCTGCGCGGCCACCGAGGCCCCCTTCTGACGTGCACTGCCCCCGCCGTGGGGCAGCCGTCGAGCTTATGCCACTCGGGGGCCGAATGTCAGGCGTCCACCTCCACCAGGCGCTCGCCGTCGAAGGTGCGGACCTCGAAGTGGTCGATGTCGTCGCGGTCCATGGCGGCTCCGCCGTGGACGTAGAGCGGGTTCCTGGCCGCTTCGGTCGGGGCGCCGGGGATGCCGTAACCCCAGGTGGGCACGGCCCAGGAGGTGACGACCTCCTCCTCGCCGCCGGTGGAGACGGCGATGAGGCGGCACTTCAGCGGGCCCTTGACGTTCTTGAGCTCCAGCACGGTGTGCGTGCCCCAGCCCTTCTTCTCCATGCCGACCGTGGCGCTGACCTTGCTGGTCGGGTCGGTGGCCCGGACCTTCTCCTCCATGTGGTTGAAGAAGGCGTCCTCGGCGGGGCTGGTGGGGTGCGGTTCGACCGCGCGGTTCTCGCGGCTTCCCTCGGAGGTGGCGACCACGGCGACGGCGGGCCCGCCGACGACGAGCACGGCGGCGGCCGCGACGAGGAAGAAGGTGCGGCGGCGGGAGCGGGCCCGCTTGGCGCCGACCTCGTCCATGAGCCGGTCCAGGAGCGCGGGGGCGGGGGCCGCGTCGAGGCCGACCGGGACCGTCGGGACGGCGCGCGGCCCGGGGGGCGCGGGCGGGCGCGGCGCGAAGGCGTCGAAAGCCTCGTCGGCGTACGGGTCGGAGCCGGCCGGTCCGGCGTAGGGGTCGCGGTCGCCGTACGGGTCGGAGCCCGTCGGTCCCGGGCGGGGTGCGCCGGGGCGGGCGCCGGTGGGGGCGGTGGGCTGCGCGCCGGCGTCGGCCAGCATGGCCAGCATCGACTCCATCCCGGCGAACTCCTGCACGTGCGCGGCGCAGAGCCCGCACTCCGCCAGGTGGACCTCGAAGGCGGCGGTGTCGACGTCGTCCAGGATGCCGAGTACGTACGCACCCGCGGCGTCATGCGGCGGTGTCATGCCGATACCCCCCTCTCCTCCAGCGCGAGCTTCATCGAACGCAGTGCGTAGAACACCCGGGAGCGGACGGTTCCCGCGGGGATTCCGAGGGTTTCGGCCGCCTCGTTGACGGTACGCCCCTTGAAGTAGGTCTCGACCAATACTTCCCGGTGGGCAGGGGTCAAATCTTCGAGCGCGTCAGAGAGCGTCATCAGCCACAGCGCCTTGTCGATCTCGTCCTCCGCGGGCAGGACCTCGAGCGGTGCCGGGTCGACCTCCTGCGGCCGGGCCTGCCGGCTTCGGTGGCCGTCGATGACGATGCGCCGGGCGACCGTCACCAGCCAAGGTCGGACGGAGCCGGTCGCCCTGTTGAGCTGACCGGCGTTCTTCCAGGCACGGATGAGCGTCTCCTGTACGACGTCCTCGGCGCGCTGGCGGTCACCGGCGACGAGGCGCAATACGTAGGCGAGCAAAGGTCCGGCATGTTCGCGGTAGAGAGCACGCATCAACTCTTCGTCGGGGACGGAGGATCGAAGACGTGACACCTCGCTGCGATGCCGGGCCCGATGCGGACGGTCATCGGCCACGGCCGCATCCTTGCGCACCTGAACCTCCCGGTCGAGACCTTGTTTGTCGTCCAGGGGTACGGAACCGGAGCGGGTTCTTCTCAACGCGCGGCGAAGTTTCTCTCCACGGCAGGTGAAAGCCCGTCCGGTGAGGCCGAGTTGCGGCCACGACCGGGCCGGGTCAGCGGGCGTCGCGCCGCGTCAGCGTGTGACGAGATTCTTCGCGCGGGCGCGGGCGGCCCGGTGCCGGGCGACCCGTTCGCGGTTGCCGCACAGCTCGCTGGAGCACCAGCGGCGGCGGTGTCCGCGGGAGGTGTCGAGGTAGCAGCGGCGGCAGTCGTCGCCCTCGCACTGGCGCAGCAGGGCGCGGGCGACGGGGTCGGTGAGCAGGTCGACGGCGTCCCGGGCGACGGCGGCGAGCAGCGCCCGGCACTCCGGCTCTTGGCTCAACGCCCGGACGAGCAGCCCGGTCTCGGTGCGGACGGCGCGGGGCGCGGGCGGCGCGGAGGCGGCGGCGAGGCAGTTGAGCCGCTCCAGGGCGGGCCCGGGGCGCCGCCCTTCGAGCTGGGTGTGGACCAGGTCGTCCACGCAGTCGCGCAGTTCGCGGAACGGACCGAGCCAGTGCGGGTCCAGCGTGCTCAGCGGCGTGGCGGCCGGGACGAGCCCGGCGGCGTGCAGGAACCGGTCGAGCGTCTCGGGGCGGTCGAGCGGCTGGGCGGCGAGGTCCAGGCAGATCCGGCCGGAGTCGAACCGTACGGTCATGCCCCTGTCACCACCTTGCCGTCGAGAGCCGGTCCGGGCGCCCTCCCAGAGTGCCCACCCGCGCCGGGTCCCGCTAGAGGGTGTGGTGGCGATCAGGCCGGAGACCGCCCCGGGCCCGGGCCCTACCCGTCCTGCCCGTCCGCCTGAGTGCCGTCCGCCGCCGGATCCGCCGCCGGGTCCAGCGCCAGCCGGTAGCCGCGCTTGACCACCGTCTGGATCAGCTTCGGTACGCCGAGGGCGGTCCGCAGCCGGGCCATCGCGGTCTCCACCGCGTGTTCGTCGCGGCCCGCGCCCGGCAGGGCGCGCAGCAGGTCGGCGCGGGAGACGACCCAGCCGGGGCGCCGCGCCAGGGTGTCCAGGAGCGCCATCCCCGCGGGCGGCACCGGCCGCAGGGCGCCGTCGACGAGGACCGCCTGGCCGCGGATCTCGACGCGGTGTCCGGCCACCGGCAGCGTGCGCGCCCGGGACGGCAGCTCCTGGCACAGCAGCTGCACCAGCGGCCCCAGCCGGAAGCGTTCGGGCTGGAGCGTCCCGACGCCGTGCCCCTGGAGCGGCAGGGCTGTCACCGGGCCCACGCAGACGGCGAGGACGTCCTGCCGCAGCGCGGCGAGGAGCTCCGGCAGCACCCCGCGGTCCTCCGCCCGGGTCAGCAGCGAGGCGGCGGCCGGCGCGCTGGTGAAGGTCACCGCGTCCAGGGCGCCGTTCAGCACGCCGTCCAGCAGCCGGTCCAGCGGCCCGATGTCCTCCGGCGGCATCCACCGGTAGACGGGGACGCCGACGACCTCCGCGCCGCCCGCCGTCAGGGCCTCCACGAACCCGGGCAGCGGCTCCCCGTGCAGCTGGAGCGCGATCCGCCGCCCGGCCACGCCCTCGTCCAGGAGCCGGTCGAGGACCTCGGCCATGGACTCGGACGACGGCGACCACGACTCGGTCAGGCCCGCGGCGCGCACCGCGCCCTTGACCTTGGGCCCGCGGGCCAGGACCTCGACGCCCCGCAGCCGGGCGAGGAGTTCGTCGCCGTACCCCCAGCCGTCCGCCGCCTCCACCCACCCCCGGAAGCCGATCGCCGTGGTGGCGACGACCACGTCGGGCGCGTGGTCGATGATCTCCTTGGTGGCCGCGAGGAGTTCGGTGTCGTCGGCGAGCGGCACGATCCTCAGTGCGGGGCCGTGGACGACGGCGGCGCCACGGCGGCGGAGGAGCGCGCTCAGCTCGTCCGCGCGCCGCGCCGCCGTGACCCCGACGGTGAACCCCGCGAGGGGACCCTGCTCATGCTCGTACATGACGACCGAGCCTGACGGTGATCCGTGACAGACTCGGTTCGCCCGTATTTCTTGGCCGTTACGGACCACTCCCGATCACACCTCGGCGTAACCGAGCCGCGGGTTCCTCTCCTCCGCCGCCTCCGCCGTGTCCGGTACGGCGGGGCGCCGGCGAAGGTATACCGCCCAGGTCACGGCGAGGGCCGCCGCGTAGAAGGCGAGGAAGGCCACGAAGGCCCAGGTGCCGGACCCCGTGGTCTGGAAGGACTGCCGGAAGGCGAGGTTGATCCCCAGCCCGCCGAGCGCCCCCACGGCCCCGATCAGACCCATCGCGGCCCCGGAGAGCCTGCGGCCGTACGCCTCGGCCTCCTCGCCCGCCAGGCCTTTGCGGTGCCCCTGGGCGAGGAAGATCGCGGGGATCATCTTGAAGGTGGAGCCGTTGCCGAGCCCGGAGAGGACGAAGAGGGCGATGAAGCCGACGAGGAAGACGGCGAGTGACTCGACGACGGAGGCGTAGATCACCACGGCGGTGGCGGCCGCCATGGCGACGAAGTTCCACAGGGTGATGCGGGCGCCGCCGTGCTTGTCGGCGAGGGAGCCTCCGACGGGCCGGATCAGCGAGCCGAGCAGCGGGCCGATGAAGGTGAGCGAGGCCGCCTGCAGCGGTGTACGGCCGAACTGGGTCTGGAGGACCAGGCCGAAGGCGAAGCTGTAGCCGATGAAGGAGCCGAAGGTGCCGATGTAGAGGAAGGCCATGATCCAGGTGTGCCGGGCCGCGAGGGCTTCCTTGACCGCGCCGGTGTCGTTGCGCACCGGCGCCAGGTTGTCCATGCAGAGGGCGGAGCACACGGCCGCGATCACGATGAGCGGGAGGTAGACGCCGAGGACGATCCGGGGGTGCAGGGCGCCGGCGGTGCCGATGACGAGCAGCCCGACGAGCTGGACGACGGGGACGCCGATGTTGCCGCCGCCCGCGTTGAGTCCGAGTGCCCAGCCCTTCTTCCGCAGCGGGAAGAAGGCGTTGATGTTGGTCATGGAGGAGGCGAAGTTGCCGCCGCCGACGCCGGTGAGGGCCGCCACCAGGACGAAGGTGCCGTAGGAGGTGCCCGGCTCCATCACGGCGAAGGCGAAGCCGGTGGGCAGCAGGAGCATCAGCGCGCTGAAGACGGTCCAGTTCCGGCCGCCGAAGCGGGCGACGGCGAAGGTGTACGGGATCCGGATGAGCGCGCCGACGAAGGTGGCGGTCGCGATCAGGAAGAACTTCCCGGCCGGGTCGATGCCGTACGCGGGGCCCATGAAGAGGACCATGACCGACCACAGGCTCCAGATGGAGAACCCGATGTGCTCGGAGAAGACGGAGTAGGCGAGATTGCGCCGGGCGATCCGCTCTCCCTGTTCGCGCCAGAAGGTCTCGTCCTCCGGCTCCCACCGTTCGATCCAGCGGCCGCCCATCACGTACCTCCACGGAGTCGGGTCCTGAGCGTCCAGATGCCCTGGACCTCTTTCCGGAGAGACTAGGGAGGCCTCGTTTCGGAGCGGTGGCGGGAGGTGACGGGGGCGGAACCTTGCTCTCACCCGCGGCGGGGCACGGATGTGAGCAGCTCGTCCTCCGGGAGCCAGGAGCCCGGCGGGCGGTCAAGCCAGCCCTCCCGCGCGCCGATCTCCGCCGCGGCCGCCCGCAGGGCGTCCAGACCCGGATGCCGCAGCCCTGTGCGCCACACCAGGCTCACGGGCGACAGCGGCACCGGATCGACGAGGGGGCGCAGCACGCTCCCCGGGAAGGGCGGGAAATCGACCACCACGAGGGCGGGGATGCCGAGCTTGGCCAGGATCCGGCGGAACTCCTCCTTCCCCACGGCTCTCGGGACGCGCGGTGCCACCGCGATGCCCCGGCCCTCGAAGAGCCGCGCGGCCAGATCGGTCCACTCCCGGGTGAGGTCGTTGCCCGCCGCCGCGTAGACGCTCTCGCCCGCCAGGGCGGCCAGCGGGACGGCCGCCAGGGCCGCGAGCGGGTGGTCCTCGGGGAGCAGGACGGCCATCGCCTCGTACCGTACGAACTGCGAGGAGAGGCCGGCCCGTTCGGTGGGGCCGAGCCCGCCGTAGCGGCCGAAGGAGACGTCGAGGCTCCCGGCGAGGATCTGGGCCGCGGCTCCCGCGAGGCCGCCTTCGTAGCGGGCCATCAGCTCCTGCTCGGGGGCGAGTTCGCGGGCCCGTTCCAGGACGCGGCTGTGGGAGAGGGCGGTGGTGTTGAGGTCGACGAGCAGCGGCCGGTCCGCCGCCCGGAAGGCGTCGGCGAGCGCGTCGCAGGCCGCCAGCACCGCGCGCGCGTGCGGCAGGAGCCGCTCCCCCTCCGCGGTGAGCGCGACCCTGCGGGTGGTACGGACGAACAGCTCGGCGCCGAGACCCCGTTCCAGCCGCCGGATGTCGCGGCTGAGCGCCTGCTGGGCGACGTAGAGGCGGGCGGCGGCGCGGGTGAAGTGGAGTTCGTCGGCGACGGCGACGAAGGCGCGCAGCAGCCGCGGCTCGACGTCGTGGCCGTAGCCGGACGGAGCGGGGACGGGAACCGCGGAAGACACCGGAGGAGCGACCGCGGACGGAGCATGGGAGGCGACCGGGGACGGAGCCTGGGAAGCGACCGCGGGCGGAGCATGGGAGGCGACCGCGGGCGGAGCCTGGGAAGCGACCGCGGGCGGAGCCTGGGAGGCGACCGGAGGAGCGACCGCGGACGGAGTCTGGGGAGGGACCGGGGAAGGAGCCACGCCGCATTCAACAACGCCGGCGCGTGAATGGCCACCGACCAGGTGTTGGACCGCCCGGGACCCGGGCCCCGAGGCTGGTCCCATGCCGCTCGACCTCATGCTCACCCCGTCCGGTCCCGCTCTCGCACCGCGCTACCGCGACCCCCACCCGCCCGCCGGTCCCCACCGGCCCCACCCGCACGGCCGGCTCCGTCACCCCCGTCCCGGCGGCGCGCCCAGCCCGTCCCGCCGCTCGGCCAACCCCTACGTCCGTCTCTTCGCGACCCCCGGCGCCCGCGCCTTCACCCTCGGCAATCTGATCGCCCGCCTGCCGATGGGGATGTTCGGCGTCAGCGCGGTGATCATGATCGCCGGGTCGTACGGCTCGTACGCGCTCGCCGGCGCGGTCACCGCCACGGGCCTGGCCGCCACCGCCCTCGTCGCGCCCTGGACGGCCCGGCTGGTGGACCGGTACGGCCAGGCCCGGGTCGCCGTCCCCGCGACGGCGCTGGCGACCCTCGGCTCGCTCGCGCTGCTGCTGTGCGTACATCACCAGGCGCCGGCGTGGACCCTCTTCGCGGCGTACGCGGCGACCGCCACCACCCCCAACACGGGCGGCATGTCCCGGGCCCGCTGGGCCCACCTCCACCGGGACGACCCGGCGGCCCTGCACACCGCGAACGCCTTCGAGCAGGCCGTGGACGAGCTGTGCTTCGTACTGGGTCCGGTCCTGGCCGCGTTCCTGTGCGCCGGTCTCTTCCCGGAGGCGGGGACCCTGGCCGGCGCGGTCCTCCTCCTCACCGGCGTCCTGGTCTTCACGACCCAGCGCGCCACGGAGCCACCCGCCACACCCCGCGCCCACGGCTCCGGCTCCCCGCTGCGCGCGCCCGGGATGGGCCCGCTGCTCGGCGTCTTCCTGGCCACCGGCGCGGTCTTCGGGGCGATGGAGGTGGTCACGCTGGCCCACGTGGACGGACCGCTCGCCGGGCCGGTGCTGGCGCTCCAGGCGGCCGGCTCGTGCGCGGCGGGCCTGGTCTACGGCCGCACGAGCCGCTCGGCCGGGCCGCGGACCTGCCTCGCCGCGATGGCCGTGCTGATGACGCTGCCCTTCCTGGGCGCCGTGACGGGCTCCCTGACCGCCCTGGCGGCCGGGCTGCTGGTGGCGGGGATGGCGACCGCGCCGACCCTGCTGACGGGGATGACCCTGGTCCAGCGCCTGACCCCGGCGGGGCGCCTGAACGAGGGGATGACCCTGGCGGTGACCGCCCTCCTCGGCGGCATCGCGGCCGGCTCGGCCTCCGGCGGCTGGACCGTCGAGCACGCCCCGGCGACGGCGTACGCCTTCCTGGTGCCCACCGCGGCGGCCGCCCTGGCGCTGGCCCTGTCCGTCCTCCTGCGCGTGGGCGCGGCCCCGGACATGACGAAGGCCCGGTGACCGTCGTGACGGTCACCGGGCCTTCGCCCACATGGGATGAGGTGTCCGGGCGGAGGACCGCTCGGACGCTCGGTGGAGATGGCGGGAATCGAACCCGCGTCCAACGGTGGCAAAACAGGGCTTCTCCGTGTGCAGTCCGCTAGGAGTTTCTCAGCCCCGGAGATCACGCGGACAAGTCTCCGACGGGCTCAGTCACTGTTTGATTTCCCTCAGGCCCCCGTGACCGGGGCTAGAGGTTTAGATCCCTAGATGACGCCAGGATCCGGGTCGGGACCATCCCCGGGCTGACGCTCCTCACAGAGGCTTCTGTTCGTTACCTAAAAATTAGGCAGCGAGGGCGAAGCGGGAGTTATCGCTCTTGGAGTTGGCGATTATTGGTTGCGACATATGGTTTACGAGATCATTGCCGCTTCCTCGACACGCTTCCCCTGATTCGGCATCCGCTGTCGAAACCGATCATCCCCATGTTGATTTTTCAAAGACGCACCCGCTGTGAGGTGCGAGGCCCATCGTACGGGAACAACGGGCGCCGTTGCCAGCGCATTACCGTGGACCCGGGGCGGGTCAGGCCTCGGCGGCCCGCTGGCGCCGCTTCGCCGCCGCGATCGCACGGCTGGTCTCCCGCGTGTCCTGCTTCTCGCGGAGCGTCTGCCGCTTGTCGAACTCCTTCTTGCCCTTGGCGAGCGCGATCTCGACCTTGACCCGGCCGTTGAGGAAGTACAGCGCGAGGGGCACGATCGTGTGACCCGTCTCCTGTGCCTTCGACTCCAGCTTGTCGATCTCCTCGCGGTGCAGCAGCAGCTTGCGCTTCCGCTTCGCCGCGTGGTTGGTCCAGCTGCCCTGGAAGTACTCGGGCACGTGGATGTTGTGCAGCCACGCCTCGTGGCCGTCGATCTGGACGAAGCCGTCGACGAGCGAGGCCCGGCCCATCCGCAGCGACTTCACCTCGGTGCCCATGAGCACCACACCGCACTCGTACGTGTCGATGATGTGGTAGTCGTGCCGCGCCTTCTTGTTCTGCGCGATGATCTTGCGCTCAGGACCCTTGTCGGCGTCCTTCTTCTTGGCAGGCTTGCCCTGCACGTTCACGAGTCCCTTTGCCATAGTGCGGCCATTTTCGCACTACGACCCCCCTCCGAGGCCACTCAATACCGTCCTCGCCCGCTCCTCGGCCCGCTCGCCGACCGCCAGGTCCGGGGTGATGCCCCGGCCGTCGACACCGTGGCCGGCCGGGGTGCGGTAGTGGCCGACGGTCAGCTCGGCGACGGACCCGTCCGGCAGGGTGCTGGGCATCTGCACCGCGCCCTTGCCGAAGGTGCGCGAGCCGACGGTGACCGCCCGGCCGCGGTCCTTCAGCGCGCCGGTGAGCAGCTCGGCGGCGCTCATGGTGCCGCCGTCGATCAGCGCGACCACGGGCCGCGCGGTGTCCCCGCCGTTCTGCGCGTACACCGCGCGCTGCTCCCCGTCGACGTCGTACGTGGCGACCAGGCCGCCGTCGAGGAAGGCGGAGGCGGCGACGGCGGCCTCGGAGACCAGACCGCCGGCGTTGCCGCGCAGGTCGAGCAGGATCCCGGCGCCGGCCGGGGCGCGCCGCACCGCGTTCCGTACCCGCTCGCCCGTGCCCTTGGTGAAGGCGACCACCTTGATCAGCACGGTCCCGTCGTCGAGGCGGCGCACGGTGACGTCCTCGCCGGCGAGCCTGGCCCTGCGGAGGGTCTCGGTCCAGGCGGAGCGGCCGCGTTCGACGCCGAGGGCGACGGCGGATCCTGGGACGCCGGCGCCGCGCAGCAGCGAGACGACCTCGGAGACCGGAAGGCCGCCGACGGGACGCCCGTCGAGGGTGACGAGACGGTCGCCCGGCCGCAACCCGGCCCGGGCGGCGGGCCCGCCGGGGTGGACGCGGCTGATCTCCACGCGTCCCTCCCCCGCCTTGCGGGCGGAGAGGCCCACACCGGTGTACGAGCCGTCGAGGGCCTGCTCGAACTCCTCGTACTCCGCCGGGCCGTACACCGCGCCCCAGCGGTCGCCGCTGCGGCTGACGAACTCCTCGGCGGCCTGCTTGCCGGACTTGCCGTCGGCCATCGCCTCGGCGGCCACCCGGTTGAGGGCGCCCCGGTCGACGGTCTCCCGCGCGGGGGCGACCCCGGCGGGCTTCGCGGCCTCCGGCGCCTGCCGGGGCAGCGCGCCGGTGACGGCGGCGGTGGCGAGCACTCCGGCGAAGACGAACGTCAAAGCGGCCCCACGGAGCGCTCCGCGGGGCCGGAGACAGTGGTCGGGACGGAGCCCGGGGCCGACCGGCATGTCGCCCACTCTAGGACAAGCGAAAGGCGCCGTACGGTGGTTGACCGTACGGCGCCCGGGGCACTCAGGCGGCTCTTCTCACACCTTGAGGTACTTGCGCAGCGCCACGAAGGCCGCAAGGGCCGGCATCAGCAGGCCGATCGCGATGACGAGCGGCAGCTTGGCGAGGACGGCGTCCCAGCCGATGAAGTTGACGAGCTGCATCTTGTCGGCGAGGGCGATGCCGTGGTCGATGAGGAAGTACCGGCCGACCAGCAGCATGATGCAGGCGACGGCGCCGCCCAGGAGGCCGGCGAACGCGGCCTCCATGATGAACGGCATCTGGATGTAGAAGCTGGAGGCGCCGACCAGCCGCATGATGCCGGTCTCCCTGCGGCGGCTGAAGGCGGAGACGCGCACCGTGTTGACGATGAGCATCAGCGCGATGACCAGCATCAGCCCCATGACACCGAGCGCGGCGATGTTCATGCCGTTCATCAGGTCGAAGAGGTTCTGCAGGATGTTGCGCTGGTCCTGGACGGACTCCACCCCGTCCCGCCCGGCGAAGGCGGTGGCGACGACCTTGTACTTCTCCGGATCGTCCAGCTTGACCCGGAACGACTCCTGCATCTGGTCGGGCGTGATGACGGAGGCGATCGCCGTGTCGCTGTACTGCTCCTTGTAGTGCTTGAAGGCCTCGTCGGTCGACTCGTGGTGCACGGTCTCGACGATGTCCATCTTCTTCAGGTCGGCCTCGATCTGCTCCTTCTGCTGCGCGGTCACCGCACCCTTGGCGCACTTGGGGGAGGTGGCCGCGTCGTTCTTGTTGCAGAGGAAGATGGAGACGTTGACCTTGTCGTACCAGTAGTCCTTCATCGTGCTGACCTGCTCGCGCATGAGCAGCGCGCCGCCGAAGAGGGCGAGCGAGAGGGCCACGGAGACGATGACGGCGAAGGTCATCGTGAGATTGCGCCGGAGACCGACGCCGATCTCGGAGAGCACGAACTGAGCGCGCATGGTGATCTGTCCCCTACCTGCTCAGTGCTGGTATCCGTAGACGCCGCGCGCCTGGTCGCGGACGAGACGGCCCTTCTCGAGCTCGATGACGCGCTTGCGCATCTGGTCGACGATGTTCTGGTCGTGGGTCGCCATGACGACGGTGGTCCCTGTCCTGTTGATGCGGTCGAGCAGCTTCATGATGCCGACGGAGGTCTGCGGGTCGAGGTTGCCGGTGGGCTCGTCGGCGATCAGCAGCATGGGCCGGTTGACGAAGGCCCGGGCGATGGCGACGCGCTGCTGCTCACCGCCGGAGAGCTCGCCGGGCATCCGGTCCTCCTTGCCGCCGAGGCCCACCAGGTCGAGGACTTGGGGCACGGCCTTGCGGATCTCGCCGCGCGGCTTGCCGATGACCTCCTGGGCGAAGGCCACGTTCTCGGCCACGGTCTTGTTGGGCAGCAGCCGGAAGTCCTGGAAGACGGTTCCGAGCTGGCGCCGCATCTGGGGCACCTTCCAGTTGGACAGCCGGGCGAGGTCCTTGCCGAGGACGTGCACCTGGCCGTGGCTGCAGCGCTCCTCGCGCAGGATCAGCCGGAGGAAAGTCGACTTTCCGGAGCCGGAGGAACCGACGAGGAAGACGAACTCCCCCTTCTCGATCTCCAGGGATACATCCCGGAGCGCGGGGCGGTTCTGCTTCGGATAGGACTTGGAGACGTTGTCGAATCGGATCACGGATGCACCACGGTCGGCCGGGAGTAGGTGTGCGCGACCTTACGCGACCCGGGATGGCCCGCGCAGTCGCGGTCCCGGCTTGTGCGGTATATCCTTTTCGCCCTTCCGGGCGGAACGCAGGCGATCCGGGTGCAATCCGACGGGGCGCGCCGAAACGCCTCGGAGCTGGCACAGTGGTAGGGGGAACGCACGGGTGCCGCTCGGCGTTGACCGTGGTGAGGATCCCCGTGCGGGAGAGGAGAGCGCATGACCTACGACCGACTGGTGTGCGCCAACTGCGCGGCCCCCGTCGCGGAGGGCCGCTGTCCCGTCTGCCGCGCGAACCGGGAGCGCATGGACCCGTCGACGGGTCTGACCCCGGGGATGCTGCTGGCACTGGTGATCGCCCTGGTGGCGATGGCGGCGCTGCTCGCGGCGCTGCAGACCGCGTAGCACTCCGCATACGAGCCGGACACGGGAGAGGGCCGGGGGTTCGCCCCCCGGCCCTCTTTCGTCACGCGTGCGGCCTCACGGCCCCACCGTTCCGCCCGATCCGCTCACACCGGCCGGATTCCGGCCGGTGCCCGGCGATCGATCCGCTCAGACGGCGGCCCGCCCGCCGCCGACGAGGCGGGGGAGCATCCGGAAGCCGATGCCACCGGCGATCATCGTCGCGGCGCCGATGATCAGGAACGAGGTCTCGGCGGCGCCGGTCTCCGCCAGCTCCTCCTTGGCCTTGCCCTGCTCGACCGGCTGCGAGCCGGCGTTGTTGGTGCCCGGGTTGTTGTCGACGCACTCGGCGCCGTCGAGGTCGACGGTGCAGGTGTTGCCGTCGCCACCGGTGGTGCCGCCGTCGGTGGAGCCGCCCGTGGAGCCGCCCGTGGAGGACGACGAACCACCGTTGCCGCTGGTGCCACCGGTCGTCGGCTGCTCGCCGCCGCCCGTGGTCGGCGTGCCGCCGTTGCCACCGGTGGTCGGCTGACCACCGTTGCCGCCCGTGGTCGGCGTGCCGCCGTTGCCACCGGTGGTCGGCTGACCGCCATTGCCACCGGTGGTCGGCTGCTCGCCACCACCGGTCGTCGGCTGACCGCCATTGCCGCCCGTGGTCGGCTGCTCGCCACCACCCGTGGTCGGCTGACCGCCATTGCCACCGGTGGTCGGCTGCTCGCCACCACCGGTCGTCGGCTGACCACCGTTGCCACCGGTCGTGGGCTGCTCGCCACCACCGGTCGTGGGCTGCTCACCGCCACCCGTGGTCGGCTGCTCACCGCCACCGGTCGTGGGCTGCTCACCGCCACCCGTGGTCGGCTGCTCGCCACCACCGGTCGTCGGCTCGCCGCCGCCACCGGTCGTCTCCTCGCAGACTCCGCCCACTTCCTCGCACGGGTCGTCGGAGTCGACCTGGACCGAGGCGCTGAGGCCGCCGATCTCGACTCCGACACCGACTGCCTGCGCGGCACCGGCCGCGGTCAGGGACGCACCGGCGACGACAACCGTCCCGGCGGCTATCCGCGCGAGGCGAACCCGCGTCTTCTTCGTCATATGCCTGCTACCCCCAGTAGCTCAATCTCGTCATGGGGCCGCGTTCGGGGCCACGGGCATCGGGAGCGGGATGATCACTCAACCGGTCCCCGTTCACACGCGCCCCAGAAATACGCATGCCGCGGGTCACCCTTGCGAGTTTCCGCATACGCGTCAAGGTCGTTGCGCGTGCGATGCCCGAAAGATCATCAGTTGACCGTCATGCGGGGATGCAACTGTGACGTAAACGCGGAACTTCCGCCTCTCCCAGGCCAGTTCTTATGTCGACAAAGCGGCTCGTCGGCATCGTTTCCGCTTGCGCCCGCGAATCGGCCGTACGCCGACGAAAGCACCGGGCCCCTCACGGCGGTGTGCGCGAGGGGCCCGGTGCGGTGAAAGTCGAAGGGGGTTACTTCTCCTGCTGCTTGCGCCAGCGGATGCCCGCCTCGAGGAAGCCGTCGATCTCGCCGTCCAGAACGGACTGCGGGTTGCCGACCTCGAAGTCCGTCCGGAGGTCCTTGACCATCTGGTACGGGTGCAGGACGTACGAACGCATCTGGTTGCCCCAGGAGCTGCCGCCGTCGCCCTTCAGGGCGTCCATCCTGGCGCGCTCCTCCTGGCGCTGACGCTCCAGCAGCTTGGCCTGGAGGACGTTCATGGCGCTCGCCTTGTTCTGGATCTGGGAGCGCTCGTTCTGGCAGGAGACCACGATGCCGGTCGGGAGGTGCGTGATGCGCACCGCCGAGTCGGTCGTGTTGACGCCCTGGCCGCCGGGGCCCGACGCGCGGTAGACGTCGACGCGCAGCTCGGACTCGTCGATCTCCACGTGGTCGGACGACTCCACGACCGGGAGGATCTCGACGCCCGCGAACGAGGTCTGGCGGCGGCCCTGGTTGTCGAAGGGCGAGATGCGCACCAGGCGGTGCGTGCCCTGCTCGACGGAGAGGGTGCCGTAGGCGTACGGCGCCTTGACGACGAAGGTGGTCGACTTGATGCCGGCCTCTTCGGCGTACGAGGTTTCGTAGACCTCCGTGCCGTAGCCGTGGCGCTCGGCCCAGCGCAGGTACATCCGCTGGAGCTGCTCGGCGAAGTCGGCGGCGTCCACGCCGCCGGCCTCGGCGCGGATGTTGACGAGCGCCTCGCGCTCGTCGTACTCGCCGGACAGGAGCGTACGGACTTCCATCTCGTCCAGCGCCTTGCGGACGGAGACCAGCTCGGTCTCGGCCTCGGCGCGGGTGTCGGCGTCGTCCATCTCCTCGGCGAGCTCGAAGAGCACCGCGAGGTCGTCGATCCGGCCGCGCAGGGCCTCCGCCTTGCGGACCTCGGCCTGGAGGTGCGAAAGCTTGCTGGTGATCTTCTGCGCCGCCTCCGGGTCGTCCCACAGGGACGGGGCCGCGGCCTGCTCTTCGAGCACGGCGATGTCGGCCCTCATCTGTGCGAGGTCCAGGACGGCCTCGATCGACCCCATGGTCGAGGAGAGGGACTTCAGCTCTTCTGATACATCGACGACTGCCACGCGTCCAGCGTAACGGCTCCCCACCGCTCCCCGACCCGCCGCCCGCCTCGGAACACCGCGACCCCGGCAGGATCGGCAGGGGCCCCTACGGGCTCGTGGAGGTCTTGGAGTCCTGGGGTGGGGCGTCGGAGTCGCCGGTGGTCGCCAGGTAGCCGCCGGCGGCCAGGGCGCCGGTGACCAGGACCGCGGCGATGGAGAGGGTGAGCCGGCGTTTGCGGGCCGCGCCCGCCTTGTGGCGGGCCGAGCCGGGCCGGCGGGCTCCCGCGGGGCGGGGGGCGCGGGCGGTGCCCAGCGGGCCGCCGGAGAGTTCGTCGGGGGCGGGCACGCGCATGGAGGTGTGCGTGTCGCGGTTGGAGTCGGGGGTGGCGCCCGGGACGAGCGGGACGGCGGCGCGGCGGGGGGCGGGCCCGCCGCTCGACGTGGACGTCCCGGAGCCCGTCGCGTACGGCTCCTCCTCCGGTTCGCCGGACGGCTCCGCGTCCGGCTCGTCCACGTCGAGCGGCGGGATGCCGGCGAGCAGCGGCAGGACGTCGCGCAGCCGGGCGCCCAGCTCCGAGGCGCGCAGCCGGGAGGCGGGGGCCTTCGCCAGGCACTGGACGATCAGCTGCCACAGCTCCTCGGGGATTCCGGGCAGCGGGACGACGGTCTCGGTGACGTGCCGTCGGAGCACGGCGCCGGGGTGGCCGCCGCCGAAGGGGGTGAACCCGGCGAGGAGTTCGTACAGCACGGTGGCGAGGGCGTAGATGTCGACGGCGGCGCGCGGCGGCAGGCCTTCGACGATCTCGGGGGCGAGGTAGTCGGGCGTGCCGATGATCCGGGTGGCCTTGGTGCGGCCCGGGGTGTCGATGAGCTTGGCGACGCCGAAGTCGGTGAGGAGCGCGGGATGGGCGCCGCCGGGGCCGAGCGGGCCCTCCATGTCGAGGAGGATGTTCTCCGGCTTGACGTCCCGGTGGACGACGCCGGCGGCGTGCGCGGCGGCGAGCCCGTCGGCGACGTCGGCGATGATCGAGACGGCCGCCTCGGGGGCGAGCCGCCGCTCGCGGTCGAGGCGGGTGCGGAGGTCGGTGCCGCGGACCAGGTCCATGACGAGCGCGAGGTCGTTGCCGTCGACGACGAGGTCGCGGACGGCGACCACGCGCGGGTGGTCGAGGCCGAGCAGGGCGGTGCGCTCCTGGACGAAGCGTCCGACGAGCTCCTGGTCGGAGGCCAGGTCCTCGCGCAGCAGCTTGATGGCGACGGGGCCCTCGGGGCCCTCGCCGAGCCACACCGTGCCGGCGCTGCCCCGCCCGAGGATCTGATGGGCTGTGTAGCGGCTGCCGATTTTCCGTGCCAAGACTGCTCCCTCAGCGGCTGGCGGTCGCGACAAAGTTACGCGTCCCCGGGCGCTGGTCGTCACTTCCGAGGGGAAATCACCCCTCGGAAGTCGATAAATCGGCAGTACTACTGTCCCGTACCGCCGGTAGTGGTCCCGCCGGTGGTCCCGGTGTCGGTGCTGCTGCCGAGGTCGGAGACCCAGGTGGAGACGGACGAGATCATGTCGCCGATCGCCTCCCAGTAGCCCTTGCCCTCGGCGACCCAGCTCTGGAGCGGGGTCAGCTCCCAGACGAGCCAGCCGGCGACGACGAACAGCACGATCGTGAACAGGCAGCCCTTGAGGCAGCCCAGGCCCGGGATCCGCATCGGGTTGGCGCTGCGCTGACGCGGCGGGCGGGGCTCGCGCGGAGCCGGCGCCTGCGGCGGGGGCTGCGGCGGCCGGTACTGCTGCTGCGGCCGCTGTTGCTGCTGCTGGGGCTGGGGCGCGTACTGCTGCTGCTGGGGCTGCGGGGCGTACTGCTGGGGCTGCTGCTGCCGCTGCGGCGGACGCTGCTGGTACTGCTGAGGCTGCTGCTGGTACTGCGGGGGCTGGGGCTGCTGTTGGGGCGCGTACGGCTGGGGCCGGCGCTGGGGGCGTCGGCGCAGCGGGTCCTCGCTCGGGTCCAGGTACTGCACCTGGGTCTGCTCGTTGCGGTCCCGCGCCGCGCGGAGCTGGCTCTGCCAGGGGTGCGGCTCGTCGCTCTGCGCTCCCTGCGGGGGCTGGGCGGGGACGGGCGGCAGGACCGTGGTCGGGTCGGCGCCGGCCCCCGGGCCGCCGGTCGGCATGACGCTGGTCGCGGCGGCGGGGTCGTACTGGTGGGCTCCGCCACTGGGCAGCACCTGGGTCGGGTCGGCCGCGCCGGGCGTCTCCGGGACGTGCGCGGGCGCCGGGTCGGGGCCGAGCAGGGCGCCGACGCCCTCGGCCGCCTCGATCTGCGCGGGCGCGGCGTGCACGCCGATGCCGGACGCGACCGTGCGCAGCGCGCGGGCCAGGTTCTCGGCGCTGGGCCGGCGGTCCGGGTTCTTGCTCAGGCAGCGCTCTATCACCGTCCACAGCGGGCCGGGGACGGTCGACGGGCGGTGCGGGTCCTCGCTGAGGTGCCGGTGCAGGACCTCCAGGGCCGTGCCGCCCGCGAACGGGGGCCGGCCGGTGACCAGCTCGTAGAGGAGGATGCCCGCGCCGTAGATGTCGACGGCGGAGGTCTGCGGGCGGCCCTCGGCGGACTCCGGCGCGACGTACGCGGGCGTGCCGACGAACTCGTGCGTCCGGGTCAGGCCCGGGGAGTCGGCGAGGCGGGCGATGCCGAAGTCGGTGAGCATCGGGTGCATCCCGCCGTCCCGCTCGGCGAGCAGGACGTTGGCGGGCTTGAGGTCGCGGTGGACGACGCCGTCGGCGTGGCTGGCGGCGAGGGCGTCGGCGATCTGCGCGGTGAGCAGGGCCGCGGCGACCGGGGTGAGCGGGCCGTTCTCGCGGATGTACCGGTGCAGGTCCGGGCCCTCGACGAGGTCCATGACCAGGGCGAGGACATCGCCCTCGACGACGAGGTCGCGGGTCCGCACGATGTTCGGGTGGGTGAGCCGGAGCAGCACGGACCGCTCGCGCAGGAAGCGCATCACGATGTCCGCGTCGTTGGCCAGCTCCTCCTTGAGGACCTTGATCGCCACGGTCTCTCCGGGCTGGCCCGGCACGGCGGCCTCGGCGCCCGCCGTCTCCCGCTGGCGGGCTCGCCAGACGGTGCCCGTGGCGCCGCGGCCGAGCGGCTCCTCGAGCAGGTACTTGCTGCCGATTGGCCGCACGTCACGCGCTCCCTGCTGATCGTGGTCCTGGACCCCCCGGAGTCCCTGTCATCTGTTGTGACCCGTCCGGGGGTCCAACCCACTTTAGTGCCGCCGAACGGGTCAGCGGTCGATCGCGAGACGGCCGATTCCGGCACCGGACTTGTCCGAAAACAAGACGCATATGGCGCACCCGAGGTTGCGGGAAGTGCCGGGAGACGTGCCCAACCAGGCACTTTTACGTCCACAGCCGACCATTCAAGATCACTTCGAGGCGACCCGCGGGCGGGTTGTCAGTGGCAGGTGCGAGGATGCACACAGCACGTCGCATCGAGGGGTCGGGAGCCCCGCGCCGTGCCGACCTGTACCGGACGACGCGTCCGTGCGGGTGGGGGAGGTCACAGGGCGGCTCCCCTGCCGGCACCACGCGCAGAAGGGACCGCTGACGGCGATGCAGATCCGGCTGACCGTCCTCGCGCCGCACGCCGGCCACGGCGCCGGGCGCGCCTGCGACATGCTCGTCACCGCCCCCGCGGGGACGGCTCTGGCCGCCGTGGCCTCCCAGCTCGCCGCGGCCGTCTCCGGCCCGGACACCTCCACCTCCGGCACCACCGTGCTCTACGCCGGCCGGGAGCGGCTCGACACCCGGCGCTGCGCCCTCGGCGAGCCCCCGCTGGTCGACGGCGCGGTGCTCACCCTCCAGGTTCCCGGCGAGGGCGACCGGGTCGCCGAGGGCGCCCCGGCCCGGCTCCACGTGGTCGCGGGGCCGGACGCCGGAGGGGTCCACCTCCTGCACGGCGGCCCGATCAGGATCGGCCGCTCCCTGGACGCGGACGTGCCGCTCGACGACCCGGACGTCTCCCGGGTCCACTGCACGGTGACGGTCGGCGACGACGGCCGGATCACCGTCGCCGACCTCGGCTCCACCAACGGCACGACGCTGGACGGCTCCCCCGTCGGCCCCCGCCCGGTCCGTCTGGCCCCCGGCGCCCTCCTGCGCCTCGGCGAGTCGGCCCTGCGCCTCGCGGACCGCGGCGACTGCGGCACGGACTCCCTGCCGACGACCCCGGACGGCGAGGGCCATCTGCGGGTGGGAACGGCCGCCGGGGACGGCGGACCCTCCGGAATCGGCCGCCTCTCCGGGGGCGACCCGGCCGGGAGCGGCCCGGTCCACGGCCGGAGCGCGGGCTCCTCGGACCTCGACGCGGGCCCCCAGGGGGCCTGCGGCGCCGCCGGCCCGTACCCGACCCCCGGCCTCCACGGCGCCGACGCCCGGGCCGCCGACATCCCGGGCCCCCGGCCCGCGCCGGGCCCGGGCGGCGCCCCGGAGCACGACGGGCTCCGTCACCACCCCGCCCCCTTCCGCGCGGACGACGCCACGCACGCGGGCTCCCTCGGCCACGCGCGCGCCGAAGAGGACGGGGACGACGAGGGCGAGGCCCACAGCAGGACCCGCCGTCAGACCGCCCCGCCGGCACGGGGCAAGCGCGGCATAGGAGCGTGGGCGCGCCGGCTGACCGGGGGGAAGGGCGAGGCGGCGCCTTCGGAGACGGGCGTCGCCGCCGGCGCCTCCGGCCTGTTCGCGGCGGGCCCGTCCGTGGGCGGTCCTGCCCCGGCCGCCGACACCTGGCCGGATCCGGCCGCCGTGCTGCTGACCGCGCTCGGCCCGGGCCCCCGCCTCTGGGAGCGCGGCCCCGGCCACCCGGAATCGCTGGTCGTCCGGCTCGGCACGACCGACCGTGCCGAGCTCTCCGGCGTGCCGGTCACCGTCGGCCTGCGGGAGGCCGGCTCGCTCGGGCTCGCCGGGCCCGGGGACCGGCTCGCGGGCCTCGCCCGCTCCGTCGTCGCCCAGCTCGCCGCCCTGCACTCCCCCGCCGAGCTGGAGATCGTGCTGATCAGCGCGGACCGCGGCCGTTCCCTTGAGGAGCGGCGCCGGGCCTGGGGCTGGCTCGGCTGGCTCCCCCATCTGCGGCCCGCCCACGGCCAGGACTGCCGGCTGCTCCTCGCGTACGACCGCGAACAGGCCGAGGCGCGTACGGCCGAGCTGACCCGCAGGCTCGACGACGGTCCGCTCGGTCCCGGGTGGCCGAGCGCCGACCGCGCCGCCGTCGCCGAGGCCGCGGCCCGGCACGAGGGCCCGTCCACGGTCGTGATCGTGGACGGGGACCCGGGGTCGGCGGCCCTGCGCGAGACGACCGCGCGGCTCGCCGGAGCGGGCGCCGCCGCCGGGATCCATCTGATCTGTCTGGCCGAGGCGCCGGCCGCCTCCCCGGTCTCGCCGGTGGCGGCGACGTACGAAAGCGCGTGCGCGGCCTCCCTCGCCTTCCGCGAGTGCGGGGCGGTGGCCCTGCTGAGCGGTGACGTGGCGACGGCGCTGCGGCTGTTGCGTACGGCGGGGGGCCGGGCCGCCGGGCACGGCACGGTGGGCGTGGTGGACGCCGTCTCCGTCGCCTGGGCGGAGCGCTTCGGCCGGGCCCTGGCCCCGCTGCGCACGGAGGGAGCGGCCGCGCCGCGCGGCCGGGCGGCCGCGGCCCTGCCCCGGTCCGCGCGGCTGCTCGACGAGCTGGGCCTGGCCCGGGCCACCCCCGCGTCGCTGCTGGCCCGCTGGGCGTCGGCGGCGGACGGGACGGTCGTGCTGGGCGCGGGGCCGCGCGGGCCGGTCTCGGTCGATCTGACCGCGGAGGGCCCGCACCTGCTGATCGAGGGACCGGCGGGCAGCGGGCGCACGGAGCTGCTGCGGTCGATCGCCGCCTCCCTCGCGGCCGGCGGGCGGCCCGACCGCCTGGGCCTGCTCCTGGTGGACGGCGGGGGCGGCGAGCGGGGCGAGGGCCTGGCGGTCTGCGGCGAGCTGCCGCATGTCACGGAGCATCTGGTCGCCTCCGACCCGGTCCGGATGCGCGCGTTCGCGCAGGCGCTGGGCGCCGAGCTGAAGCGCCGCGCCGAGCTGCTGGGCGACGGGCACTTCGCCGACCGCCGGACGGCCGGGCGGCGCGCGTCCGCGGACCGTCCGGCCGGGCAGCGGACGCCGAGCCCGGCGGAGGCCGTGGCGCCGGCCGGTCGGGCGACGGCCCGTATCCCGGACCCCCGCGTCTCCTCCGGGCGGACCGACCGCCCGCACGCCGAGGCCCCGGCCGCCGACCGCCTGAGCGGCCGTACGGTCCGCACGGGCCCCGAGGGCCTGACGTACCACCCCAGCGCCCGCCCCCCGCGCACGGACGCACCCTCGACACCACCCGGCCGCCCGGCCCCCGCGGACCTCCCGGCCACCCCGAGCGGCCGGGTCACCCGCCGAACCTCCGACGAGCTCCCCGCCACCCCGAGCGGCCGACCTTCCGACGGCCTCCCGGCCACCCCGAGCGGCCGCGTCACCCGCCGAACCCCAGACGAGCTCCCCGCCACCCCGAGCGGCCGAGCCTCCGACGGCCTCCCGGCCACGCCGAGCGGCCGCGTCACCCGCCAGACCCCCGACGGCTTCCTCACCGACCAGCCCAGCACCCGTCCCACCCGTCCCGCCCGCCGCGCCCCCGACGACCTCCCGGCCACGCCGAGCGGCCGCGTCGGCCGCCCGACCTCCGACGACCTTCCCGCCACCGCCGGTGGCCGGGGCGCTCCCCTGGCCGGTGGGGACGGCGCGCTCGGCGACCGGCCCAGTGGCCGGCTGCCGCTGCGGGGCGGGGCCGATCTCGCCGACCGGACCGGTGGGCGGGTCCCGCGTCCGGCCCGGGAGGCCGAGGTGCTCGGTGAAAGGCCCGCCCCGGAAGCGTCCGGGTCCGGCGCCGAGTCCGGCGCGCTGCCCCGGCTCGTCGTCCTCGTGGACGACTTCGACGCACTCGTGGCGCCCGCGCTCGGCGCCCCGGGACGGCCCGCCGCCGGTTCCGTCGTACGCGCCCTGGAAGCCGTCGTCCGTGGCGGCGCCCGGCTCGGGGTGCACCTCATCGCGGCCTCGGCCCGCCCGGACCGGACGGCGGACACGGAGCTGGCCCACGGCGCCCGGCTGCGGATCGTGCTCGACGCTCCCCCGGCGGTCCCGGGCCCCGACGAGCCCGTGCCCGGCCGGGGGCGGCTCGGTCACCCGGACGGCCGGGTGACCCCGTTCCAGGCGGGCCGCGTCTCCGGCCGGATCCCGCGCACGGCGACGCTCCGGCCGACCGTGGTCCCCCTGGAGTGGGAGCGGATGGGCGACCCGCCCACCCGCAGACCCGTGCGCGAGCTGGGCAACGGCCCGACCGATCTGGCCCTCCTCGCGAGCGCCCTCGACCGCGCGGCCCGCTCCGTCGACGCCACCCCCGTGGCTCCTCTCGCCCCGGCCGTCCACCCCTGACCCTCGCCCCGTCCACCGGGCGCGAGCCCGTCCCGCGCGAGCCGATCCCGTACGAGCGCGTCCGTCACGAGCCCATCACGATCCCCGCCCGGGCACGGGAGGCGGTATTGCGGGGGCCGATCACCGGGCGTAGACCTGTCGGCACTGGCACGAGCACGGGACGAGCACGCGCACAGGGAGACGGGGCAGTCATGCGTACACCTCTTCGTACACGCAAAGCCGCGACGACGATCACCGCCGTCACCGCGTTCACCGCACTCGCCCTCGCCGGCTGCGGCGGCGAGAGCGGCAAGGACTCCGGCCCGCCCGCCGGGCCCACCAGCACCGCGGACCCGGGCGGGGAGTCGGTCTCCCTGCCCTCCCTCAAGGGGGAGAAGATCCAGGTCGCCGCCGTCTGGACGGGCCCCGAGCAGGAGAACTTCACCAAGGTCCTGAAGGAGTTCGAGAAGCGCACCGGCGCCACCGTCACCTTCGTGCCCGCGCAGGACCCGATCGTGAACTTCCTCGGCACGAAGATCGCCGGCGGCGCCCCGCCGGACGTGGCGATGCTCCCCCAGGTCGGCGCGATCAAGCAGGCCGCCGCCCAGAAGTGGATCAAGCCGGTCGGCCCGGAGGCCAAGGCCCAGCTCGCCAAGAACTACTCCCAGGGCTGGCAGGACCTCGGCGCGGTCGACGGCACGCAGTACGGCGTCTACTTCAAGGCCGCGAACAAGTCCCTGATCTGGTACAACAACGCGGCCTTCGAGAACGCCGGCGCCTCCGAGCCCGCGACCTGGAAGGAGTTCCTCGCCACCGCGGAGACCATCTCGGCCTCCGGCGTCACCCCCGTCTCGGTGGGCGGCGCGGACGGCTGGACCCTCACGGACTGGTTCGAGAACATCTATCTCTCCCAGGCGGGCCCGGAGAAGTACGACCAACTGGCGCAGCACACGATCAAGTGGACGGACCCGTCCGTCACCCAGGCCCTGACGACCCTCGCCCAGCTGTTCGGCAAGCCGGGTCTGATCGCGGGCGGCGCCGACGGCGCCCTGCAGACGGAGTTCCCGGCCTCGGTCACCCAGACGTTCACGGGCGGCGACCAGCCGAAGGGCGCGATGGTGTTCGAGGGAGACTTCGCCGCCATCAACATCGCGCAGACGGACGCGGAGATCGGCACGGACGCGAAGGTGTTCCCGTTCCCGGCGGTGGGCGCGGAGTCCCCGGTCGTGACGGCCGGCGACGCGGCGGTGGCGCTGAAGGACACCAAGGGCGCCCAGGCGCTGCTGACCTTCCTCGCCTCTCCGGACGCGGCGCGGATCTGGGCGGGCGCCGGCGGCTTCCTCTCCCCCAACAAGGCCCTGGACCCGGCCGCGTATCCGAACGACGTCCAGCGGGAGATCGCCAAGGCGCTGATCGAGGCCGGTGACGACTTCCGCTTCGACATGTCGGACCAGATGCCCCAGTCGTTCGGCGGAACGCCCGGCAAGGGCGAGTGGAAGGCGCTCCAGGACTTCCTCAAGAACCCGAAGGACATCGCGGGGACCCAGGCACGACTGGAGGCCGACGCGGCCAAGGCGTACCGGAGCTGATCGGTCGTCATGGCTTCGGTGCCGCGCACGGCGGGGCACGGCACGCCCCGCACACCGCACAAGAGCGTCACCGGCACCCGTAAGGCAGTGGCGGCGGGGTTCCTCCTCCCCGCCCTGCTGCTGCTCGGTGCGCTCGTCGTCTACCCGATCGGGTACTCCGTCCAGCGGTCGTTCTTCGACAAGTCCGGGGAGTCCTTCGCCGGCCTCGGCAACTACGTCGAACTCTTCACCGACGACACGATCCTCACGGCGGTCAGGAACAACGCGATCTGGGTGGTCTTCGCCCCGGCCGTGGCGACCGCGCTCGGGCTGATCTTCGCGGTGCTGACCGAGCGGGTGCGCTGGGGCACGGCGTTCAAGCTGATCGTCTTCATGCCGATGGCGATCTCGATGCTCGCCGCCGGGATCATCTTCCGGCTCGTCTACGAACAGGATCCGGACCGCGGGGTCGCCAACGCCGTCTGGGTGGGCGTGCACGACACCTTCGCCGAGTCGTCCGTCTTCCCCCGGGCCCGGCCCCTGCCGGTGCATCCGCTGGAGGCGGCGGGCGGCGGGGCGTTCGTGACGAAGAGCCCCGTCCGCGCGGGCGAGGCGGTTCGGCTCCCGCTGATCGGTGTCCCGCCGGCGCAGATGCCGCCGGACGCGCGCCCGGCGCGCCCCGCCGAGCCCGCGCCGGCGGACGGCGGGATCAGCGGCACGGCGTGGCTGGACTTCACTCGGGGCGGGGGCGGGAAGCCGAACGTCGTCGATCCGCAGGAGCTCGGTCTCCAGGGGCTGCGGATCGAGGCGGTGAAGGACGGCCGGGTGGTCGCGAGCACCACGGCCGGCGCCGACGGGCGGTTCGCCCTCCCGGCCGCCGCCGACGGCGCCGTCCTGCGACTGCCGGCGGGCAACTTCCGGGAGCAGTACAACGGCGTCGAGTGGCTCGGCCCCTCGCTCGTCACCCCTGCCGTCATCGGCAGTTACGTGTGGATGTGGGCCGGGTTCGCGATGATGCTGATCGCCGCGGGGCTTGCGAGCGTCCCGCGTGAACTCCTCGAAGCGGCCCGCGTCGACGGGGCGAACGAATGGCAGGTCTTCCGCCGCATCACCGTGCCGCTCCTGGCGCCGGTCCTCGCCGTGGTCGTGGTCACCCTGATGATCAACGTCCTGAAGGTCTTCGACCTGGTGTTCATCATCGCCCCGGGTTCGGCGCAGGACGACGCGAACGTCCTCGCGCTCCAGCTGTACCGGTCGTCGTTCGGCACGGACGCGGATCTCGGGGTGGGCTCCGCCATCGCGGTCCTGTTGCTCCTGCTGGTGATCCCGGTGATGGCGTTCAACATCCGCCGCATGCGAAGGGAGACCCGCCGGTGACCGCGTCGGATCGAGACGGGGGCGGCCTGGGCGCACGGCTCGCCGCCCGGACCGCCGGGGGTGCGATGCGGGTCCTCCTGGTCCTCGTCGGGCTCTTCTGGCTCATGCCCACGGTCGGCCTGCTGCTGTCGTCGCTGCGCGGTCCGTCCGACATCAGCGAGAGCGGCTGGTGGAAGGTCTTCACCACCCCGGCGCAGCTCACGACGGAGAACTACGCCGACCTCCTGGCCAACGAGACGATCACGGGCTCGCTCGTCTCCACCGTCCTGATCACCGTCCCGGCGACGGTCCTCGTGGTCGTGATCGGCTCGCTCGCCGGGTACGCCTTCGCCTGGCTGGACTTCCCGGGCCGGGACTGGTGGTTCCTGGTGGTGGTCGGGCTCTTGGTGGTGCCGGTCCAGGTCGCGCTCGTGCCGGTCTCGAAGCTCTTCGGCACGATCGGGATCTTCGAGACGACGCTCGGGGTCGTCCTCTTCCACACGGCGTTCGGGCTGCCGTTCGCGATCTTCCTGCTGCGGAACTTCTTCGCGGAGATCCCCAAGGAGCTGCTGGAAGCGGCCCGTCTCGACGGGGCGGGTGAGCTGCGGCTCTTCACCCGGGTGGTGCTGCCGCTGGGCGGGCCGGCGATCGCCTCCCTGGGGATCTTCCAGTTCCTGTGGGTGTGGAACGACATGCTGGTGGCGCTGATCTTCGCGGACTCCGACTCGCCGCCGATCACGGTGGCGCTGCAGCAGCAGGTGCGGCAGTTCGGGAACAACATCGACGTGCTGGCACCGGGCGCGTTCGTGTCGATGGTGATCCCACTGGCGGTCTTCTTCGCCTTCCAGCGGCAGTTCGTCTCGGGCGTGATGGCGGGCGCGGTGAAGTAGCGGGCGGGGGGCGCCGGGGGGCCAGCCCCGAACGCGGTGAGCCCGACAGGCGAGTGATCCGAAGGGCGCGCCGGGGGAACAGCCCCGAACGCGCGGAGCCCCCGAGGAACGAGGGGGCGAGCACGTACGGGGCTGTGAGCCCGGCTCGAAGCGCCCGGAGGGGAACCGAGCCCCGAAGAAAGGCGGGCGAGCACGTACGGGGCTGTGAGCCCGGCTCGAAGCGCCCGGAGGGGAACCGAGCCCTCAAAAGAAGAAGCCCTATGCGAGCAGGGCGGCCACGGCTGAGCGGGCGAGGTCGTCGAGGTAGCCGCTCGGCAGGTCGCCGCGGACCACGACGAGCCGCCAGTAGAGGGGGCCGACGATCAGGTCGAGCGCGCGGTCGGGGTCGGCGTGGGTGGGGAGTTCGCCGCGTTCGGCGGCCTCGCGGACGATGTGTGCGACGACGCCTTGTTGGCTGTCGAGGAGAGCGGCTTTGATCGCGTCGGCGATCTCCGGTTGCCGGGCGGCCTCGACGAGCAGGTCGGGGACGACCTGGGAGGCCACGGGGTGGCGCAGGGCGTGGGCGGCGACTTCGAGGAGCGCGCGGACGTCCCCGTGGAGGGAGCCGGTCGAGGGGGCGGGGAGGCCTTGTGCGGCGACGGCGCCGACGAGGTCGAGGACGAGGGCGAGCTTGGATTTCCAGCGGCGGTAGACGGCGGTCTTGCCGACGCCGGCGCGGCGTGCGATGCCCTCGATGGACATGCGGGCGAAGCCGACGGCGGCCAGTTCCTCGAAGACGGCGGTGCGGATGGCCTCGGTGACGTCCTCCCGGAGCACGGCGGCTCCCGCGGGGGCGCGACGAGGGGTGCCGAGGGGTGGGGTCATGTCCAGATGGTAGCCGACGCCCGCGTCACGACGAAACGGTTGCGTTCCGACGTAAGGCAGCTCTACTCTCCACGAAGCGACGATACGGTCCCGTCCCGTCGTTACTTCTGGGCGCCGAGGCTGTTCCCGCGTGCGCCGAAGCCGTTCGAGCGAAAGCGATCCGACTCCGTGACCACCGTCCAGGCGCTTCCCGAGCCCGTCGCCCCGGCACCGCCCCCACGCCCCCTGGAGGACCCGCCCGCCCCACCACCCCCTGAGGCCCTGCGCGCCCTCGCCCTCCGCCATGGCCTGTCCGTCAGCGGCGCCCGGCCGCCCCTGCCGGCGTACGTCCGGCAGCTCTGGTCGCGCCGGGCCTTCATCACCGCCTTCGCGACCGCCCGGCTCACCGCCCAGTACAGCCAGGCCAGGCTCGGCCAGTTGTGGCAGGTGATGACCCCGCTCCTCAACGCGGCGGTCTACTACCTCGTCTTCGGCGTCCTGATGGACGTCCGGAACGACATCCCGGACTACGTCCCCTTCCTCCTCACCGGCGTCTTCGTCTGGTCCTTCACCTCCCAGTCGGTCCTGGCCGGCACCCGGGCCGTCAGCGGCAACATCGGACTCGTCCGCGCCCTGCACTTCCCGCGCGCGAGCCTCCCGGTCGCCGTCACGCTCCAGCAGCTCCAGCAGCTGCTCTTCTCGCTCGGGGCGCTCGCCGCCCTGCTGTTCTGCTTCGGCGAGTTTCCCACCCGGAGCTGGTTGCTCGTCGCGCCCGCGCTCCTCCTCCAGACGCTCTTCAACACCGGCGTCGCCCTCGTCATGGCCCGTCTGGCCGCCCGTACGCCCGACATCGCGCAGCTGATGCCGTTCCTGCTGCGCACCTGGATGTACGTCTCCGGTGTCATGTGGTCGATCCAGCACCTCGAGACGAGCGGCCGGCTGCCGGGGGCGCTGATCACCGTCCTGGAGGTCAACCCGGTGGCGCTCTTCATCGATCTGACGCGCTACGCGCTGATCGGCGGCTTCACCGCCGACCGGCTCCCTCCGCACGCCTGGGCGTTCGCCTCGGGCTGGGCGTTGCTGGTCTTCACCGGCGGCTTCCTCTTCTTCTGGGCGGCGGAGGAGGCCTACGGCCGTGGCTGACGACACCCTGCGGGAACGGACCCCGACCGTCGTGGTGGACGGCGTCCACGTCCGCTACACCGTGCGCGGCGGGAAGGGCGGAAAGGGCGGCGCCGCTGCCGCCCTGAGCCGGATGGTCCGGCGCGCGGAGGCTCCGGACGCGCGTTCGGTCCATGCGGTCCGCGGCGTCGGCTTCGCCGCCTACCGGGGCGAGGCGATTGGCCTGATCGGTTCGAACGGATCCGGGAAATCCACCCTCCTCAAGGCGGTGGCGGGCCTGCTGCCCGTCTCCGAGGGCACGATCTACATCCAGGGCCGCCCCTCCCTCCTCGGTGTCGACGCGGCGCTGATGAGCGATCTGACCGGGGAGCGCAACGTGATCCTCGGCGGGCTCGCCATGGGGATGAGCCGCGCCGAGATCGACGCCCGCTACGCCGGGATCGTGGAGTTCTCCGGGATCGACGAGAACGGCGACTTCGTCTCGCTCCCCATGCGGACGTACTCCTCCGGCATGGGCGCCCGCCTCCGCTTCTCCATCGCGGCGGCCAGGAGCCACGACGTCCTGCTCATCGACGAGGCGCTGGCGACCGGCGACGCGCGGTTCCGCCGCCGCAGCCGGCAGCGGATCGAGGAGCTGCGGGCCGAGGCGGGGACCGTTTTCCTGGTCAGCCACTCCCTCTCGACCGTCACGGAGACCTGCGACCGGGCGCTGTGGCTGGAGGCGGGGGCGCTGCGCCGGGACGGACCGGCGGCGGAGGTGGTGGCCGCGTACGAGGAGTTCACCAGGACGGGGGGACAAAAGGGGAGATAACCCACCGAAGCGCCATAGAGTGCAGTTCCGATGACGACGCATCGAGAGTCCACCCCAGCGCCCCCGCCCGGCAGCGCCACCGGCGACCCGGGTCCGGCCCCCGCGCCCGTCGACGGTGCCGGGGGCGGGCCCGCCTCCGGCACCACGACCGCGACCGGGACCAGCCCCGTGATCGGCCCCGCGACCGACCGGGACAGGCGGCCGGCACGGTCCGGGTGCGCACCCCCGCCCCCCGGGCTCACCGGCTCGCCCTTCGAGTCGGAGACGTTCACGGCGGCCACCTTCGTCGCGGTCGGCCGCGGCCCGTGGATCGCCCTGGCCGTCCTCTGGCTCGTCACCCGCGCCGGCATGCTCCTGCTCCTGCTGCGCGACAGCCTCGGCGTCGGCGGCGTGGGCCGCGAGGTGTACGTCCTCTACCAGCACTGGTACGGGCAGTTCGCCCGGGGCACCTTCCCGGTGGACGACTCCACCTGGCAGTACCCGCCGGGCGCCGGGCTCGTCATCATGTCGCCCGGCGTGCTGCCCTGGCTGACGTACTTCCAGGCCTTCGTCGCCCTCACCCTCCTCGCCGACGCCGCCGTGGCCCTCGCCCTCGCCCGCGCCGACAGCCACCGCCTCACCCACGGCGCCTGGGTCTGGGTCTGCGGCCTGCCCCTGCTCCTCCACCTCCCCCTCGCGCGGTACGACGTGCAGGTCACCGCCGTCGCGGTCCTCGCCCTCCTCGCGATGAAGTCCCGGTTCGCCGTCGGCCGGGTCCTCGGCGGGGCGCTCGCCGCCGTCGGCGCGCTGGTCAAGGTGTGGCCGGTGCTCACGCTGATCGGCACTCCCCGGGGCCGTACCACTCGCGAGACCTGGATCGCCGCCGCGACCACCGCCGCCGCGCTGCTCGCCACCCTGGCGTTCTGCTTCTCCGACTCCCTCGGCTTCCTGCGCCAGCAGGGCGGCCGGGGCGTGCAGATCGAGTCGCTCGGCGGCACCGCCCTGGCGCTGGGCCGGGCGGCGGGTGTCTGGCCGGGGACGGTGGAGTACCGCTTCGGGGCGTTCGAGTACGTCGGCCCGTACGTCTCCAGCATCGGCCGGCTCGCCCTGCTCCTGACGGTTCTGGCCTTCGTCTGGCTGCTGCTGTGGCGGCTGCGGGCCCGCACCTGGACGGTGGCGACGCCGCTGGACGCGGCCCTGGCGGCGGTGCTGCTCTTCACCGTCACCAGCAGGGTGATCAGCCCCCAGTACATGGTCTGGCTGCTCGGCCTGGTCGCCGTCTGCCTCACCTGCCGGGAGACCGTGATGCGCCCGGTGGCGCTGCTCCTGCTGCCGGCCGCGGCGCTCAGCTCGCTTGCCTACCCCGTCCTGTACGACGAGGTGGTGACGGGCACCGAGCGGGGCGTGGCCGTCATGGTGGCCCGCAACGCTCTGCTGCTCCTGGCGGCGCTGGTGGCCGCACGGCGGCTGTGGACCGCGTCGGTCGCCGTCCGCCAGGACGACGACGTGTGAGACCGGCCGGCCCCCCACCACGGGGCGCCCCACCGCACGGCGAAGGGCCCCGCCGGAAACCCGGCGGGGCCCTTCGTCACGTCCGGCGGCGCCGGTCTCAGCTGTGCGTGCGCAGCAGCTGGCGCATCGTCCGCATGGCCACCGACAGGTTGGCCAGGTCGAACGTCTCCGAGCCCTGGATCTCCTCCAGCGTCGACCGCGCACGGCCGAGGATCGCCGCGTTCCGCTCCTCCCAGGCCTTGAACCGGTCCTCCGGCGTCGAGGTGCCGTTGCCCGCCGCCAGCACGTCGGCCGTGAGGGCGGCGTGCGCGGCGAAGAGGTCCTCGCGAATGGAGGCGCGGGCCATCGACTGCCAGCGGTCCTCACGCGGCAGCTCGATGATCCGGTCCATGAGCTGGGTGATCCGCAGCCGGTCGGCCAGGTCGTAGTAGACCTCGGCGACCGCCATCGGGTCCTTGTCCGTACGGTCCGCGATCGCGACGATGTCGAGGGTCGGGAAGGCGGAGGAGAATCCGGCGACCCGCAGGGCCAGCTCCTCCGGGACACCCTCGCCGGTCAGCTCCTGGAGGATCGACTGGTACCACTCCAGGTCCGCGCCGCGCAGCAGCTGCGGCAGCTCGCCCCAGACCTGCTCGACGCGCTCGCCGAAGAAGCCGATGGTCTCGGCGAGCCGCAGCGGCTGCGGCCGGTTGCCCAGCAGCCAGCGCGTGCCGCGCTCGACCAGACGACGGGAGTGGAGCCGCATCCGGGTCTGGACGTCGGCCGGGACGCGGTTGTCGAGGGCCTCGACGGCGTCCCAGACCTCGCCGAGCCGGAAGATGGAGCGGGCGGCGGTCTGCGCGCGGACGATCTCCTCGATCGACGCGCCGGTCTCCTCGCGGAGGCGGTGCAGGAAGGTCGAGCCACCGCTGTTGACGGTGTCGTTGACCAGGATCGTGGTGATGATCTCCCGGCGCAGCGCGTGGGCGTCGATCGCCTCGGGGAACTTCTCGCGCAGCAGCGTCGGGAAGTACTCGTGGAGCAGTTCGCGCAGGTAGACGTCGTCGGGCAGCTCGGTGTGGATCAGCTCGTCGGCCACCGTGATCTTGGTGTACGCGAGGAGGACGGCGAGCTCCGGCTGGCTCAGGCCGCGCTCGGTGTTGAGCAGTTCGCGGATCTGCCGGTCCTGCGGCAGGAACTCCAGCGCGCGGTCGAGGTGCCCGTCGCGGCCCAGCCGGCGCATGAAGCGCTGGTGGGCGTGGAGCAGGGACGGCGACTGGGCGACGGCGTTGGCCAGGGCCACGTTCTGCGCGTAGTTGTTGCGCAGGACGAGCGCGCCGACCTCGTCGGTCATCTCCGCGAGGATGGCGTTGCGCTGCTTGACGGTCATGTCGCCTTCGGTGACGAGACCGTTGAGCAGGATCTTGATGTTGACCTCGTGGTCGGAGGTGTCCACGCCGGCGCTGTTGTCGATGGCGTCGGTGTTGACCTTGCCGCCCTCGCCCTCGGGGCCGCCCTTGCGGGCGAACTCGATGCGGCCGAGCTGGGTGAGACCGAGGTTGCCGCCCTCGCCGACGACCTTGACCCGCAGGTCCTCGCCGTTGACGCGGATGGCGTCGTTGGCCTTGTCGCCGACGTCGGCGTGGGTCTCGGCGGACGACTTGACGTACGTACCGATGCCGCCGTTCCACAGCAGGTCGACGGGGGCGTGGAGGATCGCCCGCATCAGCTCGGCCGGGGTCATCTTGGTGACGCCGGCCTCGATGCCGAGGGCCGCGCGGGTCTGCGCGTTGACCGGGATCGACTTGGCGGACCGGGGGTGGATCCCGCCGCCCGCGGAGAGGGCGTTCGTGTCGTACTCGGCCCAGGAGCTGCGCGGCAGCTCGAAGAGGCGGCGCCGCTCGGCGTACGAGACGGCCGCGTCCGGGGTCGGGTCGATGAAGATGTGCCGGTGGTCGAAGGCGGCGACGAGCCGGATGTGCTCGGAGAGCAGCATGCCGTTGCCGAAGACGTCGCCGGACATGTCGCCGACGCCGACGACGGTGAAGTCCTCGGTCTGGGTGTCGTGGCCCAGCTCGCGGAAGTGCCGCTTGACGGACTCCCAGGCGCCGCGGGCGGTGATGCCCATGCCCTTGTGGTCGTAGCCGGCCGAGCCGCCGGAGGCGAAGGCGTCGCCGAGCCAGAAGCCGTAGGAGACGGCGACCTCGTTGGCGATGTCGGAGAAGGTCGCGGTGCCCTTGTCGGCGGCGACGACGAGGTAGGTGTCGTCCTCGTCGTGGCGGACCACGTCGACCGGCGGGACGACCTCGCCGGCGACGAGGTTGTCGGTGATGTCCAGGAGCGCCGAGATGAAGGTCTTGTAGCTCGCGATGCCCTCGGCCAGCCAGGCGTCACGGTCCACGGACGGGTCCGGGAGCTGCTTGGCGACGAAGCCGCCCTTGGCGCCGACGGGCACGATGACGGTGTTCTTGACCATCTGCGCCTTGACCAGGCCGAGGATCTCCGTACGGAAGTCCTCGCGCCGGTCGGACCAGCGCAGACCACCGCGGGCGACCTTGCCGAAGCGCAGGTGGACGCCCTCGACGCGCGGGGAGTACACCCAGATCTCGAACGCCGGGCGGGGGGCGGGAAGGTCGGGGATCGCCTGCGGGTCGAACTTCATCGACACGTACGCGTGCGGCCTGCCGTCCTCGGCCTTCTGGAAGAAGTTGGTGCGCAGGGTGGCCTTGATGACGGTGAGGAAGGAGCGGAGGATCCGGTCCTCGTCGAGGGAGGCGACCTGGTCGAGGGCGCCGTCCAGCTCCTCCAGGAGCCCGTCGGTCAGCTCGGTGCCGGCGCGCTGGCGCTCCGGGGCCATCCGGGCCTCGAAGAGGGAGACGAGCAGCCGGGTGGTGTGGACGTTGTCGCGGAGGGTGTCCTCCATGTAGTCCTGGCTGAACATCGCGCCGGCCTGGCGGAGGTACTTCGCGTAGGCGCGCAGCACCATCGCCTGGCGCCAGTTCAGGCCGGCGGAGAGCACCAGCGCGTTGAAGCCGTCGTTCTCGGCCTCGCCGGTCCAGGTGGCGGCGAACGCCTCCTGGAACCGCTCGCGGGCGTCGTCGGCGAGGTGGTCGCCGTTGGAGGACGGCATCCGCAGGCCGAAGTCGTAGACCCAGGCGTGGGTGCGGTCGGCGCAGCGCAGCTCGTACGGGCGCTCGTCGACGACCTCGACGCCGAGCCGGTTGAGGACCGGGAGGACGGCGGAGAGGGAGACCTGGGGGCCCGACTTGTAGATCTTGAAGCGGCGCTCGCCGGGGCCGGCGCCGACCGGCTCGTACAGCGAGAGCGCGAAGTCCTTGCCGCTGCGGCCGAGCTCCTCCAGGCGGACCAGGTCGGCGACGGCGGCGCGCGGCGAGTGGTCGGCCTTGTAGCCCTCGGGGAAGGCGTTGCCGTAGCGGCGCAGCAGCTCGGCGGCGCGCTCCTCGCCGAGCTCGGCGTTGAGGGCCTCGCCGAAGCCGTCGGCCCAGGAGCGGGCGGCCTCGACGAGCCGTGCCTCGATGCGGTCGGCGTCGGCGTCGGTCAGCTTGGCGAGTTCGGTGCCGGGCTCGACGCGGACGACGAAGTGGAGGCGGGAGAGGATCGACTCGGTGTTCCAGGCGGTGAAGTCGACGCTGGTGCCGTCGAGCTCCTCCTTGAGGATGTCGATGATCCGCAGCCGGACGCCGGTGGTGTAGCGGTCGCGCGGCAGGTAGACGAGGGCGGAGTAGTAGCGCCCGTACTCGTCCTGGCGGAGGTAGAGCCGCAGACGTCGCCGCTCCTGGAGGTAGAGGACGCTGGTGACGATGGACCGGAGCTGGTCGACCGGGGTCTGGAACAGCTCGTCGCGCGGGTAGGTCTCCAGGATCTGGAGCAGGTCGCGGCCGTCGTGGCTGTTGGGCGAGAAGCCGGCGCCGACCAGGACCTCCTGCACCTTGCGGCTGACCACCGGCACGCGGCGTACGGACTCGGTGTAGGCGGCGGAGGAGAAGAGGCCGAGGAAGCGGCGCTCGCCGATGACGTTGCCCTCGGCGTCGAACTTCTTCACGCCGACGTAGTCGAGGTAGGAGGGGCGGTGCACGGTGGAGCGGCTGTTGGCCTTGGTGAGGATCAGCAGCTTGTGCTCGCGCGCCTTGGCGCGGGCGTCGGCGGGGAGCCGGCTGAAGGAGGGCGAGACCGGGTGGGCGTGGTGGTCGTCCTTGCCGCTGTGGTGCGGGTCGGAGCGCAGGATGCCGAGGCCGGTGCCGGGGACGGCGGACAGGGCGTCGCCGTCGACGAGCTCGTACTCGCGGTAGCCGAGGAAGGTGAAGTGGTCGGCGGCGAGCCAGCGGAGCAGTTCGCGGGCCTCCTCGACCTCGGTGGGGCGCAGGTCGGAGGCCATGGGCTCGGCGGGGAGGCCGTCGGCGATGCGCATCGCGGCGTCGCGCATCTTCTCCCAGTCCTCGACCGTCTCGCGGACGTCGGACAGGACGCGCAGCAGGTCGGCGGTGATCTGCTTGAGGTCGGCGCGGTCGGTCTCCCGGTCGATCTCGACGTGGATCCAGGACTCGACGAGCGCGTCGTGCGGGAGCTCGGCCTTCGCCGCCCCGCCGTTCTCGGCGGTCAGCACCTCGATGAGCTTGCCGGTGAGGTCGCGGCGGACGAGGACCTGCGGGTGGATGACGACGTGGATGCCGCGGCCCTGGCGGGAGAGCTCGTTGGTCACGGAGTCCACGAGGAACGGCATGTCGTCGGTGACGACCTCGACGACGGAGTGGCTGCAGGTCCAGCCGTTCTCCTCGACCGTCGGGGTGTGGACGCGGACGTTGGCGGTGCCCTGGGGGCGGTTCTCGGCCAGCCGGTAGTGCGAGAGCGCGGCGCCGAAGACGTCCACCGGGTCGCGGTCGGCGAGGTCCTCGGGCGCGGTGTGCCGGTAGTAGCGCTGGAGGTAGTCGAGAGTGGTGGCCCGGTCGGGCCTCTCCCCGTGCTCGGGCCCCGTCGGAAGTCGCCCCCCGACCGGGCTGTTCTCAGCTACGCGGGCGGCCCTCTCGAGGAGCTCGGCCTTGGCTTCGTCCAGCTTGGTCTGCATGTCCTCTGGCTCCTGTCGCGCGCCGTTGCGTGACGTAGGTGAAAGAAAGGACACAACGCCACGACGCGGGGTTTCCGGTCGAAGTCGACGTTATGCCGTGATGAGAGATGTCCGGACCGGATTCGGCCACAGTGCGCGGCGGGCTCGGACGGGAAGGACCGGCGAACGCCCTGTCGGCCCGGCCGCTGTCGCGGACCGGGCGGAGGCCGGGGGCTTCGCTGCCCCCTCGGCGTATCGCGCTGATCACGGCAAAAGCCTATCGCTCCCTACCCCCGGCCCGTCATGAGCCGTATGTGTACAAAAGAGGGGGTGGAAGTTTGCCGTTATGGACAGCGACGCATGTCCTCTTGGCAGAGCTCCGCGACGCGAGCAGTCTGGCGGCGGCACTTCTGAGCGTCGGACACCACCACCGGATCCGGGAGTCGTGATGGCGAAGATCTTGATCGTGACGGGGGACGCGGCGGAATCCCTGGAGGTGATGTACCCGTATCAGCGGCTGCTCGAAGAAGGGTACGAGGTCCACATCGCGGCGCCGGCGCGGAAGCAGCTGCGGTTCGTCGTGCACGACTTCGAGCCCGGCTTCGACACGTACACCGAGAAGCCCGGCTACACCTGGCCCGCCGACCTGGCCTTCTCGGAGGTGGATCCGGGCGACTACGTGGCGGTGGTGATCCCGGGCGGCCGGGCGCCGGAGTACCTCCGCAACGATCCGGAGCTGCGGAAGATCCTGAAGTCCTTCTTCGACGCGGACAAGCCGGTGGCTCAGATCTGCCACGGCCCGCTCCTGACGGCCGCGATCGGCGGCCTGGAGGGCCGCAGGGTGACGGCTTACCCGGCCCTGGAACTCGACATGCAGGCGGCGGGTGCCGGCTTCCAGGACACGGCCGCGGTCGTCGACGGCACCCTGGTCTCCTCCCGCGCCTGGCCGGACCACCCGACCTGGATGCGCGAGTTCCTCAAGGTCCTCCGCGCCCAGGGGCTGACCGGCCGGGACTGACCGGCCGGGCCGGGAGGGAGCGGGGGACGCACCGCGCGTACGGGTGGCACGGGCGGGGCCTGCCGGGGGCACCGGCGAACCCCGCCCGCGCCGCGTGCTCACCGCCGGACGTGCACGGTCACCCGCAGCCCTTCCCGGCCGGCCACGGCCACACCGACCGCGCCCACGGCCACGGCCACCTCACCGTGCCCGGCCAGCGCGAGCACGACCGCGACGACCACCGCCAGCAGACCCACGCAGGCCGTGAACCACGCCAGAGCACGGCTGCCACGTCGGGGCCGGTCTGAGATACCGTCGACAGAAGCCAAGGGAACCACTCTCCTCGCAACAGGGGGGACCCCTTCGGCAGGCGAGGGAGATCCGGAGAGGCCAGCCGCCAAGCAAGGGCCTTTCCGGGTCTCCCTTCGCCGCGTTCGGGGGCCGTGGGATGCGGGGTGCATCCGTGAAGGGAACATAGGCCCGAGGAAAGAGAAGACCGGGCCGTTATCAGCCACTTCCGGTCAACCAGCCTTCGTCGTACGTGCGTTGCGCCGCCTGACCGGACGTCAGCATGCATCTGAAGCCTATCGGGCCCCACCCCCCACCCGTCATGAGCTGGATGTGTACAAAACCGAGGGGCCGATTTTGACGTTCTGTACGGCGACGAGCGCCGGTTTGGAAAAACAGGGGACTTGACGCCGGCCTGCAGACCCTCCCGAGCGAGTGAACGGGGCACGCCAAAGGCGAAAAAGGCCCCCTAGACCAGCTCCTCCGCCACCTCCACCGCCTCCGTGAGCGAGTCGACGACCGGCACTCCGACGGATTCCAGGCTGGCGCGGCTGTGCGACCCCCCGGTGTACAGCACGGCCTTGGCGCCGACGTGCGCCGCCGCCAGGGCGTCGTCCGCCGCGTCGCCGATGACGACGATCCGCTCCGGCTCGACGCCCTCCAACGCGGCGAGGTGGCGCACCATCTGGGCGGCCTTGCCGACCGTCGACGCGCCGGTCCGCCCGTCGACGCGCACGAACCGGGCCTCGATCCCGTGCCGCCGGACCAGCGGCACCAGCTCCGCGTGCGGGGCGAGCGAGAGCAGGGACTGGGTGAACCCCGACGCCTGGCGCGCGGCGAGCAGCTCCGCCGCCCCGGCCGTCAGACCGCAGCCGTCGGCCCGCTGCCAGTAGTGCCGGTGGAAGATGCCGTCCATCAGCGCCCACTCGGTCTCGGTGGGCAGCCGCCCCATCAGCCGCTCGTAGAACTTCGGCACCGGCACCGTGTACAGGTCCCGGTAGCGCGCGAGCGTGATCGGCGGGAGCCCCAGCTCGGCGAAGGCCGCGTTCGTGGCCCCGATGACGGCCTGGATGTCGTCGAGCAGCGTGCCGTTCCAGTCCCAGACCAGATGCTTGCCGCGCCGCTGCGTCCCGTGCTTCCCCATGCGAAGACGGTACCGGCCCCCTCGGACAACCGCCCCGGGCCGGTCGGGCCCGACGTGCGTACGGGCGCCGGTCGCCCCGCCTCAGCCCAGCAAGCCCGGGATCTCCTGGACGCCGAACCAGAGCAGCTCGTGGTCCTCCGCCCCGTCCACCGTGAACTGCGCGTCGTCGTCGCCCTGGTCCGCCGCGCCCAGCGCGTCGGCGGCGGCCGAGACGTCCGCCTCGGCGTCGTCCGCGTCGGCGTGCACCGCCGCCGCCTTCGTCAGCGGTACGGCTCCGGCGATCCGGACCTCGCCGAGCGAGCCGGTGTCCAGGCCCCGGTCGGGGTCGACGGCGGCGTCCTGGTCCGCCACGTCGACGGCCACGACGATCCGGCGGCGGGCGGCCGAGGGGTCCACCGCGAGCATGCGCAGGGAGGCGGCCGCCGCCCGGCTGAGCGCGGCGTACTCCAGCTCCTCGATGTCGTCGGAGACGTACCACTCGCGCAGCGCGGGGGTGACGGCGTAGGCGGTCAGCGGGCCCGGGCCCAGCTCGCCCGCCTTGTGCGCCTGTGCGAGACCGGCAAGGGTCAGGGGGACGTACACGCGCATGGCTGGCCGCTTTCGTAGTCGGAAACGCCCTCAGGATACGTGCGGAGTCCCCCTTCGGGGCCTGGGGGCCGCCCGCCCGGCGGTCGTCGGCCGCCGCTCCGCGGCCCCCGCGCCCACCGGCTCCGGACGCCCTCGACTCACCCGGATAGGTGAATCGAGGGCGCGGGCCCACGCACCTCCGGGGCGCCTTGCGAGGGCCGTGACCGCCCCCGTACAAGATCCCCAACAGAAGTTACCGCCCGGTAGACCAGCGGGCGCGAGGGACGGGGACGCCCATGGACACGACCGCCACCACGACGGCCCGCGCGCCGCGCACCACGGTGCCCGCCGCCCCGGAGCGGGACTCGGTCCCGGCGACGGACCGGGACGCGAGCCCGGGCCCGCTCGCGGGGCCGAGGACCGGTGCGGCGCCCTCCGGCACGGCCACCCGCCCCCGTACGCCCCGCCCCCGCTCCGCCCCGCGCGGCCCCGCCGGCACCGGCCCCCGGGGCTCCGCCGGGACCCGCCCCGCCGGCCCGTCCCGCCCCCGTACGGCGCCGCCCGCCCTCCCGCCGCACACCGTGTTCGCCGAGCGCCTCCTCGCGGTCCTCACCGGCGACCGGCCCGTCCACTGGATGCTGGGCCGGACGGTGGGCGTGGCGTACGAGCAGCTGGTCCGGCTCGCCCCGGGCACGCCCCTGCGGTCCGGCGGCGCCCGCCCCGTGCTCCGGCGCTGCTCCGTCCACCAGCCCCGCCCGGGGGCCGTCGAGGCGTTCGCGAGCATCGCCACCGGCGACCGGGTCCGCGCCCTGGCGTTCCGCCTGGAGCGCGGCGCGGACGGCCGCTGGCGCTGCGCCGCCGTCGAGGTGGACGGCCTGACGGGCGGCGGCCTGCCCGCCGCCCTTCCCGACCGCCTCCCCGACCTCGTTCCCGAGGGGGCCGCTGCCCGTGTCCCCGCCCAGGCGTCCCGGCGCCCCTGACGCCCACCACGGCCCCGCACGGCCCCACCACACGGCCCACCCGGGACCGCCGCGGGCACGACGAAGGGGCCGGTCACCTCACCAGGTGCCCGGCCCCTTCTCCGTACCGTCGCGTACCGCTACTTCTTGCGGCGACGCCCGCCGCTGCTCTTCTGCGCCTTGCGGCGCTCCGCGCGGGTCATGCCGTCACCCGAGGCCGAAGCGCCCTCGGAGATGAAGTCGCCCTCGACGACCGATCCGTCCCCGTCCACCTTCGGCGCGGAGAAGTGCAGCCGGTCCGGCCGCTGCGGGGCGTCGAGCCCCTTGGCGCGGATCTCCGGCCGCCCGGCGCCCGCGGGCACCGCGTCCTGCTTGTCCAGCGAGGTCTTTCCGGCCGCGTCCTGCACCGGGACCTCCTCGACCTGCTGCTCGACCTGGACCTCCAGGTTGAACAGGTAGCCGACGGACTCCTCCTTGATGCCCTCCATCATGGCGGTGAACATGTCGAAGCCCTCGCGCTGGTACTCGACCAGCGGGTCCTTCTGGGCCATCGCGCGCAGGCCGATGCCCTCCTGGAGGTAGTCCATCTCGTAGAGGTGCTCGCGCCACTTGCGGTCGAGCACGGAGAGGACCACGCGGCGCTCCAGCTCACGCATGATCTCCGAGCCGAGCGACTTCTCCCGGGCCTCGTACTGCTCGTGGATGTCGTCCTTGACGGACTCGGCGATGAACTCGGCGGTGATGCCCGCGCGGTCGCCGGCCGCCTCCTCCAGCTCCTCGACGGTGACCTTCACCGGGTAGAGCTGCTTGAAGGCGTTCCACAGCCGGTCGAGGTCCCACTCCTCCGCGAAGCCGTCGGCGGTCTCCTGGCGGATGTAGTCGTCGATCGTGTCGTTCATGAAGTGCTGGATCTGCTCGTGCAGGTCCTCGCCCTCCAGGACGCGGCGACGCTCACCGTAGATGACCTCGCGCTGGCGGTTGAGGACCTCGTCGTACTTCAGGACGTTCTTGCGCGTCTCGAAGTTCTGGGTCTCCACCTGCGACTGCGCGGAGGCGATCGCGCGCGTGACCATCTTGTTCTCGATCGGCACGTCGTCCGGCACGTTGGCCATGGCCATGACGCGCTCGACCATCTGCGCCTTGAACAGACGCATCAGGTCGTCGCCGAGGGAGAGGTAGAACCGGGACTCGCCCGGGTCGCCCTGACGGCCGGAACGACCCCGCAGCTGGTTGTCGATACGGCGGGACTCGTGGCGCTCGGTGCCCAGGACGTAGAGCCCGCCGAGCGACTTGACCTCCTCGAACTCCGCCTTCACGGCCTTCTCGGCCCGCTCCAGCGCGCCGGGCAGGGCCGCGGCCCACTCCTCGACGTGCTCGACCGGGTCCAGGCCGGCCTGGCGCAGCTCGGCCTCGGCGAGGTCGTCCGGGTTGCCGCCGAGCTTGATGTCGGTGCCTCGGCCGGCCATGTTCGTGGCGACCGTGACGGCGCCCTTGCGGCCGGCCTGGGCGACGATCGTCGCCTCACGGTCGTGCTGCTTGGCGTTGAGCACCTCGTGCTGGATGCCCCGCTTCGAGAGCTGCTGCGAGAGGTACTCGGACTTCTCGACCGACGTCGTGCCGACGAGGATCGGCTGGCCCTTCTCGTGCTTCTCCGCGATGTCGTCGACGACGGCGGCGAACTTCGCGACCTCGGTGCGGTAGATCAGGTCGGACTGGTCCTTGCGGACCATCGGCCTGTTCGTCGGGATCGGGACGACGCCGAGCTTGTAGATCTGGTGGAACTCCGCCGCCTCGGTCATGGCCGTACCGGTCATGCCCGAGAGCTTGTCGTAGAGGCGGAAGAAGTTCTGGAGGGTGATCGTGGCGAGGGTCTGGTTCTCGTCCTTGATGTCCACCCCCTCCTTGGCCTCGATCGCCTGGTGCATGCCCTCGTTGTAGCGGCGGCCGGCGAGGATACGGCCGGTGTGCTCGTCGACGATCATGACTTCGCCGTCGATGACGACGTAGTCCTTGTCCTTCTTGAACAGTTCCTTGGCCTTGATGGCGTTGTTCAGATAACCGACGAGCGGGGTGTTCACCGACTCGTAGAGGTTGTCGATGCCCAGCCAGTCCTCGACCTTGGCGACGCCGGACTCGTGGATGCCGACGGTGCGCTTCTTCTCGTCGACTTCGTAGTCGCCGGTCTCCTCGATGCCCTTGAGCGGGTTGCCGGCCTCGCCGCGGGTGAGGCGGGTGACCAGCTTGGCGAAGTCGCCGTACCACTTCGTGGCCTGGTCGGCCGGGCCGGAGATGATCAGCGGCGTACGGGCCTCGTCGACCAGGATGGAGTCGACCTCGTCGACACAGGCGAAGTTGTGGCCGCGCTGGACGAGCTCGTCCTTGGACCACGCCATGTTGTCGCGCAGGTAGTCGAAGCCGAATTCGTTGTTCGTGCCGTACGTGATGTCGCAGGCGTACTGCTCTCGGCGCTGGGCCGGCGTCATGTTGGCCAGGATGCAGCCGACCTGGAGGCCCAGGAACTTGTGGACGCGGCCCATCATCTCGGAGTCGCGCTCGGCGAGGTAGTCGTTCACCGTGATCAGGTGGACGCCCTTGCCTGAGAGCGCGTTCAGATACGCGGGGAGGGTGCCGACGAGGGTCTTGCCCTCACCGGTCTTCATCTCGGCGACATAGCCGAGGTGCAGCGCGGCGCCGCCCATCAGCTGGACGTCGTAGTGGCGCTGGCCGAGGACGCGCTTGGCGGCCTCGCGGACGGTCGCGAAGGCCTCGGGGAGCAGGTCGTCGAGGCTCTCGCCGTCGGCGTACCGCTGCTTGTACTCCTCGGTGAGCGCCCGCAACTCGGCGTCGGAGAGGTTGACGAAGTCCTCTTCGATGGAGTTGACCTGGTCCGCGATGCGGTGCAGTTTGCGCAGGATCTTGCCTTCGCCTGCACGCATGAGCTTGTTGAAGACGGACACTGAGGCTGGTCTCCTTGCCGGTCGGGCCTGGCACTGGGTCTTGTCATGACTCGGGCGCGGGCACGGCAGGTGGTCCCCACCGCAACGGCCATCGTAAGCGAGACCGCCGCCGCGCCGGGAGGCCCGCAGTGCCGAAGGGTCACCGCCGCCGTCACCGCCGCCCGGAAAGACAACGCACCAGACGCGCGGAAGGTGCCGCGACGACCCGAAAAGTGTTCGCGCCACGGCGGTCGGGTCACCACAATCCCGTCATGGAGCCGATCACCCTCGCCACCCCGCGTCTGGCGCTGCGCGCCTTCGCCCCCGAGGACGGGGACGAGGTCCTCGCCGCCTGTCAGGACCCTGACATCCAGCGCTGGACGTCGGTGCCCTCCCCGTACACGCGGCAGGACGCCGAGTACTTCCTGCACCGCGTCGTCCCGCACGGCTGGCGGGACGACACCGAGTACACCTTCGCCGTACGGCTCCGGGAGGGCGGCCCGATCCTGGCCGCTGCCAGCCTCCACCACCCGCGCTCCGGCTCGTGGGAGGTCGGCTTCTGGACCGCCAAGGAGCACCGCGGCCGCGGCTACATGACCGAGACCCTCCTCGCCCTGGCCCGCTGGGCCTTCACCGAGCTGCACTGCACGCGTCTGGAGTGGCGCGCCGAGGTCGGCAACGCCGGCTCCCGCGCGGTCGCCGAGAAGACCGGCTTCACCGTCGAGGGCGTGCTCCGCGCCGCCCTGCCGAACAAGGGCACCCTGCGCGACAGCTGGGTCGGCTCCCTGCTCCCCTCCGACCTGGGTCTGCGCGGCGCCACGCCCTATCTGCCGGCCCCGCGCGCCGAGGCCTGACCGCCGCGACCCGGGGGCGGGGGGGGCGGGGGCGGGTCGCCCGAGGCCGGGCCGGGCCGGGCCGGGTGTCAGTGGCGGGCCCTAGGGTGCGGAGCATGACGACTGTGCCGCCGCCCGCTGTCGAACTGTCCGCCGACGACGCCCGCCGGATCGCCCTGCGCGCCCAAGGCCTGCTGGGAGCGCCGGACCGCCGCTCCGGCGTGCGGGGCGTGCTGCGCCATCTCGGCCAGGTGCAGCTCGACACGATCTCGGTCCTGGCCCGCTCGCACGAGCTGATCCCGTACGCCCGTCTCGGCGCCGTGGGCCGTACGGTCGTCGAGGAGGCGTACTGGTCCGGTACGACGGCCGCCGGCGCGGACGGACCGCGTCCGCACGCCTTCGAGTACTGGTCGCACGCGGCCTGCATCCTGCCGATCGAGGAGTGGCCGCTCTTCGCCTTCCGCCGGCGCGGCTACCGCGCGCGCCCGCAGTGGTACCACGAGCTGGCGGACGGGGCGTACGACGCGGTGATCGGGCAGCTGCGGGCCGAGGGGCCGCACACCGCGACCGAGCTGGGCGGGGCGAAGAACAAGGGCGAGTGGTGGGACTGGTCCGAGTCGAAGGTGGCCGTCGAGCGGGCGCTGATGTACGGCGAGGTGGTGTGCACCGAGCGGCGCGGCTGGAAGCGGGTCTACGACCTGGCGGAGCGCGCGATCCCGGGGGAGCTGCTGCACGACGACCTCGATGACACGGAGTGCCTGCGGCGGCTGGTGCGGCAGGCGGGCGAGGCGCTGGGCGTGGGCACGCGCGCGGACATCGCCGACTACCACCGGATCAAGGGCGAGGCGTTCGACGCGGTGGTCGAGTCCTCCGGGCTGATGCCGGTCACGGTGGCGGGCTGGGCGAAGCCCGCCTGGGCCGATCCGGCCGCCCTGGTGAGCGAGCCGCGCGGGCGGCACCGCACGACGCTGCTCTCGCCGTTCGACTCGCTGATCTGGGAGCGGGCGCGGACGGAGCGGATCTTCGGGTTCACCCATCGTCTGGAGGCGTACGTCCCCAAGCAGAAGCGGGTGCACGGCTATTTCGCGATGCCGCTGCTCTCCGGCGGCAGGCTCCTGGGCCGGGTCGATCCGGCGCGCGACGGCAGGACGCTGGTGGCGAAGCAGGTGTCCCTGGTGGCGCCGAAGGCGGTCGTCCCGATGGCGAAGGCGTTGCGCGAGGCGGCCGAGTGGGTGGGCTGCGACAGCGTACGGATCGAGCGGGCGGACACTCCCGACCTGGCCGCCCGGCTCACCGCCGCCCTCGCGTGACCGACGGCCGCGCGTGCCCACCGTCCTCGCGTGACCGACGGCCTCGGGTGCCGACGCCTGCCGCGGTCTATCGGATCTCGAGGATCTTCTCGCGCATGGCGTAGACGACCGCTTCCATCCGGGAGTGCAGCTGGAGCTTCTCCAGGATGTTGCGGACGTGGTTCTTCACCGTGTTCTCGGAGATGAACAGTTCCTTGGCGATGTCCCGGTTGTTCATGCCGGTCGCCACGAGCTTGAGGACTTCCAGCTCCCGGTCGGTCAGCCGGGGCGCGGGAACGAGCCGGCGCTCGTCCGTGCGCTGGATCATCGATTTGAACTCGGTGAGGAGTTTCGACGCCATGGAGGGGCTGATCTGCGACTGGCCGTCGGCGACCGCGCGAATGGCGGTGGCGACCTCGTCGGTGGAGATCTCCTTCAGGAGATATCCCGTCGCGCCCGCCTTGATGGCGTCGTAGAGGTCGGCCTCCTCGTCGCTGATCGTCAGCATGATGATCTTCGCGGAGGGGGCCACCTCCTTGATGGAGGTGCAGGCCTCGATCCCGCCGCGCTTAGGCATGCGGACGTCCATCAGCACGATGTCCGGCAGCAGGTCGGCAGCCTTGTCGACGGCCTCCGCCCCGTCCCCCGCCTCGCCGACGACCTGGATGTCCTCCTCCTGGGCGAGGACGATCTCCAGACCGCGCCGGAAGAGGGCGTGATCGTCCACCACGAGAACTCGGATCGGCTCCTTGCGGCACGAGCCGCTGTCCGAATCCGATCCCTCGGTACCGGTCGCGCGAGCGGGCTCCCGCCCGCTGTGCACCGGCCCGAAGCTGTCCGCCATCGTTCCTCCCCCTGAGGCCGTGGCCTGAAGTCGTGTTCGGTCCTCCAACCGCAGCCCTTGAAGGACCGGTTGGCGTGCACGCCATGATTTCATGCCCGGGCGTCAGCGCGGTGATCCCGTGGTCGCACGGGGGTGCCCCTGGGGGCGCACGGGGCGCTCCAGGGGCACCATGAGGGACTCGTCAGCGTGGTGCGCGGCGGCCGTTCAGCCGCCGAGGGCACCACCGGCGCCGCCGCCTTCGGCGAGCGGGTCGCTCTCCAGGTGGATGACGCCGTAGTCGTACGCGTGTCGCCGGTAGACGACACTCGGCTGCTTGTTGTCGGAGTCGACGAAGAGATAGAAGTCGTGCCCGACCAGCTCCATCTCGTAGAGCGCCTGATCGAGTGTCATCGGTGCGGCCCGGTGGGTCTTCTCGCGGACCACCAGCGGGCCGTCGCCCTGCACTTCGAGCGAGCCGATCATCTTGGTGGGCACGGCCCCGGACTCCTCGCCCACCAGCTCGCCGTTGCCATTCAGCTGCGCGACACCCGGCACCACGTCGCCCACCTCGGCCGCCGGAATCCTTCCGCTGCCGCGACGGGTGTGCCGCTTGTCGTGCTGCTTGCGCAGTCGAGCCTCCAGCTTGTCGCTGGCGAGGTCGAGCGCTGCGTACGGGTCGCCTGCCGCGGCCTCCGCCCGGATCACCGGGCCTCGGGAGTGGAGGGTGATCTCCACACGGTCGGACCGGTCGGCCTGCCGCGGGTTGTGCTCCTTGGACACCTCGACGTCGAGGCTGATCACCTTGCCGTCGAGCTTCTGGATCCTGTCCAGCTTCAGCTTCTCGGCCACGTGCTTGCGGAACCGCTCGGGCACCTCGGTCTTGCGGCCCTTGACGACGATGTCCACGCAGAACTCCGTTCCCGGATAGCCCAGACCGGCACCCTGGCCGCTGGGCCTCTCCCTTTGCACCAGACTCCGGATGTTCACCGGAGTCCCGGACTTGGCGACGTTCACCTCCTCCTCCCCAGTCGGCGTGATCCCCACCCCACCGACCTGAGGTTAATTCGCCCTGAACTCCCGTCCTCTAGGCGCACCCGTGCATTCCGTGAGGGATGACCTGCGCCATTCCTCACAACCGAACATAGCTCGTTCGGACGGGTGTCGGCACCCGCTGCGGTCACTTACCTCCGTTCGGGTGTTTCCACCTCTCATCACCTGCAACGATGCGTGTTCCCCGTCAGTTCCTGTTTATTTCGAACGATGACGGAGAAGCAGCGACCACCGCGGCCACCGGCTGCCCGATTCGGTTCTCGGGTCCTCTATCCGCACCGCCGCCGAGTAATCCAGGAATGAACGGCCGGTGTACGGCACTCAGTGCCCGCGCCGCTTCGGCCAACGAGGCACCGGTGGTCATCAGGTCGTCCACCAGCACCACCCGCCCCCGCTCCACGAGCCGCGCTCCGCCCGCGACGACCTCCAGCGCCCCCGACAGGTTGGCGAGTCGCCCCCGGGCGTCCAGGCCCGACTGGTCGGCCACGCCGCGCCGCTGGCGCAGGAGGGGAATCACCCGGGCGGTCCGTCCCGAACGGCGCAGCCTTCCCGCGGCCGCCAGCGCGATCCGCCGGGTCGGGTCGTGACCACGCGCCCGCACGGAGCGCCGCGACGACGGCACCGGTACGAGGAGAAGGGGAACGGCCCCCGACGCCTCACAGGGGCCGTTCCCGGCCTTGACGGCGCCGGCCAGCGCGTCGCCGAGGGGTCCGGCGAGGAAGAGCGCGCCGCGCTCCTTGTGGGCGAGGAGCACGGACCGTACGGCATCGGCGTAGGGCGCCGCCGCGTGCACCGGCGGCAGTCCGGCCGGCTCGGGAAGGGGCCGCACCCGGCGCGGACCCGGCCCCGTCAGCTTCGTCCGGCAGGACGGGCACAGCTCGGTACGGGCGCTGCCGCAGCCTCCGCAGGCGACCGGCAGCACCAGCCCGGCGATCTCACGCCACCACCCCCGCATGGCTCCACTGTCCTCCTGCCGGCCCCGACCGGCCACCCCTGTGGACAACCGGCGGGGACCGCCGCGGGACGCCGCTCCGGAGAGGCGGCGCGGCTACCCGGGGTAGACCGGCGCGGAGCCCGTCACCTTGGCCAGACGCTGCCAGTTCGCGCCCGGCACCAGCCGCACGATGCCGTCGTTGCCGGACTCGGCCACGACCGGGGCCCGGTCGTCGTTGGGCGCGGCCACGGCCGTCACGCCGTTGAGGCCGGGCAGCAGCGACGAGGCCGAGGTCGCCCCGTCCGTCTGGATGTAGCGCACCTGCTGGACGCCGCCGGCCTCCTTGCCGACTACGACCAGCCGGCTCGGACCGGCCCAGGACACGGCCGTGACGGCCTCCATGTGCGGCGCCACCGGCTGCAGCGCGTCGACCGACACCGTCGGCTCCCCGCCGCCGTCGCGCTCCACCCGACCGATCTTCAGGGTGGTGCCGCCGTCCTTCGCCTTCAGCAGCAGCGCGACCCGCACCCCGTCCGCGGAGACCCGCAGCGATTCGACCCGTTCGCCGTCCGCCAGCCAGGGCGCACGCACCTCGACGGGCTCGCCCTCGCCGTCCGGCACCATCCACAGACGCGGCTTCACGGGGTCGCGGTCCGCCACCCACAGATCGCCCCGGCCGTCCCAACTGGGCGCCGACAGCCGGTCCTCGGGCCGGCCGGCGTTGCTCCGCACCAGCGCCGGGCGCAGCTCGTGGTCGGTGAGGATCGACGCCACCCGCAGCTCACGACCGTCCTTGCCGACCCCGGCCGCACGTCGCTCGTCGCGGTCCACCGCGACCGACCGCAGCGGCATCACACCGTCGCCGAAGGGCCCGAGCGTGCCGTCCTGCTGCTCGTTCGCCTTGTCGCCGACCGGGACCGCCATCAACTTGCCGGTCGCGTCGACGTAGAACGGGTTCTCCGCCCGGCCCGTGTCCCGGACCGGCGCGTACTCCATCGCCGCCTGCTTGCCCAGCGAACACAGCCGGCCGCCGTCCGACCCCCGCAGGAGCTCGACCTGCTCCACCCGTACGGACGTCAGATCGCCGAGCGTGAACAGCAGCTGCGCCGCCATCCGCCGGCACACCACTCCGCCCACGTGGTCGGCCTTGCCGTTCAAGGGCACCCGCAGCGTGGACTGGTCGTCCGTCGACAGCGACGTGACACCGGCCTTCAGGGCGGTACCCGACGGAAAACTCGAGTCGACGGCAGGCTTCAGCCAGTTCGTCGGCCCCTCCAGCAGCGCCTTGACCGACTGGGTCACCGTGTCCATCCGGGTGACCGGGTCCTGGCGCTGGCGGATGTAGACCGGGTCGGCGACGACCCAGTCCTCCCCGGACGCGAAGTAGTACGTGTCGACGGACCGGTAGGTGCGCTGGAAGTCGGCCTCGCTGAGCACGAGACCCGGCGGCAGGCCGTCGATCCGCCACTCCTTGCCCTTGCCGTCGGCGGTGGGCTGCTGCACCACGTGGATCGAGTCGTTGAAGTCGGCGGGGCCGACCGGCTTGTAGGCGTGCCGGGCGTCGACGGTCGCGATCTGCCGGCCCTTGATGGGATAGGCCCGCCCCGGGCTCCCGGGGTCGGAGACCCGGTCGGCCTGGCCGCGGTCGGGCGCCGTGGTGAGCACGGTGATCCGCTCCTCCGGCTTCCACGCCTGCGCCGCCTGACTGGTCAGGTACTTCCGGGCCGTGGCGAAGCCGGGGTCGTCACTGGTCATGGCCTCCAGGAAGCCGTCGACGATCTCGGCCGGGTCGGCGTTCTCCCGCGGCTGCACGGCGTACACCCGCACCTGCGAGTCGCCCGGGTCGGAGGCCCGTACGTTCCGTACGTCGCCGCTGTCGGGCATCGACGCGCAACCGGCCACCAGAAGCGCCCCCGCGAGCGCCCCGGCCGCCCGTACGGCCCTCCCACGTCCCCGCCCCGGGTGCTGCCCTCGGGAGTCAGCGCCCACGTGTTCCGTCCTCCCCCTCGGCGTTCGTCGACGCCATCGCCTCATCACTGCCGGCCTCGGCCGCCGCCCTCGGGACCACCCGGGACCCGCTGCCCGGAAGGGCCGTCGGATCCGCGGTGGCCCGCGACGCGGCGGACATCCGCGACGGTACGGGCAGCGCCGGACGGTCCCCGGCGGTCTGCGCCGGCACCGACGTCAGCCGGGCTCCGTCCTCCCGCGCCCGCCCGGCGGCGGCCTCCTCGCGGTTGCGCCGCGAGTCCTCCGGCTCCAGGGGGATCGGAGAGCCGCGCAGCGGCTCGTCCGCGGTCCGCGGCAGGGTCAGCCGGAACTGCGATCCGCCCCCCGGCTCGCCCCACGCCTGCAGCCAGCCGCCGTGCAGCCGCGCGTCCTCGACCGCGATCGACAGGCCGAGGCCGGTGCCGCCGGTGGTCCGCGCGCGGGCCGGGTCGGCCCGCCAGAACCGGTTGAAGACCCGCGTCGCCTCGCCGGGCTTGAGCCCCACGCCGTAGTCCCGTACGGCGACCGCGACGGCCCCGCCCGCGGCCGCCAGCTTGACGATCACGTCACGGCCGTCGCCGTGCTCGACGGCGTTCACGACGAGGTTGCGCAGCACGCGCTCGACCCGGCGGGCGTCCGCCTCGGCCACCACCGGCTGCTCGTCGCCGACGACCACGATCCTGCCGCCCTTGCGCTCGGCGAGCGGTTCGGCCCCTCCGATCACCCGGCGCACGACCTGCCGCAGGTCTATCGGCTCGGCCTCCAGCGCCGCCGCGCCCGCGTCGAAGCGGCTGATCTCCAGCAGATCGGCCAGCAGCGACTCGAAACGGTCGAGCTGGTCTCCGAGCAGCTCGGCGGAGCGGGCGGTGATCGGGTCGAAGTCGACCCGCGCCTCGTGGATGACGTCGGCCGCCATCCGTACCGTCGTCAGCGGCGTCCGCAGCTCGTGCGAGACGTCCGAGACGAACCGCCGCTGCATCCGGGAGAGCTCCTCCAGCTGCTGGATCTTCAGCTGGAGGTTCTGCGCCATCTTGTTGAAGGCCTCGCCGAGCCGGGCGATGTCGTCCTCGCCGGTGACCTTCATCCGCTCCTGGAGCCGCCCCGCGGAGAGCCGCTCGGCGATCCCGGCCGCCATCCGCACGGGGGTGACGATCTGCCGCACCACCAGCCACGCGATGGCGCCGAGGAGCACCACGACGAACAGCCCGGCGGTCGCGAGGGTGCCCTTGACCAGGGTGAGGGAGTCCTCTTCCTGGCTCAGCGGGAAGAGGTAGTACAGCTCGTACTGGGTGCCTTCGGCGTCGTTGAGCCGCTTGCCGACCACCAGGCCCGCTTCCGAGGCCTTGCCGTCGGTGTAGTGGATCCGGGCGTACCGCTGGAACGTGCCGGTCCGCTGGGCCACGAAGTGCCGCAGGTCGCCGGGGATGCTCGTGGCGGGGTCGACCTCGCCCGAGGCACGGGCGCCGCGGCTCGCGGTCCCCTCCGCTTCCTCCAGGGAGAGCGCGACCACGTTGTAGGCGCTCTGACCACCACTGGCGAGCTGCTCGACGAGGGTGGAACGCCAGGTCAGCGAGGCTCCGGCGCGGGCGCCGTCCTGCCCTCCAGGCACGGACGGCGTGCTCGCCGCCTTGTCCTGGGCGGCGGAGAACCCACCGGCGGCCTGACTCTGGGCGGCCTTCTCCTTGGCATCGAGCAGACCGTTGCGCACCTGGCCGATGACGACCAGGCCGAGGAGCAGCACCACGCCGAGCGACATCAGCAGGGTGCCGGCGACGACGCGGAGCTGGATGTTCCTGCGCCACAGCCGTACGGCGGGCAGCAGGGGACGACGCACCCAGCGGGCGAAGAGCCGGAGCACCGGCCCGCCCGGTGCTCCACCCTGGAGCAGACGGCCGAATCGCGAGCCCCCCCGTCCCGGTCCGGCAGTCCGCCCCGACAGGACTCCCGGTGCGCCGGGCTTCGGAGCAGTACTGCCTACGCTCATGTCAGCTCGGCCCCGCCTTGTAGCCGACGCCCCGTACGGTCACCACGATCTCCGGGCGCTCCGGGTCCTTCTCGACCTTCGAGCGCAGCCGCTGCACGTGGACGTTGACGAGCCGGGTGTCGGCCGCGTGCCGGTAGCCCCACACCTGCTCCAGGAGGACCTCACGGGTGAACACCTGCCACGGCTTACGGGCCAGCGCCACGAGCAGGTCGAACTCGAGCGGTGTCAGGGCGATGGACTGCCCGTCCCGCTTGACCGAGTGACCGGCGACGTCGATGACCAGATCGCCGATGGCGAGCTGCTCCGGCGCGGGCTCCTCGGAGCGCCGCAGCCGCGCGCGGATCCGGGCGACCAGTTCCTTGGGCTTGAACGGCTTGACGATGTAGTCGTCGGCCCCGGACTCGAGACCCACCACCACGTCGACGGTGTCGCTCTTGGCGGTGAGCATGACGATGGGCACCCCGGACTCGGCGCGGATGAGCCGGCACACCTCGATGCCGTCCCTTCCGGGCAGCATCAGGTCCAGCAGCACCAGGTCCGGCTTGGCCTCACGGAAGGCGGCCAGCGCCTTGTCACCGTCGGCGACGAACGACGGCTCGAACCCTTCACCCCGCAGCACGATGCCGAGCATCTCGGCCAGTGCGGTGTCGTCGTCGACGACAAGAACGCGTCCCTTCATATCGACATCATCCCATTTCCGTATCAGTCCCGAGGCGGCTGGTGAGATACCTCACTGACCTGCGGTGACGTCTGTGATTGCGCGCCGTGAGCTGCCGGTGCCTGTGGGTGCTGACGTCAGACATGGATGTCACCCCCGTGACCCCCGTGGTCGCGTTGAACCGTACCCTGCGCGGCCGTCCCCGGCCCATGGGGTGCGTGCCGACCCAAGAGGACGGGAGACCGCTTCTCCGTATCCCTCTCTCCACATGATCGGCCCCGCCCGCCGGTCTCACCAGGGAAGCGGCCCCGCCCGCCGGTCTCACCAGGGAAGCGGCCACGCCCGCTCCCCGCCCCCTCCGTCCGGCCCGCCGCCGCTCCGGGGTGCCCGCCGCCACAACGGGTTTGTGCGCACTGATCAGGCATCCGCCCCATCTGCCCCCTCGCCCCCGTGCAGGAAGGCGGGACGGAGGCCCTGGCCCCGGCCCACAGCAGGGCCCCGCGTGGCACGATGGCACCCGGCCCCCGCCCGAACAGGCGGGCGGCCGCCGTGACCGAGCCAGGGCTTGCCGAACCGGCCCCGCGACCATTCCTCGAGGTGGACGACCGTGAACGACACTCCGGGCTGGGCCTCGCCCGGATCTGCTCCCTCCGACGGCCAGGACGGTCCCGGCACGCCCCGGCCCTCCGAGCCCGGCGACGCGAACGGCTCCGCCCCCCAGTGGTCCAAGGAGCAGCCGCCCGCCGGCCAGTGGTCCCCGCCGACCGCCCCGGCGCCCGGTCAGGTCCCGACGCCCGCACCCGGCCCCGGCTGGGGCGTCCAGCCCGGAAGCTGGGGCAAGCCCCCGGCGGCCAAGCCCGGCATCATCCCGCTGCGCCCCCTGGGCATGGGCGAGATCCTCGACGGCGCCGTCTCCACCCTGCGCCGCTACTGGCGCACGGTCCTGACGATCACCGTCACGGTCGCGGTCATCTCCCAGGCCGCCGACATCCTCGCCCAGCGTTATCTCGTCCCGGCCCCCGCCGACATCAACCCGGACGCGAGCCCCGCCGAGCAGCTCGACCAGGCCCTGGACTCCTTCCAGGCCAGCCTGATCGCCCTGGGACCGGCACTGCTCATCGCCTTGGCAGCCACCCTGTTCAGCGCCGCCCTCCTCACCGTCGTGATCAGCCGCGCGGTCCTGGGCCGCCCGGTCACGGTGAGCACCGCCTGGCAGGAGGCCCGGCCCCGGCTCCTGCCGATGCTCGGCCTGACGCTGCTCCTGCCGTTGATGAGCGTCGCCATCATGGCCGTCGGTCTGCTGCCCGGCCTCCTCGTCGGCGAGACCGCCGGCGTCGGACTGGCCGTGATCGGCGGTCTCGCGGCGTTCGTCGTCACGATCTGGCTGATGGTCCGCTTCAGCCTCTCCTCCCCCGCCCTGATGCTGGAACGGCAGGGCATCATCCCCTCGATGAAGCGCTCGGCCAAGCTCGTGCAGGGCGCCTGGTGGCGGATCTTCGGCATCACCCTGCTGACCCAGTTGCTGGTCTTCATCGTCTCGATGATCATCATGGTCCCGTTCGCCGTGATCGCGATCATCGCCGACGGCACCAGCATGTCCGACATGGTCTCCGACTCGGCCCCCCAGTTCGGCTGGGCCTACCTCATCGTCATGGGCATCGCCGGAGTGATCACCAGCGCGATCACCTACCCCATCTCCGCGGGCGTCACCGCTCTCCTCTACGTCGACCAGCGCATCCGCCGCGAGGCGCTCGACCTCGAACTCGCCCGCGCCGCAGGCCTTCCCGGCTACGGCACCGCCCCGGGCGACAGCGCCTCCGGAGGCTGACGGAGTGAAGGCCACGGGGGGCACGATCACGGCGCGACCGCCGATCCGCGACGACGTACCGGTGGAGATCCCCCGCGTCCCCGCCCGTGAGGCGGCGGAGCGGGAACTCTCCAAGCCGATGTACCACGAGAACGATCCCAACCTCCTCCAGCGCGCCCTCGACCGCGTCTGGGAGTGGGTCGGCGGTCTCTTCGACGCGGCCTCGGGCGCCACACCCGGAGGCCTGTTGGGCCTCCTGGCGATCGCCCTCGTCGTCCTCGCCGTGATCGGCGCCCTGTGGTGGCGGCTCGGCACCCCGCACCGCACCCCCACCACCGGCGACGCCCTCTTCACGGAGGGACCCCGCACGGCCCGGGAGCACCGCGCGGCCGCCGCCCGGCACGCCTCCACCGGCCGCTGGAACCAGGCGGTCCAGGAGCGGATGCGGGCCGTCGTCCGCTCGCTGGAGGAGCGCACCGTGCTCGACCCCCGCCCCGGCCGCACCGCCGACGAAGCCGCCGCCGAGGCGGGCCGCTCCCTGCCCGCCCACGCGGACCGACTCCGCGCGGCCGCCCGCACCTTCGACGACATCACGTACGGCGGCCGCACGGCCGACGAGAACGCGTACCGCCGTATCGAGGAGCTGGACACGTCCCTGGAACGGGCCCGCCCCGCCCTCGACTCCGCCACCACGGGGGCGCCGGCGTGAACCGACCGTCCACCAGCCCCACATCGTCCTCGCTCGCCCCCCGCCAGCTCTGGACCCGGACCCGCGGAGTCCTCCTCGTCCTGGGCCTGGTCCTGATCGGCGGCATCATCCTCGCGACGATGCGCTCCGCCGACCACCACGGCCACCTCGATCCCAGGTCCGCCGACCCGAACGGCAGCCGGGCCGTCGCCGAGATCCTCAAGGCCCAGGGCGTCACCCTGCGCGTGGCCACCACACTCGACGAGGCCACCACGGCGGCCGACCCGGACACCACCCTCCTGGTCACCACCCCGGACCTGCTGACCGATCGCCAGCAGTCCACCCTCCACGCCGCCATGAGCACGTCCGGCGGCCGCACCGTCCTCCTCGGCGCGGGCCCGTCCTCCCTGCCCGCTCTGGCCCCGGGCGTCACCTCGGCCCCCAGCACCCCGGTCGCCACCCGCGAACCGGAGTGCTCCCTGCCGGCCGCCGTCCGCGCCGGCGGCGTCGACCTCGGCGGCGAGCGGTACGTCACCGGCGACCACGCCGAGACCTGCTACCCCGCCGACGGCCTGCCGACCCTGGTCTCCGTCAAGAACTCCGGGGCCGGCGACACCGTCCTGCTCGGGTCGCCCGACATCCTCTACAACGACCGTCTGAACCAGCAGGGCAACGCCTCGCTCGCCCTGCAACTCCTCGGTTCCCGGCCTCATCTCGTCTGGTACCTCCCTTCCCTCACCGATGCCTCCGCCACCGAGGGCGACCCCGACGGCCCGTCCGACGACAACGCCGCCGAAGGCTTCCTCTCTCTGGTCCCCGAGGGCTGGCTGTGGGGCACCCTGCAACTCGCCGTCGCCGCCCTCCTCGCCGCCCTCTGGCGCGGCCGGCGCCTCGGCCCGCTGGTGACCGAACGCCTCCCGGTCGCCATCCGCGCCTCCGAGGCCACCGAGGGCCGCGCCCGCCTCTACCGCAAGGCGAACGCCCGCGACCGCGCGGCCTCCGCCCTGCGCACCGCGACCCGCACCCGGATCGCCCCTCTCCTCGGCGTCCCTCCCCAGCACGCCCACTCCCCCGAATCCCTGCTCCCCGCGCTCTCCGCCCGTCTCCCCGGGACCACCGCGGACCCCAAGGACCTTCTGTTCGGCCCGGCTCCCGCCGACGATGCCGCCCTCATCCGCCTGGCGGACCACCTCGACGCCCTCGAAAGAGAGGTACGCACCTCATGAGCGCCCCGACCCCCGCGACCCCTACGACCTCGGACAGCGCCCGCGCCTCCCTGGAGGCCCTGCGCACCGAGATCGCGAAGGCCGTGGTCGGCCAGGACCCCACCGTCACCGGCCTGGTCGTCGCCCTGCTCTGCCGGGGCCACGTCCTGCTCGAAGGGGTCCCCGGCGTCGCCAAGACGCTGCTGGTCCGCGCGCTCGCCACCGCCCTCGAACTCGACACCAAGCGTGTCCAGTTCACCCCCGACCTGATGCCGAGCGACGTCACCGGCTCACTGGTCTACGACGCCAGGACCGCCGAGTTCTCCTTCCAGCCGGGTCCCGTCTTCACCAACCTGCTGCTCGCCGACGAGATCAACCGCACGCCCCCCAAGACCCAGTCCTCCCTCCTGGAGGCCATGGAGGAGCGCCAGGTCACCGTCGACGGCACTCCCCGCCCGCTGCCCGACCCGTTCCTGGTCGCGGCGACCCAGAACCCGGTGGAGTACGAGGGCACGTACCCCCTCCCCGAGGCCCAGCTCGACCGCTTCCTGCTGAAGCTGACGGTCCCGCTGCCGTCGCGGGCGGACGAGATCAGCGTCCTGACCCGGCACGCCGACGGCTTCAACCCCCGTGACCTCCAGGCCGCCGGTGTCCGTCCGGTCGCCGGCCCCGCCGAACTCGAGGCCGCCCGCGCCGCCGTCGCCAAGACCGCCGTCTCCCCCGAGATCGCCGGCTATGTCGTCGATATCTGTCGTGCCACGCGTGAATCCCCCTCGCTCACTCTCGGCGCCTCTCCCCGAGGCGCCACCGCCCTGCTCTCCACCGCCCGCGCCTGGGCCTGGCTCACCGGCCGGGACTATGTCACCCCGGACGATGTGAAGGCCCTCGCTCTCCCCACCCTGCGCCATCGCGTCCAACTGCGGCCCGAGGCCGAGATGGAGGGCGTCACCGCCGACTCCGTCATCAACTCGATCCTCGCCCACGTCCCCGTACCCCGCTGAGAACGGCGCCCCATGGCCCTCACCGGACGAACCGCGCTGCTCGCCGCCCTCGGATCGTTGCCCGTCGGCATCCTCGCCCCCAGCTGGACGGGGATGCTCGCCGTGAACGCGCCCCTCTCCATCGCAATTCTGTGCGACTACGCGATGGCAGCGCCAGTGCGAAGCCTGCGATTCACCCGAAGCGGTGATACGTCAGTTCGACTGGGTGACGAGGCGGAGGTGCACCTCACGGTCACCAACGCATCCCGCCGCCGGCTTCGGGCCCAGCTCCGTGACGCCTGGCCGCCCAGCTCCTGGCTTCCGGGGACCGAGCAGGCCGCGTCCCGTACGAGGCTGTCCGTTCCGCCTGGTGAGCGCCGCCGGGTCACCACGCGGCTGCGCCCGACGCGCCGCGGCGACCGTCACGCGGAGCGGGTCACGGTCCGTTCCTTCGGCCCGTTGGGCCTGGCGGCCCGGCAGGGGAACCACCATGTGCCGTGGGCGGTGCGCGTCCTGCCGCCGTTCACGAGCCGGAAGCACCTGCCGTCTCGGCTGGCCCGGCTCCGTGAACTCGACGGCCGCACGAGCGTCCTGACGCGAGGCGAGGGCACCGAGTTCGACAGCCTCCGCGAGTACGTCCCCGGTGATGACACCCGGTCGATCGACTGGCGTGCCACGGCCCGCCAGACCACGGTCGCCGTGCGTACCTGGCGTCCGGAGCGGGACCGTCACATCCTGATCGTTCTGGACACGGGCCGTACGTCGGCGGGGCGCGTGGGCGATGTCCCGCGCCTGGACGCCGCGATGGACGCGACTCTTCTCCTCACCGCGCTGGCGTCCCGCGCCGGCGACCGTGTCGATCTTCTCGCGTTCGACCGCGGCCTGCGCGCTCAGGTCCAGGGCCGCTCGGCGGGGGACGTCCTGCCCGCCATGGTCAATGCCCTGGCCCCGCTGGAGCCGCAGCTCGTGGAGACGGACGCGCGAGCGCTCGCGGCCACGGCCCTGGCTCGTGCGCCTCGGCGTTCTCTTCTGGTGCTGCTGACCGGTCTGGACGCGGCTCCGATCGAGGAGGGTCTGCTTCCTGTCCTCCCGCAGCTGACCCAACGCCACACGGTGCTGGTGGCCTCTGTGGCCGACCCGCATACGGCCCGCATGGGCAGAGGCCGCGGTTCGGTCGACGGTGTCTACGAGGCGGCTGCGGCTACGCAGGCCCAGGCTCAGCGCAGCCGTACGGCGGATCAGCTCCGTCGCCATGGCGTCACGGTGGTCGACGCGGTCCCGGACGAGCTGGCGCCGGCTCTGGCGGACGCGTATCTGGCGCTGAAGGCCGCCGGCCGTCTCTGATCGCAGCGCGGGGGGCTCCAGCGGGAGCCCCTCTCCGCGATGTCTGGTCGTGCTCATCGGATCGTGAACGCAGAAAAGCCCCGCACCATAAGGTGCGGGGCTTTCCCACAATGATTGTTCGGCGGCGTCCTACTCTCCCACAGGGTCCCCCCTGCAGTACCATCGGCGCTGAAAGGCTTAGCTTCCGGGTTCGGAATGTAACCGGGCGTTTCCCTAACGCTATGACCACCGAAACACTATGAAGTTAACCAACCGGATATCGGCACAGTTCGTTACTTCAGAACTAACACAGTGGACGCGAGCAACTGAGGACAAGCCCTCGGCCTATTAGTACCGGTCAGCTCCACCCATTACTGGGCTTCCACATCCGGCCTATCAACCCAGTCGTCTACTGGGAGCCT